>NZ_QPJT01000021.1 GCF_003337415.1 Anaerobacterium chartisolvens | reverse complement strand
ACATTTCCCCGCAAGGCGTCTTTTCGTTGCTATTAAAAATTTCTGTAAGCAATTATATCCTCTATGTTTGTAAAATCTTTATTGCATCCTATATAAATATACCCAAAAAAAAGGCCGTTAACAATAATTATTGGATTAAAAATAGTTTTTCACCAAATTTATCTTTTAACATATATTGCTAATAAAGGAGCTGAGTAAATTATGTGCGGAATAGCGGGTTGGATTGATTATAATGAGGATTTGTCACGACAGCATAATATAATGAACGCCATGAACGAAAAATTAATTGCACGGGGGCCGGATGCAGGGGGCTTTTGGTTTTCGGAGCATACAGCGTTTGCTCACAGGCGTCTGGCTGTGGTTGATCCTGTAGGAGGAAGTCAGCCCATGGTAAAGCAATATGACGGCAAAACATGGGTTATCACTTATAACGGGGAGCTTTATAATACATATGATTTACGCTGTGAGCTGGAATGCAGGGGGCATAGCTTTACCAGCAATTCGGACACTGAGGTGCTTCTCGTCTCGTATATTGAATGGGGTACGGAATGTGTAAACCACCTTAACGGAATTTATGCCTTCGGGGTATGGGATGACAGCGAAAGCCGCCTTTTTCTGGCGCGGGACAGGTTTGGCGTAAAGCCTCTGTTCTATGCGCTCCGGGGCAGCTCTCTTATATTCGCTTCGGAGTTAAAAGCCCTTCTTGCACATCCTATGATTAAGCCCGAGATAGACAGCGAGGGCCTTGCCGAAATCTTTGCGCTGGGTCCGTCAAGGACGCCCGGACATGGGGTGTTCAAAAACGTATTTGAGATAAAGCCGGCACATTACGCGCTTTTTACCCGCAATGGCTTTTTAACCGACAGGTATTGGTCACTTGAAAGCGCACCTCATACCGACACCGAGGAAGCCACAATAGAAAAGGTGCGGTTTCTTGTAAAGGATACCATAGAAAGACAGCTTATATCCGATGTTCCCATATGCACATTTTTATCCGGCGGGCTGGATTCAAGTGCTATCACCGCTCTTGCCGCCGGTTACTTTAAAAGCTCAGGGCAGGGTCGGCTCAACACATATTCTATAGATTACACCGATAATGAGCTTTACTTCAAGCCCAGCAGCTTTCAGCCCAATTCCGATGCGCCGTGGGTAAAGCGCATGTCTGAGGAATTCGAGACGCAGCACCATTATATAACCATTGACACCCCTCAACTGGTGGAGGCTCTTGTTGATTCGGTAAAGGCTCGTGATCTTCCGGGAATGGCGGATATAGATTCTTCACTGTGGCTGTTCTGCAGAGAGATCAAAAAGGGAGCGACTGTGGGATTATCCGGTGAGTGCGCCGATGAAGTGTTCGGGGGATATCCATGGTTTCACCGCGAGGATGCCTTAAGCGCGGATACCTTTCCGTGGTCACGCTCTATTAATGAGCGCACCAAATTTTATTCGGAGGCTTTAAAGGATGCTATAAAGGCGGAGCAGTACATCCAACGGAGATACCGCGAAACAATTTCAGAGACTCCCCGCCTTCCCGGAGAAGAGACGTTAGAGGCCAGAAGGCGTGAGATATTTTATCTTAATATTACATGGTTTATGTCTACCCTTTTAGAAAGAAAAGATAGAATGAGTATGGCGCACGGCCTTGAGGTGCGTGTTCCATATTGTGATCACAGAATGGTTGAATACGTGTGGAATATTCCCTGGACCACAAAGGCATTAAACGGACGTGAAAAGGGTATGCTCAGGAAAGCATTGGAAGGGATTCTTCCAAACGACGTGCTATACAGAAAGAAAAGCCCTTACCCTAAAACCCATAATCCCGCCTATGAAAAGGCAGTAGGCAAATTGCTGCTTGAAATTTTAAGCGACACCGCATCTCCCATAATTCCTTTTGTCAACACAGAATATTTGAAAGCGTCCATACAAGCATCGTCAGATTACGGCAAGCCGTGGTTCGGTCAGCTCATGGCAACCCCGCAGATGTATGCATACCTGATACAGGCCGATACATGGATGAGGGAATATAAAGTGAGCATCAAATAGAAAATTAAATCAGGAAGAAGGCAAAAGGGGGAGCTATACCGATGTTTCATTTCTGCCGTGCCTTAATATAATTAATCAAATTCAGACCCCAACCTCCACATTGTAACAAAAAATTAAATAAACATTTGTATTTTATGATTGACATTTAATCCTTTTAATTATATAATTTAAAATCATAGAGAATATTATGCTATATTTTGTCGTATAATGTTAGCGGCGTATAGACATAATTGAGAGATTAAAAATAATTTTAAAGGAGAGGGTTAATATGTATTCAAAGGTTGGGGACTACAGTATGTATTATGAAATTTCCGGAAATCCGGAGGGAGACTTTCTGGTTTTACTGCACGGGATATCAGGCTCTACAAGGTGTTGGAAATACCAAATGGAGGATCTTAACAAGCATTTCAGGGTTTTAAATGTAGATCTTGCAGGTCACGGTAATTCAAGCGCATCCTGTACAAAAAAGTACAGCGGAGAGATTATCGCGAACCACGTAAGAGCTTTAATGGACGAGCTTAATATCGAAAAAGCTCACTTTATGGGATTGTCTCTTGGGACAATTATTCAGCAATATTTTTGTGAGCTATTTCCAGAAAGAGTAATCTCCAATATATTCACGAGTCCTATCAGCAAGCCTAACTACTTATCCGCTATTTTCAACAGCTTTGCAGAAAAAATATTCCTTCGAATTTTCAAAAAAGATACTTATCTCAAATTAATGGCAAATTTAATGCTTCCCGGCAAACCTCATGAAAAATCCAGAAAATTCTTCTTAAATGAAACATTAAAAATGAGTAATCAGGAATTCTTAAAATGGTGGAAGCTAACCGTAAGAGGGGATCACTATTACTACACCACCCCGAGCACTATACCTTCATTAATCGTAGCGGGAAGCAAGGATTTTTGCTTTTTTAACGATGCCGTTGCTCTTAAGGAAAAATATATAAATAATCAATTCAAAGTAATCAAGGATGCTGGACATGTTCTTATATTCCAAAAGCCTGCCGAATTTAATCAAATGGTAGTTAATTATTTATGCTCCTTATCCTGCAAAAGCAGTTGGAGTGCAGAGCATAAGACCGGCAAAAAGACAGCGTAAATTATTTTTAAAGCCAATATGAGGTAATTTGCAGTGTACCTCATATTGGCTTTAAATCATTTAAAAATTTAATCTATATATTTAGCAATAAAGATTTTACATGGAGGATATAACTTGATGGAAGAAATTTTTTTGACCCGTAAGGAATACATCTAAGAAAAGCGCCTGATGACAGACCCGTGAGACATTTCCCCGCAAGGCGTCTTTTCGTTGTAGTTAAAAATTTCTGTAAGCAATTATATCCTCCATGTTTGTAAAATCTTTATTGCATTCTATATATTCAATACATTTCATCTTGAATTATATAGACGAAACCGTTTTATTTAATTCCTTTGCTATGTTGTTTAGCATATTTGCCGAATTAAGAAGCTCTTCACTGGAAGCAAAGGTCTCCTCCGTAGCAGCCGAGGTTGACTCAAGATTTTCAGATGTCATCTGCGTGGTCTCACTTACCTGTGAAATATAATTGCTTACAATTTTAGAATATGAAAGCTGCTTTTCTGATATCTCCTTCATATTCGACAGAGAACTGCCTGTAATCTCCAGATCCTCAATAATATTCTGATAGTAGTCCTTTGACATTTTTATAATCTGTACTCCCTCATCCACCTTTATAACTAAATCATCCACCTTTTGCCCGTGGTTGAATATTTCCTTCAAGGTAGTTGTAATATCGTTTAATGACTTCTGGCTTTGTTCGGCAAGCTTCCTTATTTCACCCGCCACGATGGCAAAGCCTTTTCCGTGCTCTCCCGCTCTGGCCGCCTCAATTGAAGCATTAAGGGACAGCAGGTTTGTCTGATTTGCAATACCCTGTATTCCCGCAACTATCACATCAATTTTCTGCGCTTTTATATCAAGCTCCTTTGCGCTTCTGGAAGTAACTATGGCACTTGCTTTTATACCCTCCATCTTTTCAACCGCACTGTCAATGGAGTATTTCCCTTTATCGGCAGTCCCCTTAAGCTTTGCAGACTTTTCATGAGCACTGTCCGCCTCATTTTTCATGCTTTGGATTTCCATATTAAGAGAATTGATTAAGTCCTCACTATCCTTTACGTTCTCCACAGTTTTTACTGCTCCCTCCAGAATTTGGGAGGTGTTTGTAGCCGTCATTTCAGATGCCTTCTGCTGCTGATTTGCAAGTGCCGATATATATGAGCTGGATTCCGTTATTCTTTCGGAAACCTCCTTAACCTTTTCAACCACCTGCTTTAAATCAGAAAGAGATTTACTTACATTGAATTCATTTACACAAGATTTATACAAAAGCTTTCTTCCTAATATTGCACTTATAAATGCGGCAATTGCTCCGAAGGAGACAACCTGCACCCTTGTTGCAATATCAGCCACCGACATACTCAATTCCTCAGGACATGTATTTAAATAGAACGATAATATAGCTACTGCCGAGCCTAAACATATTCCATACAGCACCAGACGCCTTTCAAGATAAAAGGAGCATACAAAGAATATTAGCACTACAACTCCCCATATATCTCTATAAGGTATAAATACGCTTATTGCAAACTGATTTATACAGGCTACAGTCACAACAATGTACTTAAGAGCTTTTATATAGAGATGGCTGTAATATTTTTTTAATACAATATATGACATTCCTATAACCAGCAGGCCAATAAGGACGGGAATACAGAAGTAAAGTAAATTAACCCATTTAAAAATACTCATTATGCCTACAACCTTCATAAATATATAAAAAGCTACTCCCATAACTCCGCCTATTATACAGTATTTGGCTATAGCTTCATTAAGTCCTTTTTGATACTGTTGTAAGTTTTCATTAAATAATTCCTCTACGTTTTGCATAGCTTGCCCCCCCTGTTTGTTGTCGTAAACAGACCAAATTAAAGATTTTTCAAGTGAACCTTAAAGGCATTAAATCCATGTACATGTTTACAGTAATTATTTTACACACATACATATTCGATACTATTACAAATATATCCTTCAAACATTTACTAATTTTATTTCGACATATTTTTATATCAATGCCTTTATTTTGTCGCATTATGTACATATTGGTTTATTATTGGTATTTGAATTTCTCTTGATAAAAAACAGAATTGGCTGTCAGGAGACAGCCAATTCTGTTTTTTATCTATATGTTAACAAGCTTTTTATCTGTAATCTGCTCCTGATATTCTTCCAGTCCATGATTTATAAATTTTTCAAGGTATGCGTTAATCAGTTGCCCAGGCATATGCCCCGGCTTGTCATACCCCAGCATCATATTGCAATGCCAGTAGCCTTTGACTATTTCAAGCCGGACATCTCCACACCCTTTTTTATTGAGCATATCGTATAGCAATATGGAGTTGGAGCGAGGCACAAGCCAGTCATCCCCTCCATGCAAAATAAAGCACGGAGGCTCCTTGCCCGTGATATGCATATTAACGGAGCAGGTGTCCTTATTTCCTTCGCCAAGCATCTCGTTTATCAATGTGCCCAGCATGGGATTTAAATAGTTATCATACATATTGAAATCAAAAATACCGCTTACCGGAATCCAGCATTTTAACTTTTTGATGTTAATGTTAAACTGCTCATGCCATTGCTTTCCGCAAACAAGCAGCGCAAGCAGGTGTGCGCCGGCCGAGTGGCCTATTCCTACTATTCTGTTGGGATCTCCTCTGTATTTTTTTATGTTGTCAATAACCCATTTCAAAGCCAGTGCGCAGTCCTCAATCTGGCATGGATGCTGAGAATGAGGAGCCAGCCTGTAATTTATGGACACAACGGTATAACCCATGTTTACCCAGTCCAAAGCATAATATCTGGTATTGCTTTTATCCTCGCAGTTCCATCCCCCTCCATGTATAAAAAAAACCACAGGTCTTTTTTTGCTTTTCGTGCTCTTAAGATAATGAATATCCAGTGTCTGTATGGGATCGTGCCCATATCTGACATCAAAAAAATCCTCCCTTTCACTGCTGGGGATGTCGTACAAATAAGGATATGTTTTGCCGTACCCCATGTATATGGACCAATCCTTGTTCTGCAGATTACTCAGCGGTTCTTTTGAATCCACAAACTTAAGATATTCCTCCTCATAACTCATAATGCAGTCCCCTCCTTATCTTAATAATCATTTATTTGTATACCGCCTGTTTAAACTAAAAAAACTATTTATATAAAGCAGGGCTCTATATTATATATATGCGCTAATAGACTCAAATATCGGATTATATTATATTCTATACTATTATATATATATCCTTCAAATATTTATTAATTTTGCTATTTTTATTTCGACACATTTCGTCTTATGTATGTTTTTTTGTCTTTTAAAAACAAAAAAAGACTGCCGCATTATGTCTGCAACAGTCTTTTAAGCAATAATTGATGTGAATGGTTATTCTACCTTAGTTATAAATTCATTTAAAAGAATAATCTCATCATACCGGAACTTTTCCAAAAGATTAATTGCTTTTTGCCATAAATCCTTTGAGTTATTAACCTTAATGTTAGCTTTTAATACAATCTTCATTAATAAGTTAAAATTCTGAACCAAAATTGTATATTTATCCATTAAAATATTGAGGCCGTACTCATTGCACAAATATTGTATTCTTAGCAGCATTAGCTTCTTGTGCTCTATAAAAGAATATAACGCCCGGTAGTCAACCTCCTGATTAGTCTCCATAGCATAGTAAATAAATTTTTCCAGCTCATTATAGCAATCAATACCATACACATAAAAATCGCTGTGCCTATATCCTTCTCCATAATTATCCCAAAGCAGATATTCCTTTAAGTCATTTATGATTTTATTAATATTGATACCAAATATTTCTTTTTGAAATAATGGATTTTCTCCGCTGCGTTCGACATTTTTTTTAACCTTTATTAAATTAAAAGCTTTCTCTCTATAACTATGGCAAAATATTTCTTCATTAGTGCCTGAATAAATTTCAGATAAGGTATTTAAGCTTATTAGCAATTCTTCATAAGTCACATGCCCATGACAATATTTCCCAATAGTATTGTCGCCCATGTAAAACAGCTTTTTTTCATCATCATAGCCATAAATAAATATGTCATGTGGCGTATGGCTTTCCATATACCAATATTTGTATTCTGAAATATAGTAGGTATCAACATCAAAAAATAAATAACAATTCCCGTTTATACTGCTTTTTATAAACTCAATAAAATTTATGCCGGAGGATTTTATAAATTCAAAAGGTATGGAATTAAATTTTATCCATGGATTTGCTTTTATGTAAAAGTTCATCCAGTCGCCATACATATTATAATAAAAATCAATTGTCCCGCTGCGCAAAT
The DNA here is from genome assembly GCF_003337415.1 of Anaerobacterium chartisolvens. Classification (GTDB taxonomy): domain Bacteria; phylum Bacillota; class Clostridia; order Acetivibrionales; family DSM-27016; genus Anaerobacterium; species Anaerobacterium chartisolvens. The sequence goes on along the minus strand of NZ_QPJT01000021.1, from coordinate 76,470 downwards.
CATTTTTATACAAGTCTTTTAAAGAATAGATCTGTATAAAATTATTAAAAATCCATGGTTTGCATTCTTCTCTTGCAAATAAAACCGAGAATAAGGCGCCTTGATGCGGAAAAGCATTTATCGGGGGATAAACAACCGGCAATATATTACAATTCATAAGGTTTTCTCCTAAAGCAATTTAAAATAACATTGTTAATTATAATTCTATTGTTAAATAAAGTCAAATATAAATAGCTTATGTTTGCTTCATAATTTAATATCAACACCCTTATCCTTAAGAATTTTATTTATATGCTCCAGAGGGCACATGGGAGACTCACGCATAACCTTAATGCTCTCTCCCCTTATATCAAGCTGTGTTGTCCCCTTGCTTCCCCTTTCCTCTCCACTGTCAATATACAGCTCAATTTCTTCTCCAAAATATTCTAAAGCCTGTGAAAGAGTGGTTGCCTCAGCGGCTCCCGCCTTATTTGCCGAAGAGATGGCAAGCACCGTATTGCTCTCCTCATATACTCCCTTAGTTTCATTATCCTGCCAGAACACGCATATGGCATCGCTGTCAGGCACTGCGTGTTTAAATACGTCCCCCTTTTTATTTATAAGGAAGCTGACCTTTCCAGGCAAAAGGACTTCAATGATTTCTTTTAATAAATCATTGCCTACCTCACAGAACTTTTCAATGTCGTTTTTATCTATTATCAGCGAAAGAGGCTTTCCCTCCGGGCTTTGTCTTATTTCCCTCAGCCTTGACACCGCTTTCTCATTAAACGCGTCGCACACAACGGCATATACAGCGTCAGTCGGCACTACAATGACCTTTCCCTGCCTTATTGCCTCTCCCGCAAGCCTGTAGGTTTCTTTACACGGCTTAAGCACCTTATACATATTAAACATCCCCTTTTTATTTTTATATTTAAAACTTAAATGCTTATCTGAAATACTCATATCCCGTACTGCTGTATACAATTGCGTCGTTGTAAAAAACAGGGCTATAGTCAAAGGAGCTCAAAAGCCCTGCCATCTGTGTCATGGCCTCTCCTGTAGAGCATATGGCCAGCAATACCGATCTCTCCCCGTTAAAGGGGCTGTCACTCCTTATTAATGCAAAATAGTCACCGCAGTATTTTTTGCCTCGGTACTCCATGCAGCCGCCCGACATGCTTACTCCCGAGCCCTTTAGCAATTCCTCTCTTATTTCTTTGCCGGTGGTACCGACGTTACCTCCGACGGTATCGGGAGCTATTATGTACACAAGGCTTGTATCCTCCAGCTTGTCATGCCTTAACTCATCCTCCGTTAGAACGCCATATTTATAATTTCTCACCTTTTCCCTCATAGGGTCCTTTAAAAGCAGAAACATCCTTCTTGAAAGGCTTTTCCTCTCCTGACTGCAAGGCTTTATAACAGTGCATCTTGAGCCGTACACTCTCTTTATTCCAAGAAGGCGCTCATTGATTTGAAAGCAGTCATATTCTTTAGCAAAGCTATCTCTGGTAAGACTTCTGTTTTCTATAGAAATGCCGCCGCTTCGGAGAGTTATGGAGCTTTCCGAATACTCCCCCAAATAAACATTACAGCTATATCCGTTAATTGATATGTTTATGCTGTCCTCAAGCCCCATTTCCTCACGCGCTAAGAGCAGTGTAAGACTTTTAACATTGCTGCAGCTTATACAAATAAGCTTAGCTCCTGATATCGTGGCTTCTATGCGGGCTTTGTCCTCAAGGCTTTCAATATAATCGAGCCTTATCCAATAGGACTTGTTGTATATTGGCTCGTCCGTAATAAAAAATATTTCTTTAGGATATCTTTCTCTTTTTATTCCAAGAAGTATTTTTATTAATTTACTTGAGCTGAGCATTGTGTCAAACTGAATATGGCTAAATCCGCTGAAATTCCAGCTTTTATTATGACGGAACCGGTTTAGAGTGTCCAGCACTCTTGCGGTGTTAAAAATTGCATCCTCAATATTATTAAGCTGCAATATTCTTAAATTATCCAGGTTTTTTAGATATTCAAGCTCAGGCTTTCTTATATCAAGCCTTGCCGTGCCCTCCACGCCCATTATCCCTGCAAACAGCCCCGGCATTCTTATTCCCATGCCTATAGCCCTTAAGGTTCCGGTACATCCTCCTATACAAAATATCCTGTCTCTGTCAATATTGTATTTTTCAACTATGCCTTTTATAATTGTTAAAATATCACCTTCATTTATGTAATCCCTGTTCATCCCTCCCCTGCCGCATATGGTTAATACTATAGTGCCGTCAAAAAGCTGCCTCTCAATGAAATCCATGGCATACGGGTATGTTGAATAGCCTGTCCCATATATAAAATAAACCGTTAAAGCATACCTTTTGTTAAGGCTGTAATCCCGAGGAAGATGAAGTAGGTATGCGGTAAATTTGTCATCCGTCTCACTGTCCTTAAATACCAGTGCTCTTTTTTCAGATATGCTTAATATTGTTTTTTCACAACAATTTTCATCACAATAAATAACTGCACCCTCTACGGCAAACAATTGCTTTAGAACGGATTCATAAATATGCTCCGTCATCAGCTCTAAGGTATTTCTGAAAAAAAATAAGTTGGCATCCGGTATTTCAGAAGCTCTTTTGATAAAATTAAAAATGCTGCTATGATAATCCTTTCTTTTTTCAGCTATCATGCCCAATTGCTTTAGATGTTGTGAAAAATCCCCCTTGAAAACATATGCTCCGGCTTTTTTGCTGCCTGTATGACTTTTGACTTCTATAAGAAGCGTGCCTCTTATTTCTCCATCCGGTTTCAGCAGAAGCCTTCTAAAGGTGTATCCCTCAGTATCAATTATTTTTCGGAGGGATGCGTCAAATATACTCACCGTTATCCTTTCGGGCTTAATATCGGTTATATACCGTGGAACAACTGTAATAGATATATCCTCCCTCCCGTCAAAAAAGGCTCTGTCAGGTATTATTTTGTACTCTTTCTCTAATATTTTAAATTGGTTTCTGTCATAAAACTGCCTAATGTCACTTTCAACAATAACCCTTATGGGAACAAATTCCATATGAAATCTGGATGTATACGGGCTAAAGCCTCTGAATAATTTTAACATCTCCTTTTCCACCAGTATGCTGTTTATTCCTTTTGAAAGCCTTATTGCAAAGGTATATTTATTTATCATGTATCCCGAAGTAACAGCAAAAACCAGCAATCCGTTTATCCATATCCTTATGGGTATCTGCGGATCGACAAAAAACAAATAGTCCTGCTCATCCTCACAGTAAATACAGCAAAGACAGTAAATATAGGCATCCCTGTCCTTAGAGAACATCTGCTCGGGATTATTCCTGCAATATTCTATCTGTGTATCATCATCCAGCTTTGTACAGCAGTAATACCTCCAGTTGCTTTCAAGCTCCTCCTGTGCAAGCTCTGTGTGCTGTGCGTTATATAATATTGTGGCATCTGTGCCGATATAAGGCTCAAGGCTTTTATCGCCATGGGACTGTGCGTCCTTGCCTGTTACAAGCCACCTGTTTAGAAATCCGCATTTATTGCCTGAAAAGGTTATATTGTAGGGGCAACTGTATATAATTTGTTTAATATAGCTCTCAAAGTCCATAAGCATATGCCTCTCCCGCAAGTCTTTTGTAAAACATACTCATTTTCTTTTCTTTCACGTACTTCTGAAATACTCATAGTCCCCTCTGCTGTAAATAATTACATCATTATAGAAGGCAGGGCTATAGTCAAAAGAATTCAAAAGCCCCGTCATCTGTGTCATGGCCTCCCCGCCGGAGCATATGGCAAGCAATACCGATTTCTCGGGGTCAAATGGACTGTCATGCCTTATTAACGCAAAATAGTCCCCGCGGTATTTTTTGCCGCGGTACTCCATGAAGCCGTCCGACAGGCTTATGCCCGACCCCATTATCAATTCATGCCTTATGCCTCTAAAATCATCTGCGGCTATTATATACACAAGGCTTGTCCCCTTAAGACTATCCGAGCTTAGCTCATCCTCTGCCAAAACACCGTATTTATAGTTTCTGACCTTTTCCTTTAAGGGCGCCTTCAAAAGCCGGAATATCCTTTGTAAAGCACTTTTTCTATCATTGCCGCAAGGCTTTATAACGGTACACCTTGAATAATACACCCTCTTTATCCCAAGAAGCCTCTCATCAATCTGAAAGCAGTTATATTCCTCGCTGAAGCTGTTATGCGTAAGCTCCCTCGTCTCTATAAATATACCGTCGTTTCCGATTGTTATGGAGCTTTCCGAATATGCCGCTAAGCAAACATTACAGCTATATCCGTTAATTGATATGTTTATGCTGCTTTCAAGCCCCATTTCCCCACGCGCTAAGAGCAGCGCAAGCCTTTTAATGTTGCGGCAGCTTATCTCTATAAGCTTAGTTCCCTCTATCTTGGCTTCTATGCGGGCTTTCTCCCCAAGGCTTTCAATATAATCAAGCCTTATCCAGTAGGACTTGTTGTATATCGGCTCCTCCGTAATAAAAAATATTTCTTTGGGATATCTTTCTCTATTTGTGCTGTTGAAAATTTTAAGCAATTGACCCGAATTAAGCATGGTACTGAACTGAATATGGCTAAAACCACTGAAATTCCAGCTCTTATTCTGACGAAATTTTTTAAGAGTATCAATTACTCTGGCTGCGTTAAAAATTGCATCCTCAATATTATTAAGCTGGTATATTTTTATGTTATCCAAATTTCCAAGACATTCAAACTCAGGGTTCCTTATGTCAAGCCGTGCAGTTCCTTCAATACCTATCAGACCCGAAAACAGATCGGGCTTTCTAAGCGCCATGCCTATGGCCTTTAAGGTTCCCGTGCATTCACCTACGCAAAATATTTTGTCCCTGTCTATATTAAACCTTTTTATCACTTCATCTATAGCGTTCAGAATCACCCCCTCACTTATGTAATCCCTGTTCATTCCTCCCCTGCCGCATATATTCAGTATTACAGCATCCTCAAACATCTGTCTTTCAATATACTCCGCCGCATAGGGATAGCTTGCGTATCCTGCTCCATACAGAAAATAGATTATTAAGGGGTGCTTATCCTTCAGCTTGTAATTGGCAGGAAAATGTATCGGGTAGACTATAAACCCGTCATCAATTTCACTGTCCTTAAACACCATTATTCTTTTATTTGATATTGTAAATATATCCCTTACTTCGGTATGAGTGCAGGAGCATCCCGTAATACCCTCCAGCACAAACAGCTGCTCCAGCAAGGGCTCATAAATGGAGTCGGTTATAAGCTCCATTGTATTCTTAAAGCAGCTTGACTCAATATCGGGAACCTCCGCCATTCTTCTTATGGTTTTAGATATGCTTTCGTCGCAGTCGGTTCTCATTTCGGCCTCAAATGCCATCAGCTCAAGCCTTGAGACAAAATCTCCCTTAAAAACATATACCTCAGACTGATTTCTGCATCTGCATCTGCATCCGCCAACCTTTATTAAAAGCGTTCCCGATATTTTTTCATCAAGGCTTATCATTATTCTTTTAAAGGTGCTCTCCTTCGAACAGGCCAAAGCCTTTCCTGTCGCGTCATATACGCTCACCTCTATTTCCTCGGGCTTTGCATCTTTAATATATCTGGGTATAACAGTAATAAAAATGCTTTCTCCTGAATTAAAAAATGCTTTGTCAGGTGCAATTCTGTAATTATTTTTCAATATCTTAAGCTGACCTGCGTCATAGAATTGGCGCAATCCTTTTTTAAGCATATGCTCTAACGGCGTAAACTCCAGGTGAAATCTGGAGGTATATGGGGTTAAGGCTTTAAAGCACATAAAATCCGGCTTCTCTACAAGAACACTGTTCATACCCTTTCTAAGCCTTACCGCAAATACATGCTGCTTTATCATATATTCCCGGGTAACAGTAAAAACCAATACTCCGTTTATCCATACCCTTATGGGTATCTGCGGATCGGTAAAAAACAGAAAATCTCCCCCGTCGGAACAGTGAATACAGCAAAGGCAGTAAATATAGGCATCCCTGTCCTTAGAGAACATCTGCTCGGGATTATTCCTGCAATACTCTATCTGTGTATCATCATCCAGCTTTGTACAGCAGTAATATCTCCAGCTGCTTTCAAGCTCCTCCTGTGCAAGCTCTGTGTGACGTGCGTTATATAATATTGCGGCATCTGTGCCGAGATAAGGTTCAAGGCTTTTATCCCCGTGGGGCTGGGCTGCCTTGCCTGTTACAAGCCACCTGTTTAGAAATCCGCGTTTATTCCCTGAAAAGGTTATGTTATAGGGGCAGCTGTATATAGTTTGTTCAATATAGCTTTGAAAGTCCATAAATCCATGCGCCTCCCGCAAAGCCATTTTTAAAATATAATCATTTTTTCTCTCACCCGTGTCTGAAATATTCGTAAGCTCCCTCGCTGTAAATGATTGCGTCATTGTAGAATACAGGGCTTGAGTCAAAGGAATTAATAAGCTCTGTCATTTTTGCCATAGCCACGCCACTGGAGCATATGGCAAGCAATACCGATTTCTCGGGATCAAATGGGCTGTCATACCTTATTAATGCAAAATAGTCTCCGCAGTATTTTTTCCCGCGGTACTCCATGCAGCAGCCGTACACGCTTACTCCCGATTCCTTTAGCAATTCCTCTCTTATTTCTTTGCCGGAGGTACCGTCGGTATCTCCGATGGAGGTACCGTCAGTATCGGGAGCTATTGTGTACACAAGGCTTGTCCCCTTAAGGCTCTCCGGCCGCAGCTCATCCTCGGTTAAAATACCATATTTATAATTTCTCACCTTTTCCCTCATGGGGTCCTTTAAAAGAAGAAATATCCTTCTTGAAAGACTTTTCCTCTCCTGACTGCAAGGCTTTATAACAGTGCATCTTCCGTAATATACCCTCTTTATTCCAAGAAGCCTCTCATTAATTTGAAAGCAGTCATATTCCTTATTGAAGTGCTCCTTTGTCAGCTCCCTCACCTCTATAAAGGCACCAGCGCTTCCGATTGTTATGGAGCTTTCCGAATACTCTGCTAAGCAAACATTACAGCTATATCCGTTAATTGATATGTTTATGCTTCTTTCAAGCCCCATTTCCTCACGCGCTAAGAGCAGCGCAAGCCTTTTAATGTTGCGGCAGCTTATTTGTATAAGCTTAGCTCCCGATATCTTGGCTTCTATTCGGGCTTTCTCCCCAAGGCTTTTAATATAATCCAGCCTTGCCCAGTAGGACTTGTTGTATATCGGCTCCTCCGTAATAAAAAATATTTCTTTGGGGTATCGTTCTCTATTTGTGCCAAGAAGCATTTTTATTAATTGCCCCGAATTTAACATAGTGTCAAACTGACTGTGCCCAAAACCGCTGAAGTTCCAGCTCTTGCTGTGCCGAATTCTTTTTAAGGTATTAATGACCCTTGCCGTATTGAAAATTGCATCCTCAATATTATTGAGCTGGTACATTTTTATGTTGTCCATGTTCTTTAAGCATTCAAACTCAGGCTTCCTTATGTCAAGCCTTACAGTTCCCTCTACGCCCGCTATGGCTGTGAATATATCCGGCTTGCGGATTATCATGCCTATAGCCCTTATATTTCCCGTACACCCTCCCACACAGAATATTTTATTCCTGTCTATTTTGTATACCTCAATTACCTTCCGTATAATTTCCAAAATATCGCCTTCATTTATATAATCCCTGTTGGTGCCTCCTCTTCCGCATACGCCAAGCACTATCGCCCCTTCAAACATATTTTTGTTTATGAACTCAACCATGTACGGGTAGGTTGCATATCCTGCGCCGTATACAAAATAAACGATCAGGGCGTACCGCTTTTTGGGAGTGTAGTATTGGGGAAAGTGCAAGGAATATGTTGTAAAGCCGTCATCAATTTCACTGCTCTTAAAAGCCATTACTCTTTTGTGCGATATATTGAATATGTCTTTTTTACAACAGTCCGGTGAAGAATGTATAACGGCATTTTCAAACAAAAACACCTGCTCAAGCAGTGGCTCAAAAAAATAGTCGGTCATCATTTCCGTGGTGTTTTTGAAAAAGCTTGTATCCACCTCGGGAATTGACGCTATTCTTCTTATTGAAAGGGGTATGCTTTTGTCACAATCCTCCCTGCCCTCCGCCTTTAAAGCCAATTCCTCCAGATCAGACGAAAAATCCCCTTTAAAAATATACACCTCATCCTTTTTGCCGCTTTTTATGCTCTCCGCTTTTATAAGAAATGTACCCTTCATCTCGGGACACAATGTGAATACAATTTTTTTAAAGGTATGCTCCTCACACTCAGCCACCTTTTGATAAGCCGCGTTAAAAACCTGCACCGTTATCGCTTCCCGATCCATTTCCCTTATGTATCTCGGCATAACGGTAATTTCAATGTCCTCTCCGCATTTATAAAACGCCTTATCCGGAGTAATCCTCAAGCCGCTGTCCAACAGCTTTAATTGGTTTGCGTCAAAAAACCTGTGAACCTTATTTTTAAGCAAATACTGCATAGGTATAATCTCAAGATGTACCCTCAGCATATCAGGGTTAAAATTTTTATACCGGGCAAGCATTGACTTTTCGATAAGGACAATGTTTATTCCCTTTTTCAGCCTTACGGCAAATACGTGCTGCTTTATCATATAGCCCTGAGTAATGGAAAAGACAATGTTCCCGTTTATCCATATTCTCGCAGGTATGAGGACATCAGCATAAATTAAAAGGTCTGCCGTGTCTTCACAGTAAATGCAGGAAAGACTGTATATGTATTTATCCTCCCCCTTTAAAAAAATCTGCTCAGGATTGTTCCTGCTGTATTCTATATAGGGATAATCATCATGCCTTGTGCAGCAGTAATACCTCCAATTTTTTTCAAGCTCCTGCTGCGAAAGGCCCTCCGCATCCCCCTTCAGAAGTATTCTTCCATACGTGCTGAGACATGGCTCAAAATCCCCGTTGCAAGGCGTGCTTATGGGCTCGCTTTTTACAAGCCACCTGTTTATAAATCCGGGCCTATTGCCTAAAAAGGTTATTTTGTACGGACAGCGGTGTATAATCTCTTCAATATACCCATGTAGTTCCACTGCTGTTTGCACCTCCCGGAAACTTTTCCTTATTATGCTCTGCGAGAAGCCCTAAAAGCTTCAGTGAATTAAACATCACCTTAAACTCATTTGCCTCAAAATTATCAAAGTTCCAAACCTTTACCCTGCTTAAAAATCTTGCTGCATATAATGCCTGTGACAGATTTAAAAAAGGGTGCTCCATGTTATTGAGCTGTAATACGGTGGTATGCCCTATGCTCGACATATACTCAGGTATCGGCCAGTCTTCCTCGCCGGGCTCATATCCCGCCATGAGTCCCGTGACCGCTATCGCGGCAAACGTAAAGGCACGCCCTCCGGCAAAACTGCTCGAAGCAAGACCCAACGCCCTGTAGACCCCGTCATGGGAGCTTACGAGGTAAATTCTGTCACGGTCGATATTAAATTTCTTTATTATATTTTCAATTACATCATGGGCGGCTCTATACTTCAGTTTACCGCCTTCCCCTGCCGAGTCGCATACCGACATCAGAACGGTATTTCTTAAAAACTCATTATGCGCGCTGCAGCAGTCGCGCCCGAAATAATACGGAAGTACGGGCTCAGGCTGGTAGAAAACAAACAGCCTGTTTTTATTTTCAGTTTTTTTGCTCTGCGGAAATGAAACAGTATAGATATTATATTTATCCGAGTCCGATTCTTCTCCATACAAGCCGGTAATATACTCCGACTCATAAAATGGCTTGCAGTGCTTGAACCTCCCCGCACCAGAACCTTTGACTCTTTGTGAAAGTCCCGCTTCAAAGCGTGCAAGCTGGTGCAAAACAGCGTAAACTGTCTTTTCGGTAAGCACCTGTGCGCTGCTTAAGCATAATCCCCTGTCCCTATCATATAATTTTTTGAGGCTTTTAAGCCTTTGGACTGCCTCATCTTCAACCCCCGGCATTTCACAGAGCTTTCTTATAAGGTTATCCATGTAGCCTGTAAAGTCTCCGTAAAAAATATAGGTATGGGATTTTTTATCCTTATTATGCAGGCTTTGAACACTCAGCCTGAGTATTCCCTCCTTTTTGCACGCCTTATTTAAGCATATGCACTTGGAGGTATTGCAAAAGCAGGTATAGAGCTCCTCATCCAAAGCATTGTATACGGTTATTAGAATTTTATCCTCTTTTGACCCCGCTAATGACTTTAAAAGCACGACGGCGTTTATTTTATCGTCACGGCCATAAAAATATTTTTCAGGTATAATGCTAAAGGTATTTTCCAGTATTCCAAAATACTCACTGTCTATAAAGGTACGGCATTTATCATTATTAAAGCACTCATAGGGCTTAAAATGTATTGAAAAATAGTCCTTTTCCACTTCAGAAGATTGTCGCGCGGTAAAAAACGCTTTTTCAACAAGCACGGTATTAATACCCTTTTTAAGCTTGAATTTAAATATATACGGAAAAATGAACGCGCCTGCCCCAGATAAGCACACAAGCTTTCCGTTTATCCATACCCTTATGGAATTGGAGCTGTTGACACTGAAAAGCACATGCTGGTTTTTTTGTGAATATATGCAGCAGAGGCTATATATGTACTTGTTTTGCTCAGGCTCAAAAAGAGTCTGAGGCGTGTTTTTAGAGTAATCTGTATATTGATTTTCAGCCTGGTCTCTCACCTCATAGTAATAATACCTCCAATTTTTTTCCCTCTCCTCCTTTGAAATATATGCCAGCTCATGATGCAGTGCAATATCTCCCGATTCATCAATATACGGCTGAGTACTCATATTGCTTTTGTTTTCTACATACACGCCCTTTACCAGCCATTTGTTCAGATAATTGAACTTATCGGATGAGAAGGTAATAGAGTAATGGCTTGTAGCAGCTATTTTATTCAAATAATTCCAAAGCTTTATCAAAATTACACCCCCTGTCCGTGTGTTTTAAGCCTGCCGGCAATGCTTATTTGAGTGATATCTGAGTTTTATCGCCGCTTATGCCGGCCCGGCCTTTCTTTATATCCATATAGCAATCAATATGCTTTGATATATCCGTGGAACAGTCGTTTATAAAAGCAATGTGCATATCCTTATCGGTATTGAGCTTGGATAAAAGCTTCAAATACTCTCGCCTCAGCCTTTTTAAGTAGTACAAATCCTTATTTTTCAAAAGGCGGCTGTTCATAATAAATTTATTTGTATGAAAAAGAGCCTTTCCCCTGAGGCTTATCCTGTCATGGCACACATGCGGGCTTGTGTCGAAAAACATCAGCAAATCAGGTTCTGCCGCAATGCTTCTCAAAATCAGCCCGTGTGCTGTGCCCGCACCGTTTACGACATCTCTTGTCAATGCTGTATAAACGTACCTGTCCGCTATTACTACGTATCCCCTTTTTAATAAGGGCATAATTTTGATAAAGTAATCAATATAGAAGCTTAGCCACTGCAAAACGCTATACACCAGCGGCGTAAGAAGTTTTCTCCTGTTCAGCAGCTCCATAAGGCAGCGTATTCTTTTATTGGAATTCCATTCGACTATGCTTGCCCTATAACCCCTGCTTTTGTAATATTCAAAAACCTCTTTAATGCCTTCACTTTTACCCGAGCCGCTTATACCCTCCACAGCTATCAAAATGCCCTTTTTTTTCATATCTCATTAATCATTCCTCATATTCATATTTGTCGGGCCGGGCTTCCTTAGGGCTGCCGCATACGCTCATGGCCTTGACCATTTCCCTTGAATTTTTTTTGGTCTCTTCAAAAAGATTTCTCCCTTTTGAATCTATTCCCACTATCAACGGCCCGAACTCCTTGCATTGCAGAACCCACAGCGCCTCGGGCATACCTATTTCCTCCATCCAGTGCTGTCTGTCCACCGAGGTTATTTTTTGAGTATGTATTGCGGAGCACCCATGCGCCGCCAGAAGGTAGACCATAGTATGCCGACTCATGGCCTCTGTTGTCTGATCCCCCATTCCTCCCTTTCCTATGAGAACCTTTACCCCCAGTCTTCCCATCATATCCGAATAGGGATCCATTCTGATACTGCTGGTAGGACCTATAGCAATTAATTTATGCTTATCCTTCTCAGTATTTATAATGGGGCCCGCATGGAATATTACCTGTCCCCCAAAGTCCTCGGGAAGCTCTCCCCCAAGGTCGTATATTTTTTTGAGCTTATAGTGGGCCATGTCTCTTGCAGTATAAATTTTTCCGCTTATATACACGGTGTCACCTGCATTAAGCAGGGCTATGTCGTCATCCTTTAACGGAGTTTTCAAATAATATTCAGCCATTGTCCTTCCTCCCCCCTCAAAATTTACATAAAGCTTAATTCTTCCACTCTTCCATCCTTATAAAGTCTTATTCCCGCCCTTCTGGCAACCCAGCAATGAAAATTCACGGCAACGGGGCAAAGCGTTGTGTGTGTGGCTGCTGTTTCTATATTGACGCTCAAAGTCGTCACCTTTCCTCCGGTACCTCCAGAGCCTATATTCAGAGAATTTATCTCCTCCAAAAGCTCATTTTCAAGCTGTGCTATCCTCTTGTCCTCACTTCTCTGCATCCACCCTCTGAGGCTCATTGCCCTTCTGCTGAGCTTAGCAGCCACATCCACCTGTCCCCCTATTCCTATGCCTATGGCGGACGGCAGACATGCCGTTCCTCCCGCTTCACAAACGCATTCCAGTACAAACCTTTTTATCCCCTCATAGTTATCACCTATTTCAGGTATGGTAAAAACCTTAACCTTGTTGTACAGCTCAATACCGCAGCCCTTTATGCTTGGAATAACCTCTATGTAGTCTATTCCCTTTTTGTGCTCATACTCCATATTGGGCACGCCGCGCCCGCTATTATCTCCGCTGTTTACTCTTGTAAGCGGATCAACCATGCTCGGCCTTAAATATCCTATTTTTGTAGCGTCTATTATCGCTTCCTTTAATATTTCCTCCAGATCTGGTACAAAAAAATCCTCCCCGAAGGTTACATATGCCGTAAGATATCCCGGAGACTGGCATAGCGCCTGCTTACACTCCCTGGCTATATTTACGTTTTCCACTATTGTTTCAAGTATCATTTTGGAGGAGGCATCCGTTTCCATTTCAACAGCCCTGTCGAGAAGACATTGGCAGTCATCGGAAACCTCATATGATATCTTGAATATCAAATCTCTTATTATCTTTTTATAATCAACCATAAACGCGCTCCCATCCTTATTTTCAGCTATTTTTCTTGGTGCTCCAGAACCTGTCGGTGCCCGACATCATATCCTCACTTATTTCCAGCACCCTGCATGTCTCAAACATTCTCGTAAAAAAGTCAAACTCCCATTTTGCAGGCTTTTGATTTTCAATTCCGTATTCATCCAGATAATCCTTATTCTCCGGCTCAAGCTGCGCCATTACATTTTGCGGTATAACCTCACCGTACATGAGATTTACATAATAGAATGCATAATAAACTATCTTTTCGCAGCCCACCCTCTTGCAAAATGAAACAAGCTTGTCCCAATTAATTTCAGAGGAATACTTTTCCACAAACATCAGGATATCTGCAAATTTATATATCTTAAGATCCCTCAAATCATTTATCCAGTGCAGCAGAGCGGCCTCCTTATAAAGATGGCACGCAAGCTGCACCAAAAAGTCCTCATAGTCCAGTATATAAGTCCTTGCCCCGTCTATATCCACCTCTACCGCTCTTTCAAGCAGCTCCGGCGTGTCTATTTTGCATGGGCAGTTGCCCTTCCACAGCACATCAAAATTTAAATCCACCTGAAACATGGGAGTAAAGGGATTATCACTCTTTTTCAGGCACTCCTGAAGCTCGTTTGAAGCAAGCTGCTGCAGCATCTTCTGCTTCCTGGTGCTTGGTATTATGTCCCCCTTTTCATCAACCTCACCCTGTATATAGCCCAGATCCTCCAGAATTTTTACTATTTTATCCCCGTCTCTCACATCTATAAGGAAGTCCAGATCATTAAAGGTTCTGGTCTCAACAGAAGGATATACCTTCGACGCAAGAAAGTTTCCTTTTAAAATCGCAACCCGTATCCCTGCCTCATGCAGCTTTTTAAAGATTTCGGCAATTTCTGCAAAATAGGATTTATTTCTTATGGCATATACCTTGCTTTGCGTCTTCATGGCCTTTAATACTTCTTCCTCTACCTTACCGGCAAGCCCTAGCTTACTAAGGTGGTAATACATGATATTAAGGGTTCTGTGAGTTATCCCCTGGTACAGTATCTCCTTCCAGTCAAGCCTTCCCTCCATAATTTCCTTTATCTCACTAATATGTTGCTCGTTTAAAACTCCTCTTGAACACAGCAGCACAAGCTGCCTCTCCTTACTTAACTCCTTTACAGTTAACGGCATTTTAAAACCCCTCCCCAAATTATTTAATACTTAATCGTTGAAGCAATCTCCCTTAAGGCCTTTATTGTAGAATCTACCTCCTCCATGGTGTTGAAGCAGCCTACACTGAAGCGGACAGTTCCCGTCTCCCATGTGTCCATGGTTCTGTGAGCAGATGGAGAGCAGTGCATTCCCGCTCTGGTGCATATTCCGTAGGCCTTGTCCAAAACATAGCTGACCTCCGACGCAGCAACCCCCTTAAAGTTCAGTGCTACTATTCCCGAGTTTTTGTACATATCATTTCTGCTGTACAGTATTACCTGCTTTATATCCTCCGCTCCCTCATGCAGCCTTTCTACCAACCGGTGCTTATGCATTCTTATATTGTCAATTCCAATGTCCCTTATATACCGGGCCCCCTCGCACAGCCCTACAATACCGGGTGTATTCAGCGTCCCGCTCTCCAAAATATCCGGCATGTAATCAGGCTGGTAGAAGCTCTCCGAGTTGCTTCCCGTGCCTCCGTGAATAAGCGCCGCTATTTTTATGCCCTCCCTTACGTACAGCCCTCCTGTGCCGCAAGGCCCCATAAGTCCCTTATGCCCCGGAAACGCCAGCATGTCTATACACATTTCCTCCGCATCCACGCCTATTGATCCCGCCCCTTGCGAGGCATCCAGCAGAAAAGCCACTCCATGCCTTCTCGCGGCTCCGCCTATTTCCTTCACCGGCATTATTATTCCATTGACATTTGAGGACAGTGTGGAAATGATAAGCGTGGTATTGCTTTTTATGCTCCTTTCCAAATCCTCTATGTCTATTTCTCCATACTCATTACTTTTTAAGACGGAAATTTCTATTCCTATTTCC
Organism: Anaerobacterium chartisolvens; assembly: GCF_003337415.1. Taxonomy (GTDB): domain Bacteria; phylum Bacillota; class Clostridia; order Acetivibrionales; family DSM-27016; genus Anaerobacterium; species Anaerobacterium chartisolvens. The sequence goes on along the minus strand of NZ_QPJT01000021.1, from coordinate 61,216 downwards.
TTTTCAAGAGCCTTCAGCGGCCTCATTACCGAATTATGCTCCATTGCAGTCGTTATAACATGATCTCCCTCAGCAAGGTATCCCTTTATCAATATGTTAAGTGCCTCTGTTGCATTTTTTGTGAAGGATAGCTGCATAGTGTTGCTTATATTAAAAAGCCCGCATAATTCTTCTCTGGCATTTGCCACCGCCTGCCCAGATCTTATTGACAGCACATGCCCTCCCCTTCCGGGGTTTGCACAATATTCCCTGTGGCACCTGTCCATCTCGCTGTATACCCTTTCGGGCTTGGGATAAGTTGTAGCGGCATTATCAAGATATATCATTCGCCTCGCCTGCCTTTGCATCTAAAATACTTTGCAGCTTCAACCCTTCGCTTTTTAATATCTCATTTACGTTTACGCTCATAGCTGCTAATATTTCCTCTGCCCTGCATAAATCACCGCCGGATATTTTAACGGCCTTCGTACATGCCATTCCCGGTCTTGGAGGGGCGGGTACAATTTCGGCTTTTATAAGGTTATCTCTCATAAGCTTGTCAACCAGCAGCATTTGCCCGGTATTCCTCGCAATTATCAAATACTCATCCTGGGACATTTCCTTCTTCCTTTCATTTCTTATACTTCTGATGCTTTGTTTTGTGCTTCTTTGGCATGTGCAAAGAGTCCTACAGCACCTCAATGATTTTTGGTATTTTGCTGCTCTCCATAGTGGCGTAGCAAAAATCATATATTTCACCGGGTGTTAACGTCTCTCCGGGCTTAGGCGTCACAGAGGCCTTTATCTTCTGCCCTAAAAGCTCGTCCGGCACACCCTCTACATTGACCTCGGATACCCTGTCAAGCATACGGATAGCCTTTTCTATCTCGGCAGGATATACATGAAAGCCTCCCTGATTTATCATGTTGTCGGCCCTGCCCGCCAGATAGAAGTACCCTTCGTCATCCATATAGGCAAGATCTCCTGTTTTCAGACCGTAGGGCGTAATAGCTTCCTCGCTAAGCCCTGCGTTTTTATAGTAGCCAAGCATTACATTGGGCCCCTGTACATACAGCTCCCCTATGCTGCCCGGGACACAAGGCTTTTTATCGGCATCCAGCAATTCCACACTGCAGTTCTTTACCGGCCTCCCTACCGATCCCGCCTTAATAAGCATCTCGTCAGGCTTTAAATGCAAAACCCTTGGTGAGGCCTCGGACAGCCCGTATATGTAGTACAGCGCAACACCCTTATACATCTCCATAAGCTGCTCCACATCACTCTTTAAGAGCTTTGCCGCTCCCGTCTGTATATAGCGCAGGCTGTCTGTAGAATACTTTTCTCTCCTTTTGTATTCCATAATCTGATGGAGCATAAGAGGCATTGCAAAAAAACCTGTAATTTTGTAATCCTGTATTGCCTTTAAAATAATCCCCGCATGTGTAATGCCTCCCAAAATTGCTATTGTGGCTCCAACTGCTGCGCTGGCAAGTATTTCTCCCGTTACCGTGCCTACTAAAGACATGGACTTCAGCACCAGAAGGTTGTCACGGTACGTCATTTTAAGGTACTCTATGATGGCGTCCATATTTGTCATTATGTTTTTAGAGGAAAGCATAATGCCTTTTGGCATCCCGTTCTTATCCCACAGGTAAAATATGGCGGTCATTTCATCCTCCTGCCAGTCTGCCTCCTCCAAAATCACCGGCCGGCCCTTTTTGTACACAAACCCGGCAGCACGGCAGCACGGCCAATTCCACCCAGGCAAATCACCTTCACTGCCCAGTACCGTTATATGCTTAACATCAGGCACCTCTTCAGGGCTTATCGCGGCAACCACCTCCGCAAGCTCGCTGCTTGTTATCACTGCCTCTGCCCCGCTGTGCCGCAAAATATCACAAAGCTTGGCATCCTTAACCTGCGGCGACAGCGGTACAAAAACCATACCCGCCATGTTTACGGCATACAACGCGGCGATATAATCCGGCGAATCGTTTAAATACACTATTACCCGTGAGCCCCTTTTAATGCCTGTTTTACTCAGCTCAAGCGCAAGCTGCTTTGAATATTCCAGCATTTCGGAATACCTGAAAGCTTCTCCCGCTGCCATAACCATTATTTTATCCGGGTACTTCTCCGCCGATTTAAGAATGGTTTCCCATATATTCATGCTTCACCTCCATTGCCTGCCTTACCTATTACATAGCGTATAATCAGCTCTACCGTAGAAAAATTTTCAAAGCTTAAGGAGCAGCTATCCACCTCTATATCAAACTCATCCTCAAGATCAACCACCAGCTCAACCATTTTAATGGAGTCAATGCCGTGATCCCTTCTTATATTAGAGCTCTCACTTACATTTTCTGCGTTAAACATTGAGTTTCTTTTTACCACCTCAATTACTCTCTCTTTTATCTCATTCTCATAAGCTGTCTGCATTTTAAATCTCCCCCAATACTCTTTTTATTTATATCTCTCATTAATAACCTGTATTCTTCCGTCTTCCTCCGGTGCAACATTCCCTTTCTCACTTACATGCTTTGCCAATATGTCCTTTAAAAGACCTCCCATTGAAATAAGCTTTGAATCTCTCATTTCTTCATAATTATCTCCTCCGTTATAGAGATAATCGTTTGTAGCCACCTTATACAGCTTATCGCGCTCTAACGGCTTTCCATCCTTGGTTATGCTAATAAGCCTTTTTCCTGCCGGCTTGGAGCCGTCAAAAACATACTCAATTCCCGAGACCTGAAGAAAGCCTCCGTTCATCCCGCTGGGATATACCCTAAGCCCCCTCTCTACGGCATCGTATATTGCCTCCCCCTTCATCTCCACCAGCACAAGCGAGTTGGAAAAAGGCAGCACCTTGCCTATTCTGTACAGCGTAATATCTCCCTCCGGCATACTTTCACGTATGCCTCCCCCGTTCATTAAGGCAATGTCTGCGTTGACAGTCTCTCTCATTGCATTGGCAAGCAGGTTGGCAAGGTTTGTTTCCTTAGACCTCACCTGACTCCTTATTCCGTTCAGCTTCACATCCGCCCGTGCTATAACCTGCGAGGTGTTCTCAAGTGCTATTTTATGGTATTTCTGTCCAACAGCATCCACCTTCTCGTCAATTTTGCTCTTGTCCTTTGTTGTTTCAACCTTCCACACCAGCTTAACCATCCTGCCTTCCTTAAAGTACATTGAAGCTATCCCAACATGAGTTGTCCACGCTCCGGCTTCCACCATATATGTGTTCCTGACCTTGACCCAGGAATTGTAAAGCTTATGGTAGTGCCCGCAAAGTATCAAATCAATTCCGTCAACCTGCTGCGCAAGCTGCTCATCGACATCATCCCCCAGATGCGAAATGAGTATAATACTGTCCACCTTTCCCCTCAAAAGCCCCGTTACCCTTTTGGCCTCCTCAATCGGCTCAGTAAGTTCCACCCCCTTGTTATCCTTTGAATTGGTATACTGCAAGGATCCTTGAGTAGTAAGGCCGAAAATTCCTATTTTCTTGCCCCCCATTTCAATGATCCTGTAGTCCTCAAACACGCGCTCTCCGTACTGGTATATATTTGAGCTCAGCACTGGGAATTCGAGCTGGTTCCGTATTTCAAGAAGGCGGTCGAATCCGAAATTAAAGTCGTGGTTTCCCGGAACCATGGCATCGTAGCCCATAAGGTTTGCAGCCTCGACCACACCCTGTCCCTGATCTACATTCGCCTCGTTTGTACCGTGAAACATATCTCCGCTGTCTAAAAACAGCACCTTTTCATTTTTTTGCCTTACATCGTCGACGTAGCTCTTTATCAGAGGCAGGCCCATAATTATACTTACGTCCTGAAGGCTGTAATAGCCTCCCACCTCATCGTCGTAAATTATATGACCGTGTACGTCGGCAGTATTTACAACCGTTATTTTGTCATCATAATATCCCAGCCTTAAAAGCACATCGTCAATGCTGACATTTTTAACGATAAAATAGCAGGGTATTAATGCAACTACTACTATAAGAATTATCAGATTAGTGTATTTTTTCATTTTGCTCCCTCCATGCAGCCTTGCTGCAAAAATTTCAAAGCTCAAAGCGGTTTTCTCTTAAGGCTGTTCCCCGTAAATCCAAACCAACCGCACGGAAGCCTTTAATACATGGAATTACCCGAGCTGGAATAGCTTTTAAGGCCAAGCCTCCAGAAGGCATATACCAGCGCAAACATAGCCGCCCCCACCACAGGAGTCAGATAAAGATAACCGCTCCAGAACATTTCTATATCCGGCTTTCTCAAAAAAAACTGGGCCGGAAAATAGCTTACAAACGCAAATGGAACTATAAATATAAGCATTTTTTGTATCACAGCGGGATAAAAGCTTATGGGATACCCTGCAAATCTTCTGGAATTAAAAAATATCAGATTCCTTAAATTTGTAGTTTTTACAGCCCAGAAGCTGAAGCACGAGGACAGCATGAACAGAGAGGCTTGAATTATGGCTCCCCCTATAAGCGCGGTAATATAATACAGCAAATTTCTTGCATTCCATTCAATCCCTGCCGAGCCTGCGGTGTGCAGCAGCAATATTATCCCAACCGCACCATGTCCCACGGTGGCACAGTAATCAATTCTTGAGGATATAATCTGAAACATCAGCCCCAGAGGCCTTATGAGAAACCTGTCAAACTCTCCGTTATAGACCATATCATCAAAATCCCGTATTCCCGTGAAGAAAAATATAAAAAGGCTGTATGAAAGAAACAGGAAGCTATACAGGAAAAGCATTTCATTCATTTCCCATCCTTTAATATGCACAAACCTCGTAAGAATAAGCACCATTACCACAACACTTATTATTTCTCTGAAAAAGACGGCAAAGGCAAGCAAAAACCTGTCAAGCTTATACTCAAGCATAATCTTTGTATTCAGCTTTGAATATATAAAGAAAAGATAAATAAACTCCGCTATTTTGTTTGTTCCCTTAGTCTCCACAAATCATCCCCCCTGCACCACCAGTTTCTTATTTGCCGATCTCCACATCGCTTGTCCTATGCCAAATAAAATCACAATCCATATTATCTGCCGCACCAGGCACATAATGGTTTCATCCGCCGGGATTTGCCCCAAGTATAGTGATATAGGCGTAAAATATATAGAGTCAAAGGGCGTAAACCATATGATATCCATAATCCACTGGGGCATAAACCATAACGGAAGCAGCGCCCCCGAAAAAATCATTATTGCGGCATCCTTTATGGTAACAAGACTGAACGTCCAGTAAAACCAGAAAGAGCTCATCCATATTATAAAATTCAGATTGTACAAAACCAGGTATGCCAGCATCGCGCTTACCAGAAAATAAACCGCCGAGGATACCGAAAACGGCGGGAGCATCCCAAATAAGGCAACCGATACTATGAGAGCAGGAAAAAGCTGCATCAGTATTTTAAAAACCAGCGTACCCATATTATAGGAAAAAATATAAAATCTGAAGCTTATAGGCTTTAAAAAGTCGGAGGAAATGAGACCTGATCTTACCTTATTCTCTATCAGATATTCCTCCATAGCAAATATGCTTTGCAGAAGAAACCCTAAAACAATGTACGTTATGAGCATTTTAAACTGCACACCGCCTATCGTTTCCTCCTCTTCATAAATAGCCCTCCATATGGATATGTTGACAAAGATCATTACCACTGTGTTTATAACGCCTGCAAAATAGTCAATTCTGTAAACTACGTTGTTCTGAAACGACTTCTTGGCAAATTCCAGATAAGCTCTTATCAAAGTCAATTCCCCCCTCGTATATCTCTCTGATTATGCTTTCTATCTCAGGCTCCCGTATGGTAAGATCAAGCACGGAATATTCCTGGGTAAGCCTGGAAATAAGAGAGGAAACCTGCACCTCGCTTTTATTGAAGGTGAATTTCTTCTTCTTTTCGCCCTCCCCGCAAATTGTGACTCCCTCAAGGCAAATATCCCCTGGATTCTCGCCAAAGTCTACTATAAGGCTCCTTTCCCTGCCATACCTGTCCTTTATCTCGTTGGTTGTCCCATCATAGATAATCACCCCGTTATCTATAATCACCATTCTGTTGCAGGTTTTCTCTATGTCAGCCATGTCATGCGTGGTAAAAAGCATTGTAACTCCCTTTTCCCTGTTTATAAATCTTATAAATTCACGTATCTTCTCCTTTGCAACAACATCAAGCCCAATGGTAGGCTCATCGAAAAAAATTATCTCGGGGTCGTGAAGAAGCGCGGCGGCTATATCTGCCCTCATTCTCTGCCCCAGACTGAGCTGCCTTGTGGCCTGGTTTATAAAATCTCCTATTCCCAGCATGTCATTAAACATCTCCATATTATGCTTAAAGGTCTTTTCAGGCACCTTGTAAATATACCTCAAGAGGTCAAAGGTGTCCGATACAGGCAAATCCCACCACAGCTGAGTCCTTTGCCCGAATACCACCCCCATTCTGGAGGCGTTTTTCTTCCTGTCCCTGTACGGAGACAGCCCTCCTATGCTTATAGAGCCCGAGGTCGGCACTAAAATACCCGTAAGCATCTTTACGGTGGTGGACTTCCCCGCACCGTTAGGCCCTATAAAGCCTACCATCTCACCCTTTTCTATTGTAAAGCTGATATCGTTCACAGCTCTTTTAAGAATGGATTCGCGGATTAAAAAGCTGCTTATGGCTCCCAGCAAGCCCTTTTTTCTGGAATTAATCCTGTAATCCTTCACCAGATTTTCAACACTAATAAATGCCATATAAACCTCCTGTTTTCGCTACGCCTAAAATTTTGAGGAAATATACTGCTGGACATACGCCTCAATAACCCCTTTTGAGCTTACGGTAATTTCATTTATACCGTACTTCTTCATGAATCCGTACAGTATTGCCGTTCCGGCTATTATGACATCAGCTCTCTTAGGGTTAAGCCCCTCAAGGTTCTTTCTTTTTTCAACAGTCAATTGAGCCAGAAAGTTAAAAATAAAGCCTATGTCATCAAAGCTTATTACGCTTCCATGAATTTTTTCTTCATTCTTATAGTCCAGCTTATTATGAATTGTAGAAACGGATTTGATGGTCCCTCCTGTTCCTATAAGCTGCATGTCTTTGAAATCCTTGAGGTGTGCGTCTTGAAATACTCCTATTAGGTGCCGTGACAGCCCTGCTATTTCCTCATAGTCCACAGGATCGTTTTTTATAAATGTCTCAGTAAGCCTCACAGCCCCTATATCAATGCTTATATTTCTCTCAATGCTTTTTTTGCTTCCAATTGAAATTTCCGTGCTTCCTCCTCCTATGTCAATAACGGCAAAGCTTTTATGCCTTGCATCGGCAAGGCTGCTGCAAGCCTTGTATGACAGCAGCGCCTCCTCCTCTCCGCTTATTACCTCTATATTGATTCCATAGGACAGCCTTACTCTTTCTATAAACTCATCTCTGTTAGCTGCATCTCTTAAGACACTGGTGGAAAAGATAGAGACTAATGGGGCTTTCCTTTTGTCTGCCATTTCCATATACTCCCCTATTATATCTACAGCACTGTCTATGGACTCCCTGCAAATGCAGTTGTTATTGTACATGTTCCTGCTCAGCCGGTTTACGGTGCTGCATTTATCAATTACTTTAAGGGACTTTTCCCCGTTTGCTTCCGCGATAATGAACTTAATGGAATTTGTTCCTATCTCCATTACTGATATTTTCATTTTCGTCTCCTTTTTATTACTTCTGTTGCAGGTATCATCTTTTTACAGGTGCTTTTTTAGGTTAACAGTTCTCCTAACGCGCTTTCCCTTGCCCATATATGTCCTTTAAGGCCTCTGGACTCTATTACCTCAAGCGCCTTGGATGCAGACAATTTACATGCCTTGGAAAGCTGTTCCGCTGCCAGCCTGTTCTCATTTTCTCTTCCTAAGGTTTCAGCGAGCTTGACATAGAATTTTATCAGAAGATCCTCTTTTTGAGCCCGGCCCATTGCCGACGCCTTATTATGAATCCTCATTGCCTCTAAAAAGCCTTCTGTGTCAACGGCAGCCTTTTGAGAGTAATACCCCTCTATCCTTGCTCTGGATACTGTAGGCGTTCCTTGAGGAATTCTGTACATTGACGGGATACTCTCACAGTATATAAACTTCCCCCCTCCCGCAGAATACCTGAGCCATGCATGTTGATCCTCCGATACCCGTTGTGGAGGAAAGGGGTACTTATATGCCGTTTCTGTTTTTACAGCGGTTGAGGACGTGAGATTTGTATAGCCCTTTTCAGTTCCTATGCGCATCCACGCATTGCTGCCCTGCACAGGATTATTCCTGTGTCCTTCCAGTATCTCGAGAATGGACTGTGTTAACAAACGCTCCTCAACGGGGTTATTGTCCTCATCTATAACTTTGAAGGTAGAATATACCACACAAGCTTCCGAATCCTCCACAAATATTCTCCTTACAGCTTTAAGCCTTTCAGGATGAGATATGTCATCGGCATCATTGAAAAGTATAATTGGAGAAGCACGCAGGTATGCCCATTCTATGCCTGCATTCCGGCATATGCCCGGGCCGTCGTTCGTTTCCTTTAATATCACATGTATCTTGTCCGGCCGAAGCTCCTTTATCTCGGTTAAGTATTCCCTTGCCTCGATGTCAGGAGATAAGTCGTCAACAATTACTATTTGCCAGTTTTCATCCGTCTGGGCAAGTATGCCCTGTATTGCCTGTTCCAGATGAAGCCTGCTTGCAACGTCATTCTTTCTCCAATGCGCCATTACAAAGGTCGCTGTACCGTTTAAAAAATCAGTTTTCATCTTTATCCTCCCGGTAAGCCGATTTATTCTAAAAGCATGAATTTCTCTAGGAGGTGTTAAGCTTCTCCCCCAGCCATCTTAATACGGCGTGTATTATAACGGTATGCACGCTCTCAATCTCCTCCATACTGTCCGAATTTACAATAACGTCAAAATCTGCCTCCGAAGAAAGCCTTCCTCCCCCCATTCCCGTCAGCCCTATAGTCTTCACACCTGCTTTTTTAGCATAATCAATAGCTTCCAGTATATTAGGAGAATTTCCGCTTCCGCTGAAGGCAATAAGCAGATCCGAAGGATATGCCATGGACTCAAGCTGCTGTCTGAATACCTTATTATAATTTAAGCATTCAGAGGTTATTACCGACATATTGGCATTCAAGCTTATAAATCGCGCGGCAGCGCCATTTGCTTTTATAAGCTTTGAAGCCGCCGCCGCAAACAGATTTGCATTAGCCCCGCTTCCTCCGTTTCCGCAAGCATAAACACATCCGCCTCCGTTTATGGTGCCCAGTATCATTCCAGCCGCACTCTCAACGCGTGCGGGCGACATATCGTTGATGGATTTGCGAAAAGACTCTGTCATAGACAGCAAGGACATTATAAATACCCCCTTTGCTCTTACCCTGTTATGCGGGCGTTAAGTCTTTAATCATTTACCAGTATTTGTGTCCCCGACTTCTCAAAATCAAAGTCAAGCTCTATAAGATCCCTCATAGTGCTGCGTACCGCTTCACGGCAGGACGGACTGCAGAAAACAAGCAGAAAGCCCCCTCCTCCCGCTCCTGTGATTTTTGCCCCTGACGCACCGGCCTTAAAGGCTCTTTCAATCATCCCGTCTATACTTCCGTTACTTATTTTGTCTGTAAGCTGCCTCTTCATACTCCAGCCCTCCTTCATCAACAGCCCAAGCCGGTCAACATCTGCCTTTGACATAATATCCAGTGCATCGTAAACCTGCCGCTTCATTTTTTGGAGGACAGGTCTTGTGTTTACGACAAGCCTTCCCTGCTCCTTGAGTATGTCTTCCGCCTTATGCCCCATTCCTGTATAAAACAGCAATAAATTTTTTTTAAGCTCCCGGCAGATATTATATTGGAGAGTGACAGGCTTAACCTCAACACATCCGTCACATTTAAATTCTATAACGTTCAATCCCCCATAAGCGGCAATATATTGATCCTGTTTTCCTACCGGCTTATTAAGAATACTTATTTCAATTTCACATGCCTGTTGTGCAAGGGTGCTTAGAGAGGGTGACGGAGCGCCTGCATAGGTATATAATGCATTTAAAAGCCCCACCGTCAGACTGCCTGATGAGCCTAGCCCGCTGCCTGTATGAGGTATATCCGATAAAACAGCTATGTCTATTCCTTCCGTTACTCCGGTTTTATACATGGCTTCACGTATTAAATCATGCTTTATGTCCCTTACCGCCTCTACAACCTCCTCCCGGAAATATTTTATATGCATAAGCTTATCAAAGCTTTTTTTAACAATTACATATATGTACTTATTTATAGTGCTGCTTAAAACGCAGCCGTCTTCCTCACACCAGAAGGCTTCTATGTCGGTGCCTCCTCCAAAGAGGCTTACCCTGAGCGGTGTTCTGCAAATAACCAATGCTTTTCCTCCCTGTACTCCTTAATTGATGTCCGGCACTTAAGGCTTAAAGCCTAAGCTTTATTTATTTTTTAATCTCCCGCCTTCTTAAGCCTTGTCTTACTGCATAGATTTCATAATAATTGTCTTCTCCTTCATCTCCTTCATTGCCAAAGCAAAGCAGTCGTCTACCCTTTCAGCCTTATTCAGATACTCAATATAGTCTGAAACCATATCGTGAACGCTCCTCGAAAAGCTCCAGCCAAGCCTTTGAAGCCCTGAAGGCGACGATACTATATGTCTTACATCCCCCACTCTGAATTCACCGTTCATTACCGGCTTTAAGCCGCTGCCCATGCAGCCGGCCACCTCGCTGTAAAAGGAAAGCACATCGGTGCTTATGCCGCTTCCCACGTTAAATGCCTTAAAATCGGCCCCGGCACTCTCCAGCACACACATATTGGCCTCCGCCACATCATCGACATGAATATAATCCCTTTGCATCCTCCCGTCCTCAAATATTACCGGGGCCTGCCCCAGCATAAGCTGTACGGCAAAGCTTCTCAGTATTCCGGTATACATGTTATAGAAGGACTGTCTTTTTCCTAATACTATGGAATACCTTAAGCACACAACGGGGATATTGTGCCTTCTGCCAAGATTAAAGCCTATCATTTCCTGAGTGTATTTTGATACGGCATACTGTGTATTGGGGTTTATAAAAGCCTCCTCTGCCTTAATACTGCCCATAGCCCTGCCGCATACAGGACATACATGCTCCCACCGTCCCTGCTCAAGATGCTGTATTTCTCTGGGCATGGGGCTGAAATTGCCGTGCTCGGCGCAGAAATACCTCCCTTCCCCATAAACAGCCTGCGATGACGCTATAACTATTTTCCTGACATCCTGCCTTTTCTCTGCAATAGCCTCAAACAGCAATGCCGTTCCTACGCTGTTGACATGAAAGAATTTGCTGTAATTCTGCATATAGCCCTGCTCAGCAGCTTCATGGAAAATAACGTCCACTCCGTCTATGGCACGCAAAACCGCATCCTTATCCCGCACATCTCCTATTATTAATTCCGCTTCTCCCGACAAGTACGCCGGTTTCCTTCCTCCCCGATGCACCGGCCCCGCCAGTACATCCAGTATTCGTACCTCATAGCCTTTTAAAAGAAGAGAGTCCACAATATGCGAGCCTATAAAGCCCGCTCCCCCCGTAACAAGTGCTCTCACAAAAAAGCCTCCTTTAAATTACATTTTATTCAATATCAAATCGACGGCCAAAGGCAGGTCTGCCGCCAAATAGTCGGGAACCACCTTAAGCCCTTTCGCATCCTCCAATGTATTTGCAAGCAATACAGTGGCCGCTCCCGATTTATACCCTGCCTCTATATCACAAGCGCTGTCTCCTACCATTATCGCTTTCCCCCTATCGAGAGGAAGTTCCTCAAACGCCCGCCTGATTAGCCCATCTGCGGGCTTACGGCATTCACAGCCCTCTTCGGGAGAATGGGGGCAGTAATATATTTTACTTATAAGCGCTCCATGCTTCAGCAGGGAATTGCACATCTTAACGTGGATTCTTTCCAGTTCCTTTTCGCTTATAATGTTGCGCCCTACTGCCGATTGGTTTGTAACCACCACTACGGCATAGCCCTTTTCATTGAGCCTCCGTATTGCGTCGGGCACACCGGGCAGAAATAAAAATTCATCCCACGACTTTATGTAGTCCGGCCTGTTTTTGTTTATGACTCCGTCGCGGTCTAAAAATACCACCGGCTGAACAAGCTCATCTCTTAAGGTCACCGTCCAGCTGTGGCACAAAAATGAATGCATGTCTTGAATATGCTCAGGAACATTGCTGGCAACCTTATAGAGCACATGAGAGAATTTTTCCAGACCGCCCGCAAAATTGCCTGTAATTGAAGCAACGCAAAGCCCTCTTCTGCGGCCGAATTTTGCTGCTTCTATTAAATTGGCATGAGGCTGCTGCGAAGAAAATATAATCACCAGATCCCCTGCGGAGGCATATGCACTTAAGTATGCTGCATAAGCCTGATTCATGCTCACATCGTTTGAAACAGCTGTGAAAAACGCCATGTTTTCAGAAAGTGCAATAACCTTAATGCCGAATCCAAGCATAGAGGTTATTTTTATACCTGCATTTTTCATTAAGTCATTGGCAAAATGAGAGGCTGTAGCCGCGTCCTCTCCATTGCCTATAAGAAGTATGCTTCTTCTCTTTTTAGAAGCAAGCTTTATTTCATCTAAAACAGCCTTAAAAGCACACTGCTCTGTCAAGCCCGCCAGCTCAGACACACTTTTAAAATATGTGTCGATTGCTATTGCCACATAAACAACCTCCTGAATAAAAATTTAGTAATACCTTAAAGATAGTAAAACAGGGTATTTTTTTTAAATTATCCTCATTATGAATAACTCCATGAGATAATGTTTATTATAAATATATTTCAGTAGAATTAACTCACTATTTTGGGTGATCTTTCTTGTACAATAATTACTATTTTTTATATTTATTTGTCGAATATTAATATATTATCTTATATTTTCAGACAAAATCTGATATTGTTATCAATTTTCACATATATGTTGTTGCTAAAAAACAGCATAATTGATATATTATTTACATAACTACTTTAATTTAAATTCAGGCATTCTTAATTTACATGGCGTGTCCTTTTATTAGGTTGTTTTTTCTACTTATTTGACATTTACAATGTACTTGCTGTGCGAAAGATACTTTTAGCTCTATACGCAACACCATAATACAGTTCTTTATAAAGGAGGCATTTAGCTTGAATAAGAATGGATGTCTACTTACATATGATAAGACTGATGGAAAAGAAGCTCAGGAAGGGAAGTCCTCTTATAAAATAGTTTGCCCCATAAACAGCCATAGTGTTAATATACTAAAGCTGCTGTTATCCAATTTTGCAAATGAAATAATTTCTTTATATCCCTTCTACAGTCTGGTAGTTCTTACCGACAGCAATTTGACCACTATCTGGTACTGTAAAAATTCTTCTCTCATGAATAAGGAAATAAAGCTGTGCCCGGGTTTGAGCCTGAAGGAAGAATATACCGGTAAAACAGCTATTTCAGAATCTCTTAAAAAAAACGGCTTTTCCGTGCTTAAATCCGAAGATGGAGAGGGCACAACACTGAACAGATTTTCAAGCTGTGCGGCACCTATAACACTGGACAATGGCTGTGCATATATAGGAGCCTTTTTCCTCAGCTCTATGGCAGAAAACCTGTCAATAGATTTGTTCAAGCTGTTTTTAAAAAGCATAGAGAACAGCTTTAAAAACAGAATGCTTAAGGATTATGTAACTGATTATGTAAAAAGCAATATGCTATCTGTATTTGATGTAAATATTCTCACTTCCAGCGAAAAAAAAATCCTTTCTCTGCTGAAAAATGGATATTCCAATAAGGAGCTGGCAGAAATGCTTTCCATAAGTGAAAACACTGTCAAGTCCCATATCAAAATTATCATAGAAAAGCTGTCTTGCAGCAATCGCACGCAAGCAGCAGTCAATGCAATATTTTACGATATTTACGACATATTAAAAAATTGCGACTAGTACGGGGCTGCCCTATTAACGGCAGCCCCTCCAATCTCCGCCAGACTGTGTGAAAACCCTAAAATTGTTTGGAAAATTGCAGCTTGCCACCGCTGCGGCATCATGGAGTACGGTTCTTCTGCTTTCCTTTCAGTCCTACGCTGCGCTACGGAAGCATAAGAATCCGTCCCCAAGATTCCTCCGCTGTTTTTCTGCAAGAATTATAGCTTGAAATTTCACTCAAAATAGTTTTCACACAGCCTGCCGCACCTCTTTATCCTCCGATGTTAATGCAAAGCTTGCCGGTAAAGGAATTGGGTATTACTCTCATCCCTTCTTTGCAAGCCGTTAAGCTCCCGTTTTCAACTGAGCCGGAACGGCACTCACCCGGTATAACAAGGTTCCACGGCTTTCCGGCACCGCTGGCATCCACAGTTATAAGCCCTTCACAGCATTTTACCTCTATGCGGAGCTCAACCTGCCCGCAAGTGTTGTATACCGAGGCCGAGGCACAGAATCCGTGCTTTATGCCATAAACATATATGTCTACATCATACGCATAGTCATAGTCCGGCCTGCTGTCGCAGCTCCCAACGGGAATAATTGCTCCCTCCCTGACCATAAGGGGAATGCTCATATAGCTGTGCTCTTCCTGCCTCCAGCAGCTTCCTTCAACCCTTTTTCCCGTCAGGAAATTTGTCCACACTCCCTTGGGAAGATAATAGCTTGCAGCACCTTCGCTATTGAACACAGGCGCGACCAGCAGCGAGGCACCCAGCATATATTGAAGATCCAGTGCCTTGCATAAAGGATCTCCGGGGTATTCAAGCACCATGGCACGCATCATCGGTATGCCGGTAGAGGAGGCTTCACAGGCCGCACCGAATAAATAAGGCATAAGCCGGTACTTTAAGCGCGTAAAGAACCTTAAAACATCAACAGCCTCTTGGTCGAACAGCCAAGGCACCCTATACGACTCATTTCCGTGCAGCCGGCTGTGTGACGACAGCAACCCGAATGCCGTCCACCTTTTATAAATATCAGGAGTAGCCGTCTTCTCAAAACCGCCTATATCATGGCTCCAAAATCCGAAGCCCGACAGGCAGAGAGACAATCCTCCTCTAAGGCTTTCCGCCATTGAGTCGTAACTGGCCGAGCAATCTCCTCCCCAGTGTACGGGGAACTTCTGGCTGCCGGCTGTGGCGGAGCGTGCAAAAAGAACAGTGTCCTTATTTCCGTCCGGCTTCTCCAGTGCTTCATACACCGTCCTGTTGTAGAGATAGGTATAATAATTATGCATTTTTTCAGCGTCTGACCCGTCAAAGTATACCGCATCTTGAGGTATGCGTTCTCCAAAATCCGTTTTAAAGCAGTCCACACCCATGTCAATAAGCCTTTTTAGCTTGGATTTAAACCATTCTGCCGCTCGAGGGTTTGTAAAATCAACAATTGCCATTCCCGCTTGCCATTTATCCCACTGCCATACATCCCCGTCCTTTGTTTTTATAAAATACCCGTTATCCATTCCTTCCTTAAACAGACAGGATTTCTGAGCAATATAGGGATTTATCCAAACACATACCTTAAGGCCCTTGCCCTTCAGACGCTTCAGCATACCCTCGGGATCAGGGAATACTTTTTTATGCCATTCGAAGTCACACCACTGGTATTCCTTCATCCAGAAGCAATCAAAGTGAAATACGCTCAAAGGAATATCCCTGTCCAGCATACCGTCAATGAAGCTGTTCACGGTAGTCTCATCATAGCTGGTGGTAAAAGAGGTTGTAAGCCACAGCCCGAATGACCACGCGGGAGGCAGCGCGGGCCTTCCCGTAAGAATGGTGTAATTCTCCAGGACTTTTTTGGGAGTGCCTCCTCCTATAATATAATATTCAAGGCATTCTCCCGGCACACTGAATTGGACTCTCGACACATTTTCAGAAGCAATTTCAAAGGATACACACCCGCAATGGTTTACAAATACCCCATATCCATTGTTTGTAATATAAAACGGTATGTTTTTATATGCCAGCTCACTGCTGGTGCCTCCATCCTCGTTCCATATATCCACAGTCTGGCCGTTTTTTACAAACGGCGTAAAACGCTCTCCCAGACCGTAAACATATTCTCCTATTCCAAGATCAAGCTGTTCCCTGACATATGCCTTTTTGTCCTCGCCGGTGATATATCCCATGCCCTTATTCCCTGTGCCTGTAATGCGCTTGCCATCATACAAAAAGTCTATCCTCCACCTGCCCTTTTTATTAACACGCGCCGTCAGCCTGCCGCTTACAAGGCTTGCCCCGTCCTCTTCGTCAACCGTACTCACCTCTGCTCCGCTGTCTCTGTATAGCTCAAACTCCGGCCCCGCTGCTCTTTTTCCGCTGTGGTGGAAAAGCTTAACACATATCACATCCTCCATAGGAGAGCTGAGGCCCACTGTAATAAGCGGCTCATTCAAAGTGTCTCCCCTATGTTCAACATGCTTACATGCCGCCCATACCGAAACAGAATCCCCGTCAACGTTTATGTCCCTTACTTCAACAGGACTGGATATTTTAACGCCTTCTCTCACATCCCAGTACCCATTCGTAAATTTCATAAATTCACATCCTTAAAAATATATTTTATAAAGCTGCGGCATTAAACTATTTCTTCAATTCAAAGCCGCCCTTAAGCCTTATGTCCCGCGAAGAGCTGCCGACCAGAACCTCAAATGCTCCCGGTTCAGCCGTCCAGCCTCCGATTTTGTCATTATAGAAGGACATGGAGGCTTCATCCAATACAAAAGAAAGCTCTTTAGCCTCCCCCGGCTTTAAAAACACCTTTTTAAAGCCCTTGAGTTCCTTTTCGGGTCTGACAAGGCTTGACTCTGTATCACGGATATAGACCTGTGCGGTTTCCCCTCCATCGCGCTCTCCTGTGTTTGTAACACAAAAGGACACCTGCGCGCTCTGCCCGCGCTCTACAGAAGGGGGAGTTATTTTTAAACCGCTGTATTCAAAGTCTGTATATGAAAGACCGTGGCCAAAGCAGAACAGGGGCTCTATTTTATTTGTGTCAAAATGCCTGTAGCCTACAAAAATCCCTTCCTTATATTCTACAGCATCGCTGCCCGGAAATTCTCCTATGCTGTGGGCGGAGCAATCCTCAAGCCTTGCGGGGAAGGTTACAGGCAGCTTTCCCGACGGGTTTACATCTCCGAACAGCACCTCTGCCATGGCGTTTCCGCCCTCCATGCCGCAATACCATGCCTGCAGAAGCGCAGGGACATTTTTTAACCACGGCTCCATTTCAACAGGCAATCCGCTTATCATTACAACAATGGTATTAGGATTTGTATCATAAATCCTCTGAATCAATTCCGGCTGGCGGTACGGCAGGCTCATATCCGTCCTGTCGGAGGCTTCGGTGTCAAAATCATGATTGAGCCCGGCAAACACAACAGCCACATCCGACATTGCAGCGGCCTTTACCGCCTCCTCCATCAGTATATCTGCCTCAGCCTCGTTTTCCGAATACCCTCTGGCATAATTGATTTTTACTTTGCCTCCCAATTTCTTTTTAAGGCCCTCTAAAGGGGATATCTCGTACAGTGCCTTAACCTCCGAGCTCATCCCTCCAGACGCGTGTTTTTTGACGGCATTGTCCCCTATTACAGCTATTGAGCCTATGCTGTTCTCATTTAAAGGCAGTATGCCCTTTTCATTTTTTAAAAGGGTAATTGCTTCTCTGGCTATATCCAGTGAAGCCCTCTGGTGCTTTGCCGTATTATATGAGCCCTTGCACCTGTTTTCATCAAACATTCCCGCCTTAAACCTCAGCCTCAGCGCTCTCCTAACCTTGTCGTCAACAACACTTTCCTCCACCAGGCCGTTTTTAACCGCCTCCACTAAAGCATCCGCAAGGTAGAACTCGTTAAAGGGCCTTTCTGTCCCCATTTCAATATCAAGACCGTTATTTGCAGCCTCCATAGTATCGTGAGTGCCGCTCCAATCTGAAATAACGGCTCCGTCAAATCCCCATTCTTCCTTAAGAATAGTTTTAAGAAGGTATTCATTATGACAGCAGTACTGCCCTCTAAGCTTGTTGTATGCTCCCATTACCGAAAATACCCCGCCCTCTTCTACGCAGGCCTTAAAGCCGGGAAGGTATATCTCCCTAAGAGTACGCTCATCCATTTCAACGCTTACACTCAGCCTGTTTGTCTCCTGATTGTTTGCCGCAAAGTGCTTGACGCACGCCGCTGCATCCTGCTGCTGCACTCCTTTTATATATGCCACTGCAATTCTGGAAATAAGGTAAGGGTCTTCACTTAAGTACTCAAAATTTCTTCCGCACAGAGGTGATCTCATTATATTTATTCCGGGGCCAAGCACAACATCCTTTCCCCTTGCTCTGGCCTCCTGCCCCATTCCCGAGCCGAAGTCATAAGCTCTTTCGTCATTCCACGTCGCCGCCAGTGCTATTAATGAACAAAAATAGCTTACGAAATCATCGGTCTGTCCTGTGACTTCAAATTTATGCTCCTTAAATTCCTGCCTTATGCCATGGGGACCGTCGGTTGTGACAAGAGGAGGAATCCCCAGCCTCTCCACACCTGCGGTTTTAAATAATGTATTCCCGTGGCAAAGAGAAACCTTCTCTTCCAGAGTCATCCGGGAAATAAGGCTTGAAATCTGCTCCTCAATTTGAGCAAGCCCGGGCCTGCTGTCCTTTTCAGTAATGTGCATTGTGTATTCTCCCTTCTTAAAATAAACAAATAACTAAACAAACAATTATTTTCATGCCGAATTGTATTGAAAAAGGCTCATATTTTAATATAATTATATTGATGTTTTAATTATCTGTCTTACAATATTTTGATGTAAAATATCAAAATATTGATATTTTATTTTTTTATGCCATTAATGTAAGGACTTAATTAATATGGACATACAAATTTTAAAGGAAAACAGAATACATGGTAACCCACTGTTCCCCTTAAGCCTATATTCAATGGAGTGCGGCGAGGGAGATACTCTTTTTGAATGCCATTGGCATGATGAACTGGAGCTGCTTGTCATCAACAGCGGAAAGGCGCTGGTTCAGGTTGACACAGACTATTACGAGCTGCTTTCCGGGCAAGCAATTTTTATAAACGGGGGAGAAATTCATTCGGCACACAGCATGGGCGGCGGCCGCTGCTCATTTTTCGCGATAGTATTCGGCCAAAGCCTTATTAACAGCTATGCCTACGATCTTCCCCAGAAAAATTTCATCGATCCCCTTATCAAAAGAAAATACATTCTTCCCATTCACTTAAAGGGTTCTCATAAGTGGGAGGAGGAGGCCCTGTCGTCCATCAATACCATACTCTCTCTCTGTGTCTTGCGGCCCTATGCTTATGAGCTTATTATAAAAGGGCATATTTATATAATATTTTCCCTTCTGCTGTCAAACGCAGACAGAAAGCCTGAAAAATCCAATTATGACGATAATTCCGGCAAAATAGAGAAATTAAAAAGAGTTCTGGCATATATCCAATCAAATTACTCTGAAAAAATAAGCCTCAATGACCTTGCCCGGCTGCCGGGCATGAGTGAGGGACATTTCTGCAGGTTTTTCAAAGCTATGGTTAATAAAAAGCCCATGGACTACCTAAATTGCTACAGAGTCAGCATAGCGGCCGCTCTTATTGAAAATACCGATGAAAAAATCATTGATATATCTATGAAAACCGGCTTTGACAACTGCAGCTATTTTATAAAAACCTTTAAGCACTATATGAAATGCACCCCCTCCCAATACAGAAGGTCAAAGGCTGTCCCCTTAGACTGTGGCAATATTTAAATACCTGTGGTATAATTATATAGGATGCAATAAAGATTTTACAAACATAGAGGATATAATTGCTTACAGAAATTTTTAATAGCAACGAAAAGACGCCTTGTGGGGAAATGTCTCACGGGTATGTCATCAGGCGCTTTTCTTAGATGTATTCCTTACGGGTCAAAAAAATTTCTTTCATCAAATTATATCCTCCATGTAAAATCTTTATTGCTAAATATATAGTTATGTGGTTTAAAAAATACTAAAAAAGGAGAGTGCTATTATGAATATGTCTAGCATACCCCTTCAGTATATGAGCAGTGTAAAGCAGGCTCTTGGAATGTCGGTTTTAAGAAAATCAATGAATCAGGACGCGTCCACAGTTTCAGCGCTCATAAGCGGTATTAAGTCTGCCGGTGCACAGGCCATGGAGCATTCCGTAAACCCTCACATAGGAGGCAATGTCGATATAAGAGTTTAATACATGGCACACTCTTTCCCTTCTATTAATAAAATGAAAGAAGAGAATAATATTAGAGTGGTCTTAAAAAATGGAAACATTGCGTTTGGGTTCTTCGGGACCATATGTAAAGCTGATACAAAGCCTTCTCAACAGGATAGGCTACAACGCCGGACCTGTAGACGGCATTTTTGGCAATTCCACAAGAAGGGCTGTCATAAGCTTTCAAACCAATAACGATCTTGTTCCCGACGGCGTTGTAGGTCCCGCCACATGGGACTATTTCATGAGATTTCTGCGTGGATACGATGTTTACACAATCCGCCCCGGGGATACAATGTATAACCTTGCACGCAGGTATTATACTACTTTAAATGCCATACTTACCGCTAACCCGGGAGTTAATCCCAATAATTTAATCGTAGGACAGACAATAATTATACCCTATGGGATTCAGGTGGTATTTACAGATATCGACTATACCTATACAATTATGGAGATTGACATACAGGGCTTAAAGGCCAGATATCCCTTTCTTGAGGTTGGAGTCGCCGGAAAAAGCGTTCTTGGCAAGAATTTATACTACATAAGGCTTGGAAGAGGCCCTAATGAGGTTTTTTACAACGGCTCCCATCATGCTCTTGAATGGATTACCAGCCCCCTGCTTATGAAATTCATAGAAAACTTTTCAAATGCATATGCATCCGGAACCAACATAAGAGGGTACAATGTTCAGGACATATGGAACAGAAGCAGCATATATATAATCCCTATGGTCAACCCCGACGGAGTAGACCTTGTACTGGAAGGAATAAGCCCCGGGAACCCATATTATGAATTTGTAAACAGAATAAACACTACCGGACTGCCCATTTCGAGGGTATGGAAGGCCAACATAAGAGGAGTAGACCTAAACCTTAATTATCCTGCGGAATGGGAAAGAGAGCGTCAGGATGAGATTGCGCTTGGAATTACAGGCCCCGCCCCGGCAAACTATGGCGGCCCTGCTCCGCTGTCCGAACCCGAATCCATGGCAGTTGCCGACTTTACAAGACAGCATAACTTCAGGCTGGTTATAGCATACCATACGCAGGGGAGAGTAATATACTGGCAGTTCATGAATTACGCTCCTCCCGAAGGCCTTGCCATAGCAAGAATTTTTTCAGACCTTAGCGGATACGCCTATTCCGAAGGTCCAAGCGAAGCTTCTTACGCCGGATATAAGGATTGGTTTCTTCAGGAATACAGGCGGCCGGGATACACTATTGAGGTCGGTCTTGGTGTAAATCCCCTACCAATTTCGCAGCTTCCGGGGATATATGCCGAGAATGAAGCCATAATGCTTCAGGCGGCGCTGCTATAATTAAATATATGTTACTCCATTCACATTGCATGACTTTTGGGTTATAATATTGCTTATGGTAAGCATACAAAATACTGTGACATAAAGCCTATTATAAGGAGCTGGTTCGATAATGCCCATAATAAACGGCAAAATAAGGGTATCAGAAATCAAAAACTTAAAAACACCTGATGCCGCAAGATACAGTATAAATTACGGCGTAAGCAAATCCGCCGAAAGGCAAAGGCAAAACAGTCACATTATAATATCTGCATTAAAAATGCAGAGCGACATGCTTCTTTACATAGACAACCTTATGTTCAATTCCATTTCAAAGCAGGGGGAAGCATGTGCCTTAAGCTTTATCAAGTTTTTAGACTCCGAAGGTCTGGACTATCGGTACAGAAAATCGTCTGAAACCTCAAACCAATCTTTTTGGGACAAGATAATAAGCTCCGGCGGGAGGACTTCACATAAGATATACTGCTTTATACCCGACGATGTATGGAGAAACCCAAATCTTATCTTTGCGCTGCCGTTCCACGGTGTGAAATATTATATATGCTCCGGCGGCGCGGATAAGGAAAAGCTTCTTGATGATGCCTATGCAGGATTCATTTCTCAGGAGGAGACAAAAAGCCTGTTTAAGCTTTCTGTATTTGATTGCTGCTCCTATGGGCAAATGGGAATATCAACCGACTCCCTGTCCTTGGAGCAGCTTAAAAACACACTGGAGGTTTAGGGTTTGGGGACACTCCTCGGTTTGGGGACACTCCTCAAAAAAGATTGCGGAGTGTCCCGTAAAATTAAATCTCCCTTTCCAGTATTGCCACACCCTTAGGCTCAATTGAAAGCATTATCTGGGCAGTCTTTCCCGTTATCAGCTCTGAAAAGCACCCGCTCCCCAGATTTATATCAACGGCGAAGTCATTATGGTTCAGCACAAAGGTAAATTCCTTATTCTCCTTAAACCTCTGCGTAAGCTCAACGTTCTCAGGCACATCTAAAGCCGCGCCTATGTCTCCTGCGCCGCATATATATCCAATAAAGTCCTTTAAAAAGTCTTCTTCGGGATCGGATGCAATATAATATGCCCTGCCGTCTCCATACAGGTTCTCGGTAAGAGCCGGGCGGCCGGCATAAAAATCGCTTCCGTACACAGCCAGCTCTCTGGCCCCTTCAAGATGCATAAGATCGCACAACATGCCGCAGCTATATGTTCCCTTCATGG
Source organism: Anaerobacterium chartisolvens (assembly GCF_003337415.1). Classification (GTDB taxonomy): domain Bacteria; phylum Bacillota; class Clostridia; order Acetivibrionales; family DSM-27016; genus Anaerobacterium; species Anaerobacterium chartisolvens. The sequence goes on along the minus strand of NZ_QPJT01000021.1, from coordinate 38,418 downwards.
TTCCAAGCTCTTCCTTTATGACAATGCTGTTTTTGGCCTCGGGAAATAATGCGTCTATTTCCTCAACCCATATTCCAAGCAGCTTTCTTAGCTCACCGGGATACCCGCCCAGCGTTACCAGGTCATTTTCATTAACTATTCCGCTGAAGAAGGTTGTTATAAATACGCCTCCTGCTTCAACAAAGCTTTCCAGCCTTTTCGCCGTTCCCGGCTTTACCATATACAATACAGGTGCTATAACAACCTCATATGCTGATAAATCAGACTCAATGCCTATCATATCTATTGAAATATTCATACTGTGCAGGCACCTGTAATATTTCTCTACCTGCTCAAGGTATTTCAGCCTTATGCTTGGTCCGCTGGAAAACTCCACAGCCCACCAGTTATCCCAGTCAAACATTATAGCCGCCTTAGACCGTGCTGTTGATCCAATAAGCTTATCCCCAAGAGCTTTAAGCTCCGCTCCGAGCTTGGCACATTCGTTGAACACTCTGGTGTTTTCGTGTCCTGCATGTGCAATGACGGCACCATGATACTTTTCACATGCACCAAAAGAACGCCTTAACTGAAAAAACATAACCGAATCCGCTCCGTGTGCCACTGCCTGATAACTCCACAGCCTCATAACTCCCGGCCTTTTAAGGCTATTATACTGCTGCCAGTTTTGCTGGCTTGGAGTCTGTTCCATCAGCATAAAGGGCTGTCCATCCTTCAAGCCCCTCATAAGGTCATGCCTCATTGCTACATTGCTGACAGGCTCAACAGCAGACGGATAATTATCCCATGACACCACATCCATACAGCGTGCCCATTTGAAATAGTCCAAAGGCTTGAAGGTACCCATAAGGTTTGTTGTCACCGGTATATCGGGAGTAATCTCTTTGATTGCTTCATATTCGGCTTTATAGCACTGGAGGCTGGAGTCAGACATAAACCTGTTGTAATCGAGAGCTATTCCCTGAAAATTCGTGCATTGCCTTCCGTTGTCCAACCACATTTCATTCAAGTGTGAAGGAGCAACTATCTCATCCCAATCATAGATTGTATGCCCCCAAAAGCTCATATTCCATCTCCTATTGACCTCCTCAATTGTGCCGTAACGCTGTTTTACCCAAGCTCTGAAGCTTGCGGCGCAATTTTCACAATAGCAGTAATTCCCGTATTCATTTGCTATGTGCCATACCGCAAGGCCGGGGTAATCCTTATACCTCTCAGCCAGTTTTTTCGCAAGCGCTGTTGAAAATCTTCTGTACACACTGCTATTGGGACAAAAATTCACCCTTCCTCCGTGAGCGCGCTTATGCCCGTTTATATCAACCGGAAGAATATCGGGATATTTTTTGGACATCCATGCCGGCTGTGCGGCGGTAGAAGTTGCAAGACATACCTTTATTTCATTCTGAGCGACAAGATCCATAACCTTATCCAGCCATTCAAAGTCATACACCTCCTCACTCGGCTGAAGCTTGGCCCAACTGAACACAGGCAGGGTAACTATGTTTATACCCGCTGCCTTGAACATTCTCATATCTTCCTTCCATATTACCTCCGGCCACTGGTCGGGATTATAGTCCCCTCCATAATAAATTACCGGGAAATTCGGATTAAGCATATTTTTACCTCCTGTAAAGCTTATGCAAATTGATTTTAAATATATTATCATTATATCAATGGCGAGGGGTGGCAGGGGGACATTTCTCAAAAATTAGCAATTTTTTTTAAAAATTTACTTAAAACCCCTTTACCAAACTCATGTTCTATGTTAAAATATAGGAAATAGTATGTTAGAAAATATTATATTAAGGAGTCAAATATGCCCAGAAAATCCCGTGAAAAGCACCCCAGTGCCATTTTTCATATAATGTCCCGCAGTGAGTCCGAATTTCTCCTCTTTAGAGATGACGATGACAAGGATTATTACCTCGGGCTGCTTAAGAGATACACCGACAAGTATAAGTGCAGCATTTATGCGTACTGCCTGATGGACAACCATCTGCACCTTCACTTGGACCCAAAGGGCTTTGATGTATCAAAATTCATGCACTGCTTAAACACTGCCTATGTCTGGTACTACAATCATAAGTACAAAAGGCACGGGCATGTGTTTCAGGGCAGGTTTGAGAGCAGAATACTGGATACCGACGAATACAACCTCGCTGTTTCAGCCTACATTCACAACAATCCCCATGATATAGAGGGCTATGCAGGCAGAGAGGAAGCGTACAAGTATTCCTCCTACGGCATATACTTGGGCATACGGAGGGATTTACTCGGACTGGTGGATAAGAGCTTCATTATGAAGCTTTTCAATATAGAGGATCATGAACAGTTTGCAGAAAAATACTTTGGCTTTGTGAGCCACCAAAGGGATGTGGGCAGCTTCAAAAAGCTGAAGAAGAGCCTTTCCACTGCAATACAGTATGAGTATGTGAGCGGAAGAGATATTATTGCACGAAACCTTCCGGCAGCAAAGGTCATTTCTTTTATATCCACCAGTCTTATGCTTCCTAAATGGGCTGGACTGGCTCCTAACGGCAAAAGGAAGCTGCAGGAATTCAGGGCATTCAGCGCCTATGTCTTAAGGGTGCTGTGCGGGCTGGGTTACAAGCAAATCTGCGGCAGCATACACAACATAACCATATCCGGTTGTTCACGCATGTTTGCAAGGGGCTATGATCTGCTCAGCTCGGGCAATCCTATGTACCAAAGCGTGTTCGATGAGCTGGCAGGCTTAAGCGTATAGCGTCTTCCCCCTACACAAAAGGTAAATATCCAAAACTCTTATAAAAACTTTATACTCGTGAATTCACTTCACCATCACCATAGTGAGTCTTATTAAGGATGACTCTCTTTTCTTGTTGCCATATATTTTAAAAATAAATACTATTATATATGTAGCGATAAAGATTTTATATAGAGGATATAACTTGCCGGAAGAAATTTTTATTTGACCCATAAGGAATACCTCCAAGAAAAATGCCGAGTGACAAACCCAAGAGACTTTTCCCCGCAAGGCACTTTTTCGTTGCTATTAAAAATTTCTGCAGGCATTTGTATCCTCTATGATTGTAAAATCTTTATCGTGTCCTATATAGATCTCTAAAAGTTACCACAGAACAGCAATAACTTTTCCGGCACAGGAGAATTCATGAAAACGATTGGTATGAAATGCCCCCTGTGACGTTCCGCTCCCATAACTTTCCGATCTCATGATGTTGCCGCTTTATTTTCAAGAAATGTCCCCATTTGCACATTAATTCTCCCCGGCTTTTGACGGATTGTTGAACCATCGGCATTTGCATTTATATTTACCGTTCCAAGCATCCCCCCTCCCAAGACCTCCGTCTTTTTGTTAAGGTTTAGAGTACCCAGCAGTGAGTGCTCTCCCATAATGAGTCTTACTCCGGGAGTGTTTACCGTAACACTTAAGAAAGCCCCGTCAAGCCTGATTTCTTCCCCTTCTCCTATACCCTGTTCCAGAAAAATATTCCCAAAGGCTATTCCCGGATTTGCATTTTCCCTTATATATGCACGGGATAGTACAATCACATCACTGGTTCTGGTCATTCCAGATGCAGTAAGCTTGAGTAACTGTCCCCCGCCCTTGTCTATAACCACATCACCCATTGTAGAATCCATGATGACTATTTCACTTCCCCCGCAAATTATAGTTCTCCCCATTACAGTGACATTGCAAAGTTCAACAGCTCCATCTCCTATCCCTGAGCCAAGGCAAAGATTTCCCTGTATTATTTTATTCGCAAGCCTTATATTTCCTCTGCTGATTAAAGCATTTCCCTGTATTGCCTCCTCTTCTGTGAGAACTGTCCCCGCTGTCCCCGCCGTCCGTTCCACAATGTCCCGCGCTTCATCCCGTGTTAACGCTTTTGTCGGGCAAAACCTCATGCCGCCGCATTCTCTCATATATCCCGCTTCCACAACAGCGTTTATAATATCCCGGCTCCATAATGGCACCTCATTTGTATCACTGAACTCTCTCTGACAATTTTTAAGCGTGTTAAGGCGCATAAGCCTGTATAATATGGTTGCCGCTTCCTGCCTGTTTATTTTATTGAAGGGCCTGAAGCTTCCGTCTCCATACCCCTTTATGTAGCCCTCCGCTTTAGCCCTTTGCAACTCAGTAATAAAATAATCTCCCGAAGATATATCATTAAAGTCGGCATGTGCTTTTTCCTCAAGCCCAAAGGTACGGTTTACCAAGGCTACAAACTCTATCCGCGTTATCTCTTCACTCCCGTAACACGCTCCCAACCCTTCGGATGCAGCCCGCATACAGTAAAAGCCGTCAGCATATATCAGCAGCAAAATTAATATTAATATGTATGCCCTTTTATTCTTTTCCATTTGAATACCAGCCCTGCTAAATAAATTTTAACAACTCACGCAAAGTATAATATAACTTATTTTACAATAATTGTAAATATATTGCCTGAACTGTCTGGTATTTTAATATTTGATTTGCTAACCAATGAGAGAATTAAAAATTAAATGGATAATATTCCGACATAGCTATTTGAAAGAGTTTTATTAAGAAATTATACTTTGTTAATATCTTTTTAACATATTTAATAAAAATTTAACATACTTTTACCAAAATAATATGTTATACTGATATTGGTACAGCAATAAGCATTAATTTTTTTCATTTTGTTCCTCCTTTGAACATAGAAAAAACTTATTTCATTTGAAGCACTTGATATTATTGGAATTATTTATATTTTATAATTTAGTGCTTTTTTTTTCGCTTTTTATAAGCCTTTTTTGAAATTTAAATTGGAGAATGTTAAGGGACAGGCCTTTCGCCTGCCCCTATTACTTATTGCTGAGGGATAATAAGCACATCCCCTATGTGAAGCTGATTGGGATCCTTAATGCCGTTGGCCTCCATTATTATGGTATATTTCTGGGTATCTTTGTAGTATTTCTGGCTTATGCCCTGAAGAGTGTCCCCAGACACAACCACATGCTGTATGTCCTCGGGCACAGCATCGTCTCCTCCACCTGTGGGCAGACTGCCTTGGGGATCATCCCCACCGTCTTCCGGCGGCATCTTCTCCCCGTCATCCGGCAAATCACCGTCCGGCAGATCGGCAGTAGATACAGAGCTTGACGAGCTGTTCATATTATCGGCAGTCCTATCTTCGCCACCTCCAAACAGTTGTCCATAGAATAACCAAACCAGCACCCCGATTATTATTATACAGACAAGTCCTGAGGCTATATAGGTTAATACGTTTTCTCTTTTTTTGGCCGCCTTGTGCTCAAAGCCTTTTTTGGCCTGACCTGCAGCGGGGACAAAGCTCTCCCTGCTAAAGCCTTCAGGCTCTTCCAGCCTTATTATCATAACGGTCATGCTGCTGCTTGCGTCATGCTTTATAGCCTCCTTTAGAAGCATATTGGCAATATAACCCGTGTCCCTGCGCAGTGAAAGTATTTCATGAAGCTTTTCGTCATCTACGGCATCATAAACGCTGCGGGTACAGATAAGGTATAAATCACCCTCCTCTATATCCTCAATTTTGGCCTTTCCCGCTCCTTTTCTCCTGTCACCCGCATGTGAGCTTATATTCGAAGACAGCTCCTTTAGCTGCTCATTTGTCAGAATTCCCATTTTCAAAAGCTTTTCGGCCTTGTTTTCTTCCCCCGATACGGATTTTAGACTGCCATTCCTTAACGAGAAGATTCTCGTCCTTCCCCTGCTTAAAGAAGCAATTCTTCCCTCGCTTATGAATACGGCAGCACCCGACATTTCTCTCTGCTTACCGGTATTTGACCCAATGTCCATGCTGTAAATCAAATTATCTATTTCATCAAACTTTTCCTTTATCTGAACCAGCTTGCTTTCAATGTCCCCTCCTGTTCCTTTAAGCTGCCTGTCAAGCCTTTTGAGCTCCACAGCCATTGAAACGTGCGTGTTCTTACCGGGGCTTGTCCTGTCCATTCCATCGCTTACTGCAAATATAAATTCCTCACCGCTTTTTTCAAGCGTCACCTGAACATTGTCAGTCTCATGCTCATACATGTATCTTCCGTCAACATAAAAATTATTTGTATTTTCCGAACTCTCCATGCCTGCATGCGAAACCACTGTCGTGCTGATTTTCGTAAGCTTTCCCATAAAAATCTCCTTTACAAGCATTTAAAAATCCAAAGTTAACAATCTGCATCAGTCATGCACCATTTGTCTTAACATGTCTGATCCATGTATATCCTATTCCAATAATATCATAAGCTCCTCTCTCTTTCAACGCAAAAGGCTAATCCTTATTATATTTTTACAAGTAACATAATAACAAATAAATGAATATTATGTTATTAGTTATTCTATTAATACTATAAAATTGAGGAGTGGACTATTATGAAATATTCGCGCGGCGAATTATGCTCAAAGTCTGAATTGGGGTCCATATTAAAGAAATTATCATCCCAGCTTTTGTCAGGCGATCTTCAGGTGGAAGGCCAATACGTTAAAATTCCCGAGGGTTTGGATCTTGACGTAAAAGTAAAATATTCCACAAACGAGGATGGCGGGAGCCTGACCATAAAAATTTCATGGGATTTGCCATGTGATGAAAGAGACACTGAGGAGGATATATAATCCCCGTACTGCCTTAAACTATCAGGCTGTGGGCTTAAGGCTTTTATGTCCGCAGTCTGATGTACAACCTTGAAGGGAGTGATATTTTTGCCTTCAGAAAGCCGGGAGCCTCTGGAAAAGGTTTTAAGCATGTACAATATAAAGGTGCTCGGAATACGAAACGAATCCTATAAGGATAAGAAAGGCGTCTGGTGGATTCAAACCCCGGAGGGACATAAGATATTGAAAAAGGTTTCAAGCTCCGAGGATACTCTTAAGTATACGCTTTCTGCAGTAGAGCATCTTATGCACAATGGCATAAACATACCCGCTGTAATTAAAACCGTTGATGCAAGGCCATATGTAAATATTGACGGAAGCTGCTATACTCTTTCTCAAGCAATAGAGGGCAGGAATCCAAGCTATAGCATCCCACAGCAGTTGAAAGCTGTTGTAAAGGAGCTTGCAAAATTCCATAAGGCCTCCATCGGCTTCTCGCCTCCTTCCTGCTGTAAGCCCAAGATGCACCTCGGAACATGGATAGAGGATTACGGCAGGCAGCTTGAGGATATGGGGAGCTTTTATAAAACCAAGCTGCTATCGGGGCCAAGGGATGAGTCAGGCAGTTTTATAGCCGATGAATTTCCCTCATTTTCATTCAGGGCCGAAAGGTCGATAAATGGCCTTAAGGGCAGCGAGTACCGCGACTGGACAGAAAAGACAAGAAGCTTAGGAGGTCTATGCCATCAGGATTTTGCGGCAGGCAACCTGTTTCTTTCCGGCTCGGGAAAGGTCTATGTCATAGACACTGATTCCATTACAATGGATATCCCTGCAAGAGACATCAGAAAGCTTCTTAACAAGGTAATGAAGAAAAAAGGGAAATGGGATGCAAGCCTGACCGCAGACATCTTACGGTACTACCAATCCGAAAACCCCCTGACACTATCACAATGGCAGGTTGTCAAGCTGGATATAATGTTCCCTCATCTGTTTTTGGGAGCTATGAATAAATATTGCTATAAAAGAGAAAAGGATTGGACGGGGGAAAATTATTTAAAAAGGCTGAGGGATGTAACGAGTATTGAAAAAACTATTAATCCCATACTGGAAGGCTTCGATTCCCTTGTTCCAAAAAGCAGCTTATGAAAGGATGGTAATGGTGGATAATGAGTTTTCAGAATCGAATAATGCTTTAAACAAGCTGGCCTGTGAGGTGCTGCTTAAATATAATATTGAGGTTGAAAATATATCGGTTATACAAAGCGGAACTATAAAAACAGTGTGGAAGGTTAAAGCAAAATCAGGTATGCTGTGTCTTAAAAGACTTAGGCATACTTACGATAAGGCAGTATTTTCTGTAAATGCCCAGATTTACATAAGAGGCTTGGGAGGAAATGTTCCCCAGGTTGTTAAAACCTCCGACGGACAGGCGATAGTTAAGCATAATGAGCAGCTTTTTGTTCTTTATGAGTGGCTTCACGGCAAGCCCCTGGCCTTTTCCGGCACCCCCGAGCTGCTTTCAGCCATAGAGGGTCTGGCCAGCTTCCATTTGTATTCAAAGGGATATAAGCCGCTACCCTCTGCAAAAATATCCTCTAAGCTCGGAAAGTGGCCCTCACAGTATGATTCTATGAAAAGAAGGCTTATGGAATGGAAGGAAATATCAAAGAGTATATCTCTTCCTTATCATACAACATATTTTAAGCAGGCAGATCCCGTAATAAGCGTTGCCGGCCAGGCCATGGAGCTGCTGTCAAGGTCAAATTACGGTAGTATTGCATACGATGCCTCAAGCTCGGCGGTTCTTTGCCATCAGGACTATGGCAAGGGCAATGCCGTGATGACAGATAAGGGGGTTTATGTAATAGATTTAGACGGCGTGACCTTTGATCTTCCCGTCAGGGATTTGAGAAAAATAATAGGGAAAACATCACAGGGCAAGGGGCAATGGGAGGCCGCTGTAATAAGCAATATTCTGCGCTGCTATACTAAAATCAATCCCCTTAATTCAGATGAAAAAAAGCTGCTGTATATAGATATGTTGTTTCCGCACTGGTTCTTCGGCCTGGTTAAAAACCTTTTTCAGAATAATAAGCCTCTAAAGCCTTCTGAAATTGAAAAAACGGCAAGGCTGGAGCTTTCTAAGGTTCCGCTGCTGATTTCTCTGCTTAATGAGGAGGGAATGATTTGAAAATTGCAATGATATGCACAGAAAAGCTTCCTGTTCCGCCTATTGCGGGAGGAGCGGTTCAAATATATATAGAGGGAATTCTCCCCTACCTTTCGTGGCTGAACGATATAACGGTTTATGGGATACAATATGAGGGGCTTGCCTCAGAAGAAACAAAGTATGATGTAAGGTATATAAGGCTTCCCGCAAAAACCGCCTCTGAGTACGTGAAAAATTTAAGAGCCGCCCTGCAGGCAGAAGACTATGACCTTATACATGTCTTCAACAGGCCTTTATGGATTCTTTCCCTAAGCGAGGCACTTACTGATGCTAAATTCAGCTTAAGCCTTCACAATGAAATGTTCCACCCTGAAAAAATAAGCAATCACGACGCCGTTAAATGCATAGAAAGGGTTGAATTTATAAATACCGTAAGCAAATTTATAGCGGACAGTGTGATAAAAAGCTACCCTATGGCTGCTCCAAAGCTCAACGTCGTTTACTCGGCAGCCGACATCTCACTGTATTCCCCTCCATGGACAGAGCGTGGAATTTTAAACAAAAGGCTGCTGAAGGAAAGATACGGCCTCAAGGGCTATAAGACGGTGCTGTTTGTAGGCAGGCTCAGTGTTAAAAAGGGCGTTCATATATTAATGAAGGCAATGAAGAGGGTAATGCTCGATCATCCCAAGACAGCCCTGGTTATTGTAGGAAGCAAATGGTATGGGGGCAATAAAACCGACGACTACACCCGCAGCCTGCATACTTTGTCGAAGGAGCTTGCAGGGCCGGTCATATTTACAGGCTTTGTACCTCCGTCCCAGATTCCGGCCTTATATAATCTCGGTGACATTTTTGTGTGCCCGTCACAATGGGATGAGCCCTTAGCGAGGGTTCATTATGAAGCCATGGCTTCCGGGCTTCCTGTAATAACCACCAACAGAGGCGGAAATTCGGAGGTAGTACGCGGCTATGGAAACGGCCGCGTAATAAATGATTATAATAATCCCGACGCCTTTGCAAGCTGTATAAATTATCTCCTCGACAATCCGCAGAAGCGTACCGAAATGGGGCACAAGGGCAGGAAATGTGTAGAGGAGAGGTTTAACTGGGAGAGAGTTTCCAAAGAAGTGCTCAAGACCAATATACCCCGTAAGACAATAACATAAAACATATCTCAAAGAGGAGCTGTAGGTATGAATATTTCAATTGTAGGCACAGGATATGTAGGGCTTGTAACAGGAACATGCTTTTCAGAGCTTGGAGCAAATGTGGTATGCATGGACACGGATGAAGTAAAGATCAGTAAGCTTAAAAAAGGTATTATTCCGATATATGAGCCGGGACTTACCGAGCTTGTAGAAAGAAATTATCCCGGAAGGCTGCGCTTTACCTCTCTTATAAGTGATGCTGTAGCTCACGGGGATATTATATTTATTTCGGTGGATACTCCAACACTTGCAGACAACACCTCCGATCTCACAAACATATACAATGCGGTAAGGGATATAGCCCTTTGCATGACCGGCTATAAGGTAATTGTGAATAAAAGCACCTCACCTGTAGGCACAGGGCAGTCTATAAAAAGAGAAATACAAAGCATTCTTAAAATGCAGGGAAAACCGTTTGATTTTGATATGGTTTCGAACCCTGAATTCCTGCGTGAGGGCAATGCCGTTGTGGATTTTATGTGCCCCGACAGAATAGTTATAGGGGCGGAAAGCATCAAGGCACTGGAAATAATAGAGGAGCTGTACGCCAGACAGGCAGCTCTGGGCATTCCTCTAGTGTCAACGGATATAGAAACCGCAGAAATGGTAAAATATGCTTCAAATGCCTTTTTGGCGGCGAAAATAAGTCTCATGAATGAGATAGCCAATCTGTGTGAGCTGTGCGGCTCAGATGCCGGCATAGTATCAGAGGCTGTAGGCCTGGACAAAAGAATAGGCAGGCATTTCCTCAATCCCGGCCCAGGCTTTGGGGGAAGCTGCTTCCCTAAGGATTTGAGGGCAATGCTTGGAATAGCAAAGGACAATGGGTATACCCCTAAAATAATAAAAAGTATTATTGACGTAAATGAAGAGCAAAAGGTTCTTATGTTCCGCAAAATAAAAAAGACCGTTGGAAGGCTTAAAGGCAAAACGGTAACAGTTCTGGGGCTATCCTTTAAGCCGGGCACCGACGATATAAGAGAATCCCCCTCGATAGCTATTATAAGAAAGCTTTTAGACGGCGGGGCGAAAGTAAAGGTCTATGACCCTCAGGCTATGAAAAACACACAAAGTCAAAATCCCGACCTGAATGTGCAGTACTGTCAAAACACATTTTCCGCCAGCATAAAAACCGATTGTATAGTGCTGGCAACCGAGTGGGATCAGTTTGTATGCCTCGATTTTGATCATCTTAAAAAGCTTGTCCGCACCCCGGTATTTGTAGATTTAAGAAATGTCTATAATTCCGATGACGTTAAAAAATACGGCTTTTCATACACGGGAGTAGGAAGATCATGAGCTCGGTATTAGTTACGGGAGGAGCGGGGTTTATAGGGTCAAATCTATGTGAAAGGCTGCTGGCTTGTGAATATGAGGTAATAAGCCTGGATAATTTCAACACCGTCTACAGCCCCTCGATTAAAAGGCAAAATATCATAAAGGCTGAGAGCAATCCGCATTACCTTTCCATAGAAGGAGATATTCTGGACACCGGACTTCTTACGGAATTATTTAACAGCTTTGCTATTGACACAGTGGTGCATCTGGCCGCTTTGGCAGGTGTGAGGAGGTCAATTTCCAATCCCCTTGAGTATGTTGATGTTGACATAAAAGGAACTGTAAATGTTTTGGAGCTGTCGGTAAGAAATAAAGTAAAAAAATTCATATTTGCCTCCTCCTCTTCAGTGTATGGCAAAGGCCCAAGACCTTTTTCCGAACAGCATACGGCAGACCTTCAGCTGTCGCCCTACGCGGCCTCTAAAGCTTCAGGGGAAAGCTTTTGCAAAACCTATAACGCATTATATGGCATACCTATAATATGCCTCAGGTTTTTTACCGTTTACGGGCCCAGGCAAAGACCTGAAATGGCAATACACAAATTCACAAGGCTTATAAATGACAGCAGGCATATTGAGATATTCGGAGACGGATTAAGCTCAAGGGATTACACTTATATAGACGATATTACAGACGGTATAATATCTGCAATAAATTTCGACTGCAATTTTGAAATATTCAATCTGGGCAGTTCAAATCCGGTATCTCTTAACCGGTTGACTGATATAATAGGTAAAAGCCTCGGCAAGCCGGTGTATAGGCGGTATATGCCCTATAACCCCGGCGATGCCCGGCACACCCTCGCCGATATATTAAAAGCCGGGACTTTGCTGGGATATAACCCTAAAACAGGCATATGTGAAGGTATAATGAAGTTTGCAGAGTGGTATTTGAGATATGTCTGATGCCGGGCCGCTTATTGCTTCAAAAAAAATAGCTATTAGAGAAATAGCTATAAAATATATGTTTGGCTTCCTTTTTTAAGAAAGGGCAAGAAATAGTCCCCGGTCTTTTTGTCCCAAACCTCAGGAGAGCTCTTGTCTTGCCTTTCCTTAGTCAATATTATGTTCTTATAAGTATACTATTTTGAATAGTCTTTTGAATAGTCTGTCAGACCTATAGCCCTTGCATAGCACAGCCATGTCTCAACGCCTGCTATAACAATTCTTCCGTCTACAGCCAGCAGCTCAATTCCGAGAAGGGAGACCCTTACGAAAAGATCTATAACTATTCCCTTCTCCAGTATTCTGTCCAGAACTTCAGCAAGACTGGACGACTCTACAGAATGCTTTACAGCCATAATTTTACCTCCCAGTAATTAAATTATATTTTAGAGTTTTTTCTCTAGTAACTATAATATGAATCACCGGGATATAGGTGCATATACTTCCAAAAATAATATCGCTGCTGAGCCTTAAAGCCGCTTCTTAACTCTCCTCATTTTGTTCATTTTCCTCGTCCCCTTCGTTCTCGTCGTTGTCCTCATTCTCTTCGGCCTCTCCTGCTTGTACACGATTATATTCTCTTGCTGCTCTAAGCTGCTTTAAAAGCTTTTGCTCCAGCACCTCAAACTCAGCTTCATTAACCCCTCCCATTTCATATAAAAGCGCGAGATCCATCAGCTTTTTCTTTAATGCCTGTTCGTCATAAAGCTCCTTAAGAGCATAGTCCGTTATGGTTTCAACAAGGTTATAGAGATTTTTAAAAATAAACATTATTTTATAAAGCTCCCCTCCTTTAACGGTTTATTCCCATGCTTGTGAAATTATATGGCGGCCATGGCCCGGAATAGCTGACCTCGAGGCTGTCGGAATACTTCTTTAACGTTGAATCCACAATATTGTCAAACTCAAATTCCTTGGACTTAAGTATAAGGAAGGCGGCATTTAGTACAATCAAGGGGTTGTTTGCATCATTAAGAACAGCATCCTGGGCATGTCTTGCTATTTGATCATAAATGGCGCGTATATAAAACTGTCTTCTGCTTTTAACCTGAGCCTCTACCATTTTGCCAAGCTCTACATTAAGAAGATAATTGTCCTTCCCCGATTTTTTTATAATGGAGTCGCGGAATTCCACTATTTCTTTTGTCTCTATCTCCCTGGTAAAAGCATCCTTTTTCCAAAGAACCCTCAGCCCCACCTCCATAGACCCTCTCACTCTGGCAAGGTTGTCGCATATGTACTTATAGGCTTTATTCAAAAACAGGTTTATATCCTCCCTGCTTTTGAAGATGTTCCCAAAGCTGCAGGGCACCAGATTATAGGACAGCTTCATAAAATGCTGGATAACTCTTTCATGGGTTAGCGCATTGTCTCTTGAAGGGTCTAACTGCACCAGCGCAGTATCGCTTAAAACAGCCGTTATATCCCGAAAGTCTAAAAAATATACCTTGCCGTATTTGCCTATGCCCTCTAAGTCAATGTCATGTGTAACTCTTCCTTCTATAAAGCAATATACATACTTACCCCTGCCCATATTAAAAATCCTCCATTCTATTAGTTAAGGCTGTTTTAAGATGCTGACGTGAAATGCAAATAGCAGGTGTATTGCTCCATTCCTCGTCATTTGTACTCAAGAAATCCCTTATGGCCAAAAAGGCTGCCCTTGTACATGCCCCGCCTATTTCAGCGCCGCTGAAGCCTTCCGTCAGGGCTGTCAGCTCATCCATGTCCACCGCCGGATCAAGTGGCTTTTCCTTAAGGTGCAGTGAAAATATTTCCTTTCTTTCGGCGGAATTCGGAAGATTAAATTTTAATATTATATCAAAGCGTCCGTCCCTTAAAAGCGCCTTATCTATCTCCTCAATCCTATTGGTTGCGCCGACCGCTATAACATTTTCAAGCCCTTCTATCCCGTCGAGCTCAGTTAAAAGCTGTGCAACGACAGACATTTGCCCTGAATTACCGCCTGCGCTTACAGAAGCAAGCGAATCAATTTCATCAAAAAATATTATGCACGGCGCCGTTTGCTTTGCTCTTCTGAACACCTCTCTTATCCCCTTCTCCGACTCACCCTGCCATTTTGAAAGCAGCTCGGGGCCTTTTACAGATATAAAATTAGCTCCGCTTTCAGTAGCTATCGCCCTTGCGACAAGTGTCTTTCCAGTACCCGGGGGGCCGTAAAGCAGTATTCCCCTGGGGCTCCTTATTTTCATTGCGGAAAAGATCCGGGGATATTTAAGAGGCCACTCTATGCACTCCCTTATCCTGCTTTTTATGTTGGAAAGCCCTCCAATCATATCCCATGTTACATGCGGCACCTCAACCATAACCTCACGTATTGCCGACGGAGGCACTTCATTAAGCGCAAGCATAAAATCGGACTGTGAGATTTTCATATTTTCATAGCTGCGAAGTACCTTGCGGTCTCCGTAAGGATGCTCCGCCAGATACCTCCTTATGCAGTTCATGGAGGCTTCGGTGCATAGCGAGCTTAAATCCGCACCCACATATCCATGTGTTCTTGCCGCAAGAGAGCTTATATCGGCATCCTCCGCAAGAGGCATGAGGCGGGTATGTATTTTAAGTATCTCAAGCCTTGCGCCTTCATCCGGAACGCCTATGTAAAATTCCCTGTCAAACCTTCCGGGCCTCCTGAGAGCCGGGTCAAGCGTGTTGGGAAGGTTGGTGGCTCCAATCACTATCACACTGCTTCTGTCTTTTACACCGTCCATCAGAGAAAGCAGTTGAGCTACTATACGCTTTTCAACATCCCCCTGCACCTCTTCTCTTTTTGGCGCAATTGCATCAATTTCATCAATAAAAATAATGCTGGGGCTGTTTTCCTTTGCATCCTCAAATATTTCTCTTATCTTTGCCTCGCTTTCCCCATAGTACTTGTTTATTATTTCGGGACCGTTAATGGTAATAAATTTTGCGTTAACCTCATTTGCTATTGCTTTTGCAATGAGTGTCTTTCCCGTACCAGGAGGGCCGTATAAAAGTATTCCCTTCGGGGGCCTTAGATTGAGCTTTTTAAACATGTCCGAATAAACCATAGGATATTCAACTATTTCCTTTATTTTGGTTATCTGAGTATCCAGTCCGCCTATGTCCTTATATCCTATAAAGGCTTCCTCTGATTCACCGTATTGTCCGTCCCTGTACACAAATTTAGTGCTGTCGTCAATTGTTACAAAGCCCTCGGGGAAGGTTCCTGTCACATGAAAGGAAAATTTGGCAGACCCCAGATGAGGAATAGCTATAAAATCCCCTTTGCAAAGGCAGTGGTTTTTGAGCATTTTCTTTATATATTCGCTCCCGGCTTTTTTTGCAAAGCCTATAGTGCGTTTATCCTCCGCAATTACCACGGCGGAAGCTCTTCTCGCCTCTGCGGCGCTCAGCTCCGCCTCGTCTCCTGCTGCAATTCCCGCATTCGCCATAGTTGTTTCATCAATTTGAACTACATGATCCATCTTGTTCTCTAAGGATGAAAGCAGAACCCGTACACAGGTTGTTCGCATTCCCGTAATACCTGCAACATCTCCCACATCAAGGCTTAATAAATCCATCAGGCCCTGACTTATTCTCGCAATGCCTCTTCCGGTATCCTCAAAGCCAAGCGTTTCAACTCTCAGCCTTATACTGCCGCAACCGCTATCCTTCATAATAACCTCTGCTCCCCGTCCAAAAGCCCCTTTATTCACTATTCTAAGCTTAAAAAGGCTTATAAGAGGGTATTCTATTTTCTAATAATAACAATTTTAAAAATTCCATTGTTTTCAGATACAGAGATGTTGTCCTCTGTGGTTTCAAAATCACCTAAGTCTATTGTTTTGTCGTAAACCGCTTTTTCGCCGGTGCCTTCTATATGCAGAGAATTCCCCAAAAGCCTGCAGCTAAAATTCTTAAGCGATATGTCGGGCATATCCAATATTGCTATAATCCTGTCCTGCTCTCTGAAAACATCAGTTTGCGGAACTATGATATCTACTTTTCTTTTGACGCCGGGAGCATCCTTATCATTTAGTCCCATCCGTACGGAGAAATCATATGTACCCTTAAGCCCGTGCTCATTGTCCGAATTAAAAAGCTCTCCTGAGGAGCTTTTTTTGGATGCTCCAGTTTCAGCCATTTCAATTACATTATTAAGAAGCTTGCCAAAGCCCTTTAATATATCTCCAAGTCCGCTCATGCCGCTGTCGTCAGTCTTTCCCGCCATTTTTTTCTCCATTTCCAGCAAGGGCCACAAATGAATCCCTCTTGCTGCCGAAAGTCGGGATGAGATTCATTTAATCGCCCTTGCCATTATTTTTTAGTGTATAAAAATAGTCATGTGGACATTCTCCGTCCCGCCTGTTTAATATTCAAAGGTTACATGCTTGGTCTTTGGGGGTTGAGTAACAGTGTTCTGAGGCACCTCACACTGTTCTTTAAAATAAGTGTTTATTAAGTGGATTTCCTTCTGTATCTCGTCAATCCTCTTCTCAACTCTTACCATTCTGAGCTCTGCCATTTTCTTCTCATATTCAAGGCGGTTAAGCTCGTTGGATAAGGTATATGCTCTCATATGGTAATCCTTATCCTTAGAGCCGCTTGGGGTGTTATGGGTTACAGGCCTGCTGTAAATCGAGCTGTTGGTCTTAGGAAGCATAATATCACCTCCTTTTATACTAATTTTGATATTGAGCTTCGTATTGCCTGTTCTGCCGTAACAGGCACAGCCTGATTCTTCAATATGTTTCCTGCGCCGGCCTCAGTTCTTTCGGCGTTTGTTCTTCCCCCCAGAACATCCTCACAAATCCTTACAAAAATCTCATTATCCGCGCTGACAGGAATATTCATCTGACTGGACACCTTTGCTATCATAATGGCGGCGCGTATTGATATGTTCAAGCCGGTTCTCTTTCTGTAGTTCTTGACCAGATCTACAACCTTTTTGGCATCCTCGGCAACCATACCTGTTTGAGCCAGCACTATCCGGATTTCCGTTTCTCTGTCCCAGTGTTCCAGGTTAATGGTGATCATTCTGTCAAGCAGTGCCTCCTGTGTATTGTACACGCCCGCATATTTTTCGGGATTACTTGTAAATATTGCTTTAAAGTTGGGATGTACCTTAATAAAGTTTTCTCCTACCCTGTTTATAGGCAGCTCAAGAATCTTTTCCTCAAGTACCGAGAGCAGCACATTATTAGTCTCAGGGGTTGAGCGGCTGAATTCGTCATATATCAGTATATAGCCTTCCTTGCAGGCATTTACCAGCCTTCCGTCGAGCCATTGCTGTTCTGCCGTTTCATCGGTTTTTAATACCGAATGTATATAATTGTCTATAACCACCTTTTTCCTGTACCCGAATTGCCCTCCCACCAGCTCTGCCGAACGAACCTCATCACTTCCAAAAATAATTACTGCGGGCTGATTCAATAAATGTGCCAGATGCATGGCAAGAGTCGTCTTTCCGGTGCCCGCAGGGCCTTTTAAATGAACGGGAAAGCCCGCATTGAGATATGCAAGTGATCTTGAAATGACATCCCGTATTCTCTCTGTCTCCACAAAGCTTTGTTTTTGCTTAAAATCTACCAACGTAATTTCTTCCATAGCAGACTCCTTTCTATTCTTCGAGAAGCTTTCCTCTTTCTCTGATTCCCGTTCTGTTATAGGACATTACATTACAGCTTTCATCTAAAATAACATCAAACACATACAAAAGGTCGCTGCGGCCTCTCTTAATGGTGTAGTCCTCATCCATTAAAAGCTCGGCCGTTACCTGCCATCCCCCGTCATTGGGAATAACGGAGATAACCTCGCCATCCTTTCCGAACACCTCAAACAGGAAATCCTTTACTATCTGAGCAATTTCTTTCATATACACCCTCATCCCCCCTGTTCCATAAGTAACTTCTGACTTCTTGTAGTTAAGCCCACAGCGTCGGCATAGACCAGATAGCTTTCAATGCTTGCTATGACAATCCTCGCTTCTACAGTAACCAGCTCAATGCCTACAAGCGAAACACGAATAAATATGTCTATAACAAGACCCTTATCCAGTATTCTGTCTAAAACTTCTGCAAGGCTTGAAGATTCAACAGCAGAACTTTTCATGTTCTTCACCTCATCCACAATAAAACTATTACATCTATAGTTATGAGCACGCATTGCACATTATTACATATTTATTGGCTGTCTGGCTTTAAATGTGCTGTTTTTTTAAAGGCCGCTATCTGTTCTATGGCCCAGCTTAAGTCATCGTTATTAATAACCACATCCTCCGTCGCCCCGCCGCCCGCCTTGAGAAATCTGTCTATGGCTCTAACCGCCGCCTTTTTGCATATTCCCGAGATATCCGCGCCCACAAGCCCCTCTGTGCGGAACGCAAGCTCCCGGGTGCATACTCCGCCGGCTATGGGCCTGCCCCTTAAATGGATATCAAATATTTTGCATCTCTGCTCATAGTCCGGAGGGAATATTTCAAATATCTCATCGAATCTCCCCTGCCTTAAAAGCGCTGCATCTATCAAATCTATCCTATTGGTAGCGGCAAGCACAATAACTCCCTTAAGCTCCTCCACTCCGTCCATTTCAGCAAGCAATTGGCTTATTACCCTTCGCCCCACTCCCGAATCATTGCCGCCATAGCCTTCCTGACATGACAATGCGTCAATTTCGTCGAAAAAAATTATGCATGGGGCCGCCTGCTTTGCCTTCCTGAAAACCTCCCTTACTCTTTTTTCCGATTCTCCCACCCACTTTGAAAAAAGAGCGGGCCCCTTTACAGATATGAAATTTGCATTGCTGGCAGACGCCGCCGCTTTTGCAATTAAGGTTTTACCCGTTCCGGGTGGGCCGGTAAGCAAAATACCCTTTGAGTACCCTGCTTTTACATGCCTGAACAGATCGGGGTATTTAAGAGGCCATTCTATAGACTTTTTAATTGCGTCCTTTATATCCTCAAGTCCTCCTATGTCCTGCCACATTACATTGGGTATTTCTACAAAAACCTCTCGTATGGCTGAAGGCTCTATCTCTCCCATGGCACGCATGAAGTGATCCATATTTACCTCGAGTGACAGAAGCGTTTCATACGGAACACAATCCCGGTGAAAATCCATGCCCGGCAAAATCTTTCTCATCGCAAGCATTCCCGCTTCCCGGCAAAGTGCTTCCAAATCGGCTCCCACAAAGCCGTGGGTTATACCCGCTATCTCTGTGAGATCTATATCCGCGCTCAACGGCATTCCTCTGGTATATATATCAAGGATCTCCCTCCTACCCTGCTTATCGGGAACACTTACCGATATTTCCCGGTCAAACCTTCCCGGCCTTCTGAAAGCGGGATCAAGGTATTCGGGGATATTAGTGGCTCCTATAACCACTACATGCCTGCGCTTTTCCATCCCGTCCATGAGGGCAAGAAGCTGCCCCACCACTCGTTTCTCTACCTCTCCCGATACCTCGGTACGCTTTGGAGCGATTGCATCTATTTCATCAATAAAAATTATAGAAGGAGCCCTTTCGGCGGCCTCCTCGAATATGCTCCTGAGCTGGGCTTCACTCTCCCCATAAAATTTATTCATTATTTCAGGACCGTTTACAGCTATGAAATATGCCCTGGTTTCCGCAGCGGCAGCCCTTGCAATGAGGGTTTTCCCCGTACCGGGAGGCCCATGAAGAAGAACTCCGTTAGGTGGCGCTATGCCTAAGCGTTCAAATATTTCCGGGTATCTTAGAGGGAGCTCTATCATTTCCCTTATTTTCTGTATTTCAACATGAAGCCCTCCTATATCCTCATAGGATATTCTATATTTAGCGGCTCTTTCTTCCCGTCTGCTTTCAACTATAATTGCCGTATCGGGGCATATAATTGACACATCTCCGGGAGATGCTCCCACCACCTTAAATTCCGCGCATTTAGAACCAAAAAGGGCCGCCCGCACAGTATTGCCCTGCATAACGGCAAGCCCCTCCAGCAGCCTTGCTATATAAGCCGGGTCCCAATCGATGCAGGTATCGGCGCTATCGGCCACAGGAGCCAGCACTACGGATCTCGCACGCGACGGCACCGCCTTCTTTACAGACACCCTGTCGTCAAGCCCCACCCCGGCATTTTCCCTTATTATTCCGTCAATCTGTACAGCCGATTTGCTTCTGTACTCCTTATGTCCCGGCAATATTTTTGCGGCAGCGCTTTTGCTGCCCGATATAACTACTATATCTCCCACAGAGGCCCCCAATGCCGCCATGTCCTCGGGATGGATTCTTGCCACTCCCCGTCCCGCGTCTCCGGCTCCGGCCTCCCGGACTTTCATTAAAAGCTGGTTGCCCTCCCCCATAATACCCCGTTCATCCCTTTCCGCTAAAAATAACAAAAATTTTTTATCTGCTGCCTTAATTGCTTACTAATATCTTGCTCTATAGCTCACCCAGCCGCACCTTGGGCAGCCGTTTTTTATCAACTCGTCCTTCTGTGCCTCTTTGCCGCATTTAGGGCAGCTATCCATATTTCTTTTATCCTGCTGTACCGCTCTGCATTCCGTCACAGCTTTATTCCATTGCCCCAGCAAACCTTCATCGGCGGAAAAGCACGCTACCTTATTTTCCCTTCCGTCTCTATATACCACAACCAGAGATTTTTGCTTTGCGGATGTATTTCCAAATTGCACCTCCTGTATGTCGGAGTGCATAATAGCTGACGAGGGTATTTCAAACAGCAACCTCCCTTCAAAGTCATACCACCAGCACAGCCTGCTTGACGTGAGATATAGATGTCCCGGCTTCCACTGATACTGAAGCCTCCCTTCAGCTATAAACGGCATTTGATACCACATTTTCCCGGAATGCGTTATGTCCTCTCCCGCCTGTAAAAAGTCGCCTTCGGCATCCTTCTTATCCGCAAAGCCTGTATTATCCTCAAGAACAATGCCTTTTTTGCATATAATACCCTCAAGAGCATTTTTAAGCGCGGAGGTATCCTTAGAATGCAGGCGCGCAATTTTATCCTCACTCAGAAGGAGGTAAAGCTCCTGTCTCTTTTCCCCCGTAAAGTGATCCTTCTCCTTTATTTCCATTGACCTTATTTCCTCGAAATACTTCTCAAACAGCACCTCAGGAGGCATTTTCCTGAACATAATTAGTCTTTTATTAGTAATATATATTGTACCGGGCCTCCATGTATTGTATATCCCTCCGCTATACCAGTGTGTTCCGAAGCAGGAGAATATTATATACTCCCCGTCTCCCATGGGAGGGCCTTTTAGGTCTGTCTCCTTAGCTGCCACCGCACGCTGGGCTTCGTCCCAGTCCTTCATAATACCGTATTCCAGCATGGTTTCCATTCCTGCCAAAGCAAGCCTTAGGTTAAGCCCCAGAAGAGGAATGCCTGCCACAGATATTATAAGATCAGTGTTTAACAAAAGTCCCTTATCCAAAATCCTGTCAATCAGATCATTAAGTGTAGCTTGGGGGTTTCGATTGGGTTCCATTGCAACCCCACCTTTCCAATATCATACGTGTCATGTTTTTTTCAATTATGCCCTGCCATTTTTTAGGTTCTGCCAGGGCTATGTAAGCCTGCTTATCTTCCTTGCTGTTGCCGTAGCATATCCTAAGCTGTCTTATGCTGACGCCGAACAGCCACTTTCTTTTAACTATTTGTATTTTCGATATGTTTTCCAGCCTAATTTCAAGCATTCTTTTTTGCCCTATAGCAAAAAACAGCCTGCCTCTTTCTATAAATAAATGCCCAAGCTTCCATGAGGATTGAAACTGAAAGGTTCCTTGAGTCATATAAGGCTTATTTTTTCTTATTTGGGAATGTAGGGTTCGGGAGGTTGGCACTGGCATTATTGTCCTCCTTTTTCAGCCGCTACAAAGCTGTACGGAGCCCACGGGCCGCTGAACCGCACTGAAATAAAAGCGTTGGCCTCAATTCTTTCGAGCTCCTTGCCCAGATCCTTAAGCCTATCCTTATCCACCAGACAGGAAAGATTCATAATCATCTGTTTGTTCCCGCCAACTTTTTTAGCCTTCTCTATCACAACATCGTCAACGCAATTTCTTATACGCCCATAAAATTCTTTAAAATACAGGTCCGCCCTCTGCTCAATCTTTTCCCTGAGCAAATCCTTAAGCAGCTCTCTTTCCATATATGCTGCTCCTTGAGGCTTACAGTCTATTTCATGCCTTTTGAGCCTCAGCTCTTCATCCGATTCCAAAAGGCTCTTGCCTATATCCTCAGTATCAAGCACCACCTGCACCCCAAACTCCTGCCTATTCTTCACCTTTTCCATAGTTCTCTGAAACCTTTGGTAATTCTCCTCCAGCCAGCTCTCTACCACCTGTTCGGGAGATTTTTGTTCATTTTCCTCAATAATCATGTCAAAGCTCATGGGAAGAACCGCACCAAATTTGTTCATAACCACATCCAGTACCTCCTGCTGCGTAAAAAGCCAGTCCTTCACCACCGCTTCATCATCGGATTGATACGGAATGGTGTCGCAGTCATGCACTACAGCACTTATATCCATGTATGGTATGGTATATACCTCCGCACCTCCTAAGCCTATAGCACCCAGACCCTCATTTGCCCCACCGCAGGTTACTCCGTAAATATAGCGCGCAGGAAGCACGTGGACACTTTTTTCACAGCAGCATTTTATAGTCAAATCGCTTTGTCCGCCGTCCTGCGTGGCCGAAGACTCCTCCCCATCATTCTCAACACCCGCGCTGTGTTCCATGCAGACACTATCTGTGCAGACATTGTCTGTGCATACACTGTCTGTGCATACACTGTCATCTATACATGCGCTGTCCTCCGAGCCTCCAAGCTTTTCACCATCAATGCCGCGACCCCACCTATCCTTCTCCCGCTCCATATCCGAAGGCTTTTCGTCGTCCTTCAGCATGGCGGCACGCAGACTGTCGAAGCGCTTTTGAAGTCCTGTAAACTGCTGAAAAAAAGAGTTGTGCTGATATTTTTTTATCTTTTCGCTTTTGGCACATGACAAAATTGACAAAGCGGGAACAAACACCTGAAGCTTGTCAGCCTCCGCCTCCATATGCAGAGCTGAGAATATTTTTTTAATATTATCCTCATTTATTTCTTTTCCCAGCTCCTGCAGGAACATGGCTGCATAAATATATTCCATAAGCATTCCTCCCTTCATAAAAATGTGTTACTAGTGTTCTACTTCATCTTCCCATCTTTCGGGATTTACAATTTTATCCACAACATCATCCACGATTTCATCAAGTCCATCTCTCACCGCCTGAACCGATTCAGTGATCCCCTGCTCTTCCTTTATTTCCTCAATAGCTATATCCAGCTCCATTAATGAGCTGCCCAACCTCTCTATTTCATCTTCCGTTAAAATTCCGCTTTTAATTCTATTTCGTGCCTGATGCTTTAAGGAATCTCTGATTATTTCCACCAGAGCCATAATTAGTCCCAACAGTCCATGCTTTAAATTATCTTCATTAATGTCAAGAGCCATATCCTTCACCTTCTGTGTATGAAATTTTAATATTCACTGCATAAGCTTATCCATTCTTATGCATATAATGCCGTGCCTCTGCTCCACACTTGCGCTTGCTGCAAGTGCCGCAGGTTTTGGATACTCCAAAATGACGGCTACGTGATCGCCCTCCTCCAAAAAATCAAGTATCGGCTTTCCCTCGCCGTCCCCCGAGGAATTCTCAATATCCCGGGACAGCCACCAGTTAAACAGTATATTCTCTCCCGATGCGGCATCAAATCTGCATTCCTCAAAGTTAAGGGCAGGAGCGCCTAAAATTCTGACTGCTGCAGGATTTATTATTTCATTTATTCTGTACAAAACATCCATCTCCGCAGGAGCCCCAATAAGCCAGGCAAGCTGTGACAGCTTGGCATGTCTGTGAAGCCTTAAATGCCAGAATATTTTCCTGCTCTTTTCATCCAGCTCATGCAGAAATATTTTTACGTCATTTTCAAAAAGCTCCTTCTGCTCACTGTCGTGACAACCGATGCCTAAAACCGAGCAAAGCTCCTGAACTCTTTTTAAAAGCCCTTCCTCCAAAAGCTTTGCCGCCTCGGGACACCTGTCCAACGCCAGAGACAGCACAGCGGGCATATATCTTTCATCAAAGGCTTGGGAGCCTCGTCTTCTCCTGCCGCATATTAAATCCCTGCTGCAGCCGATATCATCGGCCATGCTTCCCTCATCACGGTATGTAGAATATAAAAGATCAAAAGCTGCTTGCTTTAAGTGCCCGGATAGATACCTGCATATATGCTTGACTGCTCTTTCCTGAACCTGCCGTTTCATAGGGCTCCTCCTATATTGGTTGTCCTACGGATATTATGGTATGGGCATATTCTGTTCTTCTCATAATGGCCCCGGCAATTTTTAATTACTTTTGAAGAATAGGTGCAGAGAGTCTCTGCTTATTTTCCAGCTCCTTCTCCTTTAATTTCATCTGTGCCTTTGCACTAACCCATCCGCACCAAGGACAGCATTCACTAAGCAGTTCCTCCTTGCCTACCTCCTTGCCGCACTGGGGACAGGTTTCAACGCCTCCCTGAGCATCCTTCCACGCAGCGGTTTCCAAATTGGTGCCTGAAGGAAACTCAAGTCCGTATTTTGCCGCTGTTGCAAAGGATGCCAATGCCGCCCTCACCTTAACGCCCAGCAGCTCCACTCCTGCCACAGACACCGTAATATCGGCATTAATTACAAGTCCTTTGTCAAGGAGCTTATCAATAACATCTGCCAGGGATGACCTGTCATTTTTGTCACGGGTTGCTTCTATCATCCTAACTCCTCCCTTTTTTCACCTCACGTACTTATACATTAACTATTGCTCTCTGTCATATATAGATTTATACATATATTTCCTCCTATACAGTTATTTATATTGAAAAATACAAGCTAATATTCCAGACTTTTGATTTTATTTTTCGCAAGCAATCAGGGACGGTTAGCTTGAAAAACAACTCAACGCAGCCTAAAAATGGGTAAGCTTAAATAAAGGAACTGTCGTCCTTTGAAAAATTTAAAATTAATAGTTGTTCAGTTTAAGCCATGGAAATGTCAGTAGCTTTTATTACTCCATTGGAAATAAGGAGTTTTACAGCTTGGCCAATTGCTTTCTCCTTCTGTTTTTCCAACATTTCATGTGGCATATCAATTTTGTATAAATCGCTTGGATTCCACTCTTCGCCAGTAACAAAGATGTTGTAAATAGCAGTGAGTATCATCCTTGGGATAGCAATAATGGCTCTTTTTTTGCCTCTCCTTTTACTGATGTGTTCGTACTTGATTTTGTAGTAAGGAGATTTATCCGATTTCACGGCTGCATGGGCAACTTGTACCAATGCAGGTTTGAGGTAGACACCGGCACGTGTAATTCGGACAGATTTCTTCTTACCTGCGGATTCATTGTTGCCTGGCGTTAGGCCCGCCCAGCAGCATAAACGCTTGGAATTGATAGAGAAGCGCAGGGACGGTTAATGTGAAAACAAAATTTATTACTACCCCAAGAATGAGCAGCACAAAAAAACCATAAGCATTGAAATTGACAGACGGTTATGGTAAAACATAAATAGCTATTATTGCTTAGCGATTGAATTGGCTTTATGCCACCATTGGGTCGTAGAACTCTCCAGATTTTAGCAGTTTATAGATCAATGTTAAAATCTTTCTCGCTACAGCAATAATAGCTTTCTTTTTGCCTAATTTCCCTTGATGTGACCAGAACCACTTTGCAAAACTTGAACTCCTACAGCGAACAGCTGCCCATGCAACCTGACATAGAATAGATTTTATATACGGATTGCCTTTAGTGATTTTACGAGATTTTATCTTGCCCGCAGACTCATCATTCCTCGGGGACAATCCTGCCCAAGATATCAGTTTCTTTTCACTACTAAAATTATTCTGTGGGGTAGCACTTGTCTCAGACATGATAGCTAATGCAGCGTTAATATCAATTCCCCGAATGGAATCAAGCTGTTCTAACTGTATTCTATATGGAGAAGCCAGTTCCAGCATCATAGAATGAATCTGGGAAATTTCCAGATCAAGACTACTGATTTTATCAAGCAGCAGACTGAGGTATTTACACTCTGAGTAGTCGAGTTTGCCGCAAATTGCAAGACTAATTTCTTCTATAGGCCTTTTTACATGTTTATCAACAAGTTCATAAACATCGTCAAGAGTTAGCGTTCATTTTTTCGATAAGGTAGTAAGCAAACGCCTCCCACTTACTCCTAAAATGCTACTTAGGACAGAAGAAAGCCTAAATCCATGGCTTTGCAGAAATTTTTCGATTCTGTTTGAATATCTGGAACGCTCCTGAACAAAAGAACGGTGAAGTCTTGAATATTCCCTCAAATTACGGATGAGTCTTTCGGGAATAAAACTTGCTTCTAAAAGCCCATGTCTGAAAAGGTTGCTAATCCATTCTGCATCAGCGACATCACTTTTTCTTCCGGGCAAATTACGCATATGGTAGGCATTTACCACCATCATACACTGATATTGAGGAAGATATTCTTCAACTGCCTCATAAACAGGCCGCCAATAAACACCTGTACTTTCCATTGCAATGTGGAAACATTCATTTTCTAAAAGCCAAACACATAATGCTTGCAAATCAGATTGCAATGTCTTGAATTCAGCACGGATAATATTAGGTTCATCCTCTGCATCACCTTTTAAAATACAAGCCTGAATGATGTCCTTGTGAACATCCAAACCACAGCAGCAGCTTAACAATGCTTTCAAACCAACACCTCCGGAATATTTTAGCAGGTTGAATTGTCTGAAAAAAATGAAGTTTAATGTACATAGTCACAATATGCTATAATTCTCTGTACTCAAAGACAATTCAGTCATGTTCTAAAAGCGGAGTAGCCTCCAAACCGTCCCTCGACCTTATCCTGCAAAAATATTATATCATGGAGGCGAAGTGAATTGTTTTCACATTAACCGTCCCCTCGATTATACTTTCAGACGTATAATCTGATGCTTTTTTCAAATACTATGAAAGGCGAGTAAATCCCATTATGAATATAGTTAATTTTATCCCCTATCACTGAGATATTCTTTAAAGCTTGAAAGATATTACCCTTAATAATCAGAGGCCTAATACGCCCTCTGATCTTTCCATTAACTATTCCATAACCGTTATTAACTGAAAAAACAAAACTTCCGTCTGAAAAATTGCTTATTCCGTTCCCAATAATCTCATTTACTATGATTCCATCATCAATATCTTTTATAACCTGCTCCAGAGATTTTTCTCCTTTTTCAACAATGAAATTTGAAAATCTTGGTATAATTCTTTCATTATTGATTGTTCTGATGCCGTTTCCTGTTGGCAAAACCTTTAATCTGCTGCTGTTGTATAAATCATTTATTATTGAGACTATCCTTCCATCAGAAATAAGAGCCTTGCTCATACTGGCTATACCCTCATCGTCAAAAGGGTAGCTGTTCTCATAACCTTCAACGGTGGGATCGTCAATAATCGTGATTTTTTTGCTCACTGCTGAATTTTCATTATTTAATATTTCAGCAGAACTATTATTAGAATTTAAATACTTCCTCAATGGTATTAAAATGCCTAAAAGTGCCTGATTTGTCAAAATAACAACCTTTTCCCCGGGAAATACTTCAACTATACCCTGAGGGTAATATTGTACTTCGATCAGGCTATTTGCCAAGCTTGTATAATTGAAAGACGTCGACGAAATATATTTATTGGAGATTTTTAAATTAAGATTTGAGGAACGCCTGCTGCTTCTAATCTCAACACCTAATAAGCTTTTTGAATAGCCCAGGCTCAAGCCTTTTGAATTAACATATTCTTTAATAATACGTGTTTTTATAATATCTAATTCATATGAAAATCTATTATCAAGGTGCTTAAGCTTTTCCATAAGTTGAAGGCCAATATCATACATCTCTGAATAGCTGATATTCTTCAAGTAATCATCTCTGTTATTTAAACAGCTTATATTAATATTTCCGGGAAAATCTATAATATTTTTTTCCCAATGGCCTATATTTTTACTCAGCTTTTCCATACCCATATTCTTGCCAAATGCACAGGCTGATCCTATTTTTCCTTCCCTAATAACACGGACTTCTTCTTTAGTAATATTTTTTTCAGAAACGGATATCTCGTTTTGAATATTAACGACCGCATTATTATAGTATGCTTTAAAGTAATCATATTCATTATCTATGCTCATAGCTATCCTATCCTCTTACATGAATATTTTCTAACAGGATATGGGGGCTTCCCATAGAAACAGGAAGGGGATTCTGGTTTAGCTTCCCACATCCGCCTCCACTTGTCCATTCAAAATCACCATATATTCTTTTGATTTTTTTTAATGCTTCAAGTATATCTCCACTGATTGTAACACCGGATAAGGGCCCGGCAGTCTTACCGTCCTTCACCAGGTAGCATTCTCCGCAGTTAAAGTAAAAAGTCTTCCGGTTTGTATTGCCTCCCAATAGACCTTTTACATATAAGCCGTTTTTTACATCCTTAAAAAAATCCTTTCCCTCACTGCTGTTAGACTCAATATAGGTGTTGCTCATCCTGACAATGGGAGAATGGTTTATATTGATTGCCCTCGCATTGCCCTCGATTTTTAATTTCATCTCATTTGAAAGCATAATATTGCCTAAATAACTATCGATTAACCCATTTTTTATAAGGTATTTCTTTTTACTCTTTACGCCCTCATCATCATAATCAAATGAGCCGTTTAAGCCTGGAATTGTTGGGTCGTCTATTACATTAAGGAATTCAGGCCCCACACAGGTTCCTATTTTAAGGCTGTTTCTTAAACTTTCATCCTTGCAAATATTGTCGGCCTCCAGCATGTGTCCTATCGTTTCATGAATAAACAGCGCCGCAATTTCCGGGCTCATAATAATATCGTAGTTTCCCTCATCCACTTTTCTGAGGCCATTGGATACTATAAGATACTTTAGCTTTTCGATAATTATGTTTTCCTGTAACGAAAATTTGTGAAAATTTCCATTACCTTCTCCAAATAACAAAATACTCTGATTCCTAAAATTTTTATCATTATATGTAAGAGTAAAAACGCAAGTATAAAAAGAAAGCTCTTGAAAAATATAAGAACCTAGGGTATTGAAATATTCTTTGCTTCCGGTGCAATCATTATATTGCACAGCGCATTTTACTTTGGAGGAGAAATTTTTAACCAAATTAATATATCCGTTAAGAATATTTACTTTATATTCATTACCAGCCTCAAAAATACTGCTGTTATATTTAATCTCATTTGTGACAGGATTTCCCGAGTAGAATTCAGCCCACGGGTATGTTAAATTATCCCCCAGAATATCAATACTATTTTGAATGCAATCATCCAGTTGAGCAATATCTTCAAATTTTATACTAATATAATATCTATCGTGAATAACCCTAAGTAAATATCCCGATTCATCAACTATGCCAACGTCTCTCAAGCTATTGCCGGTAAAAGCTATCTTGTTATACCTTACATCCGAATACCTGAGATCAATAAAATATCCCTTGCACGAATACTTTTTTAATATATTCTTTATATATGACTGTCTATGGTGCATATAAATATACCCACTCCCAAAAATAAATTTTTCATATCAATCACTCGGATTCAATTGATAATCCATCTGTTTTTGTATTTTTATTCTTGTATCATAGTCTGCCAGCTTTTCACAAAGGTACAGTCCCAGCTCTATTGCAGCGGTGACTCCCCCCCCTGTAATTATTCCATTATCTTCAACAATCCTGCTCCTGCTTACAGTCTTACAGTATTTCTTAAGCTTGCCGTAGGCATTAGGATGAGTTGTAGCATTTTTTCCCTTTAGGAAACCGGCAGCACCTAACAATAGTGCACCTGTACATACAGATACCTTTAAACTGCAGTTTTTTGCCGTCTTAAGCCAATTTATAAAGTCAGCGTCATCTATAAGTTCCCGAGAACCAAAGCCGCCCGGAACAACAAGCATATCATAATGAGCCAAATTTTCCCGCACCTTACTCGGCCTGAAATAGAGCCCTGTATTATCACAAACCTCTTCCGTATACGCACTGATTTCCCAGACAAAATCCGGTAAGAACCCCATTGTGTTAAGTCTGGTTATAGGGTCATAAATACCCACAAAATCCAGTGCTGTCATTCCATTATATATAATAAATGTTGCTTTCATAGAAAACCCTCCAGCACATCTTTATTAAATTTGTAGAGACTTTATTAATAGCTCAATTATGCAATTTGTATATATTTCTGAATAAATGTACTACAATCAATAAGCCCAAAGCTATAAGACCAATATTATATACAACTAAAATATTCATATTAGTATAGCCGATCTTTAGAATTTGAGCAATAGAAGCGTTTAGTGCATTTAAAGGAACTATCAGCATAATTTTATTGTATGGAGCTGACAGACTGTTAATGTCGAAGCAATATCCGTTTATAAAATACAATAATAGACCTGACACGGTAACTATAATTCTTCCATTTTTAGCCTTTCGCGATAGAATACATAAAATAAAGCCTAATTCAGCGTTGAGTATTATTAAAATAGCAAATAGAGCTGTTAGGTAAAAAAGCTGTAAAAGAGAAAATTTGAATATACACATCAAAGCAATTATAGCGATCAAATAAAATAAAAAATTGTTTCTTACCTCTTTAAGAAAAAATGGATCATTTTCTTTGTTGACTTCCCAGACAAATTCCTTAATCTTGGAAATTTCGCTGAATAAGCTATTTGAAAAGCAGGCAAAAAATAACCAATTACACATACTTAACAATAAGTATTTCAATTTGTAGTCTGCCGCAACACTAACAAGCGAGCCTGTAATAAATGTGGCAACCAATAATATTTTCAGTATATTGAGTATATAGTTATTTAATAAAAAGCTGCTTCCGCCTTTTAATAGTTTCATCATAACCTTCACCCTCACAGCCTTAACTTATGCCGTTAACCGGCCATTACACTCAGTTTTGAAACGGCTTCTATAGAAACCAATCACAACAAAAAGCATTATGACATCCAGTAAAGCAACTATAGCCAAATCCGAATTATGGCCAATCAAATAGGGCTCCAGACATAGCCCAGCTCTGATTGAATTCACAAAATACGTTAAAGGCATCAGCATACAAACCGCCTTTAACGGAAGCGGCAGAAGCGAAACGGGGTAATATATCCCGGTTAAAAATGGGGCATATCTCTCATACAAGCTAAAGAACACCCTGACCTTTTTTGAATAATATATTAAAAAGCTAATCAGATATGCAAGCAAATAGAGAAATACCAGAAAACCAAAGTACAGCAATATAGGTTTTACTGCTATGTGACTTAAGCTGCTGCGCTTTCCAAACAATATAAACTCAGGTATCAGCGTTATGATATTAGTTATAATTAACAGCGGTATATGGACTATTGTCTTGGCTAACAATATATAAAACAGCTTTTGTATTGAATTCTCATCAGGCTTGTTTTTCTTCTTTGTTGCCGTCAACCCGATAAAGAATATTATACCCCGCATATTCGACCATAGCATAATGCTCAAGGAATAAAAGGTCTGATAGTCCGTTTTATTAAACCATCTG
This sequence comes from Anaerobacterium chartisolvens, assembly GCF_003337415.1. Lineage (GTDB taxonomy): Bacteria > Bacillota > Clostridia > Acetivibrionales > DSM-27016 > Anaerobacterium > Anaerobacterium chartisolvens. Next base: position 6,527 of record NZ_QPJT01000021.1, on the reverse strand, counting down.
CAAATTGCGATTAATGGAATCAGCCATATCAACGGGACAAAAAAATTTATTACCCACGTCAATCTAGCTTTATTTACCTGGGAAAACTCATACTTTATGGTTACTGATAAACTTTTAAAAAACATACAATCACCTATAGCGAAATCCTCAATCAAATATTATCCTTATCTGAACCCAAGGAAAGGCTACCCACTTCCCGCTAAATACCTTCGTTTATCTTTTGCCTTCTGTTAAATAGCTTGGCATTTTGGATTGCAATTAAAAATGTAATTACCACTAAAAACAATGTACTTGAAACCAGCAATACTTTTTGCACACCAAAAATATCTGCCAAAAACGTTCCAAAGAAAATTGACAATGATGTAAACGGCCCGAAAATCGACCCTATATTTGAGAATACTGCTCCTCTTCTTTCTTCGGGGGTTTTTATCTGAATATCTGAATGGATGTTCGCAACAGCTATGTAGAATATCAACCCACTTGTGAAGGTAATTATCAAAGCTATCAAATAAGTGTTTACCATATATATAATCGGATTTAACAATGCAAATAAAACTATACAAATAGAAAACAGCTTTCTATTGTCAATATTTCGGATAGCATTGATCTTAACTCCAGCCAATAAACTTCCAACTAAATTCCCAAGCGTCCCTATCGCACAGAAAAAGCCGAATTCCTTGGTATCTCTTCCGAGAAATGAAATTATGTATACCATCATTAAGGGACCTACCATTCTGTTCAGTATCCTATCGGCTATTCCAACAATTGCGTAATATCTTGTAGTGTTGTCTTCCATAATAGTGCCTACCCCTATTTTCAGATTATCTAAAACTTGTCTGAAAAATTCGCTCTCATTGCCCTTCTTAATGAGTTCTATTTCTTTTGGTCCATAATTTACGAAGTATGATAAAGCAGCACATATTACAAAAGATATGGAATCCAGAATAAAAGCAATATAGTTTCCGTATATAGCAATAAGAATCCCTGCAAGAGCAGGACTGACAATAGTTAAAGTCTTACTTACAAATAAAAAAAGTGAATTGGCCGAAATCATATCTGGCTTGTCAACAATTTTAGGCACTATTGACATCTTGCATACACTAAATACTTTACCCAAAACAGTATTAACAAATACAAGTATGTATATTAAAAAAAGGTATGGCGAAACCATTACCAGCAGGGTAGTTACAGCCTGAATAAGGTTGGCTATGATTATCAGGTGTTTTTTATTATAGTTATCTACCATATGGCCGATAAACGGTCCTGTAAGTAGGTTAGTCAAAGCTGTTATTAAGGCAACCATACCTGACTGAAGTGCACTGCCGGTTTTGCTGTAAACAAAAATCATAAATACAAAGCCGCTCAGCCCGGAGCCTAGTGTTGATATGCTGCATCCCAGCCAGAACAGGAAAAAATTCCAGTTCTTCAACAGTTTGAATTGCTCAAAATTCATCATTTCAGCATCAATCCTATCCTATTAAATTAAAAGCTATATATCTTGTACAGCTAACAGGTTTTCCAACTTGATCAAAACGCTCTTCTCATACCGTGATATCGCCTTCATCAAGTGGGCTAACTCAAAAACCTCCGGCTGCTTGCTTCTAAAGGATGTCATTACCTTCCACCAGCTGCCTGCAATAATAAACATGTCTCTGGAAATTCCATTTAATTCATTATCTTTTAATAATCCCGACACATATTCTAAAAAATTGCTGAACATATAATGCAAGCCCACAACACATGTGAAAAATTCCGTACTCCATTGCTGATAATAGCCCTTAATGGCTTCTTTATCAGCTTTAAGCAGTTCAATAAGATAATCGGAGAATGCTTCTATCCCTCCAATTCCTCGGGAATTACTCTCAATATCGGACTGGCTGTATAGCATATTAAAAATACTTTCATTCAATATCTTTTTTATCAGTTCCCTCTCTTTAGCTTCTATGTTGGAAGGTATATCAACATCAAATATGGTATAGAACCCATGACTTCTATCACTTTCCCAAAAAGCTTTTTCCAGTTGCTCCATGGGGATCCACTTATGAAAATCTTCAAAGGACCCATCACTGTTCATCCATCTGTCTGATATACATATCTGCTTTTTATCATTGTCCAGCCCCAACAATAAAGATGTATGAGGATCGTTATGAATCTTGTTAAAGAACATAGTACCTTCAATATAATACCAATCGGGACTGATAAGTATAGGAGTGCCTTTTTCCAGATAAGCTGTACAGATATCATAAAATACTTTTATATCATCCATATGGAACCTTTTAACAGAAAAGCCCAGTCCGCTTCTTTTCTCTGGAGTGTCATTATCGGTTGTAATGGATTTCCTCCCTGCCTTACAGTCCTTCACAGCGAAGTCTAGGCTTTCAATTAAATACAGAATGGGATTTATTACTTTTTTATATGCAAGAAAATCCAGAGCAGCATGCCTGGTGCAATTCAGGTATCTGGTTTTTAGTCCACCTACGATATTTCCGGTTTTGGATTCAGGATAATCAGATATCTCTATTCTCACTGTGACATCCCTCCCATTGAAAGAAGTTTTTAAGCTTAAGCATTGACTGCTTCCTTGTAGCAATCCTTAGGCCTTACCTTCAGGTCAAATTGACCGTACCTTGCCCAGCATATTGCTCTGCATTCGCCGACGCACTCCGCTCTATAGCTGCAGCCTATACATTCCTCAGCTAAAGATGCATTTTCCACATCTCTGAATTCATTCAGAAGCTTAGATTTCGTCCATATTTCGACCACATCAGTCTGCTTCACCGTTCCATCCCAACATTCCGCCTCTTTAGCCTGTAAGTTGTTGCAAGGAAAAACATGTCCGGCATAGTTGATATAGAAGAATAATGTTCCTGCTCTGCAATACACGGCACAATTTTCATCGACAGGCTGATCAACGGGACAGTCTATGATCATCTTTGGGTTTTTAAGCTCCCTACTCCTTATCCCCGACATAATTTTTCTGATTTCATTATAATCTCCCTGAGAAAAGTTTATTCCGTTTTCTTTTGCCTTTCCGGTAGGTACAGCCGGAATAATTCTCAATACATCTACCATTATGTCATTTGCTAAATCAAACATTCCTTCGATTGTATTTAAATTATTTATATTGTCACCGTTTTTTGGTTGCAAAATCATATTTACTTCAGTAACAAGCCCTTCTTTTTTGATTTCTTTTAAACCCTCTACTGCACTTATGAATGAGTTTACTCCCTTGGGAGGGCATCTGAGAGCGATTTCGACTTCAGGCTCTGAAGATGTAAGTGCAACCTGTATTGCCGTGATTCCTGCCTCTCTATATAACCTTGCGTGTTCCTTTAATTTGTAACCGTTTGTAAGCAGATAAATTTCAGGTACAATCTCAAGCTTATTTACACACTCATTTTTTATCATGGAAGCAATCTCTAAGGTTCTGTCCAATTCAAGGGAAGGCTCCCCACCGGATAAGCACCATGATGTCAGTCCAAATTCCACAAAAGGCTCCACCAGATTTTTTCTTATAATATCAATAGACATTTCTGCTTCATAGTCTCTTGTAGGGACATAGCACCAGGGACACCTGTAATTACATTTTCCTGTGACTTCTATAATTGGGGTAGGAGGTGTAATTATTCCCTCTTTATATTGATCAAGTTGACCGATTACCTTTTTCGGACTGAAAATGCTTCTTATAGGCAGCTTATTTTGGGATACAAATTCCAATATATCTTTGACATATTCTTCGCCATATCCATAGTTTTTCCCGCAAATTGCAAGTAAACTATTATAAACCTTTTCAAATTTCCTGGTTTTATTTTTTCTTAAAAGCTCTATCAACTCAAGGTATACCAGTAGAGCCTTTTTATCAGATTCCCATTGGCCTCTGTAATACGGGTCAATAATCATAAATTTATCCGAACCTTTTTTTAATATTGTAGCAAACATAAATTCTCTCCCTACATAAATTTCTGTCAGCATAATATTACCCAAAGCATATGAGGTGCTAGCCTCATATGCTTTGGGCCTTGCCTTAATTAGTCTTCTGCTTCGTCAAAGCAAAGATACATGCAAGAAAACTCTACGCTCAATTCTGACTGTTCCCTTACTGTTGTCATGTTGACCACCTCCTAAATCAAAAATATTATGTATACAATCACTCATAGAATTAATCTATGAATGCCCGACCTATTATTTAGATACTCAAAATAGAGTATAGGTTGGTATAAATCACACCATAATGTACTGTTACTAACTTGCTATCCCCATGTTGAGCTGTTACTTTATATCTAAAATAGTAACTTATAATAACATAAAATTACATATTATATATATATTACTTTATTATTGAAGTTTTGTCAAACAAATTTCTATATGTTTAATACTTATCAATTTCTTTCGGATTTCATAGCTAATCTAAAAATTTGTATGTACAAAATTACTTATCTAAGCTATAATGGAATTATAGGGAAGATTCTAAGCTTGAGTAAAAAGTGTAAATACTGCTTAATCCTTTAAGTTGAAAGATAAAATTGATTTTGGAAGTGATAGTATGGAAATAGATTACGTCAGAACTGTGATAAAACAATTAATATTGAAAAAAGCAGAGTGCCCGGAATTTAAAGATGATATTGATCTATTCAGTACAGGATTGAATCTGAATTCAATTCAGTATATTGAGCTTGTCGTGGAAATTGAAACAAAGTTTGGCATAAAATTTGACAATAAAGATTTATTAATAGATGCATTTAATAATGTAGGCGAACTGGTAAGGTATGTATTCAGCAAGGTAGAGCTTAAACATAAACAGGAGTAAGGCTAGGTTAATGTAAGCCACTTTTCAATGTGGAAAAGCAGATTGACGAATTAAGGTGAGCCAGAGTCGAACTTAAACTTGTGAGAAAGGAATCAAACAATGGTTATGAATATTGATCCTACTGTTAAAGAATTAAAGATAAAAGTGCAAAAGGATGTTACTACATATTTAAATTATTCTCTTCCCTTATGCGGAATTTTATCTGAAAATAAGCTGTATGCTTGGTTTTATGAACATTTTATACAGATTTATGCACTAACCGATAATAATGGGAATCTCTGGATTGATTATCTTGAGGATAAAGATTTTTATAAAAATGTAGCAGAATACGAAATTTATGGTTGTGATGAATTAAAAGATGTAGGGAATATCATAGAATTGGTAGCAGATAAAATCAATATGCAATACTATATAATCGTCTATATAGATGAATATTACCTGCCGGGGAAAGAGAGTTACAGGCAGTGGCACTTTCTGCATTCGCTGATGATATATGGCTATGATAATGAAAAAGAAATATTAAAGACTATCGCTTTTAATAACAATAAAGATTTTACACAAACTGAATATACATATGGGCAGTTTGTTGAAGCCTATGAGGAAGGTAAACTCTATTATGATTCGTCCCCTGTTTGGGTAACTAATGAAACACTTGAGGTTATAAGGTTGAAGGAAATAGACTCGTACAAATTTGATATCAAATCATTTCTTGAGGAATTGAATGGTTATTTATCAAATCAAGGGGAGTATTCAAAGATTCGTCCTAATAATCTTAAAATAAACGGCGAAAAGGCCACTTTTAATTACATGATTTATGATGAATTATTATATCATTTAAACAACTTAATCCAGGGTAAGATTACTATGGATTATAGATATATGCACTTAATGTTTGAGCATAAGGAAATCATGTATAAACGGCTTAAATATATCGGTTCAATGTACAAAGCCAGTGACGAATTAAATGAGCTTATTAATGAATATTCAGTGAAAGTGAGAAACAGCTTCAAGCTTGCCAGGAATCTTTTCTTCAAGCAAATGATAATAAACCGCTCTACAGACAACAAGTCTTATGCCAATGAAATACTTCTTAGTATCATACATATTGTTAAACAAATTAAAGCTAATGAACATGAAATTTTAGCAGATGTTTATACTTCTCTTAGATCTATTTTTTAGAGACAAAAGGGCATATCGTGACCAATAAAATGAGCTTTAATGCCTAATCAAAAGAACAACCATGACTTTTTGACACAGAAGAATGCATGAAAATTTTTGTTTTCACATTAATCGGCCCCTTGATTATGCACGGTAAAAGCATGAAGGAAGATTAGCCCATGGCATAAATTAATCGTAAGCGTCAAAAACGCCAGTACATAGTTTGGCAGCGGTAAATGTTGTACAATCGTAGTAAATAAGGTTGAAAGAGTTGAGAAAGTTGAGAAAGTTGAGAAAGTAAGTCAACTTTTTCAACCGAGAGGAGCGATTGTATGGATACGCAAAAGGTAACGACAGAATACCGGTTGTCTAAATGGGGTGTGAATATTTTTTAGTGTAAATGGAATAATCCACCAAATTTGTGTTAATAATTTTAATGCAGCATAAATCGGGCGACGCTGAGGAGCGACCCAACGCTTGCTGCAGCTTATACGATGAATGGCGGACTTTATTGTTCGCCGTTTTTCTATTCATCGGTAAGCTCCAAGCGGATAAACCTCGG
>NZ_QPJT01000020.1 GCF_003337415.1 Anaerobacterium chartisolvens | reverse complement strand
ACTACATGGTAGATAGGCCGGGTGTGTAAGTGCAGTAATGCACTCAGCTGACCGGTACTAATAGGTCGAGGGCTTGACCAAATGAACAGGAAGTAGTATAGAGAAGGTCTTTAAAGCATAGTCTGATGAATATAATCCAGTCTTCTAGCGAATTGAGTATGATATGCTTGCATTGTGTAGTTTTGAGGGTACATGGTATTGTTGCCTTAATTGAATACGTTAAATAGTTGGCGAAGAAGCACATATATTGCTTTTAGCTGATTAAATTTTCTGGTAGATATTACGAGAAGGACACACCCGTTCCCATACCGAACACGGCAGTTAAGCTTCTCAGTGCCGATGATACTTGGCTGGTGACGGCCCGGGAAAGCAGGTCTCTGCCAGATTTATATCAGGCCTCCGTGCATTAAAGCACGGAGGCCTGTTTTTATAAAAAAAATGCTTGCATTAATTCAATATTTATAGTAGAATATTGAATGTTGTGACGTGGCATACGATGAAATGGGAGATTGCCATCCTGAAAACGCAGTTTTCGTAAGCGGTGGGGAACTTTCGTGGAGAATGTCCGATTCTAGAAACCGGGCGACAAGTCACTGTACATTTTGCAATATGCAGGTATATATTTTACGTGTGTATTATATTAGTAAGTACAGCCCAGGTTACGCTTTGCCCAAAAGGCTATAAATGTTCACCTGGGTTTTTATATAGCATAGTGTGAAACACCCGGCATAGTGTACAGATTAAACTTGTTGTACGTAACAAAATTAAAACGTACGAGGAGGTTTATGTATGGCAAACAAACAGAAAATCAGAATTAGGTTAAAAGCCTTTGATCATCAGGTTCTTGACCAATCAGCCGAAAAGATTGTCGAGACTGCCAAAAGGACTGGGGCAAAGGTTTCGGGGCCGGTTCCGCTTCCTACTGAAAAGGAGATAATAACGATACTGAGGGCACCGCATAAGTATAAGGATTCCAGAGAGCAATTTGAAATGAGGACTCACAAGAGGCTCATAGATATTCTCTTGCCTACGCCTAAAACTGTTGATGCTTTGATGAGATTGGATCTGCCTGCGGGTGTGGATATTGAAATCAAGCTGTAGTTTTGTAAAACAATCTATTGCAAAGTTTAAAATTAAAGTAATTAAGTAGAGGTTCAAGTTCATGGGAAGTCCTGTGAACCAATGATAAAGGGATAATGTTTGTCCCCGTACCTTATGAGGAGGGAAATAGAAATGGGCAAGTTCATACTTGGAACTAAGATAGGTATGACGCAGATATTTGGTGAAAACGGTATAGTGATACCCGTTACTGTAGTTGAGGCAGGGCCTTGCACTGTGGTTCAGAGAAAAACGGTGGATTCCGACGGATACAGCTCTGTAAAGGTTGGATTTAAGGAAGTGCCTGAGAGAAAATTGAATAAACCTGAGAAAGGGTTGTTTTCAAAAGTAAAGGTGTCACCAAGAAAATATTTAAGGGAATTCAGAGTTGAAGCCAGTGAAGTATTTGAGGTTGGACAGGAAATAAAAGTTGAGGATATGTTTCAAGAGGGAGATAAGATTGACGTAAGCGGTATCTCCAAAGGAAAAGGCTTTCAGGGTACCATTAAGAGATATGGACAAAAGGGCGGTAAAGAAACACATGGCTCCATGTACCATAGAAGAGTAGGTTCCATGAGTGCCAACACAAATCCTGCCAGGGTATTTAAAGGCAAAAAGCTGCCTGGACATATGGGTGTTGATAAAGTAACTGTTCAGAATCTTGATGTTGTAAAAGTGGATTCTGAGAGAAAGCTCTTACTTATTAAAGGCGGGGTTCCGGGACCTAAGGGCGCATTGCTGGTGATAAAGAGCACTGTTAAGTCCGGAAAGTAAATTCTGATGAAGGGAGGAAATGAAATGCCAAAATTAGATTTATATAATATGAAAGGCGAAGTAGTAGGGGATGTTGATTTAAGCGAAGGCATTTTTGGCATAGAGGTAAAGCCTAATGCCATGCATACTGTAGTAATAAATCAGCTTGCAAATAGAAGACAGGGTACCCAGTCTACAAAAACCAAGAGCGAAGTAAGAGGCGGCGGTAAAAAGCCGTGGAGACAAAAGGGTACGGGCAGGGCGAGACAGGGAAGCACACGTTCGGCACAGTGGATAAAGGGCGGAATAGTTTTAGGGCCTAAGCCGCGGAGCTATTCTTATACACTGCCTAAAAAGCTGAAGAGGCTGGCATTAAAATCAGCTTTAACCTCCAAGGTAAACGACAGCGATGTTTTGGTGCTGGATAAGCTCGGTTTTGAGGCTATAAAGACCAAGGAGATGGCAGGCGTTCTTAAAAACCTGAAGCTTGACGACAGTGTTTTGATTGTGACATCTGAAAAAAGCGATATAATTCAGAAGTCTGCAAGAAATATTCCCGGTGTAAAAACTGCTCTCGTAAATACCATAAATGTTTTTGACATTTTGAAGTATGAGAAGCTTGTCGTTACTAAGGATGCTGTTGCGAAGATAGAGGAGGTGTACGCATAATGAGAGCTCCTGAGGATATTATTAGAAAGCCATATGTTACTGAAAAGAGCAATGGCCAGATTGCCGAAGGCAAGTACACTTTTATAGTGGATTCCAAAGCCACAAAGACAGAAGTAAAGATGGCTGTAGAGAAGCTGTTTCAGGTAAAGGTTATTCAAGTGAACACAATAAATTATGATGGAAAAATAAAGAGAATGGGTGTTCATCAGGGACCCAGGCCAGATTGGAAAAAAGCTATAGTTAAGATAGATACAGATCCAAAGCCGGCAGCATATCTGACAAAAGGCGGAAAAGAAGTGATCAATAATAAGAAATACAAGACAAGTATAGAGGAGTTCGGTGTTGCACAGTAGGCAAATCTGTGAAGAATGACCCCTATATATTGGAAAAGGAGTGAGAGGAAAATGGGAATTAAAAAGTATAACCCTACTACTCCCTCAAGAAGGTTTATGACAGTTTCGACTTTTGAGGATATAACGAAAAAAGAGCCTGAGAAGTCATTGCTGCAGCCTTTAAAGAAAAAGGGAGGAAGAAATTCATACGGCAGGATAACTGTCCGTCATCAGGGCGGCGGTGCAAAGCAGAAATATAGAATAATAGATTTTAAGAGAGACAAGGATGGTATTAAATCAAAGGTTGTTGCCATAGAATATGATCCTAACAGGACTGCAAACATTGCACTTCTCCAGTATGTAGACGGAGAAAAAAGATATATTCTGGCTCCTGTAAATCTTAAGGTGGGGGACATAGTTGAGTCGGGAGAAAATGCCGATATCAAGCCGGGAAATACGCTCCAGCTTATGCATATACCTGTTGGTACTACCATCCACAATATTGAGTTAAAGCCGGGTAAGGGCGCGCAGATAGTTAGATCCGCAGGAAATTCCGCTCAGTTGATGGCTAAAGAAGGAGATTATGCGCATATAAGACTTCCTTCCGGAGAGGTAAGGCTGTTCAGAGTAAACTGCAAGGCTTCTATAGGCCAGGTAAGCAATGTGGATCATGAAAATATTTCTATAGGTAAGGCCGGCAGAAAGAGATGGATGGGTGTAAGGCCGACTGTGCGTGGTGTTGTTATGAATCCGGTTGATCATCCGCATGGAGGCGGTGAGGGTAAATCCCCTATAGGAAGGCCAAGTCCTGTTACTCCATGGGGTATGCCTACATTGGGTTATAAGACAAGGAAGAAGAAGAATAAATCGGATAAGTTTATAGTCAAGAGAAGGAATCAGAAATAGTACCTGTCTTGGTTATGGCGAAAGGAGGATTAGGAATAATGAGCAGATCGGTAAAAAAAGGTCCTTATGTGGATCCGCGTCTTCTTAAAAAAATAGAAGATATGAATAAGACAAATGAAAAAAAGGTTTTAAAGACCTGGTCCAGATCGTCAACAATTTTTCCGCAGATGGTTGGACATACACTTGCGGTTTATGACGGAAAAAAGCATGTACCTGTTTACATGACGGAGGACATGGTTGGGCATAAGCTTGGTGAGTTTGCTCCTACAAGAACATTTAAGGGACATGGACACCACACCGAAAGGTCATCTGCGTTAAAATAACAAATGCCTGCAAAAGAGCTTATTTGTGGTTGCGACAACTGTACAGTAAGCTGTCATAACAGAGATGAGGGCAATGAAAGGAGGAAATCCATTTGGAAAAGAAGGTTTTATCTAAAGAAGAGCTTCTTAAAAACAAGGATAAAATATTAGAGGCATATAACTCTGAACATAGAAGATACAACAAGCCGGCTTTGCTCACAAAGAAGGAGAAAAAAGCGCTGGGTATTGGAAAAGATGAAGGTAAGGCAATACTTAAATATGCACGTATTTCATCAAGGAAAGTAAAAATCGTTATGGATTTGATAAAGGGCAAGAATCTTGAGGAGGCATACGGAATAGTAAAGCATACTCCTAAAGCTGCTTCAGAGATTTTGTACAAGCTTCTGAAATCCGCTGAATCCAATGCCTTAAACAATAACGGACTGGACAGAGATGTGCTTTATGTATCGGAGGCTTATGCCAATCAAGGGCCTACGTTAAAAAGAATAATGCCCAGAGCACAGGGAAGGGCTAACAGGATAAGAAAAAGAACCAGCCATATTACACTGGTGCTAAAGGAAAAAAAGTAAAAGAAAAGGAGGTTGAGCAATGGGCCAAAAAGTAAATCCGCATGGGTTAAGGATAGGCATAATTAAGGATTGGGATACCAAATGGTATGCCAATGATAAAAATTTTAGCGAACTGCTGGTGGAAGACGTTAAAATAAGAAAATATATAAAGAAAAAGCTTTATATTTCAGGGATATCCAGAATTGAAATAGAAAGAGCTGCAAATAAGGTAAAGGTTAATATCAATACCGCAAAGCCGGGATTAGTAATAGGCAAGGGCGGCACGGGCATTGAGGAAATAAGAAAAGCGCTTGAAAAAATGACTCAAAAGGGTGTTCTCATTAATATTACTGAAATAAAATCGCCTGAGGTGGAAGCCCAGTTGGTTGCTGAGAACATAGCGTCGCAGCTTGAAAAAAGGATATCATTCAGAAGGGCAATGAAGCAGTCCATGACCAGGGCAATGAAGCTTGGAGCAAAGGGTATAAAGACTTGTGTTTCAGGCCGTTTGGGAGGTGCTGAGATTGCAAGGACAGAGCACTATCATGAAGGAACTATTCCTTTGCAGACATTGAGAGCTGACATAGATTATGGTTTTGCAGAAGCTGATACTACCTATGGTAAAATAGGTGTAAAGGTGTGGATTTATAAAGGAGAAGTTCTTCCGGCTGTTAAGAAGCAAAAAAGAGCGGAAGGAGGAGAAGCATAATGTTGATGCCTAAAAGAGTAAAGCGCAGGAAGGTTCAGAGGGGCAGAATGAGAGGTGTTGCGACAAGGGGAAATGTTGTCGTAAACGGAGAGTTCGGTTTGCAGGCCACTGAACCCGCTTGGATAACAAGCAATCAAATTGAGGCTGCCAGAATAGCTATGACACGTTTTATCAAAAGAGGCGGTAAGGTTTGGATAAAAATATTTCCTGATAAGCCGGTAACGAAAAAACCTGCTGAAACCCGTATGGGTAGCGGAAAGGGGTCTCCGGAGTATTGGGTAGCTGTAGTGAAACCAGGTAGAATATTATTTGAAATTGCGGGTGTTCCTGAAGAAACAGCCAGAGAAGCGTTAAGGCTTGCTATGCATAAGCTTCCTGTTAAATGTAAATTTGTAACTCGCGATCAGGAAATGGGTGGTGAAGCAAATGAAAGCTAGTGAAATCAGAGAAAAATCACAGAGTGAATTGCAAAAGGAGTTAGGTGAATTAAAATCTGAGCTTTTTAAGTTAAGATTTCAGCTTGCTACAAACCAGCTTGAAAACCCCATGAAGCTAAAGGATGTAAAGAAATCAATTGCCCGCGTAAGGACCATAATGAAGGAAAGGGAATTGAAGGGGACTTAAGGTTAGTCAGCCTGGAAGGAGGTAATCTTAAATGGAACAGAGAAATTTGCGTAAAACAAGAGTTGGCAAGGTTGTAAGCAATAAAATGGATAAAACAATTGTTGTTGCCATAGAAAACAGCGTTAAGCATCCTTTGTACGGTAAGATTGTTAAAAGGACATATAAGCTGAAAGCACATGATGAGAATAATGAGTGCCAGATAGGCGATAAGGTTAAAGTTATGGAGACTCGTCCCTTAAGTAAAGAAAAGAGATGGAGACTAGTTGAAGTTGTTGAAAAGGTGCAATAACCTTAAGAGGTAATAATCGAAAGGAGGTTTGGACATGATTCAAGTGCAGTCAAGGCTTAAGGTTGCAGATAACACAGGAGCTAAGGAAATAATGTGTATAAAGGTTCTTGGAGGCTCGTGGAGAAAATATGCAAACATAGGCGACATAATTGTTGCTTCGGTCAAAAATGCAACACCCGGTGGTGTTGTAAAAAAAGGTGACGTAGTGAAATGTGTTATTGTAAGAACCAGAAAGGGTGTCAGACGTCAAGACGGTTCATATATAAAGTTTGATGAAAATGCGGCAGTTATAATAAAGGAAGACAATAATCCCAGAGGCACACGTATTTTCGGGCCTGTTGCCAGAGAATTGAGAGATAAGGAATTTATGAAGATACTGTCTCTTGCGCCGGAAGTGTTATAGGGAAAGGGTCTTCATAAAGAAAGGAGTGGCTTAAGTGGCTAATAAGGTTCACGTTAAAAAGGGTGATATGGTTTATGTCCTTTCCGGTAAAGACAAAGGAAAAAAAGGAAAGGTACTAAAAGTTATTACTGATGAATCAATGGTTTTGATAGAAGGCGTAAATATGTCTACAAAGCATGTTAAGCCCAGAAACAGATATCAGCAGGGAGGAATAATTCATCAGGAGTCGCCTATAAACAGCGCAAAGGTTATGTTTGTTTGCGAAAGGTGCGGAACGCCTGCAAAGATAGGAAAGAGAGTACTTGATAATGGGCAGAAAGCAAGGATATGCAAGAAGTGCAACGAAGTTATTGACATTATCAAGGAAGCGAAAGATGATAAATAGGACTCTTTTTGAAAGGAGGTAGCTTTTTAAGATGGCTAGATTGAAAGACAGATACACAAGTGAGGTCATAGAGGCATTAAAGGCCAAGTTTAAATATACAAGCACCATGCAGGTTCCCAAATTGGAAAAGGTAGTTATCAATATGGGTGTAGGGGAAGTAAAAGAAAACCCCAAGGCTATGGATTCGGCAGTTAGTGATCTTACTTCAATAACAGGGCAAAAGCCTATAGTAACAAAGGCTAAAAAGTCTGTGGCAGCGTTTAAGCTCAGGCAGGGAATGAACATAGGATGCAAGGTTACTCTGCGCGGAGAAAGAATGTACGAGTTTGTAGACAAATTTTTTAATATTGCATTGCCCAAGGTTAGAGACTTCAGAGGGGTTTCAAATAATTCTTTTGATGGAAGAGGCAACTATTCTTTAGGAATAAAAGAGCAGGTTATTTTTCCTGAAATAGAATATGATAAGGTAGACAAAGTAAGAGGAATGGATATTATATTTGTTACAACAGCAAAAACAGACGAAGAAGCGAAAGAGCTTCTAAAGCTTCTCGGTATGCCGTTTAGCCGGAGTTAAGGAGGGATTTATCCGTGGCGAAGAAAGCAATGATTTTAAAACAGAAAAGACAGCCAAAGTTCACCACCAGAGCATATAACAGGTGCAAGCTGTGTGGCAGGCCCCATGCTTATATCAGAAAGTTCGGGATATGCCGTTTGTGCTTTAGGGAATTGGCTTATAAAGGCCAGATACCTGGCGTAAAGAAAGCAAGTTGGTAATAGAATTTACTGGAAGGAGGTTAGACATATGCAAATCACAGATGCAATAGCTGATATGTTGACCAGAATAAGAAATGCTAGTTCTGCAAAACACGAATCTGTAGATATACCAGCTTCTAATATGAAGAGGTCAGTCGCAAATATTTTATTAGAAGAAGGATATATAAGAGGCATAGAAGAAATTAAGGACGGTAAGCAGGGAATAATAAGAGTAAACTTGAAATATACGGCAGGTAAGCAGAATGTAATAACGGGCATTAAGAGAATCAGTAAGCCCGGATTAAGAGTGTATACCGGCAAGGATGAGATCCCTAAGGTTCTCGGAGGATTGGGTATAGCGGTTATATCCACTTCAAAGGGAGTTATGACAGATAAAAAGGCCAGATGCGAAGGTGTGGGCGGAGAAGTGCTCGCTTTCGTCTGGTAATAAATCAAGGTTTTAACGAGATTAAATTACAAAATTAATATATGCTTCTGAAAAGGGCGGCCTTTAAGACAGACTGCTCATAATTTGAAGAACTGGAGGATTACAAAATGTCTAGAATAGGTAAAATGCCTATACCTGTTCCCAAGGGAGTAGATGTAAAAATAGATCAATCCAATCTGGTAGCTGTAAAAGGGCCTAAAGGCACTTTGACAAAACAGCTTCATAAGGATATGATAATAACATTGGAAAATGGAAATATAACCGTTCAAAGGCCTTCGGAGGAGAAGATGCATAAGTCTTTGCATGGTTTGACAAGGACTCTTGTAAACAATATGGTTGTAGGAGTTACTGATGGCTTCCAGAAGGCACTTGATATTAACGGTGTTGGATATAGAGCTGCCAAGCAGGGTAAGAAGCTTGTCCTTACACTTGGATACTCGCACCCTGTAGAAATGGAAGAGCCCGCAGACATTACCATTGAGGTTCCTGCTCAAAACAAAATCATCGTAAAGGGAATTGACAAGCAGGCTGTAGGCGAGCTTGCGGCTAAAATAAGAGGCAAGCGTGAGCCTGAGGTATACAAGGGCAAGGGTATTAAGTATGAGACTGAGGTAATCAGGCGCAAGGAAGGTAAGACAGGCGGCAAAGGCAAGAAGTAGGAGGGAGTGAGAATAAATGATTAACAAGCCAAATTCAAACGAGGCAAGACTGAGAAAACATGCCAGGGTACGCAAAAAGCTGAGCGGAACTGCCGAGCGTCCGAGATTAAATGTTTTCAGGAGCTTGAATCATATGTATGCACAAATTATTGATGATACAACAGGGACTACTCTTGTTTCAGCTTCAACTATTGATCCCGCATTAAAGGGAAAATTGACGTATGGAGGAAACAAGGAGGCGGCAAAAGAGGTAGGAAAGCTTGTTGCCCAAAAGGCTCTGGATAAAGGAATAAAGAAAATTGTATATGACAGAGGCGGATATATATATCACGGCAGAGTGAAAGAGCTTGCAGAAGCTGCAAGAGAAGCCGGATTAGAATTTTAACGAAAGGAGTGAAAATATTGCAGCGTATTGATTCCAGCACATTGGATTTAAAAGAGAAGGTTGTGAATATAGGGCGTGTAACCAAGGTTGTTAAAGGTGGTAGGAATTTTCGTTTCAGCGCTCTGGTGGTGGTTGGAGACGAGAATGGTTATGTAGGGAGCGGAATGGGAAAGGCTGCTGAAATTCCCGATGCAATAAGAAAGGGAATAGAGGATGCCAAAAAGAATCTTATAAAGGTGCCTCTTGTAGAAACTACTATTCCTCATGAATCTATCGGTGAATATGGTGCAGGCAGAGTTTTGCTTAAGCCTGCAGGCGAAGGTACGGGAGTTATCGCAGGTGGTCCTGTCAGAGCTGTTCTTGAACTGGCGGGAATACATGATATAAGAACAAAGTCTCTGCGCTCAAATAACCCTATAAATATGGTTAATGCGACTATAAACGGTCTTGCACAGCTCAGGACGGCTGAAGAGATTGCAAAGCTTCGCGGTAAAACTGTAGAAGAAGTAAAGGCTTAGGAGGGCGTGTTATGGCAAAGCTAAAAATAACTCTTGTAAGGGGAATTAACAAGGCCAGAGAGAAGCAGGCGGCTACAGTCAGAGCTCTTGGCCTCAAGAAGATAAGAAGTGTTGTAGAGCACAATGATAACCCCCAAATTAGGGGTATGATAAATAAGGTTTCCCACCTGATATCGGTTGAGGAGATTCAAAAGGAGGTGTAATCCATGAAACTGTTTGAATTAAAGCCTTCAGTAGGTGCGAAAACAGAACCTAAGAGAAAAGGCAGAGGCCCGGGCTCCGGCAACGGAAAGACAGCAGGAAAAGGTCATAAGGGGCAGAATGCAAGGGCTGGCGGAGGCGTAAGGCCTGGTTTTGAAGGTGGACAGATGCCTCTTTACATGAGGATACCCAAAAGAGGATTTAATAACAAAGAATTCGCAACTGTCTATGCGGAGGTTAAGATTTCCCAATTGAATGTTTTTGAAGACAATCAGGTTGTCACTCAGGACATGATAATGGAAAAGGGAATCATAAAGAAGCTGCATGATGGGATTGTTATTTTAGGAAATGGTGAATTAACAAAGAAATTGACAGTTCAAGCTGCAAAATTCACAAAGACAGCTTCAGAAAAAATTGAGGCTGCGGGAGGAAAGGTCGAGGTGGTATAGTATGGGAGGCATGTTTGAGACACTGAGAAATGCCTGGAAAATTCCTGATTTGAGAAGGAAAATTCTGTTTACGGTGGCAATGCTTATCGTATATAGAATTGGGTCTCATATACCCGTTCCTTTTCTGGATGCAAGTGAATTTAAGAAATTGGTTGAATCCGGCGGGTCACTATTCGGTATGTTTGATATAGTAACAGGCGGTGCCTTTAAACTAGCAACTATTTTTGCAATGAGTATAACCCCATACATTAATTCATCAATTATTATGCAGCTTTTAACTGTAGCCATCCCCAAGCTTGAGCAATTGCAAAAGGAAGGGGAGGAAGGCAGAAAGATTATTGCTCAGTACGTAAGATACGGAACGGTGGTTTTAGGATTTATACAGGCAGTAGGATTGTTTATAGGCTTAGGCGGTGCTGTAGTGGGAGGAAGAAACTGGCTTACGTTTATTACCATTACTCTTACCTTTACAGCCGGAACTGCATTCCTTATGTGGCTGGGCGAGCAGATTACAGAGTATGGAATCGGAAACGGAATATCGCTTATAATCTTTGCGGGTATAGTATCCAGTGGGCCTGCAGCCGCAATGACTCTGATGAATTATTATACAGGCGGACAGCTTGGAGAGGGTGTAGTAGGCATATTGGCAATAATTGCAATAGTGCTTGTTTTCATAGCGGTAGTATCCCTTGTTATATGGGTAAATCAGGCTGAAAGAAGAATACCTGTGCAGTATGCAAAAAGAGTTGTGGGCAGGAAGGTTTATGGAGGACAGAGCACACATATTCCTATAAAGGTTAATCTGGCGGGAGTAATACCCATAATATTTGCTATGTCTATTACCATGTTTCCATCTCAGATGGTTACATTTTTTGCGCCTAACTCGACAAATTGGTTTGTTTTATGGCTTAAGAATTCAACAGACAGCATATGGTACTCATTAATATACGCACTACTTATTATGTTTTTTACATTTTTCTATACTGTTATACAGTTTAATCCAATTGAAATTGCAAATAATATGAAAAAGAATGGTGGATTCATACCGGGCATAAGACCTGGAAAGCCTACGTCAGATTATATTTCAAAGGTACTGAACAGAATAACCTGGTTTGGCGGATTGTTCCTTGCTTTGATAACAATTTTCCCTGTTATACTGGGAGCAATATTTAATATAAGCGGGTTGTTTTTTGGAGGTACGGCGCTGCTGATTCTTGTCGGAGTGGCATTGGATACTGTAAAGCAAATTGAATCTCAGATGTTGATGAGACATTACAAGGGATTCCTTGAATAGAAGAATTTAAGAGTTGATCCCTGTGTTGTTGGCTGTTGAAGTACAATAGCCAATAACTGTGGGTCTGTAAGCTAGTGTGGAGGGGTAAGGTTATGAAGATTATATTGTTGGGCGCTCCGGGAGCGGGAAAAGGTACTCAGGCTGTTGTGCTGGCTGATAAATTTGGTATTCCTCACATATCTACGGGGGATATTTTCAGAAGCAACATAAAGAATGGGACTGAGTTAGGGAAAAAGGCAAAGGAATATATTGATAAGGGACTTCTGGTTCCCGATGAGGTTACTGTGGAAATTGTTAAAGATAGAATACACCAGGCTGATTGTAAGAACGGGTTTATTTTAGATGGATTTCCTAGAACAATACCACAGGCCGAATATCTTGACAATGCTTTAAAAGAGCTGGGTATGGGCATAGATGCAGTTTTAAATATCAATGTGCCTGATGAAGACATAATAAAGAGATTGTCGGGAAGAAGAGTATGCACAGGCTGCAGCATGACTTATCACATACATTACAATGTGCCTAAGACCGAAGGGATATGCGACGTCTGCAATGCAGCTCTGATACAAAGGGATGACGACAGTGAGGAAACTGTTATCAACAGACTTAAAACATATCATTCTCAGACTGAGCCTCTCATACAATATTATACCCCGAAGGGCAAGGTTATAACAATAGAAGGAAAAGATAAAATTGAGGATACATCCAGAGAAATGTTGAGGAGATTAGGAGCATAACACCAATAAATGTAATGAGCGGTATTTAATGCTTAGTAGGAGCAGTAGAATGATTTTAGTAAAGTCAAAAAGTGAAATAGAATTAATGAAAAAATCGGGAGAGGTTCTGGCGGCAGTCCACCAAAAGGTTAAAGAGTCTGTGTGTCCGGGAATAACAACTCTTGATTTGGACAGAATTGTGGAGGAGCTCATTAAAAAAAATGGTGCTGCACCTTCCTTTAAAGGATATAAAGGTCTTCCCGGTTCTATAGATTATCCGGCAAGCATATGTGCATCGGTAAATAATGAAGTTGTGCATGGCATCCCGGGTTTAAGAGAGTTAAAAAATGGAGATATTATAAGTGTGGACATAGGCGTATATCTTAATGGGTATCATGCGGATGCCGCCAGAACTATTCCTGTGGGAAAGGTTTCCCCTGAGGCGGAAAAGCTGATTGAGGTCACGAAACAGAGCTTTTATGAGGGAATTAAAAATGCGGTGCACGGAAACAGGATAATAGATATATCCTCTGCTGTGCAGGAGTATGTTGAGAGAAACGGATTTTCAGTTGTACGTGAATATGTCGGTCATGGAATAGGGACTGAAATGCATGAGGCTCCTCAAATACCTAATTACCGCACTCGTGAAAGAGGGCCGCGGCTTCAGGCAGGAATGACGCTTGCTGTAGAGCCTATGGTAAATGCAGGTGATTATTTTGTTAAGCTGCTTGACAATAAGTGGACTGTTGTAACCGCAGACGGTAGTTTATCCGCGCATTATGAGAATACAATTGTTGTTACGCATGGAGCGCCGGAGATACTGACAGAGCTGTAATGGCACAGCGGGAGCTTTGAAAAAATAAGAGTAATGTGTAGTGCAATCTACAGAGGTGATGTTATTAGTGATTGCATTGGGAGAGGTTGTATATTCCAAGGTTGGGCGTGATGCGTCTAAGAGGTTTGTTATAGTACAGCTTGTTGACGAATCATATGTCATGATTGCTGACGGGTCTTTAAGAAGAATCGAAAGGCCTAAGAAAAAGAAGCTGAAGCATTTAAGGCTTACCGGTGAGGTTTTGGGTGCTTTAAATGAAAAGCTGAAGAATGGGATGAAAGTGACAAATTCAGATATAAGAAAAGCCTTGGCGGATGTAGATGGCAGGGAAAGTGCCATCAATGGCTGAGTACCTGTAAGGAGGTTTTAGATTTTGTCTAAGGAAGATGTAATTGAAGTAGAGGGTAAGATAATTGAAGCATTGCCAAATGCTATGTTTCAGGTGGAGCTAGATAACGGGCATAAGGTTTTGGCTCATGTGTCGGGTAAGTTAAGAATGAATTTCATAAGAATTTTACCAGGGGATAAAGTTACCATAGAATTATCTCCTTACGATTTGACTCGCGGCAGGATAACATGGAGAGCTAAGTAAAGGAGGGAAATTTGCTATGAAGGTTAAACCATCTGTTAAACCAATATGTGAAAAGTGTAAGATAATAAAAAGAAAAGGCAGAGTAATGGTTATCTGCGAAAATCCTAAGCATAAACAGAAGCAGGGATAAAAAAAATAATTGATAATTGACAATTGACAATGTATAATAATAGCATTGCCAATTTAGCCTGGCATGTAATATTATAAATAGTTAATTATCAAGCGGGTTAATTATAAGAATTTCATCGGGGAGCGGCTGCATAATGCCTTTTAAATCAATAGGTAGTTATGTCTTCTGATGATAATTTTATATACAAAATTAATAAAATGACCGACCTACAAGCGAAAAACCTGCCTTTATTGACGGGCTGGAAGTTACATGTCGGTAGGTTGCAAATCGGGTTGGCAATTGTCAATTATCAATTGTCAATTAAATTAAGCGGAGGTGCAAAGAGGATGGCTCGTATTAATGGAGTTGACTTGCCCAGAGAAAAAAGGGTAGAAATCGGGTTAACTTATATTTATGGAATAGGAAGGGCTAAATCTAATCAAATTCTCTCTAAAACTGGCATAAATCCTGACACAAGAGTAAGGGACCTGACGGATGATGAGATAAGCAGATTAAGAGAAAATATTGATAGAGATCATAAAGTTGAAGGTGACTTGAGAAGAGAGATTGCCTTAAATATCAAAAGACTTATGGAAATCGGCTGCTATAGAGGCAGAAGACATAGGATGGGGCTTCCTGTAAGGGGCCAGAAAACAAAAACCAATGCAAGGACCAGGAAGGGTCCAAAGAAGACTGTTGGAGTACAGAGAAAGAAATAGTTGAAGGAGGTTGGCTGTTAAATGGCAACTAAAACTGCTGGTGCAAAAAGGGTAACCAGAAAAAGAAGAGAGCGTAAAAATATTGAGCGTGGGGCGGCGCATATACGTTCTACGTTTAATAATACAATAGTTACTTTGACAGATACTGCGGGAAATGCTCTTTCATGGGCCAGTGCAGGCGGGCTGGGATTCAGGGGTTCAAAGAAAAGCACTCCCTTTGCTGCTCAGACGGCGGCTGAGACTGCTGCTAAATCTGCAATGGAGCATGGATTGAAAACCGTGGAGGTATACGTAAAAGGGCCTGGCGCAGGCAGAGAGGCTGCAATAAGAGCGTTGCAGGCCGCAGGACTTGAGGTCAGCCTTATAAAGGACGTTACTCCTATTCCTCATAATGGCTGCAGGCCGCCTAAGAGAAGAAGAGTGTAAAATGCAATTTTATGAATTATCGTTGGCAGCATAAAGAAGATGTTGCCGGTTATATATTAATTGCCTATTAATTTATGGAGGTGTAAAGCTTAAATGGCAAGATATACTGATGCATCATGCAGACTTTGCCGAAGAGAGGGTGAAAAGCTTTTCTTAAAAGGCGAAAGATGTTATACAAATAAGTGCTCAATTTCGAGAAGGCCTTATTCTCCCGGACAACACGGGCAGCAGAAAAAGAAGCTTTCCGAATATGGAATACAGCTCAGGGAAAAGCAGAAGGCCAGAAGGTTCTACGGGGTGCTTGAAGGGCAATTCAATAAGTACTTTGAGATGGCCGCAAGCAAAAAGGGAATTACCGGCGAGAATTTGCTTCAGATACTGGAGACCAGACTTGATAATGTAATATGCAGGCTTGGTCTTGCGACCTCCAGACCGGAGGCCAGGCAGCTTGTAAGTCATGCTCACTTTACAGTTAATAACCGCAAGGTAAATATTCCTTCTTACCTGCTGAAGGTAGGAGATGTTATTGCAGTAAAGGAAACAAGCAGAAATTCGCCCAAGACAAAGGCTGTTTCAGAAATTACAGGAAGCAAGGTTATACCCAAATGGTTGGAATTTGATGCTGACAATTTGACTGGTAAGGTGGTAGCTCTTCCTTCCAGAGAGGACATAGATTTACCATTGAAGGAACACCTTATAGTCGAGTTATATTCCAAGTAATGATTATTTTTGCTTCGTATATTTGGAACAGCAACTGAAATTTTATGAAAGCCAAAAAAAATTAGTTTTAAATAATACACGCCAGATATTGCTAATTATGAATCAGTTGCCCTCAAAACAAAAGGTTTTAAGCATTAGACAAATGCTGAAAGCTTAAGGAATAAGATTAAAAAGGGAGGGTTTTTGGTGATAGAGATAGAAAAACCTAAAATTGAGTGTGTTGCCGGAAGTGAAGATAATACCTATGGTAAATTTGTTATAGAGCCTCTTGAGAGAGGATACGGCACGACTCTTGGAAATTCGCTCAGAAGAATTCTTTTGTCGTCTTTACCTGGAGTTGCGGTCACTTCTATAAAAATTGACGGAGTGCTTCACGAGTTTTCCACCATACCTGGGGTGGTTGAGGATGTAACTGAAATTATTCTCAATATTAAGGGATTATCCTTAAAAATGCATAGTGAAGGCCAGAAGATTGTTTATATTGATGCCGACGGTGAAGGGCCGGTTACGGCGGGAGATATAAAGGCCGATGCAGATGTTGAGATTTTAAATCCGGATATGCATATTGCAACCTTAAATGGGGAGCATAGGCTTTACATGGAATTAACCTTGAACAAGGGCAGGGGATATGTATCTGCTGAAAAGAACAAGCAGGCGGGACAGCCTATAGGAATCATTCCTGTAGACTCCATATATACGCCGGCTAAAAAGGTTAATTATATGGTTGAAAATACGCGTGTAGGCCAGGTTACGGATTATGACAGGCTTACGTTGGAGATTTGGACCGATGGAAGCATTAAGCCTGATGAGGCTATAAGCCTTGGGGCAAAAGTTTTAAATGAGCACCTTAATCTATTCATTGATTTATCGGATCATGCCAAGCATACTGAGATAATGGTAGAGAAGGAAGAAACGAAAAAAGAAAAAGTGCTTGAGATGACTATAGAGGAGCTTGACCTTTCAGTCAGGTCTTATAACTGCTTAAAGAGAGCGGGAATAAATACTGTTGAGGATTTAACCAACAGGACTGAGGAAGATATGATGAAGGTTAGAAATCTCGGAAGAAAATCTCTTGAGGAGGTACTCCAGAAAATGCAAGCTCTGGGGCTGTCTCTTGCTCCCAGTGAGGAGTAGAATTAAAGATAAAGGAGGGTATGGCAATGGCACTGCAAAGAAAGCTGGGACGTGCTACCGACCAAAGGAAAGCTATTTTAAAGGGCCTTGTAACATCACTGTTTAAAACAGGTAAAATACAGACTACCGAAGCCAGAGCTAAAGAAGTCAAAAATATTGCTGAGAAGCTGATTGCGACGGCTGTTAAAGAGTTAGATAGCTTTACTTCCAAGCAGGTGAAGGTAACTACCGCAAAGCTGGATAGCGATGGTAAAAAAATCACAAAAACTGCTACTTCCAAAAACGGCAGGAAGTATGAGGTGGTAGACAGGGAAGAGAAAACCGATATGATAACGGTTGACAGTGCTTCCAGACTTCACGCCAGAAGGCAGATAATGAACTGGGTTTACAGGGTTCACGATGAAGAAGGAAAGGCAATAAATATCGTTGACAAAATTTTTGATGAGATAGCCCCTAAGTACAAAGAAAAGAATGGCGGCTACACCAGAATATACAAGCTTGGTCCCAGAAGAGGAGATGCAGCAGAGGTTGTAATATTGGAGCTTGTGTAAGGGCATAAGTCAGCTATAAAATTATGATGGGATTAAGATGACATTATAAAGGAGCTCTAATAAAACAAGCTTCTTAATGTAATGCTGTGCTTAATCCCTAATTTTATATTTTAAACGGAGAATTTATGGACAATGATATTATTAGGGCTGAAAGCGTAAGCTATGTATATAAATCCAGAACCGACAAGGATGACGACCTTAAGGCGCTGTCAAATGTAAATATCAATATAGAAAAAGGGCAGTTTGTTGTTGTATTAGGCCGCAACGGCTCCGGCAAGTCCACTCTTTCGAGACTGATGAACGCACTTTTGCTGCCGACAGAGGGGGTAGTGTATGTTGCTGGGCTTGATACCCGAGATGAAAACGCCCTATGGGAAATAAGAAGATCTGCCGGAATGGTTTTTCAAAATCCTGACAACCAAATAGTTGGAACCGTTGTAGAAGAGGATGTAGCTTTTGGACCTGAAAACATAGGGGTACCTCCTGAGGAAATCAGGGAGCGTGTGGACCAAAGCCTTAAAAGCGTAGGACTTTTTGAATACAGGGATAACGCTCCTCACCTTTTGTCAGGAGGACAGAAGCAAAAGGTGGCTATAGCGGGAGTTCTTGCTATGAAGCCGGAGTGTATTATTTTTGACGAGGCAACCTCTATGCTTGATCCTGTGGGAAGAAAAGAGGTTATGCACACCATAAAGAGCCTGAATAAGGATGACAAAATAACTATTATTCATATAACTCATCACATGGATGAGGCTGCTCTTTCCGATAGAGTCATTGTAATTGAAGAGGGCAGTATCATTATGGACGATACTCCCAAAAGGGTTTTTTCGGAGGTAGAGAATATTAAATCGGCGGGCCTTGACGTGCCTCAGGTGACAGAGCTGTTCAATGAGCTAAATAAGGAAGGCTGCAAGCTTCCCGATGATATTTTGACTGTGGAGGAAGCATTTGATATATTGAGAAAAGAGCTTTTGACCAAATAGGGGAATTTTTACGAAATGGGATATTAGGAGGCAATCATGCCAATAACGGCAGATGACGTAACATATACATATATGAAGGGCAGTCCCTTTGAGAAGGACGCACTGAAGAATGTCAGCTTAGAAATTAAGGACGGTGAATTCCTTGCCATAATAGGACATACCGGTTCGGGGAAATCAACCCTTGTACAGCATTTTAACGGGCTTATTAAGCCTTCTGCGGGGAAGGTATGCATTAATGGCATTGATACCCGGGGAAAGGAATTAAAAGAGCTGAGAAGGCACGTTGGGATGGTATTTCAATATCCTGAGCATCAATTGTTTGAAGAAACGGTTTATAAGGATATTGCTTTTGGTCTGGAAAAGCAGGGCTTTACGGAAGGTGAAATCGAAAAGCTGGTTAAGGAGGCTGTCTCAACCGTGGGTATCGACCTTTCAATTCTTGATAAGTCACCATTTGAGCTGTCAGGGGGACAAAAGCGCAGAGTTGCTATAGCCGGAGTAGTTGCAATGAAGCCCTCGATACTGATATTGGACGAACCCACTGCAGGGCTTGATCCGCAAGGGAGGGATGAGGTTTTTCAATTCATATCTCGTATGCACAGGCAGCTTAATATAACCATTATTTTAGTTTCCCATAGCATGGAGGATGTCGCAAGGCTGGCTCAAAGAATAATTGTAATGAGTGATGGTAAAATACACATGCAGGGAAGCGCCGGCGAAATATTTAGGGATGTTGCTGAATTAGAGAAAATTGGCCTTTCCGCACCGCAAATCACACACCTTATGAAAAAGCTCAAGGCGGTAGTTCCTTATTTAAATGACAATATATTTACGGTACAGGAGGCCAAAAGAGAAATATTAAGGTATTTGAAAAAATAGCGATTGGGAGAAATTACATGCTGAAGGATATTACATTGGGGCAATATATTTCTGGGCACTCGTTTTTGCACAGAGCCGATGCAAGAGCAAAAATAGTTTCTACTCTTGCCTATATGGTTATAATAATACTGGTCAATTCATACCTATGTTTTGCAATTACAGCAATATTTACACTGCTTGTTATAGTAGCTTCAGGCATACCGCTTCGATATACGCTTAAAGGATTAAAGCCGATTATGCTTATAATAGTGTTTACTGCTGCGATTAACATTTTTACTACTAAGGGTACAGTTATGTTTGAATGGAGATTTATACACATAACATATGAAGGACTGGATATTACAGCGAAGATGGCAATAAGGTTATCCTTGCTGATTATTACTACATCTCTGCTGACACTTTCCACAACACCTATATTGCTGACAGATGCTCTTGAAAATCTAATGGGCCCTTTAAAAAAGATAGGGATGCCGGTACATGAAATAGCTATGATGATGACCATAGCTTTAAGATTTATACCTGCCCTGCTGGAAGAGACAGACAAAATTATGAAGGCTCAAGCCGCCAGAGGTGCGGATTTTGACACGGGAAATCTTGTTCAGAGAGCCAAAAGCTTTATACCTGTATTGGTGCCTTTATTTATAAGTGCGTTCAGAAGGGCGGAGGAGCTGGCCGTTGCCATGGAGGCAAGATGCTACAGGGGAAGTGAAGGCAGAACAAGAATGAAGCAATTAAAAATGACAGGAAGGGATTACAAAATACTCCTTGCCATGGGAATATTTGCCGCAGGAGTTCTATGGCTGCAATACAGGTAAAAAGCCTTTAAAAAATACAAGCACTCTATTTTTGTTTTATTAATATGTAAACTATTCTTTTATACGAGGGATCAGAACCTTAACTACGTCGGTTATCAGACTGGTCTCATATTTGGAACACTTATCCAGCAAATACGAAAGCTCACTTGCGGGCTTATCCGTATTTGGCAAATCCACACCTTTAATAAGGTAATCAAGAGATGAGTGAAGGCATTCGGATATTCTGCAGATGGTGTCCACACTAAATCTCTTTTCACCGCGTTCAATCTGACCAACATAATTTACCGACAAATCAATAATTTCTGCAAACTTTTCTCTCGAAAGGTTTAGGGCCTTTCTTTCGGTGCGCACTCTTACTCCAATTTTCTTATAATCCAGATCCATTGAAAATACCTCCTGCAAATACTTTACTGGTATAGCGTACAATTAAAAACAATATATAGGGTTCAATTAAATATACACCATAAGGCTATATTATAATTATCTTAAAGATCAAAGAAGGCTTTTACTTCATGTGAGGAAGTATGACTCTAACTACATCAGTTATAAGAGCGGTTTCATATGTAGAGCATTTTTCCAGAAGGTAAGAAAGCTCACCGTCGCTCTTTTCCTTGCTGCGCAAATCTATACCTTTAATAAGATAGTCAAGCGAGGAATGGAGACAGGAGGATATCTTAACAATTGTTTCAACACTGAATTTCTTTTCACCCCGTTCTATCTGTCCTACATAATTCACTGAAAGCTCGATCATTTCTGCAAATTTTTCACGCGAAATTTTTAATGCGGTTCTTTCTTTTCTTATTCTTAAACCGATTTCCCTATAATCAACATCCATAGAAAATACCTCCTTGCAAATACTTTACAGTTAATATATAAAATTAAAAATAATATATAAGGTTAATAATATTATCTACCAAAAGAGTAAATATAAATAAAATTATGGTGTAAAATATGGATATTTGCTGAATTATGGAATAAAAGAGCATGGTGGAAAAAAGTATAAAAAACGAAAATTTTATTTATAAGAAATTTGTGGAATTATTACTTTGCCAAAAATAAATAGATTATGTCTACTTGTCGACCTTGATTTAGGCCCAAAAATATAGTATTTTATATATACATAGGTATTATATATTATAAAATTATATAAGAACAGCTTTATAAAACGCAGGACATTAAGTTTAGGGGGTTAATTATGTATTATATAGGAATTGACTTAGGCGGCACAAATATTGCAGTGGGCCTTACGGACAAAAATGGAGGTATTATCTGCAAGGATAGTGTACCAACTCTGAGAGAAAGAGAATATGCGGAAATTATTAAGGACATGGCAATGCTTACGCTTAAGGTAATAAAGGATGCGGGAAAGAGCTTGGATGAGGTGAAAAGCATAGGTATAGGAAGCCCGGGTACTCCTGACAATGAAAACGGAATACTTATATATTCAAACAATCTGAGGTTCAGGAATGCGCCTGTGAGATCTGAAATGCAAAAATATATAGACTTGCCTGTATACCTAGATAATGATGCTAATGTCGCAGCTCTTGCAGAGAGCGTTGCAGGTGCGGCAAAGGGATTTCGCCACTCTGCCACGGTAACTCTGGGAACGGGTGTGGGCAGCGGAATAATTATAGACGGAAAGGTATACAGTGGCTTCAATAACGCAGCCTCAGAGCTTGGACATACTGTTATAGTAAGTGACGGCGAGCCTTGCACATGTGGAAGAAAGGGCTGCTGGGAGGCATATGCCTCGGCTACCGCATTGATCAGGCAAACTAAAGAGGCTGCTGCCCATAACCCTGAATCTGCCATAAATAAGATTGTGAATGGCGACCTGTCCAAGATAGATGCAAAAACCTCATTTGATGCCGCGAGACAAGGGGATGAAACGGGAAGCAGAGTTGTGAGCCAGTATATAAAGTATGTAGGGGAAGGCATAGTCAATGTTATAAATGCGTTTCAGCCGGAAATACTTGCAATAGGAGGCGGAGTGTGCAAGGAGGGAGAATATCTCTTAAAGCCTTTAAGGGAATTTGTGGATAAGGCTGTCTACAGCCGGGATGTGGCACAGACTCAGATAAGGGTTGCACAAATGGGCAATGATGCGGGTATAGTAGGAGCGGCTATGCTGGGGAAATGACAACCTTTAAGGAGGGGTATTCTTTTTTTAGGCAGCGGGTTAAGGGTTATTATTTGATAAGTTAAGCTATTGCGGCGGGGAATTCTCCCCGCCTGTTATTATGTCCGGGGATGGGAGGGGCTTTGATGCGCAATATCAAGCTTATAATAGAGTATGACGGAACGAGTTATCATGGCTGGCAGAGCCAGATAAATGCTGTGGCAATACAGGATGTAGTTAAAGAGGCAATTAAAAGGCTGACAGGTGAAGCTGTCGATTTGACGGGCTCAAGCAGAACCGATGCAGGGGTTCACGCGTATGGACAGACAGCAAACTTTTTTACTGAATCTGCTATACCGGCAGATAAATTTTCCCGTGCCTTAAACAGCATTTTGCCTGAGGATATAGTTATAAGGGAATCCTGTGAGGCAAGCCGCGATTTTCATTCGAGATATGCGGCAAAGGGCAAGAGGTACAGGTATATTGTGTATAATTCACCGTCGCGCAGCGCACTTATGAGGAACAGAGCTTTTCATGTGCCGCAAAGGCTGGATATGGAGCTTATGGAAAAAGCGGCGGGGCATTTCATAGGAAAGCATAATTTTTCTGCATTCAGAGCGAGTGACAGCAGTGTAACAACAACTATCCGGACTATTACTCATGCCTGTCTTATAAAAAGAGAGGAAATAATAGAGTTTAATATAGAGGGGGATGGCTTTCTCTATAATATGGTAAGAATTATTTCGGGGACACTTGTGGAAGTGGGGATGGGAAGAGTACTGCATAGCGACATACCGGGAATAATTGAGTCGGGAGACAGGAGAAGAGCTGGAAGAACGGCGCCTCCTCAAGGCTTGTACCTTATGAAGGTATTTTATTAGCAATAATAAAAATGAAATGAAACAGGATTATACGCGAGATAATGATATTATTGTGTTTAAAAAAGAGAGATAGCAGGAGATAAATTAAAATTACAGCAAAATTCACTTGACAGGATTAATATATGTGTATTACAATATTATAGCGGCTGAAAATCGGCCTGTTTTAGAGAAGATAATTTAATCTCCATGCAAGTCCGTTAAGCTTTGTAAAAAGCAGTAGAAGCTTCACGGAGATTTGATATAAATTCTCATAAATATATAACCAGTAGTTTTAAGGAGGGTAAGAAATAAATGAAATCTTTTATGGCAAAGGCCGAAGAGGTTGAAAGAAAATGGTATGTTGTTGATGCTGAGGGCAAGGTTTTAGGACGTTTGGCAAGTGAAGTTGCCAGCATACTCAGGGGTAAAAACAAGCCTATTTATACTCCCCATGTTGATACGGGAGATTTTGTGATAGTGCTCAATGCGGACAAGGTTGTACTTACCGGGAAAAAATTGGAGCAAAAAATGTATAGACGCCATTCCGGATATCCAGGTGGAATGAAGGAAATAAAGTACAGGCATTTCATGGAGAAAACTCCTGAGAGAGCTGTAGAACTGGCGATAAAGGGTATGCTTCCAAAGAACAGCCTTGGAAGAGCAATGTTTAAAAAGCTTAAGGTGTATAAGGGCAGCCAGCATGAGCATGCTGCACAAAAGCCTGAAGTTCTCGAAATCAATATTTAATGAGGGGAGGAAGATAAAAAATGGCAAAGGTTCAATTTTACGGCACCGGGAGAAGGAAAAAATCGGTTGCGAGAGTTAGACTTGTTCCGGGAGACGGAATAGTTACAATAAATAGCAGGAGTCTGGACGATTATTTCGGGCTGGATACAATGAAGGTTATAGTTAAGCAGCCTTTAGTTCTTACCGATACAACAGGCAAATTTGACGTTATATGCAAGGTGGTAGGAGGGGGCTTCACAGGGCAGGCTGGTGCGATAAGGCACGGGATAGCCAGAGCTTTGCTGAAGGCTGATGAGGAGTTTAGAGGAGTGCTTAAGAAAGCCGGCTTCCTCACAAGAGATCCCAGAATGAAGGAAAGAAAGAAATACGGGCTCAAGAAGGCAAGAAAGGCTCCGCAGTTCTCAAAGAGATAGTATCAAAGTTTACAGAAGTCCCGAAACACAGAGTTTCGGGGCTTTATTTTTTTGTCATGTCGCAAAAAGGAACGAATTTAAGAAAATCAAATAAATAGAAAAAATAACAAAATAGAGCCATTTGGCGCCGCTTTTTACTCGTTATTAAATTGCGTTTTCCTTGCCTTGTTTTCTGGAACAAGATGAACTCTCCTGTTTCGATAGTTTGGCCTAATTTTTGATATTCAAATAATTGTAACTTTTATTTTGATTGTAGTTGCTACGCTATGCTCGAGATTATGGCGACACTATGGATGGGTTTTCCGTAATTTACTATTTTACACTGATATTTTCCTAACAGAACCAAACTCTTTTTAACGTACTTTAGGTATATAAGAATGTACCTCTGATATTGAAAAATGTAAAAATGTATGATAATGTAAATATAAAAGTTAACGGAGATGAGCTTCATGGCATTTAGTTATAATAAATTATGGAAATTGCTAATCGATAAGAAAATAAATAAAGTCATACTCAGGGATGCAATATCTATCACGCCTACAACGCTATCGAGGCTCGGTAAAGACCAGAATGTCAGTATGGACGTTTTGGGTAGGATATGCAAGTACTTGAAATGCGATATCGTAGATATCGTAGAATATATAAATGAACAGGAGGCAGAAAAATGAAATCGAATTTTGGATTTTTAGAAAAAGCCTTCCCTGTTTTATCACAAATTGGAAACACAGCAGAAGACTACTTATATACAGACACAAATGCTTGCCTGATAAAACTGGGATTATTTGGTGAGACCATTGTAAATATCATGCTAAAATTAGATAATATTGCTCCACCATCTTATGATAATACTCATGCAAACCGAATAAAGCTCTTAAAGCAAAATGGGCTACTACCAAAAGCTATTGGTGATGTTCTTTATTCACTTAGAATGACACGTAATAAGGCTATCCATGCAAACTATGACTCTTTTGAAGATTGTAAAATACTTCTTGAAATGTCATATAATCTAGGAGTATGGTTTGTGCAGACTTATGGTGACTGGGAATACCCTCTCAAAGATTTTGTGTTGCCCGAAAATACCAGCAATCAAGTTGATTATGAAGCTCTTTTAAAAGAGAAAGAAGAATTAATCAAGAAACTGACCGACCAAGTGGAAAAGATAAATGACAGCCAAGACACTACTATTGAAGAAAGAGCTAGAAAAGCAAAAACGGCAGCAGACCAAATTAACCTATCAGAAAAAGAAACCCGTTATATAATTGACGAACAGCTTCGTAAAGTAGGTTGGGAGGCTGATACAGTAAACTTGTGTTACTCTAAAGGAACGAGACCTCAAAAAGGCAGAAATATTGCTATTGCAGAATGGCCGACAGATTCGAAAGTTGGAGACAGAGGATATGCTGATTACGCGCTTTTTGTAGGGTTGAATCTGGTGGGTATTGTTGAGGCGAAACGTAAATACACGGATATTCCATCGGTTATAGATTATCAGTGCAAGGATTATGCTAAGGAAGTTAAGGAAGAGCATGCAGTATATCAAGTTAGCACTTGGAATGAATATAAAGCTCCATTCCTCTTTGCAACAAATGGTAGGAAATACTTAAAACAACTTGAAACAAAGTCTGGAATATGGTTTTTGGATACTCGCCAAAGCTCAAACATTCCTAAAGCATTGCAAGGTTGGATGAGTCCTGATGGAATTATTGAGATGCTGGAA
The DNA here is from genome assembly GCF_003337415.1 of Anaerobacterium chartisolvens. Classification (GTDB taxonomy): domain Bacteria; phylum Bacillota; class Clostridia; order Acetivibrionales; family DSM-27016; genus Anaerobacterium; species Anaerobacterium chartisolvens. The sequence continues at coordinate 60,374 of NZ_QPJT01000020.1, read as the reverse complement.
AAGGATATTGCAACTGCAAACAAATCATTAGAGGATATGCCTTATGACATTTTAAGAGATAAGGATGGACTTAATTTGCGTGAGTATCAGATTGAAGCCATAGAAGCAGCAGAAAACGCAATTATTAACGGCAAACAAAGAGTGCTTCTATCAATGGCAACAGGAACAGGTAAAACCAGAACAATACTGGGTATGATTTATCGCTTTATTAAAACAGATAGGTTTAAACGTGTTCTTTTTCTTGTTGACCGTACCGCTCTAGGCGAACAAGCACAGGATGTATTTAAAGAAGTTAAAATTGAAGAGCTCATGACTCTGGATGAAATTTATAACATTAAAAATCTTGAAGATAAAGAGATAGACAAAGAAACAAAAATCCATGTTGCAACAGTACAAAGCCTTGTGAAACGGATTTTATATAATGAAGATGAAACTATGCCTTCTGTTACCGATTATGACCTTGTTATTATTGATGAAGCTCATCGGGGTTATATACTTGATAAGGAAATGGGAGAAGACGAGCTTTTATACCGTAATCAAGATGATTATGTAAGCAAGTACCGAACAGTAATAGAATATTTTGATTCATCAAAGATTGCACTCACAGCAACTCCTGCATTACATACCTCAGAGATTTTTGGAAAGCCAGTATTTAACTATTCTTACCGAAAAGCTGTGATTGAGGGGTATTTAGTTGACCATGATGCTCCGCATAATATTATTACCAAGCTAAGCAAGGAAGGAATTAACTACGAAAAGGGCGAAATTGTAGTAATTTATGACCCTGTGACAGGCGAAATAACAAATAGTGATGAGCTAGAAGATGAGCTTAAATTTGATGTGGAAAAGTTTAACCGCCAAGTCATCACAGAAAATTTTAATCGCACTGTATTTGAAGAAATTGCGAAAGACCTAAATCCAGATGGCGAGGGAAAGACATTGATTTATGCGGTGGATGACACCCATGCAGACCTCATAGTGAAGATTTTGAAAGAGATTTTTGAACCTTATGGGGTAGATAATGATGCAGTTATGAAAATTACTGGTAGTGTTGGCGGAGGTAACAAGAAAAAAGTATCAGAGGCAATTAAAAAATTCAAAAATGAGAAGTACCCAAATATAGCTGTTACTGTTGATTTACTTACCACAGGGATTGATGTTCCAGAGATAACTACCCTAATTTTCATGAGGCGTGTAAAATCCCGTATTTTGTTTGAGCAGATGATGGGGAGAGCCACTCGTCTTTGCCCAGAAATAGGTAAAACCCATTTCGAAATATATGACCCTGTGGGAGTGTATGAGTCTTTAGAGGATGTAAATACTATGAAGCCAGTTGTGGCTAATCCGACCATATCTTTTGGTGAACTTCTGCGTGGATTGGAAACTCTTTCGACTGAAGATCAGACCCAAAATCAGATAGACTTGATTATTGCTAAGTTGCAACGCAAAAAACGTAAATTAAGTGAGAAATCAATAGCACACTTTATAGACTTGTCTGGAGGGTATAATCCTACACAATTCATTGAAAAACTTAAGACAATGTCTGTAAGTAAAGCCAAGGAATTATTAATAAAGAACAGAAAATTATTTGAAATGCTTAATGAAGGATGTATAAATTCATGGCGTACAGTTGTTATTTCCGATAAAGAAGATGAATTGATAAGTCACACCAGAGGGTACGGAAAAGGGCTTAAACCTGAAGACTATCTGGATGGGTTTAAAGCCTTTGTTGCCAATAATATCAACAATATTGCGGCACTTAAATTGGTTTGCACTAGACCAAAAGAATTGACAAGGGAAAGCCTGAAAAGTCTTAAACTGGAGCTTGACCGCCAAGGTTTTACTGAGAAACAGCTCAATACAGCATGGAAAGAGCTAAAAAATCAGGACATCGCAGCCGATATAATAAGTTTTATTCGCAGAGAAGCAATTGGGTCTGTTCTTCTCAGTCATGAACAGCGTATAATAAATGCTATACAAAAGCTAAAACAGAATCATTCTTTCAGTAAAATGGAATTGGACTGGCTAAATCGTATTGAAGCTTATTTGCTCCATGAAACTGTACTGGATAAGGAAGCCTTTGATAGTGGAGCATTTAAAAACTTTGGTGGTTTTGAAAGAATCAACAAAGTATTCAAAAATCAATTAGAAAATGTTATATCAGAACTGAATGAATATTTATATGACGACGGGGGTAAAACAGCATGAACAATCAAGAAATCGTATCAAAGCTTTGGAACTTGTGTAATGTACTTAGGGATGATGGTATCACCTATCATCAGTATGTTACCGAGCTAACATATATTTTATTTTTAAAAATGTCAAAAGAAACAGGAATGGACGGACAAATTCCAGAGAACTACCGCTGGGACAAGCTAATGAAGCCCAAAGGGGTTGAACTGAAACGTTTTTACAAGGAATTACTTAATCATCTAGGTGAAAATTGCGCTGGCAGGGTACGTGAAATCTATGCAGGTGCATCCTCCAATATTGAAGAGCCAAAAAACCTTGAAAAAATTATTACATCCATTGATGCTTTAGACTGGTATTCTGCAAAGGAAGAAGGACTTGGAAATCTATATGAAGGTTTGCTTGAGAAAAATGCAAACGAGAAAAAATCAGGAGCAGGGCAATACTTCACGCCTCGTGTTCTGATTGATATTATGACAAAATTAATAGCTCCGCAAGCTGGTGAGCTTTGTAATGACCCTGCCTGCGGAACATACGGGTTTATGATAGCTGCCGACAGATTCGTCAAAGATCATACCGACAACTTATTCAGTCTTTCGTTGGAACAGCAGGAATTTCAAAGAAAAAAGGCGTTTACAGGCTGTGAGCTGGTGCATGAAACACACAGACTGGCATTGATGAATGCAATGCTTCATGATATTGAAGGAGAGATTATGCTTGCAGACACTCTCTCCAACCACGGAAAGGCTATGAAAAATTTTGATGTGGTGCTGACTAACCCGCCGTTTGGAACGAAAAAAGGCGGTGAGCGTGCTACCCGTGATGATTTTACTTATCCTACTTCCAATAAGCAGTTAAACTTCTTACAGCATATTTATAGAAGCTTAAAAGCAAACGGTAAAGCACGGGCAGCAGTTGTATTGCCAGATAATGTATTATTTGCCGACGGTGACGGAGCATCAATCCGTAAAGATTTGATGGATAAATGTAATTTGAATACTGTTTTACGACTGCCGACGGGTATTTTCTATGCTCAGGGTGTAAAGACCAATGTGCTGTTTTTCACTCGTGGGAATACAGAAAAGGATAATACAAAAGAAGTCTGGTTTTATGATTTGCGTACCAATATGCAGAAATTTGGCAAGACCAGTCCATTAAAGGCAGAGCATTTTAATGGGTTTATCAATGCTTATACCGCTGAAGATAGAAGTAAAGTGCAGGATGAACGATGGAGTGTCTTTACCCGTAAGCAGATTGAGGATAAAAATAATAGCCTTGACCTTGGGCTTATTCGTGATGACAGCGTTTTGGACTATGAAGATTTGCAAGACCCAATTGAAAGTGGTGAAGAAATCGTTGCTCAGCTTGAAGAAGCAGTTGATTTGCTGATGAGTGTTGTGAAGGAGTTAAAGTCATTAGGAGGTAACGACTAATGGCTAAGGCAAAAAAACAGGCTATAACATTAGAAGATAAATTAGCACAAGCATTGGTGCCAGATGATGAGCAACCTTATGAAGTCCCGAGCAATTGGGTGTGGACTAGATTAAAATACATACTTGATGTAAGGGATGGAACTCATGATACACCTAAATATAAAGAGAAGGGCATCCCCCTCATTACAAGTAAAAACCTTATAGGTAACAATTTGGACTTTAGGAATGTAAAATTTATATCTGAAGAAGACCATATAAAAATTTCTGAGCGTTCTGGGGTATCAGACGGCGACATACTAATGGCCATGATAGGTACTATTGGTAATCCTGTTGTAGTACAAAAGTCTCAAGAGTTTAGTATAAAAAATGTTGCATTATTTAAGAGACTGTCAAGTACTGATATTAAGCCTAAATATATTTGCAATTTTTTAAAATCTTCAGAAGAACATATGAGAGAACATGCATCTGGCGGATTACAGCCATTTGTGTCTTTGAGTTATTTAAGAAACTATCCAGTCCCTCTGCTACCTATTGCTGAACAGCAACGTATTGTTGACCGCATTGAAAGCCTTTTTGAAAAACTTGACAATGCAAAGGAACTGACACAAAATGCCCTTGATACTTTTGAAACCCGTAAGGCTGCTATTCTTCATAAAGCATTCACAGGTGAACTCACTGCCCAATGGCGTGAGAAGAATGGTTTGAGGATGGATAGCTGGGAGAAAAAGAGATTTGGAGACAGCGCTGAAATTAAAAGTAACCTTGTTGACCCAAAGGACTATTTAACTTATCCACATATAGCACCTGATAATATTGAAAAGCGTACAGGGTTATTATTAGACTATCGTACTATTGAAGAAGACGGTGTAACGAGTGGGAAACACAGATTTTATGCAGGGCAAATTCTGTATTCTAAAATCCGACCTTATCTATCCAAAGTTGTAATTGTTGATTTTGACGGTCTTTGTAGTGCGGATATGTATCCTATAGAAGCAAAAGGAGATACAAAATACCTTTGGTACTATATGTTGTCAGATGAATTTCTTGAGCAAGCATCTTCTGCAGGCTCACGTTCAGTACTACCTAAAATAAACCAAAAAGAGCTATCAGGATTAATTGTAAAAATCCCTACTCTTCCAGAGCAAAAGGAAATAGTTCTCATTCTTAATAGTCTGTTCGAAAAAGAACAAAAAGCAAAAGAGTTTTGTGATGTCATAGAAAAAATAGACTTGATGAAAAAAGCCATTCTTGCCCGTGCTTTCCGAGGAGAGCTAGGAACAAATGACCCAAATGAAGAAAGTGCGGTAGAGTTATTGAAAGAGTGCTTAAACGATAATTGATGATATTATGATATGTATGTTTTCTCAAAGAGATAATATCAGGGCTTTTAGTGCAGTGCAGTGTATTACAATTCAAGACAATTTAGAACCTCCCAGGACTTTTGCCGGGAGTTTTTTTGTATACTTCTTTAGGGCATTGTGGTAAAATATTTATAAGGTGCGAGCTGTGAAGCAGCACGCAAACGCGTGTGCTTCCTCTTGGAAGTGGAAGCAATTCTGCTTTCATTAGTAAGCTGTTAATATACAGTAGGAAAATCCTATCAGGTAATACCTAGCCAGTAGCCTGTACCTAGTTCCTTGGAGCCGAAGTGGTAACACTAGGCTTAAGCGTAGGGCGGGGAGCAAACGAGCCGAAAATGAATGCACTGAAGCTATTGAGCCACGAAATAATTATTAAACGAAGAGGTCGATACTATCTTATTGGTAGCAGACAACATCATATAAATCGGTAAGGCGAGATTTATATGACTCTTCCGGGGTCTGAGGGCTTGGCGAGTTTGATGATGATAAGTATGTTAGCAGAACAGATGAGATCCTATAGTGTCTGGAAACAGTATGCGAAATCAAGCAAGGGAACTAGCAAGACGAGCAAAAGCATTATAGGAAGTCCGACTAACCCATAGTACCATAGAAACCTATGAAAGCAGGTGGAGGGAAGGGGTTAGCACATCATAGCTTCAAGTAAACATGGAATTATGCAGACTGGAGAGCTGAAGAACATGATGAATGAGTTGCTTGGAATACAATACAATATAGAAAAGGCTAGAATTGATGGAAAGGTACAAAACCTTGCTTCATACATCAATGAAAAGACCCTAAAAGCCAGTCATGAAATTATGGATTGGAGAAAAGCGAAGGGAATTGATGGTGTAGCAAAGGACGATTATTCAGTCAACCTAGATGCAAACGTGGAACATTTGGTTAAACGAATGAGAAGCGGGAGTTACAAGCCAGAACCTATAAGAAGAGTGTATATACCAAAAGACGGAAGCAACAAAATGAGACCATTGGGAATATCGTGCTATGAGGATAAACTTGTAGAAAATGTAATAGCGCAAATACTAACAATGGTATATGAGCCAAAGTTCCATAATGAATCCTTCGGATTCAGACCAAACAGAAATTGTCATCAAGCAATTAGAGAAGTCATAGAACAAGTACAGTACCATAAGAGCAATTATGTTGTGGAAGCGGATATTAAAGGTTTCTTTGACAATGTTGACCACGAATGGATGATAAAATTCTTAGAGCATGACATAGCTGACAAGAAATTCATTGAAATCATAAAGAAATTTCTAAAAGCTGGAATCATGGAAGATGGCAAATATCTTGAAAGTGAACGAGGCACACCGCAGGGAAACGGAGCTTCACCAGTTCTTGCAAACATATATTTGCACTATGTATTGGACAATTGGTTTAACCATAGAATTAAACGTCAATGCCAAGGTGAAGCATACTTAATAAGATACTGCGATGACTTTGTATGTTGTTTTCAGAATAAATGGGAAGCAGAGGAGTTTTATTTGACACTGATTGAGAGATTCAAGACATTTGGATTGGAATTGACGCTAGAGAAAACGAAGATACTTGAGTTTGGGAGGTTTGCCAGGCAAAACAGGGCAAAACGAGGGTTGGGAAAACCCGAAACTTTCGACTTTCTAGGGTTCACATTCTACTGTAGTGATGATGGCAATAAAGGATTCTTTCGATGTAAAGTAAAGACATGCAAGAAGAAATTTCGAAGTAAAGTCAAAGCAATGAAAGAATGGATAAAGAATAATCGAGTAATGCCTCTGGATGATTTGATTAAGAAGATTAATCAGAAATTAAGGGGACACTATCAGTATTATGGGGTAACCGATAATACAAGAGGTGTGAAAAGTTATCTAAATGCAGTACGATGGTTATTATTTAAATGGTTGAATAGAAGAAGCCAACGAAGAAGCTATACTGCTGACACATTTTTCAACGGACTGCTGAAAACTTTTCCATTGTTAGAACCGAAGATAAGCATAAGCTTATTCTATAGATGATTGAAATATGAAGTGAAGAGCCGTATGCCTTAATAGGGCACGTACGGTTCCGTCGAGGAGCATAGGCGGTGACGCCTATGTTTACTTAAGGATATGATTGAAAGGAAAGTGAAAGTATGCCGGAAATATCTTTATTTTATGGGATCCGTGTGACTATGTATTATGATGAGCATAATCCGCCGCACTTTCATGCTGAATATAGCGGAAATAGAGCATTGGTGGATATTAGCAATGCAAGAATAATAAAAGGTGCCTTGCCATCTAAACAACTTAAACTTATTTTAGCGTGGTGTGTTATTCATCAGGATGAATTAATGCAAAATTGGGAGCTATCGAAAGATGGAAAGCCATTAAATAGAATTAACCCATTGGTATAAACCGGAGGTGAAAAATTATGTTTTCTGAAATAGTGCAAGTAGTTCCAAATGAGGATTATACCGTTACTGTTTATTTTGAAGATGGCAAGATCGTTTTGTATGATGTGGCGCCATTGTTGGGGAAAGAGGCTTTTCAGCCATTAAAAGATAAAAGCGTTTTCATGAGCACATGTACAATACTGAATAATACTTTGGCATGGGATTTGGCAGGAAACAGAAATGTAAGCAGGTGTATTGACATTGATCCCGATACACTTTATGCATTGCAGGCCATAGAAGATAGAACAGCATAAGTTATAATTGCACTATACAAAATTCAAATCTTCAGGACAGAAATGTCTTGGGGATTTTTTTAACACATTGGATATACTGATAGTGTTGACGTACAGTTATTTGTAGGATACAATAAGGGTACAGAAAACTGTACGAAATGGAGGCGGTTTTATGCTGGCTGTAAACTATACCACACTAAGAGAAAACATGAAAACATATATGGATAAAATCACAGATGATTATGAGACTGTTATAGTAACAAGGAAAGATAACAAAAATGTTGTTATGTTATCTGAAGAGGCTTATAATAATATTATGGAAAACATCCATGTTTTGGGCAATAAAAGTAATTATGACTGGTTGATGGAATCAAAGGCTCAGTTGGAAAATGGAATGGCATCTGCACATGAACTTTCTGAGGCAGAGACGGATGAATAAGGTATTTACTAAAAATGGGTGGGCCGATTATTTATATTGGCAGACAGAGGACAGAAAAACATTGAGAAAAATAAATCACCTTATTGAGGATATTATAAGAAATGGAAACGAAGGAATGGGAAAGCCGGAAGCTCTAAGTGGAAATTTAGCAGGCTTTTGGAGCAGAAGAATTAATGATAAGGATAGGCTGATTTATAAAATCGACAGCGAAAATATCTATATTCTGGCGTGCCGATATCATTATCAAGATAAGTGATGTAAATATAAAAGACAGGCCGCTGAAGGCGTAAATCCTTTGGCCGCCTGTCTTTATATTTTCTTTAATTTATGTAAATGTTTTGACAAAAGCCTCAATACTGTAAAAATTATATCATAAAAGGTTGTACCAAAGAGAATTTACCAATATAATTAATGTAATAGGATTTATTGAAATAAATAACATAAAATATTTTTGCAAAAAAATGAGGATAACAGTATACGAGGCAGAGTGAGATGAAAAGTATTAAAACAAAGCTAATAGTATATTTTTGCGCATTGGTCCTGGTATCGTCTTCGGTTATAAGCCTTATATCTTTAAAAACAGCCAGCGAAGCACTTGTCGGGGAAGCGGAGAAGGGACTTGGATTGTTGGTTGCAGAGGTATCTAAATTGACGAAAAGCAGGATTGAAATGCAAAAGAGCATTCTGGAGACAATATCGTTAAAACAAGACATTCAAAGTATGGATTGGGAGAGGCAGAGAGCTGCGTTGAAAGCAGATCTGAAAAATACGGAGTTTATGGATATGGGAATTGTGCTGCCGGACGGCAATGCTTACTATCCCGATGGTACAAAAAGCCAGCTTGGAGACAGGGATTATATAAAAAAGGCATTAAATGGTGAAACAAATTTGTCGGATGTGTTAATAAGCAGAGTGACTAATGAGCCTGTGATAATGTATGCTGTGCCTATAAAAGCAGACGGAAAAATAGTGGGTGTACTTATCGCAAGAAGAAGCGGTGATGCCTTAAGTAAGGTTATAGAGGATGTAGGCTACGGTGATAGTGGATATGCGTATGTAATAAATTCCAAAGGAACGGTAATGGGGCACCGCAACATTGACAGGGTGGTGAACCAGTTTAATCCCATTGAGGAGGCAAAAAAGGATGACGGACAGAAATCGGCAGCGCAACTGTTTGAAAAAATGATTGCCGAAAAATCAGGAGTGAGCACCTACTCTTTTGAAGGAAATGAGATGTATGCCGCCTATAAGCCTATTGACAGCACCGACTGGATAGTGGCTGTAACGGCCAATAAAAAAGAGGTGCTGTCGTCAATAAGCCTGTTACAGAGGGGGGTGCTTGTAACCACCGCTACGGGCTTGATTATAAGCATAGTGCTTACATATTTAATTGGAAGCTCCATTGTCCGGCCTATTATAAAAATAGTAAGCTGCTCGGAGCGAATATCTGCTCTGGATATAACTCAGGACATCCCTGAAGGCCTTTTGAAAAAGAAGGATGAGATTGGGATTCTGTCAAAGGCACTTCAGGGGATAACAGGCAGTCTAAGGGAAATCACATGTGAAATTAAGGCTTCCTCCGAGCAAGTGGCTGCCGCCTCACAAGATCTGACTGCCACCTCACAGGAATCGGCTGCCGCAGCCGAGCAGGTATCCATAGCTATGGAACAGGTAGCAAAGGCTGCGTCACAACAGGCAAAAGATTCCCAGAGCGGATGTTCTAAAGCCTTTTTGCTAGAAGAGATTATTGAAAAGGATCAGCACTGCATAAGGAACCTGAATATTCTTTCAAATAGAATTACAGAGGTTGTAAATGACGGGCTTAAGGAAGTTGACGGCCTAGCTGAGATAACAGAGGAAAGCAACGGTGCCACAAAAGAAATTTATGAAATTATATTAAAAACAAACGAAAATTCAGGCAAGATAGGTCAGGCAAGCAGCTTAATTGCTTCGGTGGCGGGGCAGACCAATCTTCTTGCATTAAATGCAACCATAGAAGCGGCCAGAGCAGGAGAGGCCGGAAAGGGCTTTGCGGTAGTGGCTGAAGAGATAACAAAGCTGGCGGAGCAAGCTTCCATGTCTACCAAGTCCATTGATAAAATAGTAAAGGAGCTGCAAAGCAATGCCGAAGCTGCTGTAAAGAGTGTTCAGATGGTTTCTGCCATATGTAAGAGTCAGGCCGACAGTGTGACACAGAGCAGGGATAAATATATTCTAATAGAGAGTACAATGAAGGAAACCGGAGGGGCTGTTGAGAAATTGAATGCCTCAGGAAAAGAGCTGGTGACAATGAAGGAAGAAATATTGCGGACACTTCAAGCTCTTTCTGCTGTTGCGGAGGAAAATGCCGCTTCAAGCCAGCAAGCAATGGCATCAATGGAGGAACAGTCCGCCTCTGCCGAAGAAATTGCGGTTACAAGCCAGAGCTTGTCAAACCTTGCACAGAGCCTGCAGGGTGTTATCAGCAAGTTCAGGGTTTAAATAAAATAAGAGGATTTGTTGTTTTTTTTTATCCATTATAATAAAATGTTTAAGATGATTATTTATAAATATTTTACGCACCTTAAGCTAAATGCTTTTGAATTCCAAGGTGCGTTTGCATAACATCGGGAGGAAAAATGCTGCTTGTTAAAAATGGCAAAATACTTACTATGGCCGGGATAAGCTATGATAATGGATATATTCTGGCCGATGAGGCAAAAATAATTGAAATAGGCGATGATATAAGTAAGGCTGAAAGGGCTGTTTCAGGGCGGGGGGATGTTACCGTCATTGATGCGGAAGCCTGCTATGTTTTGCCGGGCTTCATAGACGCGCACTGCCATGTCGGCATGTGGGAGGACTCTGTGGGCTTTGAGGGGGATGACGGCAACGAGTCGACCGACCCTGTTACACCCCAATTAAGAGCGATAGACGCCGTCTACCATGCTGACAGGGCTTTTGTGGAGGCGAGGGAGGGCGGAGTTACCACTGTGGTTACGGGCCCGGGCAGCTCAAATGTCATAGGAGGGCAGTTTGCCGCACTGAAAACCTATGGAAGGCGAATTGAGGATATGATTATAAAGGCTCCCGTGGCTATGAAGGTTGCGTTTGGTGAGAATCCCAAAACGGTATATAATGAAAAAAGGCAGATGCCCATAACCAGAATGGCAACGGCGGCACTGCTTAGGGAAAATCTTATGAAGGCGGCGGAATATAAGGAGCTTCTTGAAAAGCATTATGCCGACGAGGAAAACAATGATAAGCCTGAGTTCGATATTAAGCTTGACGCGCTTGTAAAGGTATTGAGAAGAGAGATACCTGTAAAGGCCCATGCCCACAGAGCCGATGACATACTTACTGCCGTGAGGATTGCAAGGGAATTTGGAATAGATTTGACTATAGAGCATTGTACCGAAGGCTACCTTATAAAGGATATCCTTCTGGAGGAGGGAGTTCGGGCAATTGTAGGGCCTCTGATCACCGACAGATCCAAGATAGAGCTGAAGAATCAGAGCATAAAGGCACCGGGCATTCTCTCCCGTGCAGGTATAAAATTAGCTATAATGACCGATCATCCATGCATACCCATACAATACCTGTGCCTGTGCGCCGCTATTGCGGCACGCGAGGGTATGGATGAGACAGAGGCATTGAAGGCAATTACAATAAATGCCGCGCAGATCACAGGCATAGACGACAGGGTAGGGAGCCTTGAGAAGGGCAAGGATGCCGACATGGTTATTTTTAAGGGGCATCCCTTTGAGCTCAAATCAAGGGTTTATGCTACCATTATTAATGGCAATATTGTGTACCGGAGGCGCGAGAGTGAAGAGGTTTAAAACATTTTCAGAGCAGGAAACAAAAGATGTGGGATGGTCTCTGGGGAAATTATTAAAAGCGGGAGATTTAGTCTGCTTAAAAGGAGATCTCGGGGCAGGGAAAACCGCCTTTACCTATGGCATAGCAAGAGCAGCGGGAGTACAGGGGTATATAACAAGCCCTACCTTTACTATTGTAAACGAATATAACTCCTCTATACCCTTATACCATTTCGACGTGTACAGAATCTCAGACGCGGAGGAGATGTTTGATATCGGCCTTGAGGAGTATATAGGCGGAGAGGGTATTTCGGTAATAGAGTGGGCAGACCTTATACAGGAGGTGCTTCCGGAGGAGTATATAGCAGTGCGTATATCAAAGGAGCCTTCGGAGGGAGATAACGCAAGAATAATAGAGGTTGAGTTCCGGGGAGCTAAATATCAGGGCTATGAAGATGCTCTGAACAGGCAGGCTTTGAAGGGAGTGAAGTGAAGGTGAGGATACTTGCTGTTGATACCTCAGCCTCTGTGGCTGCGGCAGCGGTAATGGACAGCGGCACAATTTTGGGAGAATATTTGGTAAACAATAAAAAGACCCATTCTCAGAAGCTCATGCCTATGATAAAGGAGCTTATGGACAGCCTGGAGCTGTGCCCGCAGGATATAGATTTATATGCCGCATCCATAGGACCTGGGTCGTTTACCGGCCTAAGGATAGGCGTTACTACAATAAAGGCAATGGCCTTTTCATTGGGGAAGCCGGTTGCAAGCGTGCCTACATTAGATGCTATTGCATATAATATACCGATGAATGAAGCCGTGATATGTCCTATAATGGATGCCCGGAATCTACAGGTATACACCTCACTGTACTGCTGGGAGAAGGGCGGCCAAAAGCGTATTGCAGACTACATGGGGATATCCGTTTACCAGCTTATAGACATAATAAAGCAAAAGAAGCAAAAGGTCATTTTCGCCGGGGACGGGGTTCAAAATCACCGGGAGCTTTTGCAGAGCGAACTGGACGGGATATGCTCATTTGCTCCGGGGAGCCTTTTGCTTCAAAGGGCTTCGGCTGTCGCTCAGATAGCATTTGAAAAAAGCGGGGGTACGGATAAGGAGGACGGCTTTTCAATGCTGCCATTTTATTTAAGGAAATCTCAGGCCGAAAGAGAGCTTGAAAAAAATCACATATTGAAACTATGAGGACTTCAGATGCTGGATAACATTAACATTATGCGCATGACCTCAGAGCATATAAACGATGTAATGATTGTAGAGCACCTTAGCTTCAAAATTCCGTGGTCAAAAAATGCCTTTGCGGAGGAGGTTGCCAAAAATAAATTTGCAAGGTATTTTGTGGCGGGTATTGGCGGAAAAATTATAGGCTATGCGGGTATGTGGAAAATTTTTGACGAAGGTCATATTACAAATATTGCGGTGCATCCCGAGTTCCGGGGTTCGGGAGTGGGAGGCCTTCTTTTGGAGGCTCTGCTTTCAGCGGCGGATGATGAGGGGATTTTAAGCATAACGCTTGAGGTAAGAAGGAGCAACATTATAGCTCAAAGGCTTTACAGCAAATACGGCTTTATTATCGAAGGAAGCAGGAAGGGCTATTATTCCGATAACGGTGAGGACGCGGTTATAATGTGGAAAAGGTAGAATTGTAAAAACATTGAATATAAAAAGGTTTTTGTCATATTATTATAGAATATATAAAATTATCTCTAAAAAATTATTTAAATAAAGGTCTTTTTATTTATTAAGCCGGTTAATAATGTGCAAATTTCTATTGCCATTTATGGGGGGAAAGCTATATGTCAACTGAGATAAACGAATTGGATTATAGAATGCTGCGAAACGAATGTAATCCTGAAATATTTGATTTTTCCGATACCTCTGAGGTAGAGCCGTTTCATGGAATAATAGGACAGGACAGAGCGGTTCAGGCTATGGAATTCGGCCTTAGGGTAAAAATACGCGGATACAATTTGTATTTATCCGGAGCTACGGGGACAGGAAAAACAAGCTACGCCCAAAACCACATAAAAAAAATTGCCTTGCAGCAAAGGATTCCTGATGATTGGTGCTATGTGTTTAATTTTGGCAAGCCCAATCAGCCTATGGCCATCAGCCTTCCAGCGGGTACGGGGAAAATTTTTCAAAAGGATATGGATGAGTTTGTTAAAATATTAAGGCTTGAGATATCAAAGGCATTTGACAGTGAGGATTATGAAAAGGAAAAGGCTTCCATTGAAAAAGAGTATGAGGGCAAAAGGAGCCTGCTTATAGACAAGCTTAATGAAGATGCCTCAAAGCATGGCTTCAAGGTTAAGACAACAAATGCCGGAATATACTTTTTGCCTGTGGTTGAGGGAAAGACTCTCAGTGAAAAGGAATATGGGGAGCTTGATGAAAATGCCAAGCTGGAGCTGAACGAAAGATCGGATATCATACAGAGAGAGACTATGGACATTATACGTAAAATCCGAAATGTTGAAAGGGACGCTGAAGCTAAGGTCGCAGAATGGGAAAACAAGATAGCTTTGTATGCCGTGGGAATGCATATAAACGATCTTAAAGAAAAGTACAAAGATTATGAAAAGATATCGGAATATCTGGGAAATGTTCAGGAGGACATATTATCCAACCTTGATGACTTCAGGGAAGAGGATGTGCCCTATGAGCAGCAGCAATTGATTGTGCCGTGGATGAAAAGCAGCACCGATTCAGTAACGGACAGGTATAAGGTCAACCTGCTGGTGGATAACAGTGAGCTTGACGGTGCCCCGGTAATTGCAGACTTTAACCCCACATTTTACAACCTTCTTGGAAAGCTTGAGTATGAGAATGAGTTTGGCACAATGACTACTCATTTTACCATGATAAAGGCAGGGCTGTTTCATCAGGCTAACGGAGGATATCTTATTTTACAGGCAAAGGATGTTTTAAATAACGTACAGTCATGGGAAGCCTTAAAAAGGGTGCTAAGAACAAAGCAAATAAACATTGAAAACATGAAGGAGCAGATGGGTCTTGTCGCTGTCTCAGCCTTAAAGCCTGAGCCGATACCAATAAACGTCAAGGTGGTGCTTGTAGGAAGCGAGTACCTGTATCAGCTGCTGTACCAGTATGATGAGGACTTTAAAAAGCTTTTTAAAATAAAGGTTGATTTTGATGAGGAAATGGATAGAAGTCGGGAGAACATCATAAAGCTGGTGCAGTTTATAAGCTCCTTCTGCCACAAGGAAGAGACTCTGCATTTCGACAAAACCGGCCTTGCCGGAGTGGTTGAATACAGCTCCAGGCTTGTTGAGGATCAGAGCAAGCTGTCCACAAGGTTTAATGAAATAGTTGAAATACTGTGCGAGTCCTGTGCATGGGCAGAAATAGAGGGAGACTGTATTGTAAGCGGCCGACATGTAAAAAAAGCCGTACAGGAAAAGAATTACCGTTCCGATAAGTATGACAGAAAGCTGCTGTCCCTTTTGGAGGATGGTACAATAATGATTGACACCGACGGTGAGGTCATAGGACAGATAAACGGACTTTCCATATTGGATATGGGGGACTATTCCTTTGGAAAACCGTCCAGAATAACGGCAAATACTTATATAGGGGAGAGCGGAATTGTAAATATAGAAAGAGAGATTGAAATGAGCGGAACCTCTCATACCAAGGGGGTGCTTATTTTAAGCGGGTATATAGGCCAGAAGTATGCTCAGGAAATGCCTTTGTCACTTTCAGGAAGCCTCTGTTTTGAGCAATTATACAGCGGGGTGGACGGAGACAGCGCGTCAAGCGCCGAGCTGTACGCCATAATTTCCAGCCTCGCGGAGATTCCCATAAAGCAATACATAGCCGTAACAGGGTCTGTAAACCAGAAAGGTGAAATACAGCCCATAGGCGGTGTTACCAATAAGATAGAGGGGTTTTTTCAATTATGCAAGGTAAGAGGGCTAAATGGAAAGCAGGGAGTAATAATACCCCATCAGAACATAAAAAACCTTGTTCTGAGTGATGAAGTAATTGAGGCGGTGAGGGATGGAAATTTTCATATATATCCTGTTAAGACGATAGATCAGGGAATAGAAATATTGACAGGGGTAAAGGCGGGACAAAAGAGGCAGGATGGAACCTATCCTCAAAGGACTGTAAATTACCTGGTATATGAAAAGCTTAAAAAGTTTGCAAAAACAGTCTCAAGCTTTGGAAGGGACGACAAGAAGTAGAGGTGGGCGGTATTATAAAAATAAGAGAAAAGGAAATGTTGCAATGGATAACATATTAAGCTTGCCTGTAAGTGAAATGGTGAATTTGTCATTTGAATGCACGTGCGGAAGAAGCCACTCGGTGGACATCCGGAGTATTATAGTGGATCAGGATATAACAAAAGAGGCGGTGAGCCTCGCACTGAAATATAAAACAGGCAGGATATTCGTTATAGCCGATAACAATACCTATTCCGTAAAGGGAAGAAGGATATGGGAGGCTTTAAAAAAAGAAGGGCTTCCAGTGGGAGGACATATTTTTGAATCTCTTCATCCGCTTGTTCCTGATGAAAGAGCCGTTGGAAGGCTTGTGACGGAGATAGGCAGAGATGTTTCCCTTATAGTGGCGGTAGGGTCGGGGACGGTAAATGATCTGGCAAGGATTATAAGCTTTAAGCTTGGGATACCTTATTTGATAGCGGCAACCGCTCCATCCATGGATGGATATGCTTCCACAGTATCGCCTCTTATAATAGACGGCTTTAAAAAGACCTATGAGGCGGTGTATCCTGTTTCAATCCTGTGCGATCTTAAAGCCATGAGAAATGCACCTTGGGAAATGATATGCGCGGGGTTTGGGGACATACTGGGCAAATACACGGCACTGGCCGACTGGAAGCTCTCAAAGGATGTAAACAATGAATATTACTGCGAAACTGGTGTAAGTCTGGTGAAAAATGCCATGGATAAGTGCATGGGCAATATAGACGGAATTGCAGAGCGGGATGAGAGTTCCATAAGATATATGATAGAGGCGCTTATTCTTTCAGGAATTGCAATGGGACTGGTGGGAAGCTCCAGGCCGGCTTCGGGAGCGGAGCATCATCTGGCACATTATTGGGAGATGAATGCTCTGGCAAGAGGGGAGGAGCACCCTCTTCACGGCAATTCGGTAGGCGTAGGCACGGTAATAGTGTCATATCTGTATGAAATGGTCAAGGATAAGGCTGATTTTGAAATAGACTCACCCGATCCCGAAGAAATCAGAGGCCTGTTAAAGAGAATCGGGGCTTGTGACAATCCTTTTGAGCTGGGCATTAAAAAGGAGGTCTTCACAGAAAGCATAATACATGCCATGGAAATAAGGCCGAGATATACTGTTTTTCACCTTGCAAAGAGGCTTGGAATTCTTGAGGATGCCGCTCTGAGGCTTACGCAGAAATTCTATGGAGCGGACTGAAATCTAAACTTAATTCAGAGGGCAGTAAACTGTCCGAAAAAATCGGACAGTTGAAAATGAAAGCCGAAGACGGAAAAAGGTTCCGTCAAGTGATCACAGCAGCGGCAGCTCTATTATAAATAACGCCCCCGATTCGGAATTCTGGGCGGTAACCTTTCCTTTATGCTTTTCAATAACATTTTTTGCTATTGCCAGCCCCAGTCCGAAATTCCCCTTTTTACCCTTATAAAATCTTTCAAAAATATTTGGGAGATCTTCAGATGCAAACCCATGGCCGTCGTCCCATATCAATAAAATTAATTTGCTGTGCTCGGTGCTTTTGAACTCTATTTCCACCTTACTGCCGGCATACCTTATGCAATTGCTTATTATATTTGTAATTGCACGCGAAAGCTTTTCGTGATCCGCCATTATTTCTACTTTTTCAGAGCTGCAACCGCAGAGGATCTGTATATTGTTGTTTATAGCTATTCCATTCATTCTCTCTATACAGTTGTTTATTAAATCGTTAAAATTCAAGTTGGTAAAGTGGTAATTCTCCTCAAGCGTATCAAGCCGTGATAGGTACATAAGATCATCTACAAGATGTGCCAGGTGCTTTGACTCATCTATTATAATATTTGTTGCGGTGCCGGCCTCCACAACATCGTATTTTATTCCCTCCGCATAGCTTTGAATAGACATAAGGGGGGTTCTGAATTCATGGGACACATTTTGCAGGAAGGTTTTCTGAACGTTGTCGTACTTCTCAATTTTTTCAGACATTATATTTATGCTGTTTATAAATTGCTCCAGCTCGCTGTATATTGGCACATTAATCTTAGTGCCAAAGTTCCTTTCGGCAATTGAGCCTATGTGGCGGCTGAGATATAAAAAGGGCTCGGATATTTTTTTTGCGGAAATAAATGAAAAAATAGCAACGGCCAGTGATGACAAAATAAGTATGGACAATAACATTGCATTTATCATATATTGCAGGTGGTTGACCTTTTGAAGGCTTGAATATATTATTATCCATCCAAGCCCGAAGGTGTTTTTATGGGATACAGGCTTTGCGACAGCTATATATTCTGTGCCTAAGAGGTCGAATTTCAGGTGTTTGCCGTCATCTGAGACGGAAGAATCGTTAAGCTCGCGCATGATTTTGGCCAATAGGATCTCCGGGATATCAAAGTATCCTTCGGAAGAGGAATTTATTAAATTTTTGTCGGAATCAAATAACAGGTAATCCGCATTTAAAACAGAGAGTGTCTGCTTTAGCGATCGATCCAGCATAAAATAAAACTTAAAAAAATCGTCATTGCCTTTTGAGGCACTGTCGGAAGAACCCGGAGGAGGTGAAAGCATACCCTGCTCAGGGAAAAAATCAGATCCTTTTTGTAGTGCCGTATACTCGGCTCTTAAAGCTATGGTATTTAGCTGCCTTGCCGCATCGTTTTCTATGTATACGCGTGCTGCTATATTGAATACTATTGTTATCAATGCTATAAGCATAATGATTGCAGCCATGTTATATCTAAAAATTTTCCACGTTATTGAATTGCTTTTCATAACATCATTCCTCTTCCTGTATTTTAAATCTGAATCCCTATAATTTATCTAAAAGCTTGTACTACTCCTCCACATACATTTTATCATGTATGGTATTTAATGTCATTTTCTAATTTCTGTTTATTTTATTTTATCACAATATTACCATAATTTTCTCGACATAACTAGAATTTAAAGATACAAAAGAAAAATATTTTTGTAATTTAAAGAAAAATTATACATTCAATAAGAACTTTAGAATGAATAAAGAATACAAATACGTTGATAAATATGTATTTTAAGAAATAAATGGATATTAATTCAGGGGCAGACCTGTGTGTCTGCCCCTGCTACTGCAGGTAGGAATTTACATCGGCGCATCCTTCAATATAGTGCTTGTCCTTACGGCTTTGATTTTCTTCAATATATACCAGCCTTTGCTTTGAAACCGACTCCATTATGCTGAACACCGCTTTTACATCCCCGAATTCAACCTCGGGGGTTACCAGTATTTCTTCCTTTCCGTTAAAGGCATTGTAAAAATTCATAAGCTCATTGTAATAGCCTCGCTCGGGAGTGTAGGGCACCTGCTCTGACTGCCCGTTGTTATAGGCTACGTTTATAGTGCCGCAATTTTTTTCCTCAAGGTATATTTCCCCCTTTGTACCAAAGATTCTGAACCCTATTAGTGGTCTTTGAGGCTCCATGCCGGAGGGGAAGTAGCTGAAATACCCTGTGATTCTGTTTTTAAAAAGTATGTTAGAATTTACTGAAACATAAGGGTTAAAATCCTCCTGCTGGGGCTTCCCGAAAGCCTGTACACATTCTATATCCCCAAAAATATGGCGCATTGCTGCGATATCATGGAGTGCGGCATCCAAAAACGCCCCTCCTGCAAATTTGGGGTGCTGCCGCCATTCCGTGCCTGCAAAGGTATCCTTGGACATTTCACAGGGGAAGCAGGTAATATTGTTTCTTATGAAATAAATTACGTCCCCTATTTTGCCCGAGCCTATAATACTGCGAATTATATTGTTTTCTTCGTTATACCTGTAGTTTTCGGCAATCATTATTTTAAGGGAATGCTTTTTAGACAATTCAACATATTTTTTTGCGTCATCAAGCTTTGCTGCCAGAGGCTTCTCGCAGATAAAATCTATTCCTGCCGCGGCAACATCCCAAGAAACACCGTAATTCATTTCTATGGGCACAAGTATGTCTACTGCGTCAATATCATCCCTTTTAAGCATTTCCTTATAATCCTGATAAATATTTTCAGGTGAAAGGCCTATTTTTTTGGCAAATTCCTGAGCATCCTTAAGTGTACGGTTTGAAAGCGCCGCAATTTCGTACTTGTCCTTGAGTTCAAGAATTGCGGGATAGTGGAGTCTCTCCCATGCCAGACCTGTGCCGATTACGCCCAAACGTATTTTCTGCATTTTGCTCTCCTTCTCTATGTTTTATATGCATATTAACCGTACTTATTGACGGTTTCCCAAACATTATTATTTGCCGGAGATCGGGTATTATACCGTTCGCATAAATACTTCAAATATAGGTATTATAAGCATATTACAAAATAAATTTTTAAGGAGGAAGATATCACAATGAAAAGTCTTAACATAATGGGAGTACTGGTGGATAAAAGGACTCAGTCCGCACCTAGAGTGCAGGAGATTCTAACCAAATACGGAGACAGCATAATGACAAGAGTAGGAACTCACGATCCGGGTGAGAAGCAGCATGGACTTATAACCCTCAATATACTGGACAGGAGCGACAAAATTCTGGCTCTGGCAGAAGAGCTGGGAGCCCTTGAAGGAGTGCAGGTAAAGACAATAAATATGAAGTAACAGCCTGTCTTTTTTTCGTATAATTTGCAGGTATATCTTGAAATTCAATTTAAAATATGCTAATATATCACGGGGGAAAAACAATTGTACGCCGAGTATGGACATGGAGGCTGATATGAGAGACAACTCAACATATTATCTTGTCGATGCACTGGTATTGCCAGAGGTATTTACAAAAGTAATAGAGGTTAAGAAAATACTCAGCAGAGGGAGTGTAAAGACGGTCAATGAAGCCGTGAAGGAAATTGGACTCAGCCGCAGCGCCTACTATAAGTATAAGGATTTTATTTTTCCTTTTTATGAAACCTCAAGGGGGAGGGTTATTACGCTATTTTTTGTAGTAGAAGACTTTGCAGGTATATTATCCAGCATAATTAACAGCATCGCAAAGGTGAAGGCCAATATATTAACTATTAATCAGAACATCCCTATAAATGGCCTGGCTGACGTTACTATATCTATAGAGACAGAGGAAATGACGGGGGATATAGATGAATTGATGAGTGACGTAGGGAGTATAGAAGGGGTCAGAAGGTATGGGATACTTGCAAGAGAATAGAGGAGGCTTAGAAAAAAATATGGTTTATATAGCGATTTTAGGCTATGGTACAGTGGGCTCAGGTGTTTTGGAGGTTATCAGGAAAAACTGTCCGGGCATAGCGGTCAGAGCGGGAGAGAAAATAGAGGTTAAAAAAATACTGGATATACGTGATTTCCCTGAAAGCCCGGACAAAGACCTGCTGACAAAGAATGCCGACGAGGTATTTGAGGACAGTGAAATAAGCATTATTGTGGAGACAATAGGAGGCTCCCGCATTGCCTATGAATTTACAAAAAGGGCGTTGAAGATGGGAAAGCATGTGGTGACCTCCAACAAGGAGATTGTAGCTGCTTATGGGCCCGAGCTGCTTGAGCTTGCCGCGCAAAACGGTGTAAGCTATTTGTTTGAGGCAAGCGTCGGGGGGGGAATACCCATTATACGACCCTTGAGCGGATGCCTTGCGGCAAATGAAATCAATGCCATTACGGGTATTTTAAATGGAACGACCAATTATATCCTTACGCAGATGAAAAGAGAGGGAAAGGACTTTAGCGAGGCTTTGAAGGAAGCGCAGCAAAAGGGGTATGCAGAGGCAGATCCTACCGCCGATATAGAGGGCCATGACGCATGCAGAAAAATAGCTATCCTTTCCTCCATAGCATATAATGAGTTTATAGATTACAGACAGATACACACTGAGGGCATATCCTCGATAAGCCTTGCCGACATGCAGTATGCCGAGGCTATGGACTCCACTGTAAAGCTTATAGGCTTAAGCGTTAAGACAGGAGACAAAATATTTGCCCGTGTGAGCCCTGCCATAGTCAGCAAGAAAAACCCCATTTCAAATGTAGACGACGTATTCAATGCAATTGTTGTAAAAGGAAATGCGGTAGGAGAGACTATGTTTTATGGCAGGGGAGCGGGAAAGCTTCCGACGGCGAGCGCGGTAGCAGCGGATGTAATTGATATTGTAAAGCACAGGGGAGTCTGCCGGAGCCATACGTGGACTGTTGGCCCGGGTGATAATATGATTGACCATAGGGATTTTGAATGCAGGTATTTTATAAGACTTAAGACAGGGGGTTCACATGAAGCGGAGTCGGCTGTTGAAGATATCTTTAAGAGGGTAGCCTGGGTAAGGCCGGCTGTTCCTTTTGAAAATGAAATTGGTTTTGTAACGGGAGTATATACCGAAAGGCAACTGGAAAAGCTGCTTAAAGAGGCGGAGGCTTCCGAAGGCATTGAAAAAACCTTGAGCATCATAAGGCTGTTAGATGACGGGCAGTAGCTTGCAACGCTCATAATTGAGCGGAGGGCGGTCAATTTATAATGACGAAGTGATTGGGGGATGAATGGAATGAAAATTGCTAAGTTCGGAGGCACTTCCATGGCAAGTGCCGAGCAAATAAAAAAGGCGTTTGAAATAGTTATATCCGATCCCGCAAGGAGGCTGGTAGTTGTTTCGGCTCCAGGGAAGAGATATGATAACGATATTAAGGTTACCGATCTTCTTATAAGGTGCGCCGAGAAATGCTTAAGTGACGGGGAAGCAAAAGACGAATTGAATGCGGTTGTGTCGAGATATGCGGAAATTGCACGGGACTTTAATCTGTCGGGGGACATTGTACAGGTTATTGAAGCGGATTTGCGCAAGAGGGTATCGTCGGATAAGACTGACAGAGCCAAATTTATGGATCTACTTAAGGCGGCGGGAGAGGACAACTGTGCTAAATTGGCGGCAGAATGCCTACGAAGCATGGGGGTTAAGGCTCACTATGTAAATCCTGGGGATGCGGGGCTTTTTTTAAGTGATGAATTTGGCAATGCGCGCGTGCTTCCTCAGTCATACAATAACCTTAAAGCCAGCCTTAATATGGATGGAATAATGATTTTTCCGGGATTTTTTGGGTATTCGGCAACGGGTGAGGTTGTTACCTTCCCCAGAGGAGGCTCGGACATAACAGGCTCAATCCTTGCCGCGGCTGTTGATGCGGAAATGTATGAAAATTTTACCGATGTCGATTCTGTATTTTCGGCCAATCCCAATATAATTCCAAGCCCCAAGCCAATTTCGATACTTACATACAGAGAAATGAGAGAGCTGTCGTACGCGGGCTTTTCGGTGCTGCATGAGGAGACGCTTGAGCCTGTATACCACAAGGGCATTCCGGTATGCATAAAGAATACAAATAATCCTTCTGCACCGGGAACGATGATTGTTTCCGAAAGGGAAAACAAAAACGGGCCTGTCGTAGGTATTGCAGGAGATAAAGGCTTTTGCAGCATATACTTAAGCAAATATATGATGAACAGAGAAATAGGCTTTGGACGCAAGATGCTTCAGATTCTTGAGGATGAGGGCATTGCTTATGAGCATATACCGTCAGGCATAGACAATGTTTCGGTGGTTATCCGGGAGAGGCAGTTAGGCGGCGAGACTGAAGAGAGAGTGATAAACCGTATTAAGTCGGAGCTAAAGGTAGACGATATATTTGTGGTAAGGAAGCTTGCGATGGTTATGATGGTTGGAGAGGGAATGAAAAACACAATCGGTATAGCAGCCAGAGCAGGTGCCGCACTGGCGCGGGCCGGAGTGAATCTTGAAATGATAAATCAAGGCTCTTCCGAGGTAAGCATGATGTTCGGGGTAAAGGAGGAAAAAGTAAACGAGGCTGTAAAGGCACTCTATAATGAGTTTTTTTAGTAAATAACATACGTATTCTTTGAAGGATGAAATAAAAAATGCTGCAATAATTTTATTTGCCTTATTGATATTATGTGGATGATAAATTATAAAACTAAATGCATTCTTTTTATTAAGATTGGTTGTATAGTATATTTTACGTGCTCTTAACAGAGTTCTATATTAAGCCCGCAGAGTGCGGGGGCTACAGATTGTACGTAAGATATATGAAAGAATAAAAAAAATTACTTGCAGAAATAATATGCCTATGCTATTATATAAATAATAGTAAAGAGCACTTGCTTTATATATTGGCATTTTTACTTAAATTTAATATTTTTTATCAATTACATTGTTGTAGCTAAAGTAGCACAGATGCTTCCCTATAAACATACTTAACAGTCTAAGTGGGGAGGCTTTTTTGTTTGTACGATAATTTTATGTAAATATCAAAATTTTTTAGTCATGTTAAAGGAAGGTGTTTATATGAACTACGGTATAGCTTCAGGCCGCAGCATAAAAAATGAGTTTGCAGGGGTTAGGCCGCATATCGGCATAACATGCTTACTCCGCCTTTAAACTAATCGGATCAGAGGTGGGAGATATGGTATACGGCAAATTCATTATTTCAGGAGAGGATAAAAAAACTCTGGCATGTGTAAAAAATGCCCTTGTCTCCAGCGGACATATATTTATAGGATATTCCAAGGATTATTTCAATATATTGAGGCATATAAGAAATTCGACCCCGGAGCTTGTTGTTATTGATGTGGGGAAAGGCTTTAAGGATTTAAAGCAGACACTTGAAACTATTGATGAAGACCTACTGTGTGCGTGTGGTTTAATTCTGGATACAAGAAGTGACGATATATTTGAATTTATACAAAAATCCAGAGTGATGACTTATATAAGCAAGCCGGTTTTTGAAGAGGCAATAGTGCAGATAACTGATGCAGCGATGATAAATTATTCAAGGATTATCCAGTATGAGGAGAAGGTAAAAAAGCTGAATGAGACTCTTGAGAGCAGAAAGGCTGTCGAAAAGGCAAAATGGATATTGGTAGAGAAGGAAGGGCTTTCAGAAGCGGAAGCCTATGAAGTAATAAGAAAGAAAAGCCGCGATAACAGGATTCCCATGAAGAATATTGCAGAAGCACTGATTCTTACCAGGGGATAAAAACAGATGCTTAGGGATGCTTTTGAAAAATAATACAAAATGCAAGTTGAAAATGTGTAAATTGCATAAAAAAATAAATATTAAAAGAAATTTATAAAAAGTATTGCAATAATGCAGGAGAGATGATATAATCGGTTCATAAATTTTAATTTAGTTTTTTGAAGGAAGAGGATTCCGTGAAGAATCTTATACCTTCTGGGCATAGACGCCATTACTATACAATAGAAGTATAGTTTTGGGGTCTTTTTATTTTTTATAATGAAAAATATGTCAGGAAAGGAGTTTGTCTATGAAAAAATTGGAGATCATTACTAGGCCGGAGAAAATTGAGGACGTTAAAGAGGTAATGAATGAAGCAGGCACCTATGGCATGACTGTTACAATGGTTTCAGGCTGTGGAATGCAGAAGGGGAGGAAGGAAATATACAGAGGTACCGAGTACAGTATAAATTTGCTCCCTAAAATTAAAATTGAAGCAGTTGTTCCCGACGAGGCTGTCGAGGGGCTGATTCAGAAAATAACCGAAGCAGTGAGGACAGGGCAGGTCGGAGACGGCAAAATATTTGTTTACAACGTGGAGGATGCTGTAAGAATAAGAACCGGGACAAGAGGGAAGGACGCAATATAAAAGCTTTACAAAATATAAAGGGGAGTTGTATTTTTATGAAAAAGAGGATAATAGGTTTTATTATAGTTTTTGCGCTGTTGTTAATTCCTACCGTCGCTTTTGGGGCGGGGGAGGAGATAAATGACGCTACAGCCCTGGCGATTAACACGGTGTGGGTACTGCTGGCGGCGTTTTTAGTGTTCTTTATGCAGGCGGGTTTTGCTATGGTGGAAACGGGATTGACGAGAGCAAAGAATGCCAGCAACATAATAATGAAGAATTTAATGGATTTTTCAATAGGCTCACTGGCGTTTTATGCAATTGGATACGCATTCATGTTCGGAGCTGATCAGGGAGGATTTATAGGGCTTTCAGGCTTTTTCGGAACAGATACCGTGGACAGAGGGGTGCCTCTTGAGGCGTTTATGATATTCCAGACGGTGTTTGCTGCTACTGCCGCAACAATAGTATCCGGAGCTATGGCTGAAAGAACAAAGTTTTCTTCCTATATTATATATAGTGCCGCTATAACCTTAATAATATATCCTGTTGTAGGACACTGGATATGGGGCGGGGGCTGGCTATCAAACTTAGGAATGATTGATTTCGCCGGTTCTACCGTTGTACATTCGGTCGGAGGCTGGGCCGCGCTGGTAGGAGCTGCCACTCTCGGGCCCAGAGTCGGGAAATTCAACAAGAACGGAAAGCCCAATGCCATACCGGGCCACAGCATTACGCTTGCGGCACTGGGTGTATTCATCCTCTGGTTCGGATGGTTCGGTTTTAACCCCGGAAGTACATTGTCGGGTATTGACGCAAGCATAGGAACAATAGCGATGACTACGAATTTGTCGGCTGCAGCCGGAGCTGTTACCGTCATGATAATAACGTGGCTGCGCTATAAGAAGCCTGATGTCAGTATGACTTTGAACGGCGCGCTGGCAGGACTTGTTGCCATAACCGCGGGCTGCGCGTCGGTGAGTCTTCCCGGATCGATAGTTATAGGTGTGGTTGCAGGATTTGTGGTTGTATTCGGAATAGAGTTTATCGAAAAGGTTCTTAAAATTGACGACCCTGTTGGAGCAATCGGTGTTCATGGCTTTAGCGGTGCGGCAGGAACCATACTTGTCGGTTTGTTTGCCACTGAAGGCGGGCTGTTTTACGGAGGGGGCTTTGGGCTTCTGGGAGTTCAGGCTCTGGGTGTTATCACGGTAGCGGCCTGGGTGCTTGTAACTACATTCATACTGTTTAATGCTATTAAGGCTACCGTAGGCTTAAGAGTCAGCAAGGAGCATGAGGAAGGCGGACTTGACGTAAGCGAACACGGCTCGGAGGCATATGCCGACTTCCATATGAAGAGCGCCGACACTATATTATAGTGAACTATATTATAATTTGAGATGCAGGAGTATAGCACTGCGCTTTCATAAATTAGTTTGAAATTAAATTATTTTGATAAAATTATTGACAAAATGCAAGAGAAGTAGTATCATTGACTCATAATTCAATAATTGATATGAAGTTCCTTGAATGAATAAAATATCAAAAAGGCCTGGACGCCAAAATCAAATGATTTTGGCGTCCTTTTGTTTTAAAACTTTAAAAATATAAAAAATTGGAGGTATTTAATATGAGACAGGTAGCGATTTATGGAAAAGGCGGAATAGGGAAATCAACAACTACGCAGAATCTTACAGCAGGCTTGGGGGAAATGGGAAAGAACATAATGATAGTGGGATGCGACCCCAAGGCCGACTCTACAAGACTGGTGCTTCATGGATTAGCACAAAAAAGTGTGTTGGATACTTTAAGAGAAGAAGGGGAAGAGGTAGAGCTTGAGAATATTATGAAAACAGGCGCTTTTGGAATAAGGTGTGTTGAGTCAGGCGGACCTGAGCCCGGTGTCGGATGTGCGGGAAGAGGAATTATAACCTCCATTAACATGCTTGAGCAGCTTGGTGCTTATACCGATGATCTGGATTACGTATTCTATGATGTATTGGGTGACGTTGTCTGTGGTGGTTTTGCAATGCCGATAAGGGAAGGAAAGGCACAGGAAATATATATTGTTGCCAGCGGCGAGATGATGGCGTTATATGCTGCCAATAATATCTCTAAGGGAATTCAGAAATATGCAAATACAGGAGGATGCCGTTTGGGTGGAATCATATGCAACAGCAGAAAGGTTGACGGAGAAAAGGAGCTTTTGGAAGCATTTGCCAAAGAGCTGGGAAGCCAGTTGATCTATTTTGTACCCAGAGAAAATCTTGTACAAAGGGCGGAAATCAATAAGAAAACTGTAATTGACTTCGCACCTTCAGAACCTCAGGCTGATGCTTATAGGGGACTTGCCAGAGCAATTGATGGAAATGAAATGTTTGTTGTGCCAAAGCCTATGGTGCAGGACAGATTGGAAGAGATATTAATGGAACACGGTCTAATGGATATCTGATATCCACAGGTGGGTTGGCTGTGCAGACTGGATTCTTAATAAAAAATGAATTTGGAGGTTTGTGTGTATGTTGATGATAAGAGCAATTATAAGGCCTGAGAAGGTTGGGGTAGTATTGGCTGAATTAAGTGATGCAGGATTCCCTGCCGTTACAAAGATGGATGTAAGCGGGCGCGGCAAGCAGCGTGGAGTCAAAGTCGGAGATGTTTTTTATGATGAAATTCCCAAAGAAATGCTCATTATGGTTGTTAAGGATGAAGACAAGGACGATGTTGTGAAAATTATAATGAAAAATGCAAAAACAGGAGAAAAGGGTGCATTCGGTGACGGAAAAATATTTATAAGCCCTGTGGAAGAAGCATATACAATCAGTTCAGGAACAAATCAGCTTTAAGAGGGGGTAAGGTCATATGAAGGAAGTCATGGCTGTTATAAGAATGAACAAGGTTAATCAGACAAAAGAGGGTCTGGCAAAGGAAGGCTTTTTCTCTTTGAACTGTAGAAAGGTGCTGGGCAGGGGAAAGAAGAAGGTTAATTACGAGCTTATTCAGGACATTATTTCGGGAGGGGATGTTTCATCTCCTGCAGTAGCAGAATCCTTATCGGAAGGGCACAGGCTTATTCCCAAAAGACTTATCTCCATGATAGTGAAGGATGCGGATGTTAAGAAGGTTGTAGACGCTATCATTGACATTAACAAAACAGGCCATGCCGGTGACGGAAAAATATTTGTTATGCCTGTATTCGATTCTGTGAGGGTAAGAACAGGAGAAAACGGAGAAGAGGCAATATAGGAGGTTATATTATGAATGCGGTAGACATAAAGCAAAAAGTGTCAAAAACTCTGGAGCAGTATCCTGCTGCTGTGTTTAAAAATAGAAAGGATCATGTAATTGTTAAGGATTCCGAAGCGGATGTACAGATTATTACGGCAAACACCAGAACTGTTCCGGGGATTATAACAAACAGGGGATGCTGCTATGCGGGCTGTAAGGGTGTTGTTCTCGGCCCGTTAAGGGATGCTCTTATTATAACCCACGGACCTATAGGCTGTGGATACTACAGCTGGGGTACCAGAAGGCATAAAGGCAGGATAGACGGTGATGAGAAAAATTATTTAAGCTATTGCCTTTCCACTGATTTGCAGGAGGGGGACATTGTTTTCGGGGGAGATAAAAAGCTGAAGCAGGCTATAACGGAAGCGGTAGAGATATTCCATCCTGAAACAATAATGATTTGCTCCACATGTCCTGTCGGGCTTATCGGTGACGATATAAATGCCGATGCTGCATGGGCGCAGAAGGAATTCGGGATAAAGGTTCTTGCATTTAGCTGTGAGGGATATAAGGGAGTCAGCCAGTCGGGAGGACACCATATCGCAAACAACTCGCTGATCAAGCATGTTATAGGCACAGGAGAAAGAGCGGTTGGGAAATACTCGCTGAATATTCTGGGTGAGTACAACATAGGCGGAGACGGCTGGGAAGTTGAAAGGATAATGAAAAGGATAGGTTATGACATCGTTTCGGTTATGACGGGAAATGGGACTGTAAGAGACTTAAGCAATGCTCATCTGGCACATTTGAATGTAGTGCAGTGCCACAGATCCATAAACTATATAGGCGAAATGATGAATACAAAATACGGTCATGACTGGATAAAGGTTAATTTCATAGGTGTACAGTCTATGGCAAAGAGTCTCAGGGATATAGCGGCATATTTTGGAGATAAGGATCTTATTGACAGGACTGAAGAGGTTATTGCCGAGGAGATCTCGGAAATAAGCGACGCAATGGAATACTTCAGGAATATATGTCAGGGAAAAACCGCGGCATTATTTGTAGGAGGCTCCAGAGCTCATCATTATCAAATGCTTCTTAAGGATATAGGAGTGGAAACTGTACTCGCGGGATATGAATTCGGACACAGAGACGATTATGAGGGCCGTGAGGTTATTCCTACTATTAAAGCGGACGGAGACAGCAAAAACATAGAAAGCATAGAGGTTGAGCCAGATTCCAAGTATTACAGGGTATTCCTTTCACCTGAAAGAGTGATTGAGCTCAAGAATACTATAAATCTTAACGATTATCCCGGAATGATGAAGGGAATGTCTGACGGAAGCATTGTAATAGATGATTTGAACCACTACGAAACTGAAGAGTTTCTGAAAATATTAAAGCCTGATATTTTTTGCTCGGGAATAAAGGATAAGTATATTTCACATAAGGCGGGTGTTTTTTCCAAGCAGCTTCATTCATATGATTACAGCGGGCCTTATGCGGGATTTAAGGGTGCAGTTAATTTTGCGAGAGATATAGCTATGGGACTGACAACGCCTTCATGGAAGCTTATAACGCCTCCATGGAAGAAGGAACCTATGTTGGAAGGCACTATGGCAGTATAGGAGGAGGTAATTAAAAATGTTAGATTATACACCAAAGGAATATTCAAAAAGGGAGGCTCTCTCCATAAATCCTGCTAAGACCTGCCAGCCTGTAGGGGCTATGTATGCAGCGCTGGGAGTGAATAAATGTCTTCCGCACAGCCATGGCTCACAAGGGTGCTGCTCTTTCCACAGGATGTTTCTTACAAGGAATTTCAGAGATCCCATAATGGCTTCAACAAGCTCTTTTACAGAGGGTTCTGCTGTTTTCGGAGGAGGTTCCAATCTTAAGACTTCAATAAAGAATGTTTTTTCCATATATAACCCGGATATTCTTGCAGTACACACCACCTGTCTGTCCGAGACGATAGGTGACGACATGAACAGCCTTATATCAGGTACGCAGATCCCGGATGGAAAGATTGTAATTCATGCCAATACACCAAGCTATCAGGGCTCTCATATAACAGGCTTTTCAAATATGGTTAAGGGCTTTATAAAATACCTTGCGGCAAATACAAAAACTCCTAACGGAAAATTAAATGTCATACCGGGCTTTGTTAACCCTGCTGATATGAGAGAAATTAAAAGACTGCTTAAGGCGATGGGAGTGCCGTTTACGATGTTCCCCGATACAAGCGGCGTTATTGATGCACCTATGACAGGAAAGTTTGAAATGTATCCGGCCGGGGGCACTAAGGTAGACGACATCAAGGATTTGGGTAATTCCGAAGCGACACTTGCGCTTGGAAGCTTTGCTTCGGCAGAGGGTGCGTATGACCTTGAGAAAAAATGTAAGGTTCCGGCAAAGATACTGAAGACACCAATAGGAGTAAAAGCAACAGATGATTTCCTTATGGCGGTTGCAAAGTTGACTGGAAAAGAAATCCCTGCTGAGATTGAGGAAGAGCGCGGTCAGGTGGTTGATATAATGGTTGACTGCCACTACCACTACCATGGCAAGAAGGTTGCACTGTTCGGGGATCCCGACCTGCTGCTGGCTCTTACTGAGTTTACAATAAGCATGGGTATGATTCCTAAGTATGTTGTTACAGGCACGCCCGGAGATTCCTTTGAAAAGGAAATAAAGGCTATGATGGAGGAAGCGGGTATAGACGGAAAGGTTAAGGCATTGGGGGACCTGTTTACCCTTCAGCAGTGGATGAAGGAAGAGCCTGTGGATCTTCTTATGGGAGGAACGCATGGAAAATACATTGCAAGGGCTGAGGATGTGCCGTTTGTAAGAATCGGCTTCCCCATACTGGACAGAAGCGTCCACTCATATATGCCTATTACGGGCTATAAGGGCGCACTCAGAATTATTGAGCTTATAAGTAACGCGCTTCTCGACCGTCAGGAGAGAGATTGTGCGGATGAGGATTTGGAATTGATAATGTAATATGTTTTGCCCTCACTTTAGAAAAATACGTTATGTGCAGATAAAGTTCACATTTAACTCCTTTATTATAGTCCGTATTGCATATATGTAATTTTATCTTAAAGTGAGGGCGCTTTTAAAAGGGAGAGCGCTTTTAAAAGCGAGAGCTCTTTTAAAAGCGATAACCTTTTGGAAACAGAGAGGATATGATTGAAGGCGGGTGATTATTGTGGTTGACAGAGCTAATGATGGTATATTGGAGGAAAGAAGAACATCTATTTTTTGCAATTCCAAACAAAGCGGCTGTGAATTAAAATGTGAAAAGGACAGTCTGGCAGGCTCGGTCAGCCAGAGAGCCTGTGTATATTGTGGAGCGAGGGTTGTCTTAAACCCTATCACGGATGCTTTTCATATAGTCCATGGTCCCATAGGCTGTGCGAGCTATACATGGGATATAAGGGGAAGCCTTACCAGCGGTCCTGAGACCTTCAGGAACAGCTTTTCCACTGATTTAAGAGAAGATGACATAATTTTTGGGGGAGAAAAGAAGCTGGAGAAGGCAATAGATGAAATATGCGCACAATATTCCCCCAAGGTTATATTTATATATGCCACCTGTATAGTGGGCGTAATAGGTGATGATATAGAGGCTGTGTGCAAAAACGCTGAGGCAAGGCACGGCATAAGAGTTATACCTGTAAAATCAAGCGGATTTGCCGGAAACAAATCCATGGGCTATAAGGCTGCCGGAAAAGCCTTAATGAAGCTTATGGACGGGCCAAAGCAAATTAAAAATGAAAAAGAAGACAATAAAAACTTTAACATAAATTTTCTTGGGGATTTTAATCTGGCAGGAGAGATTTGGATAACGACGGGCTATTTAAAGCAAATGGGAATAGAAATCAATGCCAGGTTTACGGGAGACTCAAGATGTGAGGAAATAATGAAGGCTCCCGAAGCCTCATTGAATATAGTGCAGTGTGCGGGGTCTATGACGAGCCTTGCAAAGGAGATGGAGGAAAAGTACGGAATACCTTATATAAAGGTGAGCTTTTTCGGACTTGAGGATATCAGGCATTCGCTTATGAGCATTGCGGAGTATACTAAAGACCCCGATATCATAGAAAGAACAGAAAAGTTGATTTTTATAGAAGAACTAAAGGTGCAGGCGGAGCTCAGGAAGTACAGCAGCAGACTGGAGGGCAAAAAGGCTGCCATATATGTCGGAGGAGGCTTTAAGGCCATATCCTTAATCAAGCAGTTTGCGGATTTAGGAATAAGGACTGTCATGGTAGGTACTCAAACGGGCAGGAAGGATGAGTATGACATTATAAGAGAAATAGCTGAGGAAGGCACTGTAATCCTTGATGATACAAATCCTGCCGAGCTTGAAAAATTTATAAAGGAAAAAGGCGCGGATATACTGGTTGGAGGAGTAAAGGAACGGCCTTTGGCATATAAGCTGGGTGTGGCCTTCTGCGATCACAATCATGAGAGAAAGCACCCTCTGTGCGGATACGAAGGCGCGGTTAATTTTGCAAAAGAAATAGATATGACTATTAACAGCCCGGTGTGGCGTTACGTATAGATTAAAGAGAATGAATACTGCGGCGGAAGCGGCAGGACGCAAAGGGAAGGAAGAGGAAAGGAGGAGGAATTCATGAAAAACAGGAATTTTACAAACCTCAATATAAATCCATGTAAGGTATGTATGCCCATGGGAGCGGTAATGGCATTTAAAGGGATAGAAAACAGTATGGTAATGCTTCATGGCTCTCAAGGGTGCAGCACTTACATCAGAAGGCATATGGCGGGACACTATAATGAGCCCATTGATATAGCTTCCTCTTCTCTTAATGAGGAGGGCACGGTATACGGAGGAGAAAAAAACCTCAAGAAGGGCCTCAAAAACCTGATAGAGCTTTACAATCCCGATGTGATAGGAGTTGCTACCACATGTCTCGCTGAGACTATCGGAGAGGACATTAAAAGAATTACTTCAGAGTTTGCCGAAAGTGAAGGACTTGAAAAGGACAGGATAATTCCGATGTCCACGGCGGGATATGGAGGCACGGGGTTTGAGGGGTATTTTTCAGCGCTGCTGAGCATTGTGAAAAGCATTGCAAAGGACAGCAGGCCTAACGGTAAAATTAATGTTATAGTGGGAAATGTAAGCCCGGGGGATGTAAGAAATATAAAGGATATTTTAGACAGCTTCTCTATAGATTATATTATTTTACCCGATATATCCGATACTCTGGATTCTCCATACTCAAAGGAATACAGCCGTATTCCCAAGGGCGGCACCAGGCTGGAGGATATAAGAAGGATGGCTGGAAGCTCTGCCACTATAGAGCTTGGAGTTACAATCCCCGAGGCACTCTCGCCGGGGCAGTACCTTTTGTCAGCCTATAATGTGCCTCTGTATAAATGCCCCATCCCTATGGGAATTGAGAACACCGATTTATTTGTAAATATATTGTCCCAGCTATCCGGAAGACCGGTTCCTGAAAGGCTTGTATCGGAACGCGGGCGTATGCTGGACGGAATGATTGATTCACATAAGTATAACGGCGAGGGAAGAGCGGTAATTTACGGAGAGCCTGAGCTTGTATACGCTGTAGGAAGGCTGTGCTTTGAAAACGGTATAAAGCCTGTGCTTATAGCTACAGGCTCACAGAATGGAGAAATAAAGCAGCTTTTTAAGGAGTATTTTTCCAAAAACGGAATGAGCCCCGACGAAGAAGGCAAGAATGGGGACTTTCCTTTGATAATTGATGATACCGACTTTGAAACCATTCAGGACTATTCTGTAAAGCTTGAGGCTAACATCCTTATAGGAAACTCCGATGGTAAAATAATTACCGAGAAGGAAGGAATTCCGCTTGTAAGAATCGGCTTCCCTATCCACGACAGAATGGGGGGGCAAAGACAGGTATATACAGGGTATAACGGATCTATGAGGCTTATAGACGATATAACAAATACTCTTCTGGAAAATAAATATGAAGGATATAGAAAGAGAATGTACAGCAAGTATTACCAGCCAGAAAATCAGGTTCAGCCGGCTAATGACAGCAGAACTGCCGATATAGACAAAAAAACCCAAAGCCACCCCTGCTACAGCAGCGGAGCAGCATGTTCAAACGCGAGGATGCATATCCCGGTTGCTCCTGCGTGCAATATATCCTGCAACTATTGCAACAGGAAGTTTGACTGTGTGAATGAAAGCAGGCCGGGAGTTACAAGCGAGGTTCTCACACCGGAGCAGGCGGCTGAAAAATTTGTGATGGTAAAGAGCAAGCTCAAGAATCTAAAGGTAATTGGAATTGCAGGTCCCGGAGACGCTCTGGCCAATTTCTCAAACACAAAAAAATCCATAGAGCTTATAAAGAAGCTTGACCCCGACATAACCTTCTGCCTTTCTACAAACGGGCTGATGCTTCCATACTATGCCGAGGAATTGATAGCCTTAGGGGTATCTCATGTCACAATTACAATTAATACAATAGACCCGACAATAGGAGCAAAAATCTACCGTGAGATAAATTTCATGGGAATGAAGCTGTATGGCGAGCAGGCGGCAAAGCTTCTGCTTGACAACCAGCTTATAGGGCTAAGAATGCTGTCCTCAAGGGGTATTGTCTGCAAGGTCAATATTGTCATGATAAAGGGAGTTAATGACAGCCATATTCCCGAGGTTGTAAAAAAGGTTAAGGAATGCGGTGCCTTTATGACCAATATAATGCCACTTATTCCTGCCAGCGGAAGTGTTTTTGAGAATATGGAGCTTACAAACAACAGGGATCTTACTGAGATGAGGAAAAAATGCGAGGTAGATTTAAAGCAAATGTATCACTGCAAGCAATGCCGTGCCGATGCCATAGGAATTCTGGGAGAGGATGTCCACGGGGAGTTTGAGAGGAACAGCTGCAAGGGCTGTGCCCCTGCTCCTGCCGAGGCCGGCCGTAAGGAGACGGTGTATCTGTTTGCCGTTGCCAGCAAAAGCGGTATTATGATTGACCAGCATTTTGGACACGCTGAGGAATTTTATATATATGAGAGCAGGGATTCTAAAATAAAGCTGTTGGAAAAGAGAAATGTTGATAAGTATTGCAGCGAAAGTGAATGTGACAGTGAGGAATCAAAAATTGAAAAAACCATAAAGGCTATTGAGGATTGCAACGCGGTGCTGGTTCTTCGCATAGGTTACCGCCCTGCTAAAGCACTTGAGGAAAAGGGCATAAGTGTAATCCAGACCTGTGAAAGAATAGAGGCGGGAATCAGGCAGGCAGTAAAGGAAATAGAAGAGGCAAGGGTTGTGCTTGGAGCAAGGAGCTAGCACTATAAATTTTATATAAATTATCTTAAGAATAAACAAAAATAAAAGGAAAAGGAGAATTTATTATGCAAAAACCGCAATATCATGTTTTTGTCTGTACCAGCTCAAGAATTAACGGACAGCAGAAGGGGTACTGTTTCTCAAAGGAAGGGGTGGATATTGTACAGCGTTTTATGGAGGAGGTTGACGAAAGAGCGCTTCAGGACACAGTAATGATTACCAATACAGGATGCTTTGGAATATGCAGCTCAGGCCCTATTGTTGTTGTTTATCCCGAAGGAGTATGGTATAAAGAAGTGACACCCGATGATGTGGCAGAGATTGTGGAATCCCATTTTGAGAACGGACAGAAGGTGGAAAGGCTGGAGATTAAATAAGGGCCTTAAGCTCTTAAGAGAGTAGGTGATTGTATTGCCGCTTAAAATTAATGACAGCAGCTCATTGACAATAATTGACCGTACACTTCCTGAGATATATATGTCTGAGGTTAAGATGAGCAGGCTTGATATAATTGACCTCTGTTGGGCATTAAAAGACATAGGTGTGGACTTGATAGAAATAAACCGCGATATTTGTGCAAAGGTGGGCAAGCTTCCCGCCGGGATAGATTTTTTGCTGCGAGTTCGCAAGCGGGAGGATTTGCATGTGCTCCAAAAGGCCTCTATACGCAGTTGCATTATAGGCGAAGAACAGATGTCGGACAGTAAGCTGATGGAAGAGCTTAAATCAACGGGAGTCAGTGTTTCTCTTGAATACAGGGTGGACACCGTTCAGGAGCTTTTAATGGCGTGCAAGAGTGGGCTTGACAAGGGGATAAGCCGCCTGAGGATATTGGGCCTGAGCAGAATCAGCTCTTTTAAGTGGATTGAGGCTATAAAGGAAATTAGCACGCTGTATGGCGGGGGTGTGGACATCTGTGCTGAAAACAGTCTGTATTGCGCCACTGCCCTGACGGTGGAGGGAGCTATGAATGGTGCGGGAAGCGTAACTGCTTCCTTTTCAGGCTATGGAGGGGAAAATGGCTTTGCCGCTTTAGAAGAGGTGCTTGCATCCATTAAAACCATTATCGATCCGTACACCAGACTGGATTTAAAAAAGCTGCCCAACCTCAAAAAAAAGTTTACGCATATAACAGGGCGTTCAGTATCGGGCATTAAGCCTGTAATAGGCAGGGATATATTTAAATATGAGTCAGGCATTCATGCCGACGGCATAGGGAAAAACCCTCTTACCTATGAGCCCTTCGACCCGGCTATGGTAGGCCAGCAAAGAAGGCTGGTGATTGGAAAGCATTCGGGGAAAAAGTCTGTTATGCATAAGCTTAAGGAGCTTGGAATCACCTTGGGGTTGGAGGAGCTTGATGTTCTGCTTCAGATTGTAAAAGACAGAAGCGTTGAAATGAAAAGAAGCTTAGATGATATTGAAATTATACGCATATGCACAGCCGGGGGGTTGGAGGCTTGGGAGTTGAAATTGTAGATACAACGCTTAGAGACGGAGAACAAAAGGCAGGAATTGCCTTTGCGCCTGAGGAGAAGATAAGAATTGCCTCTATGCTGGACGAATTGGGGATATATCAAATTGAAGCGGGCATACCTGCAATGGGAGGGCATGAGAAAAGAAGCATAGCAAGAATTGCCGGTATGGGCTTAAAAAGCAAAATATCCACATGGAGCAGAATGAATAAAAATGATATAAATCAGGCTCTGGAATGCGGTGCTGAGATTATTCATATTTCGGTGCCGTGTTCCGATATCCAGATATTTTCTAAGCTCAACAAAAGCAGGGAATGGGTTATAGATAATATGAAAAGCTGCATAGCTTATGCCGCCGGAGGGTGCTCGGAGGTAACAATAGGGATGGAGGATGCATCAAGAGCGGATTTTAAGTTTTTGATGCAGGTAATGGCTGCCGCGCTGGAAAATGGGGTAAAAAGAGTGCGATATGCCGATACTGTGGGTGTGTTGTACAGGCAGAGGATCTATAATGAAATTGTAAAAATAAGGAATGAGCTTGATGTGGAAATTGAAATGCACGCACACAATGATCTGGGCATGGCGGTGGCAAACTCAATTGCCGCGGCGAAAGCAGGTGCGCGTTATATAGACTGCACAATCGGAGGCATAGGAGAGAGAGCGGGAAATTGCAGCTATAATCAGTTCATAGAGGCGGCGCGGGAGCACATGGGTATCTTTCAAAATATAGATTTGAACAGGGCTATGGAAATTCAAGCGGATATTATGAAAATAATTTACAGATAAAAAAATCCTTTAAAAAATTTTTATTTTTATAGAGGATTTTTTTATTTAATGTAGAATATAATATATATAATAATGCAATCGTGTGCATGGATAATTTAACCTGTCAGGATAGTTCCATATGAGGCGGTTAATTTATGCTGCTGTTACGAAATGGAGATAGGAAATGTCTGTTACTGTGAAGGATGTTGCAAGACATGCGGAAGTATCCGCATCCACTGTATCGAGGGTAATAAATGATGACCCGAGAATAAGTGAAAAAACTAAGCGCAGGGTAATGGAGAGTATAAAAATACTCCGATACAAAATTAATAATATTGCGAGAAGCTTAAAGACTAACAGGACACATTCCATAGGCTTCATATGCCCAGAGCTGCCAAACGCATTTTTTATGGGCATTGCCGGAAGCATTGAGGAGGAGCTTGGCAAGCATGGATATAGCATAATAATATGCGGTTCAAATGAAAATGTCGTGAAGGAAGAGGAAAGAATAAACCTGCTCAGGGAAAAATGCGTTGACGGAATTATTGTTATACCGGCATCGGATGAGGGAAAGCATTTTAATCAGCTTAAGGAATCAGGTATGCCGCTTGTTCTTGTGGACAGGTTGGTTAATAATATTGTAGCGGATGCGGTGCTTGTGGATAATGTAAACGGAAGCTATAGCGCCATAGAGTACCTTATTGGAAAGGGAATAAAAAGAATAGGCTTTATTGGCGGAGACATGAGGCTTACATCGGCAAAGGAGCGCTATGAAGGCTATATAAGGGCTTTAAATGATTATTGCGTACCTATTGAGGAGCAGATTATAAAATTCGGAGACTTTCATGTGGAAAGCGGATATAAGGCTATGGCTTCTTTAATGGCTCTTCGGGAAAGCCCGCATAACATATTTATATCTAATTATTTTATGCATGTGGGAGCAGTAAAATATTTGATTGAGAATGCCGGTGCCTTAAGCCATGAGGTATCCATTTCAAATTTTGACGACATGGAGCTGTCGTCTATACTGGGGTTTTCAGGTGTGAGAATAAGACAGCCGGTAGGAGAAATAGGCATCAATGCGGCAAGGCTCATATTGCAGATAATTAATAAGGGAGTGGGGGACAGTCCCCAGATTGTGCGTTTAAAAACTTTTTTGATAACATAGACTTCAGAGATCCCGCCATACTTTATACAGAATAGAGCGGGATAGCTTTTAAAAAACCATGCAATCGAGTGCATAATTTAAACTGTAGGAGCTATAAAAAATTAATTTTGTGCAAATCATATGCAAGAATAAAAAATACAGGAGGATTATAACGAGATGTCTAACATTAAAGAAATGAAGGTAAACGAACCGGTAAACAGATTGGTAGGAGGGCTTGCAAAGGTTGGCATACGCCCCGCGATTGACGGCAGGAGAAGAGGCATAAGGGAATCGCTTGAGGAGCAAACCATGAATATGGCGAAGGCTGCTGCACGGCTTATCTCCGAAAATCTGAGGCATTCAAACGGGATGCCTGTTGAGTGTGTAATTGCCGATACCTGTATAGGTGGAGTTGCAGAAGCGGCAAAATGCGCTGAGAAGTTTAAGCTTGAGGGAGTGGGAGTTTCCCTTACGGTTACACCTTGCTGGTGCTACGGTTCTGAAACAATGGATATGGACCCACATATGCCCAAAGCGGTATGGGGCTTTAACGGCACGGAGCGTCCGGGAGCTGTTTATCTTGCCGCGGTACTTGCGGCACACAACCAGAAGGGCATACCTGCCTTCGGGATATATGGAAAGGATGTTCAGGATTCGGGATATGCCAGCATTCCTGAAGATGTGGCGCAAAAGCTGCTTCAGTTTGCAAAGGCCGGAATCGCCGTGGCGGATATGAGAGGGAAATCGTATTTGTCAATGGGGTCCGTTTCAATGGGAATTGCAGGATCGATTGTCAACGAGCAGTTCTTTCAGGACTATCTTGGAATGAGAAACGAATATGTTGATATGTCGGAGCTTATAAGGAGAATAGAAGAAGAAGTATATGATGAGGAAGAATTCCAGAGGGCATTGAAGTGGGCAAAGGAAAACTGCATAGAGGGAGCCGATAATAATGCCCCCGGCGTTCAGTTTTCGAGGAGTGAGAAGGATAAGCAGTGGGAGACGGTAGTCAAAAT
The DNA here is from genome assembly GCF_003337415.1 of Anaerobacterium chartisolvens. Lineage (GTDB taxonomy): Bacteria > Bacillota > Clostridia > Acetivibrionales > DSM-27016 > Anaerobacterium > Anaerobacterium chartisolvens. The sequence goes on along the minus strand of NZ_QPJT01000020.1, from coordinate 19,684 downwards.
GGCTATTATCGCAAGGGATTTGATGATTGGCAATCCAAGGCTTGCAGAAAAAGGCTTTGGAGAAGAGGCGTTAGGACATAACGCAATTGCATCGGGCTTTCAAGGGCAGAGACATTGGACGGATCACTTCCCTAACGGCGACTTTATGGAGGCTATTCTTAATTCATCCTTTGACTGGAACGGAATTAGAGAGGCGTTTGTGGTTGCAACTGAGAATGACAGCTTGAACGGTATCTCTATGCTTTTAGGACATCTTCTTACGAATACCGCACAGGTATTTGCGGATGTAAGAACCTATTGGAGCCCCGATGCTGTTAAGCGTGTTACAGGAAAGGAGCTTACAGGGCTTGCGGAAAATGGTATAATACATCTTATAAACTCAGGGGCCGCTGCACTTGACGGCTCAGGGAAGCAGATGATTGATGGAAAGCCCGCCATGAAGCCATACTGGGATATTACGCCTTCAGAAGCGGGAAAATGCCTTGATGCCACATCATGGAGACCTGCGAGTGTGGAATATTTCAGAGGGGGCGGTTTTTCATCCCGTTTCATGACTGACGGGGGAATGCCTGTAACCATGTTCAGAATCAACCTCATAAAGGGCTTAGGCCCTGTGCTTCAGATAGCGGAAGGATATTCGGTAGAGCTTCCCGAGGGTGTAGGAGAAATAATTGATAAGAGAACCGATCCCACATGGCCCACAACGTGGTTTGCTCCCATTATCACAGGCAAGGGGGCCTTTAAGGATGTATATTCGGTAATGGCAAAATGGGGTGCCAATCATGGAGTGTTCAGCTATGGACATATAGGCTCGGAGCTTATAACGCTTGCATCCATGCTTAGGATTCCGGTGTGTATGCACAATGTACCCGAGGAAAAGATTTTTAGGCCAAGCATGTGGGACGCATTTGGAATGGATATTGAAGGAGCCGATTACAGGGCGTGCGAAAGCCTTGGACCGTTATATTCAAAATAACACCTGTGTATAAAATTATAAGTATATAACTTTGACAGGAGGGATTTGGTGGAGGATGCTGTAAAAATGCTGGCCTTTGATTTTGGTGCCAGCAGTGGAAGGGCTATGCTTGGAACGCTTCGCAAGGGGCATTTGGAGATCCGGGAAATTCACAGGTTTTCAAATGATGCCGTAAATGTGTCGGGGAACCTGCATTGGGACACCTTAAGGCTTCTGTATGAGATAAAGCAGGGGATACTTAAATGCGTCAACGGCGGGGACAGCGATATAGCCTCAATAGCCATAGACACATGGGGAGTTGACTTCGGGCTGCTGGATGAAAGAGGAGAGCTTATAGGCAACCCGTATCATTACAGGGACAAGCGGACCCTGGGGATGATGGAGAAGGTTTTTGAAATAATACCCAAAGAGCAATTATACATGAAAACGGGAATACAGCTTATGGAGCTCAACACTGTTTTCCAGCTGTTCTCGATGATACATGGCGGATCTGCCCAGATGCAGCAAGCAAAAACATTACTCCTTACACCTGATTTATTCAATTATTTTCTGACGGGGGTAAAGGCTACGGAATACAGCATTGCAAGCACCACTCAGCTTTTAGACCCCTTAAAAAAGCAATGGTGCGGGGAAATAATACAAAAGCTTGGCATTCCCCGCGATATTTTTACCGATATAGTTATGCCGGGGACTGTGATAGGCAATCTGTCGGCAGAAATATGTGATGAGCTTGGAGTTAAGCCTATTCCTGTAATAGCAGCGGCGGGACATGACACTCAGGCGGCTGTGGCATCGGTGCCTGCGTGCGGGGAGGACTTTGCTTATATAAGCTGCGGTACGTGGTCTTTGATGGGAGTGGAGACTGACAGCCCGATACTTAATGATAAAAGCTTTTCCATGTCATTTACCAATGAGGGCGGAATTGACAATAAAATCACCTTCCTTAAAAATATAATGGGGCTATGGCTTATACAGGAATGTAAAAGACAGTGGGACAGAGAAGGCAAGAATTTGGGCTTTGCGGCAATGGAGAGCATGGCGAGGGAGGCCGGGCCTGTGTCGTGCTTTATTGACCCCGATGACCGGCTTTTTGTTTCACCCGGCAATATGCCGGAAAGGATAAAGAGGTATTGCTGTGATACAGGGCAATATGTCCCTCAAAGCGTAGGAGAGGTGGTAATGTGCATATGCCAGAGCCTGGCTCTTAAATACAGAATGACAGTGGAAAGCCTTGAGGATGTGCTTGGAAGAAAGCTGCCGGTAATACATATGGTAGGAGGCGGTATAAAGGACAAGCTTTTGTGCAGCCTTACAGCCGATGTGACGGGAAGAGAGGTCATAGCAGGTCCCGTAGAGGCTACATCAGTGGGCAATCTTGTCATACAGGCAATGGCGCTTGGGAAAGTAAAAAATCTCAAGGAGGCAAGGAGGATAGTCGGAGCTTCCTTTCCTACAGAGGTATTCAAGCCTCGGGACAGCCAAATGTGGGACCGTCCCTATGAAGCATTTAAAAACATTATAAGGTAAAGGAAAGCGGGAGAATGTCAGAGTAAGCTTTGTCTTCTCCTGCTTTTTTGTAAATAAGGCTTGAATATAAAAAAAAATGTTTGACAAAGCATGATATATCTTAGAAAATAAGTAAAGAGTGATTTATTACTATTATACTAAATTTAAGGAAGAAGTGCGGAAGATACTATGAATTCAAATAATAATCCCAAAATGCTGAGAAGCATAGGAAGCTACATATCGGAATCATTCAGGTTTTATAACTTAAAAAGTGAATATACGGCGCCTTTGGCCTTTGTGCTTATATTGGCGGTATATTTTTTCGGTTCATATCTGTTTGCCCCCGACATGCAAAATATTGATATAATTGACACTCAAGGCCTTATAAAGCTGGGAGGGGTTTTGTCACATGTTCTGATTGTTTCTTTTTTCTCCAATATTGTTATTAATGTGATAGCCTCAATATATCTTGCCGCTTATATTGGCGAGCTCAAAGGCGGTGCTTGCCCGGTAAGCAAAATACCCGGCATAAATGTCAGAAATATTGTAAGAATTTTTATCGCACATATTATTATTTATGGCATAATTCCCATCGCGGCATATCTTATGAAGAGCGAGAGCTTAATGATGATTGTCAGCATAGGCTTCTCTTTAATGGTTATACCGTTTGTGATAGTCTATATTATAGTTTTTTTCAATAACTGCTTTATACTGGATGGCAACAAGGGCGTTATAGCCTCCTTTAAGCGGAGTGCCGCTTTAAGCAAGGGACATAGGCTTGAAATATTAAGTGTGGTATTAATTTTTAAATTCATGACCTCAATACTTTTATTTTTTGCAAGCTCTTTTTTTGCAACGTCTGCAAGCGGGCTTGTTCAAAATTTTGTGGTTTCCTTTGCAAGCGGGCTGTTTGCATTGATGGAGATGAGAATAATTGCGTTAATGTATTTTGACCTGCAATACGGGAGAAGGAATACCGGCACTAGCCCTTCTGCGCATGGGTAATTTGCCAATAGGTTTCATTTGTGACCGTGCCGCTTTCCCACAGCTTATAATCTCTCTGGAAGGCCTTCACTGCCTGTGTCATTCCCTGCCCGAAAATGCCGTCGGGGTATCCGGTATAGTACCCCAATTCCTTTAAGTGTTTTTGAACCTCAAGCACATCGGAGCCGACGTCACCGTTTCTCAGTATCCGGAAGGGCTTGTTTTTATGGATAATTGTCACTGCGGTTCCGTGGGGAACAAGCTTATACAGCTCCGCCACATCCTTATTGTTCATTCGTATGCATCCCTTTGAGGAATTGGATTTCCCTATAAACCAGGGATATATTGTACCATGTATACCGTATTTGCCCCAGGGGACATTAAACCCAAGCCATGCGCCGCCAAAGCCTTCCCCCCATGTATCCTTGCTGATAATTTTCCATGTCCCCAGAGGCGAAGGGGTAGACGGCCCGCCTCCCGAGACGGGATATGTTTTTAGAATTTCACCATCCTTATATACGTACATTGTAAATATATCGAGGTTAACGTATATGTAATATCCTTTTGCGGAGATTGAAAAGGAGGAATCCTCAGAAAGCGGCACAGAGGGCTGCTCAAGAGAGGACTGCTCATAAGACTGGCTGGCATGATGGTAACTGGTATGAAAGTCGTCAAGTATAAGTATGTTGTCATATAAATAAAAAATTACAAGACAAAAGAGCCCTCCACATAAAACATAAATAAACCTTTTTGGCAACAAAACACCATTACCTCCGACAATACTTAAAGCTATAGTTAAATTATATGAGGATAGCTGCTGTTATATAATACACATGGTATTAATTTTGTGTATTTTCTATAAAGGATATATCTATTTCCATAATGCCCCCAACGCTTAGGTTAAGAGGTATGGACACCGTTGTAAGCTTATTCAGTGAGAACTGCAGGTTATCTCCTGTAAGCAGGGTAGGAGGAGTAATGTCTATTTTAAGACCCTTGCCGTAAAAAACGGTGGCGGTATTCCCCATAATCATGTTTCCAAGCTCCGACAAGGCACTTTTAGCCATTTCATCCAGCTCGTTTACAGGAGAACCCATCATCATAACCGATGCAATTTTACATGCTGTGGCCTTATCTATTGAAAAGACCGCCTGCCCCTTTATCGTGCCCGTTATTCCAACTATAATTACAACATTGCTGCTGGTATAAGGGGAGGTTTTGACATATATCTTTCCAAGAGTTATATCAATACCTGCTACTTCTTTTAAAACAGTTTTACTTGCCTCAATAAACGGGTTAATATATTGGACGTTCATATATAATAGCTCCTATATCTTAGTTAGGCTTATTATAACTCAAAGAACTGCTAAAATCAAGCATATATAGAGCAAGGAACCAGAAAGGGATTGGAATAGAACAGATATAAATCCCGTGAGTTCATACTATATAATTTAGGCTTTTGCATTTCGGATAACGGAGGATGTAAAATAATATCCTCCAGAATAATTTCTACTCTAACTATAGAAGCATGTATACCTGTAGAAGACGCTTGTGAATTTAATTAGCCTAAATTATATCACGGTTACGCATTCCGGGGAAATTATTCTTCCGGAAATTATTTTACATTTTTTAGATAGTTTATATCTTAATTCATATAAAAAGGATGGGATTGATAAGATTTATAATTTTATAATTTTTATAATATACTATTGACATTAACGTTACGTAAAGGTATATAGTTATGCTGTCAGGAGGCGAAAGCATGGAATATACGGTGCAAAAGCTTGGAAAAATAGCGGGCATAAGTACAAGGACATTAAGATACTATGATGAAATTGACATTCTTAAGCCGGCAAGGATCAATTCCTCAGGGTATCGCATTTACGGCAAGGCGGAGGTAGACAGACTGCAGCAAATACTGTTTTACAGAGAGCTGGGAGTAAGTCTCGAAGAAATAAAAAGTATTTTTGCCGCATCCTCCTTTGATGTATTAAAAGCATTGAGAGGACACCGTGACAGGCTTCTTGAGAAAAGAGAGCAATTGGATTCGTTGATTGAAAATGTCAATAAAACAATTGCGGAAAGAGAGGGAGGCATTAAAATGAGTGATAGAGAAAAATTTGAAGGCTTCAAGAAAAAGCTTGTTGACGACAATGAAAAGCAGTATGGAAAGGAGACCCGTGAGAAATATGGGCATGAGGCTGTGGAAAGATCAAACGGCAAAATGCTGAATATGACACAAGAGGAATTTGACAGAGCCTCCGCACTTGAAAAGGAGGTGCTGGACACGCTCCAGGAGGCATTTAAAACGGGCAATGCTGAGGGTGAGTTGGCGCAGAAGGCGGCAGACCTGCACAGGCAGTGGCTGAGTCTTTACTGGGACAGCTATACCAAGGCGGCTCATGCCGGTGTTGTGCAGATGTATACAAGTGACGAGAGGTTTAAGGCATACTATGACAGAGAGCCGGGGATGGCTGAGTTTTTAAAGGATGCGGTGCTTATTTATACAGCAAAGCAGGCATAAGGCCCAATAAAAAATACCACTTTTGTGGGGCTGGAGGATATAAAGCTTTTGTGATTGTTGTTTTGTTTTCGAACCTCTGGTCTTGCGGTTTCCCCTCACGCCTTGTATATTTCAAGGAAAATATATAGGATTTTTGTGAAAGGAGCGATTTATTAATGGCGGAGTGTGAAGCTTTGGGTGGTTAATCATTAACGCATAAGTTTTTCCAACTGCAAAAGAGGAGAAAAAGCTGAAAAGCCTTAAGGCAAAGGTGTTTGAAGGAAATTTTTCTCCTTTTGAAAAATTTCCTAAAACGACTGGAAAAAATTGCTGAAAGTGCTATAATGAGTAGGAAAGAGGGAAAATGGCAAAAGCTGAAACCCGCTTTCTATGTTGGTTGAACCTTAACATGGGATGTATTGAAATATCCTATTGCTTCACCGGGGCGCAGTCCCGTATTTGGTTGAACCTTAACATAGGATGTATTGAAATCGGAAGGCCAGACTGTTTGCCCTGCTGCTGATAATAGGTTGAACCTTAACATGGGATATAGGCCGTAGGGAACGCCCCCTGTGGCGTTCCTCTCACAAACGGATACCGCAAAAGTCAAAGCCCTGTCGAAGCTTAACTCGACAGGGCTTTAATGATCTGAAACAGAAAATTCTTCAAAGACGATAACTACACCATGTGTTTAGGTTTCTGCCAATAAAAAAAGGGGACGCTTCTGCATAAATTGCATACAGCATATAATAAAGCCAATTTATTAAACAGCTCTGCAGGTAAAATTTATATAGTCAAGGACTCGCTTGTATATCTCGATTTTCCGATAACCTGTTTAATGCATAGCAGAAAAAGGCCCCTGCACTCTGTGCATGACCTATCTATAAATACTTTTATCTTAAAAGCTTATCCAATTTGAATTAATGAATTGAAAGCATTGCAATACCGCATATTTTCCTTAAGCAGCTTGAACCCCTCATTTGACAGTCTTGATACTCCGCCTGCTGATATATTGCCTATATATTTGCATATGCTTTTATGTGTATACCCACACAATGTCCTCATTATATAAGTTATAAAGGCCCTGTTTTTGCTGGTTTCCCGGCTGTGCTTCCTTCTTAAGCCTTCTTCAAGCCTTTCTCCAAGAAATTGGCCTGCCTTTTGTATTATCTCCTCGGGGACTCTATTCCTCACAATATAGCTTTTCTCACTGTTATACACATTTTCGGTGTACGCCTTTATAATGCTGTCGTCCACTTCCTTCATTATGCCGGTATCTCTCATTGATTGGGTGAAAGCCCTGTACTTTTCCCGGGCTGTTTTTTTGTCTCTTCCAAAGTGTGCAAGTATAAAGCTTACGTCCACTATTTCTTCAAGGTCTTTCCTCCGGCCTGTGTAGATTCCATATGACGAATACCTGTAAAGCTCCTCTTTTCCTGCATATTCCGGCAAATCCTTAGGATTGTTGTGGATATACGCAGACAGTGTCAGGCTGTATGTATCGCTGTCTACTATAGAGCTGGCAAACCTGCCTTGATACAGGTGCCCATGGCGGTCGTATTTCCTGTTGAAGTACGCCACATACGCATTGTTAAGACAGCGCATGAATAACGATATGTCATATCCGCAAGGGTTTATATAAATATGGACATGATTGTCCATAAGGGCATAAGCGTATATTTTGCAGCAATATTTATCTATATACCGCTTTAGCAGCGCAAGATAGTAGTCCTTATCCTCGTCGCACTGAAAAAGGTCTATTTCGCTTATGCTCCTGGACATAACATGATACATGCATTCTTCAGATTTTTTTCTTGCTGCTCTTGGCATTATAACCACCTCTTGGATCTATTATATAAGATTAGGTATAATGTGTCAAGAACAAATGTTCTAAAAGAAGAAGCGTCCCCATCCCGGCTTCCACTTGGTGTCGGCAAAATCTTTGAGGTCCCGGAAATGCAGGCGTTGTCAAAGAAGTATGGAAAATCCATAGCCCAAATCTGCATCCGCTGGAGCCTGCAGAGGGGATACCTGCCTTTACCAAAGTCTGTGACACCCGCACGGATCAAGGAAAACACGGAGGTGTTCGATTTTGAACTGGAAGTGGAGGATGTCAGGCTGATTGCCGATTTGAAAGGCTGTGTCGGCTATTCCCCTGATCCGGATACCATTATATGGTGAGGAAGGGGAAAAGGGGATGCTCCGGTGTCCTCTTTCCTGCCTTTTGTCTGCGCACCAGGCTTATCCGGATTGAATAATGGCTTGTATCAGGTTGGCAATCAAGCTTTTTTCAACCATAATGTTTTGTTGAAATTTATTTGTTATGCGACTCACTAATTTAGGATCTTTTTTTACATCATACTTTACTATAAGATTTCTTAAAGAAAGATAATCATCTTTCAAAGTGGAAAAGCTTTCTGTTAAACTAATACCACCCGGCAGATACCCGTTCTGAACCAAATATTTTACCCTCATATCCATTAACAGCTTGTGCTCGTAAAAAAGGTGAAACGGCCTTATGTCTATATAATCCTCACCTGCTGAAAGATTGCTAAGATCTTCAAAAATTCTTCTGAAGGAATCAAAGCCAAAATCACATTTTTGATCCTCCGATACGTCAACTGTTCTTTTGGAATTGAGGTAGCTGTCCAGACTTAAAAGTACCTGTTCTAGATCAAAATCGCAGGTAATGTCATCTTTTGGCTTTAATAAGCGTACATCTGTCAGAAGAGTATACTTTCCTTTTACACTCCAATAGCCGTTTTCCAGCTCTTGAAAGGTGCACTTGATTTGGATAAACTTACCGTATTCCAGATTGTCTGCAGCATAGACAATCTCTTTCTCCAGATCATAGCCGAATATAAAGATTTCATGAGGATTATGCTCCTTTAAGTAACAGTCTGATTTTGGGATATAGTAGCGGTCTGCAAATAAAAACAGATAAAAATCAGAATTGACCGAATCAATTATTAATTGTTTTAAGGATTTATTCCATTTGGATATTATTAAGCTTTGCGGAAAACAATAATATGCTATATATGGACAGTCACTTAAAAGTAAGCGGTGATTGTCAAAAACGTACATTCCCCATGCGGGGGCATACCTGATTTGTATAAAATTATTAAATATCCATGGCCACATCCTATCATGCATAATTGAAAATAGAATTCCATATGTTGTGTATGTATTGACAATTGGGTCATGTGTATACAAAATTTTACTATTCATGAATTTAGGCCTTTCATGTGCTTGAAGATCATTATCTCCTGGTTTAACCAATCCAAAGGGTTCCCTTCCCATATGATATACAATAGCACTGCGGGTAATATTTCTGTAATCTGCTTTCACTTATAAGAATTAAGAGCTGAGACAATAAGCCAATGGGAATATTTCTATTACATATTATTGCATAATTTAAAGCATATTGCAATAATAAAAGGGTCTCGCCATTTCACGGTGATTTCATGAAGAAATATATAGACAATGAAGAAATTAAAGGGAAAGACAAGGGAAAGGGGACGCTTCTATTGACATTAACGTTACGTAAAGGTATATAGTTATGCTGTCAGGAGGCGAAAGCATGGAATATACGGTGCAAAAGCTTGGAAAAATAGCGGGCATAAGTACAAGGACATTAAGATACTATGATGAAATTGACATTCTTAAGCCGGCAAGGATCAATTCCTCAGGGTATCGCATTTACGGCAAGGCGGAGGTAGACAGACTGCAGCAAATACTGTTTTACAGGGAGCTGGGAGTAAGTCTCGAAGAAAGAAAAAGTATTTTTGCCGCATCCTCCTTTGATGTATTAAAAGCATTGAGAGGACACCGTGACCGGCTTCTTGAAAAAAGAGAGCAATTGGATTTGTTGATTGAAAATGTTAATAAAACAATTGCAGAAAGAGAAGGAGGCATTAAAATGAGTGATACAGAAAAATTTGAAGGCTTTAAGAAAAAGCTTGTTGACGACAATGAAAAGCAGTATGGAAAGGAGAACCGTGAGAAATATGGGAATGAGGCTGTGAAAGGATCGAACGACAAACTGCTGAATATGACGCAAGAGGAATTTGACAGAGCCTCGGCACTTGAAAAGGAGGTGCTGGACACACTCCAAGAGGCGTTTAAAACGGGCAAGCCTGAGGGCGAGCTGGCGCAGAAGGCGGCAGACCTGCACAGGCAGTGGCTGAGTCTTTATTGGGACAGCTATACCAAGGAGGCTCATGCTGGTGTTGTGCAGATGTATACAAGTGACGAGAGGTTTAAGGCATACTATGACAGAGAGCCGGGAATGACCGAGTTTTTAAAGGATGCGGTGCTTGTTTATACAGCAAAGCAGACATAAGGCCCAATAAAAAATACCACTTTTGTGCAAAAACCTCTTGTCCTTCCAGCACAAAACATATATAATACCGATAGGAAAATAAAATAGTGCGGCATCCTGTGGAGGGTCGAGACTCCACAGGCTTGCGCAGGTGAAGACCCACCCACACAACAGCTTTCCAAGCTGTACCGCACATACCTTATTATAAGTCCTTTTGCCCTATTAAGCAAGAGGAGCTTACAATTATTGTATTGTGTTTGTGTTGCACTCCGATTAGCGATATTCGGCGCTGTGCATGGGATGGACCCTGCATGGTGCTTTTTATTTTCCTTAAAAGAACATGGCGTATGAGGGGGAGGCTTTTGTGGGGCTGGAGGATATAAAGCTTTTGTGATCACTGTTTTGTTTTCGAACCTCTGGTCTTGCGGTTTCCCCCTTACGCCTTGTATATTTCAAGGAAAATATATAGGATTTTGTGAAAGGAGCGATTTATTAATGACGGAGTGTGAAGCTTTGGGTGGGGAATCATTAACGCATAAATTTTTCCAACCGCAAAAGAGGAGAAAAAGCTGAAAAGCCTTAAAGTAAGGGTATTTGAAGGAAATTTTTCTCCTTTTGAAAAATTCCCTAAAACGACTGGAAAAAAATCGCTGAAAGTGCTATAATGAGTAGGAAAGAGGGAAAATGGCAAAAGCTGAAACCCGCTTTCTATGCTGGTTGAAACTTAACATGGGATGTATTGAAATAAATACCGCTGCAATTGGCTCCGCAAATATGATGTGTTGAACCTTAACATGGGATGTATTGAAATTGTAGAGTTTTAAGCATATGCCTCCATGTCTCTAACGTTGAACCTTAACATATGATGTATTGAAATTATTGTGATTTTAACTTGTTGTAAGTATCTTTATTTGTTGAACCTTAACATGGGATGTATTGAAATATGTTCAGAATTGCATCGAGCTGTTTTTCTTCGTCAGTTGAACCTTAACATGGGATGTATTGAAATGCTACAGGATTTGCACCAGCTCTTACAGCCTCTTTGGGTTGAACCTTAACATGGGATGTATTGAAATAAAATATTAAACAATGTGTGCATTAAGTACTTATCAGTTGAACCTTAACATGGGATGTATTGAAATGAATCCATAAGTCCTACGCAGGCCAGAGGCAGGCCTAGTTGAACCTTAACATAGGATGTATTGAAATTATAGAGCCGCTATTATACCTACAACCTTAATCTTAGTTGAACCTTAACATGGGATGTAGACCGTTAGGGAACGCCCCCTGTGGCGTTCCTCTCACAAACGGATACCGCAAAAGTCAAAGCCCTGTCGAAGCTTAACTCGACAGGGCTTTAATGATCTGAAACAGAAAATTCTTCAAAGACGATAACTACACCATGTGTTTAGGTTTCTGCCAAGATACATGACATTTTCAAAATTTCAATACATTTTGATGTTAGGGTTAAAATTTTTTGATATATAAATAATAACATAATATGTATTAACATACAAATTAAATATACAACACTAAAATCTTATAAATAATAAATCAAAATATAGCACTAAAAGTAAATGTATGTATTGACATACGCCTAAATTTGGTATATAGTTACTATATTATACAAAAAATCCTTTGAAAATGTAATGTAAATAACCTTTAATTTAAAAATTAGGTATGACCTTACAATTTATACTTACGCTATATTCCTGCTGCTAAAGTTTAAAGCCAGTTCATATATAAATTTTAAATACCTAAGGAGGGTCAAAGATGCAGTATTATGAGCTTGTCTGCACAGCCTATCTTCTTGAGGATGTCCATTATACCTATTCCAACCAAATGCTGTCATCCTTCATAAACAAGGCAATGTTCCTTGACGGGGAGCTTGCTGAAAGGCATAAGAAAAATACCTTCAAGCATTACGTCTTCTCAAGCCTCTTTCCTGTGGATAAGGAGAGTAAGACATACCACGCGGGCAATGTTTATGTTTTCAGGGTGAGAAGCCTCGACAGAAATATGATACTCAAGTTTAAAAATCTGTTTCCCGATATCCGGGGAGGGCTCAAGGTGATAGCCTCTGAAATAAAGGTTCAGAAATACCGCTTTATCAATGAGCTTACCACAATTACTCCGGCACTTGCTACAGTAGAGGGAAAGCATTGGATAAGAGACGATGACATAATATTATTGCAGGAGAGGATGCAAATAAACCTTCTTAAAAAATACAACGATTTTTTCAATGAAGCTCTCCAGCCGTCGGGAAGCTTCATTCAGGGCCTGTATATATTGAATCATAAGCCCATAGCCTTAAATTATAAGGACACCAAGCTCATAGGAAACAAGTTCAAGCTGGCTGTAAATCAGGATGAGTGTTCTCAGCGTCTGGCATTCATTGCTATGGCAGAGGGGCTCTTAGAGAAGAATTCCAGCGCGGGGCTTGGCTTTTGCAGTGCAAAGTAAGGGGGAGTAAAGGGATGGTAAATGATTTTGCGGCACTGTTTGAAAAGGCCTATGATGCGCATGGAGACAAAATGATACTGGATTCATACGTTCCCGACAACGGGCTGTATATAAGGATTAACCCTGACGGCTCCATGGAGGGCAAGGCCATAAACAGAAAAGCCTTTGAGGACATAAGGGATCATGAGCTTGTCAAATGGTTTAAGAGCGCCGACTATTACAGCAGGCTTATTGACATGAACAAGCCTATAGACCCTAAGAAAACCATTCACAGCAACAACTACCTGTCGGTATTTATAAAAAAGGATATTTTCCCCGGCGTGGGCAAGGGGGACAAGCTTTTGTCGGAGGATGAGCTTGAAGCCAGCCTTGAACGGTATTTTCAGGTGTTCAAAAAGCCAAATGGGGAACGCTATGACGCAAAGGCACTTGAGCTTATTGAGGCTTCGGGAATACCTGAAACGGAAGGCGGCGAGGTTGACCGCTGCAAGGACTTTATACTTGGCAATCTTGATTCTATATCGGAACTTATAAGGTCGCATGAATTTGACAAGTATATAAAAATTTTCTTTCATGCCGCAATGGAGACGTATATACTGGAATGTAAAAGGTATCTGATTCCTAAGATTTTTAACGACAACAAATACAATATTAAAATCAACGATATGTTAGTCGGCCTTTCCAACAACAACATTGGGTTTAATTCAAAAAAGCCATATCTTAACCACAAAAGCACTAATTATGATGTTTCCTTCAGGATAAGCATAAAGGATGCAATCCTTGTAAAAAAGTTCTTTGACTGGCTGGAGTGTCAGGAAAGCGATGTGCTGCGTATTCCGTATGACTATGATTTTGCAGGCGTATTAGGAGAGGAATACAGGGAGAAGGCCTTCTACTATATCCATTTTACAAGGGGTACGACGCTTACGGTTGAGGAATTTGACTATGTACCTGAATACACAGGTAAAATGGAATTTACACTGTACAATTACCTTGACATACACTATAAGGAAAAGGACAGCGACAGAAGGCTTCCCGTAGAGGATAAATACATAAGCAGTCTGCGGGAGCTTGAGGACGAGGTAAGCCGAACCTTTTTTAACGGCAGGCTTAAATATTCATACTACAAGGAGCCTAAGGATATCAAGATCAAGACGGGGGAGTTTTCCAAAACCATGATGGATGTTCTCCTTATATCCAGAAATGCTGCTAAGGACTACTTTAAAAAGGGAATAAAGGATGCTTTTTATGAAGCAATGTACAAAATGAGCCTTTTGCTTGTTAAGGAACAGGCGAGAATGTCGGACGACATATATTTTGACAGGGCGGCGCGGGCCTTGAACTTAAGGTTTTCGCTTCTTGAATATTTTAACGGGAGGGACAGTGACATGGGAGGAAGGGTTAGGCTTATGCTTGATGCCATGCAGAATAAATTAGAGGATAATAATGCGTATGACTGTGAGAACGACAGCGAGTTTTACTTTTTCGCGGGACAGGCGGCTTATTATCTTCTAAAACAGAGCGAGGCAAAGGACAAAAAAATGGGGATGATTGAGCCCTTTTTAAGGGTTAATTCACCGGAGCAGCTAAAGGCTCAGATAAAAAACGCTTTCATAACATATAATCATGCCATTTACCTTGAAGGCAAGAGGTTTAAAAAGGTGTTCAGCATGATACAGGGCTATACTGCGGGAGGCGACATGCGATCCAACGACGACATGTTTCTGGCTGGGTTTATGGCGGAGAATGTTTTACTTAAAAAGGATGAATAGGAGGGTGCTTTTATATGAAAAACAGGGTTTACGGCGTTGCAGCCATTAAAAGCGTTATGTCCAACTGGAATGCGGATTTTACGGGAAGGCCCAAGAGCATAAGCAGGGGGGATATTTTCGGAAGCGATAAGGCATTTAAATACCCCATCAAAAGGATGTGGGAGAATGATGGCGAGAAGGTTATATATATAAAGTCATATAAAATAGACGATAAGGCAAAGGGTGAGGAGAAGGACAAGCTGCAGCCCAGAGATCTTGCCGAGAGGTACATGTATGTTTTCCCGGGTGCCATGCTTGAAAAGGGCACCTCCTCAAAGGAGGTATTAAAAAACCTTTTCTCCGCCATTGATGTAATGAGCTTCGGTGCTACCTTTGCCGAGAAGGATCAGAACATAAGCATAACAGGGGCGGTTCAGGTGGGACAGGGCTTCAACAAATACGACGGCACAATAGTCGAGTCGCAGGACATATTATCTCCCTTCAGAAATTCGAGTGACAAAAAGGAGGATGCCAGCGCCACCTCACTGGGGACTAAGGTTGTTGCGGATGAGGCGCATTATTTCTACCCGTTCAGCGTAAATCCCTTTAATTACAACGAGTACATAGGGATAGTGGATAGCTTTGAGGGCTATACCAGAGAGGCGTACCAAAAGTTTAAGAGAGCAAGCCTCGTGGCTGCCACCGCCTTCAACACAAACAGCAAGTCGGGCTGTGAAAACGAGTTTGCAATTTTTGTGGAGTGCAGGGAGGGTGCGGACTTGTACCTGCCCCCGCTGGACAGGTATGTAAGGTTTAACAAGGGGACGGAGAGGGATGAAATAGACATAACGGGTCTTGACTTCTTAAAGGGCTTTGGAGATAGCATAGAAAAAATTGAGGTATATTATAATCCGTTGACCGTTTCGGTCAAGACAGGCTTGAAGGATTCGCAGACCGACTATAACGAGCTTAATATTTTTTCGGGGCTTGAGATATCTTAGCGGAAGGAGACAGGCCAAGGGAATTAACAGGCCTTAGTTTTTAATATGAGGGCTTTAAAATTTAAACTTTCCGGGGCAACAGCCTTTTTTAAAAAGCCTGATGTAAACTCCTTTGCGTATTTTACCTACGGGCATATACACAAAATAGCGGTGCTGGGAATATTGGGCTCGGTGCTTGGGCTTGGTGGATATGCGGCGCAGGCGGAAAGGAAAAAGGGGAAGAGGGCAGCAGGTAAAAAGGCTGCTGGCAAGAATACGGAAAATACAGATGAATATCCTGAGTTTTATCAGGTGCTTAAGGGTGGAAAAATATCCATACTTCCCCAAAAGGGGTATTTTACAAAGAAGCTTCAAGTTTTTAATAACAGCGTGGGATATGCAAGCAGGGAAAAGGGAGGCAACCTCATAACCAGAGAACAGTGGCTGGAGAACCCCTGCTGGCATATATACGTTCTGGAGGACGGGCTACCGGAGGAGGTTTTTAGCAGACTGGGGGAATATATGACGGCAAGCAGATGTGTATACATGCCTTATCTGGGCAAGAACGATCACTCGGCGGTTATTGAAGAATGCGGGGTTGTTGAGCTGAAGAAGGCTGGGGGCAGCCGCATTGACTCCATTTTTATAAAGGGTGCTGCTGTGTTGGGAGAGAATACGCTGGATGAGGACGAATTGGAGTTCTGGTATAGCGAGGTTATGCCGGTGGGACTTAACGGCTGCTACAATTTTTATGAATTTGAGCAGCTTATGATGACTAACAGGTCTGTAAGCAACGTGGCTCAGATGCCTGATGTATACGAATGCGGAGGCAGGGTGCTTGCTTTCTTTTAGCCGATTGGAGGAATGCCTGTGAATTTTTGCAGACTTGAGGATATCTTTGACTGTGGGGAAAAATTTTACGCACACAGGGACAGCAAGGGAATAAAGGAAAAGGAGACGCTTTGCGAGCACCTGTCTCTTACGAAGAAATACCTTATGCTGTTGCTTGAAAAGAAAGGCATAGAAGATATTGTACATGGTATAGCGGGAAACATGAGGCTTGATGGCTCAAAGCTTAGTGAGGACTACGTGGAGCTTATTTCCGATATGTTTTTCAATGCCGTATATTTGCATGACACCGGCAAAATTAATCCGGGCTTTCAAAACAGAAGGATGGAAAACGAGAGGTTCAGGCGCAGCAGGGAAGGAGGAGGGCATTCCCTGCTGTCCGCGCTTATATTCATTGATATTTATACCCCTGTTATAACCGGAAGGTATCAGGGCGACATGAAGTTTTATATGATGAATATATTGTATTCATTTGCTTACCAGATCTCGCGGCATCATACATACCTTAAAAGCCTTAGCGGTTTTACAGACCTGCTTGAGGCAAAAAAGAGGGAGAAATCATCGCTGGCCTGCTACAAGCCCGGCAGCGCCGACCGGGTGAATACCGTCCATTTTAAAAAGAGATTGGAGCGCCGGATAGCCCGTCATATTGACGGAATAGAGTTTTACATACTGAACAAGCTGCTTTTTTCATTGATCCTTGCATGTGATTATTACGCCTCTTATGAGTATTTCAATTCCAATGCTATTCAAGATATAGGCATTATTGAAAATGTTGAGAAGCTGCTTTCAATATACGGGCAGTACCATGTCTGCAAAGGGATTGAGAAATACAAGGCAGACAGGCAGCATTTTAAGGAAATGCCTATAAACGCCCTCAGAAGCGAGTTATTTATGGAAGCCGAGAGGAGCCTTTTACAAAGCATGGATAAGGGTATATTCTATTTGGAGGCGCCTACGGGTGGGGGAAAGACCAATATTTCAATCAATCTTGCATTAAACATAATAAAAGAGGACAGGCGGTATAACAAAATATTTTATATTTTCCCCTTCAATACACTTGTAGAGCAGACAAAGGAAACCTTTTCAGAGGTATTTGGAGACAGCCTGAAATTTACAGTTATAAACTCAATAACCCCCATTGTTACGAAGGAGGAAGAGCAGACCGATGCCGACGACGGCAGAGCGGATTATGAAAAGAGCCTGATTGACAGGCAGTTTCTCCATTATCCCGTTGTACTGACAACTCATGTGAATTTGTTCAACATTCTTTTCGGGACGGGAAGAGAGGCCAACTTTGCCTTGTGCCACCTGTGCAACAGCATAATCATACTGGACGAGATACAGAGCTACAGGAACATAATATGGAATGAAATAATATTATTTCTGGACAAATACTCAAAGCTGCTGAACATGAAGATTATTATTATGTCGGCAACCCTTCCCAGGCTTGAGGAATTTCTGGATATGGGGCAGGAGGATAAAATGCTTTCATACCTCATAAAGGACAGGGACAGATTTTTTAAGGCTCCTTTTTTCAAAGACCGTGTTAGGCTGGATTTTCAGCTGCTTGAGGATAAGGAATTCAGCCTTGACCGTCTGAAAGAGTTTTTGGAGGAGGTTATAGCTAAAAGAGGCTGTGTGGGTAAAATTCTTTTTGAGTTTATACGTAAGAGTACGGCAAGGGATTTTTACAACAGGATAAAGGGAAGAGATCAAAGGGTAGTAGAGCTGACGGGAGACGACAATAAATTTTTCAGAAACAGTCTGCTGAAAGAGATCCAAGAGGCGCGGGACATAATTGTGGTTGCCACTCAGGTTGTTGAGGCGGGAGTAAATATTGACATGGACATAGGCTTTAAGGACATATCCATACTGGACAGCGAGGAGCAGTTTTTGGGAAGAATAAACCGATCCTGTACAAAGCTGGGATGTGAGGCATATTTCTTTAATCTTGACGATGCCTCCAAAATATACGGTAATGACGTCAGGACGCAGATGGACTTAAGGGATACTGAGTATCAGCAGTATCTTGCAGACAAGGACTTTTCCGGATTTTACAAAAGGTGTATAGACATACTTAAGGAACGAAATTCCGAATTAAATAAAAACAGCATAAACGCGTTCATATCACAGGCATTGGAGCTTGAGTTTTTAAAAGTTCAGGAGAAAATGAAGCTTATAACTCAGGAGACATTTCAGCTATATCTGCCGTACATTTTGGAGGATGGAGAAAATACAATAGACGGATATGAGCTGTGGCATAAATACAGGGAGCTGTGCCTTGACGGAGGCATGGAGTATGCCCAAAAGAAGGTCTGGCTTTCACGGCTTTCGGAGCAGATGGCGTATTTTACATACACAATCATTGCCTTTGACGCCGCTTCAAAGGATGCCATACGGCTGAAATGCCCCAACAGCTTCGGCAGTTACTTCTATGTTGACGAAGCGCAGAGGTTTTTAACTGAGGATAAGAAGTTTGACAGAAAGGAATTTATGAATTACAGCGGAGGTATATTCCTATGAGGTGGGGTGAGGGGACGCTTCTGCATAAATTGCATACAGCATATAATAAAGCTAATTTATTAAACAGCCCTGCAGGTAAAATTCATATATTGTAGGACTCTCTTGTATATCTTAATTTTCCGAGAATGTGCTTGAAGGGGATAGCGTCGCAAGGCGAGGCAAGGTGTGGCAAGTAGATACATTGTCTGAACAAGATTAAAGGATAGACAAGATTAAAAACAAAAGTACACTTATCCTGTAAATGTTTTTAATCTAGTAATCGTGTTAAGACAGCTTGGGTGAGGGGACGGCAGGTAAAATTTATATAGTCAAGGGCTCGCTTGTATATCTCGATTTTCATACAACCTGTTTAATGCATAGCAGAAAAAGGCCCCTGCACTCTGTGCATGACCTATTTATAAATACTTTTATCTTAAAAGCTTATCCAGTTTGAATTAATGAATTGAAAGCATTGCAATACCGCATATTTTCCTTAAGCAACTTGAACCCATCATTTGACAATCTTGATACTCCGCCCGCCGATATATTGCCTATATATTTGCATATGTTTTTATATGTATACCCGCATAGTGTCCTCATTATATAAGTTATAAATGCCCTGTTTCTGCTGGTTTCCCGACTGTGCTTCCTTCTTAAGCCTTCTTCAAGCCTTTCTCCAAGAAATTGGCCTGCCTTTTGTATTATCTCCTCAGGAGCTCTATTCCTTACAATATAGCTTTTCTCACTGTTGTACACATTTTCGGTGTACGCCTTTATAATGCTGTCATCCACTTCCTTCATTATTCCTGTTTCTCTCATTGATTCGGTAAAAGCCCTGTACTTTTC
>NZ_QPJT01000019.1 GCF_003337415.1 Anaerobacterium chartisolvens | reverse complement strand
CACTGCCCATATCATCCGCCTTTATAACTCCCGTAGCCTCTGGATCTATATCCTCACCGCTCTTGCCTGTATTCTCAGATCCTTGGTAATAAAAGTAAATACAGGCCGTGGAAAATAAGTCATCTAATGACAGTATTACGCTGTCAGAGATCTGCATAGAGCCCTCGGCACTTTCACCATATTTCACCTTTACTCCCATGCATTCATGTCCCGCTATCTGTCTGGCAGTATATTGATGCTCCCCGCTTTCAACCTGCTCCGAGTAATCATACCTGCTTATTGCGCTGCCGTCCATGAGGAAATGCTTTACTTCAACATTGCCATCCAGCATTTCAGGATGCCTGTCAAGATGTACCTTTTTATTGAAATGACTATCAAAGCTTACGGAGCTTCCCCAGATACGGGCATTTTTAATTCCATCAAGTGTAAAGTATACCTCCTCTTCATAGTTGTCCCCCCCGTTGGTAAGCCTGCCTAACCGCCTCTTTTCAACTTCTCCATCATATTCAACAATGGTAAGCACACCGTCAAAGATAAGGTCTCCCCCCTCGCGGTACAGCTCCTCCTGCCATTCCTTATCCACTGCTCCTATTCGGTTGAATATTATATCTTTGTCTATCTTAAAATATGTTCTCACTTTCTCCTTATATCCATCCCCATCCTCATCTATATATTCGCTTTCCGACTCCTCAAACTGTATTACTACAGATTTTGTCCTGTCCTCACTGTAGATCGTCCAGCCTATGGTTCTGTATCTTATATCCGTTGTCGCCTTTTGATCATATGTCGTCATTGTAAGCGAGCCGTCAGACTCAAACTTCAATGGCTCACCTGCATAACTGTCTCCTCCTGCATAACCACTTGTATAGACTATATACGCTATAAAAATCACCATGAATATAGAATATAATTTTTTCTTCATATTAATCTACCTCACTGACTTCTGTGAGAAGGTATTCATTGTTCATTACTCTTGAGGCATGTTCCCATCCCTCTTTTAATTCCATGTTTACTAATTCAACTTCAAAAGCACAAGTATATTCTTTATTTAAGGTTACATTTCCAAGCATGGTATAATTCTTTAACCATTGCATGTCACTGCAGCTTTTTACTGAAAAATTCAATTGTCCTCTTAC
Source organism: Anaerobacterium chartisolvens (assembly GCF_003337415.1). Taxonomy (GTDB): domain Bacteria; phylum Bacillota; class Clostridia; order Acetivibrionales; family DSM-27016; genus Anaerobacterium; species Anaerobacterium chartisolvens. The sequence goes on along the minus strand of NZ_QPJT01000019.1, from coordinate 88,551 downwards.
CACTTCCCCATGCGCTGCATATACTAGTGAAGGATCGGTTATAAATTCACTCTTTATGGAAATATTCTTTTCCTCCACCATATCCGCCCAATACTGTATATGTTCCTCTATAGGCCTTGTTATCCCGTCATCTGCTCTCCATCTTGTCTGAGGCATGAAAAACCACTTAAGCTTTTCAATATATTGAGCCTTGTCATATGTACGGTAATCCACATTGTAAAAAGTCTCCATATACCGCTTTCCTATATTCATAAATTCAGTTACTTTTTTTAATCCATATCTCTCGACACTCCACTTATTAGAACCAATAAAGCCTGTAATTTCACTTTTCCTATACTCATACTCATAAAGCTCCTGAGGTATATCGGGATTGATCCTGTATACCAGATCGCTCAAATCAGGCGTATTATCTGCTTCAACACCCTCAAGCTCCAGCTTGAGCCTTGCCGAAGGATCTATAAACCTTCTTATAATTGCCACCGCCTGAGCCCTTACCAAATTATCCTCGGCCCCGAAGCTTCCGTCGCTATAACCTCCTATAAGCCCTATGTCATAAGACTTTATTACGTAAGGCTTATATTTATCCGGTACTGCATTATAATCCTTTATAAGGGTCTTTACCTTGTTTGCCTCACGGAAGCTGTATTCCCCGAAGGCCCTTACCAGCAGCATGGCCATCTCTCCTCTTTTAGCCGCTCTTTCATAATCACTCAGCTCAAATTCTCCTCCGCTCAGCCATCCGTTCATTATTGCCGTTTTAACATATGGGATATACCACTTTTCTCCATTGCGCCTTTCAGGTATCTCATCATTTCTGGCAACCGCTATGCATTTCATAAGCTGTGCCAGTGTAAAGGGATTCTCCGGCTTAAAGGTTCCGTCGGCAAAGCCCTCAAATATTTTCCTTGAATCCTTCATCATATAATCCAGATCATTTTTATAATATGCGTTGTCAGGGATATCGCTGAAGCTTTCCGCACCGAAAGTAGATGTTGTAATAATGCCTGAAAGCAGTATAGATACAAGCACCATGGATAATATCTTTTTCATTTTGGGATCCTCCTATTTGTTAATATTTTTATGAGGAGGCTGAATGCTTTTCTTTGTTTATTTTCTGAATTGTATACCAAGTAATTTATAGCATTATTCTATATAATATCCTCTGCTTCAATTATATAGCAGTCTATCTATGAGGTAAAGATGGTTTTAGCAGAATTTTATCTTACTCATGAGTAAAAACTTGAATTAACCAATTCATAATACCTATTTTTATTGGTTTCTGATGCCGACTTTCCGAAACTATTCCGATATTGTAGGTATCAAAGGATGAAAGCCTTATGACGTAACAAGAATTACTTGATATTCTCAATAATACCCAAAATGAAAAATCCTAATTTATTGTCATCCCAAAAAACATAAGAAACCGTTGCAGAATTAAGTATTTCATTAGTTAATGCAACGATCCCTTTTTTTTAAATTTAATCAGTTATACTGGTTAATTAAAAATGCGTTGTGAAAGGGATAAGAAAAGGATAGCGCATGCCCTTAATTTCGAGACTTAAGCATTTTAACAATTATCACAAGCTATTCACAACAATTATTGCATAGATATTTACCAATGAATAATTTTACTATATAATTATAACAAAGGATGTGATGTAAAGATATGCCACACTCAATTTGCTGCATGAAATCGAGAGACAGCTATGACAGAATAGTACATATTTTAAAACAATTTAACATACAATGGGATGATTTTGTTACAGATCTGGATTCTTTTAAAGAAAAAATAGCCTCCAAAGAATATGATCTGGCAATTATAGACGTGAGGCTCTGGTGGAAAGATGAGGCAATTGATTTCTTATACCGTAAGGGTGTTGAAAATATAATTCCATTTGAAGGAGACTTTGACGATATTCTGAATATTATTAAGTCTACTGTAAAGTCTTATCAAAGTATGCCGGATGAAAAAAGCACTTTTAATGAAAAATATCCTGTTGAGCAAAGAAAAAAAGATAAGCACCAATCCGAGAAAATGGTTGAAGTGCCTGTCTACAGACAGGTTTATACTGCTATACAAAATAATCTCATAGGTGTTCTCAATCTTACCCCCGGCGCAGGCTCCACCTTCGTAACGCTTAATCTGGCAAAGATGCTTTCTGAGCATGGAGTACTCCCCAGTGTCATTGAGCTTCCACTGTCACGTACAATCTTTGGCAGAGCCGGACTGGAAAAAAAATTGGGTTATGATTTCTATTCCTTTCATAATGCTGTGGCCGAAGGAGAGAAAATCGAAAAAAACAGAGAAAATATATCCGATGGAATAGCATATATAGTACCTGATTCTCGTAAATTTCTTTCTGACAAATGGAATTATAATATGATTATGAAGCTCTTATATGCTTCAAAAAAATCTTCTATAAATATAATTGACATAGGTCATCATTTCAAGCATGAGCTTGTACAGGAAATAATTGACGAAATGGATATGCTGCTGCTTGTAATAGACTCCGGCTATAAGGATTTTGATGTTGACATGGTAAGACAAGTAAAAAAATTCCAGAATACCGGCAAGGTAAAATATATAATAAATAAATGGTGCAGTGATTCAGACAGGAACAAAGTCATTTCAGATATTGGAGATATAGATTATATAAACGTACCTTTTCTTAGTAATGAAACAATAAAAAAATGTGTTGAAGGCAATTTCATTCCATATGCCTTGATTGAGGTAAAAGAGCAGCTTGACAAAAGCCTTATGGGACTGATAAGAGAATTAGTCCCTTCAGAGGTATTTCCCGATGCAAGCTTGCCAAAACCAAATAATACAAATGGAAATACTCAGCCTATAAAATATGTAGCCGTGGGAAATAATGAGATAGCATTTACCGGAGCAGGCTATGGCACAGGCGTAACACATACTGCAATAATGTTTGCTCATTATCTCTCAATAAATTATAATGTGGCTATCGTAGAGCTTAACGAAAGCATGTCATTTAAAGAGCTTCAAAGCAATATAAGTGATTCTGACGCTCCTGATAAATTCTTTACATACAAGGGTGTTGACTACTTTTGGGGAATTGAATATTCACAATTTGTACTGACCCATAAAGAAAAGTACGACTTTATACTTCTGGATTTCGGATGTTTTAAAGATGGAATAGAGCTTGATGATTTTTCCAGAGCCAATAAAAAAATAGTTTTGGGACATGGGTCCGATTGGAAGGTAAAGGAAATAAGAAGGTTCCACACCTATTCCAGAAGCTATGATTTAAATAACAGTTGGATTTATGTTATACCATTCATTTCAGGAAATGAAACAGGAGATATAAAGGGATTTGTAAAAAACAAGGTATATACATTGCCATTTAATAAAAACCCCTTTATCCCGTCCGAGGATGTAAAAAATGTATTCTCCGAAATTCTGGGGATCAAGCTTGAGTCTCCCCCCAAAAAAGGCCTTCTGGATTTTTTTAAACGAGCTCACGATTCCATTAAATTATCATAACTTAAAATTCAGAAAAGTTGTCCTCATTTTTATACTTAAATAGCTGCAGCGGGAGCCGTATCTATTTCGTTTCCGGCATTTCATATTCCGTCTTACTTTTCAGTATTTCATCCACTGTCACAAAGTGCTGCGCACCGCTCAATACATGGCAAACTCCCGCTAAAGGATGACCACTTAGGTGGAAAGTTCTTTGACCGGGAATTCAGCTTTATTGTATTTGGTAATCAAACGGATTTAAAGTTTAGGTGCTGTTCAGGTGGCTGTTAATCAATTTTTTTCGAAATAACCAATATTGTACATCTGTTTGTATTATTAGTTTTTATCACTATCCCAAACAAGCTCAAATTTGAATCCAGTAAGGTTATTTTCGAGTATACGATTTCTAAATTCATCGGATACAAAGGGACGACGCAATGGTTCATCAACAATTTTAAACAAATGCTCATTTTTTACTTTTGAAATATCAAAAGCGTATTTAATAAATCTCATAATTCGTTTGCCATCTCTAAAAGTTTTATACTCTGATTTATCATAATCAATGCAGTCTAAAACTTTAATTACATTAATTGCATAAAATTCCCAGCCCTCGCAATCTAGTTGGAGTATTTCTGCATTCCCAATTAATAAATCTTTGAGAGTATCGACAGCCTTCTTGTCAAATATCGGTATATGTGATGAAAGTCCAGGTGAATTGCTAAATTCCCTATCATACATTCTTTTTACTTGAACAGGGTTCCAATTCATCAACTTCTGTCTTCCATCAAAAGTCTGTACTTCATCAATATCTATATCATTTTTCCATGTCAAATTATCGTAATTATCAACATCACAGTCTAGCAGCCAAATTTTCATGCTATCCACCTCCATACTGTATACTATTTGAATGTTCCTTTTGATAACTGATCAGCTATGTCGTCTAAGATATCTAATACGTCATTCTTGCTTTTTGCTCCAGATAATAAATCCGTAACTTTTCTATAATACGAATCGGTATGCAGACTTGGATGATATGCGCCTTCTGCCACATCTTTTACAGTTGGTAGAAATGCCCCATTAGTAGCATCATTAATGTCCACTCCAAATTTTTGAAGAATCGCTCTAGCTTCAGCAGCTTTAGGTGAACTTCCTGCAACTATATGATGAGCTGCATTAGCGTAATTCGGAACATTAATTCCTGATTCAATCATATTTTGACGTAAGACTTTAGAGCTTGGTGTGGATAAGGTCTTTAACCCACCGTTTAAGACTTCCTTAGAGCCTAAAACCGCCTCATCACCCTTTTTTAACACAGTCGAAAGCTCATCACTATTCTTTAAAGCTGTGACAATCCTGTCACTGCCTTTAATCGCTACCGCTGCCTCATCCGCATACTTCAGATATTTTAATGCGCCTATAACGGGTATTACCCCCACGAGGTTTAACGCAAAATTTAAAATATGCTCCCCAGACCATTCCCAGTTTACCAGACTTGCCGTTAAGTCCCTTATATCCGCTGGCAGGTCTATCCCTACAATACCAGTAAGCACCTGAAGCCCCGTACCTAAAAGTGTCATGTCATCCGTAAAATCCCCCAGCACTACCTGCTTTACTGAGGAAAGCAAATAATCTCCTACAGGACTCGCCACGCTTTCATTCATCTCAAGTGACACATTACGATAAAACTGCTGCTTAAGGCTTCCGTCAACCCCCATTCTTGCATTGTCAGAGGAATTAAGCCATGCAACCTCTTTCGCCACACTCTCCATTCCCTTTAGCGCAGCCTCCATATCACGGGAAAGAAAGCTGTCCTCATCCATAAAGCTCCGACCTGCCTTCTGCGCCATAGAGCCTAAGTCCATACCCATATTATACAGCATATACAGGTCATCTGCAATCCGGTATTCTGTGCCTCCCAGCCTCTTTTTAACCTCCGGCTCAAGACTTTCAAGTATGCTTCCCACATCTCTGACCATAGGCTCTATTTCAGCAACTATGGACTTAATCCTGCCCCCAAGGCCTATTACCTCATCCGGCTTCATATATATTTTTCCCATCTTATTTTCTCCCTAAAGCAGCTCAGATATCAGAAGCCGGCCAAATAAAATTTGACCGTTTTCTGATATTCCAACACCCTTAGACTTTCATCTGAGCGCCTAAATTTCTGTCTGTATCCTCAAGTGCTTGTGCTGATTTGTTCATATTGGCAACAAAGACATCTATAGACACCTTAAACTTATTCAGTTCTGCTTTCGCACTGTTGAAGGATTGCTGAAACGCTTCCACAGCTTGTCCCTCCCACTGGCTTCTAAGACCCTCAATCAATTTCCCCATCTGATCAAAGGTCTGCTGGTGCTGATCATTAAAGCCTTGTAGTCTTTTAGCCTCACTTCTCAATTGTTCAGGAGTTATCCTGATTGTTCCTGTCGCCATAATATTTTCCCGTCCTTTCAGTTTATTTATAATATCCGGAGTCTAAAGAATCGCCTGCAGTACGAATGCCTGCTAAAACATAGTCATCCGAAAACTATACAAAATTACATGCTTTTTTATCCTCTGGTTTATTTTATTTAAGACTCTGTGCCGCCCGCCTGCGTCTGGCTTCCTCAGCTCTTCTTCTTGCTTCAGCCTCAAGCCTTTTATCTTCTCTTTCATAATAATCCGCAATACTGTTTAAAGATCTTGCTAAGCTTCTCAAGCTGTTCTTCATATTTCCCAAATATGCCCTCCATCTGTCTTCACAGGTACTGTAAGCAATTTGTGAATACCCCTGCCATATATAGCTTACCTGCTGTAAGGCACTTTTTGCCCTCATATCGACCCTCTCCAGAGCATCAGCTTTACTTAAAATTTGTTTTGCTGCATAGTACAGCCTGTTATAATCCACATTTACATAACGTCCCACACAAAAACACCTCCCACCACTTCTGACATAACGTCTAGACCCCTCCTGCCTCAACTATCAGGCAGCTCCCTTCCCATACTCCTGCTTCTCCCAGAGTTTCTTCAAAGGATAATCTTCTGCCTAGAGGTTCGGCAAATAAAAAATCTATCTTTTCGCCCATATAATTCTCCAGAGAAGCAGCCAGTTCCTGAGCTGTAATATGGAAGGAGGCTTCAATATCCATAAGCTCCCTTCCATCACCAGATTTTATTGTAAAAATCACAGTATCCATACAACTTATACCTTTCTTTCGGAATTTCTGCTTAATATATACCTCTCTGCAATATCCTCAGCAAGCTCGTCTATTATATCTTCTGCCTGTTTTCTGCTTACACTGAAGAATTCAATGTAATTCCCCTTTTGATATAAGAACTCTGCAACCCATAGTCTGTCTTCATCCTTTAGAAGCTTAAAAGCTGTGGCTTTGCCTCCATAGTTCTCCTTATATTCTTTTACAATTAAAGATCCATGCACGTCAGATCCTGCTAATGCTTTTAAAAGAGACTCCGCTGCATCCTCGGACAATCCGCTGTCTTTAAGCAGCTCACTCCCCGAATTGCTCCCATCTTTAATGCATTTAAATATATTATCAAGCTGTGTTTCTGATATACGCGCTTTTTGGTTGTCTATACGAAAATCGTAATGCGGAATAGTACACTGCTTTATAATATTTGAAAGCTCTGAACTTTCCACAATGGGCCTCACACTATAAATATCTTTTTGCCCGGGTACTTTGTAAAGGTGTATACATGCACCCTGAGACAAATAAATTCTGTGTACGGAAACTGCATTTCTCCCCTCGTACATTTCTGCCTGTATAATTGCCTTGCAGAAGCAGCATATAGCAATCGCGGCATATATAAACCTGTCCATGACAATTTTTCCTTCCTCAAGCTTTATATATCCTTTTTCACTGAGCTCCTTCCGAATAATCTCCCACTCCGTTTTTATGCCGCTCTCAGTAAAATTTTTATATGGGTTTTCTATTCCTATAAGCTCTTCGGCATTTACAAGAGCAGCAAGAAATACCAACTCCTTTGAACTGACTATACAGCTTACCGTTTTTGGCTCTTTCATATGTACAAAACTCCTTCTCTCTTTTTAAAGTTATTCCCTAAATATGCTAAATAGCCCTTATATCAGCGGGAGCTTAAGCTTAACATACCTGCCCTTTGAAATATAATAAGCCTCTCCGGTACCAAGTATATTTCCCTGCTCAGAATAGGGCATTTTTGTGCTGAAAACCCTTTGCTGCTCAAAGCTCCCACCTGTAAGCAGACCTGTCTGATTGTCTATGACCGCTTTTGTAAAGCTGTCATAGCTATTACTTGATATATCATCATCCAGACCTGATATCACTATGCATAAGCCAAGACCCTTATACCTCTTTACGAGCTTCTCAAGATTCATTTTTGTATCATCATCTGCCATATCCATAAAATCTTTGTACTCATCTATAAAAACAATTATCCTTGGTACACTGTCGATATAGCTCTTCTCGTCAAATTCTCCTCCTGAATCCATTCTTTTATTTAAAAGCTGCTCTTTTCTATTCTCTATTTTTAGTATAATCTCACTTACTACAGCAGACACGTCCGCCGCATCCGAAGAATATGAAGCTATTTTATTAATGCTTTTATATTTATAAAGTCCCATATTATTGGAATCTATTATATTCACCTGATATAATCCTTCAGCATCTTTTTCTAATACTGTTGTTAGTAAGCATTTCAGAACAGTGGTTCTTCCACTCTGGATTTGTCCTGCTACCAGTATTGAGGAGCTATCTCCAAAATCAAAAAACACAGGCTCCATGTCCTCTGTTGTAAGCCCTAAAGGTATAAGATTCCGGCCGCATATGCTCTCTTTAATCTCTTCATATTCAAGCATCTCCCTATAAGACATAACTTCAGGAATCACAGGTATTTTTTTAGCCCTCTTTCCCTCCCAATTACCGCTTACTCTTTCAAAACATTTTCTCATCTCCTGAGATCTTTCAGCCTCATTTTTTCCTGGGAACGGCAAAGCGGTCTGGAATTCAACAGGCTTTCCCATTTTTATAAGACCTCTGCCGTTTACCGGAGACGGTTCAAGTCCGCTTGTTCTCCCTACTATGTTCACGTAATCCGATTTGTCTGTCATTTGAAGGGCTACAGAAATTTTAAAGTTTTGTGACACTTTATATTTTAGCTCTGACATGGCACTTGCAGTAACAACCAGATGCAATCCATAATTCGCAGCTTCTCTTGAAAGCTGCACAAACACCTCCTCCATGTACGGATAAAGCTCAGACATGGCAGAATAGTTATCCACAATCAGCACAATTGCAGGCAGCTTATTCTCCGAAACAGCCCTGAAAGAGGAAAGATTGGTAACACCTATATCAGAAAATATTTTTTTTCTTTTATCTATCTCCTTTTTAAGAAGCTTTACAAGCTTGGACAGCTTTTCTTCATCCTCACCTATTACTACATCTCCTACGTGTGGAAGACAGCCAAAAGTATTAAAGGTTCTTCCTCCAAAGTCCATAATGTATATATTTACATCTTTGGGTGAATATGTAATAGCCAAGGATGTTATCACCGTACTTAGGAATGTTGTCTTTCCCGTACCGGGAGCGCCATATAAAACAGCATGACCCTCCTTGCCAAGATCAAGAAATGCAGGATACTGCTTTTGTTCGGAAGGACTGTCCGCAAAGCCTATTACAGGACATATCCAATCCTTAGCATCTCTCCACGTACACCCATCCCATTTGTCTGGCTCCATCCCAAGAAGCTCCCATAGCCAAATTACATCTGAAAGCGGTGGAAGCCATGGCCCATTCAACCTTTCTATATCTTGCTCCGAGGCTGTTTTCATTATTTGCTTAATGACAGCATTAAGCTGCGTCTCTAAGTTTCCCGTGCCCTTGCTCTTTTCATATGAAAACAAAGGCCTCCTGCTTCCCTCAAGACCTACTCTAAGAAGTAATCTTTCACCTGTCCCTGCTCCTTCGCTCCCGGGATTATATTTTGCACCGCTCCAGGCAGACTGAAAAAGATCAAATATTTCATTATTCCCTACCTGCAGATATGCCCTTCCCGGATGCTTTATATCCCCTGCATCCGGCCTTTTAAGCACCTCATTACTGTCCTCCCTCCCCTGGACCTTAAGGCAGAGTCTGAATCTTGCATTGCTCCATATCTGATCATCCACAACACCTGACGGCTTCTGTGTAGCAAGTATGAGATGTATTCCAAGACTTCTTCCCACTCTGGCAGCACTTACAAGCTCACGCATAAATTCGGGCTGTTCAGACTTGAGCTCTGCAAATTCGTCAATTATTATTATCAAATGCGGAAGAGGATTTTGCGCCTCCTTCTTTTTATAGAGCATCTGATATCCGTCAATATGATTTACTTTATATTCTCCAAGAACTTCCTGACGTCTTTTTATCTCACTTTTAATGGAAACCAGGGATCTTGTAATCTGATTTCCGTCAAGATTTGTAATTGTCCCTATTAAATGAGGCAAATCCTCAAAAAGGTTAGCCATTCCTCCACCCTTATAGTCTATAATTACAAATGCTACATCATGCGGATGAAAATTTACTGCAAGAGAAAGTATCAGGCTTTGAAGCAGCTCACTTTTCCCTGAACCTGTAGTTCCTGCAATAAGTCCATGAGGGCCGTGATATTTTTCATGCAAATCCAGAAGAAGCTTGTCTCCGCCTTCACGCAAGCCAAGTGGTACTGCAAGCGACTTAAATGTTTCACTTCCCTCCCATCTGGTTTTTATATTCAGCTTTTCAGTAGAATCCACTCCAAAAAGCTCAAGAAAAGGAACACTAACAGGGATTTCCTGCTCCGCCCCTACCTGCTTCAGCCTTACAGGGGCTAACCTTCTTGCAACAAATTCACTTTTAGCAGCGGATATCTTATCCGGAGTAAAATTAATTCTGTGAGAGGATTTCTTTTTCTCATATATAAGCCCTGTAGCTTCACTAACCAGTTCAAGTATATACCTGCAATTTTTAGGAAGATACTGCATTTTATCGAATGCAAGTATTGTAGATACCCCGAGAAGACTGTTATTCTTCATAAGCAATTTTACAACAGGCTCATTTTCAGTTGCCGCTTTATCTGCAAGTATAAATATATAATGAGGAATAAGCCTTTGCTGCTCATCCTTCTTTTCCTCAAGGTCTGATTCCCTCTTTTTCAAAAGATCGTTGAACATATTCATTATATCGTGGGCAGAGGAAGCCTCACATGCTACAAATCTATTTTTATAATTCTCATCCCATACATGGGGAAGCCACCTTACCCAGCTCCACTCATGCAATTCCTCTTGAGGAAATATCAATACAAACTTGACCTCATCGTATGAATGATGTACAGCAAGCCTTATAAGTATATTCCTTATCATGGCAATTACATTACTCCGTATGCCTATAACCCCAACAGTGCACGCCTCATACAAATTTACAGTTATAGGAAGCTTTTCGACTATTGCGTGTTTCTCAAAAATCACCTGAGGCTTATCTAAAAGCGGATCATCATCTATGTTGATTTCGGGAACCGAATATTTTATCTTTGCCATCAGAGGAACGTCACCTATTCCAACCCTTACATCAATAAAGTCATTGTCGTCAGTTGCCCTTTCCCATAGCCTTCTTGAACGTTCCTCTGCTATCTGTACACATTCCTCAGGTTCCGGATGTGTTCTTAAAAGTATTGACTTCTGCTCCGCTCTCATATTTTCAAGCTTATAATCTATCTTCATTATAGCAGAAGAGTATTTTTCATTCCTCAACCTGTCTCTCTTTTTATATTCCTTTGTTTGGGAAAAAAAATTTGACAGCGATATAATTACCGTAGCTGAAGCCATGGGAACAGTAAACATAAGAGAGCGAGGATACGCAAATGCCGCAAGGCAGGTAACCATCGGCGTAAGAAAGAGCTGGAGCCAGAAGGATAGTCCCGTATTAGGCTTATTAGGCTTTTGAGGAGCACTGGGTATGGATACCTCTTCTATTGGCATTTGAGGCTCAAGCCTTGGTGAACGCTGAAAATATGGGTATATCGATTCGATTGACAGCACTTCTTTTAAATTTTTTACCGAAATCAATGTATCCGAATGAAAAACCGTTATCCAAGTCCTGTCAAAAACAATTTTATGTCCGCCTATATATATTGTGTCCCCAGGGCTTAAGCTCTTTCTCTCCGCTCTTGTTCCGTTTATATGTACAATGTGGCCTTCACATGACTCAATACAATATTCCCTGTCTCTCATACACCTTATAACGCAATGCCTGTTATGCACAAAGCTGTTGCCGTACACTATATCATTATCAGAAGCACTGCCTATTTTAATATCTATAAGGTCTTTAATAAGATATTTAGACGATTTATTAGGATAACATGCCTTGTCTAAAACCACTATTCTAATGTCTTCCCCTGAATGCACAGATTTGCTGACAGTAAAAACGTCCCCATTTTCCACTGTTTTCCGATCTATAAGCTTTTCGCCGTAGAATACACCTCTTGATGCCGGGTTTAAAATGACCCATGCACCTAGTCTATTTTCGAATATTACACTGGAAGGATATAAAAATTCTGACTGTATAAAAATATCGTCAGATTCATCACTGCCTATTGAAATTGCTTCCTTATTGAATTTACCTACATCTACCTCATTAAAAAAGTCTCCATGGTATATATGCAGTAAAATTTCTTCCAAGAAAAGTCCCCCCTATAGTTAAATCTGAGATATTTCTCAATATTTAAATATATTTGTATGTTAACTATGTATTATTTTTTTATAATTGTATCATATTGTGTTTTTTATATCAAATTAAAATAAATCCCAAGTTTCTATAAATATATAATCTTATTTCAAAACATATATATGAGAATATTTTATACCTTTCCTTTATTTATGGATTGCATTTAGGACAAGGATAATACCCTTTTTCAGCACATTCCTTTCTGCTGCCGTATATATCAACCTTATCCTTATCTACTCTTCCGTTATTATAGGGCAAATCCACACATCCTGTCCTGTGATAGTATTGTATCAGGCTGGTGGCCTCAGACTCAACATAGTATCCCTCATGCTTTACAAGCCTTCCTCCTCCGACAGCAAAGCTGTTAAACACATCCCCTCCAGTCCCTATCGGTATTCCCTGAAAAAAGGCGATTACACCCACATCATCTATAGTTCTGTACCAGTCCTCATCCTGTATCAGAGGGGGCGCAAAATGATATGTAATACCGTATTTTAATGCAATACGGTTATGCAAGTTTATATAATAGTTTATGTCATCCTTAATGCTTTCAACAATTGTGCTTCTTCTCACACGGTCGAAAGACTCACTCGTATCTATAATACTCCCTGCATGCAAAAGCCTAATATCCTCATAAGCTCCCTCATAGGCCCTATTATCGGGATCTGTGACATCGTACACCGTTAAATAATCATCTAATGTAAAGGAATACACATATGTCCCTTCAGAATATGAAAACATTTTTTTGGGCTTCCATACATGCTTTATCTCGCTAAAGCCTAAAGCCCCCGTATATATTTCCTGCGAAAATATATAATAGCCATCATAGTCAATCACCGCAATGACCGGAACATAGCCTTGTATTTTTCTTTTAAGCATTGAATTGTCCAAAACATCAAAATTTATATACAGTGAATTAAAAAAAGCTTCAACAGCTTGCTCTTTGTTTATCGTAATCCTGCCATCCTCTCCCCTCCCAATAAGTGCCGAAGCCGCATCCTCACATGCTGCATCCAGCAGCTTGTTGATTTCCAGCGTCTTTATGGATACTGCCTTCATATCCCACAGCTTAAGATTGGAAATTAAAATAAAAGGAATAACTATTATTACAAAAACGATGGCAAGATTAGTAATCTTCATCCTTGACCATCCCCCCGTAATTGATTATGATTTTTGCCTCAGCCATGTCTGCGCCATACAGCATCTGTTGTATTTTAGTAGCCAGAGTCTTATTTTCATTTCTTACCCTTACAGCAAAATAGTCGCCCTTTCCAAGCTTATATCTGGGGTCAGCAGCAGATGAGGCAGGAAAAAGCTCAGACATTATGCTTTCCGTATATGTACCCCTATAATTAATGTTAAACTTATTTTCGGAAGCTCCCGCACTGTCCAGAGGATCATATCTCTTATGATAATGCTCCATCTGTATGGAATAAATATTGTTTGTAGCAGAAAGCCTCCGGGTAAATTCCCTGTACATATCCGGTGTTATATAGCCCAGATTTCTCACAGAATCCACAAACTTAGCTGTTTCATTCAGTACAAAAACCTTTGTTGTGTCATCTTGATTTTCAAACATATTTAATATGGGAAATATAAACAAAAGCAGCACCGAAAGAAACAGGGCTATAATTTTGCTGAGCGATTCACCCATTTTAAAACCTCACACCCTTATATATTCAATCCCTGTGACTTTTCCCCCGGCATCTATTATGTACTTTGCCCTGTATGTGTCATTGGGATTTATTCTAATACCGTTAAACGGATCTTTTTCCGTATCGCTTCCCATATCTGTAAAAGCGCTGTTTAAATTCCCTTCATTTTCATTCCCTTCATTTTCAAATCCGGAATAAGTGTTTGCCATGCTTTCCTCTGCTATTACCCCTCCGTTAACAAAAATATCCACATCCATTCCCCCGTAAACCTTTGCGATGATTTCGGCTCCAGATACAGTAACCTCCTTGGCATCCACATTGCTCTCATACAACAAATTATCCTGCACAAGACTTTCCTTAACAAGAGCGATATTTCTAGCTGTGCCGCTGCCCATAAGCATAAACACGGAAATGGCTACCGTAAAAATAAATATACATGACACCTCAAACAGAAAATCCGCCAGATTGTCGCTCATAGAAACACCCCTTGCATACCATATATTATGGTCTTATGTCTGCTGTGTAAATAGAAGCCCCGTTATTGCTCCATTAGCATTTTTGTAAACTTTACCCAGAAACCTTCCGTTAGGATTAATATAAGTAGCCCTCTTTACGTCTTTAGCAATGTTAATATAATTATCAGTATCACTTTCTGAAATATCATTTCCTATTCCCCCTGTACTCGTTACTTCTTTAATATAGCATACGCCAGCCGTATTTAAATTTGTAATAACCTTTACACCAAATGAAGCCTTCTTATTTTTTTCTATGAAATTTAAAACCTCGCTCCCCGATACGACTGAGCCTTCATACATGCTGACCTCTGCCGTATCAAGATCGCTGTTAACCTGCCCCAGCTTTTCCAGTCCAAGCTTTGCAGTATCCTGCCCTGATCTTAAGACCATAAAGCCTATTGTCACCACCACCATTACTATTACTATAGCAGCACCAATTTTAATGGCTGTAGTTGCATTTTCCATAAAAATTATCTCCCTTCAATATTCTTAAATAAAAATTTTTAAAGTATGTCTCTAAGCTGTTCTGAATAATTTAAAAGCTGGTTCATGCTTTCCAGCAAAAAAGGAATAAGCATGTGCAGAAGCAATGTGGCTATAAGAGGAGTAAAGGCTATCATCTTACCGTACATCGCCTTGCTGGCAATCATCATTTCATTGTCCTGCTTTCTTTTTTCCTGATAATACCCCCTTTCAATGATAAGCTCATCAAATGCCTGCTGAACCGATATCTTATCGGATGCGGCCTGAAGGTTCTCCACAAGCCTTGTGAACGGAAGAAACGGCTCATCAATTTTGAGCTGCTCCAAGGCCTCTATGTCACCGTGCTCAAAATTATTTATACACCTGCTTATAGAGCCTTTAAAAATCACTGCAAACTGCTCCATCCACTGGAGTATGTTGTCTACGCTTATCCTCTCTATATACATAAGCATGATTATGATTGAGTGGAACTGCATAACCTCGTCCTCCATCCCCATCTGAAGTATCTTTTTTCTGAATACCAGTATCAGGTAGGGTATATTATAAGCCATAAAGGCTATAAGGAAGCAAATTAAAAGCTGCCACCATTTAAAGTACTGATTGTTATATGAAACAAGCTTTTTATATATCCTCTCAGAGGCTGAAGCCGACATGTCCGCGTCCCTGATTCCTCCTGATTCTTGTATTTCCTTTTGGATCTGCTCAAGTGCCGGGGTTGTACCCTTATATTTAAGCAGTATGCCCCTGTCAAGATCCCTCATCTCATCGGCAGCCTCCTTGTTGGTGCTCTGGGTCTCCCTATCCATATCGGCTCCTACGGAATTGAGTATGTTATACCTTGTGATTGAGTAAACGTTGAAAAACACAAAAAGGCTTATGGCAAAAGCCGCACTCCCGTATATTATGCGCTTGAGGTAAAAAGCATTGACCCCTGACTCAGAGGCTGTATTTTTAAGCAGTTCGGTATACCTTGAGGCTTTGCTGTAGTTAGCGTCTACAAGCCTGTCCATTGTTTTTGAAACAAGCCTTATGCTCAAAAGCTTATCCTCAAGGACACTCAGTGTCCTGCTTGTCTGAACGTTACTCTGGAGCTTGTTTATAAGCTGGTATGAAAGTATAACAAGTGCAAAAAGTATTATTGGCTCTACAAACCCGTAAGCACCGCTGTAATATTTAACTAATTCAGGTAGATTAGCTACCGCCCACATTTCCATAGGCTTAATAGTAAATATAGGAGCCATTGCGATTATGGACAGGCTCTTAAACAGGTAGTTGAGCTTCTGTCTTTTTAAAAGCTCTATATTTATCTCCTGCTTTAAATAATTGAGGTTTGTAAGAAACATTGATTTATCGTCAACCTTTCTGTCATCAAACCTCAGTATGGTCTGGCACAGTGCGATAAATGTCTTGAAAAACTTATTGGGAGCCACCTCATTATACTTTTCTATTTCTTCCTCAACATCGTTTGCCGTCAGAATCTCGTATATCCTGTGAGCATGCAGTGACATTTCATATCCGCAATTCTCTATAGAGTCAAAAATAGCCTCATCAATCATTCCGTGCTCATGAAAGTTATGCCTTACATCTCCTAAAAATCTTTCAAACTGCACCATTATTTTGTTCTCAACCCGGTCTACAAACAGGCCCAATATCTGGTCATGTACTATAACAGCAGTGAGAATCGCTATTACAAAGAAGTATAAGTCTCTTCCAAGCGCAGCAAGGATTACAAACACAAGAAGTGCTGAAAAAAAAGACATAAAAGCGAACTTCATAGTGCTTCTCCCGATCGTCCAGTTATCGGCAAGCTCCATTATCTGGATTCTTTTTCTCACCCTTGCTATATAGTTTTTAGTTATGAAAAGCCTGCTGAAATACAGATATGAGGAATACCAGAAGTTTTTTCCGCTTCCGTGCCTTTCCTTAACCGCATTTCTGCTTTTTACCCTGCGCTCGGTAAGAAGCGCCGCCGCAAGGAATAAAACCGCTGCAACCAGTATGCCTGCAAGTATAATTATAATAGTATTGTTACTCATAGCTCACTCCCCAATTCAAAAGGGTAAAAGCCTTAAACTCTTCTCTTTCACCCCCGGTCATATGCCTCGCCATTTCGCTGTAGCACTCAGGGCTTACAGGCTCTCCCGCCTTGTACTCACCGTTTTCCCACACTATAATATCCCTTGTTTCAAATACCTTTCTGTCCGTCACCCGCACAAAATACTCCTTCATTGTGTCAAGAAAGCTATCCTGCTTTTCCTCATGCCTCTCAATTCCTTTATACCCCTCGGGGTATTCTATATCCTGACTTAAGGGTATGATTTCAGTTATTCTCTCAATATACCTGTGCCCGCTTATGTCCTTGTTCAGGTGCACATCAAAATTTACTACGTCCGCCACCTGCTTCTCAGCAATCTTTTCGTTGTTAAAAACTCCTGTCTGCAGGAGACAGTTTCTCAAGGCCAGCACAAGATTGCCGGTGGTCTTGGCATGGTGAGTAAACATAGTAAAAAGTGAGGCAACCTGAGCCATCTGTATCATCCACGAGGCAACCTTGGCATCGGCAACCTCTCCCAATATGTTTACAGTACCGTCGGTTTTTTTCTGAAGGTCTAACCCCTCCTGGCCTGAAACCGTTGTGGTTTCCCTGAAGGTCAGTATATTCCTGAAGGGATAGAGCTTTCTTAAATGAAGCTCAAAGGCCATCTCCTGAATTCTTAATGTGAAGGTCGGATTTATAAACCTTACAATGGACATCAGAAGAGTAGTCTTTCCTGTTCCCTGTGATCCTGTTATTGCGGTAATCCTGCAGCCCTTTATAAGCCATTTTACAAATCCTATGGGAAGCTGCTTATTTTTATCGACAATAAGATCCTCAGGGACAGCCTTGTCCACACTGTCGAACTTTCTTACAAAAAATACCCAAGACTCCGAGAAAGGCGGCCTGGCTACGACTATACGGCTTCCGTCCTTCATCTCGTTTACCTTGTAGCCGTTTGACTCAGACAACTGTCCCGGGTTGTTGTAGCGGTATATATTTTTGCATACACGCATCAATTCGTACTCTGTCCCAAAGCTCAGGAAGGAAAGATGTATGGTTTTTCCCTTAAAGAATATCCACACACTGTCATAGGACGCGGGAAGAGAGCTGAATACCTCGCTACTGAGCTCGGATTCCTGAAAAAAGCTTGGAGGAATACCCGACACTCCCCCTGAAACCCCGTCAATTTTCATATCCCTTATTTCGTCAATTACTCCATAGCCCTTGTACAGTTGGTATATTCGCTGTACCACAATACTTAGCCGATCCTCAAATGTAGCCAATCTTTGAGCATTTTTATTATATATTTTGTTTATTTCATCAGCTTTTATTACGTATAAAGGCTGTCCATATTCATCTGTTTTGGGATTGTCAAGCCCATTATCCATAATTATTTTTTCTAATGCCCTGTAACCATTTTTTATTTTGTAGATATGCATCAGTATTTCAAACTTGTCCTGTATGCTCAACTCCTTTGGGTTGTCAAAATTTATAATTTTTGTTATATTGACTTCGTCTATCTTGTAATTTTTAACAAGAATATCCCTTATAAAATCCTTTATATAATTTTTAGCATTTATATCTCCATATGTGCAGTTCTTTAAAGCAAGCCTGAGCTGGCTTTTATTTTGAATTCTTTTTGCAAACTCCTCTTTTGACAGATTCATTTCGTAAAGGTTGGTCTTTAATATATTATTAAATGTATCCTTAACTTTCTGTACAAGAAACTCCACACTAAACATATCTTCCTCAATGTCATATTTAGCATGGATAATTTTCTTGCTCTTATTAAAATACCAAAATACCCCTCCGGCAAAAACGGCCAGAATCAAAATAATCATTAGAGTATTCATCATAGCCTAATCACCTATTTTCTTTGTAGTAATATCTATGCCTGTATGTGCCAATATGAGCCTTGCGGCATTCCTGACCTCATTGATGAAGCAGTAATTCAAATCATCCTTTTTAGCGGACAGGTTCTTAAGGAAGAAATCAAGCACCCTCCCGTCGGAACAGGCATCACTGAATTCTATGTTGTAAGGGATAGCAGCAATATTTTTCTTTATGCCATACCTTCTCATAATGTTCTTTGTGTTATATCGGGAGTCCATGTCGTACCTTCCTATAAGGAAAATATAATTCTCCAGCCCCTCCTTATGCCTTTCGAAAAAGTCATCCAGCACACTTGAGTTCTGGCTGAGATTAACAACTATAATATCCGAATACTTTAATATTTTACTTGAAAGCTCATTATAGCCCGCAGAAACATCAATGAAAACAACATCATAAAATTCCTGAGCCAGACTTAATATCTGATTCATAACATTATTAAGATCATGCATATAAAGATCCTTATTTGTATTGGTTGTACCCATAAGCAGATCAAGCTTTTTTTTCAGTATGCTTGTTGTATAATTTACGATATTGTCCTTGTCCAGCTTGTTTGACTTTATAAATCTGGCCAGTGCGTCAATGCCGCTGTCAGACAGCTCCATAAGCTCACTGTTCAAATATCTTTTATCCAGTAACGAGGATTCTATGGTGCTCTTTTCAAAATGATTATGGGTGATAAGCATTTTAAGCCTGTATTCAAGCGCAGTTACTAAAGCAATAGAAAGCATGTTGCTGGTGGTAGCAGACTGCCCGTGCACATTACTCCAAAAAGCTATACGCATATACTACTTCCCCTTTTCCGCTTTTTTAATTGCCATTTCCACATCCTTGCGGTTAAAGCTCAAAGAATCCACAAGAATATCTTTAAACATAGCACTGTATTCCTTTGGGAGCCCACTGAATCTGAAAATGTCATTATACTGGCTGTCCAGCCTGCAGCAAAGCTCTTTTTCGGAAATATAGAAATAGTATTCCTTGACAACTGTTGCTATGTCAAGCAGACTATCCAGATAGCTTTTGTCGATCTTGCTGTCTACCACATCCCTGTATATTCTTATAAACTCATAGGAGCAATCCAGCATTTCTAAATACTCCTTAAGTCTTAAAACACTGGATCTTTCCAGATCTGTCACAGCAAATCTCAGACTACAGGACATTAGCTCCTTTACAAATGCGGGGTTAAGTCCAAAGTTTATAATTATCACATTATATTTACTTATATCGACTTTTTTGTAATTCTCCTTATTGCAGCAACCAATATAGAAGTCCACATTCCTATACGAGGTAAGAAGGTTTATTGGAATAGATTCTGGTACGGAATACTTTAGCAACTGCTGTTCTGAAGTATCCATAACAGCAATATTCATATCCATATTGAACAGTATCCTTGAAATATAGAGAATTATATCTTCTGTTTTACTTCCTACAAATCCTATTTTAATAGTTTCATCCATCCTTGCCACCCCCAAAATCAGCTTCTGAAAGATCATCCACACCTTGCTCCTGTTCTTGCGGTGTCATCTGCTGTTCAGAAATTGTGGATACATCCTCAAGAAGTTCCCTGTCCTCGTGCTTATCAGTATTGCTGATATTCGGCACAGGCACTGAGTATGCACCCGGAACAGAATAATTGGAAACTGCAGCCTTAGGATTAATATTTTCAAGCCTTTTGTCCAAAGCTTTACGAACCTCTTCCGCCAGATACAACTTAGCTTGATCCAAAATATTAGGGTTTGTTTCCATAAGACTCATTACATGGATGTTTGCAGGATATGTAGGTGTAGCCTCTGCCTGAGACGTCGGCTCAACATATGTGACAACATAAAGCTTTGTGCCCTGATTTATGTAAGCATCTACAATGGCACTGCTTACCGTTACCGTTTCCCTCTCATTGAGCCAGCACCATATGGTGTTTTTAGATATATCAATGCTTCTTATCTTCTTTTTTGAAAGCACAATGAAATCCTCTCCGTTGGGAAACATTATTCTCAAGTCTATAAACTTGTCCTTTTCCAGATTGCTTTGAAGCAAAAACATATTGAATTCTTGCTCTCTTACATCATCCTGAAGCTGCTCCTCCGAAACCATGTATTTCATAACAGGAACATTCTCAGGCATTTCACTTTTTGCATACTTCCCAAAATCGACTTCACCCATAAACATCTCCGGGTCAAGGTTCGAAATAATTTCCGATTCATTGAAAAGCTCCTTGTCAAGCCTTGCTCCGAAGGTTATCTTTTCTTTGGCAACAAAGACCCGTCTCCTGTCGTTATTCCTCTGAAGCTCCAGTTCCCTGACCTTTTCCTCATATCCCTGCTTAACCCCGTTAGTAAAGCCCGTATATGCAAAATATCCCGCAAACCCCAGAGTTAAACAGCCGACTGCGCAAATTGCAAGTGTTATACCGTATTTAAAAAGCTTATTTCTCTTCTTGACAAACGCCATCTAAAAGTCCTCCCATCTGCAAATCATAAAATAAATAAAGCCCTCTGCAACGCTTCAGCTCTTACATTACCTGTACGGCACAAGCTACACCTCTTGTGGCATGGCAGCACCGCCCTTTCGTTATAAATGTCCCGCCTTTTAAAATATCTGTTATTTAAAAATTAACCATAAATTTGTCCGCGGCAATGGTATTTATATTATATTTATCATCTTATATGCATTTTTAAGATGGCGTTAAATATTGATATTCTTATTTTAAATTCAAAAGCTCGACAACATTTAATACAGTTGATATTTATATTTAAAATCTGATTAAAAAATCTTCTGTAGTATAATTTTACGTTATATCCTCCTTTTTGATTATATACCATTTTTTTTTACACGTAAATACATTTATAAGCTTATATTGAAATTTTTCACTGGTGAGCAAGGAATTTTGCATGTAGATTTATGTATATATTGTTGTTAGAATATTTGAATTTGAGCTGTTTTTATGCAATATTATGTTGTCTAAAAATATTACTTCTACATATTTTAACATCTATAGAAGTAATTTACCACATCCTCTAAAATAATTCAAGAATAATCGGAATTAATTTTTAAGCTTAAAAAGCATTTGTATAAGAAGAATAAAATATCAAAAAATCCGAAACAATATTCTTGTTTTTAAAATTGTAAGCTTTGTGGAGGAGATTATTTGTATACAGGCAATGTGACCGACAAGCAAAGTATATCCGTAATAGTAATGTATATAACAGGAACCTCGTCTCTGGTAATATTTGCACTGGAGGCAAAAAAAGATTTATGGCTGGGTATACTTATATGCTACGCTATGACAGTCCTGATGTCACTTATGATAGGCAGAATAAAGCGGCTTTTTCCCGATATGGACATCTTTCAAATATTCGAGGTGTGCTTCGGAAAAATAATTTCAAAGCTCATAAACGCAGTATATATTATATCTGCATTCTATGTTGTCGTTTTAATCAATACCTTCCTCATTCATTTTATAAGAATAACAGCCTTGCCCACTACTCCCAATCCCTTTTTGGCAGTATTTATCACCTTTATATGCATATGGATGGTTAAGGAAGGAGTTGAGCTTATAAGCAGGTTCTCGGCTATGTTTCTTTTGCCCACCCTGATTTCTATTATTCTGCTGGTAGTTATGCTTATTCCCCAAATGAACTTCGGAAATCTTCTTCCCGCTTTTCAGGAAGGAATATTCGACATACTGTACGGCTCCTTATCCGCCTTTATTTTCCCTCTTGGTGAAATAGTCGTATTCTCGGCATTCTTTCAAAAATTCAGCACACCAAAAGCTTCATACAAAGTCTTTTTGACGGGCTCTGCAATAGGTGCTCTGGTGGTATTTTCTATTTCGGTGTCGAATGTGATGGTATTAGGAATAAATCTGGCCTCCGATGTGTATTATCCCACGTATTTATCTGCCTCAAGAATTTCCGTAGGTACGTACCTGCACGGGCTTGAGCTGATTTTATCAATTGTTTTTATTTTAGGGGCTTTTGTGAAATCAGCGGTATATTTTTCTGTGTGCTGCAAGGCTATTGCACGCAGCTTTGGCCTTGATAGTGATTACAAATTTATTGTGACTCCCGTAGGGCTTTTGCTTTACTGCAGCTCTCTTTTTTTCTATAAGGGTGCTCCGGATTATACCGAATGGCTTAAAAAGGCTCTTGTGCCCTATTCCATACCGTATATAATAATAATTCCTATAATTACATTTATAGTAGTGGAATTCAGGAAGAAAAAATTTTCGCAATTGCGTCAATGAAGTCGCCCATCGGCTTTGCCGGGGTGCTTAGCTTAACACCCAAGCTCAGCAGCAGAGTAAGAATAAATGCGGGAAGGAAAATGCACAAATACAATATCAGCTTCTTTACCTGCCTTGCTTTTACCAAAGGAGCTGTTTCAATCAGCGCTATAGCAGCAAATACACATATAACCAGTAAGAACATACTATCTACCCGCCTTTGTTATTTTCATGCTCTGATCGCTTGCTGTAATTTCTAATTTCACCTGTATGTCAGATGAGATTTTTTCAAATTCATTTCCCCAATCATTTTTCATTTGCTTCCAGAGCTTTGGATATTTATTTTCAACCTTATCACCGAAGCGCACGGCATCCACCTTATATTTTTCCTTAAGCAAATTTACAAGCTCTTTTATTTCGCCTGTTATCATTCTCTCTGCTTCCTTTTCCAGCTCCTTTATATTCTCCTTCTTAAAAATATCTTTACTTCCGTCAATTTCAGAAACACTGGCTTCCATTTGCACTCTGACCTCCATTACCAGTCCTTTCTCACCCAGAATGGGTTTTATTCTGGTCTTGCTGCCTAAAATCCTTAACGAAACAGTCTGGCGTTTTTCATTATGTGTTTGCTCCACGATAAAAGTCGCATCACGCAGCTTGTCCATGATGAGCAAAAGTGTTTTTGTCTGATTACCGTCAAGCCAGCATATGGCTTTATTTCTGCTTATTATCTCAGTGCCGTTTACCAAAGGAATAGCACCCTTATCCGACTCCTCAAGTGTGACAGTGGGCAGTACCGCGTAAAAGTCTTCTGATTGCAGGCTGTACATAAATTCCCAATAAGGAACCTTCATATAGGTTTCGTTAGATTTTACAGTCAAAAAAACATGATCCAGATAGTATGAAATAATGCTTTCAGTCTGAGGATCAGCCTTTAAAAAAATCTCCCCTGCGGTTTTTTCCTTTGATAGAAGCATCCATACATAGTCCCTCGTCTCAAGGTCTCTTTTAACCCAGTCCATTATTCCTATAAATAAATTCTCACTTTCAATCAATTCCTCACTCAGGATGATTACCTTGGAATGACTCCATAGCAGCTTATGTCCGGCCTTTGACGTAAGCTTGTTTACAGCATCAATTACGCTTTTTCCTTTACTAGTGTATATCTTGGAATTAAAGGTGCTTCCTTTTTCCGATGATTTGGGCAGTGTTATCTCCGCTGTGACAACAAGGCAGTCATTTTTTTCGTCATAATCAAACGCCGCACCCGCCACAATAATCTCTTCACTAATTTCCCTATAATCCCAGCAGCCTGTTGTAAACATTAACAATATAAACAAAACAGCAAGTATAAAAATGTCAGCTTTTCTCTTCATTCGCTTCTCCCGCATCTATTTGAGACTGTTTTTTTGCTCTGAAGCGCAAAACCCACCACGGTACGCGTATTCCGGTGTCCTTTGCTTCAAAAGCATTCAGGCTGGATATGCTCAGCATGTAAGGTACTCCGAAGGAGTTCATGGAAAGAAGATGAATAAACAGGCATATTGCTCCGAAAAGATATCCATAAAAGCCTATAACTCCTGAAAACAAAAGTAATATTATCCTTACGATGCTTAAAGAGCTCATCAGCTTTGGGATAAGGAAATTTGAAAGCCCCGTCACAGCCACTATGATTACAATAGGGGCACTTACAAATTTGGCGTTTACAGCCGCGTCGCCTATAACTACCGCCCCCACAAAGCTAATTGTTGACCCGACTGCCACAGGCAGCCTGGAGCCGCCTTCTCTCAATATTTCAAAAACCACCACCATAATAAACATTTCTATAATTGTAGGAAACGGTACATCCACTCTCGAGGCCGAAATAGTAAGCAGCAGCGGAGTGGGTATAATTTCCTTTCGGAAGGAGGTCAGGGCGACATATATTGCCGGTATGCTTGTAGATAAAAAAAATGCCCCCCACCGAAGAAGTCTATTTACACTCCCCGAAATGAAATCATTATAATAGTCCTCGCTGGACTGAAAGTATTCACTGAATAAAAAGGGTACAGTTAAAGCAATGGGGGTTCCGTCTACTATTATTGCAATTCTTCCTTCAAGCAGGCCTGACACAAGCTTATCGGGCCGTTCGGTATGTCCCACCGTAGAAAAGAGGGACAAAGGGTGGTCTCTGATTATTTCTTCAATATACCCCGATTCCAGAACCGCATCAAGCCTTATATTTTTTATCCTATCATTTACCTCTTGAAGTATTTTATCGTTTGACAGTCCATTAATATGACAAATACAGATTCTGGTTTTAGTTTGTGTTCCCAAAAAATCAAATCTAAATTTCAGATTGGGGTTGTTTACTCTTCTCCTTATCAACGATGTATTTATTATCAGTGATTCTGTAAAAGCATCTCTTGGGCCTCTCACAACATTTTCCGAAAGGGGCTCAGATATGTCTCTTAACTTCAACCCCTTTAAATCCACAATCAGGGCCTCGGGGCAGTTATCCGCGATTATAAGTGTATCGCCGTACAGTATTGAGCCCACAATTTTGTCAACATCTGAATTAATCTCAATGTTTCCGCAACTAATGATTTGTTTTTTAAGGCTATTAACCATGTTTTCCCTGTTTAAGCTTCCTTCCGGTGAATTCAGTACCGCTGATATCAAGCCTTTGCTTATTTCCTTCTGATCTGCCATTCCCACGGTATATACCACGCAAATTCTTACATTATCATTATTGAGTGGAAGCAGTTCATGGAAAACAATAGTGTCGTCGTTTTGAAATATTTGCCTAAACATAAGCAGATTTTTTTGGTAATCATCAAATATATGCGTTATATCTAAATTTCCATGGCTTTTTTTTTTGCATACGGCATTTTTCTCTTAAACAAGCTAAATATCCCCCTGCCACTGTCTTAAAATATAATTACGGATAATATAAACCATTATATATTATTGCAGAGATGAAAAAAATTTATTCCTGCCCGTTTGCTATATGTATTAAAAAGAGAGCCCTTGTTATATACAAAAGCCCTCTTTCCGTCACGCAATATTTTTACAATGCCATGCCGCTTGCTGCTCTAAATTTATTACTTAAATTAATTTGGCTGTTTCTCTCGCAATAGCAAGCTCTTCGTTTGTAGGTACCACAAGAGTTCTAACCCTTGCTCCCGGAGTGCTTATATCCATTTCCTGAGCTTTTTGCGTATTCTTATCCCAGTCAATTTCAATACCCATATTTTCCAGTCCCTCAAGAACGGTGCGCCTTACTATCGAATTATTCTCTCCCACTCCCGCTGTAAATATTACCGCGTCAGCCCCATTTAACACCGCCATATATTCTCCTATATATTTCTTTACCCTGTAGCAGAATACCTGAATGGCCATCTGGGCCCTTTTATTTCCGTTCTCGGCAGCGGTATGCAAATCTCTGAAGTCGCTGCTTACTCCTGAAATGCCAAGAACTCCGGATTTTTTATTAAGATAATCATTTATTTCTTTTACACACATATTCTCTTTATCCATGAGAAATGTCAATATCTGAGGGTCTATAGAGCCGCTTCTGGTGCCCATTGCCAGACCTTGAAGAGGAGTAAAGCCCATTGTGGTATCCACAGACCTGCCCTTGTCAATAGCGCAGATGCTGGCTCCGTTTCCAAGATGGCAGGTTATAAGCTTAAGGCTCTCAAAAGGCTTTCCGAGCATGACGGCAGCCCTCTGCGCAACATATTTGTGCGAGGTGCCGTGAAAACCGTATTTTCTTATTCCGTATTTCTCATAAATTTCATAAGGCAGTGCATACAAATACGCATATTGAGGCATCGTCTGATGGAACGCAGTATCAAATACAGCTATCATGCGTATATTGGGCATTATCTGCCTGCACGCCTCTATTCCCACTATGTTGGGAGGATTATGAAGAGGAGCTATATCTATACAATCCCTTATGGCATTCATTACTTCATCATCTATTATCACAGAATCGTGGAATTTCTCTCCCCCATGCACTATGCGGTGGCCTATGGCGGATATTTCATCCATGCTTGATATTACGCCAAGCTCCGAATCGGTGAGAGCATTTATAACCTCTTTTATTGCAGTCTTATGATCCGGAAGAGACTTTTCCAGAACCACGGCATCATTATCTTCTTTCGTATGCTTAAGATATGAATTTTCTATTCCTATCCTGTCGCAAAGACCCTTTGCCAGCACAGCTTCATTTGCCATGTCTATAAACTGATACTTTAAAGAAGAGCTTCCCGTATTAATAACCAAAATTTTCATTTTATACCCTCCATGCAGCTTAAGCCGCGAAAAATTCATGCTTTAAAGCAATTTTCATTCAAGCATCTTTATACATCATACATCAAATTAACGATCAATTTCTTTAATTACGCCTCCTGCGCCTGCACCGCAGTTATGGCAACAACACCGGCTATGTCCTCGGCGCTGCAGCCCCTTGACAAATCGTTTACAGGCTTTGCAATACCCTGTAGGATGGGTCCGTAGGCCTCAGCCTTAGCAAGCCTTTGAGTCAGCTTATAAGCTATGTTTCCGCAATTCAAATCAGGGAAAATGAGTACGTTTGCCTTTCCTGCGACATCACTCCCAGGTGCCTTTGACTGCCCGACAGAAGGCACAAGCGCGGCGTCCGCCTGCAGCTCGCCGTCCAGCATAAGCCCGGGGGCCTTTTCCTTGGCTATCTGCGTCGCCTTAACAACCTTCTCTGTCAGTTCGCTTTTAGCACTTCCATAGGTGGAGTACGAAAGCATGGCAACAACCGGTTCAGCCTGAACCAACTGCTTAAACGAGGCGGCAGATTCAATAGCAATATCGGCCAGTCCGTCTGCGTCAGGGTTCTCCACAACTCCGCTGTCTGCATAAACAAATGTGCCGTTATGTCCGTATTCACAGTCGGGGACAACCATAACAAAAAATGCCGAAGCCATTTTTGTACCCGGCTTGGTTTTTAATATTTGCAGCGAAGGCCTTACAGTGTCTGCTGTTGAATGAGCGGCCCCCGAAACCATTCCGTCGGCATCACCCATTTTAACCATCATTGTGGCAAAATATACATAATCCTTCATTATTTCCTTTGCCTTCTCCAATGTGACTCCCTTTGACTTCCTCAATTCATAAAAGCAATTGGAATAGTCTTCGAACTTATCAGAAATTAAGGGATCTACTATCTTCGCCTTCGAGATATCCAGATCCCCCGCCAGTTTTTTGATTTCACTTTCGTTTCCTACCAGTATAATATTGGCTGTACCTCTCTGCTGAACCATAGCCGCCGCTTTTATAGTTCTTATGTCCTCGCTTTCCGGCAGAACTATAGTTTTAATGTTTGCTTTTGCTCTCTCACAAATTTGTTCTAAAAAATCCATTTATCATACCCCTTTCTTATTTATTTAAAATAGTAAAAACTATCTTTTATTATGACCTGCTCCTAACAATTGCTTTTATCAAGCATTTGCCGACATTCTTAATTATATACAAACTGTTCATTGTATACAAGATAAAATTTATTGAAAATTATTTTTTTGTGATTATTTTTCATATTAAGTAATTATTTTTCATTGTTCTGTTATATTTTGTTATACAGCTTAATAATAATCAATCTTTATCGTGTTCTATATGATTTATTGTTTTTATCAGGAAGTGCATATAATTTGATATAATAACTTTTTTGTAGTCAAAATTTGTAGAAAATAGGTTGATTTCCTCTTAAATGTTTAATAAAATATAATAGTATCAATATTTGTCAATTCCTTGGTTGTATTAGTATTTACTTTAAGGAGGTGAATCATTTTTTTACTTTCTTATAAAACTTTTTAGAGCTGATCTCACTCCTCCAGTCTGTAAAATTATGCGGAAATTATGCTAAAATAAACGAATTTTGTTTTATAGGAATGGCAGTGCTTTAATTTCAACTTATTCAGTGTCCCGTAATCCAGTACCTCTTAATGAATTCTATTGCAGGACACCGGTTAGTGAAAAGGGGGGATTTTACAAACAAAATTTATTATTAGAACTTATAGAGTACAAACTTTTTTAGGGGGAGAGATTTTTTATGAGAAAAACAAAAAGAGTTATTTCATTAACCGTTGCTTTAATGCTGGCTTTTACGCTGTGCTTTTCACCTGCCGTAAAAGCTGTTGACGGAAATAATGACGACTGGCTGCACTGTAAGGGCAACAAAATTTATGATATGTACGGAAACGAGGTATGGCTGACAGGCGCCAACTGGTTTGGCTTTAACTGCAGCGAAAATGTCTTTCACGGTGCCTGGTATGATGTTAAGGGCATTATGAAAAGTATAGCCGACAAAGGCATAGGGCTTTTAAGAATACCCATTTCAACAGAGCTTCTATACAGCTGGATGGTTGGAAAGCCAAATAAGGTTTCAAGTGTAACCGCCGGCAACGACCCTCCTTATCACGTTATCAATCCCGATTTTTACGATCCTCAAACCAAGGGTGTAAAAAACAGTATGGAGATTTTCGATATTTCAATGAGGTACTGTAAAGAGCTGGGTATCAAGGTAATGATTGATGTGCATAGTCCTGACGCCAATAACTCAGGGCATATGTACCCTCTATGGTATGGGCTTGATACAACCACGGCGGGCGAAATAACTACCAAAAAATGGATAGATACCTTGGTATGGCTTGCCGACAAATATAAAAACGATGATACCATTCTGGCGTTCGATCTGCAAAATGAACCCCATGGAAAGAGGGGATATACTGGCAATCGTGCTCCCGAAGACATGGCAAAATGGGATAATTCCAAAGACGAAAACAATTGGAAGTATGCCGCCGAAGAATGTTCCAAGGCAATTCTTGCTGCAAACCCCAAGCTTCTGATAATGATTGAAGGAATTGAACAATATCCAAAAACAGAGAAGGGATATACGTTTGATACACCCGATGTCTGGGGAGCAACAGGAGATGCCGCCCCATGGCATGGAGCATGGTGGGGAGGAAATTTAAGAGGAGTTAAGGATTATCCTATAAATCTGGGGCCTTTAAACAGTCAGATTGTATATTCTCCTCATGACTACGGGCCTTCAGTATACAACCAGTCGTGGTTTGATAAGGACTTTACAACCCAGACACTACTGGATGATTACTGGTATGACACATGGGCATACATTAACGATCAGGGCATCGCACCGCTTCTTATCGGCGAATGGGGAGGCCATATGGACGGCGGAAAAAATCAGAAATGGATGACTCTTCTTCGGGATTACATGATAAAAAATAAAATCCATCATACCTTCTGGTGCATAAATCCTAATTCAGGAGATACAGGAGGACTTATAGGAAATGACTGGTCAACATGGGATGAAGAAAAATACGGATTGTTCAAGCCCTCATTGTGGCAGTCAAAGGGCAAATTCATAGGGCTTGACCACCAGATACCCTTGGGCTCAAACGGGATCTCCTTAGGAGAGTATTACGGAACTCCCGATCCTGATCCTGACCCCGATCCAGATCCCGACCCTGACCCTGTAATACTTTATGGTGATTTAAATGATGATAAAACTGTAAACTCCATAGATTTCGCCCTGCTTAAGAGACATCTTATCGGTGATACCTCTGTAGACATAAATATGGATGCAGCCGATGTAAATGATGACGGCGGCGTAAATTCTGTGGACTACGCTATTTTGAAAAGATATTTAACCGGTGAGTTAGAAACACTGCCTTATAAACCCTAAGACAACAGACAGTTTGTTTTAAAAACACCCAAGCGGAGGCCGCCGAATATTTTTCGGCCGCCTCCGCTTTTTTGAGCCTTCTTTACGCGCAAAATTTCCGATTGCCTTCTTTAAGAACCGTCACCTTGCGCCACGGTGTTAATATTTAGAAAGTCGCTTTTGCGGCTTCATTTACTGAGGGATAAATTGCTACTGCGGGCTGGTTCCGCCGCTATTTGTCCATTGAATGACTTCCCCGCCGGTGAACTTCAGATATACGTCATGAGTACCGCTTGCTCCAGTGACATTGGTAGTTCTGGTAGCCCATGTCTGCCATCCGCCAGTATTACTGATCGGTAAAGTTCCTATCAGAGTACCGTTAATGCTGCCAAGCCTTATCTCAATATTGCCTCCGCTGGTAGCACTGGCTACTCTGGCTTCAAAGCCTGTGACTCCACTGCCAAGGCTGACATTGTTATAAACAACATAATCTTCATTTTCTATATTACATACATTAAGACCGCCTTCGCTGCAGCTTTCAGTTCCAACTCCAGATTGTGAGCTGTAGCTCTCAGCTTAGATCTGTGAATCTCCGCCTGATGAATTCACAAGGCACAGCTTGTAGTTTCCTGCAGTATCGGGAGCGGCAATAGTTGTTGCTGTTCCTTCTGCGCTTGTCATGGTTGGTCCCTCAACAAAGCTTGGTTACTGTCGCTTCCCATCGGTGAAACGTAATAAGACGCCTGAGCTGCTGCTGAAGCAACCATAGGACAGATGGTAACAGTGAACAAGCCAGTTAAAACCATTACCAAAGATAGAATTAATGGAATGCACTTTTTTGAAGCCTTGTTCTTTAACATAATTCTGTCTCCTTTCGATTTAAAACTTCATGATTTTTATGGGTCTTATAAAAACACCTTCACCGTCTTCCGCTCCGGATCAGAAGTAATACACCCGGGACTTCCCCGAGGGTGTATGCTGCTGAAAGTGCTAATATCTATACGATTACTTCAATTCCATCCATATCAGGCACAAGCTTCCAGCTAACCTTTTTGTTTTCCATGGAAGCATATATTGCGACTCCTCCCAAGAGATGAAGCTTGAATTTGACATCCCATTCCCCTGTCCATGCGGGAAACAGATAAACTTTATTGCCATATTGCTGCACAAGCATTTCCTGAAGTCCTATCATACCGCTCCCACCCCAATTGTGATCCGGTACCCAGTCGTGTCCAGGCCCCCAGAATGCCGGAAATCTTCTTCCGCTATCGTCAAGCTTCTTTGTATTTATCTCCGCCGCATCTTCCGTCAAACCCAGCCTTGCTGTGAAAATACCGTCCTGATGCCAGCTGATATGGTCCTTCAGCCTGTCCGGTGCCGTTTTCCATGTATGTATCGCAGTATTCTGTCCTTCCAAACCAATTCCATAGATCTCATAGGGAAATACAGGATATAGCTGCGGCAGCTCAACATTATGTATATGGGTCCATGAATATGCAGGATTTATCACCTGCCCCCCGTCTATGCTTCCTAAGGATATATCAGGAACCCTGCTTAGCTTTTCTCTATAGTATTCCGCATCCACATATTCCTCCAGGTGTATAAGCTCTGAAATCAAAGCCCTCAAGCCGGACACAGCATCTGTAGGATTCAAAGCATCCTTGTAGGTTTCAAGGGCGGTTGAAGGGAAAATGACAAGTTTCCCATTCTCGTCATACGGTCTGCATGCATTAAACCTATGTACGAATTCATAATGTTCAAAGTAAAATGCAACTACACTTTCAATAAATGGTACATATCCAGAAATATCCTTTCCTGTATAGCGATAATACCTTAGAATCATGAACGCGAATTCCAGCTGTGTACTGTAATGGTACTTGGTAGCGGCACAGATAAGTTCCGTTTTATCATAGTATTTAGGTCTTTTAAAGATATCCCAACGCGCGTTATCAAATCCATATGTCAACCCGATAGGGAGGCCCATGTTTTCCAGCTGTTCGGTGAAGGAGCAGCCTTTGTGTCCCCAGTATTCCTTTGTTCTTAGCTCGGCATTTTTCAGCAGCCGCTTGTAGTAATTGAACTGGCTGGGCATCATGTCAAAATCTCCCGACTTCAGCATGGGCCAATATATAAGGCGTTGATTTTGCGCTGTAAAGCTGCCCCCTCCCCACATCCTGAAATCGGGAGTCTTGCCGTAATGGTCGGCATCCTTTTCGGAAATGAACGTATGTCCGCCTGTCACTGAATAACATGGGTCGGTAGTAAACAATCCCCCATTGAATTTGGTGGGGTAGCTTCCATATGCATTACAGCCCAGCATATATCGAAAAAGTGTATAATTTCTCGAAAGTCGAAATCCTGTATCACTTTCGTTCTTGTCTCCGTTTATATCAATAAAGCTTCTTTCCCAGAATGACTTCCACCATCTTTTTGAGTTTTCGCGTGCAGATGTGTCTTCAACTGCTTTCTTACACAATAATTCAAGCTCTTTGTTCCATATCCCGATTCTTTCTGACTGGCTTGTATTGAAACAAATATATAACCTGTGCTTTTTACATGCTTCTGATTTTAATGCATAACCGGTATAACCAATCCCGGCATAGCTGCCGCTTGTATTGCCTGAAAATACACAAGTATCACCAAACAGTCTTCCTCCGAAGGTCAAATCCTTCTGCGGATTGTACATTTCATCCTTTATTGCATTGAGGCTTTGCTGGTTTATGAGGAAATCAAACAACAGCTTTTCATTCCTGTTCCGGTGATAAAAAGTTACACTATCCGTACCGGCATATAAATAGTCCGGATATGTGATTACAGTACCCGGATAACATATATAACTGGCAGCAGCCTGTCTTTCACCGTCTCCCAGCTCACCATAGGCAAGTTCCCTCTCCTCTGTGCGCCAGCTTTCATATTGAGCAGTAACCTGGATATCCCTGCCGGACTCCACCTCAATATTGCAAACAGGCTTTGCAGTATCAAACCATACAGCCATATGGAAATCTTCACCGGATATCAACACATATCCATCCTGAAGTATCAATTCCTGTGAAAAGTATTTTTCAAAAGGATTATGGCTGAAAGAGAATCTGAATCTGCCCAGCTTCAGCATCTGGTTGTTTTCATCAAAGCTGCCGCTCCTGTCGATGTACATCAGCACCTCGTCGTTTTCAACCCAAACATTGGCGCCGGCATCAAAGCCACCGCAAGGCATCGATTCGCCCGAGTCCTTGCTTTGCGTGGTCCATTTCACATTGTATTTGCTGATATTAAAATCCATATTTATCACCTGAAATTTTTTTATCCTTTCACAGAACCCGCTGTTAATCCGCTAACAATATATCTCTGTCCGAAAATATATACAAGAAATACCGGCAGAGATATTAAAACCATGTCTGCAAAAACAAGATTCCAGTCTCTGGAGTATTGCGAGAAGAATTTATATGCAGATAAAGGCATTGTCCAGTTATTTGAGTCATTTATAAAATATATGGGTAAGGTTATATCGTTCCAAATACCAAGAAAGGCGAATATAACCAGCGTGATGTTAATTGGCTTAGTCAAAGGGAAAATTATACTGAAGAATAATCTAAGCGTCGAAGCACCGTCCATTAACGCCGATTCATCTATTTCCCTGCTCACAGACTTGACAAAGCCGGTGTACATAAATACTGAAAAAGCACAATTGTATGCTGCGTGCAATAAAATTACACTGGGAATGGTACCGTATATTTTAAGACCCTGCAGCAGCTTTATAGTAGGTATTATCTGTTGAGGGGTTATCAATCCTATAAAAAATACCATAAAAACGAAACCGGTCAACCTGTTTACTCTTCTTGCGACAATAAAGCCCACCATAGATGAAAGAATGACTGTAATGGTTACAGAAAAAGCCGCTATGAGAACTGAATTATAAAAATACCTTACCAGATTCCCTTTTTCAATAACGGTAAGATAATTTTTAATATGCCAAATGGATGGCAGCTTTAATGAAAAGTCCAAAACCTCCGTGTTGGTTTTAAATGAACCCATAAACACAATCATTAAAGGTGCAATAATAGTCAGACTGCATATCCATAAGGACGCTTCCAGCAGCAATGTCCTGACCCTCCGCATCAAATTTATTGAAGAGTTCATTATACATCGACCTCCTTCTTTCTTAAATAAAACAACAAAGGAATACAAATCAAAGCCACCAAAAAGCACTGGAGAAAGTTCAACGCGGTACCGAGCCCCCATGAGCCTTCCCCGAACTTTTTAAAGACTACTGTTCCTATAACCTGTGAAGCATCTGCAGGACCGCCGCCTGTCAGTGTGTAAACATTGGAAAAAGCGTTAAGCCCCGAAATCATGCTCATCAGTAGACTGACGTTTATCGCCGGCACCAGCATTGGAAGTGAAATATTAATAAACTTCGAAATGCTACCCGCACCATCAATTGTTGCTGCCTCATACAATTCAGTAGGTATTGATTGGTACCCTGAAAGAAATATTGTCATATGATATCCAACCATCTGCCATACCGCTACAAAGCTTACGGTATAAATTACTAAATCAAGGTCCGCAAGCCAGTCAAGAGCAGCAAATCCCATGCCAATGCTATTAAGGAAAGTATTAAATACCCCTTCCGGAGTTAAAATTGCCGAAAACAGAACTCCGATTACAACCGTGCTTAATACCGCTGGTATATAATAGATTGTTCTAAGTATGTTTCTTGATTTGATTTTTACGTTCAGCCCTGTAGCTAACAGCAGTCCTAAAATGTTTTTCCCCAAAATAGTAATAACAGCAAATATGAATGTATTCTTCAGTGCTGAAACCAGCAACGAATCAGTAAAAATATATCTTAAGTTTTCAATCCCTGTAAATTTTATTATTTCGTTTTCCGGTCTCCAATCAGTAAAGGAAAAATAAATCCCCGATATGGTAGGAAACATATAAAACAGTAAGTATAAAATCAGTCCTGGGACAATCATATAATACGTATAAAGTTTAGTTTTACCCATGAGGGTCCCCACTTTCCCTTAAATTCAAGTTTATATTGCCATCATTTTTCTGATATGCCATAAGTGTATACCACGCGAAAATAACAACCCTTCAGCTCACGCCTCAATAACCTTGTTATGAATCACCATAATATAAGGCAAGGGATAATAGTCCCTTGCCTATTATTACCCGTATTTCACAATTCCATCTAAAACATTACCAGCCTGCTATTCCCTTTTGTTTCATCAGGTCTGCGAATTTTTTGCCCCATTCCTCGCTTACCTGCTGCGGAGTCATTTTGCCTCCAAGCATGGCCTGGTACAACTGCCATGCGCCGCTGCCGTCTATGCCGGTTTCGCCGTAAATAGTGTCGTTTGCCTGCATACAAATTTTACCCGGCGTTACATAATCGTCCATAATGTCCTTTTTGTATTCGGGCATATCGACCGACTTGGCGTCCTTGAAATTCGCTATGAAAGGCTTGGTCTTGTGCTGCCTTTCAAGCTGGTCCGGCTGTGAAAGGAAGTCAAACAACATCTTCGCTTCTTTTTTATGCACTGCAGCCTTCGGTATACCAAATCCGCTGACTCCCTGATTTGCAAGGTAAACATCATTGTCATAGGGAATCGGGAATATTGAAAGTCTTAAGTCGGGATACTTTTCAATCGCCATAGGAATGAAGAATTCACCCATAATAAACATCGCAGCCTGCTTTTTACCCATAATATCGACTGCGCTGTCAAAGTTATCGGACAGTACACCTTTGTTTGTATAACCCAGCTTAACAAGATTAAGCAATTTAGCATTCATATCCTCATAGACTTTTAAATCAGCCCACTTTTGCTTTCCTGAATTAATATCAGCGGATAAAGTAGGTTGTTTTCTTGTCTGGTAATCACCCAAAGCACAGGACTGCCAGATCTGAATGGTCCAGGCATCCTTG
The DNA here is from genome assembly GCF_003337415.1 of Anaerobacterium chartisolvens. Taxonomy (GTDB): domain Bacteria; phylum Bacillota; class Clostridia; order Acetivibrionales; family DSM-27016; genus Anaerobacterium; species Anaerobacterium chartisolvens. Next base: position 51,925 of record NZ_QPJT01000019.1, on the reverse strand, counting down.
CCGGCAATTAGAAGAGGTGTAATCCCTTTTGCCTTTATAACTTCACAGGCCTTTAAAAATTCGTCATAACTTCTGGGAACTGAAATATTGTTCTCTTTAAATATATCCTTGTTATAAACAATACCTGCAGTATCAACAGGGATATCAAAGGAGAAGTTCATTATTTTATCGTTAAACTTCAGCACTTCCGGTTTGATCAATCTGGATACCCACGGCTCGCTGTCGAGTGTTTCGAAGTTCTTCTCAGCACTAAGCGCCGACTGGAAATCACTGTATGGAGCATGGACAATATCAGGTACGCCTGAACCGGATGACAGCTTTGTCTGGATAATGTTTTTCCACTGGTTATCCGGGTAAACCTGAAAATCGATTTTAATATTAGGATTTTTTTCTTCAAAGGCTTTAAAATTTTCATCATTCCAAGACTTAACCGCTCCCTGGGAATCAAACCAGATAAGAGTGACTTTTTCGTTGCTGGCTTGTGAAGTCTTTTCATTGCTTTCCGGGGTAGACTTTTCGGTGCTTGCTGCTGAAGTTGCTGCTTGAGATGCCTGATTGTCTGCTGATGTTCCGCAACCTGCAAACAAAGATACAACCATAATCATTGCTAATATAACAAATGCTAGCCTTTTAGAATTATGCATAATGCTCCTCCTTATAATATATTGAATTTGTAACAGGTGTTATCAACAACTATAGTGCACTAATAGGTTAATAACCAAAATTGTTTTACATGTTTAATAATAAATCGAAAACCGGAGAAAATAAATGTAATATTTTGAATTCACACCATGTGAATTTTTGACCAGGCATCCAATTTGCGTCCTTTCATATTGAAACATATGCGAAACTGTTATACAATTCAATCTAAAGACTTAACATAATTAGTTCGTTCAGTATATAACATACAATATAACATACAATATAACCAATAGCCAAAGATGATACTTTCATTATAGGAGAAAAGTAAATGAACAACATCAATCTTCAGACAAAAATCATAATAAGTTTCTCAATTGTGATGTTTGTAATGGTTATTTCATTCGGTTTATATATTTCTCTGTATTTTATGAAAATACAGGAAGATAGAATTATCGAAAATATTGAGGAACTGACATCCAAATTCACAAAACAGATTGATTATTATATGAGAGATTTAACCCAGTCGGCCAGAAATCTTGCGTATGAACCCGGATTGATTGAGCAGTTGAAAATTATAAACCAATTCGATGACATCAATGACTATGACCTTACTATGTTTGATCGGAATATAGGCGATACCATTGCAAGAGTAGTTTCCCTCAATTCTTTTTCTCTATCCCCAAACATAGCATATACGAATATTTATGTTTACAGCAAAAATATGAAGTATAAATATTCATTTACGTCAACAAGTGTTGGGAATTTGGAGAAAGTATTGCGCGATAAACTCTATCAGAATGATTTGGAGAAGGATAAGTTTACAATATACTGCAGCAACTCAAATACCAGCCAAGCATCTGCTCCAAATTATTCCATAATTATTCCGATAATGGACAATCTGGGTAATTTATGCGGCTATCTGGAAATCATTCAGGATAATCATGTGCTGGATGAAATTTTTAATGTCGGAAGCTTAGGTAAATGTATTATCATTGATAAATACAACAATATTGTTTATTTAAAGGAACCTCTGGGCGATAAAACGTTAACTTTTCTGACTTCCAGCAAAACCAGCGGCGGTAGTTATCTAAGAGATTCAAGCAACAACTATTTTTTTCACTTCAAGTCGGTCTACAGTCAATGGCATGTATTTATCCAATATACGACCGAATCTCTTTTTGCTCCCCTGAACACAATGAAGTTTGCAAATTACATTTTCATCTTTGTATTGTTAATTTTATCACTTATGTTTATATATTACTTTTCCAGAATATTGACCACCCCAATAATAAAGCTCCGTGATGAAATATTAAAAGTTAACGGCAGTAACATGGAGTTCAATTTTGACGGTGTGTCCTATAACAACGAGATTGAAATGCTAAATAAAGCGTTTCAGGATATGCTTTTCAGGCTGAAGGAATCCGTGCAAAGCGAAATAACTGCTCATAAGGAGGAAGCAAAAGCACGGTTTTCAGCCTTACAGGCTCAAATGTCGCCTCACTTTATCCATAACGTTTTATATCTCATAAGCATTTCCATCCGCAATAACAAGGGTGACGATGCCGTAAAAATGTGTAAACAGCTTTCGAACATGTTAAGATACATTGTTAACTCCCCATTTTCCACAGTGACGCTGGAAGAGGAAATAAGTTATATGTGGAATTACCTGTCTCTTCAGGAAAAAAGCTATGGAGACGCGATAAATTATAGTATAGACCTGCAGGAATCAATCAAATTGATTACTTTGCCCAGACTTGTCATACAACCCTTTGTCGAAAATGCAATTCAACATGGTTTTATAAAGTGCAAGCCGCCCTGGAAAATTTCCATTTCATGCATTGAAAAAAATGATTCATGGGTAATTATAATAAGTGATAACGGCATAGGAATAAAACCTGATAAACTCGATGAAATCTGGGAAAAGATTTCCGGCAATAACGCTTTAGTCACTCAGGAACGTTCAGATGACACTCCGGGCATGTGCAGCATGGGCATCGTTAATACGGTAATGCGCCTCAAGCTTTTATACGGTGAAGAGCTGAGTTTTGACATCTGCAGTAATAATGGATCCGGTACTACTGTATCAATATCGGGGCCCATTAAACCTCAAATATCATCCTTAGAACTTTAAATATTATTTTTGGGGAGATTTCTCATGTACAAAGTATTAGTTGTTGAAGACAACAAACTTATTTTAAAGGATATTACCGACCAGTTAGAATCAATCAATAGCAGGCTAAAGGTAGTAGCTGCTGCTTTCGATGGTGAAGAGGCGTTGGAAATATTAAAAAGAGAGGATATTGATATTCTTTTTACAGATATAAAAATGCCTGTGAAGGACGGGTTAACACTGGTAAATGAGGGGAAAAAAATATCTCCTTCACTAAAGTGTGTGATAATAAGTGGTTATGGTGACTTCGAATATGCCCGTCAGGCAATCAAACTTCAAATAGACGGATATATACTTAAGCCTATTGACCCCGGTGAGTTGGAGGCTGTTATTGAGAAAATTACCGGAGAAATTGATACGGCAAAAGAGCTTGTCTTGGAAAAAACACTGTCCAGACTGCTGATGAATACGTATTCCGGAGAACTTGATCTTATACCTTTTAAGGATAAAAGCTTTGTTTTATCGGTTGTGCGGACAGGCTTATCCAGAAAAGGTCCGCAGTCTTTGGAAAATAATAATGTAAAAAAATACATAAGCGAGGGAAGCAATATTGATTTCAATATAATTGACACTGAATTCATTTCGGAAAAGGTCATTATCTATAATACTTCTGAACATGAACCCGAACATTTTTTGTTAAATGCCGAATTACTGTTCAACAAACTGGTTAAAGAGTACCCACAAATAAATATTATTACAAGTTCAAGGATTTCGGATATATCAAAACTTTGTGATAGGTACACCCGCTTGTCACAGGAATTAAGCTGCCAGATCATATTGGGCAAATCGCAAATATTGTTTGAGAATAATGTAAACAGCATTGATTTAAAATTATTAAACGAATTGTCATACAAGCTTAAGAGAAAGTATGATCTGCTCATGAAAAACTCCCCTCTAAATAGTCTTTTTAATAAAATTGAAGCCGATTTATGTGAATGGGAACAAAAGAGCTTCAACCTGCTTTATATTAAAAGATTTTTGACTATAATGATCGAATGTCTGTATGAAGCCAATAATGCTATCAATATCCCACAACTTGATATATCTCTGGATGTCGAACAACTCCTATATCCCTGTAATACGTATCAGGATCTCAAAAAGAACATGATAAATCACGTTAAGTCGTTTTTTGATGGCTTAACTGAATCGGAAAATATATCTTTGAAGGAATTAATAGAAAAAATTGGCCAATTCATTCAATCAAACCTGTATAACAGCATTACACTGCAAGACTTGGCAGATAAATTTGACCTGACATCATCTTACATATGCAGGATTTTTAAGTCTCAATTTAGTATCTCCCCAATGGCCTATTACATGAATTTAAAAATTGAGGAGGCAAAAAAACTTCTTCGCTCCGATAACGACATATTAATAAAAAATATATCGGATACACTTCGTTTCAGTGACCAGTTTTACTTCAGCAAAGTATTTAAAATGTATACAGGCATGAGCCCGCAGGAATACAAAAAATCTGAAGAGAGGTGACGATAGACCTATGGGGACATATTGACAATCAGGTCTGTGTTGTATAGATTAAAGGCACGGGTTTGCACAACATAGGCTAAGTAGGAATTGCACTATGGCGAAGAGTCCGTGAGATTAAAAGGCTGCCGCAAGAGTACAAAAGGAGGTCGCGATGGATAAGCTGATTTGTCAAATACTTAAAAGGAATATTTTAAACCATAAAAAGCCTGCGCTTTGGGTAATAACCGTTGTGGTTATTGCATGTACTGCCGCCGCCGTGTTTTTGCTGGCAAATCCCGTGAAAATGCTGGAGCTGCCCGACGCCGCCTCTGTTCTTTCTATGGATATGGAGCAATTTAACGAATATGAAAGTCTTGGCGCTGTCACTGCGACAGACAAGGGTGACATCAAAAGCGTTTTATCCGCACTAACCGGAGCAAGAAAAACACTGCGGTCATCTGTAAATGACTATCCGGTGCAGAATAGCTATCTCGTTATCAGGCTCAACCTTTCAGAGGAACGGAGGACACTGTGTCTGTACAGCGAAGGGAGCGCGTACTATATCGAGGAGCCGTATATTGGAGTATATAGAAGCAGCAGCGACGCCAACGCTGCAATACATAAGATATATACCGACTTTACAAGGTATTCCATGGCTGAGAACCCCAAGGGGGGCGGAACGCCATGGGGGGAGGAACGCCACGGGGGGCGTTCCCTACTGGGGACATTCCTCAAAAAATCAGCAACTTCCTTTGTAGAATAGCTCCAGGAATGTCCCCACCTCCACGACTTTTTTGACACAGGAGAACGCATGAAAACAATTGGCGTTCACAATTCGTAGGGAACACCCCCTGTGGTGTTCCGTTCCCGGGGATGGCAATACTGTTTTGTTTTTACATTACTGTTCCCTCTGACCAAAAAGGACAGGGCAAAATTAATTATGAAATAAATAATTGCCGCAAAGCCAAACAATACAAAAACATCTGATACATTAACTGAGCCTGTGCCATTATATCTGTTGGCCGCGCTCAGCAGCGTTTTTACTCTTGACATCAGCTCAATAACCGCAATATTCGCTAAATAAGACGAGTCTTTAATTGTCGTTATAACCTGGCTTAGCAATGTCGGTATTATATTTCTGTACGCTTGAGGCAGAACAATATACAGCATAATCTGTATGGTATTAAAGCCTTGAGAGTGTCCTGCTTCAAACTGCCCGTGATCCACAGAATTCAATCCTCCGCGTACAATTTCGGCAATAACGGAGGAGGTGAACAGAGTCAATGCCGTAGCCCCTTTAAATAAAAGCTTAACCTCCACCGAGGTAAGTCCGAACATCCTTTTTGACAGTGCCTCAGGAATTGGACAAAACACCAGGCATATAAATATCCACAGAAGCAGCGGTGTGTTTCTGAAAACCTCAATATAAGCTGTAGCCAGCCATTTAAGCAATATCTTTTCCTTGCTGCAATAATTACGCACAAGTGCAAGTATCGAGCCTAAAACAAGCCCAATCCCTACCGCAACCAACGATATTATAATTGTAAAGGCCACCCCTTTAAAAATATAGACAAGGATTGCCGGATTCTTCAATATGGATAAACTGCCCTCTAAAGTACTCATTGCCTTGCCGTCACCCCCTTAAGAAATTGCTTTTTGCCCGCCGGCTGCCCTTCGATCCCGCTTTTTAAGGGAATCCTCCCACATACCCGCCAAAGTGGACAGAGGGAAACAAACAACAAAGAACAACAACCCGCTGACCAGATATGCCGGCGCATATGCCCCTCCCGTTGTAGCCCCTGTCACAAAGCTGTAGGTCAGTGAAATCAAATCGGCCCCTCCAATTATATAAAGGCACGAGGTATTTTTTATCAGGTTTACAACCTGATTTACCATAGGCGGAAGTATGATTTTTATGCTTTGCGGCAAAATAACATAATACATCTTTTCGACATAATTGAAGCCTTGAGAATCAGCCGCTTCAAATTGCCCTTTAGAAATAGATCCAATGCCCGCACGAATAACCTCAGACACATAGGCTCCATGATAAATACCCAGAGAGATAGTCCCTGTGACTATAATCCCAAGGCTTTTTCCCGAAAACGCAAGAGCGTAATACAAAAAGCACAGTTGAAGAATCAGTGGTGTATTCTGAATCAGCTCTACGTAAACACGGCTTATGCCTTGCAGATACTTCTTTCCGCCGGTAGCCATTAATCCAAACAGCATCCCCAGCAGCAGTGACAGCAACAAAGCCAACAACGCCATTCTGCCGGTATTATATAAGCCCAATAGAAAGGTAGAGCGGTATATCCATACCTTTTCCCATGCAGCTATAGAAAATAAACCTTCCAATCCGTTTCCTCCCGCCTATTTTTAATAATGCCGGAGCCATTATTCCAGTCCGTTTTCAGAGACTAATTTGTCAATAGTCCCATCCGACAGCCAGCCTGTAATCAGCTCTTCAACAACCGCTGTAAATCCCGAGCCTTTTTTAGTAGCAACTCCGTAATTCTGAGGCGAGAACTTATCCGCTATATAAGACCGGCTATCGGTATTGTAGACGGCAAGAATGGACTTATCCACGCAAAACGCCATAATCTCCCCTGCGCTCAGTGCAGTGGAGATTGTCGGATAATCATCATATTGATGGAAGGAAACCCCCGTATTCCATGTCGCCGGATCAAAGGTATCCTCTTTAAAGCTGTCACCGCTTATAATGCCTCCGTCAATCATCGCTTTTACCAAAGCCTTGGCTGATGTTGAGCCTGAAGAAACACCGACCTTCTTATTAACCAAGCCTTCAAGCCCTTTGATGCCCGATGAATTTTCAACCAAAACAGTAACATAATCAGTGTAATAGGGGGATGAAAAATCCCAGCTTTTCTTTCTTTCATCGGTAATTGTAAATGTTGCCAATACACAGTCAATGTCTCCGGAATCGAGAAGCTCAGTGCGCGTCGCGGCAGTAACGGCGGTAAACTCAAAATAAACTCCAAGATGCTCCGCAATCTTCTTTGCCAGAGTAATCTCAAGCCCGCTATACTCTTTAGTCAATGGGTCCTCATATCCAAATCCTATTACAGCGTTCTTAACACCTACCTTTAAAACACCCCTTTTAATAATAGCCTGCACATCAGCAGGATATTGCGGGATATCATTGCTCACGGCCGTACCAGAGCTTTCAGCATTCGCCGCGCCTCCAGTCCCGCTTTCCTTACCTCCACATGCCGCTAACATAGATGTCAGCAAGAGTATGCTAAGCATCAGACTTACATATTTCTTTAAACTTTTCATAAATATTCCTCCTTTTATATTCTTTTTAAGAATGTTAATGTATTAACATTACAAGCTATAAATCAGTGTTTTCCTTGTCAAGCCAAATTTTATCAACGAATAATCTTACTAAGAAATTGTTTAACCCGGTCATTTTCCGGATTGGTGAAAAAATGCTCTGGAACACCTTCCTCGATAATCTGTCCGTCGGACATGAAAACAATTCGGTCTGCCACCTGGCGGGCAAAGCCCATTTCATGGGTAACCACCACCATTGTAATGTTTTCCCCGGCTAATTTAATCATGACATCCAGTACCTCCTGAATTGTTTCAGGATCAAGCGCGGATGTGGGTTCGTCGAACAATATAATCTTTGTCTGGGCACATAATGCACGTGCGATAGCAATACGCTGCTGCTGTCCTCCCGAAAGAGTTATCGGATACGCATGGGCCTTTTCACTAAGCCCTACAATATCAAGATAATGGTACGCCAAGTCTTCAGCTTCTTTTTTGCTCTTATGGTGCAATTTAACGGGTGCCAGGGTCAGATTCTTTAAGACCGTCATATGAGGGTAAAGATTAAACTGTTGAAAAACCATAGACGTGGTTTGTCTGACCAGTCTTGTCTTATTTTTTGATGTCAGCTTTTGCCCATTAATATATACGTGTCCGCTGGTTGGCGCTTCCAAAAAGTTTATGCAGCGGACAGCCGTGGATTTTCCGGAACCGGAGGGTCCGATAATGACCAGCTTTTCACCTTCCGAAACTTCCAGGTTGACATTTTTAAGTACATGCAGAGTCCCAAAAAACTTGTTGACATTCTCCATGTTTATCATAGTATCCCCCTTCTCCCGCAAACCTCGCTCTGATGCCTAAGATAAAAAAAATGCCTGAACTGTTAAGTTCAGACACCATTATCTTGAATAAAACTTTAACAAAAAAATGTTGTTCTGTCAAGGAAATTATGGGGATAAATGGTCTTGTTTTAAAAATGCGGAATCATGGGGGACGGTTCTTCTGCTTTCCTTTCAGTCCTACGCTGCGCTACGGAAGCATAAGAACCGTCCCCATGGTTCCGTTTAAGCTGTTTTGGTGATGCCTTGTATGTAGTTTGCAGCCGTTTTATACCCTCCCGCTTCTCTTAAGGATTGCTTTATCTTTTTTATGTTGTTTTTGTAACAGTCGTCTTTTAATATTTTTTCTAATGACTCTCTGAGCAATTCCGGAGTAATGCTTTCATTATCAAGCGCAATTCCTGCCCCTAATTCCGCTACTCTGCCTGCTACAAACGGCTGGTCTACCGATTGTGGCACCAATATGGTCGGTACTCCAAAGAAAAGTGCTTCATTAGTGCTGTTCATACCTGCATGGGATATAAATGCGTCTGCTTTGCTTAACACCTCAAGCTGAGGAACATAATTGTATACGCAAAAGTTTTTCGGTATGCTCCCCAGCTCTTTAATGCTTGTATCCTTTCCAACAGACATTATAAATTCATAATCAAGGCTTTCAAAAGCTTTAAAGCATTTTTTATAAAATTCGGCAGAGTCATTGTATACTGTTCCCAAGGATATATATACCTTCCTCTTTCCGTTTGCCTTGTTAATTATATCCGATAAATTGCTTTGCTCTTTTCTATACGCGATTGACGGCCCTACAAATTTATATGTGTCGTCAAGCCGGTCTGAAAAAGGCTGAAAATATTTTGATGTATAGACAACGCTTATTGTACCTTTTGTCCCGATGAGCTCTTTAATGGGAGGAAGCTCTATATTGTATTGGTTGCGCAGCCTGTTTGCAATTGTTATAATTTCATTATCCTCAGAAAGCAAGCAGCTTATCCTGTTATCAAAATCTGAATACATCATGGCGGCTTCTTTAATGTTATTAATAAAATTTTCATCAAAAACAAAGGTAGTGATTGAGCATACCGTAGGTGTGTGCAGCTTCCTTCCAAACAGCTCTGCCATAGCCAGTACCTGATCATAAACTATGTAATCGTATTTTTCTTCACTGTTTAGTACTATTTCCGCCAATGCCTCAAAGGTTTTAAGATAATTTAATATATTGTCCTTAATTTTACCCGGATCGGCAAATTTGTATATGCCTAGACTGCAATTGTAGCTTTTAACCCTCGCTCCTACATTCTCCACCTTTTCTTTAAACTGTTCCGGCAGTAAGTATGTCACCTCCTCTCCTCTTTCAATCAATTCTTTCACTACCCCTAATGTGGGATTTATGTGCCCGTGCGAAGGCAAATTAATAAATAACCCCTTTGACATTCTAATCCCTCCTCGTATAAAAGTTAAGCTTAATGTAATTTTATGATATTTAATACTTAAATTGTATTTTGCTTTCTGTAAATAAATAAATATTAATCCATTTATAGTAAATTGTCAAGAAAATTTGTTTTATTTAATGTTTATAAAATTTTTCATATTATGTATAAAAAAATTAATTTTTGTATTTACATTTTCCTTTATATGGTTTAAAATGTAAATTAATGATAAACTTTATTGTATATTTTTGCTTTTACTGTAAAATAATTTATTTTGTAGGAGGTTATGTTATGAAAAAAAATTTGGTTGCATCCTTAATTCTTGCAGTATTAATATCTGTTAATCTGAGTTGTTTAAATGTCAGCGCGGCTTCCCTATCCGGGGACTTTTTGGGGTCGGATTATATAACAGCGCGGAACATGCAAAGTATTATTAATGACTTAAAGAAGTCTTTAAAATCCCCAATAGAGGCTTATGAAATTGTAAAGGGATTGTCGGATATTTTAAAGTCCCCGACAACTACTTACAAGGCAGTAAAGGAATTGGCGGATGTCTTGAAGTCCCCGAAGACTACACGGGAAGTAGCAGAGGAATTAATTGATACTTTAAAATTCCAAATAGATATAGAGAAAAATTGGGATAACCTGAAAGTAGAAAAGGATATGGATCTATACAATTCTCCCGGAAGGTATGTCGGAAAACCCGGGGACATACTAATTGCAGCAGTTGATCCTGATAATCCCGACATAGAGGCAATTAAAATGGGCTCGCTCACCAGCCACGCGGCTATGGTAGATAAAGATCCGCAAAAGGTTCTTGAAGTAATGCCGGGCGGTATTCAAAACGCAGAAAATGACTGGAAGACCAGGTACAAAAAAATCCTCGTATTGCGTCCGAAGACTAATGAAGGTACAATTAAAGGTGCTATTGAATATGGACATTCAAAGCTGGGACTGCCTTTTAACTTTAATTTTTTGGACAAAACCAGAACCGATAAGTTTTATTGCTCTCAGTACGTATGGAGATGCTTCATTGAAAAAGGCCTGGATTTGGACAGGAATGGCGGAAAAGCCGTTGCGCCGTATGATTTTATAAGCGATAAGGTTACAATTGTTTATAAGCAGGGAAGGTAGCTTTTTCTCCGGGGACATTCCTCAAAAAATCTGCAAATTCCTTTGTGGATTTTTGAAGAATGTCCCCTCCTTTTTTTGTTCCCTCCTTTTCAAAACGTGTACGCTGTGTTAAAGTGTAGAAAATAGTATATTACAATGTGCAATGCTTAAAACTAAAGAATGCTAGGAGGTATTTTATGAAATTCTGCTGGAGTACATTAAGAACTAAAAACTTAGACGATTCAATTCGGTTTTATAGCGACATTGTAGGACTTAAGGTAGTTGAGAGGTTTACCGCCGGTCCCGGCATGGAGATTGCATTTTTAGCCAGCGGGGAAACTAAAATAGAGCTCATTTGTGATGGCAGCGACAGGGATATAAACGTCGGCAATGACATATCTTGGGGGTTCGAGGTCGAGTCGCTTGATAAAACACTTGGTTATATCAGGGAAAAAGGTATTAACATTGATGGCGGACCGTTCCAGCCTAATCCTCATATAAGATACTTCTTCATCCAAGATCCAAACGGTATGAGACTGCAAATAGTGGAGAATATCCGTTAAAACCGGCATGTCCCCATGCCTTCATGCCTTCAGTGAAAGGAATGATGGTTAATATGAATACCTACAAGACCTCTGAAATTGCACATTATATTGGGATCCATCCTAATACAGTGCGGCTTTATGAAAAACTTGAACTGATTCCTAAGCCAGAGCGTAAGGAAAATGGTTATCGTGTCTTTACGGATTTTCATATGGAGCAGATTAAATTTGCAAGAATTGCTCTAAAGGTTGAAGTCCTGCAAAATGGACTGAGAAAGCAAGCAATTGCTATTATTAAGACCTCTGCGCTTGGGAATTTTAGCATGGCAATTTGTTTGACGGAATGTTACCTGCAACATATTAGAAATGAGCAAAAAAACGCGGAAGAAGCCATAGCAATTACCGAAAGGTTGTTATCAGGTGACAGTCACGAAATAGGCTCTACGTTTTTAACCAGAAAAGAAGCGGCCGATTACTTACAAATCTCAATAGACGCTTTAAGAAATTGGGAAATGAACGGCTTGCTTGCAGTAAAGCGAAAACAAAACGGCTATCGTGTTTATACCAGTGAAGATATCCGGCGGTTGAAAATCATACGTTCCTTGCGTTGTGCAAATTATTCGCTTACATCAATTTTACGAATGCTGAATACCGTATCCCAAAATCCCCAAGCAGATATTCGGCAAGTGATTAACACTCCAAAGGAAAATGACGATATTATTTCTGTATGCGATAAGCTGCTTACATCCTTGCATTACGCTGAACAAAACGCAAAAGTTATGCTCACTCATCTCGAAAAAATGAAAAAACAATTTCACGCAAACCCTACACTTTAACACCAGACTTTGTTGTGGTGTTATTCTTTTTATACAAAGAAAGACAGGAGGGATTAAATTGCATGAAAACAACGATTGAAGTAAAAAAACTCTGCAAGTCTTACAACCATCTCAAAGCAGTAGACAATGTCAATATTTCAATTTGCCGAGGAGAAGTGTTTGGCTTATTGGGCGCAAATGGTGCGGGTAAAAGCACCACAATTGAATGTGTTTTAGGTACGAAGAAACAAGATAGCGGAACAGTATCCATTTTAGAAATGAATCCTCAAAAAGAGCGAAAAAAATTGTTTGAGAGGATTGGAGTTCAATTTCAGGAAGCTAACTATCAAGACAAAATACGGGTCGCTGAACTTTGTGAGGTCACCGCCTCGCTTTACAAAGCCTCTCTCGATTATGGCACTCTTCTAAAACAATTTGGGCTTTCCGACAAGCCAAAAAGCTTGGTAAGTGATCTTTCGGGAGGCCAAAAGCAGCGGCTTTCCATTGTGTTAGCACTCATTCCAAATCCCGAAGTCGTATTCTTGGACGAGTTAACCACCGGCTTGGATGCCAGAGCGCGACGGGATGTGTGGAAAAGCCTTTCTGAATTAAAAACCAAAGGAATTACCATTCTATTGACCTCTCATTTCATGGATGAGGTGGAAGCTCTTTGCGACAAAATCATGATTCTGAAAAAAGGAGAAAGCATTTTTTACGGAACAGTACAAGAAGCAATTGCAGCCAGTCCTTATGAAAAATTTGAGGACGCGTATCTTTGGTACACAGACGAGGAGGTAGAAAATGAATGCGTTTAGAGCCTTACTTAAAACAGAAATCAGGTTATCCCTTCGCGGGATGGATATGTTTATTTTTGCTATCTGTATGCCTGTTGCCGTCATCATTATCTTAGGAGCAGTGTTCGGAAATAAGCCCGCTTTCGTCGGCGCAGGGTATACCTTTTTAGAGCAATCTTTCGGTGCGGTATCAACCATTGCTATTTGTGCCGGAGGCGTGATGGGGCTTCCTTTAGTCATATCTGATTATAGAAGCAGAAAAATATTAAAGCGTTTCAAGGTAACGCCTACCAGCCCCGCTCTTATCTTAGCGGTACAGGTTGTAATTTACGCACTTTATTCAATTGTTTCACTTATACTTGTTTACATGGCAGGTGCGATATTTTTTAACTACCGGTTACACGGCTCATGGCTTCAGTTCTTGGGAGCATACTTTCTGATTATGCTATCAATGTTCAGTATTGGGTTATTGGTGGGAGGAATTGCGGCAAACATGAAAATAGCCAGTGCCGCTGCCAGTCTGCTGTATTTTCCTATGCTTATTTTTTCGGGTGCTACCCTGCCCTATGAAGTTATGCCAGTTGCACTTCAAAAAATAGCAGATATATTGCCGTTGACACAAGGAATAAAACTTCTCAAAGCCGCTTCACTTGGTCTGCCAATAGATAGCGTTTTCATCCAGATAATCTTGATGATTGCAATTGCAGTAATATGTATAGCTATTTCTCTCAGATTTTTCAAGTGGGAATAGGTTAATAGATGGGGACATTCCTCAAAAAATCAGCAAATTCCTTTGCAGAATAATTGAGGAATGTCCCCCTTTCCTCTAAGTCTGTGCCATTATGCCATACAGTGCTTCACTCATAGGAACAAAATCAGGAGACTTTCTTTTGCCCTCTTCAATTATTTCCTCCGCCTCCCTGCTTCTGTTGTTTTGAATGAGGGTTAAAGCCAGATCATAATACGGAACCATATAATCAGTGGTGGTAAGAGCGGCGGATCTTTTCAGAAAGCCAATTCCGTCCTCCAGCCTCCCCAGCTTGACAAGAGTCAGTCCCATACCCTTGTTTGCATATATATTGCCTCTGTTAATTTCTAAAGCCCTTCTGTTTGCGTCATATGCATCATTATAATTCTGCAGCATATAGCTTACAAAGCCATAGTTGTTCAAGAAATCTATATTCTGCGGCTCCATAGAGACAGCCTTAGCCATAACCATTTCCGCTATCTGGTATTCCTCCCTTTCAATAAGCCTTTTACCCATATGAAAGAGCTTCGAGGAATCATTTATCCGTGAAATTCTTTCCCCGGTTTTACGCATAGCCTGATTGTATGAGCAATAATGGTTTTCCGAATAAATATCATCATTTATTGTAAGCCTTGTATTTGGACATCCTCCAAGGCACAGATCTCCATACCCGCATTTTTTACACAGCCCCGACAGTTTTTCCTTCGATAGTCCCCTGCTCCATCTGAAGCTGTTTTCATCATTCCATATTTCCTTAAGGGATCTGTACCTTATATTACCCTCTATAAATTTCCTGTCCCTTATTGAGGTACACCCTAAGATATCTCCGTTATGAAGAATCCCCATGCTTTGCTTTCCTGCCGTGCAGCCCTGCCAATGCGTATTCTCTGCTGAAAAGGTCTTGCTTCTCACCGCAATTTCCTTCAGGTTGTAGTAGCCTATGCAGTCGGCAAGGAACATATCTATCTTATCCTCCGACAGCATATCGTAAGCAAAATCTATAATTGTGTCCACATATTCCGGCTCAAGCAAAAGAGACTTGTTTTCCGCAAAATTGCCCATGGGCAAGCCAATCTGTATCTGCCACAGCTTTACACCCTTTTCCAGCAAAATTTCCTTCATTTGCTCAAGCTGTTTGACGTTTGTATTTGTCACCGTCGTTATGGCAGCCGGAACAAGGCTTGTTCCCTTGAGAAGCTCAAAACCCTTCATCACCCTTTTGAAGGAGCCCTCCATCCTCATGAAATCGTGAGTCTCCTTTATGCCGTCAAGGCTTATCGCAAAGGTTCCAATTCCCGCTCTCTCCGCAAGCTCCACGATTTCACTGTCCACAAGCCATGCATTGGTTATAAGCTGAGGAGTTACGCCATTTTGGGATAACCTTCCCGCAATAACATGCCAATCATTTCTGGTAAGAGCCTCTCCCCCTGAGACAGTAACCCATTTTAACCCAAGCTCAGCAAGCTCGTCACATAGCTTTAAGGCCTCTCGCGTAGACAGCTCACCCTTTTGAGCCGTTTTACAGGCAGAGCCGCAGTGCTTACACCTCATATTACATCCCATTGTAATTTCCCATACCGCAGCCAAAGGCTTAAATTCCAATTTATACACCCCCATGTATGTAGTACGTTATACCGCGCTTAAGGCACTTTGTCCTAAAAAACGCGGTCGTTTTAAAGAACGGTCCAAAATTTATAAATCCCCGGGAACAATTCATACAAATCATTCCCAGGGTAAATCCACGAAGCTTATGCCGCCTTTTGCCAAAGGCTTACTTTTACTCCTTGTTCTTGATTTCGCCCGGATCTATGGGAGCCATATATTTTACTACTGGGGGTGCCATATACTTTACCGTTATAGGAGCCATATACTTTACTGCCGTAGGAGCCATATATTTTACTGCTGCAGGGGCCATATACAACACAGTTATGGGGGCATCCCATGAGCCTGCACATGAGTTTATATCTGCAAACTGGCCTTTTCCCATAATGTCTAAAAGCTCGTTATCTCCACTATCCCCCGGCTCCTCGATTTTTAGCGGAAACACCTTGGTATCGGCAATAACTTGCGGCTCCCATGGCCTTACAAGATTGAATTTCAAAGTGTCCTTGTCTGCCTTCAGCGCACTGAAAGTAAAAATCTGGCTCTCTTTGCTTCCGCATATAGTTGAATGCGAGCTTTCATATGTTATCTCCAGCAAATTTACACTGTCGGGCATATGCGCAAGAGCCCAACTGTACCCTGTTGATCCCACCTGTGTGTCAAGGACAACCTTGAAAACATGTCCTTCCAGCACGCTGATACCACATGTTTCAACTTTTTCATTACTCATTTTTATAAACCTCCTAAAAATTATTTGCAAAACCCGTACTTTTGTTTTTAAATTATTCCATATATAATATTATTCTTTATTTCTATAAATATGCAAATATTACATTTTGTATTTATATATAAATCTTTCTACAAAAGACACTTTTAATGACTTATATAAAAATACATTCAAATCATATATCTATGTTCAATTAAGGTTATGCATTAATATAATAGTATAATTTTAGAAATTAATTGTCAATAAATAAATACATTTTTAAGTTATTTATTTGCGATTTTGCACTTATTTTATAAATAAAAAGTAAGACTTAATATATTTATATAGAAAAAATATTTTTCCATATATGCATCCATAATTATATGCTTTTAGAACTTTTAACGGAATCTTTTCATATAAATAAAACATATGCTTTATTTATATGGTAAAAAGACTTTGACAACATTTAGGTTTTGAATTATAATTAAAGAAATTGAGCAGGCGGCATACTTCATACTTGGTATATTCAGCCGGGCTTCATTATGAGGCAGTGGACTTATGATCCATGGGACAATTTCATTAAAATTGTTTCATGGTTTTTTTGTTCCTAAAATTTAAAATAAAAGTATATTCTAAGGAAGGAGAGGTTGTTGTGGCAACGGGAAATTATAAAAGAGTGCAGAGAATACTTGGTATAATTTTGGTGGCAAATCTTGGAGTAGCCGTTTTAAAAATAATTTTTGGTACAATTATACAAAGCTCCAGCATGACGGCTGACGGCTTTCATTCTCTTACAGACGGTGCTTCAAACATTGTAGGTCTGCTTGGAATATGGTTTGCTTCAAAGCCTGTAGACCTTGAGCACCCATATGGACATAAAAAGTTTGAAACACTTGCGGGCTTATTTATAGGAGGAATGCTTTTCGCCATAGGAATAAAAGTAATTATAGACGCTTTTGAGCGCTTTATAAATCCCGTTTCCCCTCAAATAAGCACCGAAAGCCTTATTGTGCTAATCTTCACGCTCTGCATAAACATATTTGTCTGCAGGTTTGAGTATAAAAAGGGGAAGTCGTTATCAAGCCAGATACTGATTTCCGATTCCATGCACACCAGAAGCGATATATACGTGTCATTAGGTGTGCTTGTAACTCTAATATGCATAAAAATGGGCCTGCCATCATTTATAGACCCTCTGGCCTCTCTTGTTGTCTCGGGCTTTATTATCCATGCAGGCTACGAAATTTTTAAATATACCAGTGACATTCTTGTAGATAAGGCGGTAATAGATCCGGATAAATTAAAGCAGATTGCCTTAAGCTTTGAATCTGTAAGGGATGCTCACAGGATCAGGAGCAGGGGTAACGAAAACGAATTTCATGTTGATATGCACATAATGACTGATCCCCATATGAGCGTCGAGATGTCCCATGCCTTAATACATAATATAGAAAAAAAGATACAGAGTGAGCTTTCGTGCAATGTTCAGGTAATAATTCATATTGAACCGTACAATGATGCCATAGGAGACAGCCCCCTGTAACCATTTAAAACGCCCGAATAATTTCTATATGTAGCGATAAATATTTTACATAGAGGATATAATTTGATGGAAGAAATTTTTTTGACCCATTTTCTATTTTTTTATAAACTCGTAAAAAAAACTTGCGGTATTTCCTTATTATATGTTAAAATAGTTATTGCTTTGATTTTTAAAGTACATGTTAATTTTAAGTAAGTATACTATTTCTCCACACTTAGAAGGAGGTGTAACTATAAATGGCAAAATGTGATATATGCAGTAAGGATGTTCGTTTCGGCTTAAGTGTAAGTCATTCAAACAGAAAAACAAACAGATCTTGGAAGCCTAACGTTAAAAAGGTTAAAATCGTTGATAATGGTACTACCAAATCAGCACATGTTTGTACAAGGTGCCTTCGTTCCAACAAGGTTACAAGGGCAGTCTAAAGAATAAACTAAAATAAAAGAAGCATATATGCTTCTTTTATTTTGATTTATCCCATCCTAAGTACCTTTTTAATTATATTTCCAAAAAATCTCGGCATTTTTACCACCATTATTTTCATATGCACACTCCTCTCAAAAACGCATCCATATTTTAATATATTCCAAAAGTCTGTTTTTGGTGAAAATTCATCATTCCCTTATCCATACATCCGCAACCTTCACACAGTTTCTTCCTGCATTTTTAGCGGCATACAAGGCATCATCCGCTTTTCTTATAAACTCACTTTCCGTAACGGCGCTCTCAGGAAAGCATGCTATGCCAAAGCTGACGGTGACACAGGCTGTAACAAGGTTATCCTTTATACTGTGCTGGTTTATTTTTTTCCTTAAGGCTTCAACCTTTTCATACGCCTCCTCGGTGCTTGTGCGGGGAAAAAGTATTATGAACTCCTCTCCTCCGTATCTGGCAAAAACATCGGTGCTTCTCAAAAAATCCTTCACCGTACCGGCTATGCTTTTTAATACCTTGTCTCCGAATAAATGTCCGAAGGTATCATTAAATCTTTTAAAATGGTCTATGTCAAATATGGCAACAGAAAGATTATACCCACCCTTCTGTGCTTTTGAAAATTCCTTTTGAAGCCTTTCCTGAAAATAAAGCCTGTTGTAAATACCCGTAAGTCCGTCAATAGTGGCCAGCTCATGCATTTTTTGGTACAGCTCGGCATTTTCCAATGCAATGCCCACCTGCTGCCCTATTATATCTAAAAGCCTTACATTTTCGTCGTCAAAAGCACCATAATATTTCTGTTCTATAAGCACCAGCCCGAACTTTCTTGTTTTTGTACTCAGCGGTACGCAAATGAGGGAATTAACATCTCTACCATCCGTAAAAACATACTCGTCGGAGTCGGCAAAGTTTTCGATAATGGGCTTTGAATTGTTCAGAGCGTTCATGAGGATATTGCAGTTGATGTTGTTGTTTAAAATATCAAGCTCCTCTTTATTCTTAATGTTGGTAGTATGCACCGTTAATTTCGACTTTTTCTCATCGTAAAGTATTATTGTGGAATAGCTTACCCCCATAACTCCCAGAATTATGTCATTCACATACTTCAAAAGCTCATTTATATCAAATATTGAGCTTATTGCCTGAGTAATTTGCTGCAAGGTATAAAACTCCGCAATACTGCTTGTCAATTTTTTGTTTGTGTCCTCAAGCTTTATGTTTGTGTCCTTTAATTTTCCGTAATGAATTTTTATTTCATCCTGAGCCGCCTCAAGCTGCTGATACTTTTCCTCAAGCTGTGCCAGCAGCTTCTTGTTCTCCTCTTCGTTTTCCATATTGTTCCTCTGGATCTTGCTGCATATCATTACAAAAAGTATAACTGTTATGTAATAAAACAGCATCTGGAAAAAAAGCTGTGATGTGAAAAATTCAACAAGCAATATTCTCTGATTGGATACAGAAATATTGTAGGATATATAAATAAGAAAGGTGGTAACTATTAATATTGCAACCAGAAGCAAGCCCTGTCGTTTACCCTTAACCAGACTGGTAAAAGCAAGAATAAGGATTGTAAATATATATGCCCATTCTCCTATGTTAAGATACACTATACCAAACGAAAAAAAGCTTATGTCCATGATTTTAAAAACAAATATAAGCCTTTCCCTCTTGAAAATATTCTTCTTTACCATATAATGCTTTAAGTATGTGTAAACCATTATAAAAGCAAAGAAGAGCAAATGATATAATAATATGCTGTGGGCAGCAAATAAAACATCATGTACAGCAATGTAAAAAAAGCCTATCAATATAAAAGCAAACCCAAGCTCTAAATACATCTGATCGTATTTATCAACCCTATCCACAAGAACACACCCTTCTACCCCTATATCAAAATTTATACAACCGGACTATTTCTCCCAGTATATGTCGATAATATCCCCAGACTCAATTTTGTCAGTGAAGGCAGCTTGATTTCCATTAAGCTTTAAAGCTATACTGCCCTGAGGCTTTGACAAGTCAAACTCAATATAGTTAAAAATATCCACAAATATGTATTGGCTTTTCTTATCAGGCAGCAAAGTGCTTTTGCCATTGATTGTAACACTAAAGGCATTTGTTAAATCAAAAACCTCGGCCTTATTTTCAGATTTTTTTATAACCTCAACGGCATCGTCATCTTTCAGAATATAATGCATTTCTTCTTTTTGTCCGTTGACTGAAAAATCATAGCCGTCTTTATCCATCTCATAAAATTCAATTAAATCCGAAAGGGTCTTTATACAGCTTACCTGCACAGCATCACCCTCACAGATTATGCTCTCCCTTCCGGCAGGCTTTTGATTTATATAGACTTTCGAAGCAATGTCTGTGGCAGCTCCATTCAAATAAACCCTTCCCGCCGACATGCTCATCACATCCCCGGCCTTTATTTCAGCATCTCTTCCGTTTTCCGCGGGATTTATTTTAATATAGTCATCATGCTTTAAAACTGTCTCAAGATTTCCCGGCATACCGTTTACAAATATTTCGGCAGCCCTTCCGTATTCTCCCCGTATAGTCTTTTTTACTCCGTTCAGCTCAAAGGAAAGGCTCTTTCCAGATCTTCCGATCAACTGCCCGGGGTTAAAGCCCATCAGTATTAATGCATCGGCAACAGTCATCCTTCTGGAATTGAAAAGGCGAATTTTGCTTTCATTTACGGTTACCTCCAAAAAGTCCTGACCGCGCTGAATCATAGCTGTAACCGCTATTCCCACAGGCGTAACCGATTCAGGGCCCGACAGCTTTCTTCCGTTGAATTTGACATTCTGTATTATATCCCTTCCCCTTACCGCAACCCTTTCCCTAGGTATTTTAAGGCTGTCGGCAATCATGTCTGTAAGTCCGGGTATACGGCTGCCCCCTCCTATTAAAAAAATTGCATTGGGGGCCTTTTTATTGTACTCAAGGATTTTGCCGGATATGGTCTCCGCCAAAAAAAGAATGGAGGGATTCACAGCGTTGCGAACATCCTCTATGTCTACGGTATGCTTTTTCCCCAGTATATCGGTAAAGCTGACTTTATCGTTACTTGAGGATAATGAAATTTTTATTTTTTCAGCCGTAATGAAATCTACAAGGTAATTTTGAGCTATTTTTTCAGTAATTTCATCCCCCGCAATAGGCGCCATTCCATACGCAATAACACTTCCATCCTTTGTAAGCGCAATATCAGAAGTGCCTGCACCAATATCCACAAGCGCCAGATTCAAAAGCCTGAGATCCTTGGGGATTGTAACATTTATAGCGGCAATGGGCTCAAGGGTAAGGCTTACAACCTCAAGGCCTATCTTATTCATTACAGTATAAAGACTGTCAACTACTATGTGGGGCAAAAACGTGGCCAGAATATCTACCCCTATTTTTTTTGCCTTATGCCCCTCAAGAGAAGAAATGATATACCCGTTTAAATAATAATTTATGACGCTGTATCCAACACAATAAAACTGCGTCTTCTCCTCCTGAGACATTTCATCATCCAGCTTGAGCTGGGCCATCTGTATTCCTTCCATTTCTATACTGCCGACAGTGGCCCTGTCTATTTCCTTTGACGAATCCGTATCCCTGTGAACGGTTATTTCACATGTGCGCAAAACCCTTCCCGCAGCCGCTATAGCTACCTTTGTCAAAGCAAAGCCCAGCTTTTTCTCAAGCCTCCCCTTTACCTCTCCGGCTACCTCTGCCACCTGTCCTATATTATGGATTTGCCCGTCAAGCATTGCCCTGTTTTTATGCTCCACTACCTCAGATGCAATGACCTTAAATTTATTTCCTTCGGGCACTCCCACGATTCCAACGACAGTTCTGGTCCCTATGTCCAGAGCAAATATAATATCCTGGGGCTCTATAGTGCCCCTTGCGTCAGCAGCAGGCTTTTTGACCTCTGTCTGCTTGTTCAACCGAATAATATTTTTTTTCTTTTCTTCTTTACGCGATTGACCCGCATTGACAGCCATACACACACCTCATGTAAAATAATATTTTAAATTTAATTATGCTCAAGCACAAAAATATACCATTATCATAACTAATTAAATTTCGACACTAAGCTTCAAAATCCTTCTCTTTTATTCAGTTTTTCAAAAACAGGCTTAAAAACCCTCTATTTTAGAGTTTTATAATAGTCGCAATAGCTTTTTATGGTGCATATGCCGCATTGGGGCTTTCTTGCCACGCAAACAGCCCTCCCATGGTATACAAGCTGGTGGCAGAATTTGCTCCAATATTCTCTGGGTATTATATCCATTAAATCATATTCTATTTTTTCAGGGTCACTGTTTTGTGTAAGTCCTATTCTGTTTGCAAGCCTTTTTGCATGTGTGTCAACCACAATTCCCGGTATGCCGAAAATATCTCCAAGCACCAGATTTGCGGTTTTACGCCCCACTCCGGGGAGCTTTAGCAGGTCATCCATATTCCCCGGCACCCTGCCGTCATATTTTTCAATAAGCATACGGCAGCAGTTTATTATATTCCGGGCTTTGTTTCTATAAAAGCCTGTAGACCTTATATCCTGCTCCAGCTCTTCTATATCTGCGCCCGCAAAATCAAACACATTTTTATATTTTTGGAATAAAGTCTCAGTTACCATATTAACCCTTGCATCGGTGCATTGTGCAGCAAGCTGGGTTGATATCAACAATTGGAGCGGGTCCTTGTACTCGAGAGAACACTGTGCATCATTATACAGCAAATCAAATTCTTTTATTATGTTGTCGATACGTTCGTTTTCATTCATACATATAGTCCTCTTTATGTGCTGAATTTTATATTCTTAAGCTTCATCCTTTAATGCCGTCTGGTATAGCTTCATATATTTTTTTGCAGGAGTGGTCCATGAAAAATTACACCCCATGCCCTTTTCAATAAGCTTGTACCACTTCTCCGGCTCCTCAGCGTATAGCCTCAGTGCCCTGTTTAGTGCCTCATAAAACGCCTCGGCGGTAAATTCCGTAAATGAAAAACCGTTTCCGTTTTCATTATCCTCATCAAAATCAATTACCGTGTCTGCCAGTCCGCCCACAGCTCTGACTACTGGAACGGTACCATATCTCAAGCTAATCATCTGCCCTAAGCCGCAGGGCTCAAATTTAGACGGCATAAGAAAGATATCACACCCCGCGTATATTTTTTGTGCCAGCTCGACATTAAATACTATATTTGCCGAAATCCTATCGGGGTACTTGATTGCGGCATTTTTAAAAGCCTCCTCATAATGTGCGTCACCTGAGCCAAGAAGAATAAATTGCATGTCCTGCTCTGCCATAATTTCATCAAGCGATTCAATGATGAGCTCCAGCCCTTTTTGTCCCGTAAGTCTGGAAATAAGGCCTGCTACCGGCATATCTCCTACAGGAAGCCCCAATTCCCTTTGAAGGTCATATTTATTCTCTCTC
Source organism: Anaerobacterium chartisolvens (assembly GCF_003337415.1). Taxonomy (GTDB): domain Bacteria; phylum Bacillota; class Clostridia; order Acetivibrionales; family DSM-27016; genus Anaerobacterium; species Anaerobacterium chartisolvens. Next base: position 28,356 of record NZ_QPJT01000019.1, on the reverse strand, counting down.
TTATTATGCACCGTTTTAGCATTAAAATTTTTATATATGCTTTTATCCTTTTGCGGGTTGAAATCATTATAGCTTATTCCATTAATTATTCCGAAAAGATCTTTTTCTCTTTTTTTAAGCAGTCCCTCCAGCTTTTCACCATACTCCGGAGTTTGTATTTCACGTGCGTAAGCTTCACTTACAGTACTAATTTTATCACAGTATACAAGCCCAGCCTTCATAAAACTGAATTCCCCATAAAATTCTGCTTTATCGGAGTCAAGAACCCCTCTCCCCACATTAAATAATTTATATGCCTCAGCCCAGAAATTCCCTTGATACTCCAGATTATGAACTGTGTAGACAGTGGATATTCCGCTGTAAAACGGGTCGTCCTTATAGTTTTCCTTTAAAATCATGCATATCGGCCCGGTATGCCAGTCATTGCAGTGTATTATATCCGGCTTAAAATCTATTTTAGGAAGCATCTTAAGCACCGCACTGCAAAAAAAAGCAAAGCGCTCTCCATCGTCAGGATAGCAATATATCCCTTCCCTGTCGTAGTAATGATAATTTCCTATAAAATATACAGTCATACTTCCGTTTTGCTTCCTTGGGCCAATAGGCACTTCGGTTCCCTTTACTATACAGGTTTCCTTTTTAAAATCAACCATAACCTCAAAATCCGTTACATATTCCATGGGACTTTTGATAATTTTATACTGCGGCATAACAACCCTTATGTCATTGCCCATTGACGCAAGCACCTGAGGAAGAGAACCCGCAACATCGGCCAAACCGCCTGTCTTGGCAAATGGAGAAACTTCAACCGAAACAAATAATATTTTCAAACCACTGTTTTTTTGCATTTGTTTACCCCCTATTGATATATTGTTCTTATTCTTTGTCTTAACGCCCGCGATGTAAATATACAGGCATTTATATAGTAAAAAACGCCATCCCGCCAAAGCCAGATGGCATTAATCCCGCACAATTCAGCTATTCTTCACTGGTATAATATCCTATAAACACCACATTATATAATTTGCTTGCTTAATTGTATAAATTCGGATGCAATATAGGGATCAAATTGGCTTCCCTTGCACCTTTCTATTTCACTAACAGCCTCCCTCATTGACATGGCCTTTCTGTAAGGCCTGTCGCTCGTCATAGCGTCAAACGCATCGGCTATGCAAAGTATCCTCCCCAGCTTGCATATCCCTTCTCCTTTAATGCCATACGGGTATCCCTTGCCGTCATATCTCTCATGATGCTGGAGAATGCCGTCCAGCCCTCCCTTAATAAATTCTACATCCTTTAATATATTATATGCAATTAAAGGGTGCTTTTTTATATCATTATATTCATCATCGGTCAATTTCCCCTGCTTATTTAATATCCTTGCGGGAACTCCTATTTTACCTATATCATGCAGTATTGCAACATATCTTAAATCCTCAATTTCACTTTCACTCATTCCAAGCCTCTTTCCAAGCTCGCAGGAAATCTCCATAACTCTCTGGCAGTGCCCTCTTGTATAAGCATCCTTTGCCTCTATGGAGTTTGAAAGCGCGGTAACCGTCTGTAAATATGCCGTATGTATTTCATTGTAATATGCAATAAGCTCATCGTTTTTACTTTTGAGCTCCTCCTTGGTTTTATTTAACTGGTTTATATAAGAGTTGAGCTCCTCGTTAACAGCGGTTGTTTCTTCATACAGGGCTTCAATCTCCTGCTTCTGCTCATACAGATTGTTAAACAGCTCGGCATTTTTTATTGAAATAGCGGCATAAACCGCGAGATTCTCTAAAAAGCTTATATTTAGCTTTTCAAACGAATAGGCACTTCCGCTTTCAATAAAAATAACTCCCACAGTCTCCCCTGAGACACTTAAAGGTATGGCAATTTTATCCCCCGCAGTATTCCTGCTTTTTATAAATGAATTCAGTGCAATAAGCGTTCTTTTGCTTTCATAGCATTTTGCCACTATAGATTCCTGATCTACAAAATCTCCCGTCTCATTTAATATTATGGTGCCGAATTCATATTTAAAAATTAATTGCTCCGAGCATTTATCCGCAAAAGCTATGAGGTACCTGTCACACCCTGCAAATTTATTGAAAATCTCATATATATATTCGGTAATAATTTTAACCTCAAAGGTAGAGGTTATAATTTCAGAAATGTCCCTCAAAGCCTTAAGCTCTTCATTTTTAACCTTAAGCTCATTTCTCATACCCGCCGTTTTATGTAAAAAGCCTTTTACTACCCCTACCTCATCTCTTTGCGAATTCTCCGAGCCACTTCTGTATTTCTCTGAAAACAGATCAAGTAGTATTTCCATAATGAATACCGCGGCAACACATAAAACTATTGCACGAGTATCAATATTCCCTTTATAGTACATATATAAAAGGGTAGCAGACAAAATAAACATCATGATAATATATTTTATCACATACAGTTCACAAAGCTTACTTTTCATTCTATTCCCCCTTGAAGCATGTTAATGCCTCACCGCCAGACAAACATCCTCATAAGCCTATATGTTTACAAATAAAACAACTTTCAAAGCTACTTCCAAACACAAATATTAAAAAACGTATACTAAAATGATGTGATACAAATATGTATATTTATGTATATTCTACATGCATATATAAAATCCTCTATTTTTATATATTTTTTTAAATGTAAAAAAAACAATACATTCATATGATAATATTACCATATGAACGTATTGTTTTCGTTAACCATGTGTTAATTTTTTTGTTCTGAGAGAACAACATCTATATTTATAGTTTCACCCTTGCGGTAAATTGACATCGTAACCTTATCACCGGGCTTATATTTATTTTTCTCTTCATTTAACTGATCAAGATTTTTTATTTCCCTGCTCCCAAACTTGGTTATAATATCTCCCCTCTGTATGCCTGCATCGTATGATCCGCTCAAGGGCTCTACCTTATCCACCAGAACACCGACTGGCAAATTGTACTGCTTTGCCGCAGCCTCATCATAATCAGGATTGCTCCATATTCCCAAGTACGGTCTTCCTTTTACATATTTATACTCTATCAGGTTGTCTGTTACTTCCTTGGCCTTGTTTATCGGTATGGCAAACCCAAGCCCCTCAAAACCCTGTGTCGCTATTTTTACACTATTTACGCCTATAACCTGCCCGCTTGAATTAACAAGCGCGCCGCCGCTGTTTCCGGGGTTAATGGATGCATCTGTCTGAATAAGCTTTAGCTCGTCACTGCTGTCGTCGGTTATGGATCTGTTTATACCGCTTATTATTCCGCCTGTTACAGAACCCATAAACTCCAGCCCTCCGGGGTTTCCGATAGCTATAGCCATTTCTCCCACCTTAATATTGTCGGAATCCCCAAGCTCCGCCGCAGGTAAATTTTCCGCGTCAATTTTCAGTACCGCAAGATCCGTTCTCTGGTCCCTTCCTATTACCCGAGCAGTGTATGGCTTATCCTTTCGATCAGGTAAAATAACCTCTATTTTACTCCCTCTTGTCTGCACATTGCTCCCGCTTTCCAAGGCATTAGCTATAACATGGTTGTTTGTCATTATATACCCGTCGCTTTTTATTATAATACCGGAACCCTCCGAGGTTCCCTGCAATGTATTAAAACCGAATATATCCCGTCCCACTCCGACGACACGTATCCCTACTATTGATGGGCTTACCTTTTCTGCTATGGCAGTGGCTGCCGAATCGGTCTTCTCAATTTCAATCTTTTTATAAGTATCGCCGTTTGCCGAAGCCATAGCCGGCTCCCGTGATGTCTGGCCGAAATACTCCTTTACAATCGGCTGAAGACCCGGCGATATAAACATAAACATCGCCCCTACAACAACCCCTCCGAGAATCGAACTCATCAAAGCCACCAGTATCAACTGCATAACACCGACACCCTTTTGCGAAGATGTTTTTTTATATCTTTCGGTATAAAAAGCAGGTGTCCTTTTAGAGTCATCTTTTGAGGCTTCCTCCTCTACCTGTACATGCGGCATTATAAAATTGACCTCTCCAGTGCTGTTCTCGTTATCATTGTATGATTCACAAGACTCAATAGCTTCCTGCTTATTACCGGCTTCATATACACTTTCCTCCAAGCCGGACAAATCATCTCCGGCTTCTCCGTCGAGCTGAATACTCTCCTCCGCAACCGGTTGCGGTACATTATTGTCCGCAATATAATCCATATCATTCCGAGCGCTGCCGGTATCCTCCTTATCCATGCCTATGTCCTCCGCTCCGCTGCCCTGATAGATTATATCGTTATTTATGTTGTCAGTACCTTCCGCACCGAATTTATCCATAACAAACCTCCTCTTCTCCAGCCCGTCTTTTGTTCATGCTTTGCTAAACGAGCCATCCATATGTTTTTATATTTTATCATTGCCTTATATGTTAATTTTAAAAAAGTATTTTTAAAAAAGTATGTCTAAACTGTTAACAATGCTTTTTCAGCAAATCGATCAATGCATCGGAACGGTGCTAACTCCCCTCTGCCGTATTAAGAGTAAACGTAAAGCTTGTGCCCTTTCCTATCTCGCTTTCAACCCGTATCTGCTGGTTATGCTCATTGAGTATATTTTTAACTATCGCAAGCCCGAGGCCTGTGCCGCTTTTATCTATTCCTCTGGATTTGTCCGATTTATAAAATCTGTCCCAAATCATCGCTATCTCACCGTTGTCTATTCCTATGCCGTTGTCGGAGATCTCAATGAAGGCTTTTCCTTTTTGCCAATAAGTGCTTATACTTATTTTGCCCTCTTCACCTGTGAATTTAATAGCGTTGTGTACAAGATTTATTATTACCCTTTCTATGGCATCAGCATCGGCATTTACATACATATCCTCCTCTTCAAAGCTTGCCTCTACCAAAATTCTCTTTTGCTCTATTATAGCCTCCAGCTTTATTATGCATCTTCTTATAAGCTCATTAATATTGAAATCGCTTAAATTCAAAACAACCTCCCCTGATTCCATTTTCGCTAAATCCAGCAAGTCATTTACCAGCCTGTTCAGCCTGCTTATCTCATCCCTGACTACTTTTAAATAATCCGGTTGCCTGTCGGGCGGAATCACTCCGTCCAAAATACCATCAATAAAGCCTCTTATTGATGTCATAGGCGTTCTGAGCTCATGGGACACATTGGCAATAAACCCTCTCCGCATTTCTTCAAGGTTTTCTAATGCTACAGCCATTTGATTAAAGCTTTGCGCAAGCTCTCCTATTTCGTCCCGTGACTTTATGTCAAGCCTCTTTTGGAACTCCCCTCCCGCAATGAGCCTTGCGGCATTTTTAATCTGCTTTAGCGGTCTTGATATCCTAAGTGAAAAAACATATACAAGAATTACAGAAACACCTGTAGCCACCAATACTGAAAATATGAAAAACTTTAAAACCGTCGTTCTTACCCTCTGAACCTCCGGGATGGGAGTACTGAAGTAAACAGCTCCCCCAACCTTTTCCACATTGTCCTCCCCTATATATTTAAATGGCTTTTGTATGGTCAACCAAGGAATCTGCGTATCTTTAAACAATCCGTAAAGATCTCCCCTCTCCTCTACAAAGCTTTTGTTTCCGTTCATAACCTCTTTATATTGCCTCTCATCGGGAAGCTTTCCGTAAATCAGTTTATTTTTAATGCTGGCTGCAAATTTGGTGTTTTTAAAAGGCCCAAACTCTATAAACCCTATAGTCCCTTCATAATTAACTATCCATATTATTGAATTTGTATTTGCGCTTAACGTTTCAAGTGTTTGTTCAAAGCCAAGCTTAACAAAAGCGTTATTCTGATTTTCAAGATATATTTTTAGAAACTGATTGGAAAATTCACCGCTTTGCTCCAGCATCTCTATTTTTTCATCCAGAACAAAGTCACTTAAAAAATAATAAAGCATAACCCCGGTAATAGAAAAACCTATAAAAAGTATAAGTATGAATATTGATATAAGCCTTCCGAATATTGTCTTAAACATGGCTGTACAACCTCATTTCACCTCGAACTTGTATCCCACGCCCCACACAGTCTTGAGCTGCCATTTATGCTGATCCGTCTCTATTTTCTCTCTGAGCCTTTTTACATGTACGTCCACCGTCCTTGAATCCCCGTAGAAATCAAAATCCCATACATGCTCTAAAAGCTGCTCTCTGGTAAATACCTTGTTTGGATTTGAGGCAAGGAAAAATAAAAGCTCCAGCTCCTTAGGCGGCAGCTCAACGTTTTTTCCGGCAACCTTTACGGTATAATTTGACTTGTTGACAACAAGGTTTGGATATACTATTTCCTGTATATCCATCTCCTTATGCTCATACCTTCTCAAAACAGCCTTAACCCTCGCCACCAGCTCCTTAGGATCAAAAGGCTTTACCATATAGTCGTCTGCGCCCAGCTCAAGCCCTAAAACCTTGTCAAAGGTCTCTCCCTTTGCTGTCAGCATTATTATAGGTATTCCGCTTATTTTCCTGATTTCCCTGCAAACTTGCCATCCGTCTATTCCCGGAAGCATGATATCCAAAATTACTATATCGGGAGTATATTCCTTAAAAACCTCCAACGCCTTGAGCCCGTTATATGCCGACATAACCCCATACCCTTCCTTTTCAAGGTACAGGCGTATAAGCTCACAAATATTTACATCATCGTCAATTACCAGCGCCTTGTGCTTGGTGTTCATATATAAACCACCTCTTCACTTATATTGTGAAACTGTATCATCAATTATAACACTTATAAATTATTACAACAATTCTATAAATGTAAACAATCTTTAAACAAAGAAGCCGCCAGACTCTATGCCTGACAGCCCCTCCCCTTTGTCAATTAACCATTTCATTCCTCAATGTAATGCTGTTCAATACAAAATTACTTAGCTTTATTTCATCCTGTATTTTCTTCTGATCCGATTTTATTTCATTAATTCCTTCAAGTATCTGCTTTTGACCATCCATCAATATCTTAAGCATATCCCTTATCTCATTGAGAGTTTCATCGGCCTTCCCACTCATTTTATCCCCCCCAAGCTATAAAACAATTCAGCACCATATGTTTTGAGCCTTCCTTTACAGTAAGCTCTTACCGTACGGTAAGCGGTGCCGGGTCAAGTCTTTTCACTCTATTCTATCACATTTTGCTTTTTTTTCACTATAATTATTAAAAAATAATTTTATATTTTGATGTATTTTGGGTGTTAAGCGTCTATTGCATTTCTCAGCACTTCTACAAAATCCCCCACATTTTTCACTGCATCGCTTGGGCTGCTGCTCTCCTCAACCTTTTTTACTATTGCACTGCCCACGATTAAACCGTCACAATACCCCTTGAGAGCCTGCACCTGCTCGGGTGTCGATATTCCAAAGCCTATGGCCTTGGGTATTTCAGAGGCGTTATTTATATATTTGAAGAACTCCTCAAAATCAGTTTTAAACTCGCTCCTCACTCCCGTAACCCCCAGAGAGGAAACACAATATAAAAAGCCCCTTGCCTTTTTAGATATTTTATCCGCTCTTTCTTTAGAAGTGGGCGCCACAAGGGTAATGATGCTTATGTCAAAGCCCTCCGCAACACCGTCTATCTCTGCCTGCTCCTCATAAGGCAGGTCAGGTATAATAACACCATCAACTCCCGACTCCCTGCAATCCGAAAAAAACCTCTCCGGCCCATACTGCAATATACAGTTAAAGTAAAGCAAATACACAAGCGGCACCGAAACCCGCTCCCTTATTTTACGCACCGTATCCATTATGTCCTTTATCCTTATGTTGTTTTTCAGCGCACGGCAATTTGCTTTTTGAATTACAGGGCCCTCGGCAACGGGATCGGAATACGGAACTCCAAGCTCGACTATGTCCGCGCCTCTCCTCTCCATCTCCTCCACCAGCTCCACCGTTGTACCAAGGTCAGGGTCTCCGGCGGTAATAAATGTTATCAATGCTTTTTTATTTTTGCTTTTCAGCTCCTTGAACTTTTCTTCTATCCGATTCATATAAAACCTCCAAAATGACATTAATTAGCCTTCAGCTTCAATATTCTCTCCCAGATATCTGGCAATGGAATACACATCCTTGTCTCCCCTGCCCGACAGGTTTATAACTATTATTTTGTCTCTTCCAATGTGAGGAGCGATTTTAATAGCATGAGCTACGGCATGTGAGCTTTCAATTGCAGGAATTATTCCCTCAACCCGTGTTAAATATTTGAAGGCCCGTACAGCCTCCTCGTCCGTTACGGGAACATAGCTTGCCCGCCCTGTTTTATAAAGATATGCGTGCTCGGGACCTATTCCAGGATAGTCAAGGCCTGCGGAGATTGAGTACACGGGATTAATCTGTCCGTCACTGTCCTGAAGAAAGTATGATTTCATTCCGTGCAGCACTCCCACGCTTCCTTTAGTAAGCGTTGCGGCGTTTCTAGGCGTATCGGCACCCTCTCCGGCGGCCTCCACACCTATCAATTGCACATTCTCATTCTGTATGAACGGGTAAAACAGCCCCATTGCATTGCTGCCTCCCCCAACACATGCAAGCAGTATATCAGGATACCTGTCTTCCTTTTCCATTATCTGCTCCTTCACCTCATCACCTATTATTCTCTGAAAGTCGCGGACTATTGTTGGGTATGGATGCGGCCCCATAACAGAGCCAAACACATAGAAGGTGCTGTCTACCGACAAAGCCCACTCTCTCATTGCCTCACTGCAGGCGTCCTTCAAGGTGGCCGTTCCCGACAGCACAGGCCTGACCTCGGCACCCAAAAGCCTCATCCTGAAAACATTCAGCGCCTGCCTTTCCATGTCCTCCTTTCCCATGAACACCTCACACTCAAGATCAAACAACGCCGCGGCAGTCGCTGTCGCCACGCCGTGCTGGCCTGCGCCCGTTTCAGCTATTACCCTCTTTTTGCCCATCTTTTTTGCCAGAAGCACCTGTCCCAGCACATTGTTTATTTTATGTGAGCCGGTGTGGTTCAAATCCTCTCTTTTTAAGTAAATCTTGGCCCCGCCTAAATCTTTGGTCATTTTTTCAGCAAAATAAAGAAGAGACGGTCTGCCTGCATATTCCTTAAAGTAGAAATCCAGCTCTTTTTTAAAGTCGGGATCCTTGCTGTACCTTTCATATTTTTCTTCCAGCTCAATTAAAGCATTCATCAGGGTTTCCGGCACATATTGCCCTCCAAATTCCCCAAATCTGCCCTTTCTGTTCAACTCCATACCCGTTACCTCCAAAATCTATAATTATTTCAAGTATATATGTAGCGATAAAGATTTTACATGGAGGATATAACTTGATAGAAGAAATTTTTTTAACCCGTAAGGAATACATCTAAGAAAAGTGCCTGATGACAGACCCGGGAGACGTTTCCCCACAAGGCATCTTTTCGTTGCTATTAAAAATTTCTGTAAGCAATTATATCCTCTATGTTTGTAAAATCTTTATCGCATCCTATATAGCAATCTTGCTAATAGCTGCTGCTTCTTACCGAATAGATAAACCTTTTTATTTTATCCTCATCCTTGCCGCCGTCAGTCTCCACTCCGCTGCTTATATCAACGGCAAATGGATTTACAACGGATATTGCATTTTGTACATTGGATTCTGTCAATCCTCCGGCAAGAACTATATCGCCATATTTTTTAGCCTCGGCAGCCAGCCCCCAATCGAAGGTCTTTCCGGCGCCTCCATAGCTCCCTTCTGCAAATGAATCCAGCACAAAGGCATCGGCGTCATAGAGCGGCATTTGCTTTAAGCAGTCGGCTCCTTTTACTCTTATAGCCTTCCATACCGCTATATTTCTATTCTCGCAGCCGAGGCATTTAAGCCTTTGCCTCAGTTCCTTAAAATATACAGGCGGCTCATCCCCATGAATCTGAATAACATCAAGTCCGCATTGTATAGCGGCTTGGGCCACCTCATCGGTGCTCTGATTTACAAAAATACCCGCTCTCTTTATTTTATTGTCAAGCATTAGAGACAATATGCGGGCACGGCTTACATCAACCCGCCTTTTGCTGGCAGCGAAAACAAAGCCCACATAGTCGGGTAAATGCCTGTTGGCATATTCAATATCCTGCTCTCTCTTAAGACCGCATATTTTTATCCTTGTCATACTCATACCACTCTTAATTCATTTATTTTTTCACTTATGGAATCAGCTCTCATGAACGTCTCGCCTATCAGCACCGCGTCAACCCCAAGCTCTTTTAAATATCTCATATCCTCTCTCGTCCTGATTCCGCTTTCACTTACAACAGCTCGGTCATGGGGGATATAGTTCATAAGGCTTTCGGTGGTTTTCAAGTCCACCTCAAAGGTCTTTAAGTTTCTGTTGTTAATTCCTATTATAGATGCCCCCGACTCAATAGCTCTTTCAAGCTCCTCCCTGTCATGAACCTCTACAAGACACTGCATACCCAGAATTCCCGCCACAACCTGAAACTTTTTAAGCCGTTCGTCATCTAAAACAGCGGCAATGAGAAGAATTGCGTCGGCACCAAGGCACCGTGCCTGATATACCTGCCACAGGTCTATTATAAAATCCTTCCTGAGAAGAGGCGTAGGGATTGTCTGCCTTATTCTTACAAGGTAGTCGTCATCCCCCATAAAAAAATTTTTTTCGGTAAGCACCGATATTGCCTGAACGCCTGATGAGCAATACTCCTTAGCAATTTCGACAGGTTCAAAGCTCTCCTTTATAATTCCCTTTGAAGGCGAGGCCTTTTTGACCTCTGCTATTATGGATATTTGCCCTTCTTTTTTAATAGCTCCAAAAAAATCACGGACGGCGTGCATCCCCGGCCTTTTCAATCTTTGCTTCCAGCCCTCTATTGTCAATTGCTTCATCTCGGCTTCAAGCTGAATCTTCTTATTATCAATAATTTTGTCTAAAATCATGTTACCACTCTCCCAGTCACACTTTTGCATCTTCCTGCGTATTTTTTAAGCCCATCTCTGCCGTAAGCCTTTTTAGCTCCTCCAGCTTATCCATTGCTCTTCCTGAATCTATAATCTGTTTTGAAAGCTCTATTCCCTCCTCAAGCGTATCCGAAGCCTTCCCCACATACAAGGCAGCAGATGCATTGAGCAGTACTATATCCCTCTTAGGGCCTTTGTCTCCTTTAAAAATCGAGCTTATGATCTCCGCATTTATCTGCGCGTTTCCGCCCAGAATTTCCTCCTTGGAGGCTATGTGAAATCCAAAGCTTTCGGGGCTTATGGTATAGCTTATCACAGCTCCGTCCTTCAGCTCTGAGATCCTTGTGTCGGCTGTTATGCTTATTTCATCCAGACCATCATCTCCATGTATAACCATAGCCCTCTCAATACCCAGATTCATAAGAACATTTGCAATAGGCTCGGTAAGTCTTGAATCGAACACTCCCAGCACTTGTCCTTTTGCATTTGCGGGGTTAGTCAGGGGGCCCAGTATATTGAATATGGTTCTTATTCCAAGCTCCCTTCTCGGTCCTGCCGCATACTTCATGGATTTATGAAAGGAGGGTGCAAACATAAAGCCTATTCCCGCTCTTTCCACACATTCCGCCACCTGAGGCGCGGTTAAAGAAATATTTACTCCTAAGGCCTCCAGTACATCGGCGCTGCCGCTCATGCTTGAAACAGACCTGTTTCCATGCTTTGCAACAGGCACGCCTCCCGCAGCGGCAACAAAAGCAGCAGCGGTAGAAATATTAAATGTATTGGAGCCGTCCCCCCCGGTTCCGCAGGTATCTATAAAGTATTCCTTTCTGGGAGCGATCCTCTCAGCCTTATCCCTCATCACTCTGGCACAGCCTGTAATCTCCTCAATTGTCTCTCCCTTTATCCTAAGCGCCGTTATAAATCCCCCTATTTGTGCCTGAGTGGCATTCCCCTCCATGATGCCGTTCATTGCATCCATGGCCTCCTGCTCAGAAAGATTTTTACCTTCAACCAGCTTTTGGATAGCACTCTTTAACATAAATACAACTCCCCTCTTAGATTATTCCTCTCTTAAAGCGTATCGAGTATTTCCCGCCTCCTTAAAGGGCCTTAAGCATTGCCTCCGCGCTATTGAGCGTCTCTTCATATTTTCCGGCGGGGTCGGAATCAAAGGATATCTCCGCTCCGACCTGCACATACGCCTTTTTATCCTTAAACACTATCGTGCTTATATCAGCACAGCTATCAAGGCTGCCGTTAAAGCCCAAATAGCCTATAGCCCCCCTATACTCTCCTGTCTTAACACCCTCCTCAAGCTCATCTATTATTTCCATAAGGTTTTCCTTTTTTCCCGCGCCTGCCGCAGAGCAGGGCTCAACATCGCCGTTCTCAACTCTTACCAGCATTTTGTGGGAGGAGCCCGCAAGACTGTAGTCCTTAAATTTAAGATAATACATATAGGGAGACGGGCTGATGCTTCTCAAAGCCCTGTAAACCTCCAAAGGCTCCCTCCCTGTCTCGGCACACAGCCTCTGTGAGATAACAGCACTGGAGGCAGCACCGTTTATGATATTCTGCCTTGCTCTCATAACATTTTGGCAGAAGCTCTCCCTTGTAATGTTTGAGGAGTACTCAAAGGGAGCGGGAACGGAACCCGGCGTGAAGCTATCCGTGACTTTCCATCTTGTCGTAAGTATTTCCTTATAAATAGCCTTAATTCTATCTATCGAGCTATTGTAGCCTCTTTCAACATTTCCATTGACATGAAGATTTACAATAATATGAATTTTCTGTTTTAAGTGATCAAAAACCAGCACCTCATCGGTAAACATGAAATGCGTTTCGGCAAACTCAGGATCATTCCCCAAGAAGCCCACCGCACCCCCATTAAACCTAGGAAGCCCGGGTATGTCGGCACCCTTATAGCAAGACATCAATTCCTTGATTATTTTCATAGCATTGGCTGATTTTGGGGTAATATTTCCCTGCCCGTCCTCTATAACAGTAGCACCCTGAGAGCCTTTAACGATAAGAAAGGGAGTTCTCCCTATAAAAGAATACCTTGCCCATTTTTCCCCGCCCTCCACACTTTCGAGCAGAAAACAGAAGCTGCTGTCCTCAAATCTCTTAAACAGGCTTATGGGAGTTTCCATATCTGCATACACTTCCATTGCCACAGGAATAACATTGTACTTTTCAGCCAGAATTTTTACATTCTCCAAATCGGGATAAAACATTTTAAGAGCCTCCTTTCTTTTGATGTGCCCAAGGAAAGAAGACATGAGAATCGCCCGTCAAAGCAGGCATACACCCTTTTATACAAGCAATAAGTTCAAAAGGGCTCTAAAGAGAATTTAAGCTATCGCAGAATTAAAAAAACCAGGTCAAAGGAACCCGGCATATAAACAGCCTCGTCTCTTCTCATCTCTTCAAAACCAAATCCTCGGCAAAGAAAATGCAGCTAAAAGCATTTTCTATCTCTCTTCTAATCTAAACAAACTATATTATTTAAAAAAATTATAGCACTTACAAATCAATAATGCAATACCTTATTTTGAGAGCAGACACATAGGTCTGCCCTACATTGATAACACCATCTTATTCTCATTGACGCAAAAATATTGGGGACATTCCTCTGTACCCGTTTTTTTAACTTTAAATCTTAGGTCCGTCACTACGTGTCAAAAGCTTTTTATGCGTCACATCCATAAGGACTGCTCCAAGTGGTGCGGTAATTAAAATAGATAATACCGCTACCGTTAATACAATATCCCCGCAAGCAAGTCCCATTGCAAGGGGAATACCGCCGATTGCCGCCTGTACGGTTGCTTTGGGCATATACGCAATTGCAGAAAAAAGACGTTCTTTTTTGTTTAGCTTTGTTTTTATGAGGCACACAAGCACACCCATCATACGGAAAATCAAAACGCAGAATATAAGGGCACTCGCAAATAATCCGGCATTAAGGGCATAGCTGATGTTTACCATAGCGCCTACAAGAACAAATAACAGAACCTCCGCGCCCACCCAAAGCTTGGAGAACTTTTGGGACAGCCGTTTGGACACGTCATGTTTTCTTTGCTGAATGGCAGTGCCCAGTGCCATGACTGCAAGCAATCCCGAAAACCCTACGGCTCCTTTTAAGCTATGCTCTAATGTAATAAGCAGAAAAGATATGGCGAGCATAATAATCACCTTTCCACTGTCACGAATATGCACCTTAGAAAAGAAAAGGGATAAAAGCAAACCGATTATCGCGCCTCCGGCGAGCCCTAAAAGGATTGAAGTGGGAATGGTTAAAAAGCTCACAAGATCAATGGTGCCGCCTTGCGCCAAGCCTGTAAATGCGGTAAACAGAACAATGACAAAAACATCGTCAACAGAAGCGCCCGCCATAATCATCTGGGGAATACTTTTTTCTTTGCCATAGCCGCTTTCCATCAGCTTCAGCATTCTTGGTATAATAACGGCGGGGGAAACCGCTGCAATTACAGTTCCTAAAATAGCCGCTTCCAAATAGGTGATACCCAGCAATATGGGTGCAAATATGAGCATACCGATGATTTCAAAGCAAGCGGGAATAAAACACATGAGAATTGCCGAACACCCAACTTTTTTTAAATCCTTTATATCGAGATTCAATCCCGCGCGGGTTAAGATGATAATAAGAGCAATCTGCCGCAAATCAGGGGATATTGCCAATATTGAATCATCCAGTAAATTCAGCGCATATGGCCCGAGGATCACTCCTGTCAGCAGCATTCCCAACAGGCCGGGCAGCTTAAATTTTTCAAATATTTTTCCGAGCGTCATTCCGCACAGAAAAACAAGGGCAAGTGATAAAAGCATTTCTCTCTCCATTCTTCGCAGAGCATTAAAAAAGCCAATGCGTCTGCGATAAAAAATCACAGAAGTCATCAGCTTAATAAGCGGTTTAGGGTAAAACCCAAGGGAGAACCTCATTCCCTGCTATTGCTTATCAGAGTATCACAGCTTGATAATATTGTCAAGACAGTAAGCAGCGGTTATTTTTAGCCTGCCTCCTGATAAATCAATATTTCAAGAAGCGAGGACAACAAATTGCCTTTGGTTATCAGCTCAAATCTCGGGCCGCATTCCTCCCGGTAGATGCGCAGTGCCTGCAAAACCGCTACTTTGTTATGCCTCTCCGGCTGCACCTTAACGGCATACTCCGCGCCGTTAATTGCCATGCTCACGGTATAGCTCGCCTCCAATGGATCGGCATGGGCTTTCATAACCAGAGAATTATGCAGGCCTTCAAACTGTTTTTCTTTTAACTGCCGTATAATCATAATACGCCACCTTTCATTTTTTTATGATGTCCGACATTGCTTGAAAGGACTCGCGGCGCATGGTATAATATTTACGCTGCACTTGCCTTAGGGCATTTGTCGGTGGTGGAAGTGGCGTGTTTCTTTGACGAGTGTGCGCCGCTTCCTTCATTTTTTCTTGAGGTCGTCATGCATCTTGTTAATCCCTTGCCGTACCACTTCGGCTTTTGATACTTCCATTTCTTCTTTACATTCTTCCAGTTTTTTAGAAGTATCATTATCGAGGCGGATTTTCAATACAATGTCTTTGGGATTATCAGTTGGACGGCCTAATTTGTTTTCGCCCATTCTTCACCTCCCCTTTTTGTGGGCCGTTAATAACAGTATATGTCGGCGGCCCACAAAAGTCAAGCAAAAGATGGGGACATTTAAAATAACAGCAATACCACAGTGGCGGAAAGCCTCTGGGGGCGGAACACCACAGGGGGTGTTCCCTACGAATTGTGGGACTAGCTGGGGACGCTCCTGCTTTTTCCACAGTTTTCTGGCTCTGCCTGCTCCGTGCACAGCAAAAAGGAAGCCGACCTTCAGCCTTGCCTTAAACCTATCCTATCTTAAATTAATGGATTGAAAACGCTTCAATAAACAGGTGCGTCCCCACCTCTCTAAAGTGGAGAAATTACTTTTTCTACATCAAAAGATAAAGCTATTGAACCGCTCATTTTTATTAGTATGCTTTTTACTAGCCGAATAGATTGCCAACTTTGATAGCCACTTTCTCTGTCAGTTACGTTATATAATAATTCATATAAAGCTTTTAGTTGTGTTACACTTATTCCCTCAATCAAAATTTTATCGAGAGCATTAATGGCACTAGAAATAGCTTGTTCTGTATAAACAATTGGACGTCTTATGTTTTTCTCTTGTTACTGACATTCATCATCTAAGGAAGAACCAAACTTTTCTTTGGAAAGAAGCAGCACCATCTCAGTAAGGCAAAAACATTGTGCCGATTGCCGGAGCGAGCTTGTCCAGTGCGGAAATAATATGCGCCATAGCATACTATGGCGCATGTCATTTTCATCACCTACTTTTTGGTGGAGAGTTGCACTCCTTCGCGCCAAACGGCGTTAATGGATAGTGTGTCAGATATGTCAGTCAGCGGATCTCCATCGACCAGTAATAGGTCTGCACGAGCGCCGGGGATAATCCGTCCACGGTCGGCAAGGTCAAACCTATCGGCAGGGACGGACGTAGCCGCACGCAATGCCTCGGTGGGTGTAAGCCCTGCGGCAACCAACAGTTGCAATTCGTGATGTAAGCTTGCACCATGAGCCAGTCCGCCAAGGATTGGGATAGGTTCAGACACATCACTGCCCGCCAGAATATCCACACCGGCATTATGTAGCGTCATGACGGTGGCGTAGGCGTCTTCAAGCTTTCCTTCGGGGTAAACATTCATACTGCGAGACAGCGCTTCGAGCCACTCCTCGCTGAGTCTTGAGCTTACTCGTTCGTCATCGGCAAGCCATTTTGCATTATTGCCAAAAGCAGTAGACAATGTTACCAGCGTGGGGATAACGAATATGTCTTTGGCGGCAATGTCATCAACAAGCTCCTTGTCAGGTTTGTTGTCAAAGAACAAATGTCCCAGTCCGTCAACTCCGATAGCAACGGCGCGTTTAGTTCCCTCAATGCTTGTCACATGGGCGATTGCCATTTTATCAAGGCGGTGACCCTCGTCAACGGCCGCTTGAAGCGTTTCGTCATCAAGTGTTGGAAGTCCGGGATAACCGATATTATCACCGTCCTCAATAAAAACTTTGATGTAGTCAGCCCCATTTTTAACCTGTTTATCTACGAATTTGACCGCTTCATCAGGGGAACTGACAGCTGGAAATTTGAAAAACCAACGTATAAGAAAATTACTGCTGTCTTTCATATATTGTGTCGGGTGTCCATCCTTTGCCGTAACGCCCATTCCGGGAGAACGCAGGTCGGCAACATCACTTGTGTCGGCTACTTCTTTACGCTTTTTTACCGACCATTCCCCTTGCATTTCAAGCTCCGTGGTTACGCCAAATTTCAGCGCATCACGCAGACCGTTCATGTCGGTATGCGTATGAGAATCTATAAGTCCGGGCATCAGCATACCACCGTTTGCATCAATTATGATTGCCTCGTCCGATATATCGCCGCCTACAGCTTGAATGATTCCGTCTTTAATAACCACGGTCGTATCGGTGATAAGGTTCTCCCCGTCGAAAATTTTAGCATTAGTTATTGCGGTAAGCGGTTTTTCCGCAACCGCTGGTTTGGCAGAGCAACCACCCAAAACACCAATAACAAGAACCACCGCAACTGCGATTGACATCGTTTTTTCGAAATTCATAATCATTTTCCTCCTATTTAATATCTTGTTTTTTGAACAATATACTTCCGATAATAGTTCCCCCAAGCAAATAACACAGCCCTACTATAATACCCTGAAGCACCGCTCCGCTTTCGGGGGCAAGCGAGGCAAGCGCAGTAATATTTCCTGAAATCCAATAATTTGACAGCGTTACATTATCTCCGATGACGTAGTTGACTGCCATTAGTAGTGTAGGGAATAATGAAACCGCACAGATATTGACGGCGATAGATGCTACTATGCTGCGCAGCCACATGGAAACAAAAACAAATATTGATGAATATGCGAGCAGTAATAACCCTTCGCCAAGTAACATAGCAGCCAAATTGGAAAAGGTTGCGACACCATACGGGTCAAAACCCCAAAGAATCGTACCTGTGATACACGAAAACGCAAAATTGACAACATACATCGTCAAAACTGCCATGCCGCAAACCACAATCTTTGAAAGATAAATTTGAACACGATTAACGCCTTTGGATACATAGTTCTTCATAGTACCGTTGTAAAATTCGCCGGACACAAATAACGAAACAAAGACCCCAAAAAGGGTTGGCAGGAAGGTCAAGCCAAGTGTTTGCTCAAGCAGCGACACAGCGCTGATACTATCCGCAATTGCCGCAACATCTTCGGTGCCTCTGGCAACGACACCCATCTGTATGGCAAGAGCTAAAAATACTGCAATCGCGGCGCACACAAACAGACAAATGTAAAATGGCTTGGAATTTTTGAGTTTGTAAAGTTCTGATCTGATAATATTCGTCATTATTTTTTCCCTCTCATCAAATCCATAAAATAACCTTCAAGGTCTTGTTCGCCGGGGACAAGAGCCGACACGGCGAGTCCGTTTGAAACAAGCATTTTCCCGATATTGGCAGCTTCGTCAAGGTGATCATATAGAACAATCGCTCCATCCGCCGTCACATCGAAGTTTGCACTGACCGTAGTTGTTAATAGGTGTTCCGCTTTGTAGACGTCATCTACAACGATTTTTAAGTTGCGGTGGCACCTGCGCTCCAGTTCCTTAGACGAAAATTCATCAATGAGATTGCCTTTGTGGATAACACCGTAACAGGTTGCCATTCTGGAAAGCTCGTCTAAAATATGACTGGATATTATGATTGTCAGTTTTTTCTCCTTGTTTAGCTTCAAAAGCAAGTCGCGCACCTCCTTGATACCCATAGGATCAAGACCGTTCATCGGCTCGTCTAAAATAAGAAAATCGAGATTTCCAATCATAGCGACGGCAATCATCAACCGTTGCTTCATGCCAAGGGAAAAATCCTTGGTTTTCTTTTTGCCCGCGTTACCAAGCCCCACTAAGTCAAGCAACTCCGGCACAATGCCCTTGTCGGAAATGCCCATTAGTATGCGATACACCTCCAAATTCTGTCTTGCTGTCATGGCCGGATAGATTGCGGGATTCTCAATGGTGCAACCGATACGTTTGCGTTGCTCTTCCAAGTCGTCACTCTCGAAAAGCCGAATCGTTCCTCCCGTAGGTTCGGCAAGCCCGCTCAACATCCTCATAAATGTTGTTTTCCCCGCCCCATTTTCACCAATAAATCCGTAAATATCCCCACGGCGAATATTGATATTCACACGGTTCACAACATTTTTGCCAGAGAACACTTTACACAGGTCTTTTGTTTGCACAACAAAGTCCATTCTCATTACCCCCTGCATTTAATTTCTAATTGCTTTGTATAGGTTATATGATAAACCGCAACTCTAAAGAATCGTGGTAAAAGATATTAACAATCGAAGTGAAAGATATTAACAATTTCTAAACGAATAAAAAAGCCGATACAGTTTTTACTGCACCAGCTTTTACATATAAGGTATCTTTTTTATTTATTAAATCTATATCCCGCGCCCCAAACAGTATCAATATACTTAGGGTTACTGCTGTTCTGCTCAATTTTTTCACGTATGCGGTTGATATGCACGGTTACGGTTATGCTGTCACCAACATAATCATACCCCCAAATCCGTTCAAAAAGAGTTTCCTTTGAAAAAACGATATTAGGGTTTACAGCAAGAAACAACAGAAGCTCAAATTCTCTGTTTGCGAATTTCACTTCATTTCCCTTTACATAGACTCTGTACGCTTGTGGCAGAATACGCAGATCACCCACAACAATTGCATCATCAGTTTTCCTATCTGGGACTTCTTCTTGCTTGTTTCCATTAGTCAATCGTTCATATCGAGCAATGTGGGCTTTTACACGCGCCACAAGCTCGGCGGGTTCAAACGGCTTTGTTATATAATCATCCGCACCGAATCCAAGCCCTCTTATTTTATTAACTGATTCTATTTTTGCCGTAACCATTAAAATAGGTAGATCAAAGGCATCACGGATTTCTTTACAAAGCTGAAAACCATTTTTACCCGGCAGCATCACATCAAGAAGAAGCAAATCGTATTGTTTTGCCTTTATCATTTCAAGCGCCGTGTTGCCGTCTGCGGCAATGTCAGATTCAATATCGTTTATCTCCAAGTAATCCTTTTCGATTGCCGCTATCTCTGCATCATCTTCAACGATTAAAACACGCTTCATTGTGAGTCCTCCTTTTCTACCGGCAATTCAATAATGATTGCCAACCCGTTATAACTCTCAGCGTATATACTTCCTCCATGAGCAATAACGATATTTTTTGCAATGGCAAGCCCAAGCCCGCTGCCGTCGTTAGAATTTTTTCTTGATTCGTCCCCACGATAAAAACTATCAAACAAACGTGAGAGTTGCTTAGTTGACACGCCTAACCCATCGTCTTGTATCCGAATGTTTATCTTGTCATCTTGTGGGGTCAAAGTAACCGTAATATGGACTTGCTTGCTTGGATTATATTTGATGCTGTTATCTATTATGTTTGTAATCGTCCGTGTCATCTGCTCTGTATCAAGAAGCACTTTCTGATGGGAACAAGTGTTTTCCAGAGTAAGGATAGCGTTATTTTTTTTCAAATCGTATTCGAGTGAATCAAGCAAGGTGGCGATATATTTCTGTATGAAAATGGAATCAAAATTAAAAGGCATATTACCAGTTTCCAGTTTTGAAAATAAAAACAAGCGGTTAAGCAAGCCCTCCATATCGCAAGATTTACGATAAATGACATCTAAATATTCCTTTTGCTTTTCCGGCGTTTTGGCAACTTCATCCTGTAAGCCTTTTACATAGCTCTTAATGGATGTAAGTGGAGTTCGCAAGTCATGCGAAATCCCCACAAGCATTTCTTTCCTATTTTGCTCATATACCTCGTTCTTCTTTATATTCGCTTTAAGCTGACGCTGCATTTCATTGAAAGAGCCGCAGACTTTTTCTAATTCTTCGATGCCTCCGTAAGGAATATCTTCATCAAGATTACCTTCCCTAATACGCTCAGCTCCATCGCAAAGATTGTCCAATGGAAGTATGATTTTTTTTACTATCTTATTAGCAAGAAACAGGCTAATCACCACAACAATAAAAACAACCACCGCAATAATCAGCATAAGGAACACAATAATTGTTGAAGCTGAAGTTACTCCGATTGCTTCAAACGGCATAGTTTTATTTGAGCCTACAGCGATAAACACAATGGGGGCAGCATTCGTTTCGACACGATGCCATAAAAGATTAAAATCAAATGTACGGTCCCAAAAAGTTTGGTTGGAAGCCTGTAAGCGTTCTGAAACAATATATTGTGAAATATACGATTGTTCCCTGTGATTCATATTAGTAAACAGAACTTCGCCTTCTTGTTCTACCCACAGGCGAAACCCTTTGTCGGCTATTTTATCCATTAAATCGTTTTGCGCTGCCTGATTACCAACTAATAAATTCATATCTGAATCGTCTATAATTGTTTGAATTTCGAGCAGCGATTCGTCAACAAGGCTAATCCCACTAAAGTCTGAAAAAAGGGTAGCTCGGAGTATTCCGCCAAAAATCAAACTGGCTGCAATAAAAGCAATTAACGGGGCAACCACCATTACCAGATTAGAATAAAACAGCCGCTTTTTTATCGTCACAAGCACACCTCCTCGTATAAACAAGTATATTTTATAAGTCTAAACAAGTCGATGGCAAAAGATAAACATTTCATAAACAGAAAAGATTTATTTTGCGTTACTTATCTTCATATCCATTGAGTGCCGCCAGCTCTTTCACCGCAGAAGTTACATCTATCTCGTCCAAATCTAAATCGATCTCATTCCTATCATTCGGTTTTTGTTGGGACAAAAGAACTACACACTTCACGTGCCTCGAAATATCTGTATACCTTGATAGAAAACACATTGAGAATAATCAAAAAAACCTTGATGATATGGCTTAAACTATTTCTTTTTCTTCTTTCGCTTTTTCATCCTATGCTTTGAAGACTTTTTTCTTTTAGACTTTTTATCAGCTAAAGATGATTTATTAAATCTGATAGAATTTTCAATTTCCTGACCATAAGGATCCTTAGTTAAAATTTGATCTATTATTGCAAAAGGATAATCATCTTCAAAAACATCAAATGCTTTAGGAAAAGCCTCAATACAACCCATATAAGGTGACGTTGTTATTGGATTCTCTAAATAATGTATAAACTCATTTGCAGTTGGTTCTGTATTTTTCCATAATCTCTTTGAATTTAGTACCTTTTTATCATTAAGACTCATCACTTTTACTTCCGGATTAATAAAAAATTTTAAAAGAGTAGACTCGTCGACCACCCTTATATTTTCTCCGTAAACCAGCGTTGTGAAATCAAAAATATTAGTACCAACTAATTTAATTATTTTATCATCAGCAAAAGGTTTTTCGGGTAATTCGATGTTCGCCAACTCTTTTATCTTCTTCCAATCTGTTTTTATTATATGACTCCTTCTTTCAATCTGATCAATACATTCCATAATAGTTTTTTTACATTCCATATGCTTTTTATCACTATAAGGTACAGTCATTGCTTTGAATTCCCATAGTAATAAATGATTATCAAACGTGCCAATAAAATCAAATTCAATATTTCTTCCATCTGATGCTAAAAATTCAATTTTACTTGTGTTGACTTTTATTCCACTAAAATGAGACAAAATAAATTTGATGCGATTCTCGAAATCCTTTCCAATACGGGCGATATTTACTTCAAAATTACTAAGAAGCATTTCAATTATTCTTTCTAGATTTATCTGTTGCATTAGAATCGGACAGAATACTATATTATCTGAATTCACTAATATTAAAGGTCTAGAAAAGATATCACTCTCGCCTTTAATTCCTGACTCGAAAGTAAAACACTTAATTAGCTTTAAAGAATACTCTTTAGCGAAACCGTAATAATTGGTTAAGACTTCAATAAAATAGTCAATAGGAACAATTGGACATAAGTATTTATACCAGGCGTTATCTTCTTGATCAAAATCTTTGTAAATTGCTCGTTTATAACATTTCGCTAAAACATGCAATAATTCAAATACTCTAAAGATGTCTTCAATCCTGAATCCTTCTATCGCTAGCTCTAAGTAGTATGAATGCATATTAAATTTGTATGCATTTATCATTGTCTGATAGCTTTCTGCCGCAATAAGATAATCTTCTTTACTCATCAAAAACAGCGTTTTGATATCATCTTTATTGATTTCACCAGAAATTTTAGAAATTATCCTGCTACTCTCATGTACCATTTCTGTATCTTTTGTCTTAAATAGATTTAGCATTAAAGAGTATTGTCTTCTATTGCTTGCAATAATATGTTCCTTGTATTCTTCCTCAACCTTAGGCATAAATATATACACATCTTGTGCATTGTCGTTCTTTATTACTACATTCCATTGTGAATACTTAAATTTTTCCCATGTTCTTATTAGAAGATTTCTTTGAATTGACAACTTCGTTATTAACTCCAATGAAGGGATTCTAATATGTGTTATATCTCCATGTTCCGGTATTGTTTTATTTTTATAATCCTTATTTTTCTTAAAATACAAATATCGAATTAAAATATCATAAGCCTCTAATATCCCCTCAAAATTATCTTCATATGAAATTAACATATTTAGATTTGTATTGGTACACTTGTTTGAAATAGCTGATTCCATTCCAGTAAAAAAACCTTGTTTCTTTATTTCTTTTTTTCTTAATTCAGCTACTAATCTATCTTGATCTTGAAGGAAAATAAATAGCATCCTTATCTGTTCTGACAAAGAAAACTTCATAAAGTCACAATTATTAAGTTTCTCAGTATTTCTTAGATTATTATGATTAAAGAAGTTTAAAGCTAAGTATAATTGTTTCAATTCAATCAATAATTCTTTTGGATACTCTTTTGAAATTGCTAACTTAAAAGCTCTATTAATAATTAATATAGAAAATTCATGGATTTCTTGACTATACTTGAAACCCAAGGGATCCGGAAAACATTCACTTAGCAAGACAGCTTTTCTAAAACTATTCTTATGTTTATCATAAATAACAAGTAACAATTCACTGCATTTTATTGGTTTTCTTTCTATGTAAAATTCTTTAAATAACTCAATTGAATCTTTTTCCTCATCAAATTCAAAATCTAGTGTTTTTAATTCATCGTATTCATACTGAGTAATCTCACCTTTTTTAAGCTTCTCATCTAATAATTTTGTTGTTTCTTCTATTAATTTCATAAACTCTTCATGTTTATCTTTCCAATTATCCACTATTTCAAGCTCCCTTTAATTTAAAAATGATTCTACAAGTTGGAATATACGATTCGCATTTTAAACTCAACTTACAGATATAAATCAGGTATATCCTCATAAATTTTTTTCAAAATCAAGCACATGTTTATTTGAAATATTTTCACATATGGTTATTTTATACTATTATTTAACATACTTCAATTCTCCTCAATAATATAAAAAAACAGCCGACTAAATTGCACTCCTGCAAATAGTCGGCAAAATAATTTATCTCTATCTTTTATACTAATATCTCTTTCAACTCAATCCCACTCCTGAATATAAACGTAGCCTCCACCAGCGAATGTATGATCACCTTATCAACCAGCCTCCTAAATAAAGCCCCATCAAACTTTGTAAGTGGTGTGTCTGTTGAACTCAGATATTTCTTCATCTCATCAATTCTTTTTTGTCTCATCATCTCCGATAACTCCGCTTCCTCTATTGCTGACTTCCGCTCCCGGATTTGCTCCATTTCCTTAGATACTCGTATATACTCGGCTTCATATGCTGACGTGCCGGTGCCTGCTCTTGCATTTAACCTCACAAGGCCCATCATCTCTTGCCCCAGTGCTTCTAGCCTCTCATTCAATTCTTCAATAGTAAACTCCTGCTCAACAGTGGACATTGGGGACGCTCCTGCTTTTTCCACTATTTTCTGGCTCTCCTGCTCCGTGCACAGCGAAAAGGAAGCAGACCTTCAGCCTGCCTTAAACCTATCCTATTTAAATTAATGGATTGAAAACGCTTCAATAAACAGGTGCGTCCCCACCTCCGTCTTAGCGCCGCCAGCTTATATGATTAAGGCCTGATGTAATCGCTTTTTTTCTGCACGCTTTCTTACAGGCACCACAATGGTTACAGTCCATATGATGAGGCGTCTTATCAGGTTCTAAATTCATTTTGCATACTTGAGCGCACATACCGCAATGGCTGCATTTCTGCTTGTCTATGTTATATCGATAGATCGGAACAATATTCCCCAGAGAGAGAATAGTCTCTACAGGACATAGATATTTGCAGAATGGACGATAATTTACTATACAGATAAATATGAAAATAACAACTCCCACAATGACTTTCCAATCGAATCCAGTATTCCGGATCGGTTCTTTGATTGGAATACCAATCAATAGAAGAACTATAGATACTAATAAACCGATAACTAAAATGGCATATTTAATTCGGCGCAACATCATATGCAGTTTGAATGTTTTGACTTTTCGGGGAAACGGTATTTTGTAAAGAAATCTTTGTATATGTCCAAACGGGCATATTTTACCGCAAAAACTTTTGCCGCTTACGGCACCCAAAACGATAAGTACACATATTAAAACAATTCTAGATGTCACATGGATTGCCCCGCATTCTTGTGAAAATAGTTTCCTAATACTATCTTTTAGGAATTGATATTATCATAACACAATAAGGTTTCCTTGTAAACCATATTTCAAAAACTATTTACATCTATGCTTAATTGATATATGATTTATATAGTTTCTCAGGAAATTATTCGCGAGGTGTTTATCATGTCAGATACTGACTTAAAAAAGGAAGTTAATATAATTATAAATAAGCTGATTAGCCTGATTGATTATTTCGGCGATTATTCCCGAAATCATGAGAAATACTTAAAAGAACTCTTAATATCTGAATATAAAATTCTTCTGACCAAAGGACTGACACTTTCTGAGATTCACGTCATTGATTGTATTGGAAAAAATCGGTTGCCGAATGCCAAATTTGTTGCTAAAGAATTAAATCTGACCAAGGGCGCTATATCAAAGATAAATGCAAAATTATTTGATAAAGGGTTTATTAAAGGAAACCGCTTTGAAGATAATAAAAAGGAGATTTATTTCACACTGACAATTCAGGGAAAAGAGATTTTTGAAGCTCATAAAAAAGTTCATGATATTGAAAATAAAAAAATAAAAACAATTCTTGATCAATATAAAAAAGATGAATTACAAATAATCAATAATTTTTTAGATGACTTGTTATATAAACTTTAAAAGGGAAACTATAACCGTCTCCATATACCTTCAAGTAGACAAAAAAGATGCCGTAACCCTCTGGTATCCCCTTGGCGGATGCCTATATTTCGGATGAAGTCGCCTGGATAGGCCTTTTTATTCGATTTGGTGCCTGCTTTTGCATTACAATTCAAGTTAATAGTAAAAATTTTATCAGCAAATTAGTTTAACGTGATACAAGGTGCTTGGTGTATGGTTCTAGCAAAAACATAAGCTGCTCAGTAATTTCCTGAACATTGCAGGGCATAGAATTATTGATCCACCATTCCAATACACCTATAAACCCAGAAGCCAAAAAATGAGTAGTTACACCATTTGAAAATGCGTGGTTTTCTGACTTTATACCGATAACCTCGGTTACTGTTTGCGCAATGATGGCATATAAGCGGTTGCTGAAAATTCCAAAGCCCTCCTTGCTAAGAAGCAACTTGTATATTGTAAAATTTTTCTCCAAATATTCAAATATGCTTTGAAATGCGCTTGCGTTTAGAGTCGTATCAGCAGTATCGGCACAGTGATTCAGCAGCAGCTCGACATACGTTTCTATGCACTTGTCAAGCAAGTCGAATTTATCCACGTAATGCAGGTAAACAGTCCCTCGGTTTATGTTGGCGCGTTCGGCAATGTCATTGATGGTTATTTTCTCAAAGCCTTTCTCAGCCAAAAGGCCGATGAAGGTATTCATAATCAGCTGCCTTGTTTTTTGTATTCGTCTATCCATAAAGTATCCTCCAGATATTCAACAAATTAGCGCAATGTGTTGAGTTATCAACAGTTGGAACAATTGTAACTATTGAAATTCTCACCACAAATCAGTATGCTCAGAATATCAAACATGTGTTGAAAAGTCAACACGCGATCATTATGGAGGAAGCTTTATGAAAATACTTTTCTTTGGGCGCGGTGTCATTGGAACGCAATATGCCTGGGCGTTTGAAAATGCAGGCCATACGGTTGAGTTTTATGTTCGTGAAGGCAGGAAGGCACAATACGGCTCCTATGTAAACTTGGAACTATGGGATGCAAGGCGAAGCAAAAAAGAACGGATAGTCAAAGAAAATTGGCCTATTGTTATGCAGGAAGAGATAAAGGAAAATCACGACTATGACCTTATTTTTATGAGCGTCAACCCCGAGCAGGTATCAAGCGCGGTAAAGTACCTTGCGCCACGAGTTGGTAATGCGACGGTTCTTTTTTTCAATAACTTTTGGCGAGACCCTCGATCAGCTGTTCAGCCGATTCTGCTCAGCCAAATTGTTTTTGGCTTCCCAGGTGCCGGCGGCGGGTTTGAAGGAAACACGCTTTACGGCGGGCTTTACAAGACGGTTCGGTTTGGAACATTTGAACCCGAGCCAACCAAAAGAGATTTAGAGGTCCGCAAGCTTTTTGCTCAGGCAGGCTTCAAGATAATGATTCAAAAGGATGTTCAAAGCTGGTTATGGAATCACTTCGCGTTCAACGCTGCTATGGAAGTCGAAGTATTAAAAAGCGGCAGTTTTGAAAAAGTAATTTCTTCACCCGAAGCACTTGCTGGATTAGGTCGTAATATGAAAGAAATGCTCCTTGTTTTGAAAGCAAAAGGCTCAAAGCCTGATGTTATGATAAAAGTGGTGAGTAGCCTGCCACCGAGCGCTGTTGGATATCTATTGAGTAATGTTATCTTTTCACCTAAAAGCATGCCCTATGCGCTTGTGGCGCATAACCACTATAAAGTTGGCTATGCCGTACAGGAAGTTATTACAGATGCCAGAAAGTACGCAATAAAGGCATCACGGCTTTACGAAGTAGAAAGCCTAATTACAGAACAGTGAGCAGATCCAAGAAAAAAGGACAAGAGAGTGTAAAATAGTTTGTGCTTTTACCAAAACCATTTTATCAAATAGTATAATAGAATGGAAAGGTGGAAAAGCGCATGAGTTTAATGGATAGGAAGCAGTTACGTGAGTTCATCAAGGAGAACAACATCAAGTCGGCAACTGACATTCAGAATACCTTAAAGGAAATGTTTAAG
>NZ_QPJT01000018.1 GCF_003337415.1 Anaerobacterium chartisolvens | reverse complement strand
TGTTTTAAATCTTTTTCTAACCATCTTCGGAATAACTAAATGCTACCCAGTTCCAGTTACTCTGTCAATGGTTGCATTTACTTTGACCGCCCACCAAAAATAACAAACTAAAAAAAGCTGTCTCCCTCCGGATTAAAAATCCGATTGGAGACAGCCTGGCAAAAGGCTCTCAAATCAAGCCTCCCTGCTTTTAAGCTCAAGCACCTTTGCCTCAATTGTTTTTACAAGATAATGCGAAAAGCTCCCAAAGTTTTTATCTATAAGGGATCTGCACTCGGGTGTGAGGGCGGATACAATTTCATTATACGCCCTCTCCGACAGAGCAATAAGCTCCGATTTGCCGGCCCTGCCGTCCTTTACGGCCGCCCGCAGCTCCTTTGCGGCAGTCTGCTCTATCTGTGCGACTGTCTTAAAGGTTATATCCTCAAGATCATCTATGGCATCCAACAGAAGCTTTCTCCTTTCGGAGCTTTTAATTTGGCTTGCCTCCGCCTTTATCCTCTGCGCAAGCCTTCCGGCGGCCGCAGCACCATAGGCAAAGAGCAGCGAAAGCAACGCCAGCGCTATGTCAACGATAATCCGGCTTAAAAGCCCGTGTATCTCATCCATTTTTTCTCATCCTCTCTTGTATTCTATATATTTAGCAATAAAGATTTTACATGGGGGATATAGTTTGATGGAAGAAATTTTTTTCACCCGTAAGGAATACATCTAAGAAAAGCGCCTGATGACATACCCGTGAGACATTTCCCAGCAAGGCGTCTTTTCGTTGCTATTAAAAATTTCTGTAAGCAATTATATCCTCCATGTTTGTAAAATCTTTATTGCATCCTATATAATTCTATTTCTCCATACTGCTGCCGAAATTGCTGCCGGAAAGAAATTTCTGGAGGAACAATTTTTTGAGACCCGTGAGGAATACATCCAAGGAAAACGGATTTATGCTCGTTCCCCAGAGACGTTTCCCTCAAATACGTTTTCCGATGCTGTTAAAAATTGTCCCGGAAGATATTTCTTTCCTGACTTGCATATATACTAATCCACCATCTTGCCAAGTATCCCCATCACCTCTCCCACGGTAATGGGCTGATCCATTTTGTCCCTCCAGTAGCCGGGGGTCTGTATAATGTTTCTTGCTATGAGCTTTTCAAAGCCCTCCCTCTGCCATGCGGGGATGCTGCTGTTTTCAGATGTGCCGGGTGTTACAGGCTCATTTGACATGGCCTTTAAAATATTCACTATATCCGCTCCGTAGCCCTTGCCGGGGTACGCCCAGCCTGCCCCGTTGGGATTATCCTCATACCCCAGCCACTCGACATACCTTGCGGAGCCCCTTTTTACCAATCCGAATCTGGGATCGACAACCTCCTGCTTTAAGGCTTCGGTGCTTGCATATGCCTTTAAGTGCTGTATCTGAGCCCGTACTCCCGTTCTCGGGATGTCAAAGCTTGCCGCTTGCCCCTCCGGATTTCCGCTCAAGGCGCCTATGCCCCCATAGTTATTCTGCTCGGGCAGCACCACTCCTCCGTACTTGAAGTACCCCGTTTCCTTAAGGCTCTGTGCCCATGCCACATCAGCCCTTACGCCCTCAATTCCCGCCTCCTCGGCAAAAAGGCCAGCCAGCTCTTCTAAGGAGCAGTTGGGGAGCTTGGGGCTGGCGTTGCCTTTTACGGCATATGATATCATTTGCGAGGTGTGCAATTGGGAGGCTCCCATTATAGGAGTGAGATCCTTTTGATCGCCTCCGTCCTTCCAGCTTATGCCTAAAAATGCCGCCACTCCCTTTGCTATTCCCAGCGCCGCCTTGTCTAAAAAGGCTTCATTCCTTAGAAGAGCCTCTTCGTCGGGATTGTTTATGAAGCATAGCTCAACCAGCGCGGCGGGCATTTTTGTTTCCCGGAGCACAGAATAATTTGCAAACTTAACTCCCCTGTCGGTCAGGCCAATGCTTTGCACAAGGCTCTGCTGCACAGACCTTGCAAGCCTTTCGCCCTGCCCTCCGGCGGCAAGCGCGTATGTCTCTGTTCCGTTTGCCTTTGGCGTGCCCGCGCTGTTTATATGTATGCTCAAAAAATATTTTGCGTTTGAGCTGTTGGCTATTGCCGATCTGTCGGACAGACCTATAAACACGTCTGTGGTTCGTGTAAGAGCCACGGTTATTCCCTGCCCTGAGATCATTTCTGCCGCCTTTAAAGCAAGCTTCAATGTTACTTCCTTTTCCTTCAGCCCCGTGGGGCCCACAGCACCCGGGTCACTGCCCCCATGACCCGCGTCAATCATTATATCCGGCATATCTCTCCCCCTCCTTAGAAGTATTTGGTTTCATTAGCAGCAGAAAGTAATTATCCGCTTTTCCGGTGCTTAACGTTGTTCCAACGTTTCTAAAATTATACCGGAAGATATTACTTTCCCAGCCGATATAGAACTTGTTATTTTCATTTTATGGCACTGAGGTGTTTTAGTGACAGCTATTGTTATTTTATTGCCCCTGCCATCTTCCCCGTTATCTCGGGACCCAAAATCATTGCACACAGCACAAGGGCAATTATGAAAACCGTCAGTATAAGTATTTTGTCAAAGAAGTCCTTTTTTGCCATGGACTCCACCACGTTTGTCAGCCTGATAACGGCGTCCTCCACAGCGTCTATTCTTTTGGACTGGCTGCCGAGCCGCTCCTCCGCCGTCTTAAGCTTGTCGTCTACCGCCTTGTGCCTCTCGCTGCACACCTTCTCAAGCACGCTCTGATTGTTCTCGTTCATTCTCACTGCTCCTTGTCTGTGTTACAATATTGTATACTATTCCAAAATATAGGGTTAGGACTTTTCTTATGATATATGTTATTTTAAGTAATTACAGAGCCATTTCTTGTTATGTTACCGATTGAACAATATTTTTCATAGTCGTTCCTATTGAGAATGGCTCGACTCTTGAAGATGTAGAGGAGGAACTGGTCCACAAATATAATGTTATAGTTCCTGGGGCTGAAAGGTAAATATCTTCTGAGCAGTATACACCTCCATTATTTGTTACAGACTTTTCTATAACAACCGAATTATTGGCACGGATTTGTGCGTAGACAAGAGCACTTCCATATGATCTTAGGTAAAACTCTACTCTATAATAGCCTTTATAGTTTACGGTTACTTCCCGCATTTTTTCGGGTAAGGTATCACTTGTATCAATAATTTCTCTTGCCTCATAGATAATAGCATTTCCTGCGCTCATCTCAAGCTCGCCTGTTACTCCAAAAATATTTACTCCATTCTTTATATTACCCGCAATCAGATTTGTATCTCCCTTGACATATCCGCCCCCATTGTGATATCCCGCCAATATAGCCTGATTTGCTGTCCCCGGTGTTATAGTAACCGAACCTCTGTTAACCATAGTCCCGGTCTGATCTCCTACGTCATTTGTAAACGTCTTTCCGCCTAATACATCCCCGGCCCCCGCCGTTCCACCACCTCCTTCACCCTGTAATATAAAATTTATGCCGTTGTATTTAAGGGAATATATGCTACCGCTCTTAAGCTTCCCCGCCGTCATTGCATTTCCCTTTGAATCAAGTATGCTTTTAGCTCCTAGGCCGTCTACGTTTATTGTGGACGCTCCTGTGTTGATCACATTTATTTTTACCGCAATTCCCATTCCGCTTGCATATTCTGCGGGCGCAGGGTTTAGGGATGCCAAATAGGCGTTTGCGCTTCCCGTGGCCTCGGCATACCCCGGCTGCCGAACATAGTCGGCCAGCATTCCCTGTATCTGGCTCTTATCGGCCTTTGCGGCTACCGCCGCGTCTATCTTATTCATGTTTTCGTTTATGACTTGCCTGCGGAAGTTGTCATTCTCGTCAGGCTTTTCTAAGTTAAGATTGGTTGTATATGTTGCCATTTCTTTCTCCTCTCATTAAAAAAGGGCCTTTAAAGGCTCTTTTGGTTTAAATTCTATGGTTTATATTAAAGCAAATTACACATTTTTAGTATTCTATAGCCATCCACCAAGATGCAGTTACTGTGCCTGGAAGTCCATTCCAACCATTAGAGTGACTAAACCTTAATCCAACAGAAAACCCATTTTCGTCAGACTGTGCAGAGCCCCCAACATAAGTTGAGTTTGAATCTCTCGAATAAGTACTAACACCCATACCTCCAGAATAATATAAGGAAGTATTTACAGCTATTGATATTACAGCTGAAAGAGATGTCACACCAGAAGCTCCTCCACCTGTAAAACCAATTAAAATAAGCCCCGCTCTGAAACCAATGTCTGATACACTAAATGTTTTAACCACTTCATGCTCTAATCTAACATTTACAGTACCTGATGCAATTCGTTTTAATATACCTGTCCCTGTCAATTTTGTTTTTGCATTAGTGTTATAAAATGTTTTTCCACTTACAACATCGTTAATAGTTGCCGTACCTGTCAAGGCCAGAATTCCGGTCTGATCCCCGGCGTCATTTGTAAACGTCTTTCCGCTTAATACATCCCCGGCCCCCGCCGTTCCACCACCTCCTTCACCCTGTAATATAAAATTTACGCCGTTGTATTTAAGGGAATATATGCTGCCGCTCTTAAGCTTCCCCGCCGTCATTGCGTTGCCCTTTGAATCAAGTATACTTTTAGCTCCTAGGCCGTCTACGTTTATCGTAGACGCTCCTGTATTGGTAACATTTATTTTTACCGCAATGCCCATTCCGCTTGTGTATTCTGCGGGGATAGGGCTTAGGGATGCTAAATAAGCGTTTGCACCCCCCGTTGTCTCAGCATACCCCGGCTGCCGCACATAGTCGGCCAGATGCCCGCTAAAGGCATCCTGCCCTGCCTTCTCCCCCATCGCCGCGTCTATCTTGTCCATACCTGCCGAAAGTCTTCCAATAGCTTTTGTATTACTGTCAGCTTGTGCCTTCAAATTTGTTGCGTGAGCCTCAGTAATGGCAGGTATTGTTGTTAATGTACTATCATAATAATAACCGTACTCATAATAAGTACCATCAGGAGCTTCCTCCACGGCAAATGCAAGTCTATCTGCCCTAACCGCTACAATATCTAGGGGGATAGGCTTAAATATTCCCGTGTCTATGTCTATAGCATTGATAAAATCCATGTCCTGTATCGGTCTGCTGCTATCCTCTATTTCTATATATCCATTGCGAACAACCCCAACATTTGTTATAGCAGGCTCAACTGTAATTGTGCCGTTCGGCTCCGCGATGAGCTGCTTTGACGGGCCGTATGTGACTATTGGAGTAGCAAGCTGGTATATTATTTTGTAAGGCGTATACCCTGCGTAAGAAGCTGTCGGTGTCATACTGGTTAATCCAGTCCCATCGGTTATCTTTTTCCAGTACTTCGTACCACTTCCACTGTATGGGGTTGAACCATCTGAATTGCACAATTGCCAGCCATAGAAATATGCCTTGATTTCATCCTGACTTGGTACGTAACCGTCGAGAAAACCCGTCTTTGAGTCGGATACAGTTAAATAAAATATTCCAGTCGTAGCCTTTAAACATCTGTTA
Source organism: Anaerobacterium chartisolvens (assembly GCF_003337415.1). Classification (GTDB taxonomy): domain Bacteria; phylum Bacillota; class Clostridia; order Acetivibrionales; family DSM-27016; genus Anaerobacterium; species Anaerobacterium chartisolvens. The sequence goes on along the minus strand of NZ_QPJT01000018.1, from coordinate 93,860 downwards.
TCGGCCCCCACATGTAGCAAAGACGTACCCGTTGATCCGCTATAATCAACTACAAAATACCCCGGAAACTGACCCAGTCCACCTATCCCCTCTTGTGCAAAATTAAATAGCTTAAACGCTTTTGAAGGTGGAAACTGCCCTTCATAATACCAATCCAAGTCCCCTGTAAGCTCAACCCAGTCACCACATATATTCTGCGTATTCTCCCCCGTCAGCACATCGTATTTATCCGACACCCCGCCTACCGATTTCATACTGCCCTGCGGCGGCTGAATATAGGATGCTGTTTCTGTGTAGGGTTCATAATTTGTAGCCGTTGTACCTAGTTCTATTTGCAGCCGGGCTGAAGTTATATCTACAGGATATACTATAGGGTCATTATATTTCCTGATTATAACCCGACAAAACTTTACATCTATAGGTACAGTTATTGTTGATGGAGAAATTAATTCTCCGGCATTGCTGACATAATTATATCCGGCATCATAGTATATGACAGACCTTATATCCCATCCAGAAGTGCTAAGTGTATACACCGACCCTGCATTTATTGGAAGATAAGTTTTTGTTCTGAGTCTTATTTCAGAAGCTGCATTAATTCCCGTATTTATGGATATAGTACCTTGCTCCCAAAACTCTTCACTTGTGGAGATTATATTTTTCCCTATACTTGTTACCTTCACCGGGCCTGATGATTGGGTTTCATTAATATACGGATACTTTGCCATCAGCTCCGCATCGGTAAGGTTGTTGTAGTCATCTGCAGTTATTTCATTCAGCATTACGCCGTCTACATAGCCGTATTCACCCTTGTTTCCATTTAGTGCCACACAAAAATTATTCCCCAGGGGCATAGCTGCTATCTGAGCAGGGGTAGCTTTTTTACAAATACGGGTAAATGATGTAGGGGATAGTATAAGGATTTGAGCGGGTGTTGTCTCTATTGTTAGCCGACACCCTCCACTGAGAGTCCCCGAACATACGTATGCCGAAAGCATATAATATGTATTACTCTTTAAGGGTAAAGATTCTTTGCTCTTGTTGATTAAATATCCGCCATCCGATACCGCTATAGTGCCTTTAAAACATTGTGTTCCAAAGACTTTTTTAGTGGCGTCATTTTCTTTGGTCACGCGATAACTTAACCACTTACTCGCATCCTCACAATCCCCGTCACTACCGAATAAATTCGTATATGTCCTGCCTTTAACCGTAAACTTATCAAATACGCTTGTTACAGTTGATTGCGGCAAAGTGAGCATAGGTGCCTCATATGTTGTTTCGACTGAATACGTGGGTTCTTCCAAAGCATCCATGCGGCCCGACAGCAGCTCCGCCTGACTTCCGGCTGCAAAAACCGCCGCGTCTATCCTGTCCATATTGTCGTTTATAACCTGCCTCCGCAGGTTCTCCCCTCCAAGGGGCTTTTCCAGATTAAGGTTCGTCGTATATTCCGCCATTTCTTATCCTCCTTAAGGTTCAAATATTTCCATCTCGTCCCACGTCATCGACTCCTGCACACCGGGTATTATAAGGTCGAATTCGTCCCATGTGAGGTTGGGTTTTTCCTTTAAAAACGGCCTGTACGCCTCAAGCTGCTTCCATGTCATCGACTCCTGCACCCCGGCCGTGAGCACGTCAAATTCCCTCCACAGCAGGTAGGTGTATTCATACACTATCTCAAGATGCGCCTGAACAATGTCGTCAAGCTGCTTTTTAAGCAGTCCGAGCTCCGCCGGTATTCCCCTCTCTCCCACAAACCTTATTCTTATTCTGCCGTCAAAGCTCACCTCTACCTCACCGTTTGAATACGCCTCTGCCACCGACTTTATCATTGCGGGCGTTACCTTTTGTACTCCCCTCATTTTTGCCTTGAGGCGCGCCCTCCTGTCCTCATAGGAAAGCTGGGGGCTTGTACTAAGCCCGTACTCCTTCTCCCACAGCTCAAGCCCCCATGTCGCGGTGTCGGCAAACAACTGATCCAAAAGCTCTTCCGTTCTGTCCCTGAGGGTGTCCAGCTCCCGCCCCTCCGCCTTAAGCACCGACTTGAATATCCTAGATGTGTGATAGTACAGCGGTACATATGACAGCATTACATCATACCTGCTCATGAAAGGCTCACCGTCCCCACGACAGCCACCTGCTCGGGGCCGGGAATTATATTTCCGCTGTCTCCGTTTACAGTAAGCCCGGTGTAGTCACTGCCCCCCGTCTGGGATATGCTTTCCAAAAGTATTGTGCCTATTCTGGCATAGCTGACAGGTGCTCCGGTAAATGCAATATCGGCCAGATAGGCCGCCAGAGCCCTTTCAAATAGAGGCGCTACCTCCGATGCATCCGCCCCGCTTACTTCCGCGGTGACGTTTATTTCCACAGCCTCGGCCGGTGCCACGGTGCAATATGCCCCTATGGGAGCCTGCCCCTCTCCACAGCCTCCGGAGCCGGGGTCAATATATTGCTGTACATCGGCTACAAGCTCCTCCGATGCGGGCTGCTTGTTTGAGTCAATTATAACCACCTTTACCGTTCCCGCTCCGTTCCATAGTGGGAATACCTTTGCTGCTCCCACACCCGGAAATTCCTCAGCCCAGTTCTTATAATGGTATTTATTCCCCGAGGTAACGGGGGCCTGTACCTTGCTGAAATAGCGCAGGCGCAGCGATTCGTCGCTTTCCTCGTCGGCACCCGCATTGATGTATTCGGTGCTGCGGGCCGAAATAAAGCCCGGAATAGCCACCGGGGCAATGAACTGTGTAAGAGGAGCTATCCCCCCCATATTTCCCGCCGTCTCATTTTCAAAGCGTATCAATACCTTACCCGTTTGCCCCACCGTTTTTGTCTCCGCAGAAGCAAACCTTATATTTCCCTGCCACGTGGCAAGTATGTCCCCCGTATTTATCACCGAGCCCACCGCAGCGGTAACCTCTATTGTGCCCGTTCCCTTTGTCGCCGGCTTCCTGCCGATACCCCTTTCGGAGGTTATCTTGTCTAAGTACTCTCCGTAAGCGCTTTCGGCAAAGCCTAAGCCAAGAAGCCTGTCAAGCTGCTGATATGCCAGTGTCAGCTCCAGAGCGGCAGGGCTCACGGCATCATTGAAGAAATCACCCTCCGCTGTGTTTATTCCCTCCGGCGCGTTTGCCAGCATTCTATTTTTTATAGCCTGTTCTGTCTCATTCTCATACATTTATACCTTCACCTCCATATCAATTGTGCCGCTGTCAAAGGTATGCACCCGGAACTGTATTTCGAGAGAGCTTCCGCTCCTTAGAAATCCAAAGTCTCCTACATCCGTGATCCTTGGATCATGTATAAGGGCATCTGTTATCTGCTCCTTTATTTCGCTTATAAGCAGCTCATAGGGCAGACCCTTCTCCATAAGCCCTTCAAGCGTTATTCCATAATCAAAGCTGTATATGGGGAACCGGAACCTTTCAGTCCTTACGGTTTTTTCTATCCAGCTTTTAAGCACTTCAAGGCCTTCTCCCACATACACCTTGTTGTCTACCGTTTTGAACTCCCCCTTTTCAAAATCGAATATGGGGGTTCTTCCATATGACACCTCCCCGGTGCCCAATGCCGCGCTTACGTCAATCTCCGTACCGCTTTGCGGAAATATATCAGCCATACTCCACCACCCTGTCTATTACAATATATTTTTGGCCTCCCGGCACCTCCTGAACAAGCACCCTGTCACCCGCCTTCAAGGTATCCTCAAACTTAAGCTCTGCGTATGACAGCTCTATACCGGCATTCTCCATGTCCAGCCCGTTAAGCTGGTGTGAATGACCCTGTGCCTCGCCGGTACTGCCCGAAAGCGTTCCGCTTCCCCTTCTCAGGCTGTTGGAGTCACGTGCCGCGGTCTGCTGCGTGTGTCCCAAATCCCTCACCACACCAGGCTCGCTTTTAAGGCTTACTATCCTTGTGCCGGACATCAGCCTTTCGCAGACAACCAGGTCTGTGCGGGACAGCTCGGCCTTCATGTTGTCCACCCTTATTACCAGCCCGGGATAAGGCGATATAACCGTCGCAAGCTCAAAGCCCCTGCTTCGGCCCGCTATAACCGTCCCCGCCTCTTTCCTTATCAAATTAACCAGCTCTGCCGCTCCCAAAACACCACCTCCTTACTCCTCATACTCCATGGCAGGCACGTCGTCGGTGCGTGTCAGCTTAAGCTTCATTGTGTGCCTCGTCCCCTCTATTATGTGGCTGTCCTGATCCACATAAAACACACCCGAAAGGCCCGTGACAGGCTCGGTTACCCTTACAGCCGCTCCTGCCTCCACCTCGTCTAAGCCTATTGCCTCTATATCTGCCTCTATTTCCTCCCTGCAAAGCTCCTTCAGCATCGTCTCGGCAATCTGGCGTATGGTGGATCTGTTTATGTTGTCTCCCGACTCCTCGTGTGTCTCCTGCATTATTCCGTAAAGCTTCTGCATTTCTTTATTTTGGGCGGTGTATACAAGCTCTGTTTCGCTTCCGTCCTGTGCCGTCAGCTTTCCCACAAGCTTTATCTGGTTTTTCATGTCCTCAATGGAGGCCGACGTCGACGCCGCCAAAAGATTGGCGCCCTCCTTAAGCACAAGATACACCGGCTGGCTGCTTTTACGCACTATATTAAGCTTTCCTTCCTTGAAATACACCCTGTATTTTGTACCGCTTTGCTTTGCAGTCTCGGTAAGGGCGGTCACAATTATGTCCCAAAGCGTTTTGTCCCTGAAAATAAGCTTGGGGAATATTATTTTGGTGTCCTCAAGCTTCCCTGCGGGTATGCCGAAGCTGCGGCATATTTTTTCTGCTATCTGGCTGGCCTTTATCTGCTCAAACCTGTTGGTGTCCTTGTTTTTTACAAGATATACCGCATGGGTATATGCAGTAATCTTCAAAGCCCCCTTATCGTCCCTGTCCTGTCTGAAAACAACTCCCCTCATTATCTCACCGTCGCCGTTCCTTAAGACAAGCAAGTCCCCGTTTTTAATATTAAGCCGGGGTATGAAAACGTCTGTGCCGTACACAAGAGAAATATCCATTTTCCTTACGGCAGAAGCCATCTCTCCCCCGTATTCAATTCCCGTTACAAAATCGCTTATGTCCCTTGTGACTCCGCTCTGCACATGCAAAACCGAATAGCTCATAGCACCAACTCCTGTCCCGGCTTAATAAGATTGGGATCTGGGCCTATTATTTTTTTATTTTTTTCATATATCTCCTTATACCTGCTTCCATCCCCATACTGAAGCTTTGCTATAGCCCACAGTGAATCCCCCTTTTTCACCGTATAGACAGACGGGCTTTGCCTTTCAACCGTCCTTACCATTGCTGATGTGCCGGAGGCCGAAGCACTGCTTTCCACTATTTTTGCCTGTATAAACCTGTACTCCTTAAGCACAAGGTCATAGTACACATCACCGGGCTGCCCGCCCTTCTCCCTGTAGCTGAACTCCTCTATCATGCACGCCATGTTTATATTCATTCCCATTATCTTAAGGCGGATAGGCCTTTTAGTGTCCATCCACCTGCTTATTCTCTCTACTGCAACATAGGGCTCTGTAAATTCCTCGCTGGAGCACTGGCAGTAAGGCGCGTAATATGAAGGGCAAAAGGAGGATATGGTTATTCCCTTAAGCTTCCTGTTCCCTATAATTCCTATCTCTCCTAAGTTCACAACCTCTGCCGTGCTGTTTGAAAGCCCCGTCCGCACCTCAAGCTGATCAGGAACCACAGGCAGGGCCAGAGTCTCGGCGTTGTTATTGAAGGACAGCATAATCGCTATATTACCTCTGACTGTTTTTATGCTTGAATCCGAAGCTGAACTCATGTGTTAAAAGCCACCTCCCCCATAGTTGCCGAAGCCTCCTTTATCTTTGCCACAAGGTCGTTTACTATATCGTTTGTGGACTTGTTCACTCCGTTTATTGTGATATTGAAGATGCTTCCTCCCTTTGCCGAAGGTACATTTGCGGTGCCGTCCCTCATGCTTTTGTAATTCTTGTTCTCATGGGCGGTCAGAACCCGCTCCCCCTGATGCAGCTCAGCTATATATCCGTCATAGGGTACATATGAAAGCCCAAGTGCGTACGATCCATTGCTGCCGACTCCTCCGAAGGAGCCTCCTGCTCCTGAGCCGACCACACCCCCGCTTAATGCTCCCCCCTCAATACCAAGCAATTTTTTCAGCCATCCCGGCATTATGCTTAAAATAGGCTGAATAACATTTTTTGAAAACCAGTCCGCAATGTTTCCAAATACCGATGCAATGTAATCCCAAACTCTTCCGACAGCCTCCTTTACGGTATCCCAATTTTTTACAAGGAGTACTATAATTGCTATAAGAGCTGCAATCCCTACGATTATCCATGTAATCGGGCTTGTTATAAAGGCTGAGCTAAGCACAGTTTGAGCTGCCGAAGCTGCCAGCAATGCAACCCTCATTAATCTGTAGCCTATGTTTAACCTTGAAATTGCTCCTCCTACCGACTGAAATACTTTAAGGATTCCGTTTCCCGCTCTGCTCAATGCATTAAAAGCACCTGAGCCTACGTTTCTCAGGGAATTTATAATAGATGATATAGCATTTGTCCCCCCGCCAGGGCCACCGCCGCCTCCATTACCTCTATTACCACCATTCCCACCGCCGTTTCCTCCGCGGAGTCTGCCGACTAAGCTTGATATCTTGCCACCTATTGCTGCTATAATCTTATCCAGTGCTTTGCCTATTGTGGCATCATATATTGCGTCAAATATTTGATCAAAAATCTTGTCCAAAATTTTCTCCAGAAGCTTTTCCAGAAACCCTTTCTTATCGTCCTCCTGCGCCTGTACATTATAAGATATGCTTATGTTGTTTGTAACACTGGTCACCTTGCTTATGTTGTTTGTAATACTGGTAATATTGCTTATGTTGTTCGTAATGGATACCGTCTTACTATAAACACCTCTTTTGTCACATCCACACTGGGATTTAATATTGACAATTACCTTAATCTGGCAAGGCTTGATTTTGTCTAATATTTCCTTTAACAACTCCACTATTTTTGATAGGAAGCCAGAAATCTGCTTAATTCCGAACTGCACCACCGAAAGGATCTTTTTGTGGAAGGAGCTTATTTCCTCATGCATGTTCCGTGCAATGCGCAAGGCTGGCCTGAAGCCTCTTTCGTCTACAAACTTCATAAACTCCGCCGACCTGTTTAAAACACTCTGGTTGCTTTGGATGCTTTTCAGTATGCTTTCAACTCCCGGGCTTACAACCGATACCTGTTCCATGTATTTCACCGCCTTTCCTATTACAGCAAATTCAAAAGGGCATAGGGGCACGACATGCCGCCCTCTCCCATTTCCCTGATTGCCTTTGCCTTTTGTTCATCCTCAAACTGCATAAAAGCCTCCAGCACCAATCTTTCCCCTGCCGGAAGCCTTCTTGTTATGCCCGGCAGAATTCCCTTCTGCCAGTTTCTGTAGCAGAGATAGGTTATTCTATCCCTGCTTATGAGTTTTTTACCTCTTCCACCTTGTTCTTTCCATAGCCGCTAAGCTCCTGTATTTCGTCGTAGACAGACGTGATTTCTCCTATAAGGAACAGCTTCTTTAAAAGCTCCATAAAGTTGGGAGCCTTGAATTTGTTTTGCAGATCCTTGTTTTTTATGTCGGGATCAAGCATACACCTCGCAGCGGTGAGATACTTCATTTTTGAAGAATCCACCTCCACGCCGTCCTTTGTTATTGTCATGCAGTCCCTCTGTATTTCTTCCTCCTCATCCGGCCTTATGGCGCGGAACCTGATTATAAAGGCCTGCTTGTAAAGTGCGCTGAGCCTTTTAATTTCCAGCTCCTTCTCGGGAAGCTTGAATTCGTTTATATCATTGGATAAAAGCATCTCGGTAAGATTCATGTTTTTAAATACCTCCTGTATTTTTATGTGAAAGCGCGGAAGGAAATACAGGCTGAGTGAAAAATTTCAGCTTGTCACCGCTTCGGCAGCATGGGGTACGGTTCCTCTGCTTTCCTTTCAGTCCTTTGCTGCGCTGCGGAAGCACAGGAATCCGTCCCCAAGCTTCCTCCGCTGCTTTTTTGCGAATGCCAACGCTTCGTTTTCTCCTGAATAGTTTTCACACAGCCTTAATATCTCCGCACTTTTTACGAGTTTAATCTTCATCCCCGGTTCTTCCCCTGCATCGGGAGAAGGGCGTTTACGAAGCCTCTTTCCTTATGGCAAATTACGCAGTTATTTCATCTAAGTATTCAAAGTCAGAAAACGTGAAGGGTATGTCTACCGCTCCCGCCTTTGCCGCCTCCCAGTCCATCAGTGTCAGGTCGTCAAAGGACACGTTTTTAAGCAGCACCTTTTCCGCGCCATAGCTGTCGGGGTCGGCAAGGCTGCTCATAATATAGAAGCGGATGTCGTGCCCTCTTCTTATGCCGTCTGCCAGAAGTGTACCCATTCTTGAGGATATCTTCCTTATTTTAAGCGTGCCCTTTCCGTTAAAGCCCACCATTTTGGACTCCGTCCCCGGTCTGCCGCAAATGCTGATTTCTTCCTTCTTTTTTTCCACCTTCGCTTGAAGGGCATACGCCTCCATTATCTCGGAATCGTTAAGCCAAACCTGTCCGTAGGTGCCGTTTATTACTCTCTTTGTCTCAATAGCCATTTATACCACTCCCCCTTATATAATAGTTGTAAGCGTGAAATCCTCAATAGCATCAAGGATTTTTATATTGCTCTGCAGAAATACCCTGTCATGAGTATTCGCCTCTTTTATTTGCTGATCGCTCATGTCGGAGGTGTTAACTCCAATGCCTTCCAAGTATTCCTTCTGAGCCTGCATGTCTATGCCCGTTTCGTTATTAAAGGCGGGATCAAGCAGCCCGTCGTTTGCCATCCCTTCATCGTATGCCTTTATGGCATTAACCAGCAGCAGCTTGTTGTCATAGCTGTTGGGGTATTTCCCGATATACGAATCCTCTACCGTCTTTTTAATGTCATCGTGCCTCATGTCCATAATGTCCACCATCTTGATTTTCTTGAAATCCTCCCCCTTATCGGAGGTAGTTGTTACAAGGCTGTTTACCGCCCTTGCAATCTTGACCTTTTCTCCGTCATGGTACAGCACAAGCTTTCCTACGCCGATTGCCTCATCGTACTGGCTTTTTGTAAGCCTGGGTATGTCAGTCACCTCGGGAAGAGGCCAGAAGGTGGCGGAAATATTCAGCGGAGTGCCCGCCAGCAAGCCTGCTATTCTGGCAGTATACATCGACGCGCTATAGGTCTTTGCCCCAACCTCTATATTGCCGGTGGCAAAGTTGATAATCCCTTCGCTGTCGGCAGCCGTATCGGGCAGCACAGCCTTTACCTTTATATCCTTTTCGTCTCTTAAGTCCTTTACCCAGCCGGCAACAACAGCGGCACCCGCCGCGTCAATGCCCGGCACCGCAAGGTAGTCGAACCTTCTGGTTTCAAGTGCGCTTAAGGCGCCCGTATAATCCGTGCTGTTATCGGGAATGACAACCAGTATGAGCTTTTTGGGAGGCTTGGCCCCCCCTATAAACGCCTTCCCGGCAATATCCCTGTTGGACTCGGAAAGTGTTGCGGGTATTGCAGAAGCATCGCCCGCTTCCACTACAGATACCGCCGACACCGATGCGTCCTTCAGCACCAGGGCAACTATTCCCCTGCTGCCCCTTGTTATTATTGAAGATGCCTTGCTTTTAAAAGTAACTAAAATTTGTGGTAATCCTAAAGACATAATTTTATCCCTCCTGATTTACTTTAAGGTTTATTTTGTTCATTTTTGGGTGAGCTTCCTCACCTATCGGCCTGTCATAAATATCCACAGGCCTGTAGTCGCAGAATACAAGCTTTACAATAAGAAAGGTAACGCCGTCCCGCCTTCCGCCTCTTAGAAGCACAACCTTCAGCGCGCGTCCCCCAATCCTTACAAAGCCATTTCTGAACACGCTTTTTAGACTGCTGTATACATCAAGGGGCTTTATCCCCTCTTGCTGCCCCGCCTGTTCCGAAGGATAATAGTCAATACCTACGCACACCGTCTCTACGGTCTGCACCCTGTTGTCGTCCTCCGATCTGTCGGAATCAATGTACACATCAAATGAGGGTGCTGTGATTACACCCGGCATTCCGTGAAGGTATACCTCAGCCTCGGGATATTGCTCCTTTACCGTATCCGCTATGCCCTTCACAACGTCTTTTACTGTCAGCATTTCTTTTCCACCGCCTCACATACCGGCAGCACTTTCATAAACGCTCCCCCCTTCTGCCAATAAAAAAACCCCCGGATTAATATTTTTAATATTAATTACAGGAGCTCCTTTGTAATTATCTCAAGATAGCTTAGAGGGCTCTATGCGGAAGTACGGCCGTACCCTTCCCGTTTCTTAAGAGCCTTATTCTAAATTATCACAGTTTAAAGTTTAGCAGAAATAATTCCTATTGTCGTCCGGGATTTGTCCACGATTTGTCCACGATTTGTCCGGGAATTTTCCACGGTTTGTCCACGATTTGCCCACACCTTATACCGCATCTCTGGTCCCGCCGTTTCCGCAAATCAGGCCGGCAAGGCACCGTACCGCCTCCCTGCACACGCCATAGCACCTGCTGAGGCTCATATTCATTGTATATGCCGTTTGCTCCATTGCCACGCAATTAATATAGTAGCTTTTTACAATCGTGCCATACTTCTTATTAATCCTCCCCAGAAGCTCAACACCCTCTTCCACAACGGCTATATCGTACCTCATACGCTTAAGCTCCTTCTCCATCTCCGCCCTTGCTCTCCTGTAATCACTCACACAGCCTTTGCGGTATTCCATAGCCGCCGCTTCAACCTTGTTGAGCTGGGATACCTCAACGCCCTTTTCCATTACAAACTTGGGAGCGGCCCCCGAATATCCTGAGCCGTACATCCTGTATTCAATATAGTCACTGTGCTCCTCCGGGGCCAGCCTCTTAATTTCACCCTGAAGGGCGTTTACCCTTTCCTTGTTGCGCCTGTATTCCTTTAACAGTCTTTCTGTTTCAAGCATTCCGTTGTTCATATATATACCTCTCCTTCTCCCGCCAATACCTTAGAAAGCATTTCGGCTGCCTCTCGGCAAAGCTCATAGCACTTGCTTCTGCTTATATGCATTCTTTCGGCTATGTCCTCCATCCTGCAGCCCTCAATATAATAATCGTTTATTATGGCCTTGTACCTTTTATCCACCTGCTCAAGCGTATTAAGAGCGTCCTCCGTCACTTCCTGTACAATCCTTAAGCTCTTCAGCTCCTTTTGAAGGCTCATTTTCATCCGCAGCTCTCTTCCGTATTCCTCTTCAGTCTCATGCACTTCTCCATCACTTACGCCCATCCTCTCCGGTTCCTCATTAAACGCAAGCCTTTTTATCCTGCTTTCTATGAACAATATGCGCGCCCCGTTCAGCCTGTAGCCCTTCAATAGCTTTTCAACTACTGTATATCTGCTCAAAAAATTCACCTCAATTCTTTGCGTTATATATTTAGCAATAAAGATTTTACATGGAGGATATAATTTGATGGAAGAAATTTTTTTGACCCTTAAGGAATGCATCTAAGAAAAGCGCCTGATGACAGACCCGTGAGACATTTCCCCGCAAGGCGTCTTGAAGACTCTTAGAGTCTTACGTTGCTATTAAAAATTTCTGTAGGCAATTATATTCTCTATGTTTGTAAAATCTTTATTGCATCCTAATATAGTTAAGAATATATACCAGCACAGGTTTTTTTTCAAATAACAAATGACGTTTTTAACGTCATTTAAGCGTTTTATTCCTTTGTTATCTATTTAATTCTTTCAATATTATAATAATATTTGACTTTTTGACGTTATAACCGTATAATTTATAATATACGCTATATATGGGATACTATACTATAATTAAAGGCAAATAAAATAATTCCGGGGTGTTTTAATTTGGATAAAAAGGATGTAGGAAAGAGAATAAAGGCTGCAAGGGCATTGTTCCATAAAAGGCACGGCATTAAACTCACACAGCAGCTTCTGGCCGAAAAGACCGGTATTTCCAGAAGCTATATAGGTGATATAGAATCGGGAAGGACATACCCTACCTTCGTTACTATTAAAGCCATTTCAAATGCGTGCGGTGTCCCTGTAAGCTTTTTCATGGAGGACAATCCCGGGTATATTAAAAGCAGCGAGGCTCAAGGCTATGAATATAAAAACACCGCAGAGGAGGACTGCATACCATCCCCCGACAGCCGGAGCAGCTTAAAGACCATACCAATTTTAGGCTTGATCCGTGCCGGTGAGCCTATTTCGGCATGTCAGAACATAGTGGGCTATGAATATATTCCTTATGACATGGCCAAGGGCGGAGAATATTTCGGGCTGAAGGTTATGGGAGATTCCATGAACAATTCAAGAATCTTTGACGGCGACACCGTTCTGGTAAGGAGGCAGGACGAGGTTGAAAACGGAGAGATAGCAGTTGTCATGGTGGATAGTGAAAACGCCACAATAAAAAAGTTCTATAAAACCGACTCGGTAATTACACTGGTGCCCGACAGCTCCAACAAGGATCATCAGCCCAGATTCTTTGACATTACCAAGATAGACATAAAGGTGCTGGGAAAGGTGGTAAAGGTAATTATAAGCTTGTGAGCTTCCGCTCACAATCGAGCTTTTTAAGGTTGCCGCTCCTTCTTGACATTTCCGCCGTATCATTGTAAATTTAAAGTAGCCTTAAATGGGCAGAGCGGTTGTAAAACGGTAGAACGGTCAAGTTTAAAGGCAAAACGGTTAAAAGTATTAATTTTGCAGGAAGGAAGGATAGTTATGATTATAGTAATGAAGCAGGGCTCCCAGGATAAGGAGATTGTGGAGATTTCAAAGGTATTGGAGTCTTTGGGCCTGGGAGTACATATTTCAAAGGGGACTGAAAGAACCATAATAGGCGTACTTGGCGATAAGAGGGTATTGAGTGATGTGCCGCTTGAGCTTATGCCGGGAGTGGAAAAGCTGGTTCCCATTGTAGAATCATACAAGCTGGCGGGCAAAACCTTCAAGCCCGAGCCCAGTGTTATTGATGTCCAGGGAGTTAAAATAGGCGGAAAAGAGCTTGTAATGATGGCGGGTCCCTGCGCCGTGGAAAGCAGGGAGCAGATTATGGAGGCCGCCTTTGCGGTCAAAAAGTCCGGCGCACAGTTTTTAAGAGGGGGAGCCTTCAAGCCCAGAACGTCGCCCTATGCCTTTCAGGGGCTTGAGGAGGAAGGACTTAAGCTTCTAAAGGAAGCCAAGGATGCTACAGGCCTTTTGATAATAAGCGAGGTTACAAGTGAAAAGGCAGTTGAAACAGCGGACAAGTATGTTGACATGTTCCAGATAGGCGCAAGAAATGTTCAGAATTTTCAGCTTTTAAGAGAGGTTGGCCGCTCACAAAAGCCTGTGCTCTACAAGCGCGGTCCTTCAACCACTATAGATGAGTGGCTTAATGCGGCGGAGTATATAATGAGTGAAGGCAATCACAATGTCATTCTTTGTGAAAGGGGAATAAGAACATTTGAAACCGCAACAAGAAACACCCTTGATATAAGCGCCGTTCCCGTTGTCAAAACCTCAAGCCACCTCCCCATCATTGTAGATCCCAGCCACGCGGCAGGGAAATCGCAATATATTCTTCCCCTTTCAAAAGCTGCGATAGCCGCAGGCGCCGACGGACTGATAATAGAGGTTCACCCCAATCCCAGATGCGCACTCTCCGATGCCGCCCAGCAGTTGAAGCCTGACGATTTTAACAATTTATGTAAAGTAATAAGCGAAATTGCCGAAATAATAGGGAGAGAATTTCACTATGGCGAATAATTCAATTTTTTGTGGCAAAAAAATATCGATTATAGGCTTAGGACTGATAGGAGGCTCTCTTGCAAAGGCTTTCAGACGTATGGGGATATGCGATATAACAGGTATAAACAGAAACATGGCTTCAGTAGAGCAGGCAATTAGTGAGGGAACAATTTCAAGAGGCTTCAATGAGCTGAACAGCTATGTTTATGAATCGGATATAATATTTATTTGCACACCCGTTAAAATGGCAATCGAATACCTTGACATTATCTCTGAAAAAGTAAGCAGGGAATGCATAATAACAGATGTGGGCAGCACAAAGGCAGAAATAGCCGAGCATATCGACAGTATGCCCAATCCCCCTGCCTTTATAGGGGGGCATCCAATGGCGGGGACTGAAAAGACGGGCTATGCCGCCAGCTTTCCCCATTTGTTTGAAAATGCATATTATGTGCTGTCGCCTGCCAAATCCACTAATGATCGTTGTATCGGTACGATGGCGGAGCTTGTAAAGAGCATAGGCGCCATACCTGTGCTTATGGATGCAAAGGAGCACGACAGGGTAACGGGAACCATAAGCCATGTGCCTCATGTTATAGCGTCGGCCCTCGTAAACATGGTGAAAAAATACGACTCTGCCGACTGCAAAATGCAAATGCTGGCGGCAGGAGGTTTTAGGGATATAACAAGAATAGCCTCATCCAGCCCTGAAATGTGGGAGAATATAGTATCCAGCAACAAAGAGCAAATAGGGAAGATCATAGAGCAATATATAGACATTTTAAACAGCTTTAAGTTGAGTATGGACAAAGGGAACAGGGAAAGCGTATACGGCTTTTTTGAGGATGCAAAAATATACAGAGACTCCTTCTCCTCGGTAAAAAGGATACCGTCTCCGGCGGACGGACTGATAAATCCTATATTCGATATCATCGTTGACGTTGTTGACGAGCCGGGAATTATAGGAGAAATTGCAACCATATTGGGCAGCAATAAGGTTAATATTAAAAATATCAACGTCTCAAACAACAGAGAATTTGAACAAGGATGCTTAAAAATTACATTGCCCGATTCAAAAAGTGTAAATATTTCATTTGATTTATTGGCTGAAAAAGGTTATAAAGTATATAAGAGTAATTGAAAATGAATGGGGGAACGTAATAGGTGTTAATTGAGCAAAGAAACTCTTTAAGAGGCGAAATTACATTGCCGGGGGATAAGTCCATATCGCAGAGGGCCATAATGTTTGGTTCGCTTGCAAAGGGCACCACTGAAATCTCGGGACTTTCAATGAGTGAGGACTGTTTAAATACCATAGACTGCTTCAGGCGTATGCAGGTGGGAATACAAATTCTTTCAGACAGCAGGGTTAAAATTTCGGGCAGGGGGCTTTACGGACTTAAGGCCTCCCCGGTAATGCTTAATGCCGGAAGATCTGGCACCACTATAAGACTTCTTCTGGGTTCGCTTGTGGGACAGCGTTTTCCCTCCTCTATTACCAGAGACGTTTCCTCTGCTAAAAAAAACATGAGCATGGTATTGAACCCTTTAAGGCAGATGGGCGCTATTATAAGCGGCAGGGGCGACGGAAATATCTGTCCTCTCAATATAATGCCTTCAAAGCTCCACGGAATTACTTATGAGCCGTCGAGGTTTGAGACATTTATAAAATCTCCCATTCTAATTGCAGGACTATACTCCGATGATAGAACCAGCGTTGTTGAGGCTGTAAAGTCCAGAGATCACTCTGAGCTTATGCTTAACTATTTCGGCGCAAATATAAAGGTAGACGGTCTTAAGGTTTCATCCCGCAAAACAGGCGAGCTG
Organism: Anaerobacterium chartisolvens; assembly: GCF_003337415.1. Lineage (GTDB taxonomy): Bacteria > Bacillota > Clostridia > Acetivibrionales > DSM-27016 > Anaerobacterium > Anaerobacterium chartisolvens. The sequence goes on along the minus strand of NZ_QPJT01000018.1, from coordinate 78,201 downwards.
TATGGACAGCATATTCATATACCGGGAGATATATCCATAGCCGCGTATTTTATTACGGCAGGCTTAATAGTTCTCAACTCGGATATAACTATAAGAAATGTTGGAGTAAACCCTACAAGAACAGGCATATTGGATGTGTATAAATCTATGGGTGCAAAAATAGAGCTGCTTAACAAGCACACCGTAAATAATGAAGAGGTGTCGGATATCACAGTAACCTCTTCCCCTCTAAAAGCCACTGTAATTGAAGGAAGCCTCATACCGCGCCTGATAGATGAAATACCTGTTATAGCCATTGCGGCCTGTATGGCTGAGGGCACTACCGTAATAAAGGATTTGAAGGGCTTTAAGATTAAAGACTCAGGCAGGATAAAATGTCTTATTGCGGAGCTTTGCAAGATGGGCGCCGCCGCATATGAAACCGAGGACGGAATGGCTATTGAAGGCGGAAGGCCTCTGAAGGGCACCGTTACGGATGGGTATAACGACGCGGCGATAGCCATGTCCATGGCTGTGGCAGGGCTCGTTGCCGACGGAGAAACCATGGTAAGAAAGACCCAAATCCTTGAGGTGGCCTATCCCGATTTTCAGAGCGTTTTAAGCAGTCTGTAGACCCTGTGGCAAAAAATCAGGAGACCTTTGTTTAGGTTCGTTCCCATAGGGACATAATTTAAACCATGGGCGCTTGACAAGGCAGATAGCAGCTTTGACTATCTGCCTTTACCGTTATCCAGCTATTTTCTGTTCTTCTTCTGCGAATGCACTGAGTACCCCAATGTCTCGGTAGTCTATGTATTTAACAAGATAATCCACACTACTCATCCTTATCTGTTTCACCTTTCAGATATTTGAACATCTCTTTGTCAAACTGCGAAATATAATTCTTATCCTGCCGAATTCGGAATTGCTTGTAAATTTCCTCAGCTTTTTTTACCGCATCATCATGAGAAACTGTTCCTCTGCCCTCAAGGACTTTCCTGCGGTTGTTTTTCAAAAAATTATCTGTTTCCCCAAGCCAGTCTGCCATGCTCATCAGCACTTCATCCTCTGCCATTAATTCCGCATAGTCAATGAACATTGTCACGATTCGGTTCATTCGTGAAAGTTCCTTTTCGTTAAGATAGTTTTTCGCAACCGATACATCTTGCTTAATGATTTTTCCATCCGGAGCTGCTTTCCAAGTAGTTAACCCCATTGTGGGATGCTCAAGATTGACTCTCTCAGCAATCAACTCTGCTGCGGTTTTGCCTGTTATGGCATAATGGAGTTTATTCTGCACAAAGGCATAAAACTCTCGAGTCAGGTTGCTGTTTTTATCATAATCGTAACTGCACTGCTCAAACACATCAGCAATCTTTTGATATGCTCTCCGCTCACTGGCTCGTATCTCACGGATGCGCTCCAGCAACTCATCAAAATAATCCTTGCCGAAAGGCTTGCCGTTTTTCAGAAGCTCATCATTTAAGACAAAGCCCTTTTGAATATACTCGTGAAGCGTTTTGGTCCCCCATTGACGGAATCGGGTTGCTTTTTTTGAATTAACACGGTATCCAACTGCTATTATTGCATCAAGGTTATAGAAATCCACTAACCTCGAAATCTCACGGCTGCCTTCAATTTGAACTTGTGCAAATTTTGCACAAGTTGCATTCTTGTCTAATTCTTCTTCCTCATATATATTGGAAAGGTGCTTTGTTATAACGCTCCGTTCCGTTTCAAACAGATCCGCAATTGCTTTTTGCGTCATCCAAAAGTTATCATCTTCAAATCTAACTGAAATAGTCACTTTGCCGCTGTCTGTTATATATAAAATTATTTTGTCTTCGTGTTCCAACTCGTTCATCCTCCCGCATATAAAATAAATTACCTCGCAGCAAAGTAATTTAAGTATCCCAAGATTTAAACCCGTCGAATTCGAGGGGGCTATAATGGTCTGAATGTTCTGCTATTTAGATTTATTGTACCAAAAAATACCTTAGCCAGCAATCCGTATTTCTCTTTCATCTCCACATACCCGTGTGAATTTATAATGTATATCCCACCCACTGGCTCTTGCTGCCGTCAGGATTACCCGTCTTTTCATAGACAACAATCTTCTATATATTGTTGTTTTTAAATCGGAATAATTACTGGAAATGAATTGCTATACTGGCTTAAGCTATACCAACATGCAAGGGAGGCACTATCCCTTTTGAGATAATGCCTCCCTACTGTTTTTCCGTATCGGTTTCGGATATGGTTCAATAAGTTTCCCTATTGAACCGCGCCTTTAGTCTCCTGTTTTTTTACTGCTTAACATCTTTTGGTTCATATTATACCCAAGCACCATCAGACCGTCGCTAAGGTGGACATTTTCTATAACTATGTCCCCATACGGAAGCTTTAAATCCATGGGGGAAAAGTTCCACAGCCCTTTGATTCCAAGCCTTGCCACCCTGTCCGCAACAAGAGGTGTCTGCTCATAAGGCACTGAAAGTATTGCGATATCAACCCTTTCTGTCTTTACATACTCCTCGAGAGTATCAATATGATATATCTGTATGTCTTTAATGCTTCCTCCCACCACTTCGGGGTTTATATCGAAAATACCAACCAGCTTAAAGCCCCTTTTCTCAAAGTTTTCATAGTTGGCAAGGGCCTTTCCCATATGCCCTGATCCTATTATTATTGTTTGATACCTGTTATTCAGACCCATTATGTTGCCAATTTCATTATACAAAAACTCCACATTATAGCCATATCCCTGCTGTCCAAATCCTCCGAAACAATTTAAATCCTGACGGATCTGCGAAGCGGTAATGCCCATCCTCATACTAAGCTCTTTGGATGAAATCCTTGTTATATCCAATTTAAGCAAATCGGCAAGATACCTGTAATACCTGGGAAGACGCCTAACAACTGCCATGGAAACCTTTTTTTTAAGACTCATGAACATCCCCCTTAAAGATAAAATTCAGTCTGAATACCTGTAAAAATACTGTATACATCCACCTTTTGGTATAGAGATTATACCACTATTGTTATTTTATTGTCAATATTGCCGCCCCATGAGTTTTTTGTTATAATTGCCTTGCAGCAGTACTCCGCTTGCAGCAGTATTCTGCTTATTAGTTATTTTTGAGGTGTAATATCTGATGATAGTTTTAAACTGTGACAATATATCGTTATCCTTTGGTACAACAAAAATAATTGAGGATATCAGCTTCAGCGTACAGCAGTCCGATAAGGTGGGGATAGTGGGCGTAAACGGCGCAGGAAAATCTACTCTTTTTAAGATTATCTGCGGCGTAATTCAGCCCGACAGCGGCAATATTTATATATCCAAGGATAAAAAAATAGGGTATCTTGAGCAAAATTCAGGCCTTGATTCCTCAAGCACCATATGGGAGGAATTGATGTCGGCCTATTCTGCCCTTACAGACATGGAAAAAAGGCTCAAGGAGCTTGAAAACGAAATTAGCATAGCCGGAACCAATAAAACAGATGAGGGGCAGGTACGCCTATCATCGCTCATGAAGGAGTATTCTTCTGTAACGGACAAATTTACCCGGTCGGGAGGATATGAATATAACAGCAGAATAAAGGGAGTGTTAAAGGGACTGGGATTTTCCGAGGAGCAATGGAATACAAAAATACACACCTTGAGCGGAGGCCAAAAGACCCGCTTATCTCTGGCAAGGCTGCTTCTTGAGGAGCCCGATCTGCTTCTGCTTGACGAGCCCACAAACCACCTTGATATAAATGCCCTAGAGTGGCTTGAAAGCTTTTTAAAGGGCTGCCGCAGCACTGTGCTCCTTATTTCTCATGACAGGTACTTTTTAGACGCGGTTACCAATAAAACCCTTGAGCTGGAAAACTGCTTCTGCAAAATGTATAATAGCAGCTATACCTCATATATAAAGCAAAAATCGGTGGATATGGAAATTCAGCAAAGGCACTACGAGCTCCAGCAAAAGGAGATCGAAAGGATGGAAGCCTTTATAGAGCAGCAGAAAAGATGGAACAGAGAAAAAAATATAGTAGCCGCTGAAAGCAGGCAAAAAGCCATAGACAGAATGGAGAAAATAGACAAGCCCAAGGCTTTGCCGGGAAAAATAAAAATAAGCTTTAAAACAGGCATAACAAGCGGAAATGACATATTATCCGTGGAAAGGCTTTCAAAGGAATACCCCGGAAAGCCCCTTTTTAAGGATATAAGCTTCCGTATAAGAAATCAGGAACGGGTCTTTGTTCTGGGCCCCAACGGGTGCGGCAAGTCAACGCTTCTTAAGGTACTGACGGGAAAGCTTAGTAAGACCTCGGGTGAGTTCGGATACGGGCACAATGTATATATCGGTTATTATGATCAGGAGCAGGAGAATCTTGATGAAGGAAACACGGTAATAGACGAGGTGTGGGATTCAAATGAAAAACTTACTCAGACACAGATAAGAACTACTCTTGCTGCATTCCTATTTAAGGGGGAGGACATATTAAAGCCTGTATCGGTGTTGAGCGGAGGAGAAAAAAGCAGGGTGTCTCTGGTTAAGCTTATGCTGTCGGGGGCCAATTTTTTAATACTTGACGAGCCTACCAATCATCTGGATATAAATTCAAGAGAGGTGCTTGAGGAAGCTCTTCAAAGCTTTGAGGGTACAATACTTGCAGTGTCCCACGACAGGTATTTTATAAACAAGCTCTCCACAAGGATACTTGAGTTTGATGATGTCTGCTTAAAGGATTATTCCGGCAATTACCTTTCCTTTCAGGAATATAAGGGCAGGCTCAAAAGCAGTGCCGCGGAAAAGGCACACGAACCCAAAGCTTCCGCCTCCAAGCTTGAGCGCCTGGCCGTAAAGGAGGAAAAGGCCAGGCTGCGGAAACTGGAACGGCAGTTGGGTGAAACAGAGCAGCAAATAGAAAAAACAGAGTCCCGCCTGCACCAGCTTGAGCTTGAAATGGTGTCGGAAGATACCTCCGCCGACCACATAAGGCTGACTGAGCTTCACAGCGAGCAGCAAGCTTTGAACTCAAGTCTGGAAGAGCTGTATGAGCTGTGGGAAGCACTGGCAAGCGAAAAATCAAGTTTCCCCGGCTGAGGCTGCCTCCCTGCCCTGCTATTTGGCTACAAAATATTTTTTCACCCCGTCCGCTACTGCCGCAGAAAGCTTATCCTGATGCTCCTTTGTCGCCAGCAGCTTTTCCTCGTCGGGGTTTGACAGGAAGCCGCACTCTATAATTGCGGTGGTAGTCTTGACATCTCTTAAAATTATTATAGGAAGCTCGTTTGCTTTTCCCTTTACAAGAGCCTCTCTTTTATTATTGGGATCTACTATATCTTTAACGGATTTTTGTATTGACACCGCCAATTTCTGGCTTTCAGGAGAATTGTGCGGGTAGAAAACCTGAGCCCCCGAATACTGAGTCTGGGGAAATTTATTGAGATGTATGCTGACAACAATATCAGCGCCTGCCTCATCCATCATTTTTTTTCTTCTGGTTAAGTCCTGCTTCCTTTTCTGTGTAACACTGGTGGTATCCGGCGAATATTCCAGCCTGTCTTCGGCTCTGGTCATTAAAACCTTATACCCCTCCGCCTCCAAAAGCTCTTTTGCTTTCAGAGCAATACTTAAGCTGATGTCCTTTTCCTTAATCCCGCTGTAATCGCTTACCGCTCCGGGGTCCTCCCCCCCATGCCCCGGGTCCAGAAGCACTGTCTTCCCCGCCTTCTCCGCTGCCTCGCCTGTTGTGGAAACAGCATCGCCGCCATTTACATTAAGGCTGTATATGGCTATTGAGAGCAACAAAATTAAAATTACCAGTGCAATATTGCTTTTTCTTAATACAACTATCATGATTACCCCAACCTTAACAACTAATTCTATTATTAAGAATATTCCGGCTCGGGCAATATATGCATAAATCTCTACATTAAGTCGTCTGTAAATATTATCTTCTTTTGGGGGTCTTGTTAGGTACAGCACCTGTCCTGATAAAAAGCTTTTTTATCGAAGCCCATACCTCTATGCCATAATACCCCGCCACATAGCCCAATCCCGTTATGGCTATCACTATCAGAGGAGCAAGCGCATAAAAATACCATACTTCATTCCCAAGCTTAATAAACCAGAATAAGGGGCTTAAAATGGTATTAAGCGCCAAATGCTTTATTCCTTCGAGCACCTTATCATTAAAGTTTATTAATGGATATACCGCTTCAATGAGCATAATGGGCAGAAACCCAAAAAAGCCCAGCACAAATCCCTTCAGCGGGTAACGCGGCACCTCGGAATGCGGCCTCTTTTCTTTAATCGCCAGCTTTTTAAAATCTGAGTATATAAGAGCAAACATAAGAAGAAAAATAATGAAGGAAAACACGCTCAAATACTTATACATGCTTATTACGAAAATACAAAAGAGCAGCAGGCTTAAACCATAGTCTGCCAAAACCTTTAAAGAACCCTTGATATAATTTTTCATTCTGCATCACTTCCCTTGATTGTTTTTTTAGACTACCATATATAGTGATAAAGATTTTACATGGAGGATATAACTTGATGGAAGAAATTTTTTTGACCCGTAAGGAATACATCTAAGAAAAGTGAATTTATTGCTCGGGCCCTAGAGACATTTCCCCCAAATTCAGCTTTTCGTTGCTATTAAAAATTTCTGTAAGCAATTATATCCTCTATGCTTGTAAAATCTTTATCGCGTCCTATATGTATAAGCTATTGCTTTCTTCTGTCCTTTACATATACGCTCCCCGCGATGGTTTTTGCCTTCTTTTTCACTTCCGCGGCCACCTCAGATACCTGAATATGGTTTATAAAGCTTCTATGCATATTTGATACAACAGCTATGGAAATAGACATTATAGGGTACAGAATTTCCTTTCCCTGCCTGTTAGTGGTTGATATACATCCCTTTTTCCTGTCCTCCTCGGTATAGAGCTCCAATATCTTTAAATCAAAATCTCTTATTATGCCGGCACAAATATCATTTGCACATTCGGGTACCGTAATTATAACAAAATCATCTCCTCCGATGTGCCCTATAAAATCCTGCACCACACCAAAGCAATGAACATTATCGGTAATTATATCCGCCGTAAGCTTAATAGCGGTGTCTGCCGTAGCAAATCCATACACGTCATTGTATGCCTTGAAATTGTCAATATCGGCATAAATTACAGAAAAATATTCATTTCGTGTAATCCTTGAGTTTATTTCCAATTGTATCTCTATATTTCCCGGCAGCCCTGTAAGAGGATTTGCCTGCCTGTTTCTGTCTATCCTTCTGAATATATTGTTCACTCTGCTTATAAGCTCTCTGGGATTAAAGGGCTTTATAATATAGTCGTCGGCGCCCAGCTCAAGACCTGTAAGCTTATCGTCCTCCGCATCCTGAGCGGTAAGCATTATAATGGGCATAAGATTATTGCAGTCATCTCCCCTAAGAACCCTGCAGGTCTCAAAGCCGTCCATACCGGGCATGACTATATCAAGAAGCACAAGATCAGGCTTTTCCTCAGCCACTCGCTTTATACCGCTCTGTCCGTTGTATTCAAAAATAACCTCGTAGCCCGCACCTTCCAATATATCCTTTATTATTTTCACCATAAGCTGTGTGTCATCTATAATCAGTATTTTCTTCTTTAACATTAACATTCCCCTACATCTTTCTATAAAGAGAAAAAGGCATAACTGCAAATAGATTATATACCATTATAAATAAATTTGCAAAGATTTCAATACCGCTCACATGTTCCATCTGTCTTTGTATTCTTTCTCAATTATTTTTGATTTTTTCTTAATATGAATAATTAAAGCATACTGTTTTGTGATATACTTTATATAGGCGCAATTTATTCCATTATGATAACAATGTGATTAATGCGTACACTATTAAGGAGTGATTTTTTTGGCACAATTCTGTAGTTGCGGATCAATAATAATTAACGACCACTGTACAAACAAAAACTGCATAAACAAGTCAAACAGTGGAACAACAGCCAAAACGCTGAGAGCTTCAAAAAAAGAACCAAAGGAAGGCGGAGCGGCTAAAGGCACAAAGGCAAGGAGATCTTCAAAATGTATTACGTATAATCTTTATGATATAAAAAGCCCCGAGGAAGGCATCTAAGCTTAAAAAACTGCCGGAATATCAAAACGATATGCCGGCAGTTTTTTTAAATTTAAATTAATTAATTTATCGTACTTAAGGGAAATATCAGGAAATAACGAAATTACCCTTTCGCTGTTTCTTAAGCATCAACCTTTGCCATATGCTCAATCAGGCTTACAACCTTGTTTGAATATCCCCATTCATTATCATACCATGAAACAAGCTTTACGAAATTGCCGTTCAATGCAATACCTGCGCCTGCATCAAATATTGAAGTACGCGCATCATGTATAAAATCGGTTGAAACAACTGAATCCTCAGTATATCCAAGTATTCCTTTAAGCTCATTTTCAGAAGCCTTCTTAACAGCCGCCTTAATTTCGTCATAGCTGGCTGCTTTCTCAAGACGGCAGGTAAGGTCAACAACAGAAACGTCTGCCGTAGGAACCCTGAACGCCATACCTGTCAATTTGCCGTTTAATTCGGGAATAACCTTTCCAACCGCTTTTGCAGCACCGGTTGAGGAAGGGATAATATTTCCGAGAATGGATCTTCCACCTCTCCAGTCTTTCATTGAAGGAGCGTCAACAGTCTTCTGAGTGTTTGTAGCAGCGTGAACTGTAGTCATAAGGCCCTCAACTATTCCAAAGTTGTCGTTGATAACCTTGGCAAGAGGTGCAAGGCAGTTTGTAGTACATGAAGCATTTGAAACAACAGTCATGTCCTTTGTGTACTTATCGTCGTTAACGCCCATAACAAACATCGGAGCATCTGCCGAGGGAGCACTGATAACTACCTTTTTAGCACCGCCCTTGAAGTGAGCCGAAGCCTTTTCTATAGTGGTGAAAACTCCTGTAGACTCTACAACATAATCTGCTCCGCAGCTTGCCCATGGAATCTCAGCGGGATCCTTGGCTGAAAATACGGCAATCTCTTTTCCGTTTACAACCAGCTTGCCTTCCTTTGTTTCAATTGTTCCGTCAAACTGTCCGTGAACGGTGTCATACCTTAACATATATTTCATGTACTCCAGATCAACAAAAGGATCGTTAATTCCTTTTACCTCTACATTGGGGTTGCATACAGCAGCCCTGAAAACAAGACGTCCGATACGTCCGAAACCGTTAATACCCATTTTTACAGCCATGTTCTAAAACCTCCTATGTAAATATTAATTTTGAAGCAATTCCTTCTAAAGAAGCAATGCTTCGAATAAATTAAAGCTATTAAACAGCCGGCTTAAATAACAACAGTACTGCCTTACAGCTCAAATACTAAAACAAAAAAATCATCGTCAGGATATACTCCTAAACCAAAATTATTTTATATTATTTTACTCATTTTTTCAATAGCATTAACAAAATAAATTAATTTTTTAACAAAGTGTACAATATTTATCTTTTGTTTTTATATATAAAATTATACCTTGCATACTCACATAAATTTACTCTATTCAAATATAGCCGTAAGCTTATTAACCATAAATACAGGGTTATATGACAGCTTTGCTTTTCTAAGCCCCTCAATTCCCAGATCCTGCTCCCTGTTTATATAATTGGCCTTATGCCACTCATTTTCACAGAATTGCTGGTTAAGCATTGTATACAAGCCATGTATCTTTGCATTTGCCTTTTCAATATGCACCACGGCGGTATCAGTATTCAGCATTTCTCCTACGGTAAAGCCCTCATAGCAGTCATTGACCTCTAATAGGGCCCCTTTGCAGCCAAGCCTTGTAAAATTACTTAAAAGCTCTTCATTTGCAAGCTTTTCACAATAATATCCCCTATGCTCGCCGCAATCCCTTTCGGCACACCATATATCCATTATTCTGCGGCATTCATCTATAAGGCCTTCATCAATCGGAACATACCGATATGAATACTCCCTTTTAAACCTGTTTATATGATTTCTTTTGCCGTCGTATCTCTTCCCTTTAAGGCTTGTGAGGCTTTCTCTGGTATATACATAGTCACTGTTGTCCCTGTCATACGCAAGCTTCACCTTAAAGCTATTTAAGCCTGCAAACCTGTCCTCTATTCCCTCCCATACCCTCTCAAATCTCAGCTTCCAATCATTACCCTCAAAATACTTATTCAAGATATGCACTGCACTCTCAAAATTGCCCGCCTCAATGCGTCCCAGCGGAGGAAAGCAAAAAGGCGGTTTTTGCTCCGGGACGGCTACTATGCATAAAAGCTCTTCTATTACGGCATATCTGAATTTATAAAAATTTCTCCACATAAAAAAATTAGTAAACGTAAACTCGGAGGCTGGAGGGGCCGTCATAGCCAAAAACCTGTCAAACAGCTCCTTGTCTTCTATTGATATTTCTCTGAAATCCAACATATTAATAAAAATCTCCATTATATTACATTTTATTTTTCTATATAGCCTTAATTATCTCTACTAAAAATTCCGCGGCCCTTGCCATATCCTTAATGCTTATCTGTTCCTCCACACTGTGAACCTTATCCATTCCAACACTTATGTCAACAGCCTCTATACCTCTTCCATTTATTATATTTGTATCGCTTCCTCCTCCTGTGGCTCCTGCCTTAAGCTCGATTTCCGCCTTCTTTGCGGCTCTTTCCAGTATTCTCATAATTCCGCTGTCCTGCTTTACATTAAATTCAGGATAGACATTTTGAACGTCGAATTTAAAGCTGCCTCCAAATCTCGCGCAGGCCGTTTCAAAGCAATGTCTCATATGTGAGGTCTGCTCGTCAAGCTTTCTCCTGCTCCTGCTTCTTGCCTCGGCCTCAATCTCCACCCTGTCACAAATTATGTTTGTGGCACATCCTCCCTTTATTATACCTATATTAGCGGTGGTTTCATGATCTATCCTTCCCAGTCTCATCTGCGAAATTGCCCACGCCGCAATCTGAATGGCGCTGATTCCCTTTTCAGGCTCAACGCCGGCATGTGCAGCCTTTCCTTTTACAATTATATCAATTTTATTTTGCGTAGGCGCCGAGACGGCTACACTGCCTATATCTCCTCCGTCATCCATTACAAACCCATACCTTACGTCAATTGCACCGTAATCCATGTTCTTGGCTCCAAGCAGGCCGCCCTCCTCAGCAACGGTAAAGGCAATGTGAATGTTTCCGTGTGGTATACCGTCCTCCGAAATGACTCTTAGTGCCTCCAGTATGCATTCAATTCCCGCTGCGTCATCACCCCCGAGCACCGTGGTGCCGTCCGTTCTTATTATATCCCCTTCCACAACGGGATTTTTGCCTATGCCCGGTGAAACAGTATCCATATGCGCCATCAACAATATTCCCGGAACATCCCTCTCACCCTTGACGGTGCATATGAGGTTTCCGGCATTACCCCCTATTTTCTCACCTGCATTATCCTCATAAACGGGTATTCCCATGCTCTCAAGCTTTGCCTTAAGCACATCCGCCATTCGGCGCTCATGCAGCGTCACGCTGTCAATTCTTACAAGCTCTAAAAACTCATCCCTCATTCTGCTTGCATTAACCATGGCATCACCTCCCATATCAGTTGTACAGATATTACTCCCACTCATATTTCACAAGCTTTCCCTCTCCGACAAGCTCCCGAAAGCCGTACTGCCTCATTATTTCAAATGCCACCACCGCAACGGAATTAGACAGATTAAGAGATCTTATGCCCTGTCTCATGGGGATTCTTATGCAATGAGCCATATTCTCCTTCAAAAGCTCCTCCGGAAGCCCTAATGTTTCCTTTCCGAAAACAATAAAGCAATCCTCGGGGTATTTTACCTGTGCGTATGTGTTTACAGCCTTTGTGGAGGCATAATAAAACTGTTTGCCGGCGTATTTTTCCCTTACCTCACTAAAGCTGTCATAAAACCGTATATTTACTTCATTCCAATAATCCAGCCCGGCACGTTTTAAATACCTGTCCTCCACAGAAAAGCCCAGAGGCCCTACAAGATGCAAATCTGCTCCTATAGCCGCACAGGTTCTTACTATATTCCCGGTATTCTGAGGTATCTCAGGCTCTACCAGAACAATATTCAATGACAAAACCATTCCTCCCGTCGAGAGTGCATTTAATATATATTACCACAAAAACAAGCGTTTAATAGCAAAAAGATGACAGCCCTCAAAATATTCAAGGTCCATCATCCCACCCAAAATACCACATCACTTATTAAGTATCCATCACAGAAAGATCAATCTCAAGCACATCACTTTCACCCAACAGCAGAGGTATACATATTGTCTTCATTTTGTCGGTGGATATTTGAAGATTTTCTCCCATTATAAGAGATGGAGGAGTTATATCTATACCTATGCCTCTATTGTATAAAATAGTAGCGGTATTTCCAAGTATCATATTTGTAAGCTCCGATATGGCACTCTTGGAAATTTCATCCAGCTCGGAGATCGTCATCCCTCCCATCATTTTTGAAGCTATTTCCAGTCCAAGAGGTATGCTCATAGTGAATATTACCTGACCCCTAATTTTCCCGGTGAGCCCTACAATTATAGCAATCGTATTGCTTTTATGCGGGGAATCCTTAAGATATACCTTTCCAAGCTTAGCTTGTATTGATGCCATTTGTAAAAGAACTGTCTGGCTTGCCTCAATAAACGGATTTATATATTCAATATTCACTAACAACCCCTGCCCTCTCCAATTTGTATTTACAAAAGATTACAAAAAAGCATTTTTCAGCTTTAAATAAACATCAAAAGCCGCTTGTTTTCCGCATGTGAATTAATGATCAAATATAGTATTTACTATTCTATAATTAGGCTTTAAAATCCTCCTTATGATTGACCTTTTTATTTTTTAATAAGAAATTTCAGCAAGGGGGATCTCTTTATTTCAACTGCTTTAGCAGGACAAAGCTCCTGACAGCAAAAGCACCGTATACACTTTGACAGATCCAGCCGGGGCTTTGAATTTTTCATCGTAATTATCCTGGCGGGACAGTTTCTGGCACACTCCGCGCAGCCTACGCATAATGCATAATTAAAAACCGGCCGGGGCTTAATATAGGACATTATACCCTTAAACAATTTATTATTAAAGAATTGTATGTCCCGTAAAGACTCTATTTGAGGTATGTCAAAATCACTTATCCTCACAGTGCTTATTTGCTCACCCACTATATCTATCTCACCGAGGCTCTTAGGGCACAGCCCCCTTTGAGCCGCCTGTGCTATCAGAGGCACTGCGAACGGGTCTGCTCCGATTATATTTAATGCGGCAAAGTCAAGGCTGAACGCATCCTCACCGGCAATAACAAGTCCTATATTTCTGGCGTTTCCCGCCGTGGGCCCGTTTCCCTCCATTCCGGTAACGGCGTCCATAATATTAAGGGCAGGCTTAGCCCCAAGAAATATGTCTATTAAAGCATCGGCAAATCTTTTATATTCCGATATTCTGAAATGGTATTCAGCCTTTCGGGCACCTGCAACAGCCCCGAACATATTTTTTACTGCGCCTGTGTACACCATCTGGCCGTGAGTTTTCAGCTTGGGCAAATTTATTATCAAATCCGCATCCATCAGCGGTTTTATCAATATGAGATTTTTTAAAATAACTCCTTCTGGATTTTTAACCTCTGCCTCCGCCGTATCATAATTAAGCTCGGCCCCTGATTTTAGAGCCGCCTCTTCAATGCCGCAAGCCGAATAAACCCCTTTAAGGGCGTTTTTTGTATAAAGCCCGCCGGGGCTTTCCACTATTATAGCCTTTGCTCCCTGCTCCTTTATAATGGAAGACAGGGCCTGAACAACAGAAGGATGAGTAGTAGCCGCTTCGGCAGGTCTTTTTTTCATTACAAGATTAGGCTTAAGAGCCACCCTCATGCCCGGCCTTATATATTTTTCCACACCTCCGAGGTTATCAAACGTTTTTTTTAAAGCTCTATACATATTCCCCATCTCATAGTCAGGGCATTTTTCAACCGATACCTTACTCAAATGCTGTCTCCCTTCATTTTTAAATCTTTATTGCATCCTATATATTTTTAATTCTATTCTAATTTTCGACTTGCGTAAACAGGCAATTCTAAAGAGATGCATAAAATAAAGAGAATAAAAAAAGCTTTGATAAGGCAAAATAAAAATAAGGATGGTGTTTATATATGGATTTATTTATGCCTGAAAGAGTCTTTTTTGAACCCTCTTCTCTGAAATATCCCCTTGGGGAAAAGCTGTACAGCCTTTTTGACAGCAAAAAAAATATTGAGGTTATAAAGACACCCATGCAGAATGTATACAGGTCAATTCCCGGAAAAACAGAGCAGGAAAAATATGCCCGTTCGAAAAAAACTCTTGTGGTTGCCGTAAAAAAAAGCCTTAAGCTTGATGTCTGCAAGCCCTCGGCTGACTTTGAGTTTGCTCTTGCCACAAACTGTCCCGGAAATTGCGAGTACTGCTATCTCCAGACCACACAGTCCTCAAGGCCCTATTTAAGAACATATGTAAACATAGAGGAAATATTCGACTCCATAGCAAAGCACATAGAAAAAAACGGCGGCGGCCTTACCACCTTTGAGGTGGCGAGCACGGGTGATCCTTTAGCCCTTGAGCATATAACGGGAAGCCTGTCGAGGACTATAGAGTATTTCGGCTCATTGGACAATGCAAGGCTGCGCGTGGTCACCAAGTTTGACAATGTCGAGCCTCTCCTTCACTTAAACCACAACCTTCATACCCGTTTCAGGGTAAGCATAAATTCAAGGCATGTCATAAGCAGCTTTGAGCATAATACCGCAAGCTATGACGAACGCATAAGTGCAGCGTCAAAAATTGCACATGCCGCCTATCCCATAGGCTTTATAGTGGCACCCATAATGGTATACGAAGGGTGGCGGGAGGAGTACTCCGAGCTCTTTGACCGGCTTAAGGAAAATCTTAGGGGAGCCAGTCTCCCTGAAAATATTACCTTTGAGCTTATACAGCACAGGTTTACCCCAATCGCAAAGAAATTTATACTGGAGCGCTTCCCGTCAACAGGGCTGGATATGGACGAAACAAAGCGTGTTCTCAAGTGGGGAAAATTTGGAAGATTCAAGTATGTCTATCCCAAGGAAACCTCCGGAGAAATGAAGGAGTTTATTTCAGGGCTTATCATGGAAAGATTTCCACACGCCGTAATAGAGTATTTTACATAGTAGTGTTAATTTAAAGCTTAGTTATTTTAGCATACTATCCGCACAACTATTTTTTATACTATTCTCATTATAATTACTTTATATTATTAAAAAATAAAATATTAATTGAAAAAATCAACATTTAATGGTAAAATATCACTAAAACAAATCCGATATGTTATATAGATGTAATGATATTGTATCACATTATTCTCTATTCGCACCTTCTACTCCCCACTAATTTTACCAAGGTATGCTTTATTAAATCATACATAGCTAAATATCCCGGCATAAATTTACCTGTGCATGCCATGGTATGCAATAAAATTTAATGTAAAGGGGGTGAATTTATATGTCCAAGGAAAAATTTACAGGCATTGAATTGACGGATGAGGAATTAATGGAAATGACAGGAGGAGCCAGCTTTATTTCGGCTTCATTATCCGATAGTCTGATTCCTCCGGTAGTCGCGCTGTATGGAATTCCGCCTATAGTTGAATATGGAATTCCGCCCACACTTAAATATGGGATTATTCCTGTTCTTAAGTATGGTGTTACACCGTTGTACGGCATACCTCCCATAACTAAGGATCTGGCTTAACAAAGACCCGTAAGAAATGAAGGAATGGCTCTGTATGGAGTCATTTCTTCATGTTAATTTTTGTAAATAAGTCTTGATATATCTATATATACCATGATATTCTTAAGTTATATACTGCCGAATGCTTGGACAAAGAGTATTCACAGTGCAGCATATAAAAAAATAAACAAGGAGGTAGGCGCACATGTCTATGGACAATTTTAAAGGCACTGAGTTGACGGACGAAGAGCTTATGGAGATGACGGGAGGAGCGAGCTTTGCTTCGGCCTCAAATATCTTAGTCCCTCCAATAATGGTTGTTTGCTACGGAATTTTACCGTTTTATGGAATTCCTCCAATAACCAAGGAGTCTCTTTGCTAAGCGATAGTGACTGTCATCCTGTGAGGGAGAATGGCTCGGGCCATTCTCCCATGCCAGTATTTATGAAATGCCTGAAATTAAAATACACATATATCATAGATAATACCCATAGTCAATTTTAAAAAGGGGGAATTTAGGAATGGATTACAGGCCTATAACTTCAGTGTGGGAAATAACAATGGGCTGCAATATGAGATGCAAGCACTGCGGATCAAGCTGTGAAAATGCTCAGGAGGGTGAATTGACTACCGACGAGGCTCTTAAGCTGTGTGATGATCTCGGCGAGCTTGGCTTTGAATGGATAACGCTGTCGGGAGGAGAGCCCACCACAAGAAAGGACTGGGATGTGATAGCGCGGAGGCTGGCTCAAAACGGAATAATACCCAATATGATAACCAATGGCTGGCTTATAGATGACAAAATACTTGACAGGGCAAGAGAAGCAGGAATAAATACCATAGCCGTAAGTGTTGATGGGCTTTGCGATACTCATGATTTTATAAGAAAGCCGGGTTCATTTGAAAGGATCATGAATGCCTTTGACCTTATGAAGCAAAAGGATCTTAATTATGCGGCAATTACTACCGTTAACCAGCAAAACATCGGTGAGCTGGCTGAGTTAAGAGAGCTTCTTATCACAAAGGGGGTTAAATCCTGGCAGCTTCAAATAGGTCTTCCTATGGGAAATATGGCCGATCACGGCGAAATGATAATGGAGCCGCGCCATGTCAACGACATAATAGATTTTGCTTATGAAACCATGCAGAAGGGTGGCATAGACATACAGCTTGCAGACTGCATAGGCTACTACAATGTGAAGGAAATTGAGGTCAGGAAAAGCAGCCTTAATATGGAGCAATATGTCTGGCAGGGATGTGCGGCGGGCAAGTACGGAATGGGAATACTGCACAACGGTGATATTATAGGCTGTACCTCCGTGAGGGACAAGCAGTATGTTGAAGGCAATGTAAGAATAACACCCGTAAAGGAAATATGGGATAACCCCCAAAGCTTTAGCTGGAACAGAGGCTTAAAGAAGTCCGATTTAAAGGGCTTGTGCAGCAAATGCCAATATGGAGGAAGCTGTCTTGGAGGATGCTCAAACACCAGAATTACAATGGAGGGCAGCCTGTACGCCGAAAATAAGTATTGCTCGTACAATTTCGCCGTAAGCAAAGCACAAGAGCAGCTTAAAAAGATAGATTCTCTGGAGCTTTTAAGATCCAAGGCAGATAAATTCCTGTCCGTCGGAAACTTTCAGCTTGCAGAAATCCTGATGTCCAAAGCCGTTGAATTGGATAGCGGAAATATGGATCTGTTAAGCGTATACGGGTATGTCTGTTTTATGCTGGGGAATTATGATGCGGCGGAAAAAGCAAACAGAGCTGTTCTTAAAGAAAGGCCAAATGATGCATACGCCCATAAGGGACTTGGCGTGACTCTTTGCAGAATGGGCAGCTTAGAGGACGGGCTGGCTTACTTAAGGAAATCAATCGACCTTGCGGATGAAAATTTCTTTGATCCGTATTTCGATCTTTGCATGATTTTAATAGAAAACGGAAGAAACGACGAGGCATTTGAAGTAGCGGAGGCAGCCAGAAGAAAATCCCCCAATTTTGAAGAAAGAGCTCTTCAGCTTCATGAGCAGATTAAGCTTATATCGGAAGCGGCTGCTTCATAATGTGAAAAAACAATTCTCCCAAAGCCGCCAAATCACTCCCTAAGCCTTAAAGTGAGCGATTTGGCGGAACAAGTTTAAAAGTTTAAAAATTTATTTTTTGTTCACATCGACCATGGCAAATTTTATCAAGCCCTCGGCAGCAGTTTTTTCATCCACAGACGCACGAACCTTTGCTTTTATTACTCCCATCCTGTTGCTCAATATTTCTGCCTCAAGCCTCAAGGTGTCTCCGGGCAGAACCTGCTTCTTAATCTTCATTTCATCAATAGCCGCAAAAACCCCAAGCTTGCCCTTATCATTGCCCTCCATGGCTGCGGCTATACCCGCCGTCTGTGCCAGAGCCTCCACAATCAAAACTCCCGGCATTATGGGGAAGTCGGGAAAATGTCCCTGAAAAAAGGGTTCATTGGCGGTGACATTCTTTATAGCTACCGCGCTCTTTCCCGGCTCTACCTCTATAACCCTGTCCACCAGCAAAAATGGATACCTGTGTGGTATTATTTCTCTAATTTCAATATTTGATAACATGCCGCACCTCTCATATTCTTAATTTTTGACAGAAAATCACCCTATTATTTTAACTATTTTTGTATTAATTGTCCATTATTAAATTGCAGACTGCTCCTTCTTAACACTATATAGGATGCAAACTATCTAAAAAGAATGTAAAATAATTTCCGGAGGATATTATTTTACATCCTCCGTTATCCGATATGCAAAAGCCTATATTATATAAATATATATCTCTCGGCAAATAAAAAATGTCCCGCATAAATACCTATGAAGGACATCACTATTGGCATAGCTGCAATAACATTACACCTTAAGAAATAATGCAAGCGCTTACTTATTTTCAATCGTTCCCATATCATCCTCTTCTGATTTCTTATATACAGAGCCAAGCTGCTTGCTAAGCTGCTTGTACAGCACATCTGCCAAGCCTGCGCTTCCGCTTTTGGAGGCCTCCTCTACTAGCTGCTCGTCAAGCATGGACTCAAAAATATCCCCTCCGGTATCCCGGGGCAGCAAGTCCGACTTAGGCACAGTTGCCTTCATTTGCTTATACAATATATTAAGCATCATACCCTCAAAGTCCCGGCACGCTTGCTTCAGCTCTTTTTCACTGCTTTGATCCATCACCTTTTCAAGCCTCTGCCGGAAGCTGTCATCTGACGCCTTATTTATTGAGCTGTCTACAGCACTCTTTATATAGTCATTTCCGATACCCGCAATATCCATTAGCTTTACACTCCCGTTCAGCAGCCTTCAAAATGCCTGTTAACTACCTCTTAAGATTATTGGCCTGACCCAGCATTTCATCCGCCGACTGTATGGCCTTTGAATTCACCTCATATGCCCTCTGAGCAACTATCAGCTTTACCATTTCCTCTACAACACGTACATTGGAGGACTCAAGAAAACGCTGGTATACAACACTCATAGAGCCTTCTTCCTCATCGATAACAGGCTCTCCCGACGCATCCGTCCTGCCGTAAAGATTCTTTCCCAGATTTTCAAGTCCCTGTCTGTTTGAGAATTTAAAAAGACCTATTCTCTGTCCCAGATCCTCGGTTTCCCCATCGGTGTTTATATAAGTAATTGCCCCGTTTTCCGCAACATTTATACTTGAAATATCCTCAACTCCATCCAGAAAAATCTCACTCTCCATTTCATCAAGCACCGCATAGCCGTCAGTAGTGGTGAGCTTGGTGCCTTGATCCGACACGCTTACCTTAAAGCTTCCGTCCCTCGTGTAAACCACATCTCCCTTAGGCCCTAAAACTGCGAACAATGCCTCTCCGTCAATAGCCAAGTCAAGAGGATTGTCGGTTCTTTCAAAATTGCCCTTACTGAAATCCTTAACTGTGGCGACGGGAGTAGACCCATAGCCAACCTGAAGATTAACAGGCTTTCCCTGCCCATCAAGAACTGATGCGCGGTCTATAGTCTGGTAAAGCAGATCCTTAAACTCTGCTCTATCCTTTTTGTATGCCGTAGTGTTGACATTTGCAAGATTGTTTGAAATAACATCCACATTGAACTGCTGTGCGGTCATTCCCGAGCCTGCTGTCCAAAGCGCTCTCATCATATGCTATATCCCTCCGAATTCAATAAATCTTATATGTCAGGCCCCTGCCCTCCATTATCTTATAGCTCCAACCTCGTTGACAGCCCTTTCCAGTGTTCCGTCCTGCGCCTGAAGCACCTTCTGGTTGGCCTCGTATGCTCTCGTAACGGCAATCATGTCAACCATTTCCTTTATAACATTTACATTTGACTGCTCTATAAAGCCCTGCATCACCATACCCGAAAAGGGCTCCTCCTCAGTTAAATCAGTAGTCTCCACAAGGTTTGAGCCAAGCTTTCTCAGTGTCGTTGTATCACTGAAGCTCTTTATAAGAAGCTTATCCAGCACCTCGCCATTTTGATATACCGTTCCGTCCTCAGCAACTGTAAAATCCTCTCCGCTAAGAGTTATAACTCCATTCTCGCCCAAAACGGCATAGCCTTCCTTTGTAACAAGCTCGTTATAGGCATTGAGCGTAAAAGCTCCGTCCCTTGTATAATACTGGATGAATTCTCCCTCGGCGCCGGGCACTCCCACTGTAAAAAACGCATTATCGGAATTTTTAAATGCCATGTCCAGACTGCCTCCGGTGTTTGCAAGCTGCCCCTGCGTGTAATAGGTGAATATTTCTCCCACATCACTGCCAGGCTGCATTTTGCCAAGCCTTCCCGAAGGATTGGTCTTGCTCGCCACATCGTTTATTCTCGTCATGAGGATATCAGGAAAGCTTTCTAAAACCGCCGAGTCCTTTTTAAAGGCAGTTGTGTTTACATTGGCAAGGTTGTTGGATATTACATCCATGCGCCTGCTTTCCTCAAGCATTCCATAGGCTGAAGTGTATAATCCTCTTATCATATGCAATCTCCTATAATTTCAGGCCGCCCTAAAGCATAAACCCTTTGATAATCTTATTAAATATGATCAAAGTATATATCGGAAAGGCTAAGAAATTACTTAATATAAAAAAAAGCGTGTAAGCTTTACATTACACGCATTTTTATAATTTAAAATTCCCTTTTAATTCTGCTATCCATTGAGGCACTCTGCTCTATAGCCTCTATTGTATCCAGAGCCTTTCCGGTACCTAACGCAACACATGAAATAGCATCATCCGCAATTATAACGTTTATCCCCGTCTTTTCCTGCAGCAGCTTATCCAGTCCATATAAAAGGCTGCCTCCGCCTGTCATTACAATCCCTCTGTCGCTTATATCGGCAGCAAGCTCGGGAGGCGTCCTCTCCAGCACTGAATGGACAGCCTCCACAATGCTTGAAATAGGCTCCTCAAGTGCTTCCATTATTTCAGTTGACGTAACGGTTATTGTCTTGGGCAGGCCTGATATGAGGTTCCTGCCGCGTATGTCCATTGATACCTCCTGAACCCTTGGATAAACCGTTCCCACATTAATTTTAAGATCCTCCGCCGTTCTTTCTCCTATCATTATATTATGCTTTTTACGCATATACCTTACAATGCTCTCATCAAATTTGTCACCGGCGATCTTAATGGAGGTGCTTACCACCGTCCCGCCAAGAGATATAACAGCTATATCGGTAGTTCCTCCTCCGATATCCACAACCATGCTTCCGCAGGCCTTTGCTATATCTATTCCCGCACCTATGGCAGCCGCTATAGGTTCCTCAATCAAATATGTCTTTCTTGCCCCCGCCTGAACGGCTGCGTCAATAACCGCCCTTTTTTCAACCTCTGTAACTCCGCTTGGTACACAAACCATAATTCTGGGCTTAAAAATCTTAAAGAACCTTGTTCCGCATACCTTATTTATAAAATACTTAAGCATTCTCTCTGTAATGTCATAGTCCGATATAACACCCTCTCTCAAGGGCCTTATGGCAACAATGTTGCCGGGAGTCCTGCCAAGCATACGTCTCGCCTCTTCTCCCACTGCAAGAAGCTTGTTTGTGTTTTTATCTATGGCTACAACTGAAGGTTCCCTCAGTACTATGCCCTTGCCCTTTATATAGACAAGAACCGTTGCCGTACCGAGATCAATCCCGATATCTTGTCCAAAGCCCACAGAATACATCCCCTTTTTTAAAAATTTTTACCAAAAGACCTTTTTGAAAAGTCTTTGAAGCATATAGCCCATTGAGAGTAAAACAATCCTTATAAAATCAGAGCTATCCGTACAATATACCGCCTAACCTGTGAACGTTAAAATATGATTTTAATTTTAAGGGAGTGCGGTGTCAAAATTTACTGCTTACTTATTCATAACTATATTATCATATTATTTTAATAATGCAAGAATAAAAAGGTTAAAAAGCGGGGTAAAATTATCAGCGGTTCCCGGACTCTACTTGAAAAGCAACATAAACCACCGCTCTATCATATAGTTTAAAATAAGCCCAAGTATCATGCTCCATAAAAATACTATTAAAAATACTACTTTTTTAAGCGGCTGTATAAAGCTGTATATCTCATTTACTCCCCTCGCTATCGCGGCACTGGCCCATATGGCCGGAAGAAATACAACAAAGTATGCCAGTGCCGCCAGGGTAAAGCTGCTTCCGAATTCATAGCTTCTGAATGTAATATAAAGCAGTATATTTAAAGGCAGCACCAGAAAATTTGCACATATATATACCTTCATAAGCTTTACCAGCTGCTGGCTGTAATCCCCTATCCCCTTCTCCATCTTGAAATGCTTGAAAAGGTCAAACATCGGGACTGAAAAAAACACTACGTCAATAAAGCCCATCAGTATTACAAGCACAAGCGCAAGCGTAATATTAAAGTATGTTACCATAGAGGATTTGCCCACAAATAAGCTATTATAGCCTATAAATATGTTAAAGCCCATATCAATAAGTCCAACAAGAATTATTCCTATAAAAAGAGAAACCCTTTTCGCCGTAAGTTTTTTGTATAAAGCCCGAGGAAGCAAAATTATATCTCTTAAATCCATTCATCTTCTCCTTTAATTTTATAATGCAAAATTCTTTTACAATATATAATATAATTTTGCTGGGATAAAATCAAGGATATGGTTCTTAAAAAAAGGGTGCATAAATTATATCTGACATAGCATTTCGGAAAATCGCCATAGGGATTACAATTGAAGCACCTTTTTCACATAACAGCATATTATGGCGTTTTATTCCAAATCCAGATTTTTAATAAGCTCCCTATCTATCTTCCCCTCACTTCGAGGGGAAGGAAAAGAAGGTCCATGTAGGACTTGTAGGATGTCTTCTCATTTCTTTCGCTAGCTGCTTTACATGCGCCTGCGTTGTTCTTCTCATTTTCTTCTCCAGTGCCCTTCTTTTTCTTCCCCTCAATGTGAGGGGAAGATAGAAGGGGAGTTAAAATTTGCATTTTCGTCACTTAAATTAAATACACCCGTTCTTAAAATCATTACGGATAATTTAATTACAAGTAATTTAATTACAAGTAATTAAGCTTCAATATAAAAAAGGGGATGGACCTTGAAAGCGCATTTGCGCTCCATGCCATCCCCTGCTTGTGATTTTTAATCTATTTTTTTAATATTCTGTACATAACCATAGCCGCCTCTGCTTTTGTAGCATTTGCCAAAGGATTTATTTTTTGCCCGCTGCCCCCGATTATCCCCTCTTTTACCATAGCCGAAGCAGCCTCTATAGCATAGCTTGCGATCCTTGACCTGTCACTGAACCTGTCAAGCTGTGCTTCAGAAAGCCCGGGGTTAAGCTTTTTGGAAAGCACCAGTGCCCTGTAGCAGAAAACCATCATGTCCTGCCTTGTAACCCTTTTATCAGGGCTGAAGCGGTTTTCTCCACCGCCCTTAGCCAGCCCTATTTTTTTGGCTATTCCCAGTTCCTTATAATACCGGTGTGACGGGTCTACATCGCTAAAGCTTTCGGTAAAGCTTGTAGTAAGACCTAATGCTTTCACCAGCATTTGTATCAGCTCCGCTCTTGTAATTTCCTTATCCGGGTCAAATTCCAGCTCGGATTTTCCGTCAATTATGCCTTTGGATGCTATAACCTCAATAGAAGCTTTAGCGTGCGGATATTTTTGTATATCGTCAAAGGTCTTATATATATATGCCACAGCATATCTGCTGAAATGCGTTGTAGTGAAGCTTATGGTCTTTGTTTTGGAATCATATCTGCCGTTTGGTACGGAATGTGGCATACCCTCCCCGTCGATGTATATGATTACAATATGGTCGGGGTTTTTCAATTCCTCCTCTGTGGGCGTATACGGAATTGTTATTAAAACCGGGGCATCTTCATTCTGCCACTTCACCGTCTTCCCGTTTACTGATATACCCAGCTCAATTACAGGCGCATTCCCTACTTTTTCCCTCAATTCGCTGCTAAGCTCATCCTTATTAACCAATCCGACCTTTAAAGCCACCTTGTCAGTCTCTCCGGTACCCGCTGCAGAAAGCATATTGCCCGGAATTGATACCTCAGCCACATCCGTTGAAATGGAAAGCCTTTGGGTTGACTTCGACTCAATCAAGGCTTTTGTAGGCAGCTCCTGTATATATGATGTGCTCCCCTCTGCACCGCTCACTTGAAGCTTTACTGTTTTTATCCCCTCTTCATCTTCTCTTGCAATCTCCAGTGCCTTGGCAAGAGTGTCTGAATCAAGTTGTGCTCTAGCCTCGCCTGTAGATTTATCAAGCTTAGACTTAAGCTCTATGCTTACTTCCCCGCCTTCTCCAAGCTTAGGCTCAATGGAAGCCTTAGTGGTGGTGGTTGTGCCTGTCTTGCCTGAATTACCTGTGGGCGAAGGCGTAGCATCGGATACTTTCTCCCATTTGGCATATAATATGATATCCGATGTAATAATAAGCTTTCCTGCACCCGCCGTATAATCTATTCCAGTTCCATCTGATTTGGTATTCCAGCCCTTAAAGCTGTAGCCTGTTTTTGCAAGGCTTCCGCTGTTGGATAACACATTGACTGTATCACGGGGCAAATATCCCGTATTATCCTGCGGAACGCTTCCGCTCGTGCCTCCGTTGGAATCATAAAGCACTTTGTATGTTTTCTTTACCTTTATGATTTCAGAGGTGTCTCTCACCCTCAGCCTGCTTCCTTCGGTATCCACCGATGCAAGGCCTATTGCCGAAACAGTGTCTCCCACCTTTATTGAAGGCTCCCACTTACCGGGCTGGTTAATTCTCCCTGTACTGTCCCCTATATATCCGTCTATAAAAATTCTGGCTTCTCCCGTTCCGTCGTCTATAAAAATAGTGTTTTCAGTTATCCCTGTCACCGTTCCGCAAACCTTGGCCAGCCAGCCGCCATTTTTGGGAAGCATACTGTCGCCGGTAGGAAATTCCTTAGCAGCAACGGGCTTTTGCGCGGCATCCGTCACCTCTATTTGCTGCATGACAAGCTCTATGTCTCCCTGATATTGCCCCACATATCCCAGTACCTTTACCTTTTGCCCTACTCTTATGTTCATATCGGACACAGGGAAGATGTTTATACCTCCTGTGGCATCCTGAATATATATCGTGTCAAAGAAGGCATTGCCCTGCTGAGTTCCTGCCGTTACAATACCCTCCGCACAGAAGGTTTCGCCTGCTTGAGCAGCGCGTATTTGCTTTATGGGAGTCACCGGGACTGCCTTTTTTATAGAATCTATAATGTTCATTGTAATATTGTAGTTGCTGTTCTGGAGCTGTCCGTAGTTGTCAAGAGAGGCTTTAATTTCAAAGTTGGAGAAGAACACTGTCCCTCCGATAAAGAGCTTTCCTCCTCCCGGAAGGGTTTCCTCTGCAAGCGCTACTACATTCCCCTTTCCTATTCCCCCATCCGGGCTTGGAATGGCAGCATTTGCCGCCGCCACATAGCTTCCTCCCAATCCGTCATTGTCGGAATCAAACCCGTATGTGGTTGAGTGTCCCTTTACAAGCCACTTTGCGTTATTGCCCATAGTAAATGAGCATCCGCTGTAAAAGCTGTAATCCTGCTCCGGCACCACACCGTTCAGGTATGGAGAGCTCATGTTATAAGTATTCATAGGAACGCGGAAAGGAGTGCCTCCCGCAACCCCGGGAGGATTTACGTTAGGATTGTTTTGATAATCCACCACCTCGTCATCATTAATCCTTGATCCGGCACCAATTGCCTGAAGAACAAGGTTTTGCTGGTATGCCGTATGATTTTGAGCGGCGGCGCCATTATCCTGATAATCTGCCAGACCCGCTACTACTATATTCCCTCCCCTGTCGGCAAACCTTTTTATAACATTAATTTCGTCCTGAGTATATGGCTTGGCAGTATAGCTTACTCCATTTGAGGTGCCTGATTTCTTTGCCGGAGGAGTAAGCAGAAGCAATTGCACATCCGAAAGCACCTCGTCTGTAAGAGGCTGCTTTTGTACTATTACCTGTACACCCCTGCCAGTTGAAAGCTCTGTTATATTCCCCATATTGTTGGCATAGTTTCCCGCGACATAGTCATTATAATGAGAGCCGTCGATAATAATTTTGGTTATTACCGAAGGATCTGAAACATTCAGCTTCAGCACATCGGTATATACTCTTTGCGTTCCGTTAATTGAAGCGGTAAGCTTTACATTAATGCTTACATCTCCTACCTGTACCGGATTATACCCAAAGGAATATAATGCCGTGGACGACGGTGCCACCGGGTTGATGGCAGGCGCGGTGTTTATAGCATTGCCGTCTATGGAATATTCAAGTGAAGCTACCTGCATGGGAGAAGCTTCATTATTATATATGGTTGATGTTATTGTAACCTCTTCTCCCTTTACGGACAGCCCGGTTCCCGCTGATGTCGATATGCCGGCCTTGTCCGTTTCGCCAACCCATACGGGAGCGGTTACGGCAATATCCTTATCGGTCTGATCAACCCTTACATAGTAGTATGAATATTTGGGCTCAAGCTCAAAGCTCCACTCGGCATTGTTCCCGCTAAAGGTTTTTGACGCCGCCACAGTCCCCCCGTTGGAAATTATAGATATCTTTCCTATGGAATCGCCCGCGTCAGGGTCTGTCACCTTAATTTCAAAGCTTAAGGAATCATCGGTATCCCCAAGTATGGAGCCCATTACATTTCCGTTAAGCTCATATTCTATCTGAAGGTTCCTGTCCTCTGTCGCATAAACTCTTCTCTCCCTTATTGCGTCATATATTCCGTCCCTTGTAAGCTCCGTTGCAAGTGCAACCGTTCTGGCCTCATTTGCTGTAACCCATTTTTGTTTATGGTTGTCCTGATTGTTGGACGGAGCGACATGCCACCCCTTGTCAAGCGCTCTGGTATAGTATTCATAGCTGGGGAAATACCCGCTTCCCCTTATGGGGCCTTCGCCGTTTCCAACCTCAATAAGCTGCACCACGGCATCAGCCTCTTTACTGTAGTACCCAAAATCAAAAAAGTCTCCAAAGGTCTTTCCGGGATGATTCAACTGGTTTATAGAGTCCGGGGACTCTTTAATCTTGTTATAGTATGCGTTAAGGTCCATCGCCGAATTGCTTCTGGAAACAAACCATGGAGTGTTGAAGGTATTTATATGTCCGGTGCCATTGCTCCATGTCATCTCAAAGCCTGCAATTGCGGTAAAGCTTCCGTCATTATTATACGAGTCGGCAATAGAGTTTAAATCCTTCCATTCCTGACTGGTAGACTCACTTATGCTTGTAATGCTCTCATTGGCTGTATTTTTTTCGTTGTCAAACCAGTTTGAGTGATCGGTGACTGCAAAGAAGTCAGCGTGGCCCTCATCCCTTGCCCATGAGTAAGCATCATCGGGGCTGCCCTGACCGTCGGAGAAATTGGTATGGCTGTGAAGCTGCCCATAATATAAGCTGTATACCTCCTCTTGGCCTGTGGTAAAGCTCCATACAATTTCAGAGCCGGTTCCGTTTCCGGAAAAGTCCTCCACCGCTCCGGCAGGAATGCTTACCGTATATTCCGTGCTATAGCCGAATACGGCATGTGTCAGCGTCAGAACAGAGTCCTCAATTTTGCAGTCCACCCCTGAAACGGGATTGCCAAGCGAATCCTTTATGCTTATGCCGCTTGAGGCACTGCCCTGCCGTATATCCTCACCAAACATCACTGAAACGGAAGCGTTTTTGGAAACTCCCGTCGCGTCTTCCGCAGGTGTCTTGCTTAACGCGACAGGCCCGTCAAGGTCCGCTGAAGCCCGTGTACTGAAGCTCCATACTGTGGGAGCAGAAGTTGCATTCCCTTGTGAATCCTCTACCGCTCCTGCCGGAATGGTTACTGTATATGTTCTCCCATAAGCAAAATCGGCGTGGTCTATATAGAGCATATTTCCGCTGGTTGAGCTGCTTATTCCCCCAACGCTGTAGCTTTGGTCGTCAATAACGGTTATGGAAGCTATTGCTGCCCCGGCAACAATTTCCTCGTCAAATTCAACGCTTAAGGGAGCATTGATTAATACATTTGTTTTTCCGTTGGAAGGCTCCGTTTGCTGTGCAACGGGTGCCTTGTCATCAGGGGCATCCGATATGTCGGAGGGGTATCTCGGGGTAAGCTGGTATCCCGATGTGTATGGGCTGCTTGAGTCATATTGAGCTACAATTCCCGTAATTACAAGCTCCTGCCCCGGTATGAGGCTTGAGGCAGCTATGCCCGTTGCAGTCTCTATTCTGAGGGTTATCGAATTACTGCCGTCAACATCCGTTATCGCTCCATTGCCGTTGGATGCAACCGCCGAAGACACCTTTACCCTTACTCTTACAAGCTTGCCCTCATATGGCTCTGCTGTGACAAAGCTTCTCAGCTCAGACAGGGAGGAAAGCTCAACCGGAGCAGGCAGGGCATTGCCGCTTGAAATCACCTGTACAGCACCCCCTGCCACACTGGGATCAAGCTCCGTTAATCCGTTATATTGTATTACCTTGCCCGTTACCCTTACAATATCTCCCTCAGCCACGCCTGAAATGCTTTGCGTGCTGTGGTAAACGCATATCCCTCCGCTTTCATCCTGAACGAACATTTTTTTCCCGCTTCCAAGTCCTCCGGGAGCAGAGGTAACAACCCCCTCTATGGTATACAGCTCCTGCGTCTTTGTCGGAAGTCCGTTTGAGTCCACCGTGTCAATCTCATTAATGGGAGTGATTACCTCATCCAAAGCTGTTGTAAAGCTCCAGATTATATCGTAATCGGTAGCATTTTCCGAGGAGTCCTGAACCGCCCCCGCCGGTATTGTAACAGTATAGGTTTTATCTTTTTCGAGCTGTTCGTGAGCTATGGTCAGAGCTGCGCCCGATATAACGTTTGAAACGCCCGCCACAGGAGTACTGTCTTCGTCCTTTATTGAAATTGAGGATATTTCACTCCCTGCCACAATATTTTCATCAAACAAAACAGATATTACCGCATTCCATGCCACACCGGCGGCCCCGTCGGCAGGGGATTTGGACAGCACCGCAGGCGGGGCGGTATCTTCAGGCCCCCCCGGCGAATCCCCGCTTGAGGATATAACGATATCGTCTATTCTGCATGTCCCATTGCTTCCGCTCATGTCTCCTGTTCCCGCAGCGGAAACATTTGAATCCAAAAGCCACCTTATATATACTATGCTCTGATCCTCCACAGCCTCCGGCAGTACAATGCTGTTGCTCTCAAAGGAGCCGTTTCCAGATACCACGGCACCTCCGCTTATATCATTCCATTCTGTGCCGTCAGCACTATATTGAAGCTTAAAGTCTCTCGGCCCCGTGCCCGACGATCTCAGCTTTGATTCAAGTGTCAGATCGAAATATCCGCTTGTTGAAAAGCTTATTTTAAGATATTTTGTACCGGCTCCCTCACTCCATGCATTTGAGGACAGAGCTGTATCAGGCGTACCCGCTGCCCCCGCCGTATAAGAGTAAGTGCCTGAGTATGAGTCTTCTCTTGAAATAACCTGTGATGCATTGGAGGATACGCCTGCGTCCGCTATCTGATTCCCATCATTAAAATCCCACCCAACCACTATTGTATCCGCCGCACTTACTTGCCACGGGCCCTGCATCTGTCCCGGAACCAGGCCGAATGCCATCACAACCGCCAGCAGTATTGACAGATATTTTATTAAGACTTTGCTTCCAGTAAACTTATTTCCCAACACCTTCAACCTCCGTTTCTGTTATTTTATTTAATTTTTATCAGGTTCAAGTAAATTTTTGCTGAGTATATTTTACCAAAAGCAGGGATAAGCTTTCTTAACCGCAAGTAAACCCCTTGAAAAAATTTGGTTAATAACGTAATGAAAGGTTTAATTTTATGTTAATTTTTCAATGCAAATATTTGATTTATTCCCTTAAGGTTTATAATATAGTTATCATTTCAGAACGGAGTACATCCATATGCTTAAAAAACACAGCTCAACCATACTGATTGCTGCGGTAATAATTTTAATTCCGATAATCATATTTATTTCGAGAGGGCTTTTGGAAAAACCTAAGGATAATGTTCTCTTTGAAAGGGCAAGGGTCATTAAGGTTAAAAATGAAGAGCTTACACAGGACACTCTTGTTCCGGGCGTTGTGGTTGGAACTCAGGAGCTTGAAATAGAGGTGCTGACAGGCAGATTTAAGGATGAAACCTTTATTTTAAAGAACCCTATGAGCAGGCTTTACAATGTATATGCAAAAAAAGGCTCGCAAATTGTAGTTCAAATATTTATAAAGGATAATAAGGCAGAGCATGTCAACGTTTATAATTATTTTCGAGAGCCTGTTCTATACGGGCTGGTAGGTCTGTTTTTCGCAGTGCTTATCATTTTTGGAGGCCTTAAGGGATTCAAATCGGTAATATCTCTTATATTTACAGGAGTAATGGTTATATTTTTCATGATCCCACTCATCTTCCGCGGAGCCGATCCCATACCGGTATCAATTGTTACTGTATCGGCAGTAATTATCGCCACCCTTTTTTTAGTTGGGGGGTTTAACAAAAAAACACTGTCCGCCTCCATAGGAACGGTGTTAGGTGTTATATGCTCGGGAATTATCTCAATAATTGCCGGAAGCCTCGCACATATTTCAGGGCTTACAATGGAGGAGGCCGAATCGTTAATTTCCATAGCTGAAAAGAGTAACCTGCAAATTAACGGCCTTATGTTTTCGTCAATCCTCATTGCCTCACTTGGGGCAATAATGGATGTGGGAATGTCAATCGCATCGGCGGTATTTGAAATTCATGACTCCAACCCGCGTATGGATAGAAGCCGGCTTTTTAAATCAGGCATGAACATAGGAAGGGATGTTATGGGAACGATGTCCAACACTCTTATTCTGGCATTTGCAGGAGGGGCCTTTAGCACTATTCTTCTTATCATGGCCTATGCAATGCCCTACAGGCAAATAATGAACCTGGATGTGATAAGCACCGAGCTTATACAGGGCATGTCGGGAAGCATAGGCATAATACTTACAGTTCCTATTACTTCCTTCATATCATCTGCATTAGTAAAAAGCAGAGGGACAAAGCTTCCCTTAAAAAGCCCAAATAGCCTTTGAGAGCAAAAACAGCAGCAGCACTGCACTGGCAGCCAGAGCCACATTAATCATAAGACTTACGGGAGCCTTCTTTTGCTGCAAAGGCTTTTTTCTTATCTTTAAATTCTTATTCGATGCCGCCTCCCCCCCCTTATTCTCCTCCACATACCTGCTGATAATCATATTGGCCTCACTTAGAATAAAGTCCTTATTCCTGTTCCTTCTGGCTGCGGGCCTGTCCTTCAATATCAATATAGCCTCTTCGATGATATTTGAGTGAATATCCTTTATTACCACAATCCTTTTTGAATCATCACTTAGCATAAGCTCCTCCGAACCTATAATTAGCACACCCTGCGCCCTGCACCGGGCATATATGGTTTCAGAGCAAATATACCCGGTGCAGGCAGGATAATGCTTTCATAGGTAGTTTGTGATAAAATATGAGAATTTATACATTGCCCGCCTTCCACAGCTTTGCAACCACCACCATCATATCATCCACAGGCTTTTCCTCACAATTTATATAGGCTCTGTCAAGTATTGCGTCTGCAATTTCCTGCGGGTTTATACTTTTTATTCCGAAGATCACATCCTCCAGCTCTTTATCACCTCCCTCATTTATATTGAATGAATCAAAGATTCCGTCACTGAGCATTATTATAAAGTCACCGTTATCTATACGCTTATGTACAAGCTCGATCTCTACATCCCCCAATATTCCCGCAGGGAGTGACACCGATTTAACAGTGTCCACCCTCTCATGCTTTTTTATATACGTGGGTGCCGCGCCGATCTTTATAAACTCCACCTCTCCCTCATATAAGTCTATCACCGACATATCAATGGTAGTAAAGGAATCCTCTCCTGATTTAAGAACAAGTATTGAATTAATGAGCTTTACAGTAGTCTCCTTATCAAAGCCCGATTCCATGAACTGCTCAAGAAGGCTTATAGTGGCCCGGCTCTGGGTGGCGGCCCTTTGCCCCGAGCCCATGCCGTCGCTTATGGCGGCAATATATTTCCCCTTTCCCGTGTTCATAAAGGTATAGCTGTCTCCCGAAATCATCCCCCCATATTTTGCAAGCTTTGCAACACCTGTTGTAACCTTAAAAACCTCCTCCTCCGCCAGCTTCAAGGTACAGAGGTTGTTCTTCAGCTTCTGGCAGCAGTCCTTATCCTCCTTTACCATTTTTCTTCCCACAGAATGTGAAACAATTCTTTCAATGGTTTTTATACACTGTCTTTTGCCTCCGCAGCCCTTATGAAAAACACTTATTTCATATTTCCCCCATTTATTCTCAAAAACGATTACGTCACTCGCTTTAACCCCTTCCTTTTTTAATTCATTCAAAAGCATATCCTCCAGCTCAGCCTTAAAATGCACCTCCATATCTATTTCAGACGCAAGATTGGATATCACATTTGACAGTCCCTCAAATTGCTGGGATACAAGCGCCCGACTTTCCCCCACCCTCCCCTTCCACACCATATTAACCTTAAACACCTCATATGCATTATTTATAGCCTTCACAAAGTCCACAACCCTCTCACACCTGTCAAGAAAATGGTCCGGAATATCACTTTCATCAATCCGACCTTTCATATCCAGCTTCTCAACTATTTTAAACATAACCTGATACGTATCATAAAAATTCCTGTCCCAGCAGTGCAGACACAAACTGCAATCCTTGCATATTTTATCCGCCACTCTGTCAAGCATGGACGATATATCCTGTTTTTCAGCCGTGACCTTTGTATCGGCTATTTCTCCAAAGGTTTTTGAAAGCTCCTTAAAGGTTCTGGAAAACTTATTCAGCTTTTCCACAGTTAGCTCCTTTATTCGGCTCCCGTAGCTTTGCTTGTCTGCCTCTTTTTCGGCATCGGCGCCTACTATTTTGGATGCCAGATCCATTACTTTTTTAGGCAGTACCATAAACAGCACAAGCGCAATCACAATCTCCTTAAGATATATAAGCACATCTATAGACCCATTCAGATAGAGCGTCAATACGCTGTTTCCCAGTACAAAGCCAAGCCCGGAGCCCATTTTGCCTATGGATCTGAATATCCCTGCCAGCAATCCGCAGAAGGCATACGAGCCTATTACAAGGGGAGGGGCATTGGCAGACATGCTTGCAATAAGCCCTATTACAACTCCCACAGCCGCCCCTAGGCCGGGGCCGCATCTGTAGCTGAACACAAGTATAAGAAATATTGAAATAATATTTTTAATTTCAAAGCCTGCGATACTGATATTGGAAAGCCCTGAAACAGCCATTGCGGTTATTATTGCCATGCTTATCAGCTCTTCATTTGAATAGGCGGTCTTTACCTTTCCTTCTGCGATTGCAGGGACGGCATTTCTGAATATAAACATTAAGGAAAATACAATAAAGCCATGCATAAGAGCCTTTAATAAGTCAAACAGGAGAAAGCCCTGTAAATATACCAGAACCATTTCGGGAATCATAACGCTGATAAAGGCTATAACAGAATACTTAAAATTCATGTTGGCCTTGCTTCCCTTTACTACCATATTGATTGCATTAAATATAAGCATGGCTGATAAGCACACATATATCTGTCCCCTTGCGCCGCCCGAAAGCATTCCCAATACAATAAAAACGGCAGTCATAAGGCGATTGATATTAAGCCCTATGGTGGATGCATATGCGGCAATTCCAAACGGCATCAATCCGTTCAGCATAGAAGCCCTGCCCAGCAAAAAGGCGGCAGAAATTAATATGATATTGTTTTTGGTGAGGTTTAGCTGCAAGAATTTCTTTACTTTTGTTTTTCCAAAATTAAATCCTAAGCTGGCAAGTTTTTGGTATGGCAATATCTCCGTCCTCATCATTCGTACCCTCCTATAATTAAGTGTTACTGCACGACTGATTATAAATAATATGGACGGAATTATTTGTCATTTTAAGGTAATTATGTTAATTTTTATTATGACACTTATCTCCAAAACCTTCCTGTGGTTTACATTTGAGTGCTTAGAACAGAACATGGTATTGTCTGCCTTAAGCTTTAAAAGCCTTATTTTTATAAACAAATATGTAAATTTTAGTCAATGAAAAAATTTATGGAGTGTAAGGAAGCACAAGGGACAGTTCTGCTGCCTCATCGTAATGAGGCAGCAGAACTGTCCCTGTACTTCATCCCCCTTATCTTGTGATTGTGACCTTGTTGAGCCCTCTTGGGCTGTCGGGGTTTAAGCCCTTGGTTAAAGCAAGCCGGCATGCAAACATCTGCGCCACCGCTACATTGTAAAAGGGTGTTATAAGATCATTGTCCGACTTCGGTATGCGGAAAAAGCTGCTCCCCATCCGTCCCAGCTCAGGCTTGTTTGATATAACGATAAGCTCCGCTTCCCTCTCCACAAGCCTTTTCATCATTTCCTCAACATCCTTTAAGGAAGGCCCGTCGGGTGCAAATACAAGCACAGGCATGTCCTTTTCTATCATGGCAAAGGGCCCATGGTAAAAGTCCGAGGTGGCATATGCCTTTGCCCTTACATACGTGGTTTCCTGAATTTTTAATGCCGATTCCATGGCAATGGAATAATTGACGCCTCGCGCAAGCACAAAGCACTCCTTCATAAAGCGGTATCTTTCTACCCTCTCCATGACGCTTTTTTCCTCTTTAAAGGTCTCCGTCATATTTTCGGGAACGCGGGACAGCTCATCTAAAAGCTCCTCATTTCCCGACCATTTTGCCACAAGCTGTGCAATAAGATACATCTGGGCGGTAAAGGTCTTAGTTGCCGCTACACTCTTCTCAATACCGCAATCACAGAACAGATGGTACTTTGCTTCAACAGCCATCGGCGAGTCGGGAAAATTGGTTACGCTCACCGTCAAAGCTCCCTGCCTGTTTGCCGATGTGATAACCTCAATAGCATCCGCAGCCTTGCCGGATTGGGAGATTCCTATAACAAGGCTGTTTTTTAAGCAAACCTCCTTGCCATACATTGTAAAAACAGAGGGTGCGGCTAAAGAGACAGGCACTCCTGTAAGAATTTCAATGATATATTTTGCGT
Organism: Anaerobacterium chartisolvens; assembly: GCF_003337415.1. Classification (GTDB taxonomy): domain Bacteria; phylum Bacillota; class Clostridia; order Acetivibrionales; family DSM-27016; genus Anaerobacterium; species Anaerobacterium chartisolvens. Next base: position 42,781 of record NZ_QPJT01000018.1, on the reverse strand, counting down.
ATACCGCCGCATGATCCGATGTTCCTCTTGCCGCAATAACAACAGAGCTTATTCCGTTCCTTTTTATCTCTTCTGTTATACCGTCAATGGCATTTTTATTTTTACCCATGCATTTCCCAAGAACTTGGGGCTGCTCCATTATTTCATTCCACATTTTAGTCATACTCTCACCTCATTTAAAATTTGGTATATAGGTATAGTTGTATATACCACTTAATTTAATAATAGTTTATTTTGTACTCAAAATCAAGTGCTAAATTTCCTTAGACATATATATTCTTACATTGTAATTATACTGGTCTCCGCAGTAGACCGCCCTTTCATAAAAGAGCCTGCTGCCCTCCTCCGTGTAGTTTATTCCTGTAACTCTCAGCACAGGTGAGGTTAAAGCTATGGAAAGAAGCTCCTTTTCCTCCGCGGAGGGCTTCGACGCTTCTATATTATTGTCTATAAAACTTATCGCATAAGAGTACTCTTCCTTTATAAGCTTATACAGGGAGGTGTTCAAGTCGAATTTATCCAGACGCGGGAAATATATCTCCGGCATAAACACCTCCTCTATTGCCACAGGACGCTCATTTGCAAGCCTGAGCCTCTTTATTGCGTATATCCCGTCGTCTCTCCTAAGGCCGAGTATGTCCTTTATATCATATAGCTCTGTATGCTTTTGAAAGCTCAATATTCTGGCGGAAGGCACAAGCCCCTTTTTTCTCACTGTCTCCGAAAAGCTCATGATATTTCTCTGTTGAATCTTGCCCTTAGAAACAAACGTCCCCTTGCCCTTTTCCCTGTACAGCACGCCCTCGGCCACAAGCTGGCTTAATGCCTGTCTCACTGTCATTCTGCTTATTCCGAGGCTTTCCCCCAGATCTCTTTCGGAGGGTATCAGCTCTCCCGCTCTATACTCCTCATCCTGTATTTTTTTAAGCAATATGTTTTTAAGCTGGTAGTAAACGGGAATCGGGCTTTTTTTGTTTATATGCATACCTTCACCTCACCTGTCTTAAGTCATGTCCGGACGGGGCCTGAAAAATCCGCAGATCAAATTCGGGTATAACAGCAAGTATATGATCGAAGATATCGGCCTGTATTGCCTCATAGCTCACCCACGCAGTATCCCGCGCAAAAACATATATTTCAATGGGCAGTCCGTTTTCGGTGGGGCTGAGCTGCCTTACCAGCCGGATCATACCGCGGTGGATCTTAGGATGATTGTTCAGATAGTTCTCTATATACGCTCTGAAGGTCCCTATATTAGTCAAATGCCTTCCGTTTACAACATTTGAGAAATCTATATTATGCTTTTTGTTGTATTGCTCTATTTCACCTGTTTTATTTTGAATATATTCCCTTATATACGTTATTTTCTCGTACCTCTCCAGCATTTCTTCGGTACAGAACTTGATGCTTGCCATATCAATATATATTGCCCGTTTTATTCTCCTGCCACCCGACTCCTCCATGCCTCTCCAATTTTTAAACGACTCCGATATAAGCGCATGGGTGGGTATGGTTGTAATGGTCTTATCCCAGTTCTGTACCTTTACCGTGTGCAGAGAAATTTCTATCACGTCCCCGTCCGCACCATACTTGGGCATTTCAATCCAGTCTCCTAAGCGCACCATATCATTTGCAGAAAGCTGGATGCCTGCCACAAGCCCCAAAATTGAACTCTGGAAAATCAGCAGAAGTACCGCCGTCGCAGCCCCGATACCGCTTATAAGAATTAATGGAGATCTATCTATCAGCACCCCTATAATAACAATAATTCCAATTACATATGAAATGATTTTAACTACCTGAAGATATCCCTTTATAGGCCTTACTCTGGACACCTCAAAGCTGCTGTAAATGTCGTCTATAATATCAAGCAGCTTGTCAAGTGAAAAAACAATTATAAAAACAATATAGCAAAACGCTATGCGCTGAATCCACACCTGATAGGAGGGAAATACCGGGGCAAAGGCATGAATAACAAACGCAGGAACGGCACGAATAATCCGTTCAAACAGCTTACTCTTAATTAAGATATCATCCCATTTTGCTTTGCTTCTGATAATAAAAGCTTCGAGAACCTTAAGCAAAACCTTCTTTGCAATGAAATAGGCCAGCATACTGACAAGAATGATTGCTGCTGCCGCTATCGCATTGGACAGGTATAAGGACATTTCTTCATTCAGCCCATAATAAATCAAATACTTTTCTATAGCTCCGATCATATTCATACTCCCTTAATTACCATTGATTTTTCCCAATAAAAAAGCTCCTCCCCTGCTTTATTAATTCTATAGCATGGCAGAAGCATATGCAACTAACTTTATCTACATTTATCTACTCAATCCTGATCTCGTCATTTTGACAGGCTTTTTACAAGGCTTTTCCTGTAAGCCTCGCTCTCCCAGTTTTTTATAAAGTCAATCTCCTTGGGCGACATTGTCTTAAGAGGAAGCCCACTGTTCTTTATCCCCTCTAAAACATACAGATACGCCAGAAGTGTCTCCTCTATAGTCTCGGCCTCCTCGGAGGAATCTGTGGTGTATACTGCCTCTCCCGTGGATGTGCTTATATTCAGCTTCTTGCCGGCGCCATCCACCGAAATGCTTCCGTTAAGGTAAACAAGCTGGTCGGGATAAAGCACTGTTTTATCAAAGAAATCCGCATCTATCTTGCTGCTCTTAAAGTATTGCGACAGGTAATCCGTCCTGCTTGTAAAGCCACCTTCCCTTGCCTCAAGCCTTACCTTCGGATAGTCCGTCTTTATCTCCAGATATTTCTTTACAGAGTCGTTGACCTCCCGGTGAAGCTCCACAGTCTCTTTCGCATCGTCGCCGCTTACCACAAGCCCGTGATTCTCCATGAATATTACCTGCGGAAATCTGCCGCTTTCCGAAACAGCCCTTTTTATTTCCTCGTTAATCCTCAAGGTAAGGCAGAAGCCGGGATTTATATACGGAATCCATATAACGCCGTACTCTTTTCCCTTAAATATCTTGTCAACGGTCTCTTTTCCCGTCTCGGTACAGCATAATATATTTGCATATACCGAATGGGTGTGTATAACGAATTTTTTAAGTATTGAATGAAAGCCCGCTTCAACCGAAGGTCGCAGTGTCTTTATTCCTTCGGTCTCCACAATGTTGCTTTTTACAAATTCCACGCTCTCCTTTTCAAAATCCGTATCGGAGCTAAGATCAACATTTTCATAATAATTCTTTATATTCTTGTAGTTGACAACAACATATCCCTCTTTTGGCGTTATCTGCTTTAACTTAAATCCCGAGGCCTTAACAGCCATAAGCTTCCCGTCAAGCTTGGCCGAGGTGTTCCCCCCTCCGCCCTGCGTATAATCCACAGGTATTCCTGCGGCCTTTGATATATACTCTAATTCTCCCAGATCTTTTTCAAACATATATTTATACCCTCCACAAATTACTTTCTGTTTGACAATACTGATTTCTCATACTGGCTTACACTGTTAAGCCATCCTGCCCCTGCCGGAACTCCTTCGTTGTGACAATACTTATCCCAAACAGCACCGAACGGAAGGGATTTGAGTTCCTCCAGCAAAGCAAGCCTGCCTCCTAAGTCTCCCTTTTCCTCAGCCTCAACAAGCATTTCCGTAGGCTCTAAAAGTGACAGTATTATAGCCTTGAGTGCAGCTCTTGTCCCTGTAACCCACGCAGTTATCCTGTTTATGCTTGCATCAAAGAAGTCCAGTCCGAAATGTATTCGCCCATAGGCATCGCATCTTTTAACCTCTTGCGCGATAGCCATAAGCTCATCATTCAAAATAACTACATGGTCGCTGTCCCAGCGCACACCCCTGCTTACATGAAGCAAAACCTCTTCGGAAAACGTCAGCACGGAGGATATCTTGTCCGAAATAACCTCTGTGGGATGGAAATGTCCGGCATCCAGACAAAGCATTACGTTATTTTTCATGGCATAGCCCATATAAAACTCATGTGAGCCCACAACATAGCTCTCTGAGCCAATTCCAAACAGCTTGCATTCTACCGTATCAATAAGATGCTTTTTGTCATACTTCTCTTTAAGCACCTCATCCAGAGAATCCTTTAAAATTCTCCTGTAGCCCGCCCGATCTGCGGTAATATCCTTAGAGCCATCGGGTATCCATATATTGTTGACACACGGCGTCCCCAGCTCCTTTCCTATTGCGGCGGCGATCTCACGGCTTTTCTTCCCGTGGCTTATCCAGAATTCACGTATTTCCTTGCTTTTGCTTGATAAGGTGTAACCCGACTCAGCCAGCTTGTGAGAGAAAAAGGATGGATTAAAGTCCAGCCCCAGCCCGTTTTTCTTTGCCCAAGCAATCCACCTTTTAAAGTGCTCAACCGAAAGCTGATCCCTCTCAACCACCTTTCCGTCTGTCTCAGCATAAATGGAATGGAGATTTACACGGTGCTTCCCCGGTATAAGGCTGAGGGCCTTATCTAAATCCTGTCTCAGCTCTTCCCCGTTTCTGGCCCTTCCGGGGTAATTTCCCGTGGCCATAATGCCTCCCCCGCTAATCCCGTCGGCTCCGGCTTCAAAGCCGCTTACATCATCGCCCTGCCAGCAGTGCAGTGAAATGGGAATACCCTTCATTTTTTTAAAAACCTCCTCAGTATCAACCCCAAACGCGGAATATACTTCCTTTGCACGCTCATAGCCTGCGTTTATTCTTTTTTCATTGTAAATATCCTTCATATTAAGCCTCCCGTATTTCTAGTATTGTTTATCTATTATTGAAATAAATCTTCCGTATGCCTCATCCCATTGCCGGACATCAGCAGGAGCATATGCCCTGCACGGGAAGGAATTCCTCACAACCTCCCTTCCTTCGGCAAGGCTTCCAACCTCTCCAAGAGCTACAAGCTGCGCAACAAGGTTTCCCACGGCTGTCGCTTCAGTAGGTCCCGTAATAACAGGCCTGTCTATCGCATTGGCTGTAAACTGAGAAAGCATTACATTCTTGCAGCCCCCTCCCACTATGTGCAAAACAGGCAAAGTATACCCCAGTATATTTTCAAGCCCATAAAGAGCCATTTTATATTTAAGTGCAAGGCTTTCCATTATACACCTTACAATCTCCGCCCTTGTTTCGGGAACCCTCTGCCCGGTTTTGCTGCAATATTCCCTTATCTTGCCGGGCATCCCTCCGGGGTTGTAAAACATATCGTCGTCAGGGTCAATAAACGAAAGAAAAGCGGTCGATTTTGATGCCTCCTGCTCAAGCTGGTCAAAGCTTGTGCTTTCTCCCTCCTTATCCCATGCACGCTTGCATTCCTGATAAATCCACAGCCCCATAATATTCTTCAGAAGCCTTATGCTGTTATTAAAGCCTCCCTCATTGGTATAATTAAGCCTGTAGGTGTCATCATTTATTACAGGTGCGGCTGCCTCCACTCCCAAAAGGGACCATGTTCCGCTGCTTATATATGCGTACCTGTCCTGCGAAGCAGGAACTGAGACCACGGCACTTCCGGTATCATGCTCGGCTACTGCCATTACAGGCACCCGTCCCATGCCCAGCTCCGTAGAAACCATTGTGCTGAGCTTTCCGAGCTGCGCTCCGGGCTTTATAATATTTGCAAGAATTCCCTGAGGTATTCCAAGCTTTTTAAGCATATCCCCCGCCCATTGACCTTTCCTTGAATCAAGCATCTGTGCCGTACTGGCTATGGTATATTCACTTGCCTTTTCGCCTGTAAGGAAATAATTCAGCAAATCGGGTATAAAAAGCATGGTTGAAGCCTTTTCAAGCAGCGGTGAACCTCTGAGGCTCATGGAAAGGAGCTGGTACAGCGTATTGAATTTTTGAAACGCTATCCCCGTCTCTTCGTAAATGCTCCTTTTAGAAACCAGCTTTGCCGCTTCCCCGATCATTCCCTCCGTTCTTATATCCCTGTAGTGAAAAGGGTTTCCAAGAAGGTTACCTTCAGAATCCAGCAGCCCGAAATCCACGCCCCAGGTGTCTATGCCTATCGAGCCAATGTCCTTGTGCCCGTTAACTGTGCATTTATGAATTCCCTGCTTAAGCTCATGATAGAGCCTCAGTATATCCCAGTATAAATGTCCGTTTACCGTTACAGGCTCATTAGCAAACCTGTGAACCTCTTCAATCTCAAGCCTTGAACCGTCAAACTTCCCCAGAATCCCTCTCCCGCTGCTTGCACCGTAGTCAAAGGCCAACAATTTCAGCATTAACGTCCCTCCCTGTTTTTCTATATATGTAGTGATAAAGATTTTACATGGAGGATATAACTTGATGGAAGAAATTTTTTTGACCCGTAAGGAATACATCTAAGAAAAGTGCCTGATGACAGACCCGTGAGACATTTCCCCGCAAGGCGTCTTTTCGTTGCTATTAAAAATTTCTGTAAGCAATTATATCCTCTATGTTTGTAAAATCTTTATCGCGTCCTATATAAATATACTTAAAATAATAGTATACCAATACCTTTATAAAATCATTGGAGTATGTTATTCTGTCTTTAGGGTTTGTTATCATCTTTATAGAATTAGGAGCGTCATAAAAATTGAGCAAAAACAATTATCCTGTGCTTAAAGGCAGCAGACTTTTCAGGCCTAATGAAAAAGTATACATAAACAAGTCCGAGGAGCTTCAGGAATATTGCAACGTCATGCACCGGCATGATTTTATAGAAATCACATACGTTATTTCAGGTCAAGGCATACACATAGTGGGCCAGTCGGAATATGAAATATCCAGAGGCGATCTTTTTATAATAAATTACGACGTTCCTCACAGCTTCTTTCCAAAGCCCGGCTCCAGCCAGACGCCTATGTCCTTTAATTGCGTTTTTATGCCGGAGTTTCTGGATGCATCGCTTTTCAGCAGCATACATTTTCAGGATATAACCTCCTCCTTCCTGTTTAAATCCCTGTTCCCCGAGGAGCAGATGCCCACACCCGACTTAAGGCTTTCCGGAACTGAATTTAAGGAAATAGGAGATCTGTTCGGGAAAATGCATACCGAGTATAAGCTTATGAAGAAGGGCTATACAGACATTATAAGGGCATACCTTATAGAGCTGATTGTAAAAATATTCAGGTATATGGAGCCGACCTCAAAAAAAAATTCATCTTCTCAAAGCACAGCTCTTGTTCAAAGGGCTATAGAGCATCTCCGGCTGAACTACAGCTCCGACATTAAGCTTGAGGATCTGGCAATGAAATCGTTCATAAGTAAAAACTATTTGAGCAGGCTGTTTAAGGAGGTTACGGGCACCAATTTCAGCGACTATATACAGAAGCTCAGGGTTGACGAGGCGTGCCGTATGCTCAGGCAAACGGATATGAAGGTAACAGACATTGCACGTGAGGCAGGCTTTAATGATATGAAGTTTTTTTATGAGGTGTTCAAAAAAATCACCGGAGAGACCCCCGGCGACTACAGAAAAATGTAAAATCTTTATTGCTAAAGATATAGATTAGCTTGCAAAAATTTATAGTATTTTATATTAAAATTTGGTAAAATAAAATAAGCGAAGGAGGATGATTATTGTGGAAGATAAAATGTTTGAGCTGCTGACAAAAATGTACAGTGATATGACCTCAAAATTTGAGGCGGTAGATAAGCGGCTGGACAGCATGGATAAAAAGCTGGACAGCAAGGCAGACAAGAATGACATAATCATGTTGGAGAACAAGGTGCATGACGACTCCAAGGCTTTATTCGATGGCTACACACAGACCTTTGAAAAGCTTGTGCAGCTTGAGAAGAAGGTAGACGATCTCTCCTCCAAGGTGGAAAAGCAGGATGTTGAAATCACTGTAATAAAAGGCGGCAGAAGGGCTATAGCAGAATAGGGCGTTATATATAAACGCGTTATATATAAAAGTATGAAAGCAAGGGCAGGGTGCAAATTATGCGCCCTGCCCTTTTAAGCTCTTTTCTCTATGTTGCACTCTGCCCGTAGTATGCATTCTTCCCGTGCTTTCGGAGGAAATGCCTGTCCAGCAGCGTGCTGTCAACAGCATTTATCCCCGGTGTAAGCGAGCATGTATAGTAGGCCATCATAGCCACCTCTTCCAGTACAACTGCATTATGAACCGACTCGCCCGCATCCTTTCCCCAGCAGAAGGGACCATGGTTGTTTACAAGCACTCCGGGAATGAAAGCAGGGTCTATACCCTTAAAGGTTTCAACTATTACATCTCCCGTTTGCTTTTCATATTCGGAATTTATTTCCTTCTCGGTAAGTCTTCTGGTGCAGGGTATCTCCCCATAGAAATAATCGGCATGGGTAGTCCCGAGCGCAGGAATCCCCTTCCCTGCCTGCGACCATATTGTCGCCCATCTTGAATGGGTATGAACCACTCCCCCTGCGTTCTCAAAATTCCTGTATATAACCAAATGGGTAGGGGTATCGGAGGACGGATTAAGCTTGCCCTCCACCTTGCGGCCCTCTAAGTCAAGCACTACCATATGCTCCGGCTTAAGCTCGTCATATGGAACGCCGCTTGGCTTTATTACAATAAAGCCCTTCTTGCGGTCAATACCGCTTACATTTCCCCAAGTATACGTTACAAGGCCCTTGCGGGGTAATTCCAGATTAGCCTCCAGTACGGCCTCCTTTAAATCCTTCAACATATCAAATTGCTCCTAAATATAAATATTATTCTTCCCTCTTAGCCTCTGCTTTTATCTTTTTGAGCCTCTTCATTGCGTCATTGCCGCCGCGTCCGAAATAATCATGGAGCAGCTTGTATTCAGCATACAGCTTGTCATATGCAGCAACATTTTTGGGTATAGGCCGGAAGAAATTTTCCTTTACCTTTCCCATTTCCTTTGCCGCAGCCTCTATACTGTCATATCCTCCTCTTTCCTTGCCCGCCGCAACTGCCGCAAACATGGCTGCGCCAAGCGCGGGGGTCTGTGCGGAAGCACCTATCCTCAGTTCCATGTTTGTAACATCCGCATATATCTGCATCATAAATTCATCCTTTGAAGCTATTCCTCCGCATGCATACAGCTCGGTGACAGGCACGCCGCTCTCTATAAAGGTCTCGATTATAATTCTCTTTCCGTATGCCGTGGCCTCAATAAGCGCCCTGTATATCTCCTCCGGCTTTGTCTGCAGTGTACACCCTAAAAGCATTCCCGTCAAGTCAACATCTACCAGCACCGACCTGTTTCCGTTCCACCAGTCCAGAGCAACAAGTCCGCTCTCTCCTGCCTTAAGGGCTGAAGCCTTTTCCCTTAAAAGCTTGTGTATGCCTATTCCTCTTTCCTCTGCCTCTTTTGTATAAGATGCAGGAACACAGTTCTTGACGAACCAGTCAAAGTGATCGCCAACACAGGACTGTCCCGCCTCATACGCAAAATATCCCGGCATGGCTCCATCCTCAACAACTCCGCACATTCCCGGAACTATCTTCTCCTCTGTTCCAAGCAATATGTCACAGCTAGACGTACCTATAATCATAAGCATTTTTCCCGGCTCAGTTATACCCACCGCTGGCAGGGAGACATGGGCATCCACATTTCCCACGCATACCGCGGTTCCCGGCTTTAATCCCGTAAGAGCCGCTGCCTTTTCGGTGATCTCCCCCGCCTTTGCCCCTAAAGGATACAGCTCCTTTGAAAGCTTCTCCTCTACATAGTTTTCAAGCCTTGGATCAAGGGCCTTGAAAAAATCCTTTGACGGATAGCCGTCCTGCTTGTGCCATATCCCCTTGTATCCCGCAGTGCAGACTTGTCTTTTTTCCACGCCTGTAAGCTGCCATGTGATCCAGTCGGCGCCCTCTATCCACCTATCCATTGCATCATATATTTCAGGAGCCTCATTAACCACCTGCCATACCTTGGCTACCTGCCATTCCGATGATTGCTTGCCTCCATACCTGTCAACAAACCTTTCCCCTCTTTGCACCGCAATTTCATTGAGTTTGTTGGCCTCGTCCTGAGCGGCATGGTGCTTCCAAAGCTTGGGATAGCTGTGAGGATTGGATTTGTACTGTTCCTTAAAGCACAGCGGGACACCGTCGCTGTCGGCAGGCAGCACAGTGCAGGCAGTAAAATCTACTCCCACTCCTATAACATCATCCGGACTCACTCCGCTCTTGTTAAGCACATCAGGAATAGTGACGCTTAAAACCTCAAGCCAATCATTGGGATGCTGCAACGCCCAGTCAGGCTCAAGCTTTTTAGAGCTGCCGGGAATATATTCATCCATAACGGCATGAGTATACTCTTTCACTGAAGACGCAACCTCATTTCCCGTTCCTACTTCAACAAGCACCGCACGCCCTGACAGGGACCCGAAATCTATCCCTAGCGTATACTTTTGATCCATTAATCAATCACCCTTTCGACAATTAATTCTTTTTGTACTTCCTCTTATGATAAGCTCAGGCTGTATTTTTACATCATAATAATTCTGGGTTCTGTTAATCATGCTTATAATAGCTTCGGCAGCTTGCTCTCCAAGCCTTTCCTTAGGGTGCGCAACGGTAGTCAGCTTCACCTCCGACGCAACCGCAAGCTGCGAATCATCGAAGCTGACAATAGAAATATCATCCGGAACATTCATTCCAAGCTCTCTTATTATGTCAAGCACCTCTGCGGCAATTTGCTCATTATAACAGACAATGGCAGTGATCTCGGATAAAATAGCCTCCAGCTGCTCTTCTCTTCCCGCCCTTAATTTTAAATCCGCCTCTAACGTATCAAACCACAAAACCCTTGAATCCTGAAGCTTGAGTCCTGCCTCTGCATGGGCCTTCTGAAAGCCCGAGAACCTGTGATGCCCCTGTATGTCATCAATTTTAAACACACCGCCAATCCTGCTGTGCCCTAAGCCTGTAAGATGCTTTGTGGCCAGATATCCCGCCTGAACGTCGTCCTCCACTATATATGAATAGTCAAGTCCATTATAGGCTCCATGTATGAAAAGCACGGGAATTCCACTGTCACTTAGCTCCTTGTACAAATCAAGGTTTGGGTTGGGCAGCACACTCTTTGTCGGCTCAACAATCAGTCCTGATATATTCTGGCTTCTCAGGTTCTCAAGACAGGTACGCTCCTTCTCATGCCGGTTGTACGTGCAACCCAGCATTATATTATAGCCGTTTTGTGACAGAATACCGTCAATGCCCCTTATAATGGCCGGAAAAATATAGTCATTCAAATAAGTTGTAATTACACCAACAGTATTTGTCCTCACAGTGCTCTCATCAGGCCTGCGGTCTACAAAGGTTCCTTTTCCCTGTACCCTGTAAAGCCAGCCTTCGCTCACCAGCTCGCCTATTGCCTGCCTTACGGTATGCCTGCTTATTTCAAACTTCTCAGCCAGCTGGTTCTCGGAATACATTTTTTCGCCGGTCTTTAATTCTCTGGTCTTGATTATTTCGGTAATATACTCCTTGAGCTTCTGATACTTGGGCTTTTCAATATCCTTCATCTAATATTTCCACCTGTTTCCCGACAAAATTGTAATGCTATTTAAACGGATTTTCATCCTCATAAAGCATGGAAGCAGGCCGGTTAAACGCTACATCGCCAATTCCCAGCATTTTGAGTGCGGCGAACAGCACTCTGCCTGAATGCATAAATGCCACCCCGCCATGATGGGGATACCTTTTCCCTATCAAAACATGCCTGTAGAACCTTCCCATTTCCTTAATTGCGAAAATTCCTATTCCTCCAAAGGAATTCGGGTCTACGTCAATTATCTCACCCTCAGCCACATAGCTTCTTAGAACGCTGTCAGCAGTGCTTTGAAGTCTGAAGAAGGTAATATCTCCCGGCCTTATGGCTCCTTCCAAGGTACCCCTTGTGATATCGGGTTCCTTGCCGGGCTCAAGAAGGCTGTGCATTATCCTCTGATAGCTCATAGCAGAATTTTTCATGCAGCACGAAGGGGTATTTCCGCAGTGAAAGCCCATAAACAGATCATTTTGCTTATAGCCCTCAAATTTATCCCTGTTTTCATCATACATGTCTTTAGGAACGGTATTGTTTATATCAAGAAGTGTAGCGGGCATTTCTGTTGCACAGGTAATTATATATTCGCTCAAGGCTCCGTATATATCAGTCTCACAGGCCACAGGTATTCCTCTTGATGCAAGCCTTGAATTGACATAGCAGGGAACAAAGCCAAACTGCGTCTGAAACGCTGGCCAGCATTTATTTGCAAAAACAGCGTATTTATACGCCCCTAAGTTATTCTCCATCCAGTCCAAAAGAGTAATCTCATACTGTGCCAGCTTAGGCAGGATGCCGGGATATACATTGCCCCCCCCAAGCTCCTGCTTCATTTCCTCAATAATTGCCGGAATGCGGGGATCATTTGCATGAGCATTATATGACTCAAACAAATCCAGCTCGGAATTCTCCATAATACCCACTCCCAGATCGTACAAAGGCTTTATAGGGGCATTACATGCCAGAAAGTCATACGGTCTTGGCCCGAAGCTGAAAATTTTGAGCCCCGAAAGCCCTATTAATATCCTTGCTATATTTTTAAAGTCACCTATCATATCGGCAATCTCATCAGCGGTTCCCACAGGGTACTCCGGTATATACGGACTCAGCTTTCTCAATGCCAGATTATAGGAAGCATTCAACATACCGCAGTAAGCGTCTCCACGCCCTCCGATTAAGTTGCTGCCTGTTTCCTCCGCTGCGGCGGCAAACATTACAGGTCCTCCAAACTCTTTAGCCAACAGAGTTTCAGGGCCTTCAGGCCCGAAATTGCCGAGATATACCACCAGGGCATTTATCTCTTCATTTTTAAGAGCCTCAAGTGCTTTTAATACGTCCCTTTCATTTTCTACTGTAACTTTAATCTCACTAATCTCAAGGTTCTTGTCCGTACAGACTTTGACAACCGCCGCCCTTCTTTTTTCGCTTAGTTCGATGGGAAAGCAATCCCTGCTGACCGCCACAATACCTAACTTTACCTTCGGAATATTGAACATACAAAAGGCCTCCTTAAAAATATTAATAATATTTATACATGCATTTTTATTATACTATTCTTAACTTGTACGCACAAGTGCCATTTATCTCTATAATGCTATTTATGTCTATAGTTGTTATAATTATTTCCTCATTATTTCCCATTTCATGTCATAACTTCAATGCTTCTGACTATTTTTTTATATATTATTCCATTTTTTAGCTACATGTGTTATTATATATTATAGGCAGTCTGATTTACTTACTTTTTTTACTGCATCCCTCTAAATATATAAAAATCAAATCTACAGGAGGTATTTGTTAATGAAAAAGTTTTTAAGTGTCCTTTTAGTTTTTGTAGTTCTTCTTTCGGGATCAACCTGTTTTGCGTCAGACACAGTGAATTTTTTACCGTATGATGAGGGGATACCTGCGGAAAAAGACTTAGGTATCGTAGCCCCTGAGCCCTATTATAAGGAGCCGCCTACCACCCTGTTCAGCTTTGCGTCGGACAGCTTCAACAACGGCCCCACATTTAAGGGGATGAGCGGCACAAGTACTTTTGTAAGCAATGCCGAGGTTGAGCTTATGGTTGATTTGAACAATGACAGCTATGGAGGAACTGTAAAATTTTTATCACAATTGAATTTGAAGGCAGAGGCATACGACCACCAGGTATTCCAAATTGGGCCCCAATATCTTCATGTATGGAAGGTATACTGTGAAATGACATTTACACATGTTAACCCCTCTTTAAACACACCGCTTCTTTCAATAGGCTTTAAGGAAGGTGTGCTTACGAGCTGGTCTCCCAATTTTTACAGCGTAGGAGAGACTATGACGCTTCAGAACTCACAAAGCGCGGATCCCAGCATATATATGACTCCGGTGGAGCTTAAGGCAATAGGCTTAACCCCTTCAAACGTTAACACCTCAAAGGATGTTGCATTTACCTTCACTAACGTCCGTACGCTTGCGGATAACGGAAATCCGGGAGGGCTTGTTAATATTGATAACAGGGGCTGCTTTAAGGATGACTGGAAATCCGAGGGAAGCTTCTCTGCTTCAGGCTGCAATGAAAAATTCTAAAGCGTAAAATAGGCTGCCATTTAAAAGGGGATGCAACAATAGAATAAAACCGGCCGGCAAACAGCCCGTAAAAGGCTATTTGTCCGGCCTTTAATTTTGCATTTAATTGTATTTTTACTCCAAGTCTCAGGACCCCTCCTGCTTCACAAGTGAGTTCACCATAAAGAAAAGCTATTCCATATGCAACACCTTTTCTTTATCAATTTCTTCTTTATCCGCACCATTAATAAAATCCAGTAAGTTTAAATAATATTTTTCCTCTTCTTTTCCATCCTTAGACATATATGAAACAAGTATATTATACTTATCATCTGAGAGAATGAAGCGGAGCTTATTATACGTATTGTCCAAACCCAAATCAAGATATATGATACTGTTATTTTTCACATCAAGCAAAATTGGCTTATTGTTGCTCTCCCTTTGGTAAAACAGATAATAGTCCTGATCCTTGTTAGTGCTGTCAGTGGCAATATCAAGCTTATATTCGCTGTCAATTATTCTGTTTACCTTGTCCCCGTTTATTTCACAAATTGCAGCCCGGTTAGAAAAATTTTTAATAAAAAAATAATTTCCCATGATCCTGAAATCATCTATCTGCTCCTGCCCTATAATGTCCTTGACACTGTTTATGTCCACGGCTTTATTTATTTTTCCATCCTTGCCATATTCACATATTTTGTAGTTACGCGTACCCCCGTTATGCTCAGATACTACGGCGTATATTTTGCCGCCATAGCATGAAATATGCCTGATTCCGTTTCCGCTTTCCGATGAACGGCGGTATTGCTGTTCTGCGAGTCTCTTAAAGGTATTATCCAGAGTGTCGAATTCTTCAATATAAGTAATGCCTATGTCTCCTTTTACATCTCCCTTAAGAAAATAAATACTGTCCGACATGGCTTCGGCATATACAAACGCCTGATAGAGCTTATCAGAACGTATTTCCTTAAGTGTGTTTTTTTTCAATCCAACCCGGTAGAGCTTGCTTAAGGCTTGCCCTTCGATACTTTTAACAATACTAAAAAATAGATTATCGCCGATCACCGTGCTGTTATAATTGCTTAGCTCTGCATCAAGCTTACCTAGATCTGCAAGAGAATCATTTAAAATGTTGTATTTATAATAATTCCTGATTGTATTAGTTTCGTATGAAAAAAATATTATGTTATCAGCGGAAAGTGCTACAATGTCATCATAGCTGTTTTTAGACAAAGGAACTTTATAATATACTATATCTCCTTTTGTGACTTTTTTTGAGATGCCGTTTCCCAGACTCCTTTCATTTGATGAGCAAGCACATAAAAGAATTATAGATATGGAAATTACAAATAAGACTTTGGTAACTTCTTTCATTGTTTCACCCCTATTAGTTAAGAATTTATCCGTAGGTAATTATATTTATTTATCAATATTTAATCCGAGTACCTACGGATAAACTCTAAATCTAAAACACAACAAAACTAAAAACATAATGAAAATAACACATTAGTAAATATAACCGATGCCTCTTGTACTCATTGCGTTATATATAGCATTTGCCGTTCTAGTATAAAACATATTTGCATCTTCAATAACCCATGTGATATATGAATCAGCTATTCTAAAGTATTCTAAATCTGCTCTTTTTCCCGAGATACACACTGCATGTGATGCAATATTATATCCCCAACCTTCAGTCGTTAAAAACTTGACAGCAACAATTGGAGGTGCATCAAATGTACCAATTCCTTTTTCAAAATTATATTGCATTGTGTCCAATGATTATTGTTTCTTTTCTGGCAATAATAGAAGTCCATATACTGAAAGAGCAATACTTATTCCTCATATTCTATAATCCCCATTTCTACATATATTTGTTATTTTTATGCATGATATTAGCATATATAATTCGTTTTGTCAAAATATTTTACAAAAAAACCATATTATCCAATAAGGTCAGGGTAATCAAGACACTCTTCAATAATAAAGCAAAGTCTATGGATTATTGTATAAGGAGTATTGCCTATGGTTGTTGCTGTATTTTCCGGATCTCTTTATCTTTAGCAGTACAAAATAATAATACTTATATCAGTTGTTAAACCTATTGTGTTTAAATTCAAGAGAATCTCTGTATATTGCTTTGCAAAAAAATAGATTTTTTCTACTCAAACTCCCTAAACCCCATCTTAAGTCAATCCTCCCTTGTTATTGTATTCTTGACTTCAAGATGCTTATCTCTTTGAAATCTATGCACGGCATGTTTTAAGTCGTCGTTATAAATCCCTGACACCTTCGCCTTAAAATATCCAAGATCCTTCAGTCTAAGTTGCACCGCCATTACATCTGCGCCCCTATATCATACAACTCCCTTATATCACTTTTATACATGCGGATACAGCCATGGCTTGCAGCCGAACCTACAGATCCCTCCTGCTTTGTCCCATGTATTACGTATTTTCCTCACCGTGCGTAGGGGTTTGGAATATGGGATAACTACCTGCCGAAAAATTCTCGTTGTTTGAGAAGTTTTAAAAGGGTATAATGTTCTTAAGGAAGGTGATTTTGATGAGATGGGAAGAAGTAAGAAAGATATACCCTGATAAGTATGTATTGCTGCAAGTCCTTGAGAGTCATGTTGAGGGTGATAAAAAATATATTGATGATGTTGCAATTATTCGGGCGATAGATGATTCCAAGGAAGCAACCATGGAGCTTGTTAATGCCAAATCTGGTACTATTGTGTATCATACAGCAAAAGATAAGATTGAGGTTTTAATTCGCAAAAGAGTTGGATTTAGAGGGGTCATGTAGAACTATGGATATAAACGTTTATTTTGACGGTCAACTGATTTATGCGTCACTCGAATTAACATATAAGGGAAAATCAAAGAAATAGATTTTTTCTACTCAAACTCCCTAAACCCCATCTTAAGCCAATCCTCCCTTGTTATTGTATTTTTAACCTCAAGACGCTTATCTTTTTGAAATCTATGCACGGCATGTTTTAGGTCGTCGTTATAAATCCCTGACACCTTCGCCTTAAAATATCCAAGATCCTTCAGCCTGAGCTGCACCGCCATTACATCTGCACCCCTATCTCCGGGATTAATGTCGTCAAATCCCCTGCCGAAGGGCCCAAAGGTTCCATTTACTATAATCACAGGTGTTCCAAGAGCCACCGTATCATACAGCTCCCTTATATCACTTTTATACATACGGATACAGCCATGGCTTGCAGCCGAACCTACAGATCCCTCCTGCTTTGTACCATGTATTCCATATTTCCCCCAGGGTACGTCAAGCCCCATCCATCTTCCTCCGAAGCCCTCGCCCCAATCCCCCTTTTCTACAATACTCCAGCAGCCGAGAGGAGAAGGAAGCCCCGACATTCCCGAGGATATGGGATAGCTCTTTATGCATTTTCCATCCTGCAGCAGGTACAACGTCTTATCCTCAATTTCTATAAAAATCAGATAATCAAGCCCGTCTGATGCTCCGCTTACATTGTCCGCAGTTCCTTTAAACCCAAGCCACCCATGTACAATAGCCAATATTATTACAGCCGCTCCCGAAATACAGACAATTGTCCGTCTCGTCAAATCAAACAGCACCCCCACATATAAATATATGCAGGGGTGCTCTGCTATAGACGAACAGGATTTTACTCAACCCTTATTAACCGCACTCCCTTGTTTATCATACCCATATTACCCCCTATACCCCTTCTCTTCAGCATGTCCCAAGAGATATAGAAAAGCATAAGCAGGAATTCTATAGATAGGTACCTTAGTTTTATATGGCAATATGCCATATGAGTCAGAGGTCTTTGTTACCACAATAGCCGCAAGAACCTTATCCTTTTCGCTATTTGCCAATTCAACAATGGCATCGTCCTGCTTTATTACCGGGTTCTCCCGGTATTTAACCTCAGAAAGAATCCTTCCTGTCGGATAATCCACTACAACATCAATTTCCTTGGGTACCTGCCCGGACTTACGATAATAGCCTACACTTGCATGAGAGGGATAGTAAAACGAAGCCAGATGCTTATATACAGCCGTCTCAGCAACGAGCCCCATCTCATCAGGATTGGATACCAAATCATTAATATCCAGCATAAGGACAGCATTTCTAATTGCTGCATCAGATATATAAATCTTAGGAGCTGCTTTCAGTATCATCTTACCAGCCAATCCGACCGGCATACTCCTGTAAATAAGGTTAGCCCTTTCAAGGAATTCAATGTAACTATCGATAGTGGCCCTTGGAGTCCCATCGAGCTCCTTGCTTATAGTGGAAGTATTGATAATGTTTGAAGAATTAAAACATAAATACAAAAATACTTTTTCCAATATCGAGGAATTCCTTATGTTGAAAAGGCTTGGTATATCCCTTTTGAGCACCTTATCAACGACATCTTCACGCAATATTCTCTGGGAACCAAAGTCATCATCAGAAAGAACAAGCTCTGGAAAGCCACCAACCGCAAGGTATCTTGTAAAATGCTTTTGCAAAGGCTCCAGCAGGTGCATGATTTCTCTCTGTATACTTTCGCCCATTGAAGCAAGGGATGTAGGCTTCACATCAATGTTAAGCTTCGGCACATCCTTAATACATGCTAATTTACAGTATTCATAGAAGGATAAAGTAGGTACACGGATAATGTTCCACCGCCCAACCCCACTATCTCCGGCACCTTTCTCAATAACCGGACTGGCAGACCCAGTAGCCGTAATGTATATGTGCGGCTTACTATCATAAAATACCTTAAGATATAACTCCCAATCATCTGCATACTGGATCTCGTCAAAAAACAGCCAGCATTTCTCTTCCGGATAAACGTTGGTGGTATAAATTTCCACAAGCTCCTCAACAGAGTAAAACTTCAATATTGGGTGGTCAAAGGATACATATAAAATACTTTTCGGCGGCACACCCTTATCAAGCAAGCTTTGTATCATCTGATACATAATGGTTGTCTTTCCTACACGTCTGGCTCCGGAAAGAAGAACAAACCTGCGTACAGAAGTATGCTCCAGCCAGCGCATGGATTCAAAGTATGCAAAACGCTTAGTGGGCTTTACCATGTCTAGGGGCATTGTTCCAACACGCCACCAGGGATTATATGAATATAGCAGCTTAATAACATTTTCTACAGATGTAATTGCCATTCGCACACCTCATTTCTCTAATATTATATTCCTATTTATCATTTTTATCAATATTTATGCTAAATATACTTTGCATATTATAAAAATAAAATGTAAAACAAGATTATAAACAGATGAATTCTTTTATTCTTGAGTTTGAATATTGGGATATGAAGAATATACTTTTCTGATGCGATTGAAAGCCGGATATATGAAATGTGTAAAGGTATTTTGCTTATCGACATTGACCACGGCCAATATTATTACAGCCGCTCCCGAAATACAGACAATTGTCCGTCTCGTCAAATCAAACAGCACCCCCACATATAAATATATGCAGGAGTGCTATGCTATAGACGAACAGGATTGTTTATACTAAATTTAAAGCTTGACCAAGCTCAATTATTAAATAATTTAATCTATGTTGACTTATCCCATAAAATTATATATTGTTTAAGAAAGGCCATCACCTTAAACAATATATTAACTTCATAATTTTTGTTTAGTGGGACTTTTAAAGCAATTATAAAAAAAGGTATGTGTTATGCTAAAAAGCATTAATTGTTTTTTGGGAATTATTTATATGATCTTATCAGTGACATGTTTTATTATTGACATGTACTTTTTCAAAGGCATAATTGATAACGTTGTATCCGTTGTCTTCTTTACCATGTCTATTGTACTTATAGCCTCTAATAAAAATAAAATTACAAACAAATTCTTCGCAATAGTCAATTTCCTGATTATTACTGCTTTAATTGTGTTTTTTATAAGTTTAATGCCTCAATATACTTATAGTGAGGCTAGGATTAAAATTTATGATGACTATAAAGCTCAGGGAAAGCAGATTGAATTTTTGGATAATGTGCAATACTTCACAATGAGATCAAATAAGCCACTGTCATTTATGATACACTCAGGATATATTATTCCAATAAATATTTACAATGAAGTGAATTATATGTTTTTCAATCCCATAAGCGGTGAATATTTTAACGGTAATGATTTTTTTGAAAAGCTGGACAAATCAAATGCCAAAAATAAGGGTTGAGTGAAATTTTATTTTACTCAGCCCTTATTTCCAGCTTATCAAATTTTATGGCCTCAACAAAATGCTCCTCCCTAAAGAAGGTTCTCTTATAGTTTACAAACTCAGAGGTATTGTTTTTAAGCCACATCGGCACCTGAACATCCAGCTCCTTGCATACACCTATAAGACAGCGCTCAAGAGCATCGTTATACGGAATTGCCTCATTGTTTTCTGCAACGGCTTCCTTAAGTATCTTTTTCCCTTTTATAATCCTTCCATATAATCTCAAAGGCCCTTTCTCCTTTCCTAAGGTGCGGAACACCACGGGGGGTGTTCCCTACGAATGGTGAACGCCAATCCGTAGGGAACGCCAGACTGTGTGAAAACTATTTTGAGTGAAATTTCAAGCTATAATTCTTTCAAAAATGTAGCGGAGGAATCTTGGGGACGGATTCGTCCGCTTCCGCAGCGTAGCGAAGGACCGAAGGGAAAGCGGAGGAACCGTACCCCATGATGCCGCAGCGGTGGCGGGCTGCAATTTCTTTGGCAATTTTGAAGTTTTCACACGCTCTGACGCCCCCTGTGGCGTTCCGCTCCCCAAACGCTCTGATCTTATACTGGCTTACACTACATGTTTCCACCCTTAATTAGCTTGTGCTCTATGGAGTCGACAAGCGCCTTCCAGCTCGCGTCTATAATGTCGGTGGAAACACCTATTGTTGTCCATACTTCCTTTCCGTCGGTAGACTCCACCAATACCCTTACCTTTGCGGCAGTTGCGGAATTGGAATCTAAAACCCTTACCTTGTAATCTGTCAGCTTCATTTCCCCAATCTGAGGGTAAAACCTCTCCAAAGCCTTTCGCACCGCTCTATCAAGAGCATTTACCGGGCCGTCTCCCTCGGCGGCGGTTATTTCATCCTGTCCGTCAACATTTACTTTTATCATTGCAGAGGAATTAACGCCTTCAATTGAAGGCTCGTTTACTATAACCTTAAACTCCCTCAGCTCAAAAAATGGAGTATATTTCCCGAGAACCTTCCTTATCACAAGCTCAAATGAGCTCTCCGCGCCTTCATACTGGTAACCCTCATGCTCCAGCTCCTTAAGCCTTTCAAGTATCAGCCTGGTTTCGGGAGAATCCTTTGTAATATTAGGATCCACCTGCTGTATGGTGCTTAATACAGCACTTCTTCCAGCTACCTCCGACATGAGGAAGATTCTTTTATTTCCCACAAGCTCAGGGTCAATATGCTCATATGTTCTGGGGTTTTTGCTTATGGCGTCGGAATGCATCCCCGCCTTGTGGGCAAATGCATTCTTCCCTATATAGGGAGCCCTCTCGTCAACCATAACATTGGCAATCTCACTTATATATCTTGCAATAGATGTGATCATGTCAACATTTCCCTCAGGTACGCAGTCATATCCCATTTTTATCTGAAGGTTGGGTATCAGGGTGCAAAGATTTGCATTTCCGCACCTCTCTCCCCATCCGTTTATTGTGCCCTGAACCTGACAGGCTCCCGCCTGAACAGCCATAATTGAATTGGCCACAGCCATTCCGCTGTCATTGTGGGAATGTATTCCTATAGGTATATCGAATTTCTCCACAACCCTTGACGTTATTTCAAAAATCTCATTCGGAAGCGTTCCTCCTGTGGTTTCGCAAAGGCATATGCTGTCTGCCCCGGCATTATACGCCGCCTCGACGGTTTTCATGGCATACACTGGGTCAGATTTGTAGCCCTCAAAAAAAAGCTCTGCGTCATAAACCACCTCTTTATTTTTCCCCTTAAAAAAGCAGATGGTATCATATATCATCTTAAGGTTTTCATCAAGGGTCGTCTTGAGCACGTCCTTAACATGGAAGTCCCAGCTCTTACCAAATATGGCTATAGCCTCAGTACCAGCCTTGAGAAGAGAATTTACATTTGCGTCCTCTTCTACAGCTATACCAACTCTCCTTGTGCTTCCAAAAGCAATCACCTTGGAATTTTTAAACTCTATTTTTTTTATTCTTTCAAAAAACTCCAGATCCTTAGGATTAGACCCCGGATTCCCCGCCTCTATATAATTTACACCAAGAGCGTCAAGTTTCTCCACAATTTTCAGCTTATCCTCCACCGTAAAGGAGATGCCCTGAGCCTGCGCCCCGTCTCTGAGAGTGGAATCATACACATATATCTTTTTCAATAGCATCACCCCTTTTTTTTGCAGACCTTTCGGCTAAAGGACTTCAGATACGCCTGATGCCGGCCTTTTCAATTCCTCTTCTCCAAGCTCGCTTACAGCCCTGTTTATTGCATTTATATACGCCTTTACACTGGCCTCTATAACATCAGTGCTTACACCCTTGCCGACAAAAATTTGTCCCTCTCTGGATACTCTTACCGTTACCTCTCCAAGAGCATCCTTTCCTTCCGTAACGGCTTTGAGTCCGTAATCCTCCAGCTCAAGGCTTATGCCTGCGCAACGCTCAATAGCATTAAACGCAGCGTCAACAGGCCCGTCGCCTGTCGCCGCCTCACTTACTTTATTTCCCTCTTTTATGAGACTTACCATTGCAGTGGAAACAACCTTATTTCCGCTGTTTATCTGAAAGCTGTCAAGCTCAAAAACCTCGGGTATTTTAGAAGCCTTTTCCTCAATCAGAGCCTCAATGTCTCTGTCCAATACCACCTTTTTCTTATCGGCAAGGCTCTTAAACTTTTCAAAGGCCTTTTGTATTTCCTCGGTGGACAGGCTGCAATATCCCATTTCCTTAAGCCTTTCCTCAAAGGCATGTCTGCCTGAAAGCTTGCCTAAAACCATTCTGTTCTGTGCAAGTCCTATGGACTCGGGAGTCATAATTTCATAGGTGGTTTTTTCAGCCAATACCCCATGCTGATGTATTCCCGACTCATGAGCAAACGCATTTACTCCCACAATGGCCTTATTGGGCTGCACCGCAACGCCCGTAAGGCTGCTTACCAGCTTGCTGGTTCTGTAAATCTGGGTTGTATCTATTTTATGTGTTATATTATAAAAGTCTTTTCTGGTATTCACTCCCATTATAATTTCCTCCATGGAAGCATTCCCAGCTCTTTCTCCCAGACCGTTAACCGTACACTCCAACTGTACCGCTCCGTTCTCCATTGCGGCAAGGGTATTCGCCACCGCCAGACCCAAGTCATTATGGCAGTGAACACTTATATCAACCTTATCAATATTGCTTACGTTATTCCTTATGCCTCTGATTAATGCCCCAAATTCGGCAGGAGTAGAATATCCGACAGTATCGGGTATGTTAACAACAGTAGCGCCGGCTTTTATTACCTCTTCAATAATTTTATATAAAAAATCAGGTCTGGTCCTGCTGGCGTCCTCCGCCGAAAATTCGACATCCTCACAGTATTTTTTGGAGTATGCCACCATTGCCGCCGCCCTTTCCAGCACCTCCTGCTCCGACATTTTAAGCTTATATTTTAAATGTATATCCGAGGTAGCAATAAAGGTGTGAATTCTGGGTCTTTCAGCCTTGCACACAGCCTCCCATGCCCTGTCTATATCCTTTTCGACCGCTCTGCAAAGGCTGGCTATTGCAGCACCCTTGATATTTTCCGAAACAGCCTTAACAGCTTCAAAGTCACCGGGTGAAGCAATGGCAAAGCCCGCCTCAATAACGTCAACACCCATCCTGACCAACTGTCCCGCAATCTCAAGCTTTTCCTGAATATTCAGATTCACACCGGGGGTCTGCTCCCCGTCTCTTAAAGTAGTATCAAAAATTTTTAATCTTCTCGACATTCTTAAGTCCTCCCAGGCACAAGGGTCCGTCATCTATATCTGCATCCCTTTATACGTTCAATCTCATATTTATAAATATCTCAAAATTATTATTGGAACAAGGATTAGGCAGGAAAAGTCAAGCCTAACCCCGCGCCAAATTTCTCTATGTTATTTTTTCAGCCAGCTCATCATTTTTCTGAGCTCAGCCCCGACCTTTTCAACCTGATGCTCGGCTTCAACCCTTCTCATTGCAAGGAAGTTCGCCCTTCCTCCAGATCTGTTCTCAGTAATCCAGTTGGTTGCAAATTTACCTCTCTGGATTTCCTCAAGCACCTTCTTCATCTCTTTTCTTGTCTCATCAGTTATGATCCTTTTGCCGGTTACATAGTCGCCGTATTCGGCTGTATCACTGATTGAATACCTCATATATGCATATCCGCCCTGATTTATGAGGTCAACTATAAGCTTCATCTCATGCACACACTCAAAGTATGCTATTTCAGGCTGATATCCTGCGTTTACAAGTGTCTCAAAGCCTGCCTTCATCAGCTCGGTAACTCCTCCGCAAAGCACAGCCTGCTCACCAAACAAATCTGTTTCAGTTTCCTCCCTGAAGGTGGTCTCAAGTATTCCCGCCCTTCCGGCTCCAACTCCGGCGGCATATGCAAGAGCATAGTCCTTTGCCTTGCCTGAAGCATCCTGATGTACCGCAATCAGTGCAGGAACTCCCTTTCCTTCGTTGTACTGCGTTCTTACCGTATGGCCAGGCCCTTTTGGTGCCACCATTATAACGTCAACAAAGCTTGGAGGTACTATCTGATTGAAGTTTATGTTAAAGCCATGTGCAAACATAAGTACATTGCCCTCTTTTAAGCTGGGCTCTATGCTTTGCTTGTATATATCCGCCTGCACCTCATCCGGAACAAGAATCATAATTATGTCCGCCGCTTCAGCCGCCTCAGCCGTGCTGAGAACCTTGAGCCCGTCTGCCTCAGCCTGCTGTCTTCTCTTAGAGGTTTCCTTCAGGCCGACAACCACATTTATACCGCTATCGTTCAGGTTCTGTGCATGAGCATGTCCCTGACTTCCATATCCTATAACCGCCACGGTTTTTCCCCTTAACAGTCCCAAGCTACAATCACTGTCATAATACATTTTTGCCACTGCATATCACTCCTCATCATTTTTCATTTACATTTATATACTTATTGCCTCTTTCGATGGCAATTGTACCCGTCCTGACAATCTCCTTAATGCCGAACTGCTTGAGCATATCCTCCAAGGCGGCTACCTTGTCGCTCCCTCCTGAAATTTCAATAGTCAAGGTATTTTTTGACACATCAACTATATTTGCTCTGAATATCCCTACTATCTGTATAATTTCCGCTCTTGTAGCCGCATTGGCGCTTACCTTAATCAGTGCCAGCTCTCTGCTGACAGAGTCAAGCTTGTCAAGCTGCTTTATCTTGATTACGTCTATAAGCTTATTAAGCTGCTTGCTGACCTGCTCAACCACATATTCGTCCCCGTCAACAACAATGGTTATTCTGGATATATCGGGATTTTCAGTTACACCCACCGCAAGGCTGTCAATGTTAAATCCCCTTCTGCTGAACAAGCCTGCCACTCGAGATAGCACTCCCGCATGATTTTCAACCAAAACCGATAAAGTATGCTTGGGCATTAGTCCCCCTCCAATTCCGTAATTATAATTAGCATTAAATATTTTTGATAACCTTTAAGTTACGTTATAAAGTAGACTCCTCCGGATCAACGATACATTCAAGCAAATACGCTCCGTCGTCCTTAAGGAGCCTTTTTAAAGCCTCTTCCACCTCATAATTCGATGTAATGCGCTCACCCTTAAACCCATATGCCTCAACCAGCTTAACAAAATCCGGGTTTTCTTCAAGAAGCACCTGTGAATACCGCCCGCAATACTTAAGCTTCTGAAGCTCTCTAACCATCCCAAGCCTTGAGTTGTTAAATATGATTATTTTGACCCCAAGCTTGTTTTGCTTTATTGTTCCAAGCTCCTGAATAGACATTTGGAAGCTTCCGTCTCCTCCTATTACTATAACCTTAGCATCAGGCCTTCCTATTTTTGCTCCTACTCCCGCCGGAAGTCCATAGCCCATAGTGCCAAGACCCCCTGAGGTTATAAGACCCCTGGGCTTCTTCACCTGAAAATAATTTGCGGTCCAAATCTGATTCTGACCAACCTCTGTGGTAACAACATCATCCTCCCCGACCAGCTCCGACAGAAGCGACAGCACATACTGAGGTTTTACATGGCTGTAATCGCCGCAGCTCCTGTTCCTCAAAGGATGTGCATTTTTTATCTCTTTTATGTCCTGCACCCATTTGCTTGTGTCTCCGGGCTCTGCAATTTGCAGCAGCTCCTCCAGTATAAGTTTTACATCACCCACAACAGGAATTGTAACATCTATATTTTTGCCTATCTCCGCAGGATCTATATCAATATGCACAATTTGAGCCTTTTCCGCCACCTTATCCGCTGTCGCCATAGCCCTGTCCCCTACCCTTGCACCCATAATTATAACAAGGTCGGCGTTATGTATGGCATAGTTTGCGGCAAAAACCCCATGAGATCCAAGCATACCCATATTCAGCTCATGCCCTGAGGGAATTACTCCTATTCCCATCAAGGTGGTGGTAACAGGTATCCGGCAGCTTTCAACAAGCTTCTTAAGCTCCTCGGAGGCATCCGCGTATATAACCCCTCCGCCTGCACATATTACAGGAGCTTTTGCTTTTTTTACGGCATCTGCTATTTTTTTAATCTGCATCATATGCCCTTTATACGTTGGCTTATATCCCTTTATGTCCACTGTTTCGGGATACTTAAAATCAATTTCTCTTAACTGCACATCAATAGGAACGTCAATCAGCACAGGCCCCGGCCTTCCAGTTGAAGCTATATGGAAAGCCTCCTTTATAACCCTCGGCAATTCTCCTGTGTCCTTAACAAGATAGCTGTGCTTGCAAAAAGGGGCAGCCGCTCCCGTAATATCTACCTCCTGAAACACATCTCTTCCTATCAGCTCCGAAGACACCTGCCCCGTTATCGCAACCATAGGTATGGAATCCATATATGCAGTTGCTATTCCCGTTATAAGGTTTGTAGCTCCCGGCCCAGATGTGGCTATACAAACACCCATCTTTCCCGTGACTCTGGCGTACCCGCTTGCGGCATGGGCCGCTCCCTGCTCATGCCTCGTAAGAATATGCCTTATGCCTGAATCAAGAAGAGCATCATAAAAGGGGCATATGGCAGCGCCGGGATATCCGAATACCACCTCAACACCTTCCATTTCGAGTGACTTTACCATAACTTTTGAACCAGTTAATATCATACCTACCATCCTTTATAATAAAAAAACCTCATTCCTGCAGCAAACTGACGCAGGGACGAGGAGCTTCACATTCCACGTGGTACCACCCTATTTAAGCATACCGTCACCGATATACCCTCAATAAGTATAATAAAGAGCCTATATGCCCTAGGACAAGCATCTTTATTAATTACTTGAAACTGTAACGTAGTTCAACGTCATTGTCTACTTAGAATAAAGGCACTAAGCCCTTTTTAGCGCTTCGACAATGAAGCTCAGGATCGAGTTATTCATACACTTATTGTACCGGTTTGCACCACCCACCGGCTCTCTTATACAATTATGTGCATCTTTGTTCCTTCATAGCCTTTAACTATAGTTATCAAACCTACAGCCCATTATCCATGATACATTAGCCAAAGTATAATTGTATAATATTTTACCAGTGCCGCGAACTCATGTCAACACGTTTTTTATTCTTAAGCATACGTTTTTTACGCTTTCTGATGATTCCGATATGTAATTACAAAAAAACCTTGTTATTGGTCTTACCCTCTATTTTGCCTATTCCGTACCCGTAGCAGAAGGACTGGTGCATACTGGCAACTATCAGAGCCATGAGATACTCCCTTTCTGCTCTGTCCAAACCGTGATCCATAGTTCTCATAAAATTTTTAGTCTTTTCGTCCGCTATCAGCTTAATGGCCTCCCTTGTTCCCGCAAGATCACTCTCCAGCTTTTGCTGCCCCTGCTTTAAGTACTCTCTTATAGCTTTTTCAAAGGCACTTTGTTTTTCATTTTTTTGTATCTCTTCCATACACCCCTCCATAAGCACAATTATTACTTTTATATATTTAGCAATAAAGATTTTACATGGAGGATATAATTTGATGAAAGAAATTTTTTTGACCCGTAAGGAATACATCTAAGAAAAGCGCCTGATGACATACCCGTGAGACATTTCCCCGCAAGGCGTCTTTTCGTTGCTATTAAAAATTTCTGTGAGCAATTATATCCTCTATGTTTGTAAAATCTTTATTGCATCCTATATAAAAGCTTTTCCATAATTTCCGAAATATATAACATTACCCGCAATAACTCCCGCTTAAAATCAGCGGGTGAATCTCATTGCGGGTAATGAAGTCCGGGAGCCTATCTGGTCACTCTCTGCTCTCCGTCCTTTTGGGCCAGCTTTATAGGGGTGGTTACAAATTCTTGAGTTCCCTCCATCATATGGGTTACATTTATAGAATCCCCCGGCCTTTTGGAATACAAATATGTCCTCAGCTGTATCATGGTATTTATTTCATTTCCGTCTACCTCGGATATTATGCACCCTACTCTTATTCCGCCTGCGTATGCCGGCCCCGACTTATCCACATTAGCTACATAAATGCCGTTGTCTAAGCTGATTGCATTATTTAAGTACGGTATTACCTCCTTATCGTATGCAAATATGCCCAGATAAGGTTCATCGAATTTCCCTTCCTCGGTAAGCCGCTTTATTATTGGCACCGCCACATTTATTGGCACTGCAAAGCCTATTCCTTCGGCACTTGTCACTTTAACGGTGTTAATGCCTATAACATTTCCCCTTGCGTTTAAAAGAGGCCCACCGCTGTTTCCGGGATTAATGCTGGCATCTGTCTGTATAAGATCCTCCATATAATTGCTGCCCTGCTCGGTATCAATCCTTATTGTTCTGTTTAAGGCACTTATTATTCCCGATGTAACTGTTCTTTGAAACTGAAGTCCCAAGGGGTTTCCTATTGCTATGGCCGGTTCCCCCACTTGAAGAGAATTGGCATCCCCCGTCGGAATAGTATCAAGGTTGCTTGCATTCACCTTTACGACAGCGAGATCCAGAACAGAATCGGACCATACAGTCATTCCCTCTAAATTGCTTCCGTCAAAAAGAGAAACCACTATTCTCTTGTTTTTGCCTCCCGCAACATGATGATTTGTAAGAATATAGCCGTCCGGGCTTACAATCACTCCTGAGCCTACACCCCAGCTTTCAGATGTCTCACTGTCAAAAAGAGACCGGCTATCCACCTTGAGCACCGAAATTCCTACTACACCCGGGGTGGCGGTTCTTGCCACATCTGCTGCCGAGTGTATGGGAGATATATTTGTTTCCGCCGCTATCTGCTGAGGCTGAGGCTCATCCGTACGTCTCTCTGCAGACGGCACCTGTGTATTAGGCTGTTCGCCCGAAATATAGCCCGAAACCATAAAAAGCAGAAGAGCTCCTACTCCCAGAGAAGTGGCAAGAGCCGTAAGAAATGTTTTAAAAAAGCTGTGCTTCCCTTTTTCTTCGAACATTTTATCATCCTTTTCAATTTAGTTTAGCCTGCAATATATGTTGTATATTATTTCAATTAATAATAAAAACAATACAGCCGCAAAAACAAAAAAGGGACTGTCCATGCTTAATTAAACACTTAACAGGGATATAAAATGCCACTTTCGGTAATTAATCTTTATACGGCAGGCTTATTTTATCCCTGTCAAATATAATTGATTTAAAACCCCGAGAGTGGCACTATATTTTATTGGCAATTCCGACTATACCAAAAATTTCTCGGCACTGCTCTGCAAAGAGGATGCCAATCTTGCCAGGTCTTCTGCCGAAAGTGCTATCTGGTTGGATATGGAGGCTTGCTCCTCAGTGGATGCCGCCACTTCCTCCGTGCCCGCCGCAGTCTCCTCCGCCACGCTTGCAATACCGGTAATGTTATCCCCGGCCTCTTTTGCATTTTGGCTTAAGCTTTCCGAGGCACCGGCAACAAATTTAACCTTCTCTGCTATTAAATTAACTGCCTTTAATATATCCTTAAAGGATTTCACCGTATCCAGCAAGGCTCTGCCCTGTTCTTCAGACATTTCCTCCGACTTCCGTATTTGGGAAACTGCCATCTCTACACCTGACTGCACCTGCTTTATAATATCATCTATCTTTTTTACGGATAAGGCGGATTGCTCGGCAAGCTGTCTTATCTCATCGGCAACCACGGCAAAGCCCTTTCCTGCCTCACCCGCTCTTGCAGCCTCTATCGCAGCATTCAAAGCCAGCAAATTAGTCTGCCCTGCAATACCCCTTATTACCTCTAATATTTCGCCTATTTCATGTGATCTGCGGGAAAGCTCATCCATAGCGGAGGCAACATTTGCGGATACCTCCGCATTCTCATGCATTTTTGTTTCCTGCAGGCTTACTGATTTTTCACCCTCGTTAACGGCATACAGCGCTTTATCGGTCACCTGCTCCGCGTCCTCCATGTCCTGTACAATTTTATCCAATCCGTAAACAATTTCCTGTATACCGGAGCTCCCCCTTTCAATTGACAATGCCTGCTCAGTAGCACCCTTTGCAATTTCCCCCACAGCCGTAGCCACCTGCTCCGACACCTTGCTGACTTCCTCCGATGAGGCCAGCATTTGCTGGGAGGATGACGCAACCGCCAGACTCATTTCCTTAATTTTGCTTATCAGCCCACTGATGTCGTCCGCCATCAAATTAAGGTTGTCCCCTATAACTCCTATCTCATCCCGAACCTTTAAGCTGACTCTCCGCTTGAGATTCCCCTTGGCGATATCTTTAAGAGCGAAAAGTATGTAATTTACATTTTTAACTATCCTGTTTGAAAAAATTATAAGAATTATTGCTCCTATTATCTCTGCTATCAAAGTAAACATCCCGATAGTAAAATTTATATCGCTTATTCTTTCATTTATATCGCTCTTTTTTACGGCTACGCTCCAAACCCCTATTACTTCACCGCTACTATTCTTTAAAGGGACATATTTGCACTGGTGAAGCTCTCCTATAACGTCGGCCTCTCCCACAAAATCCTGCCCCTCTCGCAAAACAGTCTGGACTACCTCCGGTGACAGCTTTGAGCCTAATGCCCGGCTTCCGTCCTCTGCAATCACATTAGTCGAAACCCTTATATCTCCCATGAATATTGAAGAAGCGGCATAAGCCTTATCCTTCATTTCATCCACAATAAAGGTATCCCCGCTTACAAGATTTTCACCCTTATAAAGCTTGCCGTCCTTAATTTCCCAATCCCCCTTATACGTCTGATCTATAAGGGACATCCCCAGCAATAAGTTCCCATCAAGCCTTTCCATAATATCGATATTCGCCATCTTAGAAACCTGCATATTTACCTCAAAAAAAAGTATGCCTCCGAATGCAAGCATCACCGAAAGAAAAAGCAGAAGCAGCTTTGCACGTAGTTTTAATTTCATAACAATATTCCTCCATAAGCTTTATTTTAGAATAAAAAGGCTGGATTAAGATTTTTGTCTAATTTGCTCGAATTTTGTCATATGCTTTTAAATAAATTATACATTTTAGATAAATTTTCAGCAATAGGAAAACATTAAATATCTCATATGTAATATTTTACATGCAAATAATACAAATTTAACAGCCCTTCTATTTTGTTTCAGACCCGCCAATTGCTTATCTCAAGGGATCGTTTGACTTTATTATCTTTTTAACACTCTTTTCAAGCTTTGGTCTGGGGAGCATCAATTGATGCTGGCAGCCCATGCATTTTATCCTGAAATCTGCACCCGTCCTCATTATTTCCCATTGCTTGCTTCCACATGGATGCTCTTTTTTTAATTCTACCACATCTCCTATGAAAAACCTTTCAGCCATTAGAACTACCCCCACCCGTAAATTTTTTCATTTTATTTTTACTTAATACTATTCTGTTCCTGTCAAAAAAATTTAATATCCGCCCTGTCAAACTCCTCCTTTACCAGTACCCGGATCCTTCTCTCAACCCCCCATTGTTCATTAGCCAATGTTTTAGCCATTACCCTTAACGTCATTCCTCCTCTGTCGAGAGTTGTTATTCCTATAACCTTGGCTAAATCTGTAATTACCTCATAAAACTCTTCATTCACAGCCTTGCACACTTTATTGGCCGCCTCTACGGTTTTTTCCATATCGGCATTATATGAAACGGGAATATCGACAATAACCGCTTTATTCCCCCGTGTGTGATTTGTAACCCTGCTTATTTCCCCGTTGGGAATTATATACAAATCTCCATTGAAATTTCTCAGCCGTGTTACTCTAAGCCCCAAATCCTCCACAGTACCCGTCATTTCCCCAATGGTTACAAGGTCATCCACAGAATACTGATCCTCCAGAACAATAAAAAACCCCGAAATAACATCCTTTATAAGGCTCTGAGCCCCCAGTCCCACCGCTATACCGCCCACGCCTGCCGCTGCCAGAATAGACTTAAGTCCCAGAACATCTGATAAAATAATGATGCCTGCTATTAAATATATAGTATACTTAAATACACTGATAGACAAAGATAAAATGGTGTTTATTTTTTTGCTGTGTATTCCGTATTTAAAAAGGCTCTGCTTGTGTAATAGCTTTGTGATAATAATACTCCCCAATTTAATAATTATAAAAGAAACTACAACTATTCCCGCTATTTTCATAACAGCCTGTATAGGGACAGGCAGGCTTGACATAGTGTTATTGAGCTTATCTAATATATCCTTTAATATCATTTTCGCCCTCCGCCAATATAAATTTTTTAAGCATGTCGGCTTTTTATTTTACCTGCACCCTTCCACACGCCCTGACAAGCTCCCTGAAAAGGTTTAGAAACATCCCTTCCTTCTGCCACATTAATTCAGGGTGCCATTGTACTCCAACTATAAAGCCTTTACCAGAACCCTCAATAGATTCTATTATGCCGTCTGACGCAGCGGAGGTTGCCTCAAGTCCCGGAGCCACATCCTTAACCGCCTGATGATGAAAGCTGTTAACTCTGGCTGTTGTCCCTTCCATGCACTTGCATACAATTGAGCCCTTCTCAATAAAAACTTCATGGGTTGCATACCACTTAGGAGCCTCCTGGGAATGCTTGAGCAAAGGCTTATCTTTTATCTGACAGTATATGTCCTGATACAGAGTGCCTCCCATAGCCGCATTTATAAGCTGAATTCCCCTGCATATTCCAAGCACCGGCTTACCCAGCAGTACAGCCATCCTTGCCATATAAACCTCAGAAAAGTCCCTGTAGGGAGAAATTTCTCCATTAAACGGATAATTGTCTTCCTTGTAGTAAAGTGCGTCTATATCCGTTCCTCCTGAAAAAAGAATTCCGTCGCAGTTCTCCACAAGCCTATCCAAAATGTCGTTCTCCTGAACGGGAGGAATTACTAGGGGCACCCCCCCTGCATTATTTATTGCCTCAAAATATCCCTCTTTCAAGTAAAGCATATTTTTGCCGCAGTCATACCCTGCGGTTATTCCTATTAAAGGCTTGAGCTTTGTCATGTATTATTTTACCCCCGACAAAACAAAAAGTAACACTACAATAATAATATTATAATGTCACTTCACAATATGCTGCTTATCTCTCTTCTCTAATACTATAGCATCTATTTTACCCTCCGTACATAGTCCTGCAATACTATAGCTATAGGTCATAGGCAAGTATAATAGCCTTTGCTATCTCCTTCATGGCAATTCCCTTATCCATGCTCTGTCTCTGAATTCTCTTGAAGGCCTCCTCCTCGGACAAACCCATATTTCTCATTAAAAGCCCCTTTGCCTTTTCCACCTCTTTCCTTGTGTCAAGGCTTGCCTTCAGCTCCTCTATTTCCCTCTCCAGTTCTCTTATTTTCCTCTTGTTTTTAAGCATTAATTCTATAGTATTAATTAAACTCGGCTTGTTTATCGGCTTTGTCATATATATAAAGCTGGTTTCAGGTCTGGCCTCACTTACCAGACTCTCCTGTGCGGCTGTAATTAAAAGAATGACGTCACATATTTTATCGTCTATTATAACCTTTGACACATCATAGCCGTTCATGGAGGCAAGATTATAGTCCAGTATGACCATGTCCGGCTTTAAGGCCCTTACTTTTCTCAAACAGTCATGCCCGTCCTTTGCTTGCTCAATAACGGAATACCCGTTCTCAACCAAAGTGTTCTTTAACTTATTAATTGATGTGTCGTTGTTCATGGCTAACAAAATTCTCGACGGTTCCATGTCAACACCCCAATGCCATTATATTTATAATACCTGTCATATTTCTTTCCCCTCAATGCAGGCTAACCGATGCCCTGCAACAGAATTTGCATACAGTAATCAGGGCACTTAAAGCTACATATACCCAAAAAGACAGCCGAACCACAGGGTCCGGCCGCCTCATTGCTGCACTCTTTCCAAAAGTCAATTTTTGATGGCTTAAAAGTTTTTTAAACACAATACCCCTATATCAGTATTTGGTAAGATACTGTTCAATTTCCCACTTGCTAACTTTGGCTTTATACTCATCCCATTCTTCTCTCTTAGCCTCAATATACTTCTCAAAAATATGAGCTCCCAGCACATCCTTTACAAAGCTGCTCTTCTCAAGCTCTTCTATCGCTTCATCAAGATTTTTAGGAAGCGCATTTATGCCCTCTTCCTCCCTCTGCTCAGGAGTCATATTGAATATGTTTTTGTCGGTAGAAGCGGGGGGCTGTATTTTGTTCTGTATTCCATCTAAGCCCGCCATTAAAATAGCAGAAAGCGCCAAGTAAGGATTACATGCAGGATCGGGACACCTCAGCTCAAGCCTTGTCGAAGCTCCTCTGGCTGCCGGAACTCTTATAAGAGGGCTCCTGTTTCTTGCCGACCAGGCTATATATACAGGTGCCTCATAGCCGGGCACCAATCTTTTATATGAGTTCACTATAGGATTGGTTATCGCCGCTATGGATCTCATATTCTTCATTATCCCGCCTATAAACCAATAAGCATCCTGGCTCAGTTGAAGCGGGTCTTTCTCATCATAAAACATATTATTACCGTCTTTGAACAGCGAGGTATTTATATGCATCCCCGAACCGTTTATTCCGAAAATAGGCTTTGGCATAAAGGTTGCATGCAGCCCATGCCTCTGAGCTATAGTTTTTACAACCAGCTTAAAGGTCAGTATGGCATCCGCCGTACTCAGCGCATCCCCATATTTGAAATCAATTTCATGCTGTCCCGGAGCTACCTCATGATGAGATGCCTCTATTTCAAAGCCCATCTCCTCAAGAGCCATGCACATATCTCTTCTGGCATTTTCTCCGAGATCCACGGGACCTAGGTCAAAGTAGCCTCCGTTATCATGAGTAACGGTAGTAGGGTTACCCTCATTATCTGTAAGGAACAGGAAAAACTCACATTCCGGACCTACGTTAAACGTGTCATAACCCATTTCAGTAGCTCTCTGCAATGCCCTTTTTAAAGTATGCCTGGGATCTCCTAAAAAGGGTGTGCCGTCAGGGTTGTATACATCGCAAATCAGCCTTGCAACCTTTCCTGTCTGAGGCCTCCAGGGAAATATTGCAAAGGTATTGGTATCAGGCCTTAAATACATATCGGATTCTTCAATTCTTACAAACCCTTCTATGGATGACCCGTCAAACATGCATTTGTTATCAAGAGCTTTTTCCAATTGCTCTACGGTAATAGCAACATTTTTAAGAATTCCGAATATATCCGTAAACTGAAGTCTGATAAACTTTACATCCTGCTCCTTTACTATCCTTAAAATATCTTCCTTTGAGTATATTGGCATATTAAACACTCCTTTATTAAAATTTGCAATCTATTGTCATTTCAGTCTGCACAAATTGTATTAAAAAGCACTCTCTTTAAGTTAGCATTAATAATTCTTATCTTAAAGGCATCCTTGTCCTATACATCATAAAGTATATATTAACTTGTAAATATACGTCAATATTATAACACAATAAATTTTGCAGGCTTAATATAAATTATATGTAGCAAGCATTTATTTAAAACACCTATCACATTTTATTTTAAAGTTCCGATATATATTATAGATACAAAATTCGACTTTATCATGAACTTTTTTACATAAAACCTTTTGTTTATTGAAAATTTGGAGGTATCCTGATGTTAAGCATAGGAACAGCAGTAATGTTTTCCAGCAGGAAGGCGACAGTTCTTCTTTGCAGGGAGGAAGATGCCTTAATATTTATAGATCAGCACAATATAAAGTGGGTCGACATAGTTCTCTTAGAGCCCATTTTAAACAGCTCCTTAAAGGCATAGCGGCAAAAGGCGGCTGCATACCTTGATTTAAAGTACACAGCCGGCCCCTTTAAGCTTTTTCAAACATTTCCTTGCCAACTCCGCAGACAGGACATACCCAATCCTCCGGTATATCCTCGAAAGAAGTGCCGGGATTAATACCGCTGTCCGGATCTCCCAACTCGGGATCATAAACATATCCACATGCCGTACAAACATATTTGTCCATTAAAATTCAACCCCTTTTCCCGCTATTTTTTGAGCTTGCTCAACAAGTATATTACCCACTTGCTATAAGTATATAACAATTATATATAATATTCCAAGATTTTTTCCCCTATTAAAATTCATCTTTTTTTCTGCCGTTCTTCATTATTATGGACAGCCCCAGTATTACCAGAACCGCTCCTATAGCTATGTCTCTTATATTAAACCCTTTAAGCCATCCGAAAAGACGGAGATCAAAAAATATAACCGAAAGCAGCGTAAGAATTCCCACAGGTATAAGAAGCCCCTTATTTCTTGTTCCGAACAGGTAGAGCTCAAAAAGTCCTATCGCAACGGCCAGTATAAATCCCGGCCACATTATACTCCAAACATTAAACAGAACGGAAATCTGGCAGGTAACTCCCGTAAAGAACAATATCCCTCCCGGAACAAGTATCCCTGCATCGGCGTTCTTTCCTGAAAAGTATATAGAATGAAATGCAAATCCCGGGAGCATTAAAAACATTGCAGGCCAGAACCTTGAAATCAAAAACCCTAAATCAGATAAACCAAACTCAATTTTAATAAATCCTGTATTGTTAAATAGAAAGAGAGCACCCAGAATTATAAAGATAACACCTATAACTATATTATTTCTTCTCATAAGAAATCCTCCCAAATTTATTTTCTATAAATATTATAAGCGTTTAATAGTAAAAAGTCTGATTAATAATAAATTCAGGAGAAATTTTTTATTGTCTTTCCGTTTTACGCATCTGCCCGGCATAATATGGATGTAACAGACGGGTCGTTTTTCATTTTCCAGAGTACATATCTTATTCCTGTTGAAATTAAATCGGCCATCTTCATTACTATGCTGAGCCGGGTGTTCTGCAGCACTAAAAAGTCCATGAAGCCTCCAAAATTCACAATTCCTGTTATATGAATATGTCCTACGGGAGCAAGATCCTTATTAACACCCGATCCCGGCTTAATAGGCCCTTGTCCTACGGTTACATATCCCACATGATCCATTCTTCCCAGACACGCGTCAATGGCTACTATAAAAGGCCTTTCATGCTTTTGCTCTATTCCGCTCATAACCTGATCTATGTTTTTTGCATGAACAGGATTTTCAAGAGTACCGCATATATATACATTTTCATGGCACAGGCTGCTTATTTTATATCCTATAAGCGGCCCCAGACTGTCGCCCGTGGATCTGTCGGTACCTATGCATACAAACACTATGGAGCTATAATCCTTTTTTATATTCTCATGGATAAGGGAATGCAATACATCTGTAAAATTTTTAAATGCCGCGTTGCTGTCGACATTTATATAATTCTGTGCTTCAACTGTTTTCAGAAACATAATGGCTCTCCTTGTTCCCTTTTTCTTAGAGCTTATTATTCCCTTGAAAAGATAAATTTATTACCTTTGCCGCATAAGATTGCATTATACTTAATATTGATATAAATTTTTTATTTTGATATTATTGATATATAAAGTGAAAGATAGCTTTCTATGATATATAGGGAAAAGGATGCTGACATGGAAGAGAACAATGAAAACAGCTCATTTATAGAGGATATAATCAACGGAATGTTTGATTGGGTAAGAGTTATAGACAGGCAAGACAATATAGTATATATAAATAACTCCATGGCAAAGGCTTTTCCTCCCTCAATAAAAGGCAAAAAATGCTATGCCGCGTTGGGCCGCACCGAGCCTTGCAATAACTGCATATCGCGCCAGACTGTCTTTGAAGGGAATCCTCATGAGAAAGAAGAAATCATCAATGGCAAAACCTTTTCTGTTATGTCCTCTCCCGTTAAAAACCGGAAGGGACAAATTGTTTATGTTGTAGAGGTGCTAAGAGATATAACCCAAATGAAGCAGCTTCAGCGCGAAATAATAGAGCAAAATCACAAGCTGCAGTCTAATCTTAGCATGGCTAAAAGGCTCCAGTGCAGCCTTCTTCCTAAGGGTCTGCCTGAAAACAAAATCGATTTTTCATTTATATATAAGCCGTGTGAGGATCTGGGCGGGGACTTTCTGGATATCTTCAGCATAGACGAGGACAGAATAGGAATATATATTGCCGACGTATCGGGCCACGGAGTGCCCGCATCTATGCTTACCGTATTCTTAAGATCCGCGATAAATAAAAAGCTGCTCTCTCCGGCCCAGGCGCTTGAGCAGTTATATATGGAATTTAACAACAGCCGGTTTGACCATGATTTATATATTACGGTATTCTATGCCGTCATTGACTTAAAGCAGCAAAAATTAATTTTTTCAAATGCCGGGCATAATGTTTGTCCCGTGCTGTTTAATACCGGCAGGTTTGAAATCTTAAGATCTTCAGGCATCCCTATAAGCAATTGGCTTAAAAATCCGGGGTATTGCGATAATACCATAAATCTCATACCGGGAGACAGAATATTTTTTTATACCGATGGTATTGTCGAGCTGAGAAATTCAAGCAACGAACAATATGGAGAGAAAAGACTTCTTGACATTCTGTTAGGAGACAATACGGGAATTAGCGATTCTCTTAACAGGATAGTGGAAAGCGCGTGTGAGTTTGCAGATATCGGGAA
The DNA here is from genome assembly GCF_003337415.1 of Anaerobacterium chartisolvens. Taxonomy (GTDB): domain Bacteria; phylum Bacillota; class Clostridia; order Acetivibrionales; family DSM-27016; genus Anaerobacterium; species Anaerobacterium chartisolvens. The sequence goes on along the minus strand of NZ_QPJT01000018.1, from coordinate 3,573 downwards.
TACCCTCCAAATACCTGACGACATTACAATGGCCCTGCTGGAAATAAAGTAGGCGCCTTCATAATTTTATTGAATATTAATTTTAGTACTGCTAAAAATATTGGGGTACACTGCTAAAAATGCAATATTCAATGAAAGGTAAGCTTTATAAATATGGAGATATTGATACAGTATGTAATAATAGCAGCGTCCTTAATTGCATTATTTTTTGACCGGAAGGGTATAACAAAATACATCCCCGCCGCTATGTTTGCAAGCCTTTATGCTAATGTGTGGTGCTATATCGCAGAGCATTTTAATCTATGGAGCTATCAATATAAGCTGTTTCCAGGTGTCCGGGACATTTCGGTTACAGCAAATATGATTGTGGTTCCCGTTGCGGTTATAATATGGCTGAAGCACATGCCCAAAACCTTAAAAGGTAAATTCATGTGGGCCTTCGTATGGACAACAGGTTTGACACTTATTGAGTTTATAATAGAAAAATATACCGGGGTGCTTACCTATCATAACGGGTATGCATGGTATCATTCTTATATATTGTGGTTTCTAAGCTGGTTTATATGGTCGGGATATTATTTGTGGCAGTCGAAAAGGTGCTGACGCATTGTCGCATGGATTTTCTAATTATTATTTAAGTACATGGATTTGTCCTTTTTTATTTTGCAGCATACCCTGACGTCAGGGTATGCTGTGGCTATTTTCCCCCGTTGTCTAAGCATTTGGCGTGTAAAATACTTAGAAAACAAAAGATAATACCCCGAACTATGAGAGCAGGCACTTGAAACCTCTTATTTCAAGTCAGATAGGGCTGTTATTGTTTTTTTATTTATGCTAAAATAGTCCTTGTATAGAAAAGGATGCGATCATGTGGGGAAAACAAATTTATCATCAAAACTAATACGCGATGCACACGTATTTTTAGACAAAAACTTTTCCGGAGAATCCATTGATTATCGCCAAATCATTGTAATTTTTTTGCCTATACTTTTAGATCAAGCCTTTGTAATCTGTCTTAATATGGTGAATGTTGCAATGATAAGCTCCTCGGGCGTAGCGGCAATCAGCGCCGTCAATATAGTCGACTCATTGAATATTTTCCTTATGAATGTATTCATAGCCGTATCGGTTGGTGGTACAATAGTTGTAGCTCAGTATAAAGGAACCGGCAACGGTACCATGGTGTCAAAGGCTGCTGCCAGCTCCGTATCCTCGGTTTTTCTTCTCGCTCTTGGCATATCCTTAATTGTTATAGCTTTTCACCGGCCCCTTCTTTATATTCTGTTTCAGGGAGCAGAGGCTGACGTTCTTAGTAATGCCCGGATTTATTTAATAGGAAGCTGCACCTCTTACTGTGGTTTTGCCCTCAGAGAAGCTGTGTGCGGGGCTTTAAGGGGTGTAGGCGAAACTAAGCTTTCATTAGCTCTTTCATTAATTATGAATGTTTCATATGTCGTTTTAAATATTATACTGATAAATGTTTTGCATATGGGTATTGCAGGAATGGTAATATCCATGAATATATCAAGATATCTGGGTGGAGCCTTTGCACTTGTGCTTATAATAAAAATGAATACCCCACTGTATTTTAAAATAAAGGATACGCTTCACTTTGATCCGTCAATGCTTAAAAGGATATTTTTTATAGGTATTCCGTTTGCAGCCGAGCAGATGTTTTTCAACGGAGGGAAAATTTTAACGCAGATTTTTATCGTCAGCCTGGGAACCTATTCCATAGCAACCAATGCAATTTGTGTCTCAATTACAGGCATATCTCAAATTCCGGCTACCGCTCTTTCACTTACTCTTGTTACAGTTGTGGGGCAATGCATGGGTCAACGCAACATTAAGGATTCAAAGAAATTTATACGCTCCTTTACGTGGCTGTCTTCCTTTTCTTTTTTAATTACAGGCATTCTTATTATGTCAACTTTCAATGTTCTCGTATCTCTGTTTCATCCTCCCTCTGAAATAGTGCCGGATATTTTTAAAATCATGCTGATTACATTAATCGCTCAGATTCCGTTATGGGCCATCAGTTTTACTTATCCCTCTGCACTCAGAGCCGCGGGAGATTCAAAATTCACTTCCATTGTGTCATTGCTGTCCATGTGGCTGTTTCGCATTGTCTTAGGCTACCTGCTGGGCATTGTATTAAATTTTGGAATTCTCGGCTTCTGGCTTGCTATGAATTGCGAGTGGGGAATAAGAGGGATTGTTTTCTTTTTGCGCATTCGAGGCAAAAAATGGTATAAGCATCACCTAATCGACTAGAGTCGGAACTTATTTATAATTTATAAGTCTAATAAAATGTATCAGGCATGTTTGAAATATACACCCGCCAGTAAAGCCGGCTTACGGGAATTATTTTTATTAGGGTTTTTGGAGGTATGATTATGAAAAAAAGGATCACAATATTCATTATCGCACTAACTGTTATTTTAAGCAATTTATCTGTATTCGCAGCCAGTGATTTGATTATTGGCAAAAATGCTTCCGCATTCACCGATATATCAGGGCACTGGGCTCAATCGGCAATTGAAACTTATGCAGACCCCGATATTTTTGCAGACGGAGAAGGAAGCTTTCTACCAGGTAAGGCAATAACAAGGCTTGAATTTGCTATAATTCTCCATACTGCTCTGGATATTAAAATTAAATATTTGAAGGAGCCGGATATAAAGGAGTTTTTCGATGATGTAAGCAATGAAGACATTGGCTCATCCCAACTGTATGATCTTGCCGCGGCAGGCATTATAGACCGCAAGAACAGCTTCGGCCCCAATGAGGTGCTTCCGAGAGACGAAATGGTGCATTATATTATTAACGCGCTTAAGGATATGACCGGAGGGAATTATGCTATAATCCTGATGATGCCGGAGCCCTTTGACGACGACAGCAAAATATCCCCGGAATATAAAAATGATATAACAGAGGCAATGCTTCTAAAGCTGATCTACGGACGGGGCAGGAATATGTTCTACCCGGACTCTCCCGCCACACGTGCTGAGGGTGCAATTGTAGTGCAGAGACTGGCAAATACCGCCGCAAGCTTTAAAGAGGACGTAGATGTAGTTCCCTCAGTTGAAGTATCCGATTCGGGGCTTACAATGAAGCTGTCAATTGCCAATCATTCAGGCAAGCCTGTTACTATAAATCACAGCTCGGGGCAAAAATATGATTTTACTCTTATGGATTCGGACAGAAACATAATTTACAGGTGGTCCGCAGATAAGAGCTTTATTGCAGCACTCACAACCACTGTAATTGAGGACGGGGATACACTGGAATTCAGCAGCGTACTTGAAGGAGCAGATTACTCAGTAATTAAGAACAGCATAAAATATATGGCAGCTTATATTACAGGGCAATCACACGACTTTGAAATTAATATGGAGGGCTATGAGCTTGGTATAAGACAGCCTCAGAGGCTGAATATCAATCCGTGTAAATGACAATAATCTCCATATAAAACAAACGGAGGTTATGAAAATGAGACAGTCAAAAAACATTCTCACAGAAAAGGAAATGGAACTTGTAAGCCTGCTGATGCAGGACTGCCAAAGCACGGGT
>NZ_QPJT01000017.1:61067-100912 GCF_003337415.1 Anaerobacterium chartisolvens | reverse complement strand
TATAAGCAGCAGCGGAGGTGGGACGGCTGTTACGGGGAGTGGAACAGTGTCATCGGCAACCCAGCAGGTGACGGGAATAGACGTAAGCGGGCTGATTGACGGGACGCTTACGGTAAGTGTTACCCTTACCGACGCGGGAGGAAATGAAGGATCGCCCGCCACAGACACGGTAGAAAAAGATACTGTTGTACCTTCAGGCTATACCATAGTAATAGATCAATCACGCATAGACCCTTTAAATGTGGATGCGTTGTCGTTCACCTTTGCGGGAGCAGAGGTTGGCAGCACATATAACTACAGCATAAGCAGCAGTTCGGGTGGCACGCCAGTTACGGGGAGCGGAACGGTGGCTTTGGCAACTCAGCAGATAACGGCAATAGATGTGAGCAGTCTGCCTGACGGAATACTTACGGTAAGCGTAATACTTACTGATGCAGCAGGAAATGCGGGATCAGCTGCTGTCCATACGGTAGAAAAGGATGCTGTTGCACCCATGGGCTATACAATAGCAATAGATCAGGCATATATAAATAATTCAAATAAAGCTTCTATGTCGTTCACGTTTGCGGAAGCAGAGATAGGCACTACATACAGCTACAGTATAAGCAGCAGCGGAGGTGGGACGGCTGTTACGGGGAGTGGAACAGTGTCATCGGCAACCCAGCAGGTGACGGGAATAAACGTAAGCGGGCTGACTGACGGGACACTTACGGTAAGTGTTACTCTGACCGACGCGGGAGGAAATGAAGGATTACCCGCCACAGGCACGGTAGCAAAGGATACTGTTGTGCCTTCAGGCTATACCATAGCAATAGAACAATCCGGCATAGACGCTTCAAATGTGGCTTCGCTGTCCTTCACATTCACAGGAGCGGAGACAGGCAGCACATACAGCTACAGCATAAGCAGCAGCGTAGGCGGTACGCCTGTTACGGGGAGCGGAACGGTGGCTTCGGCATCCCATAAGGTGACGGGAATAGATGTAAGCGGCCTGCCTGACGGGACACTTACGGTAAGAGTAATACTGACCGACGCGGCAGGAAATGCCGGAGCTGAGGCCGAGAAGACTGTGCCTAAATCCACCGCACCCTCACCGACAGGCGGCGACAGCAATAGAGGTGGCTCGGGGTCGGGAACTCAGCCTTCCTCCATACAGGGGCAGGTATTTATAGACGGCAAGGCACAAACCGCCGCCATTGTCTCCTCCAAGCTGTCAGGAGGGCGCAGGACAACTACAGTGGCTCTGGATGATAAAAAGATACAGGAGAATATCGGCAAGGGAAAAGATAAATCCACGCTGCTTATTCCGGCAAGCTCAGGTTCTCCCGATGAAGTAACCGGCAGCCTCAATGCACAAACTATTAAGGTTATGCAGTTAAAGGACAGCACCATACAGATAGACACGGGCAGCGTAATATATACCCTTCCGGCATCCAAAATAGATATGGAGGCTATTGGGGCTTGGGCAGGAAAAGACACAGGGCTTCAAGATGTAAAGGTGAACATTTCTGTTATAAAAAGCATTTCCGATGTTGCCAAAATAGCGGAGAACACTGCGGCAGACGGCGGTTGCAGCATAGTGGTTGCTCCCGTGGAATTCAGCATTACATGCACGGTGGGAGACAGAAGCACTGTTGTCAACAGGTTTAACGGTTATGTTGACAGGATGGTGGCTATACCGGAGGGGATAGATCCTTCCAAAATAACAACAGGTGTTATATTGAACCGTGACGGAAGCTTCTCGCATGTACCCACAGTGGTTATAAAGCAGGGCGGAAAAGATTATGCCAAAATGAACAGCCTTACAAACAGCACCTATCTGGTGATATGGAATCCTGTTACCTTTGCCGATGTCGAGAGCCATATATTTAAGGACGAGGTAAATGATGCCGCGTCAAGGCTTATCATCGACGGGCTTAACGACAGCAGCTTCGGACCCGATATAAAGATAACCCGGGGAGAGTTTGTGGAAACAATAATAAGAGCTTTAGGCCTCTTAAGAACGGACAAAACAACGGATAAATTCAAGGATGTCAAGCCTGGAAGCAAATATATGGCATCGGCCGCCGCAGCTTTTGAATATGGTATTGTGGGAGGATACGGCGACGGAACCTTCAGGCCGGAAAGGCTTATAACCAGAGAAGAGGCCATGAATCTTATAGTAAGGGCTATGAAGGTTATGGGCATGGACACCGAAATAAGCGAGCAAAGCGCAAGGTCAGCAGTTGAGAAGTATGCCGACGGAGCCGAGGTAAACAAAATAGCGGTAAAGGCGGCTGCGATTTGTGTGCGGAACGGTGTATTCAACGGAAGCTCAAAGGGAAATCTGTCTCCCGCAGAGAATATAAGCAGGGGACAGACGGCGGCTGTTATACTAAGGCTGCTTAAGAAAAAGGAGCTTATATAAAGCATTTTAATAAAAAGCAGCACGGATTTTTCCGTGCTGTTTTTTAATAAGCATAAGAATTTTTGGACATGATATATATTAAGCTTTAAATCATATTAGCTAATACTTTTAAGGTGGGATTTATATGGAAGAAAAAAAGAAGGTTGATAACAACCTGCCTGGAAACAAGGAATATATAGAAAAATTTTACGAGAAATCGGAAAGCGAGATAAAAAAGCAGCAGGGAGAGGGAAGGGCGAAGAGAGATGGGCAAAAATAGGACAAAGGGCATTAACTCTGATCCTATGAAGGAGAAGACTCAGGAGCTGGAGGAAACGAAAAGAATATCGAAGGCATTTGAGAAAAATAACCCTCGAAAGTCGAAATGAGCCTGTAAAAGGGCTCTTTTATTTTATATTTTTTTGATATTAACAAAAACTTTAATTTACAAAGTGCACGATTGATTGTAAAATAAAAAAGTTGTGTAAATTATAAAAACCATACCTGTTAAAGCATTGCTTACAGATTTAAGGAGAAATTTTAATGGAGATTAAATCTATAAAAAAGCTTAAGCTTTTTGGCTTCAACAATTTGACAAAGACACTGAGCTTTAATATGTACGATATTTGCTATGCTCAGACGTTGGATCACCGCAAGGGCTATATTGAGTATATTGATGAGCAGTACAATGCTCAAAGACTTACAAATATATTAACTAATGTTGCGGAAATAATAGGGGCCAACATCTTAAATATAGCCAGTCAGGACTACGACCCGCAGGGAGCGAGCGTAACAATGCTTATATCTGAGGGCAAGATTCCCGGTGAGTCCGGCGAGGAGTTCTTTGGTACCGAATCTCCAGGGCCTATTCCCAATACTGTGGTCGGGCATCTTGATAAGAGCCATATAACTGTCCACACTTATCCTGAGAGCCATCCTGACGACGGAATAAGCACCTTCAGAGCAGATATAGATGTTTCAACCTGCGGTCATATTTCTCCTCTTAAGGCTCTGAATTATCTTATTCACAGCTTCAATCCCGATATCATAACTCTGGATTACAGGGTTAGAGGATTTACAAGGGATGTGGAGGGCAAAAAGGTCTTTATAGACCACAAAATAAATTCCATACAAAACTATATACCCAGTGAAACGAGAAATTTATATCATATGATAGATGTAAATGTGTATCAGGAAAATATTTTTCATACCAAGATGCTTTTAAAGGAATTCGATCTTGACAATTATTTGTTCGGCATTACAAAAAAGGAGCTTATGCCGGGGGATAAAAAGAAAATAAAGCAAAGGCTCAAAAAGGAAATGGCTGAAATTTTCCACGGCAGGAATATTCCTAAGGTTTAATATGTTAAGACTTTATATTTTTTAATTTATTAATAAATCGTTTACAAATTATTCATTGACACATTAATATTATTTAATATACAATTAAATTGTTAAAATAATAGTTGATTTAATTATTCAAGGCGGCATGGATTGCAGGTGGCATATCAGTTATGAAATTGGGAAATAAAGGTTATGTTGGATTGCTTTAAGAATATTTATGCAGAGCTTTTTATTTTTAAATCATAAGGAGTGTGACAAATGGATATTGTTCCCCATAGAAACTCATTAATACGCAGTCAGAGGGAGGATTTAGCCAGTAAAAGCACACCTGTAATCAGAGTAAATGAGGTATACTTAGACGGAAGCCTTAAGGAGGCAAGCCTCATAGATGAAGATCAGAAAAGCTTTGGTATTTTTATGCATTCCCTCATTTTGAGTAACTATGCTGAGGTTATACAAGTCAACAATCAACAGATTGACGTCATCGGGGACGATTATGAAAAGGCGATCTTAAGCTATACCGAGTCGAAGGGATTCGATAAAAAGCTTATTGAGAGTATTGCACCTAAAGTGGCGGGGCTGTCATTTGAAAGTGAGGATAATCTTAAGGTATCTGCCCACCTTATAAATGAAAAGGTGAGAATTCTTTCAAAGGGGACTCCTGAAAAGCTTCTGGAAAGGTGTTCATATATATTGATGGATTCTAAGTTTGTAAAGGTAACAAGAAAGATATTCAGAGAAGTCAACGGTGTCCTCGGCGATATGCTTAAAAGATGCAGTAATGTATATGCAATTGCGCTTAAGGACACTTCAAAGCTTTCAGGGGTATTGAGTATGGACACGTATGTAAAGGAGATGACACTTGTTGCGTTAATAGGCATGGGGATTATGTAAAAATTTCTATGCAGATTATATAAAGAGAGACGGCTAAAGCTATCCCCCCAGCTTTAGCCGTCTCTCTTTGTATTCAAGCCGGTTATATTTTAAATTGAGATATAGCGGCATCAAGCTCAAGGGAGATGGCACTGAGATCCTTAGCCAATACCGCCAGCTCTTCCGCCCCGGCAATCTGCTCCTGTGTGCTTGCGGAAACCTCCTGTGACGTTGCGGCCGATTGCTGTGATACCGCCGAAACATTTTCCATTGCACTGATAGTCTTTTCTCTGAACATGGACATTTCCGAAGCTGAATTTTCCATGTGGCTTATTTGTTTTGATATATCCTCCATTGAATTAAGTATCGTTTTAAAAGCGTAATCGGTATGGGAAACAGAGTCAGACTGCTGATTTATAATATCGCTTGCCGAGTTGGCTTTTTCCACTGCCACGGCTGTCCTGTTCCGTATGCCGCTTAATATATTATTAATCATAACAGACGCGTTTTTAGACTGATCTGCCAGCTTTTTAACTTCGTCTGCTACAACGGCAAAGCCTTTCCCGGCCTCACCCGCTCTTGCTGCCTCTATTGCGGCGTTCAGGGACAGCAGGTTTGTCTGCTCCGCTATTCCCACAATAACCCTTACAATCTTTTCTATTTCCTTCATGTCATTATTCAGAGCATTAATTTCAGACGATATTTCGGAGGTTATGGCTTTTGTGTCCTCTGCCTTGCCATTAAGAATACTTACCGCATTCAGAGCATTCTGACTGAGTATTTTTGTATTGCTGACCACGGAGGACACATTTGCAACATCACTGCTCACCTTATTGATTCCATACGACAGCCTGCTCATATGCTCCATGCTCTGAGCGATTTGTGAGGCTTGCTCCGAAGCTCCTTTTGCAATTTCCTGTATGGTGAGGGATATTTGCTCCGAGGCTGAATACGAGTGCTGGGAAGAGGCCGCTATTTTCTCCGAGCTGTCAAGAACCTTGGAGAATGACGAGTGTACCTTAGAAACCAGAGCCCTTATATTTTGCACCATTTCATTGAAGCTTTGCGTCAGCCTTGCTATTTCGTCCTTTCCGTCATCCTTGATTTCCATAGTCAGATTCCCGTTTTTAGTTTCCGACATAAAACGGGTAAGACTGCCCAAAGGAGCTGAAATGCTTTTTGTTAGTATAAACGATAGTATGAAGGAGAGCGCCATACAAATAATGAAAAAGGCTAAAACAAAATTTCTTATGCCGTCAGGCTCTGCATAAATATACTTATAGGGTGTGGAAATTACTATGTACCAGTCCTGAGACTCAAGACGGGAAAATGATATAAGGCAATCTTTGCCTTCAATTTTATAATCAAAGGTGCCTCCATCGGAGCCGCTGAAATTTTCAAGTATTGACTTCTCTTCAAATGTGGTACCGAAGTCCTTGTCATTACGTCCGGATATCATATTTGCGGAGGAATCCATAACCATTATTTGGGAGTTATCTCCAAGGTCGGCGTTATCAAAAATACTTGAAATTGCCTGAGGCCTAAGGCATATGAATATATGTCCTATAGTGGAGGATGAGGACAGAGACACGATTTTCCTTCCTAAAATGATACAATTTTCTGTGGCATTTTCGGGGTTAATATAATATGTCCAAACTGTTTTTTGTTGATTTTCCGAAACCATCTTAATAAGACTGTCCCGCAATTCCTTGTTTGAATTGATGACGCTTGAGCCGTAGCTGATAGAATTGTCGGTGCCTGTTTTAAACAGGTCTGTAGATATTATGTTTCTCATGTCTAAAAGCTTGGTGGAAATCATATCAGTTACGTTGCGGCGGCTATTGAGGACAACCATTACGTCATCGGAATCTATATTTTCAAGAGACTCATGAAGTGTTTTTGATATGGACAGCTCAAGGATATAAGAGTTATATACGTTAAGCCGGGTTTCTGCGATTAATGAAAGCTGCTTGGTCATCTGCAAAGAATAAGACTTCATCTTTGAAACAATTGCATTACTGGATTTTGTGTAGGAGAGAAAGCCCGTTATACCCAAAGTAATAACCGAAATAGCGGTAAAAGAGGCGATAAGCCTTAATTGTATGCCAGTGCCTCTAAAAAGCCTTGCCGGATGCGAAAAGGCATTTGAAACAGAGGTCTTAATTTGCCGGGTTTTTTTTGGATCAATTAGCTTGGTGATATTGTTGATTATAGAGTTCATATAGAGCCCTCCCCGTTTTTATTTTGTATCATTTTCATCTGATGTATATTATAAAGTCCTTAAAAAGGCTTTTATTTTTATTAATATTTATTTTTTAAGAATAAACTAAAGTATATTACAACCGCATGAGCATACGGTTGACTGAATTAATACGGAGCGTAAATCTGCATGGCTATATTGAATATATCGGCATAATATGATTTTTACTAAAGGTGTAAATTTAATTATGAATAAAATATATGAAATTTTTCAGACATTTATCAATAAATAGCGTAAAATAGAAGGTATATAGAAGTATAGAAATTGTTGAAAATGCTTGTACTTAAGAAGGTGCAGGGAGGTGAGTCCGGGTTGGAGGCAACGGATTTGGAGCTTGTGCAAAGATGCCTTTCGGGGGAGCAGGAGGCTTTTGCCGAAATAGTTGCAAGGTATAAAAAATTGATATATAGTGTAGTTTATAATATAATAAATGATAAGCAGGAAGTAAACGATGCTGCTCAGGAGGTTTTTTTAAGGATATATAAATCCCTTGACAGGTACAACCCGGAATACAAGTTTTCCACATGGTCGGCCAAAATAGCTACCAACCTGTGTCTGGATATATTGAGAAAAAAGAAGCTTGATCATGTACCTATAGAAGAGATAAAGGAGGTATCCTCAAGGCTGGATACTCCTGAAGACGAATATATAAATAAGGAAAAAAGCAGCATTATAAATCAGGCCGTATCTGAGCTGCCCGATAAATACCGCATACCCATTGTGCTTTTTCACCAGAACGGATTATCCTATGAGGAGATAACGGAAATTTTAAAGGAGCCTATGAGTATAGTCAAAAACAGATTATACCGGGCAAGGCTCATTTTAAGGGAAAAGCTGATGCCCCGGAGGAAGGAGGAGGTTTTATGAGCTGTGATTCATATAACGGCAGCATTATGAGATATTTTGACGGCAATATTGATCATGCTGAGAGATTAGGCTTAGAGCAGCACTTGGAGACTTGCGAAGACTGCAGACGGGATTTCGAGCAGATGGATAGCATTTTAAACGCTATTGGTGGGGAGTGCGCGATTGAGCCTCCGGAGGATTTTGAACAGCAGGTGATGGACAAAATACGAATGATGTATCCCATACAATCTAAAAAGCCTAACATACTTTTTATTGCAATGTATGGCTTTGCAGCCATGATGTTGTTCACCGTTTGCTCGATACTGAGCTACAGTATTATGGGAATAAGCCTTGTAAAGCTTTTTAGCGGTATTGCGGGGAACTATATTTCTACCTCCGAGGTAATAGACATGGTGTATTTTAATGTTCAGTCTGTAGCAGTGTCGGTTTTTGAGACGGTTATGGCGTATGTCGATATCGCTGTTTCCCTTGTATCGGAGCATTATTATATAACGGTTCTTATCGGAGTGATACTGTTTGCGCTGCAGTGGATTCTTGTAACCGTTGTAAAGCAAGGCAATGTTGAATTTAACAGGGCAAAAAGCCAATAAAATCTTAAAAAAACAAAATATTCCAAAGCAAAAAAGGACATTATAGAAAAAAGAAATCTCTTAAAGATTTTTTTCTATAATGTCCTTTTTATTTCTTGCATATAAGTTAACGTAATATCCATACTAAATTCACGGAGGTGACAGTTATGGATGAAAAAATTAACAACATTTCTGAAGACGGTAATAAATACAACCCTGAAAAAAAAGATAGAAATTTTTATTCAGCGGAAGGCATCTTGGAGAGGGACAATAAGCCGGAAAATTTTAAGAAATTTACCATGGGCAAGAACGGAAAAATTTGGAGTGCGGAAGGTTATGCATCCTCCATCAGCACTTTTCAGATATTTATAATACTTGGCTGGGTAAATGCGGCCTTTACAGCCTTTATATCACCTCTTTTTGCAGTAATAGGAATAATTTTCGGTGTAATAACAAACAGAAAATGGCCGGGGAAGGGAAATGCAGTAATAATAACAAATATAGTGCTTGCGGCAATAAATGTACTTTTCGGACTTTTTACCATAGGGCTTGGAATAGCTGCCATGCACACATATTAAATAGAACAGTATGCTTTTATAAGGACAGGCATTAAAAGGCTTTTTAATATATCAGGCTGTGTTGGAGGTGAATTACCCTAATGAAAAAGAATTTATGCTTTATATTAATGATTATCATGGTTGTATTTGCTTTTTCGTCCTGCGGTGCAAATGAATCTCAGCAAAAGGACAAAAGCACAGAAAATAATCCTGCTGAAAGTAAAACAGATGAAAACAATATAAACTATATGCAATATTCAGAAAATAACAATACAGATTATACGGGACTTCCTGAAAATAATGTGCAAAAAGCTCCCGGGAAAAGATATGCCAATAAAAATGTGACATTAGCGGGAATAGAAGTCGGGGGACTTGAGGAGAGTGAAATAATAAACAAAATTAAAAAGCTTTCTCAGGATGTAAATGTTGAGGTAAGGAATGCCAAATTATCGAAGAATACCTGGGTGCTTGCCCAAACCGAAAAAACAGGCAAAAGGGTAAATATTGAAAAAACACTTGAAAGAGTGCTGAATGCAAAAGAAGGGAAAAAAGTAAAGCTGGCAGTGGAAGAGATTAAGCCCTCCGTAACGGCAAGAAGACTGAAAGCAAATGTAGTAAGAATAGGCAGCTTTACTACGTTTATATCGGACAGAAAAGCCGCCAGAATAAATAATATGGAGGTTGCGGCAAAGAATATAATGTATGAGAAGGTATATCCAGGGGAGGAATTTTCCTTCAATCAGGAGCTTGGAAGAAGAACTCTGGGGAAGGGCTATGAAAAGGCTCCTATCATAATAAGAACTGAAAATGGGCCTAAAAAGGATTATGGAGTGGGAGGAGGGATATGTCAGCTTTCGACTACCTTGTACAATGCGGCGGGCAGAGCGGGACTGAAGGTTACAGAAAGACATCCGCACTCAAAAAGAGTGGGATATGTGCCTAAGGGCAGAGATGCCACAGTGACATATGGAGGGTCGGACCTCAAGTTTGTAAACACAGGAAAGCATCCTGTAATGATAAAGGCATACGTGTCAAATTACAGGGTAAGGGTAAGCATTATAGAAAACAGAAATCAATAATGCTCTTGTATTGATTGCTTATTTTTAGTTTTACAGCAGGTTATCTATATAATATAATTGTATTAAGCAATATAATTGTATTTAGTGATTAAAGGAAGGTGCTTTATTGCTATAAAGCTATTTAATAGCTAAAGCTATTTTAACAGGAGGTACTTACAGGAATGGTAACTAAGGAGATGGTGGTAGAGGCAAAATCGGGCTTGAAATCCAAGCCTGCCGCACTATTCATTCAAAAAGCATGTGATTATAAATCCAGCATATGGATAGAGCGCGAGGAAAGAAAGGCCAACGCAAAAAGTATGCTTGGGCTTTTATCTCTCAGTATAGGCACGGGAGCACGCATAAGCATTATAGCTGAGGGAGAAGATGAGGAAGCGGCGGTGGAAGAGCTGGCGGAATATATTAACAGCTTGTAGATGAAGCCGCTGCAGACCAAGGAGAAATGTTCATGTTTGATATTGAGGAAGAGCTAAAAAAGCTGCCGGACAAACCGGGTGTTTATATTATGAGGAACGAGGGCGGAGACATAATATATATTGGAAAGGCTGTTGTTTTGAAAAACAGAGTAAGGCAATACTTTCAAGCCTCATCAAGATTAACGCCCAAAACCAGAATGATGGTAAGCCAAATAAGGCTGTTTGAATATATTGTGACCGATTCGGAGCTGGAGGCGCTGATTTTGGAATGCAATATGATCAAGAAATACAAGCCTAAGTTTAATATAGCGCTAAAGGATGATAAAAACTATTATCCCTATATTAAAATTACAATGAACGAGGACTTTCCAAAGGTCATCATGACAAGGAGCATTGAACGGGACGGAGCCAAATATTTTGGGCCTTATGCAAATTCAACTGCGGTAAAGGAAACTCTTGCACTTATTAAAAAAATATTTCCCATAAAATCCTGCAAAAAGGTTTTTCCCAGAGATATAGGCAAGGAGCGTCCATGCCTCAACTATCATATATACCAGTGTCTGGGCCCTTGCAAGGGGGATGTGGACAGGGAAGAGTACAGGCTGCTGATGAAGGATATAGCCAATTTCCTTGACGGAAGGCAGGAGGATATAATACGCAAGCTTGAACAGAAAATGAAGGCTTTTTCGGAGGCTATGGATTTTGAAAGGGCGGCAGGCTGCCGTGACAAAATAAACAGCTTAAGGCTGATAGCCGAAAGACAAAAGGTATTATCCACGGCTATGGATGACAAGGATGTTATTGCTTTTGCAAAAAATGATACAGATTCCTGTGTGCAAATATTCTTTATAAGGGGAGGTAAGCTCATCGGAAGGGAAAGGTTTATATTTGAGGGCATGGGAGAAATAGAGGACAGGGAGCTGATGTCATCCTTTGTGAAGCAGTTTTATAACTCTGCCGCCTATGTACCCGGGGAAATAGTTATGCAGGAGGATATAGACGAAATTAACATTATAGAGAGATGGCTGAGCGACAAGAGAGCCTCGCAGACAAATAAGAAAAACGCAAGGGCCCGCATAACAGTTCCAAGAAAGGGAGAAAAGCACGACATTATAGAAATGGTATCTCAAAACGCCCTTATTGCTTTGAATCAATTTAAGGATAAGGTAAGGCGGGACGACGATATATCCAATACCGGGCTAAGCCAGCTTGCGGAGCTGCTTGGGCTGGATTCTCCGCCGGCCAGAATAGAGGCCTATGACGTATCCAATACCGGCTCAAGCGAAATGGTGGCTTCAATGGTGGTCTTTGAGAACGGTGTGCCGCAGAACAAGGAGTACAGAAGATTTAAAATAAAATCGCTTGCAAGGCAAAATGACTATGGAAGTATGCAGGAGGTAATATACAGAAGGTTTAAACATGCCCAAAAGGAGCAGGAGCAGATAGACAGGGAAACCGCTGAAATCAAAAAAAAATACGGAGATGCCTGGTTTCATGATTCCAAGGCTTGCGGCAAGTTTATAAAAATACCCCAGCTAATTCTGGTAGACGGAGGACTTGGGCATGTTAATGCAATTTCCGCAGTGCTCAGGGAGCTTGATATAAAAATTCCGGTATTCGGAATGGTTAAAAATGACAGGCATCGCACAAGAGGGCTTGTTTCAGCACAAAAGGAGTATGATTTGTCATCTAGTCTGCCGCTGCTTCGCTTCATCACCTCAATACAGGATGAGGCCCACAGGTTTGCGGTTGAATACAACAGGAGGCTGAGAGACAAAAGGTACAGAAACTCTGTGCTTGATGAAATTGAGGGTATAGGGCAAAAACGCAGGAATATGCTTATTAAGCATTTTGGCTCGGTTAAAAAAATAAAGGCTGCCGATATAGAGGATTTGCTTTTGGTGGAGGGAATAAACAGGAGCGTAGCGGAAAAAATTTTTAATCATTTTAGGAAATAGTATATACATAAGATATAACGGTTAATAGTGAGGGCTAGTATGGCTGTATTTGCAATTTCAGATTTGCATCTGGCACTGAGTATAGATAAGCCTATGGATATATTTGGAGCCAGATGGGAAAATTACATGCAAAAGCTGGAGCAGGAATGGAGAGATAGCGTATCCCCTGAGGATTGGGTTATAGTTCCCGGAGATATTTCCTGGGCGACATACCTTGAGCAGGCAGTTGCCGATTTTGAATTTATTGAAAGTCTGCCGGGAACAAAAATAATATCCAAAGGGAATCATGATTACTGGTGGACAACGATGAATAAGCTGGAAAAATTCATTGGGGACAAGGGCTTTTCTTCAATAAGATTCATGCATAATAACAGCTTTCGGCTGGGGAATATGCTGGTGTGCGGCACAAGGGGATGGAAGTGCCCGGGAGACAACGATTTTGGCGCGGAGGATGTTAAGATATACCAGAGAGAGCTTCAGAGGCTGGAGCTGTCTTTAAAAAGCATAGACATAAAGGGAGAGGATGAAATAACGGTGGCTCTGCACTACCCCCCCTTTAATGCAAGACAGGAACCAACGGACTTTGTGTCGCTTATGGAGGCACACAACGTAAACACCTGCCTGTACGGGCATTTGCACGGGGAAAGCTGCAGAAATGCTGTAACCGGATATGTGAGAGGAATTCATTTCCGGTTTATTTCCGCTGATTATCTAGGCTTCAAGCCGCTAAAAATACTGGATTGATGAAAATTTCTATTTTTTTTCGGCCTTTTTGTTGGAATTTCCAAGTGCGTTGTGTTATAATGTAAGGGTTAATCTGAGGAAGTATGCCCATTGATTTTAATTATAAATTTTTTATTATAGGTTGGGAGGACACATAGTAAATGAACGTTAAAGTGGAGAATGTAGAAAAGAACGTTGTACAGCTTGACATAGAGGTTGATGCAGCGAAGTTTGAAAGCGGTATGCAAAAATCCTTTTTGAAGAATGCGGGCAGGTTCAGCATACCCGGATTCAGAAAAGGAAAGGCCCCAAGGAAGATGATTGAAAGGTACTATGGAGAGCAGGTTCTTTACGAGGATGCCATTAATTTCATTTGTCCCGAGGCTTATGATGAAGCGGTAGCCCAAAATGGGATTTTTCCCGTAGACAGGCCGGAAATAGATATAAAGCAAATAGGAGAAGGACAGAACCTTATTTTTACCGCAAAAGTTGCTGTAAAGCCCGAGGTTGAGATTGGGGAATACAAAGGCATAGAGGTAGGCAAAATAGAGGTTCATATAACGGATGAGGATGTAGAAAATGAGCTTGCGAAAATAGCCGAAAAGAATGCTAGAATGGTTTCGGTGGAGGACAGACCAATACAGAATGGCGATACCGCAACTATAAATTTTGAGGGCTTTGTTGACGAAGAGGCTTTTGAAGGAGGAAAGGGAGAGGACTATCCCCTTGTAATAGGCTCAGGACAGTTTATTCCGGGCTTCGAGGAGCAGCTTGTAGGGCTTGAGGCAGGCGCTCATGCAGAGGTGAATGTTTCATTCCCTGAGGATTACCAGAGTGCCGAGCTTGCGGGCAAGGCCGCCGTATTCAAGGTTGACATAAAGGAAATAAAGCTGAAGGAGCTGCCTGCGTTAGATGATGAGTTTGCAAAGGATGTAAGTGAGTTTGATACCCTCTCAGAGTATAAGGCAAGCTTAAGAGAGAAGCTTACTCATGAGGCTAAGCACAAGGCTGAGCATGAGACAGAGGATGCCATTGTAAACAAGGTGGTTGAAAATGCCGTTGTCGACATTCCGCGCCCAATGATTGAAAAAAGAATTGACAGCATGATCTATGATTTTGACATGAGACTTCGCTATCAGGGTCTTGACATGGAAAGGTATATGCAAATGATGGGGATGGATTCCGATACCTTCAGGCAGCAGTTTTCAAAAAGGGCTGAGGGAGAGGTTAAGTCGCAGCTTGTAATTGAGAAGATTGGGGCTATCGAAGGTATAGCTACCGGTGAAGAGGAAGTAGACGAGGAAATAAAGAAAATGGCGGAGGGTTACAAGCAGAGCGAAGAAGAATTTAAGAAACATTTAGGGCAAGACGATATAGAATATATTAAGAGAAATCTGGTTATGAAAAAAACCGTTGATTTTCTTGTTGAGAATGCAAAAATAGTATAATAAAGCTGATTATTTCAAAAGCAAAGTGGGAATTAATAAGTGGGTATAATGGGTATAAGTAGTTTATTTCAGATACCCTGTTGTGAGGAATTCAATATTTTGACAGCTAAAATAAAAAAGAGGAGGGGAAAATATGAGTTTGGTACCTGTAGTGGTTGAACAGACAAATCGTGGCGAACGTTCCTATGATATTTATTCGAGGCTTTTGAAGGATAGGATAATAATGCTCAGCGATGAGGTGAATGATGTGACTGCCAGCCTTGCCGTGGCGCAGATGCTTTTTCTTGAGGCGGAGGATCCCGACAAGGACATACAGCTTTATATAAACAGTCCAGGAGGTTCGGTAACCTCAGGAATGGCAAT
This sequence comes from Anaerobacterium chartisolvens, assembly GCF_003337415.1. Taxonomy (GTDB): domain Bacteria; phylum Bacillota; class Clostridia; order Acetivibrionales; family DSM-27016; genus Anaerobacterium; species Anaerobacterium chartisolvens. The sequence goes on along the minus strand of NZ_QPJT01000017.1, from coordinate 86,069 downwards.
TTATGATACCATGCAGTATGTGAAGCCCGATGTTTCGACAATATGCATAGGGATGGCCGCCAGCATGGGAGCGTTTCTTCTTGCGGCAGGAGCAAAGGGAAAAAGGTTTGCTCTTCCAAACAGTGAAATAATGATACACCAGCCTTTGGGCGGTGCGAGAGGTCAGGCTACCGACATAAAAATTCATGCCGAGCAGATACTTAAAATCAAGAGCAGGTTAAATAAAATTTTAAGTGAAAGAACCGGACAGCCGCTTGAAAAGATTGAACAGGACACTGAAAGGGATTTCTTTATGTCTGCGGAGGACGCAAAGACTTACGGCATAGTTGACGAAGTTATGATTAGAAGGAAATAAAAAGAGGTGTAATATGTCTAGGTATGATGAAAAGAAGCAGTTGAAATGTTCCTTTTGCGGAAAGACACAGGAACAGGTTAAGAGGTTGGTTGCCGGACCGGGCGTCTATATATGCGATGAATGTATTGAGCTTTGCTCTGAAATAATAGAAGAGGAGTTTGAGGAGGCAAAGGCTGATACAGAGCTTAATGATATACCGAAGCCAAAGGAAATAAGGGATATATTGGATCAGTATGTCATAGGACAGGAGGCTGCCAAAAAATCTCTGGCTGTAGCAGTCTACAACCATTACAAAAGAATAAATACCGAGGTCAAGGCGGGAGATGTAGAACTGCAAAAGAGCAATATTGTCATGCTGGGGCCCACCGGTTCGGGTAAGACATTGCTTGCACAGACTCTTGCAAAGATTTTGAATGTGCCCTTTGCCATTGCCGACGCTACGTCTCTGACAGAGGCTGGCTATGTGGGAGAGGATGTGGAAAACATACTCCTTAAGCTTATTCAGGCTGCGGACTATGATATTGAGAAGGCCGAAAAGGGTATAATTTATATTGATGAAATAGACAAGATAGCAAGGAAATCTGAAAACCCTTCAATCACCAGGGATGTAAGCGGTGAGGGAGTTCAGCAGGCACTGCTTAAAATACTGGAAGGAACCGTCGCTTCGGTGCCTCCGCAAGGGGGAAGGAAGCACCCGCATCAGGAGTTTATTCAGATAGACACCACTAACATTCTCTTTATATGCGGGGGAGCCTTTGACGGGATAGAGAAGATAATACAGAACAGGATAGGAAAGAAATCTCTTGGATTCGGTGCAAAAATCGAGAGCGCTAAAGAGAAGGATGCGGGGGAAATGCTCAAAAACATACTTCCTCAGGATCTCTTAAAGTTTGGACTTATACCTGAGTTTGTAGGAAGGCTGCCGATAGTGGTTACCCTTCATTCTCTGGATATGCAGGCTCTGATGCAGATATTGACCCAGCCCAAGAATGCCCTTGTAAAGCAGTATCAGAAGCTCTTTGAGATGGACGATGTTTTGCTTGAATTTGAAGAGGGTGCCTTAAAGGCAATTGCAGAAAAGGCAATTGCAAGGAGCACCGGGGCTAGAGGCTTGAGGGCTATAGTGGAGGAGATTCTTCTCGACGTTATGTATGAGGTGCCGTCTTCCACCAATATAGAGAAATGCATTATAAACCAGGCCACTGTTGAAAACAGCTCACAGCCTGAGACGGTATTGAATGAGAACAGAAAGCCCTTAAAGAAAAGCTCGGGGAAAAAAGCCCGCGTTAAGAGGGAGTCAGTGTCATAGCAGTCAATTTTCTTTTAAATATCAAAAATTAAGCTTGTAAAAAAGCACCTCCTGCGCCTTATATAGCGGAAGGTGCTTTTTGTTTGTCAAAACGGGATAACAAACAAACGCTCATTAAAGATTTATGCCAAGCTCGACGGGGCAATGGTCGGAGCCCATTACATCCGAGTGGATGCCTGCGCCGCAAAGCCTATCCTTTAGCCTTTCAGAGGTGCAGAAGTAGTCAATGCGCCATCCCGCATTTTTAGCTCTGGCGTTGAACATATACGACCACCATGTGTATGCATCCTTTTTTTCAGGATAAAAATGGCGGTATGTATCTATAAATCCCGCATCCAGCAGCTCTGTAAACTTGCCGCGCTCCTCATCGGTGAAGCCGGCGTTTTTTCTGTTGGACGACGGGTTTTTCAAATCTATTTCCTTATGTGCCACATTCATGTCCCCGCATACAATCACAGGCTTTTTGCCGTCAAGCTCCTTTAGGTAGGCTCTGAACAAATCCTCCCACACCATCCTGTAGTCCAGACGCTCAAGTGCTCTTTTGGCGTTGGGGGTATAGACATTAACGAGAAAAAATGTGTCAAACTCAAGAGTAATTACGCGTCCCTCGGTATCATGCTCCCCTATGCCTATTCCGTATGAATGGGACAGCGGCTCAATACGGGTGAATACGGCAGTGCCAGAATAGCCCTTCTTCTGGGCATAGTTCCAGTATTGCAGGTAGCCGGATGACTCAAGGCTTATCTGACCCTCCTGAAGCTTGCTCTCCTGAATACAGAATATGTCTGCATCAACAGACCCGAAAAAATCCATAAAGCCTTTCTCCACGCAGGCTCTAAGACCGTTTACATTCCATGAAATAAGTTTCATCTTTATAAAAAACCTCCTGTTATTATTTTGGAAGGCTGAAAAAGAAGGTGGCTCCATTGTTAACCTCTCCTGTCATCCACGCCACCCCGTTATGCCTTTTTAAAATTCTCTGGCTTATTGCAAGCCCCACTCCCGAGCCTTCAAACTCATTTTTGGAATGGAGCCTCTGGAAAACCCCAAAAAGCCTCGATGAATACCGCATATCGAAGCCTGCGCCATTGTCCCTCACCGAAAAAATATACTCGCTTTCACTTTCGCTGCAGGATACCTGAATTGAAGGCGAGTGCGTATGGCGGGTGTACTTTAGAGCGTTGGACAATATATTAAGGCATAAAAGTTTTAGCATAACGGCATCGCCCTTTATCTGCGGAAGCCCGTCCATAAAAAAATCAACCTGCCTTTCGGGCTCCTGCTGCATAAGCTCTTTATACGCATCTTTAAATAATTCATTCATGTTTATATATTCACTGTGCATTTGCATTTCGCACATTCGGGAAAACTCCAGAAGGTGATTTACTATATTTACAACCTCCACAGACTTTTCGCGGATGTTTGCTATGAGCTCCTGACCGTCGCTTCCAAGCTCGGTAGAGTAATCCCCTTCAAGGTATTCCGCGAGCTTGCTTATTGAAAGAAGCGGAGCCTTTAAGTCGTGTGCCACGGTATAACAGAAGCTGTCAAGCTCAAGATTTGCCTCCTTAAGCGACTGTGTCTGCCTCTTCAGCTTTATATGTGTATTTACCCTTGCGAGAAGCTCCGAAACATTAAACGGCTTAACAACATAATCCTGTGCGCCCAGACTGAATCCCCTTTTAATGCTTTCCTCATCATTGCTTGACGTCAGAAATATTATGGGAATATCCCGGAAGGCTTCATTGCCCTTAAGCAGCCTGCATACCTCAAAGCCGTCCATCTCAGGCATGTATACATCTAAAAGCACAAGGTCGGGGCAGCGCCTGTCCATCAGCCTTAAGGCAGCAGAGCCTCTGGTTGCTATTCTTATCCTGTAATTATTTTGGCGGAGCAGTGTCACGGCAGTTTCTATATGCTCCGGCGTATCATCCACAAGCAGTATTTCAGGCTGGTTTATAGGCTCAATCCTCTTCAAAAAATCATCTCCAATTATAAATTGCTGCTGTATAAATTTTAAATTAAGAGGATGCTTAGATCAAGAGCTATTTCCTATGAGTAATTAACTCACCCCTAGCCCCTCTCTTTTCAAAAGAGGGGAACCGATTCTTTGCAATTTCCCCTATGTTTTCTCCCATTATATTGTATTATACCATTTATTCCGCAATATTCCTCACCTAAATTACATGCACCCCACTTTATACAAAAAGATTGTCAACAAAGAAATTTTGGGTTAAAATAACGTTATAAGGCATTGAAGCCGGGGTTTTAAATTGCCCCCTTACATGCCTTTTTTTTATATGGTTTGCTTTGCCAGCATAATCCAAAAAGCTTCTGGAGGTCTTAAAAGCCTGAGGTCCGCACTCAAGGCGCATGTAAGGCCACTTCATCGGAGGTTTTGGGTATGCTGTCGCTGTAAATGCGGGCCGGCCTTTTTGAGAAGGGAAGGCATGGCTGCTTGTATTGTGTACGCATTTTCTGGAATTCATTGACCTTAAACGGTATTAAGTTTCCATAAAACAACTATAATAAGCTGTCAGGGTATATGAAAATTTTATTTGAGGCTTATGACTTTTGGACGGATATATATTAAAGCAACCGCAGCAAAACCAATTACAGCATGAGCCGGGGCTTTAAGGAGGTGTGAGCATTGAAATCCGAGGTGGTAATAAAGCAATCTACAATAAGCACATTGATTATTGGAATATTCTTTTTTATAGCGATACTTCTGGGAGGAAGCACTCTTTATATGAGCTCCAGTATAAAGGCGGAGCAGACGGCCGAGAAGAGAAGGACGGAATTTAAGCAGCTTGGAATTGACCTGGCGGAGGCTTCCGACTATCTGACCGACGAGGCGAGGAAATATGCCGTAACCACGGATATAGAGCATCTTTATAAATACTGGGAGGAAATCAATGATACCCGTACAAGGGATTATGTTATATCAAGGCTGCAGGAGCTTAATTCTCCTGATGAAGAGCTGGCTTTGTTGGCCGAGGCAAAGAAAAATTCCGATGCCCTTGTAGATACCGAAAGGCATTCAATGAGGCTTGTGCTGGAGGCCGTGGGGCAGTCGGAAAGCAGTATGGTGCCTGAGGTGGCAAGCTTTAAGCTGACTGGGGAGGACAGTTCCTTAAGCAGGGGGGAAAAGCTGGCTAAAGCCCGGGATATAATGTTTAATAATAAGTATGACAATTCTAAGCGAACCATTATGAGCCCCATTGCCGAGTTTCAGGAGATAATGAACTCAAGGCTTGAAGCCGAGCTGGAGGCGGCACGAAGGGGCACATCGGGCGCCACTGCAATACAGATAGTGCTTGCCATTGTAATTATATGTGCCATTGCGGTGCTTATATGGATATTGTTTGCACAGATAACCTATCCCATAAGAAATTATACAGGTATGCTTCATGAATTTTCCTTTGAAAACGAGAATTTCAGCCTTGCCCCTGAAGGCACTCAGGAGCTTAGAATGCTTGCGGGAACCTTCAATGAGCTGTATGCATCCTTCAGAGAGGAGCTTGTAAAAAGGAAAATGGCCGAGGAAACTATGAAGGCGGCAAAGGACGAGGCCGAGCTGGCAAACAACGCAAAAAGCGAGTTCCTTGCAAACATGAGCCATGAAATACGTACGCCGCTGAATACGATAATAGGCTATCAATATCTTCTCCAGAGCACTGTGCTGCGATTAAAGCAAAAGGAATACTCACAGAAAATAGGCATAGCTGCCAAGAACCTTCTTGGGATTATAAATGAAATACTGGACTTTTCCAAAATCGAGGCGGGAAGGATGACTCTTGAAAACGTGGATTTTGATCTTCATGCCGCAATAGGGGAGCTGTGCCAGATGGTGGGAATTGAGGCCGAGAGGAAAGGGCTTGGGTTAGGCTGCCATATCGGCTGTGATGTTCCGCAATATATAACTGGAGACGTTACAAGGCTTAAGCAGGTAATACTGAACCTTCTGGCAAATGGCGTTAAATTTACGCATACAGGCAGACTGGATATTTGGGTTAATATGCTAAAGGAGGCTCAAGATAAGGTGCTGCTGTGTTTTACCGTTGCGGACACAGGAATAGGAATTTCCAACGAGCAGAAGGATAAGCTTTTTCAGGTATTTACACAGGGTGACGCCTCTACCTCAAGGAAATACGGGGGCACGGGACTTGGGCTTGCAATATGTAAAAGGATTGTCAGGCTTATGGAGGGTGAAATATATGTTGAAAGTGAGGAGGGACAGGGATCTGTCTTTAAGTTCACAGTAAAAATGAAAAGAGCGGAGGGTATCCCCGAGGCGAAGGATGAGGACAGCCTTGAAAGCGTGAAGGGAAAATTTGCAGGAAAACGGGTTCTTATTGTAGAGGATAATGTCATTAACCTTGAAATGACAAGGGAAATACTTGAAATAATGGGGTTTGAGACACACACGGCATCATCGGGAGCTGAGGCTGTGAGTATGGCGGGCCAAGGCATGCACCATGCCATACTTATGGATATAAGGATGCCAGGAATGGACGGGTATGAGGCGGCGCGCCGTATAAAGGGCATGGAGGGACTCCGGCAGACTCCTATTATTGCACTTTCAGCGGACGCCGTGGAGGGTGTGGCGGAAAAGGCAAAGGCCGCAGGCATGGAGGGATACCTGACAAAGCCGCTTAATCCTTCCGCACTGGCCTTTGCGCTTGGAGAAATCATTTGCCGTAGCGGCGGCATAGGAGAGGGGCAAGCATGTGTTAAAATGCCGGGGGAAGCAGGGTGTGAGGGCCGGATTGATTTCAGGGATGGAATATCAAGGCTTGGGGGCAGCAGGGAGAAGTACGCGGAAATCCTCACACAATTTGTTGCGAGACATTCACAGGATGCACAAAGGCTCAAGGCTTTTATGGAGAAGGGAAAAACAGCAGATGCCGGAAGACTGGTACACACCTTAAAGGGTGTTGCGGGAAGCATAGGTGCGCGGCCTCTTATGGCGATACTTGCCGAGCTGGAAAAGGCCATTATGGAGCATGAGAAGGGAAAAGCGGAATCACTGACAAATGCCTTCGGGCTTGCTTTGAGAGAGGTGTGTGCCTGTGCGGAAGAGTTTGTAAAAAATTATTCGGACATGCCCGTGCGGCGTGAGCAGACTCATGACAGGGAATACCGTGAGGTGATTATACGACTTTATGAGCTGCTTAAGGAGGGTGATCCTGAGGCCCGCGGCTTTTTCGATACGCACATGGGACTGCTTGAGGAAAACATGGAGGCCACCATGCTTGGAGAGCTTCGAGAGGAAATTTGGAATTACGGCTTTGAGGATGCCGCTGCGCGCCTTGGAAAGCTTGTAAAGGAGCATCCGTCCATAGCAAAAGCACTGCATGGGCAGCTTGAAAGGGAGGCTTAAAAATGTATAGGGTGCTGATTATTGATGATGACAGAGCAGTGAGATATATGCTGAAAAGATTTAAAAACTGGGAAGGCTTCGGCTTTTATATAGCGGGCGAGGCGGCAGATGGAAAGGAGGGCTTAAAAAGGCTTGGTGAGGGCGCCGATGCTGGAGAGGAATATGACCTTATAATTACCGACATTAAAATGCCGGGCATGGACGGAATAGAGTTCATGAATGAGGTAAGGAGCTTATACCCTGATTTATGCGTTATATTCCTCAGCACTCACAGCGACTTCAGCTATGCCAAGCAGGGAATACGCATGGGGGTTTTTGACTATATGACAAAGCCCGTGGAGCAGGAAGCCTTATGCGAGGTACTGGACAGGGCGGCAAAGCACCTTGACGACAAAAAACAGCAGAGGATTAAAAGTGAGGAGGACAAAAGGCTGCTTGAGGAGAATCTGGAGGTATTCTACCCTAAAAGGCATGAGGAAAGGCTTGTCGAAAAGCTGGCACATGGAGATCACACATGTGTTGAGGATGTGAGGGAGGTGTTTAAGGAGCTGTCGGCTGTTTTAAAGGGCGACTATGTTAAAATGGAAAGAATTCTCGGCACCTTATTTACCAGAATTTCCGATGCCATATACGGCCCGCACTCATGGCTTGGAACGGTCGAGAAAATACAAAGCAATGACGCACATGCAGCCTCCCGGACGCCTGAGCAGATGGAAAATGACTTTGTCCGCCGCATACAGGGACTGCTTGATGTGGTAAGAAAATATGAGCTTTATCAAAGCGACAGCATAGTAAAGAAAACCTGCGAATATGTATTGAGCCATGTAGAGGAAGACATAAGCCTTGAAAAAATATCGCAGGAGGTGCATTTAAGAAGCGATTACGTGGGAAAGCTTTTTAAGAAAAAGACGGGATATAATTTTAATAGCTACGTCACAAAAATCAAGATGGAACATGCAAAATACCTAATAGAGGCGGGGGACTACAAAAACTATGAAATAAGCGAAAAGCTGGGCTACAGCAGTCCCGACTACTTCTGCAGGCTATTCAAGGCGTATGCCGGATGCACCCCCATAGAATTCAGAAGAAACTCGTACGGAACACCACAGGGGGTGTTCCGTACGAGGGGTTTTTCAGGGTTTGCATGAATCGCCCAGCAATACTGCATAAAAACCGATAACGGATAAATCCTATTGTGTGCGCCCACTGTTTAATGCATACGCGCACGTCCTTATTTATAGGCATTTCAACACTGCAACATTCTATCTACACCCCATTTGCCCCTTCTGCAAAAGCACATAGCTTGCATGATAAACATGCAAACATTGCATTTTTTTATAGTGAAATTACTGTTTTTTTATGTTTTTATAATATAAGATTGCCTGTATTATAAATATAACAATTAACCTTGATTCCACGTTACGAATCAGCTTAATATAGCTCAGGTGCTATAAATAATGCACATTCACAGACTGAATGTGTGCATTGCTTATAGCACCTGTTTTTTTATCGAAAGAAAGTCAGCCATTAAGATACACCGGCTGCGGGCAAGACATTTAAGAGAGTAAAAAGCATATCGTTTATGGCCATGGACATGTGTTAATTAAATTAAGACAAAGAGGGTGTTTGCCTCCTTCTCTAAAAAAAAGGCAATGCCCTTGAGTGAAAAGTTTTGCGGCTGTGGGAAATGCGGATTTCCAAGGCCGGGGAGTGCGGGTTTTATATTAAAAATATTGAAAGGATGTATGTAAAATGAAAAATAATATTATTAGAAAATGGAAAAAAGCATTTGTAGGGACAATATCTGCGGCTGTTGCGGTGTCAATGCTGTTGACGGGCTGCGGAGGAGGAGCGGCAGGAGGAGAGCAGCAAAGCTCATCTACTCCCGCTCAGGGAGGAGCCGCTTCGGCTGACACCATAAAGGTGGGAATACTTCATTCACTTAGCGGTACAATGGCAATAAGCGAGGTATCGGTAAAGGATGCCGAAATGATGGCTATAGAGGAAATAAACGCAGCAGGGGGAGTTCTGGGGAAAAAGATTGAGCCTGTTATAGAGGACGGAGCTTCGGATTGGCCCACCTTTGCGGAAAAGGCAAAGAAGCTTTTGCAGAATGACAAGGTAGCAACCGTTTTCGGGTGCTGGACGTCTGCAAGCCGCAAGGCGGTGCTTCCCGTATTTGAGGAAAACAACGGATTGCTGTGGTATCCCGTTCAGTATGAGGGAATGGAGTCCTCACCGAATATTTTCTATTCGGGAGCCGCTCCCAACCAGCAGATTGTACCTGCCGTAGAATGGCTTCTTCAGAATAAGGGAAAGAAGTTCTTCCTTTTAGGCTCCGATTATGTGTTCCCAAGAACGGCAAACAAGATAATAAAGGCACAGCTCGAGGCAATGGGAGGAGAGCTGGTGGCGGAGGAATACACCCCGCTGGGGCATACCGACTACAGTACAATAGTAAACAAGATAAAATCTGCCAAGCCCGACGTTGTGTTCAATACGCTTAACGGCGACAGCAATGTGGCCTTCTTCAAGCAGCTTAAGGACGCCGGAATTACAGCGGGAGATTTGACAACGCTGTCTGTGAGCGTGGCAGAGGAGGAAATACGGGGTATAGGAGCGGACAACATTCAGGGGCATCTTGTGTCATGGAACTATTACCAGACTACCGATACCCCCGAGAATAAGGAGTTTGTAGAGAAGTACAAGGCAAAATACGGTGCAGACCGTGTAACCGACGACCCCATAGAGGCTGCGTACATACAGGTCTATCTCTGGGCGGAGGCTGTCAAAAAGGCAGGCTCAACCGATATAGAAAAGGTTAAGGAAGCGGCTAAGGGGCTTGAATTCAAAGCACCCGAAGGGCTTGTGAAGATAGAGGGAGAGAACCAGCACCTGTGGAAGCCTGTAAGAATAGGAGAGGTTCAGAGCGACGGGCTGATAAAGGAGATATGGAGCACGGGCGAGGCTGTAAGACCCGATCCGTACCTCAAAACATATGACTGGGCAAAGGGACTCAGCAACGAATAAGGACTATATACCACGGTATGATGTTAATATCATTATGCTCAAAATTTTCATTGCATTATAGAAACCGTAGGGGCAGACCTATGTGTCTGCCCTGGTGTTTGCAATGAATTTCTATATGTTATGTGTCTGTGCCTAATTCAGGGCAGACACGCAGGTCTGCCCCTACGGAATAGATTTTAAACAGGTTCTTAAACGGATATTGGAGAGTGAAGGGAATTATGGAAACATACCTGCTTCAGATATTTAACGGAATAAGCGTCAGCTCCATTCTTATGCTCGCCGCTCTGGGGCTTGCCGTGACCTTCGGGCTTATGAAGATCATAAACATGGCGCACGGTGAGCTTATAATGACAGGCGCATACGCCACATATATAATACAGGGCGTATTCAAGCCCCTTGACGGAAGTGCGGTATTCGGTCTTTATTTTATTCTGGCAATACCGGGCGCCTTCCTTATAACCGCGGCTGTGGGGTATCTTCTGGAGATTTCGGTTATAAAAAGGCTGTACGGGCGGCCGCTTGACAGCCTTCTTGCGACATGGGGGGTAAGCCTTGTGCTGCAGCAGCTTGCAAGGAGCATTTTCGGGGCTCCCAATGTAGATGTCAAAAGTCCGGCATGGTTAAACGGCGGGCTTGTATTGACAGAGGGGCTTCAGCTTCCGTATAAAAGGCTGTTTATAATATTTCTTGCCGCACTGTGCATACTGGGTGTCTACTGGTTTTTATACAGGACGGCATGGGGACGCAGAATAAGGGCCGTTATGCAGAACAGGAGCATGGCTCAGAGCCTTGGAATAAATACCAGAATGATAGACTCGATAACCTTTGCACTGGGCTCCGGCCTTGCCGGAGTGGCGGGCTGCGCACTTACGCTCTTGGGCTCCATAGGCCCCACGCTGGGCACCGGCTATATAGTGGACACCTTCATGGTTGTGGTGCTGGGAGGGGCGGGAAGCATTATAGGAACTGTGGCGGGAGCAGGCTCTATAGGCATAGGGAACACAGCATTTGAGTTTTTGACAAACGCATCCTTAGGCAAGGTGATTGTATTTTTAGTAGTAATTATGTTTTTGCAGTGGAAGCCGCAGGGCTTTTTCACAATAAGCAGCCGTGCATTGGATGAATGACTGGAGGGAAAGAAATGGAGAATACAAATATCGGGTATAATGGCCTGCTCACCAAAAAAAACATACCCATTGCCATCGTGATTTTACTGCTGTGCCTTGCGCCTCTATTGCTGTCGGACTTCAGAATAAACCTTCTGGGGAAATTTGTTGCATATGCCATCCTCGCACTTGGAATTGACCTGATATGGGGCTATACAGGGATACTCAGCCTGGGGCACGGTGTTTATTTTGGGCTGGGAGCTTACTGCATGGCAATGTACCTTAAGCTTGAGGCCAGCGGAGGGAAGCTGCCGGATTTTATGTCATGGAGCGGGCAGAACAGCCTCCCGTGGTTCTGGAAGCCCTTTGCGAACGCACCGTTTGCAGTGGTTATGTCAATGCTTCTGCCGTGTGTGCTGGCGTTTATTATAGGATACCTGACCTTTAAAAACAGAATAAGAGGCGTGTATTTTTCCATACTTACCCAAGCGCTTTCCATAATATTTGTGGTGCTGTTTGTGGGTCAGCAGGCCTATACAGGAGGAACAAACGGCATAACCAACTTTAAGACGATACTTGGCTTCCCCATAGCCTCCGCCTCTACCAAGCTTGGAATATATTATGTGGCTGTGGCGCTGCTGCTGGGGGCATATGTGTTTTGCAGGTTTATAACGGCGAGGCGTACGGGTAGGGTTTTGATAGCAATAAGGGACGGAGAAAACAGGGCCAGGTTCTCGGGGTACAATCCGGCGGTGTACAAGGTTTTTGTATACTGCATATCCGCTGCTTTGGCAGGGCTTGCAGGAGCGGTATTCGTGCCTCAGGTGGGAATTATATCGCCTGCTGAAATGGGAATAGTGCCTTCTGTGGAAATGGTTATATGGGTTGCCATAGGCGGAAGGGGAACAATGATAGGCGCAATAATAGGAGCAATACTGGTTAATTCTTTAAAAAGCGGGATAAGCGAGAGCTTCCCCGATATATGGTCGTACTTCATAGGCGCGGCGTTTATAGCTGTTGTAATTTTTATGCCGTCGGGGCTTGTGGGAGTTTTCAGAAGCGCAAAAGCAAAATTGGGAAACCTGAGGCTGTTCAAAGCAGAAAAGGCGTAAAGGAGGTGGCTTCATATGGAAAAGGTTTTGGAAATAAAGGATTTAACGGTGAGCTTTGATGGGTTTAAGGCGGTCAACAGCCTTAATACCTCCGTAAGGGCGGGGGATATACATTTTTTCATAGGCCCCAACGGAGCGGGCAAGACAACACTGCTGGACGCCATATGCGGCAGAGTTAGGCCTGCGTCGGGAGGCATATTTTTAAAGAATGGAAGTGATGTGACCCGTCTGTCTGAGCACCAGATAGTTGAACTGGGGATAGGGAGAAAATTTCAGGTGCCTTCTGTATTCAACGGAATAACAATTTATGAAAACATGGAACTGGCTGCCGAGAAAAAGAGATCCATATACTCCACCCTTTTTTCTAAGCTAACCAAGGAGCAGGTCGAAAGGATATCGGAGGTGCTGAACACCATAGGCCTGTATGAAAAAAGGTATCGCACACCAAGAGCTCTGTCCCACGGTGAAAAGCAGTGGCTGGAGATAGGTATGCTTTTGGTGCAGCAGCCGCGGATAATGCTTCTCGACGAGCCGGTGGCGGGAATGGGTCGGCAGGAAACTGACAAGACGGGCAGGCTTCTTAAGGAGATATCAAGCCAATGCTCCGTTGTGGTGGTTGAGCATGACATGGAGTTTGTAAGGGAATGTGCCGACACCGTCACAGTGCTGCACGAGGGGGCGCTGCTCGACGAGGGAAGCATGGAGGATGTGCAGAAAAATCCCAGGGTAATAGAGGTATACCTTGGACGGGGAGGTGAGTGAGGTGCTGAGTGTAGAAAGCATGAGTGCCAGCTACGGAGACAGCTCCGTTATAAGGGATATAAGCATAAAAAGCGGCAAGGGACAGGTGGTATGCATACTTGGAAGGAATGGTGTTGGAAAGACCACTCTGTTGAAGGGAATAATGGGGCTTGTAAAGACACCCTCGGGCAGTATTTCGCTTGACAGCACCGAGCTGTGGAGGCTGCCGACATACAAGAGGGCATCGCTTGGAATAGGCTATGTGCCTCAGGGCAGGGACATATTTCCGCAGCTTACGGTATATGAAAACCTGCTTCTCGGACTTGAGAGGAATAAAAACAGGGGAGGCATTGACGAGGAAATATATGAGCTGTTTCCCGTTTTGAAGGCCATGCTAAAGAGAAAGGGAGGGGATTTGAGCGGAGGGCAGCAGCAGCAGCTTGCCATTGCCCGCGCGCTTGCCTCGCGGCCGGGGCTTCTTCTTCTCGATGAGCCTACAGAGGGAATACAGCCTTCAATTATACAGGAGATAGGCAGGGTAATAAAAAAGCTTAAAAGCAGGCAGAGCATGGCAATGGTTATTGTGGAGCAGTATCTGGATTTTGTGCTGGAGGTGTCGGACTATTTTTATGTAATGGATAAGGGAGCTGTCGTAATGGAGGGAGAGACGCAGGATGCCGACCCTCATAAAATACAGCAAAAGATAGCTATTTAGGATGCGATAAAGATTTTACAAACATGGAGGATATAATTGATTACAGAAATTTTAATAGCAACGTAAGACTCTAAGAGTCTTCAAGACGCCTTGCGGGGAAATGTCTCACGGGTATGTCATCAGGCGCTTTTCTTAGATGTATTCCTTACGGGTCAAAAAAATTTCTTCCATCAAACTATATCCTCCATGTAAAATCTTTATCGTTACTTATATACATATACATTTTAGAAAAGGAGATGATTTTATGCACCTGACTCCGAGGGAGACTGAGAAGCTTATGCTTCACTTTGCGGGGGAGCTGGCTAAAAAAAGAAGGGAGAGGGGCTTAAAGCTCAACTACCCTGAGGCCGTGGCGCTTATAAGCGCTGAGATAATGGAAGGGGCGAGAGACGGCAAGGGCGTGGCCGAGCTCATGGAATACGGAACAAGCATACTTTCAACAGACGACGTTATGGAGGGAATCGGCAGCATGATACATGAAATACAGGTTGAGGCGACCTTTCCTGACGGCACGAAGCTTGTGACGGTTCACAACCCTATTAAAAGGAAGGGGGAGCAGGAATGATACCGGGGGAGCTTATTATAAGAAACAGTGAAATAGAGTGCAATATCGGCAGACGGACAGATGTTCTGACGGTTGTAAACAAATCCGACAGGCCTATACAGATAGGCTCGCACTTCCACTTCTTTGAGGCCAACAAAGAGCTTGTGTTTGACAGGGAGAAGGCGTTTGGAATGAGGCTGAACATTGCATCCGGGACGGGACTCAGGTTCGAGCCGGGAGAGGAAAAGGATGTTATGCTGGTGGAAATAGCGGGTCAAAAAACGGTGTACGGCTTAAATGGGCTTACCTGCGGAAGGGTAACAGAGGCGGAGGACAGGAAGAGGGCCTATAAGGCAGCGGTGCAAAACGGTTTTATTCAGGGAGGTGAGGAGCTATGAGTCTTAAGATACCGGGAGGGGAATACGCGGGAATGTTCGGGCCGACGGCAGGCGACAGGGTAAGGCTTGCCGATACCGACCTTATAATAGAAATAGAAAAGGACTATACCGTTTACGGAGAGGAATGCAAGTTTGGCGGCGGCAAGTCGATAAGGGATGGAATGGGACAGTGCCCCTCGGCAACGGGAGGAGAGGGTGCGCTTGATCTTTTGATTACCAATGCAGTTATAATAGATCACTGGGGAATTGTAAAGGCCGACATAGGCATAAAGGATGGCAGGATAGCGGGAATAGGAAAGGCGGGAAACCCGTATATAATGGACGGTGTGGACGCTGAGCTTGTAATAGGTGCCTCAACGGAGGTCATTGCGGGGGAGGGCATGATAGTCACCGCAGGAGGAGTGGACACACATGTCCATTTCATAAGCCCACAGCAAATCGAGACGGCGCTGTACAGCGGCATAACCTCAATGGTAGGAGGCGGAACGGGGCCTGCCGAGGGAAGCTTTGCCACAACCTGCACGCCGGGTGCGTGGAACATACACAGAATGCTTGAGTCGGCGGAGGAATTCCCGATGAACATAGGCTTTCTGGGGAAGGGGAACTCATCCTTTCCAAAGCCTCTTACAGAGCAGGCGGAGGCGGGGGTAATAGGCTTCAAGCTGCATGAGGACTGGGGAACCACACCCGCCGCCATAGACAGCTGCCTTAGCATAGCTGAGGCATATGACCTTCAGGTTGCCATACACACAGACACAATAAACGAGGCGGGGTTTGTGGAGGATACAATAAAAGCGATAAACGGAAGGGCGATACACACCTATCATTCGGAGGGTGCAGGCGGAGGCCATGCCCCGGACGTAATAAGGGTAACATCAACACCCAACATCCTTCCTTCCTCTACTACTCCCACAATGCCGTTTACGGTAAATACCGTAGACGAGCACCTTGACATGCTCATGGTATGCCACCACATGGACAACAAGGTGCCTGAGGACGTGGCGTTTGCAAATTCAAGGATACGTGCCAAGACCATAGCGGCGGAGGACATACTCCATGACATGGGAGCGATAAGTATTATGACGTCGGACTCTCAGGCCATGGGAAGGGTAGGGGAGGTAATAACAAGAACCTGGCAGGCCGCCGACAAAATGAAGAAGCAGATGGGAAGGCTTAAGGAGGACGGGGACAACGACAATTTCAGGGTGAAAAGGTATATTGCTAAATACACAATAAACCCTGCAATCACGCACGGCATATCAAAATATGTAGGCTCAATAGAAAAAGGCAAAATTGCTGATCTGGTAATTTGGACTCCCGCAATGTTTGGTGCAAAGCCCGAGACAATAATAAAGGGGGGCTTCATAGCAGCGGCAAAAATGGGGGATGCCAACGCGTCCATACCCACACCGCAGCCTGTAGTCTACAAAAACATGTTCGGGGCGTATGGCAGGGCCAGACACGCCACAAGCATAACCTTTGTGTCGCAGGAGGCGTTGAACAGGGGGATAGCGCAGAGGCTTTCTCTTCGGAAGATGCTTCTTCCGGTGCAGGGGTGCAGGAGCATAGGAAAGAAGGACATGATACACAACAGTGCCATGCCTCAGATAGAGATAAACACTAAGACCTATGAGGTCAGGGCCGACGGCAGGCTGATAGACTGCGAGCCGGCAAGGGAGCTGTCCCTTGCGCAGAGGTACTTTTTGTTTTAATAAGAATGGGGACACTCCTTAAAAAAATCCAGTATCATTCATTTTATATAAAAAGCCGGGCAGTACCGCGTGTCACATAGCATAGCGGTGTTGCCCGGTTTTTTGCGCTTATCATTTGTGCATGTCCCCTGCACCAAAATAAAAAATGTGATAAAATAGTATATAAGCTTTCGGCAGGAGGACATAACAGTGGAAAGGGCCTACGTAAAAACCCCTCTCAACAGTGTGCTTGAAATTAATAAAATAATATCCTTGCACTATTTTGAGTATGTAAAGGATTTTAAAGGAATATTCGAGGAGCATGATTTCTGGGAGATTGTGTATGTGGACTTCGGAGAGGTTGAGGCCGTGGCCGATGGCAAGCATCACATTCTACAGCAGGGTCAGGCCATATTCCACCGGCCTTGGGAGCTGCACAACATTTATGCGACGGGAAGCTTTGCAAGTGTTTTTATTGTAAGCTTTGACTGCTTTAATCAGGCTATGCTCTTTTTTGAGCGCAAAATACTTATGCTGAATAATGACGAGAGGAATTTGATTGCGGGAATACTCCGTGAGGGAAGGCTTGTTTTCAACGAGCCGTTTGATATTATGGAGCAGACTGAGTTGATAAAGAAGCCTAATACTGTTTTCGGAGCAGAGCAGATGCTGAAGACACAGCTTGAGCAGCTCCTTATAAGCCTTACCCGCAGTGCCGCCCGCGAGGGACAGTCCACCTCCACAACAACGAGAATTCAGCTGCTTAACGAGCAGCATATTGTAGATACTGTTATATCATTTCTTGTAGAAAATGTTTACGGCTCAATTTCGCTCGATGAAATCTGTATGCACCTCTCCTTTTCTAAAAGTTATATTGAAATGCTGTTTAAGAAGGCCACGGGAGGCGGAGTTATCAAATATTTCAATAAAATAAAGGTTAACGAAGCCAAACGCCTTATAAGCGAGGGGAAATACAGCTTTACTCAAATTGCTGAGATGCTGAATTTCAGTTCCATACATTATTTTTCCAGAATATTTAAGCAACATACCTGTATGACGCCCACCGGATATGAAAAGTCTGTAAAGGCACGTTCTCTTTTGTGACAACCTCTTCTTCCCCAAATTACATTATAAAATAGTGCAAATTGAAAGTGATTTTATACAAATACATATGTTTTAAAACAACCTATAATAAAAGTGGAATAAGGGTGTCAAGCCTATAGCCAACAAAAAAACAAAAGAAGCGAGGGGGAGCCTATGTGTAAAAGATTTGCAGTAATTGTTTTAAGCATTGTTATGATTTTAGGTATGACGGCATGCGGTTCAAATCAGGAGACAGCGCCTGAAAAAAGCCAGTCGTCCGCCCAGCCCCAATCGTCTGCTGAACAGACTCAGGATCTTTCCACTATGGAAGGATGGGGTGCGGCAGTGAAGGCCAAATCGGAGGGGAAGGAAATTACCGTCGCTATGGCTACGCATCCTTCTACTGAAGCATTCAGAAAAATGGCTGATGATTTCACAAAGCTTACAGGGATTAAGGTTAGATGGGATGTTGTTGAGGAAACAAACCTCAAAAGCAAGCAGCTTCTCGATATTCAGGGTGCGGGCAGCTATGATGTACTCATGGTTGATGCATTCTGGATGAGCGAGTATGCATCCAAAAATGTGCTTGAGCCAATTGGGAAGTATGCGGAGGATTCGGGAAAAACGCCTAAGTGGTTTGACTACGAGGACATTATGGCCGCTTACAGAAACGGAATAGCTGGTGCGGGGGGAGTGAACTATGGAATACCGACAGCGGGAGAGACGAGGTTTGTTGCTTACCGTACCGATCTGTTCAAAAAGTACAATAAGCAGCCGCCAAAAACAATGGACGAGTTCCTTGAGCTGGCACAGTTTTTCAACCAGAAAGAGGACGGGTTGTATGGTGTTGCTATGAGAGCCCAGCGCGGAATCCATTTTGCATCTGGCTGGATGAGCCTGATGTACAATTTCGGGGGAGGCTTCATTGACCAATCCACAATCGGAAGTAATAAGGTAGTGGTTACCGCAAATTCACAAAAAACGGTTGAGTCTCTTAATTTTTATGTAAATTTGCTTAAATGTGCTCCGCCGGACGTGGGAACATATACCCATGAGGAGGCGCTGGGGGCATTTATGTCGGGGAAATGCGCTATGTGGCTGGATGCAACGGCATTGGCAAACCAAATCACAAACCCTGAGTCGTCAAAGGTTGCCGACAAGGTGGGCTTTGTGCCTACTCCAACAGGCCCTGACGGCGACGGTGCGGCGCTTGCCGGGTGGAATCTCGGTATTTCGCAGAAATCCCAAAATAAGGATGAAGCGTGGGATTTCATAGCCTTTATGGCAGGCAAGCCAAGATCGGTAGATTATGTAAAGGCCGGAGGCATCGCCACCAGACAGTCCGTTTTTGAAAATCAGGAGCTTGCGGCTCTTAACCCATCGTTTGGCGCACAAAAGGAAGCTCTCATTGCTGCAAATGGGCTGGTTGAAAAGGGATTGTCATGGATTCCCCAGCACGATCAGATTAATCAGATTCTTGAGATTGCAGGGGCATACGGAAGCGCTGCACTGGCTGGGGATATCTCAGTACAGCAGGCCTGTGACAAATCGCAAAAGGATATTCAAGATTTAATAGGTTAGTAGGTTGTGTGTTTCTTGCTCCCGAAAAGGGAACTCTCTTGCCGGGAGCGGGGGATGCAAAATTCGCCCAAGGCGTTAGAACGGAGGCAAAAAGAAAAATGAAATCCGTAAAAAATAAAAAAGGAATACCGGGAGATGGACTTGTCCATAGCTATCTGATCCGTAATCCCCATACAAAGTTTATTTTTCCCGCCATGCTTACAATGGTTGTAATGTCCATTATCCCCACAGTATTTCTGTTTATAATCAGCTTGACCAATTACCAGCTGGGATGGGACTTTGGCAGGGCAAAATTTGTTGGGCTGCAAAATTTCATACGGTTATTTTCGGGATCAGATCCGGATTTCTGGCATTCTGTATTTATCAGCCTTGCCTTTATGCTTCTGGCTACGGCAATTGAGATGATTGTAGGCTTTTTAATTGCCATGCTCCTGAATTCCTGGGAGTTCAAGCTAAAGGCACTGGTTATCGGTATTTTAATAATTCCGTTGGCGACGACGCCTTCAATTGCCGCACAGATGTGGAAACTAATGTTCAACGCAGAGTATGGAATCCTGAATTATTATTTGCAATTATTATTTAATGTAAAAGTAACATGGCTTTCCGGCGATATGGCATTCTGGTCGGTGCTTCTGGTAGATATCTGGCAGTTCACTCCCTTTGTGACGCTTATTGTTTATGCCGGCCTGCGTTCAATGCCGCATGAGCCGTACGAATCGGCCGCGATAGACGGCGCAAGTGCGTGGCAGGAGCTTACAAGGATTACTATTCCCATGATGCACAAGCTGCTATATCTCGCCTTGCTTTTCCGGGCCATAGACTCTCTCAAGCTGTTTGACACCGCTTATGTTCTTACTCAGGGCGGCCCTGGAAATGCAACCGAATTTTTGAGCCTGCATATCTACCGCATGGCAAATGCTCAGAACGGATTAATCGGAAGGGCGGCGGCAATAGCTATTGTGCTGCTTGTTCTGGTCACCGCAATCAGCAGCATACTAATCAGACAGCAGCGCAAGGAGGATTGAAGGATGAATCCCAAATATATAAGATTGATAAAAAATACATTAAAAGGCATAACACTCTTCCTTATCTGCTGTGGAGTAATATTCCCGTTTTTGTGGATGGTTGCCGTAAGCTTCCGAAACAAGGTGGATATTTTTACACCGGGAAACTGGTTTGTGGTACCCACATTGAAAAATTACGTTGAAATTATTAATACAAATGACATATTTGTATATTTCTATAACAGCATCGTTGTTGCAGTAGTCACAACTCTGGTATCCCTGGTTTTGGGGGGGCTTGCAGCATACGGCTTTGCACGCTTTGAGTGGACTAAAAGGGAGGACAGGGCTTTTTTCGCACTGAGTCAGAAGTTTCTTCCTGCAATGGCGGTGGTTATTCCTTATTTTTTGATGGCTTCCTTATTTAATTTGCTGGATACCCGCCTGGTGCTGATTATTTGTTACACCACCTTTAACATACCGTTTACAATATGGATGATGAGGGGCTTTATTGAGGAGCTGCCGAAAGAGCTTGAGGAGTCGGCTTTTATTGACGGCTGCACCAGAACGCAGACTCTCTTTAAAATCATTTTGCCTCTGGTGGCTCCGGGACTGGTAGCAACCTCTATTTTTTGCATTATAAATTCATGGAATGAGTTTGTTTTTGCCAATTTCCTGACTACTATTAACAGCAAAACCGTCCCCACATCGGTTATGATGTATTTATCGGTTTCCGGGGTTAAATGGGGAGAAATGGCGGCGACAGGTGTTCTTGCTGTCATGCCGGTGCTTATTTTTGCCGTATGCGTACAAAAGCATATGATACGCGGTCTCACCTTTGGGGCTGTCAAGGGCTGATGCTGAATAAAATATCTTAATTAAAATGCCGGGAGTGATTACTATGAATTCTAAACTTAAAATAGCCATTGTTGGAGCGGGCATATGGGGAGAAAACCATGCAAAAATTTATCAGTCCCATCCCTTCGCCGAGGCATCAGCCATTTGCGACATGAACTACGACAAGGCAAAGGAGCTTGGCAGCAAAATTGGTATAGAAAAGATTTATAACGACTATAATGAAATGTTCCGGGATTCGGGCTGTGATGCCGTTGCAATTGTTACCCCTGATTTTGCCCACGGCGATATTGCAGTCGCTGCGGCGAACCACAAAAAGCATATACTGATTGAAAAGCCGCTTGCCACTACGCGTGAGGATGTTTTTCGCATTGTGGAGGCTGTTGAGGCCAACGGGGTCCGTGCCATGGTCGATCTTCACAATCGTTGGAGCCCTCCGTTTAACGCGGCATATCAGGCTATGGAGAGAGGGGAGCTTGGAGAGGTATACAGCGCTTACATGAGGCTCAATGATATAAAATGGGTTGCGACGGACATGCTGCCATGGGCTGCAAAGTCTTCTATTCTATGGTTTCTGGGAAGCCATAGCTTAGATACGCTGCGCTGGTTTTTCAAGGATGAGGTAAAGCGCGTGTATTGTGTGAGCCGCGAAGGAATACTTAAAGCCAAGAATGTTGATACGGTGGATGAATACCTGACAACAATTGAATTCAGGAACGGCGGCATAGCACAGATGGAAAACGGGTGGATTACTCCAAACGCAAATCCGTGCGTAAATGACATTAAGTTCAATTTGCTGGGCACGGAGGGGATGATTGCTATTGATGCAAGCAACCATAACCTTATACAGCAGTATACCGACAATAAGGTAATCATCCCCGATGTGATTGTGCAGAATACTGTTTTCGGCAAGCCCAAGGGCTTTGCATTTGAAAGCATCCGCGGGTTTGTCGACTGCATTATCGACGGAAGCGAGTTCCCGGTGACAATTTACGATGCGGCAAACACCTCCCTTGCTATTCTGTCAATTTTTGAGTCTGCGAAAACACGTACCCCTGTCGAGGTTCAATACTGACACAAAGGGAATGCCGGATAGATATATTTGACCGGAGGCCGGGCAGTAATGTGCTAAACAAGCGCACACCTGCCCGGCTTTTTATGTGCCGCTAAAAATATTAATAAAACAATTGACATAACAACAAGTCTGTTGTATATATTGGGAGGCGCCTCCCGCACTTTTTGCAGGCAGGCGTTCCACGCATTGCGGCGGGGGCGCCCTTTTTTTGGGGACACTCCTCAAAGATATTATAAATTCTTGTTTTCAAATAGCTTGCATGTAAGAAAAATAACACATGAAAATATAAAAAAACTTAAGACCAAAAACAAAGGTGCAATGCCGTTTATTTTGGAAATAATAGTAAGAATATCTGATCTGTCAAAAATAAGTATTTTCCCTAAAACCAGAGATATGCCCAAAGCCGCTATTTCATTATAAAAGTCTGCCGTTATAGGATTAAAAACATAAGATATTAATAAATAAATCCCTGAAATCAACAGCGTAATTCCACATATATAAATTAAAAGTGAAACATAAAGAGTATTATCGCCATGCTGATTTGGTAACAATGGTATAAGCAAAATGATTACCCCAACAATCATTGTACTTATTAAAAAAACAGCCTTTTCGATAATGTAATCTTTTCTGGTAATAGGCAGAGTCGCATAAAATATAGTGGTTCGATTTTTGTAATCACTATATTGTTTTGTCAACACGGAAATAGAGAAGTTAGTTACAAATATCATGGACGCGGAATTTACTACTTAGGATTTTAAGGTTCTATATTTTAAACATTAGGGAATAGAAGTTAAATATAGTCAACTAAAAGGGAGATATTAATTAGAAAATTTTTATGAAGATGATTTGGAAATCCGAACAATGCTATTTGATAAGGCAATGAAAAACATCACAAAAAACTTATACCAATAAGGCTAGATAAAAGTTTTCCTCGAAGAGAGCCTTCGAGGAAAAGCAAATATCCAGTTAACAAAAAACGCTCTATGTAATATTCTGTAAGTTAAGCTCTATGACATTGGTCTGACGTCCTTGTGCATCTTATAATACTATTATATAAATGGATGGTAATAGGTGCCATCCCATGATTTTACTTTTCTACAGTAATATGTTGATCCAATTGAAGTAGATACTGTAAAACCTACACTTACTAATTCATTTTTAAATTGTATTCCTCCTGATGTCGATGTATTCACAGCAACTTCAATTACCCCTCTTGCCCCCAAATAAACTTTGCTTGATCCCTGTAATTCTGATATGCAATATGCCTCTTCCCAAGTATAAGTTCCAGAACCTGATGGTATGGTCCAATCGTCTATAATTGAACTAATATATTCATGTCCTGAACTATAGCGTGTTATAAGCAACAAACATCCGGCCTCTACTGTAAAACCAGCACCATAATCATTTTCTATAATAAATTCCTTATAGTATGTACTTGCAGAAGCCATTAAAGACATTCTATCTCCATCCTTTACTGATTCTGCAATAGCTTCTGCTTCTGCTAAAATAGTTTCCGCTTTGCTTGATGACACATTGCTAACTTTCATAATTCGTTCAACAGCTTGTTGTTTTGTAACGACACGGCTATATGAAGTCGTTTTACCACTAGTTTCTTTTGTGTTGTTCTCAAAAGCAAATACGTTTACTGAAAAGCTAGCGATCATAGAAAAGCATAATATTAAGCCAACGATGCCTCTAAGTAGATTTTTAGTTTTTCTCATAATAAATACCTCCTGAAAATTTAATGTACCCATTATATAGTATAGTTAATGTAATTTCAACTAATTATTATATAAATTATATATTTTTTACATTTAAACTTATATTTTGTTTAAAAATTATTGTCTTTTAATGACAATATTAAATACTCCTTTTCATAATTTTCTAAAATATTATTGCACATAATTTGAAAATACATATAAGCTTTAGATTATATGGAATCATCATGATAACATAAATTATTTTGCAAAATAATTTATGACCCCAGAGCAATTAAGTTAATATCTCATGTTATATGAATGGATGGTAATAATTTGTGTCCCAAGATTCAATTTTATAATAATAATATTTCGTTCCAACAAAAGAAGATAATGCAAAACCTACACTTTCAAGTTCATTTCTAAAATTCATGCTTTCTGGCAAAGATTTATCTACAGCAACTTCAATTACTCCTCTTGCCCTCAAATAAACTTTGTTTGTTCCCTGTAATTCTGATATGCAATATGCCCCTCTCCAGATATAGGATGCTGTATCATCTGCCATGGCCCATTCACATAAAATAGAACGAATTATTTCATGCCCGGATTTATCACGTGAAACAATCAAAATACATCCAGTTTCTACAATTATATTTGCACCGAAGTTATGATACATAATAAATTCCATATAATATATATCAAATCTTTCTTGATTTGTTTTATAACCATTTCTTGTATTTTCTATAATGGTTTCAGCCTTAGTGAACGTTATATTTTCAGCCAGCATAAGTCGATCAATAGCCTGCTGTTTTGTTATCGTACGACAATATGATTCTTTTTCAACATATACTCCTTTAGCATCTTTTCCACAAACAAACACGTTTGTTAAAAAGCTAACCGCTATAATAAAGCAAAATACTAATCTACCCATACATCTTAGCTTATTTCCTTCTTGATTTATAGTGAATCCCCCCATTAAAATATAAGATAATATAAGCATTATATCTTAATACTAACATAAAATCAATATTTTTACATAATACACCGATCGGGTCTTTGACAATGGCATAAAGAAAAAACATCAACTTTTTGGGGACACTCCTCAAAAATATTATAAATCCTTGTTTTCAAATAGCTTGCATGTAAGAAAAATAATACATGAAAATATAAAAAAACTTAAGACCAAAAACAAAGGTGCAATGCCGTTTATTTTGGAAATAATAGTAAGAATATCTGATCTGTCAAAAATAAGTATTTTCCCTAAAACCAGAGATATGCCCAAAGCCGCTATTTCATTATAAAAGTCTGCCGTTATAGGATTAAAAG
>NZ_QPJT01000017.1:0-60969 GCF_003337415.1 Anaerobacterium chartisolvens | reverse complement strand
ATATCTGATCTGTCAAAAATAAGTATTTTCCCTAAAACCAGAGATATGCCCAAAGCCGCTATTTCATTATAAAAGTCTGCCGTTATAGGATTAAAAGCATAAGATATTAATAAATAGAGCCCTGAAATCAACAGTGTAATTCCACATATATAAATTAAAAGTGAAACATAAAGAGCAGTATAGCCCTGTTGATTTGTTAACAATGGTATAAGCAAAATGATTACTCCAACAATCATTGTACTCATTAGGAAAACAGCCTTTTCGATAATGTAATCTTTTCTGGTAATAGGCAGAGTCGCATAAAATATAGTGGTTCGATTTTTGTAATCACTATAAGTTACTAATCTTATACTGTTAATAACCAAAATCATAAATATTGGGATTTTAATTAGCATATTAATATATGGTACTAACAAAATCAGAATGAACAATAATATACTTGTCTTGGCAGTGCAAATATCGTTGTATAAAATTCTTAGCATTAAAAATTCACCTTGTTTTTCATATTTTGCTTAACTTATACATGTCTCTTATCAAAAAGTTTACTGGAGATTGCAATAGAAACAAAAGATATAAGCATATATAGCGATATACTTATAATAAGTATGTTGCCGCTTGTCTTTTCCAATACGCTTTCTACCCTTGACATGCCTATATACTTAAGAAGCTGTCCGAGCAATAAAAAACCTACAAAAATCGATATTCCAAATGCCCTGGTATACTTAAGCGTCGTAATAATACCATCCTTAAAAAATGGTATTATAAATGCAGACTGCATAAAAACACTTAATAATATCATAATACTTACAATTACCTTTACAGAATTAATATTGTAGCTTATCAGCCTATCTATTGCAGCAGATTTAAGTATTATAGAATCAATGCACAGCGTTAAACCTATTCCGCATAGCACTAGGAATGCCGATAATATATGTTTTTCGATAACATAAAAGTATCTTTTCATAGGTAAGGTTAAATAAAATATAAAAGAATTATTATATTCATCCGACATACACGAGGCATGTAATACTTTGTAAGAAAAAAGTATGCTTATTCCAATGCCTCCTAGTGCTCCAACCAGCAACGTAGACAAAATTGTTAAAAGAAAATATGTAATAATGAGTTTTTTCTGCCGGAAAACATCTATAAAAAATATTCTTAACATACAATTTCATCCTTCCTTTAGTAAATCTATAACAATATCATCGAACAGAATTTTTTTATATTTTTCTAAGCCCATGATGCCATTTTTGGAACTGATGCAAATCATTTTTCCACTTTTTAGTACTGTAATATCATCTGCAATATGTTCAATATCCGATGTAATATGAGATGACAGCAAAAAGCTAACACCGCTATTTCTTGAAAACGAAAAAATATCATCAAGGACTTCTCTCCTTACTAACGGATCTAATCCTGAAGTGGATTCATCCATAATTACAAGTCCTGGACAATGTGCTAAGGTTAATGCAATCATTAGCTTAACTTTCATTCCCCTAGAGTAATTTTTAACAGACTTTTCATTTGGTAATTCATACTTTTGAATTAAGGCTTTATACATAGAGTTGTCCCAAGTATTATAAAAGCTTCTCATCATTTTTTCCCCAGTCTTAGGGGTAATATAGTCAGGTAATATGTTTTCATCCGGTATATACCCAATTCTTTTTTTTATAAAGATCTCGTTAGCTCTGATTTCTTTATTAAAAACCTTAATAACACCGGAATCTTGAAAATTTAGACCCATTAACATTTTTATAATCGTCGTTTTTCCTGCCCCGTTTGGGCCAATCAGCCCCATAATTCTGCCTTCATCCAAGCTAAAGGTTATATTATCCAATTTAAAATCTTTATACTTTTTAGTTATATTAACAAAAGATACAGCTTCCACTTTACACCTGCTCCCTATTGTCTACTGCAATACTTTTCACTAATAGACGCAATTTTGTTTGATGATTATACCTTTGTATAACATATATTACATAAAATGCTTGAACTACAATTATAACATACAATGTGGAACGCTTCCCTCACTTTTTGCAGGCAGGCGTTCCACGCATTGCGGTGGTAGCGTAAAGGCCCGGGAAATACTTTGAAAAACAAGTATTTCCCGAATCCCTTTATGCTTGTGCAGGGGTGGCGCACTGCGCCGCAAAGGTGTGTATTGTTGCGTGGACTTGCGGGTTATGGAATAAAATATAAATAAATGTCATATAAAATGAAGGATTTTGGAGCTGGAGGGAGAAATAAACATTATGTTGTGTGGATTAGGGGGAGAGGGGGAAAGAGATGCCATATGTGGATTGGAAGAAATATGTAGAGCAAAAGGAAAAAGCAAAATGGGAAAGGCTGAATGAAGTTCCAATTATAGAGAAGCCTGTTTCGGCATATAAGAAGTGGACTGACAGCGTGACTCGTACTAATTACTGTATATCTGAAGCGGATTACCAGAGCTGCCTTAGTATCATAAGGAACGAGGTGAAGGGCAAAAAAACTGCTGATGAAATATTAAAAATGCTTTGTAAAGAGGATGAGAGTAAAGAAACTTATTATATTGACACATTTCCTTACTTTCCGGCGAAGGATAGACCAGCGAAAGATAATGTGGAGAAAACAAGGTGTACCTTTAGAGAAGCCGCAAGACTGTATGTGCTGTTTGCGTATATTATATACCGCTCTGAGAACAGGGATGTGGACAAGAACTTATTTAGAGCTGAGGCATATCTGGACTTTATTAATGAAAACAGAACAGAGGAAAACGCTATTGTCTGGGATGCGCTGGAATGTATGCTGGATAAAAAGAGCTTTGAAAGTCCGATTAAGGTCACCTTGCTTAAGGGCGGAGCGTACAAGATAAAAAAATACTACCTTGAAAATGACGAAATAAAGGACATACGGGGAGCTAGCAGCATACTTACTTATGTTGGTGAGGAGCTTATACCGGGGGAAATAGAAAAAGAGTACATAAAGGAATGCATTATATACGCAGGGGGAGGAAGTGTCTTTTTTGTACTTCCGCAGGTTGAAGAAAAAGACAGCGGGCTGTGGAGGAGAATGGAAAACCACTTCCATGAATATACCATGAGTGTAAGCAACGCTTTTGCGCAAAAGGACGTATTGCTTAAGGATCTTCTTGGCAGCTACCAAGAAACTATCCATGAGCTGGATGGCGAGATAGAAAAGAGAAAGGGTGCTAAGATATTTGACAGTATGGCGCCGACTTCCGCCAAATATCACAATGAAAACCAGATTTTGAAGCTTGGTAAAGAAGAAATAAAATTAGAAGCCACAGTTTTGAATAGCAGGGAGGGAAGAGCAGAAAAATGCAGCTTGTGCGGAGTAAGAAATGCAAGCTACACTCTATTGGTGGATGAAAATGAGAAGGTGTGCGGGAGCTGCCTTCATAAGCGTTTTGCGGGAAAGAATGAAAAAAGGCGCTACATGGATGAATACAAGAAGCTTACCAATGACTCAAAAGCACAAATCAACAGTCTTAATGATATTGGGGACGATGTCGCCGTAGTATATGGAGACGGAAACAATATGGGCGGCATAGTAAACAGCGTTGACAGCCTTTATGAGATTATGTATTTCAGCCGGACAACGGCTGAAGCTGCGAAGAGAGCTACCTTTAAGGCGCTCCACAGGATTTACGGCAAAGAACAAAGGACACTTTTTGAAATAATAGCCGTAGGCGGTGACGACATATTCCTTTTTGTCGCCGGAAAGGGAAGCATACAGTTTGCCGCAGAGCTTATAGAGCTTTTTAATGAGGAGTTCCGAACGCTGCACATTACCAAGGATGAAGGTGCAAAGTATGCCGCTACTTTGTCTGTAGGCGTATGCATAGCGGGCAGCAGGACACCTGTCAGGGTAACGTTTAAAAACGCGGAGGACGCACTGCGCGAGGCAAAAAAATTATCCAGAGCCAATAATAAAAATGGTACAGATTCCGGAAGCTTGGGTTTTGTTGCTCTGGACTCGTTTACAGGCACGGACGAAAGGAAGCTTACATGTACTGAAACAGGCGAGAATGTTATGCTTACGCTGCTGCCATATTCTTTGGAGACTGCAAGAGATATGCTGAAGCTGGGAGAGATTATAAGCGGGGATACAAAAAACAGCAGGAGCAATCTTTTTAAAATATTGCAGACAGTCGAGGGAGCAGGCTCTGTCGCTGAAGGGATGCTCATTTACCTGTACGATCAGGCGAGGAATAGCCTCAGGCTTGAAAAGAAGCTTTCGTTTAATACCGTTCAAGGCTTTCAGTGGGCAGGCGGATATTATAAAAAGGGCAGTGAAAATGAAGGCATTAGATACTTGCCATGGAGGGATATACTGAACATATGCAGCTATTACAGGAGGGACATATATGGACAATAAATATTACCGTAAATACCCTGTGCAAATAACCTTAAAATCCCCTCTTAATATAAGCATGGGAGGTGAAAGGGGCATGAGTGCGGTAGTAAAGATGGACAAAACGCCTTTTATTCCCGCATCAACCATAAAGGGAAAGCTGAAGGCCAATTTTTCCAGAATTACGGGGTATCCAATACACATTGGAACTGACCCGGAGCAAATGTGCCCATGCCCTGTATGCGGCATATTTGGAGGAGGAGGCTACCAGCCTTCCAGAATATTTGTACAAAGCTTTTTCCCTGTGGCGGGGAATGAGAAGATACATGAGGCAAAGCTGGGGGCAAGAACAGGAATAGCGGTTGACAGATATCTTAAGACTGCTAACGACGGTTCTCTTTTCAGGACTGAGGTTGTGGAGGCAGGGGCTGTTTTTGCCGGAAGCATTGAGGTATATTTTACAGAATCAACTATAGAGTATGAGGACAGGCTTATAATGGCCCTTGAAATGGTGGAAGCCCTTGGCGGAGGGAAAAGCCGCGGGCTTGGGGCGGTCAAGGTGGAGGTGGGGCAGCTTGCCGAAGGTAGAGCTTAAAATGCAAAGCCCTCTTGTTATAGGGGGAAAAAGGATAAAGGACAATGTAATACCGTCTCTCGACTACATACCCGGCAATTTTGTAAGGGCGGCATTTGCAAAGCAAATTCTTTTAAGGTGTCCCCTGTATGTACCCGGAGAGAAGGACAAGCATGGAAGGTACAATTACGTAGGTTTAAGGGATGGGGAAAAGTGCAAGGAATGCGAATTATTCAGACTTTGTGAAAACTTTTCAAACATTGGCTTTTCCTTCTTTTATCCTAAAGGCTGCGACATTTTGCCGTTTACCTCAAGGAGATGTAAAACAGACCCTGACATTCACCAAATAAGGGATGTGCTTATTTATGGGGATCGCTTAAAATGCAGTGAATGTAAGGATAAAGACAAGGATAAGGCAAGGGGCAGGATGGAGTCTGCAAAGGGTTACATAATGGGAGGCAAAAGCTTTTCTGTTCCTCACATATCCTTTACAAGAACGGCAATTGACCCATACACGGGGACATCACTTGACAGCAGCCTGTATTCCATAAATGCCGTTAACTGTGTAATGGACGGCAATAGCCTTGTTTTTGAGGGTGAAGTATGGGGAGACGGGGCGGAGCTTATAAGTCCTATACAAACAATTATGGTTGGGCGCTATTCCTCAGTCGGTATGGGAAGGATGGGGATAAAGGTGTTAGGGGACGAAAAGAGGCAAAGGAATAATGAGCTTGCAAAAGGGCTGGAAAGTTTTAATAAAAAAATACGCGAAGAAAATATTCAGTATAAAGACAGCCCGGAGGATAAGACATATATACCCATGCTTTTTAAGAGCCATGCAAAGCTTGATTTTAAAGGGATGGAACATCCGCTGGACACAGAAGAGTATCTGGAAAGGTGGGGACAGGCCATGTTTGGACAGGAACAAACACAGCTTAAAGTTGAAAGGGTATACGCGGAGTACGACCTGTACAGGGGCTATGACACATCAAGGGAATGGGGCAAATGGGAAAAGCCCCCCGAAATACGTGTTTTAAAGGGTACTGTGGTATTGCTGTCTGTGCAGGAGCCGATGGATGAAACAGTGAGAAGTCTTGCCTGTATTGAAGGTGAAGGTATAGGCGGCGACAGGCTGAACGGCTTTGGAAGGGTGGAGTTTTGCAGCACATTTCATGCGAAGGAGGAGTCGAAATGAAAAAGAGCGAGATCATAGGCTATGTAAACGAGATAGCAGATAAGACCTCACTGAGAGCCATATTATCCGATAAGGAGACAGGACGGCTTTCACTGGGAAAGACACAGTTCCGCAGCATGGCTGAGCTGTGCCAGAAAGCGGACTGTCCTGAGGAAATTAAGCTTATGCTTGAATATAAAATGGCAAAGGGCAATGGATGGGATATTACAATAGGTGAGGGCAAAAGATGCGGGGATATATTCATAAATTACATAGAAGAGATAGAGAAGAAGACTCTAAAAGACTTTACCCAAGAGGGCGGCGGAGTACCAGAAAATTCAGAAAAGGATGAAAACAATAAGAACAATAAAAGTAAAGAAAACGAGAAAGTCTTAAAGAGCATGGAGCTGTTTTTTGGATATATGTACTGGAAGGCCACTGTGCTTATAGAGGAGAAAAAGCGTGACGAGCAGATGGGAAGCAGAGCCTATCAGAAAGGGGGGATAAGGTAATGCTGTTTAATGAGTTCCATTCCCGAATAAGGGTAGAGGGCAAAATTACTGCCATGAAGCCCATTCACATAGGCACGGGGGAGGACAGTACAAACCCTGCTCAGGTTGATGCGGCAGTGCTTAAGGATTCTGAGGGCAGAGCCATAATTCCGGGGTCATCCTTAAAAGGAGTTCTTAGAAGCAGGATTGAGGGAATTCTTTCAAGCGGTATAGACGGATGGAGAAGCTGCAATATACTGTCAAAGGATAGCTGCACACAGCAAGCGGCTCAGATAAAGGAGGCTTTTAAGGAGAAAGAAAAGGTACTTAAGAATCAGAAGACAAAAGTGGATGAAAGAGACGCGGACAGGAAATTCAGGAGGCTTTTGCAGGAGGAATATATAGAATGCTGTAAGGAGATTTATGAAAATAGCTGTGACGTATGCAGGATGTTCGGAAACGGAAAGCTTGCGGGACGGGTATCTATATGTGACATGTACACAAAAGACAAAATAAATACTGAAAGAAGGGACGGAGTGGGAATAAACAGGGATTCTGGAACTGCACAGCGCGGAGCAAAATACAGCTTTGAGATAGTACCCGCAGGGACAGAGTTTGATTTCCTGATGATAGCGGAAAATCTGGACGAAAAACAAAAGATGCTTCTCGAAATAATTCTGCAAATGCTGAAAGAAGAAGATATATCGGTTGGAGGCATTATCAGCAGAGGGCTTGGACAGATTAAGCTTAGTGCTATAACAAGAACAGAGATAAACAGAGACAACATAGCCGATCATTACGGGCTTGGGAAAAAGGAGGCCAGCAATGTTTAGGAACCTTTATAACGAATGTACAATAAAATTCATCTTAAACGCTGAAAGCCCTATATCAATACGCTCCGGCGAGAACCTTGACCTTGATCCCGCCATGCCTGACAACCGTTTTATACGCAGTATGCATAATGGGAGGGAACAGGTGGTAATGCCCGGAAGTGGCATAAAGGGCGTTTTCAGGAGCAGGGCCGAAAAGCTTTTGCCGGGGTGTTGCAATGTTTTTGGGAATGATTGCTTCAGGAAAGGGAACAAAAAGGAATATCAGGATGATATTAAGCTAAAATATAAAGCCAACTGCCCCGCCTGCCGTCTTTTCGGCAGCCTGTCACTAAAGAGCCGTATAGAATTCCGGGATGCATACCCAGAAAAGGGAAGCGAGGTTGTTATGGGGACACGCCACAACGTGGGAATAGATCGTGTTACAGGGTCTGCGCTTAAGGGTGCGCTTTTTGAACCCGAGGTTCTTGAACAGGGAAGCTTTGGTGTGGAAATTATAATTCGCAATTACTTTAGGTGGCAGCTAAAGGTAGTTTGTCAGGTCATATCCGACATAAACGAGGGATATGTTACCTTCGGGGGGGTGACATCAAGGGGCTTTGGAAGGATGTCCGCCCACAACATAAGCTTTACCGCCAGAGAATATAACGGAAAAGGGCAAAACGGCTTTTATCAGGAAAAGTGCTTTAACAGCCTTGAGGATATAAGCAGCGAGCTAAAGGATGTATATATTACCAAGGAAGAGCTGGAAAGGACGGAGCTTAGTCATGAGTCAATTTTATGATTTTGTAGAGTTCTTAGGGCCAAGGAGCTTTAATGAGAGTGGGAGCCTAAACGGAAGGATTCGGCTTGAAATAACCACTCAAACGCCCATTTTTATAGGCTCGGGCTATGAGGAAATAGAGGAGGGGGAGCTGTGGAAGTGCTTCCAGAGGTACGGAGGCAGCCCGGTTATTCCCGGAAGCACATTAAAGGGTGTCATGCGGACGATAAGCCAGTGTGTTTCATATAGCTGTGCCAGTGTGGACAGGAAAAGGGATCTTCCATTCTCCACAGGTATGTGCAATTGTATAGTATGCAAAACATACGGCAAAATGGGGCTTAAGGGATGTGTAAGCTTCGGAGAGTTTGTTTCACAGAATGCCGAAACCGGAAAGGTACTTATACCCATACAAATGACCCCTGACATAAGCAAAAGGGAGATATATTACAAGGGGGATAAGCTTAGGGGCATTAAGCTATACAGGCATGGAGATTATCGGCTTCTTGAAAATGCACAGGTGCCGGTGGAGGCTGTCATGGAGGGTGCGGTTTTTAAGGGTGAGCTTATGTTCAGCGGCCTTCATGGAAGGCAGCTTGAACTTTTGTGCTATTCACTTGGCTTAGACGGAAGCTTCATACCCAAAATAGGGGGCAACAAGGCGGGCTTTTTCGGAAGCTGTGAAATATCGGCGGGGTATGCATATATGAACCACAATACCTTTGATCCTTGTGAATATGCCAAGAAATACGGGATAAGCGATCTGCAAATAGCGAAGAACAAGCAGAAGGTGTCCGAAATACTGGGTTATGGCAGCAGGGTAAAGGAAATAACGCAATAAGCATGTGGGGTGGTTAATTTGGAAAACAAGGAAGAGCTGCTGAAGGCAGCGTCGCGTCTTGCAGAGCTGGGAACCAGAATTATAGTAGAAAAGTTTGTGTCAATATATCGCCACATACTGGACAGAAATGGGGTGAACCCTAATTCTCCTGTGAGGGAGGGGAATGTGGAGGAAAGGCTTAACTTGGATATAAGAAAGGAATTTATCGAGACAGTAAGCCTGTACTGCCGTAAGCCGGAAATTCTTGGAGGGGGAGAAACAAACAAGCAGAGCTTCAAGAGGTTTGCGGCGGAAGGGCTTGGAATAATGTGCCGGGGTGATGGTGCGGCAAGCTGGAACAAAAAGGAGCTTGCAGAGCTTGGCTTCAGGGAGCTTTCCTTTGTGCTTGGCTGGGCGGGGAGGCTTGCAAAGACAGGGGATAAAAAACCTAAAAATGGGACATTTGAGCATAAGGAAGGGTTTGGGGATTTTAAGGGCAAAAAGACCGAAGATGTTAACACAAAAAAAGAGACTTTACAGCCTGCTAATCTTGATGACAGCTTGGCAATGCTGGCAAAGTCCATAAACAAAAACAGAATGTAATTTTGAAAAAAATAGATTTTAACTAAACTAAACAAAGGAGGTCAAGCCCATGGCTAAACAATACAAAAACCCCGACGTAATAGGCAAAATTGCCGAAAATTACAAGCAGCTTGAGAAATCCATAGTAAGCCAGCTTAAATTTGACTGCCAGCATAACGTGACAATAGGCGGAGTAAGGGAAGAAATATGGAAATCGCTCTTTGAGCAGATTATACCCAAGA
This sequence comes from Anaerobacterium chartisolvens, assembly GCF_003337415.1. Taxonomy (GTDB): domain Bacteria; phylum Bacillota; class Clostridia; order Acetivibrionales; family DSM-27016; genus Anaerobacterium; species Anaerobacterium chartisolvens. The sequence continues at coordinate 51,140 of NZ_QPJT01000017.1, read as the reverse complement.
AGTTTTCCATTGCCCGCTCAGTCTTCATTATAGACTCAAATGGAGGTGTGTCGGCTGAAGTAGATCTGGCAATTTTCGACGAGCAGTACACCCCGTACATATTTAATTACGGAAACATGAGATTTATACCCATTGAAGCGGTGGCAGTAGTTATACAGTGCAAGAGTAAAGAACCAAAGACAAAAGAGCTTGAACACTGGGTTAAAAGCATAAGTGAACTTAGAACATCCTTAAATTCTATAGCAAGGTTGTATACAGACATTGCAATTGGAGAACTGGCTTATGATAAGGATAGCCACGGTAAAATCCAGCTTGGGGAAAAAGGGAAAAAGACAACCCAAACATCAACCAGACCTATAAGAATACTTTGCCACACAGATCAAATGATTGGACAGAGAAGTCGCATAACTGAAATTTTTGATATTATACTTAACCCTGATAGTAATAAGGACTGTCTTCAAATTTCCATATTTCCTCAAGGCAAAAACTTAGAACACTGGTACAATGAGCTTAACCATGTGGATAGCAAATATGAGAATATCCGTCGTGAATACGGTTCACGTGCTAATGTTAACCTAAATGATTACAGGGTCTTAGATTCGTCAGGCCAGATATCTCTGCTGTCCCTCATATTCCAGCTAAACCAGCTCCTTATGCTGATAAACAACCCTATACCCTTTCCGCATCAGGAATATGCCAAGATGTTTAATGATTACGGTAAATAAGTACATACTTAGTTTGAGAACATTTTCTTTCGGGGACGTTCCGGCAAGAGGGCAAAGCTGCTTTTGTTCCAACCGCCAAAAATACTAAAACCTCTGGAAACCTCACAGCGCAAGGGTTCGGAGAGATTTTCCATTGCAAAAAAAATTTCTCCAAACGACTGGAAAAAAACTGCTGTAAGTGCTACAATAAGAGGGAAAGAGGCAAAATGCCAAAAGCTGAAACCCGCATTTTATGCTGGTTGAACCTTAACATAGGATGTATTGAAACATGGATTAATTAATCCGAAATATAAAAATCAATATGTTGAACCTTAACATAGGATGTATTGAAACGATTGTGCTGCAAGGTCGGTGTACAAGCCGGATATGGTTGAACCTTAACATAGGATGTATTGAAACTGAGCTGGCAATAAGCATCAAGCTTGAGCATATCGAGTTGAACCTTAACATAGGATGTATTGAAACCCCTCAACCGTAACCACCTTTTGCAGCCAAGCATTAGTTGAACCTTAACATAGGATGTATTGAAACTAATCCATCCCTCCAATACATAATTTATATTTGATAGTTGAACCTTAACATAGGATGTATTGAAACTTGCACAATACAAGACATGTAACACCATTGCTATTTGTTGAACCTTAACATAGGATGTATTGAAACCAGATACATTTTTCTTCACATCTTTCAAATCTATTAGTTGAACCTTAACATAGGATGTATTGAAACAAACCCTTAATTATACCGTCACTATAATGGTATAATGTTGAACCTTAACATAGGATGTATTGAAACCGAAATATGCTATTCGTAGAATCAACTACACAATGGGTTGAACCTTAACATAGGATGTATTGAAACATTAAAGGCGCAGATGGATCAGCTGCAGCAACAGGTAGTTGAACCTTAACATAGGATGGATTGAAACAAGGCGGGCTTATATGGGATTGAAGGAGGGGAGTTAGTTGAACCTTAACATAGGATGTATTGAAACCCTGTAGCCTAAATAAGCAAGGCCTGTGCCGATTATTGTTGAACCTTAACATAGGATGTATTGAAACTGGATGATGTAATATGGTTCCCGGCAATGGCTGGCTAGTTGAACCTTAACATAGAATGATAGGATGTATTGAAACTGGCTATATTCCGGCAGGACGTGAATGTCAGCAATCTGTTGAACCTTAACATAGGATGTATTGAAATTATGTAACCATAACACAATGCCACACCTTGCAACACAGTTGAACCTTATCATACCATGGGAACATTTCACTCCCCCAAGCGAAGCTGAATGCCGCAGAAAACAAAGGATGCTTACCGTGTTTTCTACAAGGCAAGCATCCCTTATTGGCATGTATTAGCTCTACTTTACTTTCTTCAGCTTAATTGCCGCCGTCCATTTCCGCAAAAGCTTTGGCAGCGTTCCCTGTCATTGCATTAATCAGACTATCATCGGGAACAATGAGCCAGCTCTTTTTATCTTTGGAGTACGACAATTTAATTTCTACATCAGATGAGATTAAAGGCATATCAGGAGAAGATAAGCTGTTGTCGAAGTACTGTTTTATCAGCTCTTCACTGTTTTGATCCGCATTCTCATCACCGCTTAATGCCATTTCAAAAAGTTTGGGCATTAGCTCACTAATCATTTCAGACACGATCTTTACCAAATCAGGTGAGGTTATTTTTACATTAACGGTAGCAGTGTCCCCATCCTTTTCAGTTGAAATAATTTTATAGTCCAAATTGTTGAATATTTTTTTCATTATCTTTTCTTGCTCTTCATCATCATATGTAAGGTCGTCACTTGCTGAAGACAGGTATTTAGAAGCAGTGTTCACGTCAGCCTCTTTAATTGCTTCAAAAAAACTGGAAACTGCCTTGTCGGGCGACCCGCTTGCGCTTGTACAGGATGCTAATGATGCCGTAAGTGTAAAGAGCAGGCATAAGATAATTGCCTTAACAAAAATATTTTTGTTTCTCATTGTATTTCCCCTTATAGTATACAAATATTTACATGAAATTTTTACATGCATTTTTGCATTATACCATGTTGCATACAAAAAATCAAAATATTTGATTTTTTGTTGTAATTAATTTAAAATGTAAATATTCCTAAGTACGAGATATATTTACTTTCTAAATAAGGCTTGACCTTTATTTAAATATATTAGTATTTTACAAGAAATGGAGCTGTGTTAGAATGATAAAAAAGAAGCAATTTATAATCCTTATAATTTGGATAATAACAATATTTGTATTACTTATTTGGAATCATAATAATTACAAAAAGGTAGCTGCTAAAAATTTGGAAGGCATAGAGTGGGAATTGTTGAATTGCTGTAACTATTTTATGCGTAATGCACAAAATGTTGATTATAATGAAATAAATCAGTCAATAAAGCATTTAGATATGGCTATAAAAAATTATCAAGATAACAGAATAACTCTAATAAGGGCTAATTCTGAAAAAACGATTGACATAATAGATAGCAATTTTCAAAAAATTGCATCTAGCAATATTGTGACTGAAAAAAATATTGAGCAGTTTTATAAAAATATGAATGAATTGAGGGTAGCTATAAATGATTCATTAAAGCAAATGCAGTTTGGTGATATATCTAAAGAATCATCTGAAGCCATATTTAATACTCTTGAGAAGCTAAAATTACATTTGGTTGATAATTAATTGGGAAGTCTTTCAAGACTATGTATATTAAATTTTAAGTCGGCAAAAATCCCCACCCAACCAAAAATTTTATCCAAATATGTATAAAAACATCTTGCCCTTCCAGCATAAAACAGATATAATATTTGCTAGAAAACAAAATAGTGCGGCATCCTGTGGCTTGAGGAACCACAGGCTTGCTCGGGTGAAACCACCACCGTCACAACAGCTTTCCAAGCTGTACCGCACATACATTATTATAAGCGCATTCCTGCCTTTGTGCAAGGACTAGTTTACAAATATTTGTATGCTGTGGTTTGTGTTGCACTTGAATTTTGAATAATTCAGTGCCGTGAACGGGAGGATTCCCGCGCGGCACTTTTTGTTGTGTGCCCAGCATGGGCACAATCTTAAGGGTGAAAGTCCCAAACACGCCCTAGTAGTGGGAAGTGTATAGCTTAAAGCAAGGGTGTCCACCGAGAGGTGGAATCTGAAGGAAGCTGGAGGCAAATCTCTGGTCTGACGAACAGAAATCACATCAGGCGCAAGTTGATGGATAAGGTTGCAATACAAACTGAAGTCCAATAACTACTCAGAATCAACAGCGTAAATGTGGCAGATAGATGGAGAGAAAGATTGTGCTCTTACCTGGGGAGATCTCACGGACATGTGGAACGCCTTTGCGAAGCATGGTTGAAACAAGATTTGCCATGAGAAGTCAGCAGATACCATATTAGCGACCTAATCAACAAGGCCGTGAAGGGTTGAACCTAAGGAGGTGAAAGTCAATGAAAGTTACCAAATTCGGGACGAAGAAAAGCAGAATACACTGTAGTGACAGTGGCTACTGTCAGAGAGATAGTGCGGAACATGAAGGGTATGGCAGAGCGCTTACCGAAAAGAGGATAACTGAAAACAACATCACCGATGCCAACAGTGGAGTGAATGGACTTTTGGAACGAATCCTAGACCGAGAGAATCTTAACCGAGCCTATAAACAGGTGAAGAAGAATAAAGGGTCACACGGAGTCGATGGGATGGAAGTAGAGCATCTTCTACAATATCTCAAAGATAATGGGGATGAGCTAAGAAAGACCATTTTGGAAGGTAAATACCGACCAAAACCAGTTCGACGGGTAGAAATACCTAAGGACAACGGAAAGAAACGACAACTAGGAATACCGACAGTAGTTGATAGGGTTGTGCAACAGGCAATACAACAAGTGCTATCACCGATATATGACCCGATATTCAGTGAAACCAGCTATGGTTTTAGACCGAAACGAAGCGCAAAAGATGCCCTTAAGAAATGTGAGAAATATGCTAATGAAGGATATACCTATGTGGTAGATATGGACTTAGAGAAATTCTTTGGGGCGCCGGGCTAAGCCGGACACTTTCAGCTGGTGGAATTCCAACTCAGGAAAGGAGTGAAGCCGCTCCACCTGAAATCGAGTCTTGGGTGTGTGGAGGTAACGACACATACTAAGCGTAGACAGAGCGAAATCAGGCCGTAACGCAAGTGAAGCGATTGAGCCTCGTTAGTACGTCCGGAGGCCGACAAGGTCGAATACTTGGAAGGCAATAGTAGGTTTCCGATATAGGCGAGGGAACCGGAGACTCCGGCGGGGTCTAAGAGCATGGCATGATGGAAAAGGAAGTGTAGCGGAACCCGGGAGACCCGCCACGGTCTTTGTGAAAGCAGAGTACGCAAGCCGAACGGACCATCCACAAGCAAGCGGAAGCTGTGACGGGAGTCGGACCTGTTGGTAGTACTCGGAGCGTAGGAAAGCTGCGTACATGGGGAAGCGGCAGGGCAAAATGAGTTCTCGACAAGGAAACATAAACTACACAAACAGAGGTAGGCATCTATGTCAACGAAATTGGACGGGATAGCAGTAAAGGCTCGTAAAGACAGGAAAGCGGTATTTACATCGTTGGCGCACATCATTACTCCAGAGTTTCTTAAAGAAACGTGGAAAATGATGAACAAGAAAGGAGCAAGCGGTGTAGATGGAGAGACAACTAAAGAATTCGAAGCAAACCTAGACGAGAGAATACAAGATGTATGGGAAAGGATGAAGGCAAAACGGTATAAAGCACTGCCGGTCAGACGTGTCGAGATACCAAAAGGGAATGGCAAAACTAGGCCGCTAGGGATACCGACTGTTGAAGACAGGCTTGTACAACGTGCTGTCGCCAGGGTACTTGAAGCAATATACGAACAGGAATTCCTGGACTTCTCATATGGCTTCAGGCCCGGCAGGAATCCTCACCAAGCATTAAAGGCTCTCAGAAACTGTATCGTAAAACGAAAGGTGCGACACATATTCGAAGCCGACATTCGTGGTTACTTCAACAACATAAACCATAAATGGCTTATGAAGATGATAAGGCTGCGGATTGCTGACCCGGTAATAATAGGGTTAGTAGGCAAATGGCTGAAAGCGGGAGTAATGATAAATGGCGTAGTAACTCGGAATGAGGAAGGCACGCCACAAGGCGGGTCGATCAGTCCGATACTTGCCAACATATACCTTCATTACGTCCTTGACCTGTGGTTTGAAAAGAAATACAAAACCTACACCCAGGGAGAAGCCTACTTGGTAAGGTTCGCAGACGATTACGTGGCGTGCTTCCAGTATAAAAGAGATGCAGAAAAGTTTGCGAGGTACATGAAGTATCGGATGAACAAGTTTGGATTGGAACTAGCGGAAGAGAAAACAAGACTTATGCCCTTTGGACGATATGTATGGGAAAGGATAGACGGCCATAGTGAAAAGCCGGAATCCTTTGACTTTCTGGGCTTTAGGCATATAAGTGGGATTGGGAACAATGGGCAGTTTGCATTGATCCGGAAACCTACTGTCAAGAGCTGTAGGAAATTTCTTGACAAAGTACATAAATGGTTGAAGGAGCACAGTCACTGGAAAAGGAGAGACCAGCAAAAGCAACTGACAAGCATGCTTAATGGCTTTTACCAGTATTTTTCGCTGTATCACTGCAGAAACAAGCTTGTATACATCCGGGAAGAAGTTGTCAAACAATGGATTAGGTCACTCAGGCGAAGAAGCCAACGACATAAAATGTACTGGTCATACCTGACCAATCGCGAATGGTTTAAGCTTCCATACCCGGAGTTGATACATGCAGATGTCTAATAGGAGCACGAATGTGAATCATTTTGGGGAGCCCGGTGCGGGAAAACTGCACGCCGGGTTCTGATTGGGGCTGGCAGTACAAGGGTAAAACCAAGGCTGCCTTCTACCAGCCACACAGTGAGTCAATCTAAAATGATAGAAATCTTGTCAAGAACTATCAAAGACCGACAGGTCATATCATTGATTCACAAATACTTAAGAGCGGGAGCTATCGTAGATAGGAAATTCGAAGAAACAACCGAAGGTCTGGCACAGGGCGGAAACTTAAGCCCATTGTGTAGTAATATCATGCTGAATGAATTGGATAAGGAACTGGAAAGACGAGGGATACGCTTCGTGCGTTATGCAGATGACATGATGTTGTTTGCACAAACAAAGCGAAGTGCCAATAGAATTATGGAACATATCTTACCGTATATCGAAGGGAAACTAAAACTTCGAGTAAACAGGGACAAGACGTCTGTTGCTTACATTGGAAGAATTAAGTTTCTCGGATATGGGTTTTATCCTTCCAAACAGGGAATTAAGTTAAGGGTGCATAGGAAAACAGTAGCCAGAATGAAAGACAGGATAAAAAAAATCACTGCTAGAAATAGTGGAATCAGCTATGAAAAGCTTAAACTAAACTTAAAGCAATACGTGATAGGTTGGGTAAATTACTACAAACTGGCAGATATGAAAAGTCTTTTAACGCGTATAGATGAATGGCTACGTAGAAGATTGAGGAGTTTCATCTGGAAAAGATGGAAGAAAATCAAGACAAGGTATCGCATGCTGAGAAGGTTAGGATATAACTATCATAATGCAATCAAATACGCCAACACTAGAAAAGGCTACTGGCAAGTAGCCAGTAGCCAAATTCTTAGTTGTTCTATCACAGACAATCGACTTAGAGAGTCGGGTTACCTGTTCTTTACGGATTATTACAAAACTGTTTGTGTATAAACTTAGGAAGCGCCGTATACGAGAACCGTACGTACGGTGCTGTGGGAGGTCGGGAAAATTATTCGATTTTCCCTCCTACCCGATTTCCCTGAAACCGCATGGCACGGGGGAGCTGTTTATTATTCTTAAATACCACCATCCCCTATATCTCCTCTCCCCTGTGCCGGCGGTATTAAGGGGAAAAATATATATTCGTACTAAAAGGGAGAGGGTTTTAAAATGCTTAAGGACATTGAGGATATCACCATTCGGGATTTTTTGCGTATAAGCAGGCTGGAAAAGATGGAATACCTCATCTTAATAAGGCAGACGGATTTTCAGAAGACAAAGGAGTACATTGATGAAAAGAGCGATATAAAAAGGCTTGTGGAGGATTTAATAGAGGGAAGGAATGTAAATGAAGCAAAGCTGCTGCTTGCCGACAAGATATTGGACGTAGAGGACATGTGCTACAGGGAGGGCTATAAGGCGTGCGCGGTGGACAGCTTGACTTAAGGGGATAGTGACGCACGGCGCCGCAAGGCCCAGTAAATCTGCATGGAAATAAGCGGAACAGAGAGGGGGGCATGGAGCCTATTAAAAATTTTCTCACGCAAAAAACCGTCGGCCTTCGGGGGCAGTAAAACACCCCGAAGGCCGACGGTTTTTTACAAATAAATACTTGCGTTTTCGCTGCCTGTTTGATATAATTCGCTATGTTTAGTAGCATGTCTTTTTAATTATCCCCAACTTTTAATTTGGGGTATACAATGGCGTATGCTTATCTAAGTAATGTGCAATGATGTGCATTACAGGGTCATGATTTATATGGCTCTATTAGCTTAATAGCTTTAGGCAGGTTGCTTTAATTGGTACCTGATATTACCTTTTTAAACGCTGAGGTATATTTTTGGTGCCTTTTGGAGTGTTTGTGCTTACAGGGTGTATGAATATGCACTTTAGAAAGCGGTAAATAAAATTAATATGTTGGGGGTTTTGTGATGCAAATACTTAAAAATGTAATGGATCAGGTAATTAAAAGAAATCCTGATGAGCCTGAATTCCATCAGGCAGCTCTTGAGGTTTTAGAGTCCTTGGAGCCGGTGGCTGAAAGAAATCCGCACTGGGTGAGAGCCGGGATATTCGACAGGATTGTCGAGCCTGAGAGGCAAATATTTTTCAGGGTTCCGTGGGTGGATGATCAAGGAACGGTACATGTAAACAGAGGGTTTAGAATTCAATTCAACAGCGCAATCGGCCCTTATAAGGGAGGGATAAGGCTGCATCCTTCGGTAAATGCAAGCATACTAAAATTTCTGGGCTTTGAGCAGGTATTCAAAAACTCGCTTACCGGTCTTCCCATAGGAGGCGGAAAGGGAGGAAGCGACTTCGATCCTAAGGGTAAATCCGATGGAGAGGTTATGAGATTTTGTCAGAGCTTTATGACCGAGCTGTACAGGCATATAGGAGAAAATACGGATATTCCGGCAGGCGATATAGGCACAGGCGCGCGGGAAATAGGCTTTATGTACGGACAGTACAAAAGGATTAAAAACAATTTTACAGGTGTTCTTACCGGCAAGGGCCTGACATGGGGAGGAAGCCTTGCAAGAACAGAGGCTACCGGTTACGGCCTGTGCTACTTTATGGAGGAGGCCTTGCGCGCTAAGGGCAAATCCTTTAAGGATGCCACTGTTGTTATATCAGGCTCTGGAAATGTTGCCGTTTATGCAGCCATAAAGACCAGCGAGCTGGGCGGAAAGGTGGTTGCGCTAAGCGACTCAAACGGATATATTTATGACCCGCAAGGAATTAATATAGATACTGTCAGAAAAATTAAGGAAGTTGAAAGAAAAAGAATAAATGAGTATGTAAAATACCATCCTGGCGCAAGCTATACTGAGGGCTGTGCGGGAATATGGACGGTCAAGTGCGATATAGCTCTCCCGAGCGCCACTCAAAATGAAATTGATGAGGAGTCTGCCACCGCACTTGTATCAAATGGCTGCTATGCGGTGGGAGAAGGCGCAAACATGCCGTCTACACCGGGCGCTATACGCGTGTTTTTAAAGAACGGCGTTATCTTCGGGCCTGCTAAAGCGGCAAATGCCGGAGGAGTTGCCACTTCGGCACTTGAAATGGCGCAGAACAGTATGAGGTATTCATGGAGCTTTGAGGAGGTTGACGCAAAGCTTAAAAGCATAATGGTGGGAATATATAAGGCTGCCAGCAGTGCCGCGGATGAGTACGGGTATCAAGGCAACCTCTGTGCAGGGGCAAATATTGCGGGCTTTTTAAAGGTGGCGGATGCCATGTATTCTCAGGGCATAGCATATTAATTTGTAAATTACTGTTTCCCAAAAGAAGTTTGATTTGGTATAATTTTAAGCAAATACTACCCTGTTCTATTTGTTAAGATTTTTAATTATATGTTTGGAGGTATGGGCTTTGGCTAAATATTCTAAGGAAGATATTATCAGGCTGGCAAGTGAAAATGATGTTAAATTTATTAACCTGCAATTTGCCGATATTTTTGGGATTTCCAAGAATGTGTCGATTACAGTCGAGAATCTTGAAGTGGCCTTGGACGGCGGATGCATGTTTGACGGCTCATCGGTGGACGGCTTTGTAAGAATAGAGGAGTCGGACATGTACTTACTACCTGATACCGATACCTTTGTAATACTTCCGTGGAATGAGTACGACGGGAAAGTGGCACGCCTTATATGTGATATAGTTACCGATGACGGCAATGCCTTTCAAGGGTCGCCCCGGTATATACTGAAAAAGGCATTGAAAGGACTTGAGGATATGGGGTATGACTGCTTTAACGTAGGCCCTGAGTGTGAATTCTTCCTGTTTATAACCGATGAAAATGGAGAGCCAAAGCTTGTAACTCAGGACAGGGGAGGCTATTTTGACTTGGGCCCTGTAGATTTAGGCGAAAATGCAAGACGGGCTATGTGCCATATGCTTGAAAAGCTGGGCTTTGAAATTGAAGCCTCGCACCATGAGAATGCTCCTGGGCAGCATGAAATAGATTTCAGGTATAAGGACGGGCTTTCAATTGCCGATTGTATACTTACCTTCAAACAGGTTGTAAAAACCGTGGCCTACCGCAGCGGCCTTTATGCCACATTTATTCCCAAGCCCATTGCAGGGGTAAGCGGTTCGGGTATGCACACCAACCTTTCCATATTAAGAAAGGGCAAAAACATTTTTTACAGCGAGGCTGACCCCAGAGGCATGAGCCAGGAGGCATACTGGTTTATAGGAGGGCTTATAAAGTATGCCCGGGAGATAGCAGCTATAACGAATCCTATTGTAAATTCCTATAAAAGGCTGGTGCCGGGGCATGAGGCACCAACCTATGTGGCATGGTCGGCAAAAAACAGAAGCACCATGATAAGGATTCCCGCTGCAAGAGGGGAAGCTACCAGAATTGAATTAAGGACCCCCGACTCCACCTGCAATCCTTACCTTGCCTTGGCACTGATACTTAATGCGGGGCTTGAGGGAATAAAGCAAAAAATACAGCCCCCGGATCCCTATGAAAGAAATATTTACAATATTCCAGAGAGCCGCATAGGGGAGTTTGGAATTGACAGGCTTCCTGAGAGCCTTAAGGAGGCGGTTGAGTGCATGAGAGCGAGCAGCATGGTTAAGGAGACTCTTGGGGAGCACGTTTTTGAGAGCTATATAGAGGCAAAAACCCGTGAGTGGAATGACTACAGAAAAGTGGTGACTCAGTGGGAGGTTGGCCAGTATCTTGGAAAATACTGAATATAAGGCGGTGTGGACTGTGAATATTCAGATTTTCGGAGTCAAGAAGTGTTTTGATACGCAAAAGGCGGAGAGATACTTTAAAGAAAGAAAAATTAAATACCAGTATGTTGATCTGGAAAGGTACGGCCTTAGCAAGGGTGAGTTTGAAAGCGTAAAAAGGGCGGTAGGACTAAAGGAGCTTATAAACATAGGTGCAAAGGAGTACAAAGCTCTTGGAATGCAAAACCTTGGAACGGGGAATGTTGCGGAGGAGGTGCTTTTCAAGAACCCAAAGCTTCTTAAAACACCCATCGTGAGGAACGGAAGGCAGGCTGCGGTGGGGTTTAAGCCTGAGGTTTGGGGAGAGTGGGAGTAAATAAGCGCGTGAATGCTTAGCCGGGAATCTCTGTTGCATTGCAGGTTAAGAATTAGGATATTAAAATAATTAAGTAAATATTATGAAATAAAGGCCAGTGACTTCCTGTTTTGAATTCCCGGAAGCCATTGGCCTTTATTCTATGCCGAATTCCGCTTCTCTTATGGAAGTATTTTCCAATAAGATACTATTGATTAAAATTATTTAAGAAGGTATACTACAACTATGCATAACAAAACATTCTACATGTAATTAATTTTCTAAAATATCTAATTTGAAGCTGTATTTGTAGCTATTTTATCCTGTTGTAATATATATAGGATGCAATAAAGATTTTACAAACATGGAGGCTATAATTGCTTACAGAAATTTTTAATAGCAACGAAAAGACGCCTTGCGGGGAAATGTCTCACGGGTATGTCATCAGGCGCTTTTCTTAGATGTATTCCTTACGGGTCAAAAAAATTTCTTCCATCAAGTTATATCCTCCATGTAAAATCTTTATCGCTATATATATAGAAGCAAATAAAAATGAAAAGAGTGATGCTTTGGAGATACCGAAATTTAAATTGGGAAGCAGTATTTTTAGTCGGCTCATTGTTACTTTTCTCATCATAATAATTCCTATATATATGCTTGGAATATATATCAATAGCTGGAGCTTATATACTGTTAAAAATGAAATATCAAAATCCACTGCCGCTCAGGTCTCCTTTTATCTCGAAGGCTTGGAAAAAGAAATTGAAAGGATAAAAATCCTTCAATATGATTGCTTGAATGATGAGTACCTGAATAAACTTGCGATCAGATGGAATATAATGAATATGTATGAAAGAGTTGAATCTTTAAGACAGCTTCAGCAAAGGCTGGTTACTATAAAGAACAGCAGCATTTATATAAAAAATGTTAATGCGTATATCTTTCCCGCAGGAAGAACAGTCTCTTCAAATACGGGGATAGATAATATTGATATGGAAGGATACCGTGAAATACGAGTACCTGCCGATATCAAAGGGGCTCAGATTATTAATTTTAAAGGAGGACTCTACTTGAGTACTCTTCAACAAAAAAACATATCCAATACTAGTCCCCTGTACCTAATAGCAATAGAACTGAATCAGGACGCTTTAGAGCAGGCACTGGCCCAGTTCAATACCCTTGAGGGAAGTGGCTCGATACTTATAAACCTTACGGACAACGGTATAATCATGAATAAATCTGATGCTGCCGATACCTTATCAATTGATAGTGTCCTGGACAATTTAGATAAGAATGGCAGCAGCGGAATGGTATTTAACAAAACCGAGCATACCAAAAACTATATAGTATATGCAAAATCAAATTATTTAAATATGATTTTGCTGAAATATATTCCTGAGGAATTCATATTGAAACCCCTTTGGAGTTATTATATTTGGGTGTGGGTTTTTTCTATCGTATCTGTGTGCATTATACTTATTTACTCATTTTCAACCTATAAATTCATGCACAAGCCGCTGGCAACATTAGTTAAGGCCTTCCGCAAAGTAGAAAGCGGAGATTTACAGGTATCAATCAATCATGATTCCAATAACGAATTCGGTTATCTTTATAAAAGATTTAACAATATGACGAGAAATTTGAATACGCTTATTGATCAGGTATATAATCAAAAGATTCTGATGCAGCGTGCCGAATTGAAACAACTGCAATCACAAATAAATCCACACTTTTTGTATAATAGCTTTTTTATGATAAACACCATGGCAAAGGTTGGAGATGAAAATTTAATACCATTTACCAAGCATCTTGGAGAATATTTTCGCTTTGTAACAAGAAATTCATCGGACTATATACCGCTTTCGGATGAGGTTAACCATGCCGGGGTCTATACAAGTATTCAACTGATGCGTTTTTCCAAAAGAGTTCAAATACAGTTTGCACAATGCCCCGAAATGTACAGCGATTTAAAGGTACCCCGTCTTATTCTGCAGCCCATCATAGAGAACGCATTTGAGCATGGTATTGAAAAGAAAAAAAATGGCGGTATTATACGGATAAATTTTGAAGCGGATGAAAAAGGGCTGAATATTATCGTTGAAGATAATGGAGATGAAATGGCGGACGCACGGCTTTCGGAATTGCAGAAAGCACTGGAATACAGCAGGGAGGATACACAAATTACAGGAATTATAAATATAAATCGCCGCATTAAGCTGGTGTTTGGTGAAAAAAGTGGATTATATGTTTTTAGAAGTGAATTGGGAGGACTCAAGGTGATATTAAAAATTAAAATATCGGGAGGGGATGATCATGCACAGATTGCTGATTGTGGATGATGAAGAAATCATTGTAAATGGGTTATATGAAATATTCAGCAGTATGAGAGCGCTTGATCTGGATGTTTATAAGGCCTATTCGGGAGAAGAAGCAATTGAATGGCTGAATAGAACCAGAATAGATATTGTTCTGACAGATATAAGAATGCCTGAGATTAACGGCTTGGAATTGATGGATATCATTCATAGGAGCTGGCCTCAGTGCAGGGTGATATTTCTTACAGGCTATGACGAGTTTGAATATGTATATAAAGCTATTCAGCATAATGGTGTTAGTTATATCCTGAAAACCGAAGATCACGATAAGGTTATCAGTGTTGTTGAGGAGGCTATTAAGGAGATACAGAAGGGAATAAAAATTGAAGATTTGATTCATAAGGCAAAAGAGCAGATGAATATGGCCCGTGACCTGTTCCAGAAGGACTATTTCATTCATTTGCTGCACGGAGATCCCTCACTGAATATCACCAAGCTTCAATTTGAACAGCTTGAAATCCCAATGTATCCCGACAAGCCCGTAATCTTGCTGCTGGGGCATGTTGACAACATTCCGGCCGACTTATCCTACTGGGATAAAATACAGTATCTTTATTCGGTAAAGCTTGTTATGAGCCGGTATTTGAATACAAATACAAGAAGTGTCAATGTGTTGAATGAAAGCTATAGATTCGTTTTGTTTATACAGCCTAAGGAGCTGCAAGCTGCAAACAGTGAACAGCCTGAAACGGCGGCCTTTTATGCCAAGACCATTTCGTTTTTAAAGGGAACCCTTGAAGTGATTCAGGCTGCCTGTACCGAGTCTATCAACGCATCTATAAGCTTTGCTCTGGGCGGAGAGCCCTGCGTATGGGAAGATGTATCAAAAAAGTATCATTCCCTGAATCAACTGCTCAATTTTCGGATTGGAACAGGAATTGAAATGCTTCTGATTGATAAGGAATTCAAAAACAATATTTTAAATACAGCCTCTGAGGTTCCCGAGCTGGAAGCAGGCAGCGAAGCTCTGGAGGGGATTTTGAGGCAGAAGGAGCTGCATACGCTTGAATTATATCTTGAATCGGGACAAAGAGATAAGTTCTTTGAAACATTAATCCGATTGATTGACCCTTTAAAAGCTATCAGGAGCAAAAACAGCAATATAGCGATAGAAGCCTATTATAAGGTAGCCTTAAGCCTTTTGTCTTATATAAATCGGTGTAAGCTTACCCAAAAGATTGCATTTTGTATCGACCAAAACAGGTTAATGCGAATAGATAAGCATGAATCATGGGAAGAAGGAGTAGAGTACATTTATAGTCTTTCAGATATTATTTTCAAAATACAAAGCGAGGAGCAAAACAAGAGAGCCGACAGTGAAATTAACCATATACAGGGGTTTATAGAGCAGCACTTAAGTGAGGATCTTTCTCTGGTAAGACTTGCCGAGCAGGTATACTTGAACCCGTCATACCTTTCCCGCTTATATAAACAGGTTACAGGAACAAACCTTTCTGATTTTATAGATAATGCAAGGAGAAAAAAGGCCAAGGAGCTATTGGAAAAACAAAGTGTGAAAATTCATGAGGTTGCAAAATCGGTTGGGTATGAAAGCGCGGCCTCTTTTACAAGATTTTTTAGAAAGGTAGCCGGCTGTTCTCCTCAAGAATATCATGAGGCATACCTGACGGGTAAACAAATGACAACAAAGTAAAGCCCGGATAATTATACTGCATGTTTGGCAAATCGACAAGTAAACAATTGATAACAAGGTAAAAACATGTGTATGGAAATGACATTGCATAGCTAGTATAATTTTAATTGAGGCCTCAATTAAAATTATTGGGAGGAAGAAAATGAAGATTAGCTATTTTAAGAAAATAATTGCCTTGACTGTAGCTCTTTTTCTATTAGTTTCACTAGTGGCAGGCTGTGGGAATAGCTCTAAAGATAATAATTCGGCATCAAGCACGGCAGAACAGGGAAACGAATCAACCGGGGCTTCTGCTCAAGGAGGGGATAAGAGTCCCTTGGGTAAATACGAGCCCGCTATTGATATTTCTTTTGTACGCGGTATAGACGATGATCTTGCGGCAAACATATTGCCTAAAACACCTGGAGAAACACTTGAGGACAACCGTTGGACCAGGACCTACAAAGATGAACTGGGTATTAATATAAAATATGATTGGACTGTAAAGGGAAATGAAGTTTCCGATGCATTTGTTCAAAAAATCAATGTGACTCTGGCATCGGGAGAGCTTCCGGATGTTATTCTTGTCAATCCCCCCCAATTGAAGCAGCTTATTGACTCAGACATGGTTGAAGATATGACCCAATATTATAACGATTATGCGTCGGATTTGTTAAAGAAATATATGACTGAGGAGGGTTCGGGAAATATTGATTCCGTTACCTTTAACGGTAAAATGATGGCCGTTCCCGAAATTCTTGCTATTAACGAATTGGCCCAATACCTGTGGATAAGGAACGATTGGCTGAAAAAACTGAATTTAGATCCCCCTAAGACAATGGATGATGTCTTGAAGATAGCAGAAGCCTTTACAACAAGGGACCCCGACGGAAACGGAAAGAATGACACTTACGGAATTCCAATTACCAAGGATTTATATAGCGGATGTATGGGAACAGAAGGCTTTTTCGCGGGTTATCATGCATACCCCAATATGTGGGTAGAGGATAGCTCCGGGAAGCTTGCATGGGGCAGTACATTGCCGGAAACGAAGGTAGCCCTTCAAAAGCTGGCTGATATGTATAAGGTGGGACAAATCGACAAGGAATTCGGTATTAAGGATGGATCTAAGGTGGCTGAAACTATAGCCGCCGGAAAAGTGGGCATTGACTATGGCGCGCAGTGGAACCCCATGTATCCGCTGATAAGTAACTATAATAATGACAAAAATGCCGACTGGACAGGATATCCGCTCACTTCCGCCGATAGCCAAAAGGTTATGGTTCCGCTCAAGTTTAACCAGACAAGAATATTTGCAGTTAAAAAAGGATATAAACATCCTGAAGCACTTGTAAAGCTCATGAATATGCATCTGGAAAAATGCTGGGGTGAGACAGCAGACTTTAATAAATACTATATGCCAAAGGAAAACGGCGGAGTAGGAGTATGGAAATTCTCTCCTGTATGCCCGGCGCCTCCTTTTAAGAACACCGAAGCGTTTGTGGCTATTGATGAAGCAAGAAAGAATAATGATTTCAGTAAATTGATTGATGAGCCCAAGAGTATTCAGGCAAATATAGAAGCTTATGAAAAAGGCGACACAACTCAATGGGGATGGGAGAAGATTTACGGAAAAGATGGAGTTTTCCGCAACATGGTACAATACAGGGAAAACAACCAGCTCCTCAGTGAAAAGTTTGTAGGAGCGCCAACCAAGACAATTACTGAAAAGAAGACCACGCTCGATAAGATGGAAAAAGAGGTATTCGTAAAAATTATTATGGGAGCTGCTTCTATCAATGAGTTTGATAAGTTTGTAGCCGATTGGAATAAGCTGGGCGGGGCTGATATGACTAAAGAAGTTAATGAGTGGTACGATTCTGTAAAAGCGAAATAGTATACTCGTCTTATGCTGTAAGGAAAGGATTCAAGCTCGTGCGTGTCTCCTTTCCTTACTATATAAATTAGGATACAAACTCATATTTACTGTCCAAAGGGGGCATTCAATTGCTAAATGTAAAGATAAAAAAAGAGCTTCCGTTGCATTTAATGATATTGCCTGGATTTATTTTGTTAATAATATTCAGCTATATTCCCATGGCGGGGATTATTATTGCTTTCCAAAAATTTATACCCGTAAAGGGTTTGTTCGGAAATCAGAAATGGATTGGTCTCGAAAACTTTTCGTATGTTTTTGGAATGCCGAATTTCCATAGCGTATTGTGGAATACCATTTCCATAGCGTTGATGAAGATCGTTTTGGGACTCTTCATTCCTCTGGTAATATCCATATTGATTAATGAAGTCAGAAATTCCGGCTTGAGAAGAGGGATTCAGACAGCCATATATTTGCCGCACTTTTTATCATGGGTTGTACTTGGCGGCATATTTATTGACATGCTATCACCTTCGGGGGGTATAGTTAACGGCTTTTTGGGGCTTTTGGGAATAGAACCGATTTTTTTCCTTGGGAGCAATAAATGGTTCCCGACTACCATGGTCATTACGGAAACATGGAAAGAGTTCGGATATGGGACGATTATATATCTGGCGGCAATAACCGGTATAGACCCAAGCTTATATGAAGCGGCTCGTGTTGATGGCGCAAATCGGTGGAAACAAACACTCAATATTACTTTGCCTGGCATGAGGATGGTTATAGTGCTGCTTATGGTGCTGAGCCTGGGAAATATTTTAAACGCAGGATTTGATCAAATATTCAATTTATATAGTCCGCCGGTTTATGAGAGCGGAGATATAATAGATACACTTGTGTACAGACTTGGCTTGCTTGAGGCACAGTACGGAGTTGCTACTGCGGTCGGACTTTTCAAATCACTGGTTTCCTTTGTTTTCATTTCAGTGTCCTATTTCTGTGCATACCGTTTTGCTGATTACAGAATTTTCTAGGGGGGATTTTTTTGTCTAATAAATTACAAAAAATCAGCATTTTTAATATACTTAATTCTACTTTCCTTATTTTTGCGGCGTTCATTTGCCTTATGCCTCTGATTCATATAGCCGCTGTTTCATTCAGCTCAAGTTCGGCTGCGGCTGCAAACAGCGTGACATTCTGGCCGGTAGAATTTTCATTAAACTCTTATCAGTATGTTGCACGAAGGTCTGCATTCTGGGCAGCTATGCTTACATCAGTTCAGCGAATCGCACTAGGCGGAGCAATCAACGTATTGCTGACTATTCTTGTGGCATATCCCTTATCTAAAGAAACAAGGGAATTTCGATTCCGTACATTTTATGCATGGGCATTTTTTCTTACCATGCTGTTCGCGGGAGGGTTGATTCCTTGGTATATGATAATCAAGCAAATGGGATTGATAGATAAGATATGGGCTCTTATTCTGCCCGGAGCTGTGCCTGTATTCAGCGTTATTCTGCTTTTGAACTTTTTCAGGGAGGTGCCGAAGGAATTAAGCGAAGCGGCTTTTATAGACGGTGCAGGGCATTGGACTACCTTATGGAAGATTTACGTGCCGGTTTCAACCCCCGCGCTGGCAACAATATTGCTGTTTTCTCTGGTAGGCCATTGGAACAGTTGGTTTGACGGACTTATACTGATGAATAATCCAAAGAATTATCCACTGCAAAGCTATATACAAACCATTGTGGTACAGAGGAATTTCAATATGCTGACAAGAAGGGAGATAGAGGAACTGGCTACCATATCGGACAGGACACTGAGAGCCGCTCAGATTTTTCTGGGTTCGCTTCCCATCATTTCGGTATACCCATTCCTTCAGAAGTATTTTGTGAAGGGAATTGTGCTGGGAGGGGTTAAGGGATAAGTTGCAATTTTTTCAAATAAAGGAGAGAATTACAAATGGAAGATTTGAATGATTACCAATCAAATCAAGATTATACTTATATTTTATGCTATACAAGAACTCCCTTGGACAATTTGATATATTCCCCCAAGCTGGCGTATAGTATGCATTTGGCTGTTAGTAAGGATGGAAAAGCCTATGAGGGGCTAAATCATAATTCAGGAGTCTTATTTGCAAAGGCAACCAGCAATGAAGACGGAACCTTGAATGCAAAGAGCTTAAAGAACCCTTATATATTTTATATGGCGGACGGTGCCTTTGGTGTTATAGCAGAGCGCACTGAATTTGACGGTGAAAATGATTCCCAAAGCAAGGGATGTATAATATTGTTTACCTCATCTGATTTATTGAGCTACGAAGAGATAGGTCTGATTGATTTAAAGGGCAATACATTTGTAAGTGACGCAATTTGCGAATATAACCCGGATACAAAGATATATGAAATCACCTGGTGCGATGCATCGGGGAATTATTTCAAAAACACAATGCCTGATTTTTCAGATTTGGGCAGTGCTTCCCAGCCTAAAGCAGCCTCTGCTTTTTCAATTGAATCTGCACCGACAGCTATTGAGGGGGCGGTTGAGCGCAATGTAATAGGCATATCCCGGGAAATTGGAAACAGAGTAAAGACTAAATTGTCTGTTCTTAAAAATACCGAAATCCGGGTGGAGGAAACAGTAAATGCTGCGTCTCCAATTGATGTGGAAAGGGTAAAAGCCACCGCTGTTTATAACGACGGCTCAAAAGCTGTTAAGAAAGTGGTGTGGGATACGACGGGGATTGATTGGGATGTAGACGGTACTTATGCAATTACAGGCATAGTACATCAGGATACGTATAAATTTCCTATAGCTGTCAACCGTGCAGACCCATGTATTATAAAATGGAAAAACAAATACTATTTTATAGCCACTAACGATGATGCTTCCATCCCGCAAGGAATATATCTTCGTGAGGCTAAAACCATTCCAGGCCTTGTAAATGCAAGAGAAAGCCTGATTTTAGACGATAAAGCCTACTCACACATTAATAAATTTTTCTGGGCACCTGAGCTTCATATAGTGGGGGATGAGCTGTATATATTTTTTGCCGGCAGCGACGGTACATTAGAGGACAGCGGAGTATTCGGCAATATTCATTCTCATGTAATGAAATTGAAAGCAGGCGGCAATCCCATCTATGCTAATGACTGGGAAATGCCTGTAAGAGTTCAGAAAAAGGATGGAGGCTATCTGTTTGATTCGGGTATAACACTGGATATGACTTATTTCGCGGCTGACGGCAGGCACTATGTTATGTGGGCACAGCGACAGTTTTCGCCTGTGGATCAAGGCTCATGGCTGTACATTGCCAATGTGGACCCTAAAGCGCCATGGAGGCTTATAAATGATCCTGTTTTAATCTGCAAGCCCGAATATGGATGGGAGAATAATAATGTTATTGTGGATGAAGGTCCATTTGCCATTATTGCCAACGAGTATATATTTGTTACCTTCTCCGGCGCGCTTATAGATGCCACCTACTGTGTAGGTATGCTAACGGCTGAAAGAGGAGCCGATTTGCTGGATGTAAACAGTTGGACAAAGGGAAACTATCCGTATCTCACATCCCGCTCG
This sequence comes from Anaerobacterium chartisolvens, assembly GCF_003337415.1. Classification (GTDB taxonomy): domain Bacteria; phylum Bacillota; class Clostridia; order Acetivibrionales; family DSM-27016; genus Anaerobacterium; species Anaerobacterium chartisolvens. The sequence goes on along the minus strand of NZ_QPJT01000017.1, from coordinate 30,076 downwards.
GTAAACGGAGAATATGGACCGGGTCATAATTCTTATGTATTCGATGAAGATGGCAACTGCTATAATGCTTATCATGCCAGATATGGCATAGACGGACCAAGAAGCAGCGGTATCCGCAGAGTACAATTTGATAATGAAGGGTATCCGGTGATGGATCTTACAGAGGAGCTTGATTTGAACAAAGATTTAAGGCTTGTAAAAACAAAAGTAATAGTTAAAAAATAATCAGGTGCTTAGGAGGAGAATTTGCGTATGGCAAAAATGGTATTGAATGCGGATATTAAAAAGGGGAAAATAAACAAGAATATTTACGGGCATTTTTCGGAGCATCTGGGAAGGTGCATATACGAGGGAATATGGGTTGGAGAAGATTCGGAGATTCCGAATATAAACGGTTTTCGGACAGATGTTGTGGAAGCGCTGAAAAACATGAAAATACCTGTTTTAAGATGGCCGGGAGGCTGTTTTGCAGATGAATATCATTGGATGGACGGAATAGGGCCCAGGGATAAAAGGCCGTATATGATAAATACTCATTGGGGCGGTGTGGTAGAAAATAATCATTTTGGTACTCATGAATTTTTAGAGCTATGTGAAATGATTGGTGCTGAACCATATATCTGTGGAAATGTGGGAAGCGGAACAGTAAGGGAAATGCAGCAATGGATAGAATACATGACTTTTGACGGGAAATCCCCGATGGCTGATTTAAGAAGGGAGAATGGGAAGGAAGAGCCGTGGGGGCTGAAATACTTCGGAATTGGCAATGAAAACTGGGGCTGCGGGGGAAACATGCGGCCTGAATATTATGCGGATTTGTACAAAAGATATGCCACCTATGTCAGAAACTTCGGCAAAAATGTTGTTTTCAAGATTGCATGCGGGCCAAATGTTTCGGACTATGGATGGACGGAGGTTCTGATGAAAGAAGCCGGCCGTTTTATGCAGGGGCTCAGCTTACACTATTATACCGTGCCGGGTGAATTCAATACGGTAAAGGGATCTGCAACAGTGTTTGGCGAGGAGGACTGGTTCAATACACTTAAGCGCACGTTATATATGGAGGAGCTTGTGGCCGGGCACAGCACCATAATGGATAAGTATGACCCGGAAAAGAAGGTTGGGCTGATAGTGGATGAGTGGGGTACATGGTATGACGTGGAACCGGGCACCAATCCCGGCTTTTTGTATCAGCAGAATACTCTTAGGGATGCGCTGGTTGCCGGGATAAACCTGAATGTTTTCAATAACCACTGTGATAGGGTGCAAATGGCAAACATAGCACAGACGGTTAATGTCCTGCAGGCGGTAATTCTGACTGAGGGGGATAAAATGCTTTTAACTCCCACATACCATGTCTTTGACATGTATAAGGTGCATCAGGATGCACAGCTTCTGGCAGTTGAGCTTGAGAATTCCGAATATACGTATAATGGGGATAAAATCCCGCAGCTTAGTGTTTCCTCATCTCTGGACAGGGAGGGGAAAATCCATGTTTCTATTTGTAATCTCAACCACCGGGAGGATTCGGAAATTGATATTGATATAAGAGGAACGGCGGTACAGAGTGTAAGCGGAAAAATTCTTACAGCGGAAGAAATGAATTCATTAAACACGTTTGAAGACGGAAATCAGGTTGAAATTAAAGTGTTTAATGATGCCGCAATAGAAAGCAACGGCGTTAAGTGCAGAATTCCTCCAAAGTCGGTGGTTGTTCTGGAAATTGTATAAAGCGGGTTTTTTGAGGTGATTTTTATGATGGAAGTGAAATGCAAAAGCTGCTCGGAAAACATAAGCACACATACACAAATTTCAGAGCAACAGATTAATGAAGCCATTGACAAGCTGACTAAGATAAAAAAGATAAGGCTTGTTGACGATAGCACCTATGAGTACAGGCTGTCGCAATGCAGGGACTGCAAATATCTTGAATTTGGGGTGACCTGCCTGCAATGCGGATGCTTTATCCGAATCAGGGCAAAGCTTGCGGATGCGGGGTGCCCGCTGTCAAAACGGAAAAGATGGAGTCCTATATAATTTAGGCTTTTGCATATGGGATAACAGAGGATGTAAAATAATATCCTCCAGAATAATTTCTACTCTAACTACAGAAGCATGTATACCTGTAGAAGACGCTTGTGACTTTAGTTAGCCTAAATTGCAGCGCGGTCACGTATTCCGGGGAAATTATTCTTCCGGAAATTATTTTACATTCTTTTTAGATAGTTTATATCCGAATTTATATAGTGTTAAAAGGAAAAGGAGAAGCTATAAAATGAGGGTTCAAAATCCTATCATATGGGCTGATTTCCCAGATCCTGATGTTATACGTGTTGGTGATACATTTTATATGGTAACTACAACTATGTTTGTGACGCCCGGAGGCCCAATCTTGAAATCAAAGGATTTGTGCCACTGGGAAATTGTTTCGTATATATTTGATATTATTGAGGATAACGACATTTACCAGCTAAAAAATGGAAAGAACGCATACGGAAAGGGTCAGTGGGCTACCAGTCTGAAATATTATCAGGGGATGTATTATGCGTGTTTTGTATGCAATGATATGCACAGGACCTATATTTATTACACTGATGATATAGAAAAAAGCGGCTGGAATAGATATGTAATTGAAGGCATTTATCACGACATGTCTTTTCTGTTCGATAATGGCAAGCCGTATTTAATTTATAATTGCGGAGATGTCAGAATAGCTGAGTTAAAGGATGATCTGTCGGGAGTGAAAGAGGGGGGCATAAATCAGCTCCTTTTTAGTACTCCGTCCGAAAATATGCGGTTGCGTTGTGAGGGATGCAGGGCATACAGGATAAACGGATATTATTATCTTCTATTCATTGAATGGCCAAGTGATGGACATGGGAGAAGACGCGTAATATGCTACCGTTCAAAAGACCTTTTGGGAGAATATGAGAGAAAGATTCTTCTTGATGATGATATGGGTTATCACAATCAGGGAATTGCTCAAGGAGCTATAATTGATACGCCTGACGGTAAATGGTATTCCATTCTGTTTCAGGATCATGGAGCTGTCGGAAGGATTCCATATTTGCTTCCCGTTTCATGGAGCAATGAATGGCCGGTGCCGGGTATAGACGGAAAGGTGCCTGAAAGCTTTGATATACCGTTTGAGAGGTATGAGGCTAAACCACTGATAATAAGTGACAGCTTTAATCATGATGAAGATAAAATGGATTTACGGTGGCAATGGAACCACAATGCTGAAAGAGGCTGCTGGTCGTTTGTTGAGCATCCCGGATATTTGCGGTTACGGACGCAATCTCTGGCCAAGGATATTTTGTCGGCCAGAAATACATTAACCCAAAGAACTGCCGGTCCCAAATGTGCTTTTACTGTAGAATTGGAAACGGAAGGAATGAAAGCCGGAGATTATGCCGGACTTGCGGCGTTCCAAAGCAACTATGGGATAGTGGGAGTAAAAGCTGACGATAGCGGTTCAAAAAGAATTGTCATCGCTAAAAAAGATTCCGACGTGCAGCAGAGAGACGAGGAATATGCTTTACTGGCGGGAGAGTGTATTTTCTTAAAGATTGCTTTTGATTTTGAAAATAGCAGGGATATGGCTATGTTTTATTTCTCTAAAGATGGCATAGGGTGGACGAAAATCGGAAGCAATCTGCATATGCTCTATACCTTGGATGTTTTTACGGGGTATCGTATAGGAATATTCTATTATGCAGAAAAAGAAATAGGCGGATATGCAGATTTCCGCAATTTTAGATATGAAGCAGTATGAAAAGGGGTGCATAAAACAAAAGTAAAGAAAAAATATCCTTTGCGAGACATGCTTTCATATAGGACGCGATAAAGATTTTACAAACATAGAGGATATAATTGCTTACAGAAATTTTTAATAGCAACGAAAAGATGCCTTGCGGGGAAATGTCTCCCGGGTCTGTCATCAGGCACTTTTCTTAGATGTATTCCTTACGGGTCAAAAAAATTTCTTCCATCAAGTTATATCCTCCATGTAAAATCTTTATCGCTACATATTATATAATAATCCATATCTCATTCCTCCTGCAAATAAAATTTGTTCTGTATTCATATAATAAAGCTTTTACGTGACGGTTGTTGCGGCAACAATATTTCGACAAAAAACAAGGCTGTATCTGCCGGCAGAATATTAAAATTAATAAGAAATCTTTAAATACGGCGGTGAGTTGTGGTTTGCCAAAGGAACCGGTGTGTGGTATTATTTGAATAGCACAATATAAATAATATGGCATACTGTACAATATTATGTCAGGCCATGTCATTTGCTGTTTGACAGGGGCGGCAGTCGATGCGGAGAGAAATGTATTAAAAATATATAAATGTGTCAACACTTTAAGTGTAAATAGCAATAGGAGGGTTATAGTGGCAAAGGGTAGAAAAAAACTTAAAATCATTCCCCTTGGAGGGCTCGGAGAGATTGGGAAAAATATTACGGTATTCGAGTATGGGGAAGACATTATTGTGGTGGACTGCGGCATGGCGTTTCCCGATGATGAAATGCTGGGAATAGATCTGGTGCTGCCGGATACTACATATCTGGCTAAGAATAAAGAGCGCGTAAAGGGAATTGTTTTAACTCATGGGCATGAGGACCATATAGGAGCGCTTCCATATGTACTCAGAGATGTGAACGTTCCCGTCTATGGAACCAGACTTACACTGGGCTTGCTGGAATACAAGCTTGAAGAGCACGGAATGCTTTCAAAATGCCACCTGCAGACGGTAACGCAGGGACAGACCATAAATCTTGGTGTTTTCAGAGTTGAATTCATACGCTCCACTCACAGCATAGCAGATGCTGTGGCACTGGCAATTCACACACCTATAGGAATAGTTGTCCACACCTCGGATTTTAAGGTGGATTATACGCCTATTTCAGGAGAGTCAATAGATTTGGCACGCTTTGCGGAGCTGGGGAAAAAGGGTGTTATGCTGCTGATGTGCGACAGCACAAATGTTGAGCGGCCCGGGTACACCATGTCGGAAAGAACAGTGGGAGAAACCTTTGAAGAGATATTCATGAATGCGAGGAGCAGAATACTTGTTGCTACCTTTGCATCAAATATTCACAGGGTTCAGCAGGTGGTAAACGCCGCAGCCAAATACGGCCGGAAGGTGGCCATTTGCGGAAGAAGCATGGTTAATGTCAGCAATAAGGCAATAGAGCTGGGATACCTGACTGTGCCTGAGGGTATGCTTGTGGATATTGATAAGATAAAAAACTACAGGCCCGAGCAGCTTGTTATTGTTTCAACGGGAAGTCAGGGAGAGCCCATGTCCGCGCTTACCAGAATGGCACTGGGGGCTCACCGGCAGGTAGAAATAGCTCCGGGAGATCTTGTGGTTATTTCTGCCACTCCTATTCCCGGAAATGAAAAATCGGTATCCGGGGTAATCAACGAGCTGTTCAGAAAAGGTGCCGATGTTATATATGAGGCGCTTGCCGATATTCACGTTTCGGGGCACGCATGTCAAGAGGAGCTTAAGCTTATGCACAGGCTTGTAAATCCTAAATTTTTTCTCCCGGTGCATGGAGAATACAGGCACTTAAGGCAGCATGCCAACCTCGCTCAGGGTCTTGGAATGGAAAAGGAGAGAACTCTGATCATGGAAATAGGGCAGGTTCTTGAGATAAATTCCAGTGAAGCCCGTATAAGAGGGACTGTTCCGTCTGGGAAGGTGCTTGTTGACGGACTGGGCATAGGGGATGTCGGAAACGTCGTTTTAAGGGACAGAAAGCACCTATCGGAGGATGGGTTGATTATTGTAGTTCTTACAATACAGAAGGAAACCTCCGGCATTATTACAGGGCCTGATATCATTTCAAGAGGCTTTGTTTACATGCGGGAATCGGAGGCGTTTATGGATGAAGTAAAGCAGGTTTGCAAGGAGGCTATTGCCAAATGCCAAGGGAAAAACTGCCTGCTGATAAAAAACACCATTAAGGATATCTTACGTGACTATTTATACCATAAGACCAAAAGAAATCCTATGATACTTCCAATAATTATGGAAATATAGCGGATAAAAAGTCCCGGGAATAAGCTTTAGTGCTTTGCCGGGGCTTTCTTATTTGAAAGTGCCTATTGCACAAGCCTTTATTTTCTGTAGAAACAGATAAAAAAGAGTATGCAGAATTTTCTCCGCATACCCAATTTATCAATGGTGACGAATACTGGATTCGAACCAGTGACCCCTTGCATGTCAAGCAAGTACTCTAACCAACTGAGCTAATCCGTCATTTGCATATTCTATTATGCTTGTATTTGTATCTATTGTCAAGATACAAATCTAACATTTCTGATAAATTCTATATAATATGTCATCGTTCATTCCTGTACTGTCTTGGGGACATCCCCTTTATCTTTTTGAAGGTTTTGGAGAACAGCAGGGGATCATTATACCCTACCGAGCGGGATATGTCCCCTATTGACAGGTCATGATTCTCCATAAGCTCGCAAGCCTTTTCAATTCTGTAGCTGATGAGAAATTCCTGAGGCGACATATTGAGATTTTCCTTGAAGATAGAGTAGAGGTAGCTCCTGTCAAGCCCGACGTAATGCGCCATTTCATGTATGCTAAGCTCTCCCCAGTAGTTCATTGCTATGAACTCCACCGCTTTTTTTATATAGCCCTCCCTTTTGTTTTCATTCTTATCAATATCCCTGCGCTGAGGTGAAACCTCAATAAGCTGAGAAAGAAAAATGTAAAGAAGCCCTAAAAGCCTTATTTCCCTTCCCCTTGCAAGGTTTTTAGTGGCTATCATCCGCATAAGGCAGTCCTTCATAAAATCATATCCCGCGCAGGTAAATATCGGAGAGTGTGCGGAAAGTCCTGCGCGTCGAAGATAGGCTTCAGCCTTAATACCATGAAAGCCCACCCAGCCATAGCTCCAGGGGGCTTCCTCATCCGCCCGGTAATGTGCAATTACGTTTGGAGGCATAAGGAAGCCCTGCCCTTTTTCCAGATAATAGGTATTGGGGCCAAGCTGAAAGCTCCCCTTTCCCTCAAGTATATAATGTATGAGGAAGTGATCCCGGAGGGCAGGGCCCCATGAATGACCCGGCTTGCAATCCTCTATACCACATCTGTACATATTTAAATCTGTATAGTCGGGATGATTGATATAAATTTTTTCCAGCATGTAAAACCTCGAATAAAAGTATTATAACTATATAATACAACATTATAACATATTTTTATAACATGCCTCCATTTACCTTTAAGCATTTAAATTTTATAATGTTAATGTAGAGAAAACAAATCGAAGCATAAAAAATTATTAATACATTGAGGAAGGTGTTTTTTAAATGGCAGAATTACGCTGGCATCCGTTAATAAAGGATTGGGTAATGATTGCTTCTCATCGCCAGAACAGGCCTCAGATGCCTAAAGACTGGTGTCCCTTTTGCCCCGGTTCAGGGAAGGTTCCTGACAGCTATGATGTGTATAAGTATGACAATGACTTTCCGGCATTATCCCAAAATCCTCCTGTACCTGATGACGTAGCGACAGATTTGTACAAAACGGCGGAGGCATATGGAAAGTGCGAGGTTATACTGTATTCTCCCGAGCATACAATAACACTGCCGGAACTCTCCGATGGACATATTAAGAAGCTTGTGGATCTCTGGACTGAGAGATTTATTGAAATAAAAAAGGATGAAAATATAAAGTACGTCTTTATATTTGAAAACAGGGGCGAGGCTGTAGGTGTGACAATGCCGCATCCCCACGGTCAGATATACGGCTATTCGTTTATACCCAAAAAGATTCAGCTTGAGCTGGAGGCCTGCCGAGAACACTATGACGGGCATAAGTCCTGCCTTATCTGCGATATGCTAAGCGATGAGAAAAGACAGGGCGGAAGAGTGATTTTTGAAAACGAGCATTTTATTGTATTCCTCCCCTTTTTTGTAGAATATCCTTACGGCATATATGTAGCCAGCAAGGGCCATAAACAAAGCCTTGATCAGTTTGACGAGGCTGAAAGGTATAGCCTTGCAAAGGCTGTAAAAGAGGCGGTAGGCACCTTGGACTCATTATTTGACACACATTTTCCTTATATGATGTGTATGCATCAGGCACCGGTAAACAGCGGAGATTTCAGTGATTATTATCATTTTCATATTGAGTTCTTTCCTCCGATGAGATCGGCGGACAAGCAAAAATTCAATGCGTCGAGTGAAACAGGCGTATGGGCGCACTGCAATCCTACTGCGCCGGAAGAGAAGGCACAGGAGCTAAGGCAGGCTCATGAAAGGTTTATTGAAAAAATGGGAAAGGAGGAAGTAAAATGACGGTACAAGAGCTTAAGCAAAGGTTTATTGAAATATACGGCGGAGATGAAAGCGGGCTTGCCGGCCTGAGGGTATTTTCTTCTCCCGGAAGAGTAAACTTGATAGGAGAGCATACTGACTATAACGGGGGCTTTGTTTTCCCTGCGGCACTAACATTAGCTTCTACCGTAGTGGTAAGAAGGAGGAATGACAGAAGGATAAGCCTTACTGCTACCGATCTTCCCGGAGTGATGGTTACCGCGTCTTTAGACGAGCTGGATAAATTCAGAAGTATAAAATGGGGAAATTACCAGCTCGGAGTGGCGGATGAGCTTCAGAAGGCGGGATATAAGCTTATAGGCTGCGATATACTTTTTCATGATACCGTGCCGTTAGGAAGCGGGTTGTCGTCCTCGGCGGCCATTGAGGTAGTGACGGCACTGACCCTTGCAACCCTTGGAAATGAGGCAAGCTCAATTTCCAAAGAGATTGACATGGTCGAAATGGCAAAAATAAGCCAGCTTGCCGAAAATAATTTTATAGGCGTAAAATGTGGTATAATGGATCAGTTTGCTTCGGCAATGGGCAAGGCGGACAATGCCATATTTTTGAACTGCAGGGATTTGAGCTATAATTATGTTCCGCTCGATATCAAGGGCTTTAAGATTGTACTGTCGAACACAAAGAAGAAAAGAAGCCTTGCGGCTGTTAAATACAATGAAAGAAGGGCGGAATGTGAAGCGGGGCTGGAGCTTTTAAAGCAGGCCTTGCCGGAGGCAAGCTGTCTTGGAGAGATTTCACGCAAGCAGTTTGAAGCACACAAGCTGCTTATAAAGGATGAGGTTGTAAGAAAAAGGGTAGAGCATGTTATATGCGAGGATGACAGAGTGCTGCTGTCCGTTGAGGCTTTAAAGCAGGGAGACATAAAGAAATTCGGGGAGTACATGAACCAGTCCCATGACTCATTAAAATATCTTTACGAGGTTACCGGGGAGGAGCTTGACACCTTAGTGGAGGAGGCTGTTAAAATAGATGGTGTTATAGGCTCAAGAATGACAGGGGCGGGCTTTGGAGGCTGCACTGTAAGCATTGTAGCGGAGGATTCCGTCGAAAGGTTCATTAATGAAGTGGGGGAAGCGTATTTTAAGAGAATAGGGCATAACGCCGAGTTCTATGTATCGGACATAGGCGACGGGGGAAGAGAAATTAAGTAATTAATAAGCTTATTTTAAAGGTGGTGTTTTTATGGCAATTTTAGTCGCCGGAGGCGCGGGATATATCGGAAGCCATACCGTTGCGGAGCTGCTTGACATAGGGGAGCAGGTGGTTGTGGTTGACAATCTTCAGAAGGGGCATAGAAAAGCCGTTCTTGGTGGAAAGCTCTGCGAGGGTGATTTAAGAGATGATGAATTTATGGACAGGGTTTTTAAAGAGAATGAAATTGAAGCGGTAATTCATTTTGCCGCCGATTCCCTTGTCGGAGAGAGCGTTACGGAGCCTCTCAAATACTATAACAACAACGTTGTTTCTACATTAAGACTTGTGGGCAAGATGAAGGAATACGGGGTTAAAAAAATAGTTTTTTCTTCTACCGCCGCTACTTACGGGGAGCCTGAAAATATACCCATACTTGAGACAGACAGGACTCTGCCCACCAACCCTTACGGGGAAACAAAGCTTTCGGTTGAAAAGGCTTTAAAGTGGGCGGACAATGCATACGGAATAAAATATATTCCTCTTAGGTATTTCAACGCCGCAGGCGCACATATAAGCGGCAAGATAGGAGAGGATCACACCCCCGAGAGCCACTTAATACCCATAATACTACAGGCTGCTCTGGGCAAAAGAGAGTCTATAAGCATATTCGGAGATGATTACAACACTCCTGACGGCACCTGCATAAGAGACTATATACATGTTACGGATCTGGCACAGGCGCACATACAGGCATTAAAAAAGCTGAGGGAAGGTGGAGACAGTGATGTGTTCAACCTTGGAAACGGCACCGGCTTCTCTGTTAAAGAGGTGGTTGAGCTGGCGAGGGAGGTAACGGGGGTAAACATAAAGGCTGTTGTTTCCGAAAGAAGGGCGGGAGATCCAGCAATACTTGTGGCATCCTCCGAAAGGGCGCAGAATGAGCTGGGATGGAAGCCCAAATACAACGACTTGAAAACCATAATTGAGACCGCCTGGAACTGGCACAGGAACCACCCCGACGGCTTTGGGGATTAAGTATTAAAGACGAGCTTTTTTGCTTATTGCAATGACGGTGTATTTATGATACGCTTAGATTAAGGCTGGGGCTGATTAGAGCCGGCCGCAATTTAATTAAAAAATGCTGGGGGAGCCTTAAACGGCTGAGAAAGTATGAAAATATCTTGACCCTTTGAACCTGACGCGGTTAATACCGCCGTAGGGAAGCGCGCAAAAGCATATGAATATGAATTGAAACGCTTGCCCTGCTTTGGGGGCAGGCGTTTTTTATGAAAAAAACAATTTATGGGGGGATTTTAATGCTGCAAGGTATTATGGAAACTTTTCAAGAGTATTTTCTGAAGCTGCTTGTGCCGAGAACACTGATTACAATGGTGGCAATGGCTATACTGGTTGCCGTTTTAGCGGTTATCGGCAGAAAAAAGGTATTTGGAACAAGGATTTTAACGTATGGTGCGCTTGCTATAACGGCTGCGTTTATACTTTCGTATATAAGGGTTTTCAGGATGCCTTACGGGGGCACAGTTACCCTTGCAAGTATGCTGCCCATATTTATATTTGCATATATTGCGGGTACGAGAGCAGGGCTTATGGCGGGTATATGCTACGGGCTTCTCCAGTATATACAGGACCCGTTTTTTGTACACCCCATCCAGTTCCTTCTGGATTACCCTCTCGCCTTCGCGCTTTTAGGGCTGGCGGGGATTTTCAAGGAAAATTACTTTTTGGGGGCATTGGTGGGAAGTGCGGGGCGGTTTATCTGCCATTTCCTTTCAGGGGCGGTTTTCTTCGGTGAGTATGCAAACGGTCAAAACGTGTTCTTGTATTCGTTTATATATAACGGATCATTTTTGCTTCCCGATATGATTATATGCATGGCTGTCCTTCTTATACCAAACATGAGAACGGCCATAAAAAGGGTATGCCGGCAGGCACATACTGCTTAAATAAAGATTTAAAGTCTTAAGTATAAGGGAGGTATATATACGATGAAACTTACCGTACTTGGAAATAACGGCCCTTTTCCGGGGGCCGGCGGAGCCTGCTCCGGCTATCTTATACAGGAGGGTGGAGTTAACATACTTTTGGACTGCGGAAACGGTGTGCTTGGCAACCTCCAAAAATTTATAAGCCTCAAGGAGCTGGACGCAATAATACTTACGCATCTTCACAGTGATCATATTTCGGATATGATGGTTTTAAGATACTGGGTGCAGATAAAGAAAAACAGAGGCGAAATAAACAGTCCCATAAAGGTCTTTGCTCCTAACGAGCCGGCGGACGAGCTGGCAAGGCTTGATATAAAGGGCATTTTCGAGCTTGAAACGGTATCTGAGGATACGGAATTGAGCTTTGGAGGCCTTGACATTACCTTCAGCCCGATGAAGCATCCCATTAAATGCTATGCCGTATCTATAAAAAACGAAAGCAGGCATTTTGTTTTTTCGGGAGATACCGCATGGAACACCAATATAATAGATTTTTCAAAAAACGCCGATGTAATTATGCTTGATTCGGGGCTTCTGGCAAGAGATAAAGCCAGCAATGACGTGCCGCACCTTACAGCCGGTGAATGCGGGCTTGTGGCTGCGCAGGCGGGAGCCAAAAGGCTGCTGCTTACGCATTTTTGGCCCGAGTATGACTTAAACGAGCTGCTGGAAGAAGCGAAGCAAAGCTTTCAAAACACCCAGCTTGCGCAGTTGCTGGGGGTATATGAAATTTAACACAAGCGGGAATGTCACCAACGGGAGTGTATCTGTTTAATTCTTAAGAAATAGGTGTTAATTCTCCGGGTTTTTTGGTAAAATAGTAGTATGTTGAAAGAATGTGTGCTGCTGCATGTAAAAATAAGCTTTCTTGGGGATGTGTTCAGATGAAAAGACTGAAGGTAAAGAACGACTTTATATTCCAGAAGATATTTGGGCAGGCGGAGAATAAGGAAATACTCATAAGCTTTTTAAATGCGGTTTTAGAGCTTGAAGCACATAAGCGGCTTGAGGATGTTGAGATAATAGAAAATACCAAGCTGAAAAAGGAAGGAATAAATGACAAGCTGGGCATATTGGATATACGGGCTAAAACTATGCTTGGAGAGCACATAAACATAGAAGTGCAGCTAGTGAATCAATACAACATGGATAAAAGAACTATTTTCTATTGGTCGAAAATGTTTACAGAGCAGCTAAAGGAGGGCCAGCCCTTCAATAATCTTAAAAAGACAATAACAATAAACATACTGGATTTCAATTATATAGATGTGGACAGCTATAGTACTGTGTTCCACCTGTGGGAAGACACACACAAGGACTGTAAGCTGACAGACATAATGGAAATAAGGTTTATAGAGCTTCCAAAGTTCAGGAAGTCGAAGCCTGATCTTGGGAAACCGTTGGACAGATGGCTTGTGTTTATAGAAGACTCGCCAGAGGAGGTGCTTGAAGTGGCAATGAGGGAGGAACCTGCAATTGCAAAGGCTGAAAATATACTGGAATACCTGGGAAGCCTGGACGAGATAAAAAGGTACTACGAGTCACGGGAAATGGCAGTACATGACGAGATTACCCGGCTTGTAGGGGCAAGGGAAGAAGGGCTTCAGGAAGGTATGGAAAAGGGAATAGAAAAGGGAATAGAAAAGGGCCTTCAGGAAGGCATAAAAATTAGGAACATCCAAATAGTGAAAAATATGCGGAGTCTGGGTATGAAGGATGAGGATATAGCAAAGTCCATCGGACTTATGATAGATGAGGTAGAAAGCATAAAATAAAGGCAGGAGAACGCTTTTCCTTCTTTAATTATCCTAATAAAAATTTCTTTGTAAAAGAAATGTAACTGGTATATAATAGAGCAGAAGGAGGCCGCGTTTAAAAAAGGCGGCCTAAAATTTTTGCGTCAAAGCTGCATAAAGGGGTTAAAATGAAAAAGGAAATGTTCTACGGGTGGTTTAAAAAATATAATCATTTTCTGATTCTCTTATATTACGTTGTTATAATAATACAATTTTACAGGCTTGAGGGCAGCACAGCCCCAAGGTACTATATGCATAGCAGGATAGATGATTATATTCCGTTCGTTAAGGAATTTATAATTCCGTATGCACTTTGGTTTCCGTACATTGCCGTTACTCTCATATTTTTTGGGTTTAAATCAAAGAATATTTTTATAAAATACTGTATGCATATGTTTATTGGAATGACAATAAGCTATATTATTTATGAGCTGTACCCTAACGGTATAAATTTAAGACCTGTGCTTGTTGAACAGGATTTCTTTACAAATTTAGTCAGATATTTATATCAGATAGATACTCCAACCAATTCTGCTCCCAGTATTCATGTGCTCAATTCAATAGCTGTGCATACAGCCATTGTAAATTATAAAAACTTTAAGAACTACAGGCTTGTCCGGAGGGCTTCGTTTATTTTGGCGGCTGCCATAATAGCCTCGACTGTTTGCTTAAAGCAGCACTCGGTAATAGATGTGTTTTGGGGGGCTCTAATAAGTATAGTTCTGTATTTGGCGGTGTACAAAGTAGACTACAGAGGAATATTCAGGCAGGAAAGAAAGAGGCTGTTTGAGTGAAGCATAGCCGACCATTGCTTTTTCTGGACGAAAAAATTCCAGTATGCTAAAATAATTAAAGATGTAAATTGTTAATAGGAAGGCAGTAAGAGCTGATGGAAAGAGATTGCTCGAGAGTTTCAGGGCACAAACGCAGGCTTAACCGGAAACGCTTAAAGACCGTCCTGCTTATATTGCTTGCAATAGCTGATATTATAGTGATGCTCCTGTCCGGCGGAGTGGTAAAGGGATTTTTTATAATATTTACATTTGGCATAGTATGTGCTGTTGTGGTTTATGGATTTAAGAGCAGAAATGCTTCGGAAGAAAATGAAAAGGCAGTAACCCCAAGAAATGAGAAAAAGGAAGCTCTTCAACCTTCTGCTGCAAGAGGCAGGGCTGTTAAAAGGGTTGAAAAGGCTGCGAAAAATTATAATTGGGTGGTTGAAGACAGCAGAAAGAGGGAAGCTTTTAGTGCTTCTGCGTCCCGGCCAAAAACCGAAAAGACTCAAGAGGATGCCAAGGAGGAAATAAAGGCCGATATAATGAACCGCATATCGGCACTTTACGGCTCTATACCTGAGCACGCGAGGACTTTGCAGAAAAATTCCGTAATACGGCCTGTGAATACTTCGTTTCGGGCAGAAGCTTCAAAGCCGGCAGAAGCTGCTGAAAAGGAGCAGACCGCTGCTCCGGCAGAAGCTTTAAAGCCTATAGAAGCCGCTGAAAAGGAGCAGACCGCTGCCGCTGTTATTGCCAAGGAGGATTGGGACGTTACACACTATGAGGAGATGGCCGCACAGCCTGTGACCTTGGAGCCTCCGGCTATTGAAGATGAAAAGCAACATAAAGCTCCTCCCATATATGAAAAAGAGAATATTGACGAATACCCCTCTCGGTATATGAATGAGGAAACAGATTACAGCATTGAGGAAGAGCCCGCACAGCAAAGCGTGGAATTTTGCGAGGCAGAGGATGAGAATAAAACAGACTGCGAAGATTTACAGTATGCTCCCGAGGTAACAGAAGACATTCCGTATTCATGTCCCCCCATATCTCTTTTGAACAAGATTCAGGCTGCTTCCAGAGATCCCAGCCGCAATCAGCATTCCGAGCAAAATGCCGTAAAGCTTGTAGAAGCTCTGGCAAGCTTCGGGGTGGGAGCGAAGGTTATAAATATAAGCGAAGGCCCTTCTGTGACGAGGTATGAGCTTCAGCCCGATTATGGTGTCAAGGTAAGCAAAATTGTCAACCTGACAGATGATATCGCACTGAATCTGGCAGCCACTGGCGTGAGGATTGAGGCCCCAATACCGGGAAAGTCGGCTGTGGGGATAGAGGTTCCGAATAAGGAGATAACCCCTGTGCTTTTTCGCGATGTGGCTGAGTCGGAGGATTTTCAAGGAGCATCCTCAAAAATCGCTTTTGCCGTAGGAAAGGATGTTGCGGGAAATGCCGTTGTGGCGGATATTACCAAAATGCCTCACCTGCTCATTGCGGGAGCTACGGGATCGGGAAAAAGCGTATGCATAAATACATTGATTGCAAGTATACTTTTTAAGGCATCACCTTCTCAGGTAAAGCTGCTTATGATTGACCCAAAGGTCGTTGAGCTTAGCATATACAATGGAATACCTCACCTGCTTGTGCCTGTTGTGACAGATCCCAAAAAGGCCGCAGGGGCATTAAACTGGGCAGTTCAGGAAATGACGGGAAGGTATAAGCTTTTTGCCGATAACAATGTGAGGGATTTAAAGGGCTATAATCGTTTGATAAAAAGCAATGGTGAAGGAGATATTCTTCCCCAGATAGTTATAATAATTGACGAGCTTGCCGATCTTATGATGGCGGCGCCTAACGATGTAGAGGACTGCATATGCAGGTTGGCCCAGATGGCAAGGGCAGCGGGAATGCATCTGGTGATAGCTACTCAAAGGCCTTCGGTCGACGTAATAACGGGTGTTATAAAGGCAAACGTTCCGTCAAGAATTTCCTTTGCTGTATCGTCACAAATTGACTCAAGGACAATTCTTGATATGGGGGGAGCAGAGAAGCTGCTCGGAAGAGGCGATATGCTGTTCAGCCCCGTAGGCATGTCAAAGCCCTTAAGGGTGCAGGGGGCATTTATAAGCGACGGGGAGGTAGAGTCCATAGTGTCATACCTTAAGGCGGAACAGCAGCCTCAATATGACCAGCAGATAATTAATAAAATAGATAGGGGAACAGAAAGCTCCCAGGCGGATATCGACAGCGAGGATGAGCTGCTTCCTCAGGTGATAAGCATGGTTATTGAGCAGGGACAGGCATCAACCTCTCTAGTGCAGAGGAAGTTCAAGCTGGGATATTCCAGAGCGGCAAGGATATTGGATCAGATGGAGGCGGGAGGCATAGTTGGTTCCTTTGAGGGAAGCAGGCCCAGAAAGGTGCTGATTACAAAAGAACAGTGGGAGGAAATGAACGGCTGAAAAAGCAGCAAAAGACCGTTTTGCGATTTTTTGCTGCTTTTCCGAGCCGTATATCCTTCAACTCCGGGGCTTTATGAACATCTGTGTCCAGTAGCAGGTGCCCTTGGAGTTTTTTGCAAGCCCTACCCCTATCTGTGTGTAAGAGGAGTTTAGTATATTAGCCCTGTGGCCTGAGGAGTTCATCCACCCGTTCATAACCTCCTGAGCTGTTCTCTGCCCCATAGCTATGTTTTCCCCAGCGGTAGAGTAGTTTATACCAAAGCTCTTTATCATGTCAAAGGGAGAGCCGTAAGTGGGAGAGGTATGGGAAAAATAGTTTTTGTTAATCATATCCTGAGACTTGTATCTGGCTATTCTGGAAAGCTCCCAGTTTTCAGTAAGGGGCTTTAGCCCGGCGTTCGCTCTCTGAACATTTACAAGCCTCACAACCTCACTTTCTACACTCTTGACAGAGTCGATATTGGGTATCGTAAGCTTTTGCCCCGGATATATAAGCGCGGGATTTTTTATCTGGGGGTTGGCGGCAATTATTTCACTTAACCCTATTTGATACTTTACCGCTATCTTCCACATGCTGTCACCGGACTTTACAGTATAAGTCGAGGACTGTGCATGGGCGTTTGCTGTAAACAGCATCAAAAAAACACAAATTGTAATAAAATATTTTCTCATAAATTTATTCACCTCGTCTTATATTTTTACGACAAAAACAGATTATTATATCAAGTAATTATTTATAATTCAGAGAATTTTCGCACAAATATCTATAAATTTTTTTTCTATTGACTTTAACTTTGCAATATGTTAAAAATACATTAGTTTGTTCTCTTTGAGGGAGTAAAATTTGTGCTGGTTTTTCATATTTAAAATAGATTTTTAGAAGTTTAAGGGTTAAAATCAGGGGGGAACAGAGATGGCAGATGAGATAATAAGACTGGTAAACGTTACTAAGGAATATGATGGAAATAAAGCTCTTAAAAGTATAAATTTGTATATACGCCGGAACGAGTTTTTGACCCTGCTAGGACCAAGCGGATGCGGAAAGACAACGACGCTCAGGATTGTGGGAGGCTTTGAAACCTGCACCGAGGGTGACGTTATTTTTGAGGGTAGAAGAATAAATGATGTGCCTCCGTTCAAAAGAAAGCTTAATACGGTATTTCAGAAGTATGCACTTTTTCCGCATATGAATGTATATGAAAACATTGCTTTTGGCTTAAAAATAAAAAAAATGGATAAAAAGGACATTGAAAAAAAGGTTGAAGAAATGCTGGAGCTGGTCAATCTGCCCAAGTACCAGAAGAGGTCTGTCGACTCCTTAAGCGGAGGCCAGCAGCAGCGTGTGGCTATTGCAAGAGCCCTTGTAAACGAGCCTCAGGTGCTTTTGCTGGACGAGCCTTTGGGGGCGCTGGATTTGAAGCTCAGAAAGGACATGCAGACAGAGCTTAAAAACATACAGAAAAGGCTTGGAATTACTTTTGTATATGTTACTCACGATCAGGAAGAGGCACTGACAATGTCCGACACAATAGTGGTAATGAAAAGCGGGACTATTCAGCAGATAGGAACGCCTACGGATGTATATAACGAGCCGCGGAACGCATTTGTAGCGGATTTTATAGGCGAAAGCAATATTATAGAGGGAAAAATGCTTGAGGACTGCCTTGTAGAATTTGCGGGGAGAAGGTTTGAATGCGTTGATAAGGGCTTTGCCTCTAATGAGGCGGTGGATGTGGTTATACGCCCGGAGGATGTGAAAATTGTTCCCGCGCAGGAGGGAATGCTTAGCGGAGAAGTGTTGTCGGTGGTTTTTAAGGGAGTGCATTATGAAATGCTTATACTCAGCGGCGGTATCAAATGGATGGTACACAGCACCGTCATGGAGCCTGAGAAGTCAAAAGTCGGCTTTAACATTTTTCCTGCCGACATACATATTATGAAAAAGGTGAATGGCATATGAAGAAGAACTGGATTTCCTATCCATATGTTGTATGGATGATAATATTTACGCTGGTGCCGCTTGTCCTTGTAATTTATTACAGTGTTGTATCTGTAACAGATAACGGAATAGCCCTTACCCTCCAGCACTTTAAAAAGGTATTTGAGCCTATTTACATAATTGTTTTTCTTCGCTCGATTAAGCTTGCTTTAATAAGCACGGCAGTCTGTCTGGTTTTGGGGTATCCTATGGCTATGATACTTGCCGACAGGGGACTTAGCAAAAGGAATATTCTAATAGTTCTGTTTGTAATACCCATGTGGATGAATTTTCTCGCAAGAACCTATGCGTGGATGACGCTTTTAGAAAAGAACGGTCCTATAGAAACTATGCTCAGTAATTTGGGGCTGCCCCCTCTGGGTATTTTATACACTGAAAAGGCGGTTATTCTCGGAATGGTATACAACTTTCTTCCGTTCATGGTACTGCCCATTTATTCGGTTTTAAGCAAAACAGAAAAGCACATCGTGGAAGCGGCGGAGGATTTGGGGGCCACACCCTATATAAAATTTAAAAGAATTATTTTTCCTTTGAGTCTCCCCGGTGTAATATCGGGGATTACCATGGTATTTATGCCTGCCGTAACTACTTTTGTAATTTCAGAGCTTCTGGGAGGCTCGCAGTATACCCTCATAGGAAACCTGATAGAGAGGCAGTTCCTTGGAACGATGGACTGGGGCTTTGGTTCGGCGCTTTCCATTGTGCTTATGCTGCTTATACTGCTGAGCATGGGAGTAATGTCCCGGTATGAGAAGGAAAACGAAGGAGGGGGACTGTGGTGACTACATTTCTGAAGAGAATATATACCTTTATTATATTTTTCTTTTTATATGCGCCCATACTGGTGCTCATAGTTTTCTCTTTTAACAACTCAAAATCGAGAGCCCGTTGGGACGGCTTTACCTTTAAGTGGTATATAGAGCTTTTTAATGACCAGTACATAATGGCATCGCTGTACAATACACTGATGATAGCGTTGATATCCTCTCTGGCGGCTACATTTATAGGTACTGCCGCTGCGATAGGCATACATAATATGAAGGGGCTTTCTAAGAAGCTTGTGATGAATGTGACATATCTCCCTGTTCTGAACCCTGACATAGTAACAGGTATCGCGCTCATGATGCTGTTTGTGTTTGCAAATATGCACAGAGGATTTTTCACGCTTCTTATGGCACACATAACCTTTAGTCTTCCGTTTGTTATAATGTCGGTGCTGCCTAAAATGAAGCAGCTCAACAACCAGCTTTACGATGCGGCGCTTGACTTGGGTGCAAGCCCTGTCTATGCGTACAGGAGAGTTGTTTTACCGCAGATTATGCCGGGGGTGGTTACAGGCTTTTTGCTGGCCTTTACGCTGTCTATTGACGACTTCGTAATCAGCTTTTTTACAACGGGTGCAGGTGTCTCAAATCTTGCCATAACCATTTATTCAATGGCAAGGCGTGGAATCAAGCCTGAAATAAACGCACTTTTAACAATTATGTTTGTCAGCATATTATTACTGCTGATTATTATAAATAATAGAATGTCAAAGGACAGTGAGAGGGAGGATAAAGTAAAATGAAAAAGGTCTGTTGTTTTGTTGTATTTTTAATTATTTCGGCAGCAAGTGTTTTTTTAATGTCTGGATGCTCGGAAAGCTATAAAGCTACCATAAAGGTATATAACTGGGGAGACTATATTGATAAGGATGTTCTTGAAAGTTTTACGACAGAGCACAATATAAAGGTTATTTACAGTGAGTTTGCTACAAATGAGGATATGTATGCCAAGCTCAAGGCCGGAGGAGAGGACTACGATGTGGTTATACCTTCGGATTATATGATTAAGAGAATGATAAATGATGATATACTTTATAAAATAGACTTAAACAATATTCCAAATTATAAGCTTATTGACGACAGGTTCAAAAACCTTGCATATGACAGGGAAAATGAATACTCAGTTCCGTATATGTGGGGAACGGTAGGGCTGCTTTATAATAAAAAGATGGTTGACGATGTTGTGGACAGTTGGAGCATTTTGTGGAATGAGAAGTATAAAAAGCAGATACTTATGCTGGACAGTCAGCGTGACTCCATAGGCATTACCCTTAAAATGCTGGGACATTCCTTAAACAGCAAGGATGAGGCGCAGCTTGAAGAGGCCAAGGAAATGCTGATGGATCAAAAGCCGCTGGTGCTGGCGTATGTGGGAGATGCGGTGAAGGACAAGATGATAGGCGGGGAAGCGGCGTTGGCTGTAGTTTGGTCTGGCGATGCAATATACATGAAGCGTGAAAATCCTGATTTGGAATACGTAATTCCAAAGGAAGGAAGCAATATATGGTTTGACGCAATGGTAATACCTAAAACCAGCAAGAACAAAAAAGAGGCGGAGCTGTTTATAGACTACATGTGCAGAACCGACATCGCGCTTAAAAACGCTGAGTTTATAGGGTTCTCGACTCCCCATACAGAGGTAAAGAGCCAGCTCCCCGTTGAGCTGACCTCGGATAAAACGGTCTACCCCGGCGTTGACGACTTGAGCAACAGCGAGGTGTTTGAGGATCTGTCCGACACTCTGTCGATTTATGACAGGATATGGACGGAAATCAAGGCAAAGTAGCGGAAGCAGGGATTTTATGGGCAATATTTCAGATAAAAACCGAATATGGGAATTGGATTTTGTGAGAGGGATAGCACTGATTCTTATGGTATACTTCCATGTAGTATATGATTTGAGAGAGATATACGGGTATAGTGTCAGTTATGCCGGAGGTATAAACTATTTCATAGGGAAAGCCTCTGTAATATTGTTTATGTTTGTTTCCGGCATAAGCTGTTCCTTAAGCAAAAACAACTTAAAAAGAGGGCTTAGAATACTTGCGGCTGCGGCAGTAATTACGCTGGCCTCATGGGCGTATAATGCTGACCTTATAATTTTATTCGGGGTGCTGCATTTTTTTGGCGTATGCCTTATCATGGCTCCTTTGATTTCGAGGCTTAATGAGTACGTGCTTCTTGGGCTGGGAACCGCTGTAATAATGCTTCAATTTTTAATACCGCATATAAAAACAGGCAATGACTGGCTTATGCCTATTGGCATTCATAGCCCGGGCTTTACGTCCTCAGATTACTATCCGCTGATACCGTGGCTTGGAATCTTTTTATACGGGCTTGCGGCGGGAAAGCTGTTTTACAGAGCGAAAAAGAGCATTTTCAGTTTCCGGCTTAAGGACAATATAGTTAGCAGAGCGGGGAGGAATACTCTGCTGCTTTATATATTACACCAGCCTGTAATTATAGGAACGCTTATGCTTTTGGAAAGAATGGGTATTATAAGCGGCAAATAGGGTTATGATGGAATATTAGCCATGTTGTTGAAGTAAAAAAATATAAATATAAAGGATATTAAAAAATTCTTCCTCTAGTGTTATAATTAGATAGTAATTTAAAAATACAGGGGGGAGAGGAATGGAAAATATGAGAGTTCTTTTAGCGTCATCGGAGGCAGTTCCTTTTGCTAAAACAGGGGGGCTGGCAGATGTGGCAGGGTCACTTCCGCCTGCTTTAAAAAAGCTTGGACAGGATATAAGGCTGATTATTCCCAAATATAAATGCATTGCTTCGGAATATACCGGTAAAATGGAAAAGCTCGGAGAGATAATGGTAAATGTGGGCTGGAGAAGGCAGTATTGCGGAGTGTTTAAGCTGGTGCACAATGAAGTCACGGTATATTTCATAGATAACGAATATTATTTTAAAAGGGATGGGCTATATGGATATTTTGATCAGGCAGAGCAATTCGTCTTTTTCTGTAAGGCTATAATTGAGGTACTCCCCATGATAGGCTTCAAGCCTGACGTTATACACTGTAATGACTGGCAGACTGCCATAATTCCTTTGCTCCTGAAAGACCATTACAAGCGGTTTCCTTTTTACGCAAGCATAAAAACGCTATTTACAATACATAACCTGAGCTATCAAGGAGTGTTCCCGGAGCAGGTGCTGCCGGATTTAACGGGTATTTCCTGGGAATATTTCAACCAATGGGGAGTAGAGTTTTATGGAGGCGTAAATTTCATGAAGGCAGGTCTGGCCTTTGCAGACATGCTCAGTACTGTAAGCACAACTTATGTCCAAGAAATAAAAGGCGATTTTTTCGGAGAAAACTTAAATGGCGTGCTAAACAGCCGCGCGTCAAGCCTGTATGGGATTTTGAACGGAATAGATACCATAGAGAACGATCCTGCAACGGACGGCAGACTGTTTGCAAACTATGATGTAAATAATTTAGAGGGCAAATATATTAACAAGCGTATGCTGCAGCAGAGCCTGGGGCTGGAGGAAGACCCCGAAATGCCTGTTATATCGGTAATATCAAGATTGGTTGATCAAAAAGGCTTTGATCTTATTGCATGTGTGCTTAACGATATGCTTCAAATGGATATACAAATTGTGGTTCTTGGCACGGGGGAATACAAGTATGAGGAAATGTTTAAGAACACATCGGCTGCTTTTCCCCGAAAGGTATCGGCAAACATAAGGTATGACTCTACGCTTGCTCAGAGGATATATGCAGGCTCCGATATGTTCCTGATGCCGTCGCTGTTCGAGCCTTGCGGTCTGGGACAATTGTTCAGCATGAGATACGGAACCGTGCCCATTGTAAGAGAAACAGGGGGACTCAATGATACCGTGAAAGCCTATCAGGAATCAACAGGAGAGGGCAATGGATTTACCTTTGCAAATTACAATGCCCACGACATGCTTTATACCATAAGAAGGGCGGTAAGCTTTTATCACAATAAACAAGTGTGGAATAAGCTTATAACAAAATGTATGAGTCAGGATTATAGCTGGGATAAATCGGCATCACAGTATGTTGAGCTATACGAAAAATTGCAGAGCTGATGCAGAGCTGAAATGAAGAGGAGAATGGTTACGGACTCGCAAGCATTCTCCTCTCTGTATTTAAGCATTTATTTATACTTATAGAAATTCAAATTTTCCTCAAGCTCGGGGTCAAGCGCTATACCGCTTTTCACAATCTTATTATATCGGTTTTCAAGCTCTCTTACATATTTGGCTTTGGAATTTTCATATTTTGCGGCCATATCCACAAATCTGGGCTGCTTTGAAAGCATTTCTCTTATAGCCTTTGAAAAAGGGCAATGCCTGAAAAGTATTTCTCTGGACACCTTATTTAAACGCATTATTCCTTTGGATTCGTGATTGATCCAAATCTCATAATCCGATGTAAATATATCCCTTGCCCTGTTGTGGTACTTTTGTATCTGTGCCTTTACTTTTTCCTTAGCCTCCTCCGATAAATCCTTATTCTTTTTGTAGAACTGTATATAGTCCATGTATTCGGAGGTTAACGACTTTTGAGTTATGTCGTTCCAGGAAACTCCCATCATAGTCCGGCACAGCTCCCAGCGGAAATTCCCAAGAAGCTTCAAAAGCATGTCGTTTAGGTTTTCGCCGGTGAATGCAGGAAGGATAAGTCTTCCCGGGGTCGTTCTGTCCCTTCCGGTGATCTCCTGCCACATAAGTGAGCGGCAGCCGTATATTGGCATTCTGATTATATCGGGCACCACCCGCTTCATAATGAACTCCTTTTCTATCCCCGTATCGGCATTCCTATAAGAAACCTCTCTATGGAATATGGAAAAATCGGTTTCTACAATTTTGTCGATGGCTTCCTGTATTTTAGAGTCGGTCACCTGAGTTTTTGAAAGGTCTCTGGTTATCATTTCACTGTGAAGCACGGGAAAATACACGCTAATCTGCCCGTGGCAAAGCTTTTGTGCAACTCTCAGCATGTTTTTAACTTCAAAGTCCACTCGTCCGTCAAGATCGTTGTCATACTTAAATTTGTCTTTATCGGACAGCTCCTTGCGCTTCTTCTTTTCCCTGAATATGTCGTTATAATCCTGCCCGAACTCATTTATCGAAGGATCCTTTTCCTTGCTGTAAATATTTATAAGCCAGTCCTTTGTGCCGTATGCAGAGTAGGAGGCCGGCGCGGGCTGCTTGCCTGACAGGTAATAGAGAGTGTTGACCTCCTCCGGGGTCAGAACATTTTCATCCATATACGAGTAATTTAAAAACATACTGAAAAGCCTGCTTGTGTTCTTTTCGGAAACAACCTTTTTAAAAACTGCTCCATAAATGTTGAAATATGATGCGGCTATGGCAGACTTAAGCTCCCTTACGGAATTATCTGAGGAGAGCTTGTTCTTTAAATGTCTGAATGTAGAAAAGTTAGCCAAAAACGCCTGACCGATCTCCTTTGGCACATCGGAATACGTTACAATTTTCTCCAAGCTGTCCTTTAATTCCTCCGAAATGGTTTCACCGCTGCCCCTTACCTCAATAGAGGAGGCGGAGGCATGAGATTTTGTCTGATTAACCGCCAGCTCAAGATAGGTTATGTCTATATCCAGCTTATGATTGTATTGCTTTTTGTATATCGCAGCAAATTCCTTTAT
The DNA here is from genome assembly GCF_003337415.1 of Anaerobacterium chartisolvens. Lineage (GTDB taxonomy): Bacteria > Bacillota > Clostridia > Acetivibrionales > DSM-27016 > Anaerobacterium > Anaerobacterium chartisolvens. Next base: position 5,044 of record NZ_QPJT01000017.1, on the reverse strand, counting down.
TTTAAGAACAGTAAAATCAAGGGCTTTTAAAATTTCCACAGTATCATGGCTACTTAAATCCTGATCCATAGAGGCCTTTTGATACTCTGAAAAAATACACTGCTTATTGTCGCAGTAAAGTCTTTCCAAATATTCATTTGCAGTACAAAAGCTTTCTTTTAAAGCATTATAAATGTCATAAAACAGTTCTGAGGCATCCTTCAAATGATACTCCGTTATGAAAGCGTCGGCAGCGAAAAAGCTCTTGCGAAGCTCTAAGGGCAATTCCAGTATATGCCTGTAGTAATCTACTCTGGGGGTGCTTATGGCAGAAGGGTCAAGATATTCCGTTTCAAACACCTCGGAAAAATCCCTGACCAAAAAAGCCTTATCAAATTTAAATGGAAGATCGACGTTTTTATCCTTCAAGGTTTGGAGCTTGTCCAGCCCATCCCTGAAAAAATTCTCCGAAGGAGTGGATGCAAAGCTATACTTTTCTTTAAGCAGCCAGAAGTATACAATAAGGTTATCTGTAAGATTGCTCAATTCTTTTATAATTTGCCTGATATCTCTTAAGGCAGAATAGGAAAGATCCAGCAAGGTTGAAATGGAGGTAACCATATAAGCCGCATAATCCTTCTGGCTCTCGATTAACGCTATAACGCTTTCAGGACTCTTTGCGGCAAATGAATATATTGTTGAGCTTTCTCTGGCTATGTAACTGAAGGAATATTTTTTAGAATTAAACAGGTCTGCGGCATTAATAAAAACATTTTGGTCAATACTGAACAGCCTGTAGCCGTTTCTCAGTATTTGCTCTTTAGGCGCATCACAAGCATTTTCGGAATGTGAAATTATTGCGTCAAGCTTTCCTTGCAGAAGAAGGTTTACTGACTGTGTATCCTGACCTTCATTAAATATTATGTCATTTTCTTTAACGGAGTAATTTCCGCTTTGGCACGGGACTATACCCATTGGTTAATCACCTTCCATTGCTAAGATTTTATGCAGTTCACTATTTATATATCGAAAATTTGTAGAAAATGTTAACACATTATTATAAACATTTTAAAAATTAATGTTTCTATTAAGTGCGCCTGTGGTAATATTAAAATCGTTATTATATAAAATTTAACTGTATGGAGGAAGTAATATATGAAAAAATTTGTCTGTTCGATATGTGGTTATGTGCATGAGGGAAATGAGCCCCCGGAGAAATGTCCCCAGTGCAAAGCACCCAGCGAAAAATTTTCAGAGAAAAAGGAAGGTTTGCTTCAATGGGCCGATGAACATAAGATAGGTGTTGCACAGGGCGTAGATGCTGAGATTGTTGAAGGCTTGAAGGCCAACTTTATGGGAGAATGCACCGAGGTGGGCATGTATCTTGCAATGAGCCGGCAGGCTGACAGAGAGGGCTTTCCTGAAATAGCAGAGGCGTATAAGAGAATAGCATTTGAAGAGGCCGAGCATGCCGCAAAATTTGCCGAACTGCTGGGCGAGGTAGTCAATGCCGACACTAAGAAGAACCTCCAGCTCAGGGTTGATGCTGAGTATGGGGCATGTCAGGGGAAGAAGGATCTTGCCGTAAGGGCAAAGCAGCTTAACTATGACGCAATCCATGACACGGTGCATGAAATGTGCAAGGACGAAGCAAGACATGGTGCGGCATTCAAGGGGCTGCTGGAGAGGTATTTTAAGTAAGCGACATTACAACATAATGCCCCCCTTGTATTGGGGACACTCCTCATGTATTGGGGACATTCCTCAAAAAAAGTCTTTACGACTTTGCTTGAGGAGTGTCCCCTTTATTGCGGAAGCGGAACGCCATGGCAGGGGAACGCCACAGGGGGCGTTCCCTACCAATGGTTTTCATGTATTTTTCTGTGCCGGAAAAGCATGATTCTTCTCAACAAAAGCTCATGCTTGTTGAGGAATGTCCCCATTTCCGATCTTATTGAGGAATGTCCCCAAGCAGATACAGCTTTAGCTTCATAAAATCTATGGAGTCTACAGTGCCGTTTGAATCCAAATCTGCTGCCAATAGTGCGTCGCCTGTCAATTCGGTGATTCCAAGGATATGTGACTTGAGAAGCGCAAAGTCTACAGAATTTACTTTAGAATCATTATTCAAATCACCTTTTTGAATTGTTGGTGTCTCAGAATCAACCAGCTTCAAGGTGTCAAACACGCTGGCATTTATCCAGGCGACATTTTTATCCGCTCCGGGTATATCAAAGGAGCCTATAAAATTATCACGAGTCATATTGCCGTCATTATCATTGTATGCAACACCAAATCCCATAATTTTGTCTTTTGTAAGAGTAACCGGCATATTAGTTGTAACCTTATCATTATATGTGTCATCAAATACCTTCAATTCAATTTCCCATGTATGTAAATTCCCATTACTGGTTCGTATAACATTTGCATGGTCATTATATAAGCTTTGGGTACCTGAAGTGTTGTTATCTATTATGTTGTAGTTCAATTGAATATGGTAGGCAAACGCATTATGATTGTTCTGATGGTTTCCCCCTGAATGGTCTTCATCTATGAAAAGTTCGACGCAGTCATTGTCATAGTAGTTTCTAAACAGGGTAGTATTGGGAGCCGACAGCTTATCATCGGTTATTTCAATAAGATAATACAGCCTTTCGGGAGTCCACACCATCTTGAAACGCCCGCTAAAATCGCTGGCTGTTGGAGGTTGCCCAAGCCATACATAGTTTATATCCTTCCACTGGGCCTGCTGCCAGCAGGTTTCACTGCCGATGCCGTCTATAACCGGAGCCTGAGCAGCTTTTGGAGCACAGTAGCCTATACCCGGTTCTACGGTGCCGCTGGCTGTGAACTGCGCTGTTTTGGTTGTGCGGTTTAAATAACGGTCATACGCTTCAACAGTTAATTCATGATTTCCGCTTAAGCCCGATATATCTACATTAATAATGCTCATACCCGATACGGACGAGGGTTTGCGTAATTGACCATCTATATAGACCAATTCTTTTACCGTTTCACTGTCGGCAGTCAATGAGATTTTCAGATTGCTTCCGGCTGCCTGCACAGAATCTATTGTTAACTGCGGAGCTGTTGTATCAGTAATTTTGGTTACTCCCATTGTAGTTGTGCCTGCAAGATACTTTCTCACCTCATCTACCTTTTTACCAGAAATATTTATGCACTCTGGGCTGATGTTACCCAACTTACTTGTATTAAGGTAGCGCAGATAACTGATGGACTCCGGGTCATAACCTACGGTAAGTGAAGCGACGCTGTCAACAGCCACTGCATCCTTGCCTGCAAGTATCAGCCTCATGTTCATCTGGTTTCCGATGGCACCTGAAGCACTTGAGGGGAAAGGCCCGTTTTGGTAACCCTGAAGTCCGTCCATGATTACAAGATCAGCCGGACGGCATTTGTAATAATCATGAATCCATTTGTGAAGGTCGTCCGTACTATGATTAACCATATTATTTCTGGCCGGCTGGTTTGAGGATATCCCATATATATTCCCGGGTGTTGCTCCTATGGCCACATTCTTAATAGCTCCTGTAAAGCCGGCACTCCAGTGAGTTTTCATTGTGGGAAGGCTTATGACGACATCGGCTTCCTTATACTTTCGGTTAAGATAATATTGATTATACAAAAGCCCATCAGGCAGAGCCATAGACACTAATCCGGAGGAGCTTTTGTCCTGCCATGTTCCGCTGTCCTTCTCAATTGGCAAAAATCCATCCACTCCTGGAATGTTTTCATATGTGTATTTATAGTAGCTAAAAATTCTTGCGGTATCAGAAATGGCTCCCTCCATGACATAAACCTTGCCACTGGGATTTACGCTCCGTACCAGTTCAACCACTGCTTTGGTTATACGCCAATCGGTGGTTACTCCGTTTGACTCGGTAGACAGACTGTTTGTTACTATAAGGTTGGGCTTTAAAACAACAGTGTCTCCATTTTTTACCACACTTTCAATACCGCCTACTCCCGAAACAGCGTCTGAAACCATCTGTTTTATTTCAGCATAATCAATTTCTTTCACGTCGGATTTAATCGATTGAACTATTGCTACATCAGATTCAGCAAGCTTTGTGGGGGTAAAGGCTGCTAAAGCATTGTTGTAAGGGAAAAAGTGGAGATTCCAGAGGACGGCGGATAAAATGGCTGCTCCGGCTACACTGGCTGCTATGTAACGGGATGCATAAAATCTTTTTTTCAGCTTGCTGAAAATAAATGCACCACCAAAAATCCCCATAAGCCATATGACAAAGGAAGATGCAATTGGGAAGGCGGCTCTCTGGCATGGATAAGCTGCCCTGCTTGGCTTTGGGATTACACGGATGAAAAACCATATGAGTGCGGCCAGACCCATAATAGGAAGCAGAAGCCTTTTGAAGTTGAACCTGTTTTTTTCTGCACGTTCGGCAGAAGAGGGGTGTGCTTGCAGCCCTGAATTTTTAGGAATGCTTTTCATAATAAAACCTCCTGTTTTAGATATTTAAAAAGCTTATATGATAAACTTGTTATGCCTCAAAATATATTGGAATAATGTGTAAGAGATTGTTTGCTGATATAATATTTGGAAGTAACTACGTAGGAAGGTGCAATTTGTAAGCGGTATATATTTAATTATATTAAGATACTGCGTGAAAAGCAAGATCTTTAGGGGACATTTCTTAAGTTATTTACAAAAATAGATTTGTAAAGGTATGAGTATGGGGCTGTGAAGAAGGTATTTTAACAGCATGAAATATTGAAGATAGACTTCTAAAGGGATTATTGGGGTAGAGGTAAAAAGGAATGACAATGCAACCTTAATGAGACTCATTAAGGTACATAGTGAAGGTACTGCGCTGTTAGGAGGATATTGTAGATATTTTGATATTTACTTTTTATAAGTAAGGAACTATACGCTTAAGTCTGCCAGCTCATCAAACACGCTTTGGTACATAGGATTGCCCGAGCTAAGCAGCTCATAGCCCCTCGCAAACATGCGTGAGCAGCCGGATATGGTTATGTTGTGCATGCTGCCGCAGATTTGCCTGTAGCCCAGCCCGCACAGCAC
>NZ_QPJT01000016.1:81580-117137 GCF_003337415.1 Anaerobacterium chartisolvens | reverse complement strand
AATTACTTTCTTAATGACTCACAAATAAAAATGATGCTAAACTACGCATTTTGAGGTTTAGCACCATTTTTCTCTTTTTACTCCTAAAGACAGGTAGTATATCTTAATATGCTGAAATTTTCAAATAAATTTTTATGAAACCACGGAAGACAGCATCCTTCAGATGATGGATGTGTATACGTAGGACTGCCCAAACCTGAGTATACTAAGGTTTGGGCAGAGGGGGGATGTTTACTTTCCTACAAAGCTATTTTGAACTGTTTTCCAAAAAAGTCGGCTTTTGCACATAGTGTTTTTTTGCCGCAAGTCTTTCCTCAACAATCCGAAGTGCCTCGCCGAACCGCTGAAAATGAACAACCTCCCTTTCTCTTAAAAACCTCAAAGGGTCTATTACATCAGGGTCATCGGCAAGATTCAGCAGGTTTTCATAGGTTGCTCTTGCTTTTTGCTCTGCGGCAAGGTCTTCATGCAGGTCTGCTATAGGATCGCCCTTAGACTGGATGTAGGCAGCGGTAAACGGGTTTCCCGACGCACTTGTCGGGTATACTGCGTGGTCATGGTCAGAATAGTATGCCCCAAGACCTTCCTTTTCAAGCACATGTGCAGGAACTCCCTTTGTGAGCTGATGCACCATAGAGCCAACCATTTCAAGATGAGCCAGCTCTTCCGTACCTATGTCATTCAATATGCCCTTTGCCTCGTTGTGCAAATTAATATAGGAACAGTTGCTGATTTTCAACGCTTTATTTTACAAATTACTCAAAAGTATGTATAATTTGTATAGTAATAACCCTTATAAAATACTTGCCGGATTTTATTATACTGTTGGGAGGGACGAAGGGTGAAGTATGTAGACATGGAGAAAAGTCCAAGAAGAAATACGTACAACCTGTTTAGACAAATGGATTATCCTCATTGCAGTTTGTGTGCAAATGTTGATGTTACAAGGCTGTATGAGTATTCAAAAAGGTGCAATTTATCTTTTTTTAAGGCAATGCTATATATTGCTGCAAAAACTGCAAATGATATTAAGGAGTTTCGCTTCCGCATTCAGGGTGAAAAGGTTGTAGAATATGAAGTGGTACACCCGTCCTATGTTTTATTGACCAAGGAGGATGCTTTTAATTTCTGCACGGTTGAATTTGAAAATAATTTTATGCAGTTCTATAAAGATGCCGTGCTCAAGGCAGAGGAATTGCAAGGAAATATTGATTGGGGTGATGAGCCTGACAGAGATGATCTCTTATATATTACATGCATTCCGTGGGTCTCATTTATGAGCATCCTGCACCCGGTGAATATGAACCCTGTGGATTCTATTCCAAGGATTGCATGGGGAAAATACTTTGATGAAGGGGAAAGCAAAAAGATGCCGTTAGGGGTACAGGCACATCACTCACTGGTTGACGGATTACATATCGGTAAGTACTATAATGCTATTCAACAATATTTGGATAATCCCGAAATGTATTTAGACGGAGTGAAATGAGAAGCTTGGCTGAAGGCTATGCTTTAAAAGGATTATTACCTCATCTAAATTAATTTTTTCCGTAAGATGGCTTTCAATGTAGTCGATAGCGGTGACAACATTTTCATATTAATATTGCCCGAAAAATATACTTATATATGATTTTTATTGACGAATAAATCAATTCAACATACAATATAGTCGATGGGGTGATTATTTATGAGAAGAAAAATCGAAGCTCAACTAGCAGAGTGGAAAGGCAGAGAGAGAATGCCCCTGTTGCTTTATGGGGCCAGACAGGTTGGAAAAACCTACATTCTCACGGAGTTTGGCGAGAAGTATTTTGACAATACCGTATATGTCAATTTGGAAACGAACTTCTCGGTTGCCAGATATTTTGATGACGACATTACGCCCGAAAGGTTGATACGTTTCCTTGAAACGACGGTAAATGAAGAAATCATTCCTGATAAAACGTTAATTATATTTGATGAAATACAAAGCTGTGAAAGGGCGTTGACGGCTCTCAAATACTTTTGTGAGTTAGCGCCGGAATATCATGTAGCGGCGGCCGGAAGTCTGCTGGGCGTTGCCATTAACAGGGGAAAATATAGCTTCCCTGTGGGCAAAGTGGAAAGCATGACTCTCTACCCGCTGGATTTTGAGGAATTTCTATGGGCAATAGGAGAGGAACGGCTTGCTCAGGAAATTCGCATTTGTTTTACCGATATTGCGCCAATGCCGGAAGCTCTCCACAATAAAGCATTGGAATTGTATCACTATTACTTAATCGTAGGCGGTATGCCTGCCAGTGTTTCATCCTTTGTTAAATCAGGTAAATTGGTACTTGTACCCAACGTTCAGAATGAAATAACCGGCAACTATGTCGCTGACATGGCTAAGTATGCCGATAATTCCCAAACAGTGAAAATACGTGCCTGTTTTAATTCCATACCTGCTCAGCTTGCCAAAGAAAACACCAAGTTTCAGTATAAGGTTATCCAAAAAGGCGGCAGTGCTGCTCTTTTTGGGGTTTCAATCGACTGGCTGGCACAAGCCGGAGTTGTTTTGAAATGCCAAAGGATTGAACATGCCAACAACCCTATTTCTGTATACGCCGATTTATCTTCTTTTAAGCTGTATATGAGTGATGTCGGCTTGCTTGTCATGAAATCCGGATTGGCACAGCAAACGATATTGACTGGCGAATCCAACATTTTCATGGGAGCCGTAACCCAGAATTATATCGCACAGGCTCTTGTGTCCAACGGGTATACGCCTTACTACTGGACAAGTGAGCATTCGGCAGAGCTCGATTTTGTAATACAAAAGGATGCGGATATTATTGGCATTGAAGTCAAAAAGTCTGCCGGTACCAAGTCAAAAAGCCTTGGTGTGTTCATTCAGAAGTATCAGCCCACCTATTCAATCAGGTTTTCAGAAAAGAACTTTGGGCAAAGCGAAGGGATACAGGCTATACCCCATTATGCGGCATTTTGCGTATAATAGCATCGTAAAGAGTTTATTTTGTTTTAAGATATTCGTTACGATAATTTCCGGGTGGAATTCCAACTCTGGATTTAAACAAGCGGTTGAAGTAATTTTCATTTTGTATACCTACAGTAGTACCAATTTTGTTTGCAGGAAGCGATGTTGTTTCCAGAAGTACTTTGGCGTTTTGAATTTGTAACTGAATTATATATTCATGAGGAGGATAGCCTAAATATTTATTAAATAGACGTATCAGATGATACTTGCTAATGTTTGAAAATTTTGATAGAAAATCCAGAGTTAAAGGCTTTGTATAATTGTTTTCAATATATTTTACTAGGTATTTGATATTTTCTGGAGCACTATTAGCTGTTTCTTCCGAAAATGAAGAATTGAGCAGCAGTGTCATTAATAAATTCTCTAGCTGGTTAGAAATCTGAAACTCTCGAAACTGGGAAATATCTTCGTATAATTTAATTAGGTTTTCTAATTGTGATGCAAAAAAGCTGATATTTGATTGTGAAAATGTAACATTACCATTTGCGCTGATTTCATCAAATATTTTTTGTGAAAATGCTCCTGAAAAGTGCAGATCAGCGTGTACCCAATTATCTCCGTCGGTTCTGTAAAAATGAGGCTGTTGACAGTCTATAATAAAGCCATCTCCCTTAGAAAGGCAGAAAGACTTTCCGCCATATTCTAAATATCCGTGTCCGTCATAAGTGTATAAAATCAAAAAAGAATCCAATTTTTCGCGTTTTGTAAAATAATTTTTTCCAACATTAAGTAAACAAAAGTTTTGAATGTAAAATAAGCTCTCTTTTGCAAATATTGTAATATGATGCGGGAAGCAAACTTTGGCAATACCTTCAATTAAAAAAGAGCTTTTCATAAAGAAAGATAAGTTATTGAGGGATTTATTATAAAATGAATCGCCAAAATAATACGGAAACTTGTATTCGAAATTTCTGTTATTAATTGGGGTGTTAATATTTACTACCTGAAAATGAATATTATCAAACATTGGCAGAATGTCCTTTCAATTAATTTGTGGGATATAAAATCAGTACAAAAATTATCTCTGCAATAAATATCGTAATAAAATAAAAAGTAAAAAGCAACTTAAATTATATTATATCTCTTTATGTCAATTTAATGACATATTACAGCAATTTAAAACATATTATTCTCAATAATACTGTAATAAAATTAAAATAACATAACAAATATTAAATGGTATGTTAATTTAAAAAGGCATTGAAATGCCTGAAACAAAGGAGCTTGAGAAGAAATATGGGCAAACCCGCGTGGAAACGGTGCTTATGCATCAGAGGCTGATTGTGAGACTGAAAAGTGAGCAAAATAATGCTTAAAAAATCAACAAAATTTTAATTAGGAGGAGTCAAAATGAATAAATCCCCTAAAAAGTCAACTGCTCTCTGGACGGGTATCGTGTGTGGAATGGCTTCATACATTGATGCAGCTATAATTGTCAGTTGGGGCATTGTGCTTGTTATTTATCAGAACGTCTTTTCGTTGGATTCTGCTCAATTTGGAACATTATCAGGAGTGCTTACATTCTGCATTGCTATAGGTGCATTGTGCGGCGGTTATCTTGGTGACCGCTTCGGACGGCGTTCAGTTTTCATCAGTATGATGATTACTGTGGTTGTAAGCGTTACAGGAATGCTTGTTCTTCCGACATATGCTTTAATGGCAATTTTCACGGCTTTAGTAGGCTTATCCTCGGGTGCCGTTTTACCTGTATCATTAACTACAATTGCTGAGGCATCAGGTGATAAGCAACGTGGTACGCTTCTTGGTCTCAGCCAGATACTATGGCTATTTGGAGCCATTGTTCCGTCAGTTTTATCAGTTATTGTTGGAAATAATGGATTATCCGGAGTTAAAATTATTCTGGCACATATTTTGGTTATTACTGTACTTGTTATATTAGGACGCATAATGATCCCAGAATCTGTCGCATGGAAAGCAGCAAATGCAGCGAGGAAAGAGGGGAGCGGGGGAGAAAACACCAAAAATAAAAAGGAATCGCTTAGCCTGCTTTTTCGCGCTCCATATTTAATCCCCTTGCTTGCGCTGATGATCTTCTACGGCCTTTGTAATACTGCGTATAATGTATTTGGTCAGTTTGGGACATACATTCTTGTAAATGTAGTAAAAGTAGATGTTTCAACCGCGTCTTCTGCTGCACTTGTAGCGTTACCGTTTGCACTGGTCGGTTCTATGCTGTTTATGAAAACAGTTCGCGGCAAGCGCCGTAACTTCTATTTTTTCCTTGGTGTTATTGGGACCTCAGTTGCAATACTTATTCCTGTAGTATTTGGGATTACATTTAACAACTATTTAGTTACTTTGGCAATTTTGTTTTTTGCTAACAGTTTTGCAGGAGAAGCGATGATGAAAGTATGGAGTCAGGAATCTTTTCCGACATTGCTGCGTGCGACGGGGCAGGGGGCAGTAATTGCGGTAGGCCGTTTTGCGGCGGCAGCATTTGCATTCGTCGTGCCTTTGATTATAGTTTATAATCCTGCGCTTTTGTTTATTATTATGGCTGTGATTTGTCTTGCAGGAGGATTAACGGCATGGGCGGCATTTCGCACCACTAAGTCAGAAGGTGCAATATTGGACGAAGAGGCTGTTCGGAGCTAACTTGTAAAGATTTAATATTTAAACCGGGCATTTATGACTGCTTCTCATAATATCAAGCAAAAAGCTGAAGTTTTTATAAATGAGTAAAAGAAGGGAGAATGATTATGAGCATACTGAAAGTAAAGTCCTTAAAGGTAGAAAATCAGAATTATCCGATGGGAATGGATTGTACAAAACCGCGGTTTAGCTGGGAGCTGGCAAGCGACGGTAAAAATATAGTACAGACGGCCTATAACCTGATAGTTATAAATGAGGAAGGGAAACGCATAGCTGACACCGGAAAAATAGACAGCGACGAAAGTATAGAAGTAACAATAGCAGATTTGAAGCTTGAGCCTATGACCGGTTATATGGTGCAGGTAACGGTGTGGGATAATGAGGGAAACCAGGCAGTGACAGAGGGCGGTTTTGAAACAGGCAGATTTGAAACAGCTTGGAAAGCAAGTTGGGCGGAACCAGTGCAAATTCCAACAAAGGCTAGCAACTTGGGTGGGAATTTGACTATGGAGTCTGTTTTAGAAAATTCGAATAGCAAAAAGGAAAGGGATTTTTCCGAATTTCAGCCAGCTCAGTATATTCGTATTCCATTGAAAGCTAAAAAAGGACTTAAAAAGGCTCGTGCTTACGTTACGGCTCATGGTGTATATCGTTTAGAAGTGAATGGTGTGCGGCCTGATGACCGGGAGTTTGCGCCCGAAAACACATCTTACGCCGGTATTCTCCAATATCAGACTTATAATATAACATCACTTTTAAAAGGAGAAGAAAATATTGCAGGCATAATACTCGGTGACGGTTGGTGGACTGGACGTGTGGGAATGACAGGTGATAGCTGCCAATACGGGGAAACGATCGGATTGTTATTTGAAGCTATACTGACATATGAAGATGGAACTTCGGAAGTTGTTACAGGGGAAGCAGGGAAATCGTCTACTGGGCCAATTGTTTTTTCAGATATTTTTGTAGGTGAGAAATATGATGCAAGGAAGGAAATGCAGAATTGGAGCTGCCCTGAGTTTGATGACAGCAAGTGGAAACCGCTCCATAAAGTAGAGTATCCTATGAATAATCTTGTGGGTCAATATGGAGAACCAGTGAGGCCGATAAGAATTTTTGAACCAAAAGAGATTATTGAAACTCCGATAGGAGAGACAGTTCTTGATGTCGGGCAGGTTTTGGCAGGACAGCTTGAATTTACTATTGATGCGCCAGAAGGGATACAAATAAAGCTTGAGCATTCAGAGGTTTTAGATGATAAAGGAAATTATTACAATAACATCATCGGTGTAAATAAAGAGCAAACAGAAATTTATATAACAAAAGAAGGAAAGCAAACCTATAGGCCGGTATTTTCATATCATGGATTTCGATACATTAGGATTTCAGGCTGGCCTGGAGCTATATCTGTAAAAGATTTTAAAGTTTATGCTCTTTCCAGCGAAATGAGAGATATTAGCGAATTTACCACATCAAACCTTAAAATTAATCAGCTTCAGAGTAATATCTGGTGGAGTCAGGTATCAAATACATTATCAATACCTACAGACTGTCCACAGAGAGAAAGGGCCGGATGGACGGGTGATATCATGGCTTTTTCACCTACGCTATGCTTTAACCGTGGAGCAAATACTTTTTTGTCTCGCTGGATGGCTAATGTTCGGACTGAGCAGCTTGAGAATGGTGCTATTCCGATGATTGTTCCCTATCTGGAAGCTTATAAAGCTATGGCGAAAAATTTTATAGGTTCAGATACTAGCTGTGGATGGGGAGATGCGGTAATACAAGTTCCAGTTGCAGTGTATAAGGCATATGGAGATAAGCGTATCTTAGAAGAGAATTACACAGCCATGACAAGGTGGATGAATTATATAGCAGATCGCGTGCAGAATAATCACCCTGAAGGCTACGAAGAATGGGACGATGAGAGAAAAGCACGGAGCCATTACCTGTGGAATACGGATTTTCACTTTGGCGATTGGTTGGTGCCAAGTATGGTTTTAGGAAATCCAGATGGGATGGCAATGATGAAGACAGCTTATGCAACAATGGCATTTGTGGCACCTGCGTATTATGCTTTTAGTGCGAAAAGCATGGTTGAGGTTGCAGAAGCATTGGGTAAAACAAAAGACGCGGAAAACTACAGGGATTTGTATAATAAAATAAGAGAAGCGTTTATAAAAGAATATGTTCACGATGATGGCACAATGGATGCAGATCTTCAAGGGATTTATGTAATTGCACTTAAGAATGGGCTGGTGAGTGACGAGGTTCGTCCTAAAATGGCAGCACATCTTTGCAAAATGATAGAGAAAAACAGAGGCTGTCTGGATACTGGATTTTTAAGTGTATTGTTTATACTGGATGTCCTCTGCGAAAATGGATACAGAAATGAGGCTTACAAGTTAATCTTCCAAAATCAGTGCCCAAGCTGGCTATACGAAGTTGAGCACGGAGCAACAACCATTTGGGAAAGTTGGGGAGCGATTGAAGAGGATGGAACAGTTAGCACGTATAGCTATAATCATTATGCGTTTGGGTGTGTGGGAGAATGGATGTATCGTGAAATGGGAGGACTTAAGGCGGCTGAACCTGGCTACAAGAAAATTTGTGTAGCACCGGCACTTGATTGTGGCCTTTTATTTGCAAGAGTCAGTGAACATACGCCATATGGAATAGCATCTGTAGATTGGAAACTGGAAAATGGGAAAGCAGAAGTAAAAGTTGAAATTCCTGTAAACACAACAGCAGAGGTCATTTTACCGGGAATGGACAAAATAGATATTGGAAGCGGATTCTATGTATTTGAAGTAAAGCTTTAATTTTATTTTAATGGCAATAATGAAATTTCATACGAATAACATATTATTGCGATAAAAACAAAGTAATATAAGCGCACAAAATAGTTAATGCGGAATATTTTGTGCTCTGTTTAGAAATATTCAATGACGGACGAATTTATTTCGTCTGTTTTTTTTAGTCCCAATAAGGGCCTTGCGGGGGTATTAAGAGTGCCCTTGAAGCACCTTAGTAATGCCTTAATTAAGCTGGAAAAACATAAAGCGATAAAGGAAGCTCATAAAATATGACGGACACATTCAGGTGTCCTTTTTTTATCTCTAAAAACAAAGGAGGTTGAAAATGGAGGCAGACCCGAGCGAATGGGGTGATGACGCAAAAAGCGTGCCTCCTGAATATAATGGCAGCAAGAATGTCTTTTTATGGGGTATGGTCAATGCTGGATGGACGTCAGCTTTATCTTCTAAGGACAAGGAAAAGCATTTCAAGGGATAGACTGGGGGCCCGGCTGGGACTGCCGGATAATGACATAATTATTTATGAAAATGGTATAAGAAGTATTCCGGAGGAATTGTACGGTAAATGGATTAAAGCAATAAAATCGTTAAGGGAATGTTAATATGAAATGTGTTGCGTATTGCAGGGTTTCTAAGGACACTGAGGATCAATTAAACTCACTTGACAATCAAATAAAGCACTATTTGGAATTGTTCAAAAAAGAAGGCTGTCAGGGTGCCCAATGCGGCATGTATTACAGCCGGGAGGGGAAAGAAGAGATTATAAGATATGTGCCTTCAATCTTTGCTGATGAAGGAATAAGCGGAACAAAGCTAAAAAACAGGGAAGCTTTTAAATACATGCTGGAGTGCGCTTATAAAAGAGAGTTTGACGTTATCTATGTAAAAAATATTCAGAGGTGGGCCAGAAATGTTGCCGATGGCGCAGGAGTACTGAAAAAGCTTAAGGTTATGGACATTAAGGTCATATTCGAGGACGGAAACATAAATAATTTTGAGCATGAAATGACTATAAATATCCTGCTGTCCACCGCTCAGGAGGAGTCAAGAGCCAAAAGCGCAGCGGTGCAGTTCGGACTGCGGAAGGCACAGCAGGCTGGAAAGTGGACAAGTGCCCAGCCGTATGGCTATAGAAAGGCAAATGGTGTTTTAAGGCCTGTAGACGAGCAGCTTGAGACGGTAAGGTGCATATTCAGGCTGTATCTGGATGGCTGGGGAAGCACCAAAATATCGAGATATTTAAATGACAGGGGAATACCAACTCAAAAGGGATGTAAGTGGTCACAAGCACAGATTTATAACATCATTTTAAATAAAATCTATATTGGATTACAGGTAACACACACTATACAAAATACAGACATTAACATTGATAAGCTCATACATAGCGACGGGGGAATGGAGTACACATATAAGAGCCAGAAGCCGGTGGATGAAGCCGAATGGATTACAACATGCAATGAAGAATTAAGAGCTGTGTCCGATGAAACCTTTTATGCAGCGCAGGAGGAAAACGCCAAAAGAAGGGAGTGGGATGACAAAGGCAGCAGGCCGAGCGTGAAGCATATATTCAGCAACCTTTTGTATTGCCAGCATTGCGGAAGGGCCATGAGAAGGAAAAACATGTTCGGGTGGAGGAGGAAGGACGGCACAAGGAATGTAAGCGCCGAATGGGTGTGCGTAAATCATGATATGTACCATAACAGCGTTTGTAAGCATAGAAACTCATGGCGTGAAGAGAAGCTGGCGGACAGGGTAAGGGCTGAAATTCTTGCAATTAAAAATAACAGGGACGAGCTGGACAGCATTTTCAGTCAGTATATCAGGATATTTTTGAGCAGCGAGGAGGTCAGCGATAAAATCTGTATCATGGAAGCTGAATTGAGTGAGTTGAAAAGCCAGTCTTCCGCCAACCTGAGGCTTTTTTCAAAGAACATTATTGACGAGGAACAGTACAAGGCTCAGAATGATGAGCTGCAGGAAGCCAGAAGAGGCCTTGAATCAAAGCTTAAAAGGCTGAAAGGAATTAATGAGGAGAGGGAGCGGGCGAGAAAAAAATATACCAGCTATGTTAAAACACTTTTGGAGGCTAATTTGGAGAATCCAGACAATGTGCTACTGAAAAAAATCATAAGCAGGATCGAGGCCTTTACATATATAGATGAACAGGGAAGGCAGGTAAAGGATATTTATATTGTGTGGAATATACTGGACAAAACCTTTGACGATGTGCTTTACAGGGAGGCGGTGGATGAACTGGCGGAAGGTGGGTATTCCTCACACTAAAGCCGGATGATTTTGCCTGGGAAAAACTATAATGGGTGTACTGGATTTTGTTTCTGGGATAACAATCTAAAAATGTAAAAAAGCTAGCAGCAGATTTGTTTTATCGGTTATAATATAAAGGGAAGGCTATTATATATGTTGGGCCACGCTCAGGAAGTTTGTGTGCAAAAACAGCAGGCAAGCTTATTTAATCAAAAAGGGGGCATTGGCATGAGCAGAGAACAGCAGCAAGGGTTGTTTGACGGAAGCACCGATATTCGGGATGATTTGGTGGAGCAGGTCGAAAAACGGAAGCCCAAAGCTGCCCGTCGGTGCTGGCAGCTTTGGACTTCTGTTGCGGTAAGCCTCGTTCCTATGGTAGTCCTGAGCGGAATGTGGATTGTGTGGGATTTAGGTTTAGGTGGATGGAATGACGGGTCTATGAATGGAACGCCCTTTATGTCCTACGCTGGTCCGATTTTTCCCTTGACGCTGGAAAAACGGCAGGATCTAATTGCTGCGAGCCGCTCCATTTCTTTTGACTTCGCCCGCCGCAGCAAAGAAGGTCTGCCCATAAAAGAGGTACGGGTGCAGGATGTCTATGTCATCACTAATCCTACAAAGCAGGAACTGGCTGTGACTGCGGTCTATCCTTTTACCGGCAACTTTCGGTATCTATCTAACATGCTGCCGAAGATTTCAGTTGATCAACAGCCGGTGCAGGCAACCTTGCATGCAGGTGCTTATTCCGGCACATTTGAAGATTTAAGGCCGAGTTATAAGCGCAGAAGTGCCAATCTTGATTATTTGAAAAGCTGGAAAGGCTACAAGGCCCTTTTGAAAAATGGGGCTTATCAAAAGCAGGCGCTGTCACCGCATTCTGCGTTGGACCAGCAGGTAACTGTATATGAGTTTTCGGACTACAAAGAGCCTTTAGACGGATATGGTGCGGCAACGCAAGCCATCAGCTTTCACATTGACCCTAAGAAAACGACAATCCTGGAATATGGCTTTGGAGGATTTACATGCGATGAGAACGGCTACCTTCATTACAGCTATTTTGTTCCAGACGATACTAGGAGGTACTCGAGAACCAAAATGCTGATCGTTATAGGGGAGGATATTGGCGAATATACGCTTCAGCGTTATGAGGACAGCGACTGTGATGCGGGAAAGGAACTGGAAGGTGTTTTCGCTTCCATTACCCGGTACGGTGAAGAGCTTTCCAATTTAATAGATCGGCTAGCGGCTGTATTTCTTACAGAGAATAATGAAGACAGCAGGATCCTAGAATACGTTTCGCAGGAAATGCTTGGGGGGTGTGCTACTCAGCTCCTGTATGAGAGCCAGCCACTTTCACCAAGGGGAACGAGCAGGTATGAATGTGGTAATCTTATTGAGCTTTTAATGGATGTATATCAGCAAGATCGGGTGATGTATCTTTCCTTCCCTGTCACAATACCTGCCAGAGAAAGTGTCACTGTTGCTGCGGGCATGTATAAAGAGGCAAGCGTTGATTATCCAAGCTCAGGTTCAAAAAATGTGAATTTGCGGGGATACGACATAGTGACGGTTCTCGGAAGCAATCTCCGTTTTGAAGGTCAGACTGTGGAGCTTCTGAATGCAGACAATACGGAGATTGTCCGGCAGAACCTTGGAGCCGACCCGCAAAACGGAATTACTCAGGTTGTACTTGATACTGCCACAGAGCATTACTATATGGACATCAGGTGATGCAGGATGAATAAAAAGTGCTGCACAAGGAATGTATCGTCTGAATGGGTGTGCATAAATCATGATATGTGCCATAAAAGCGTTTTCAAGCATAGAAACTCATGTTCAGGCGGGGGAGCGGGTGAGACAGGCATTCCGGATGGTGTGGTAACAGGATATGGCGACTTTCAGATTGAACAGACATCTAAATGTCTTTTCTGTCTATTAGCTGTATGGTAGACTCGCTGTGGATTAGGCTTAACAGGAAATTGTAGATATACTGTTTTTATGTTACAATATATTTAAAGGAGCCGCAGGTGTGATTTAAGTAAGAAGTTATGAATTTGGCTCTAAAAGGAATTGCGTGAGAGATGATAGAGGATGTCATGAAATTATATAAGCTTGAAATGGGGAGTTGTTGATTATGAGATGGGATGAGGTAAGGGAGCTTTACCCTAATCAGTTTGTTAAATTTGAAATAGTGGAATCACATGTTATTGAAGATAAGGAATATGTTGATGAGGTTGCTTTGATTAAAGCCGTATCTGATGACAGGGAAGCTATAAAGGAGTTTATAAGCTGTGGGGAGGGCCAGTTTGTTTACAGTACAAATAATCCGGATTTAGTTATAGAGTTGGTAAAACATGTAGGTATAAGAAGGAGTTTGTAGGATGCAAAATCTGCAATTTAAAAACGGTCTGCTGTATACTTCCGTAAGACTGATACATAACGGTAAAGAGGTCATAGTAAATGATGTTATTGTTGATACTGGGGCATCTCACACTATAATTCTAAGTGATTATCTTCTTGATCTGGATGTTGGTTTTTTGGACACTGATGAATTGGTTAAGTCTTCAGGGTATGGAGGGATAGTCTTTAGTGCTGTAAGAAAAAAATTGGATAGGGTTTGTTTGGAAGGAGTATGCCTTGAGCATATTAAGGTTGATTTTGGAGAAATAGATCCTTATGAACGGGTTAATGGCTTAATAGGGTTGGACTTTCTGATGAGGAGTAAGGTTGTAATAGATTTAGAGGGCTTAACGATATCTAACTAAGCATGGATAGGATAAAACCCGTATCCATTTAGCCAATATACCCTTTGCCTCGTTTGTAGGCATACTGAATCTCTGGCTGAGATAGCGGATCGATGCCGCCAGCTCTCCGTCCGGCCCGCCGTACTGCGTAATAATATACTTTGCCATTCTAGGATTGGGACATTTTATTTTGATTGGGTATTCCAGCTTTTTTTCATAAACCCACATTATAAAGCCTCCTTAATATAGAATTTTAAGAAATATAAGCTTATTGCTTTTCCCACGGCCAGGGGCTTTCTATCCATGGCCACGGACATCTCATACAGGTAAAAGGCGTAAGGGGGCCATACATTCTTTCAAAGCTGTCTCTTAAAAATTTTGCTCTCTGAACTGCGGCATTATAAAACATTATGGTTTTGTGCTCACAGGGGTGGGTGTTAAGATACAGGTTTAAATCAATTACCGTAAAGTCAGCCGCCATTACTTCCTTTAACATTTTTTCACGGTTGTCCATATAAATTCCTCCTTGCTTTCAGCTTTTATCAAGCATCCACTGTATACTCGGGATTAGCGCCGTACGGCATATCAAGCTCGGGGAAAATTGTTCCCCTTTTCAGACCCTCCATAGGTGTATATAAGCAGCTTATAGTTTGAAAGGGGACATATGCATGAGCCAATTGCGGCATTGCGGGCATAAATGGAATATAAATACAGGGTTCGGTATTCATAATTCCTTGCACGGCGGTTACATTAGGCTTATTGTTCATAAATATATTCCTCCGCATAAATACTTTATTAACATAATATTCTATTTAACATAAAATTGTTCTGTTAATCCCAAGCTGTTATAAACGAATTTTTTATTTACAATTCCAATTGGATATGCTAAAATATTTTAGTGCGAGTTATAACCGTTTGCTGGGTTATTGGAAAACTCCGGCCGATTACCGGGCTTACGGCGATTAAAAAAAGGAGGATTTTTATGGTAAAGGAATTAAAGCAGGAAATAATAGCGAAGTATAAGCTTCACGAGAGCGATACAGGTTCTCCCGAGGTTCAGGTTGCAATTCTTACAGAAAGAATTAACCATTTGAATGATCATTTGAAGGAGCATAAAAAGGATCACCATTCAAGAAGAGGGCTGCTTAAAATGGTTGGACAGAGAAGAGGATTGCTGAATTATCTTCAGGATAACGATATTGAGAGATACCGCTCAATTATCGGTAAATTGAATTTAAGAAAATAATAATGAGCGGAGGGATTCCGCTCTTTATTTTATGTCTATAATATAGACAGGCTTGTTTTATAGCAGCCAAGGAATGATGAATTTTTTGGTTTAATAATCTACATATGATTTGAGTAATACTATTTATTATATATAAAAAAGCTGCAGTCAGTAGAAGGTAGATTGTACGGCAAAGGCATGTGAATTAAGCTTTCGGGCAATATACGATTTTTGCCGCAGAATCTACATGCTACAGTCTGTGGTTTAAATACAGAAGGAGGCATGAAAATATGAGTAAAAATTTCAGTATGAATCTGGCAGGGAGAACTTTAACTATTGAAACCGGAAAGCTGGCGCAGCTCGCCAACGGCTCTGTGCTGGTGAGATATGGCGATACCGTGGTGCTTTCCACCGCAACAGCGTCATCCTCTCCCAGAGATGGGATAGATTTCTTCCCGTTAAGTGTGGACTATGAGGAAAGATTATATTCCGTGGGAAAGATCCCCGGAGGATTTATTAAAAGAGAGGGAAAACCCTCGGAAAAAGCAGTGCTTACCTCAAGGAATATAGACAGGCCTATAAGGCCGTTGTTTCCAAAGGATTTGAGGAATGACGTAACTGTTATAAACACCGTTTTATCAGTTGAGCAGGACAATTCTCCCGAGGTTGCCGCAATGATTGGCGCGTCGGTGGCACTGTCAATATCAGATATACCCTTTAACGGGCCTATTGGAGGAGTAATTTTAGGGCTGGTTGACGGAGAGGTGGTTATAAACCCCAATTCGGCTCAAAGGGAAAAGAGCCGGATGTATGTGACGCTTGCCGCCACAAAGGAAAAAATAACCATGATAGAGGCGGGAGCGGACGAGGTTCCCGACAGTGTTATGTTTGACGCTATTAAAAAAGGGCATGGGGAAATCAAAAAAATTGTTGAGTTTATAGATGGAATAGTAAAAGAGGTTGGAAAGCCTAAATTTGAATATAATTCATGTGAAGTTCCTGAGGATATATTTAAAGCGGTTAAGGATTTTGCGTATGAAGGAATGAGAGAAGCCGTTCTTGCCGTTGACAAGCAGGATCGCGACGATAAGGTTTCCAAGCTTACCGAGGAAGTAAAGAGCAATTTCGCAGAAACATACCCCGACATGGGCTCAGCATTGGCCGATGCGGTTTATAAGCTTGAGAAGAAGGTCGTAAGAGAGTATATTTTAGAAGAAGGAAAAAGGGTGGACGGAAGAGCGCTTGGTGAGATAAGGCCGCTGTCCGCTGAGGTTGGAATACTGCCAAGGACTCATGGCTCGGGGCTTTTTGCAAGGGGACAGACACAGGTGCTTACAATTGTTACCTTAGGCGCTCTGGGAGATGTGCAGATGCTTGACGGTCTGGATGAAGAGGAAACAAAAAGATATATGCACCACTACAATTTTCCGGCCTACAGCGTGGGTGAGGCGAAGACCTCCAGAGGCCCCGGCAGAAGAGAGATTGGGCACGGCGCACTGGCAGAGAGGGCTTTGGTGCCTGTTTTGCCCGATGAGCAGGAGTTTCCTTATGCAATAAGGCTTGTATCGGAAGTCCTCATGTCAAACGGCTCCACATCTCAGGGAAGCGTGTGCGGAAGCACTCTTGCGCTTATGGATGCCGGAGTGCCTATAAAGAACCCTGTGGCTGGTATTTCAGCAGGACTTGTTATTGATGAAAACAATCCTGACAGGTTTAAAACCTTTATGGATATTCAGGGGATAGAAGACTTTTTCGGGGACATGGACTTTAAGGTTGCCGGAACAAAGGCAGGTATTACCGCCATTCAGATGGATATAAAGGTAGACGGCCTGAGTGAGGAAATTATAAAACAGGCTTTTGACCTGACTAAAAGTGGCAGGGAGAAAATAATAGACGAGGTTATATTGAAGGCCATTGCTTCTCCTAGAAGTGAAATGTCTCCATATGCTCCCAAAATACTTACTACCTCGATAGACCCCGATAAAATAAGGGATGTCATTGGGCCTGGCGGAAAGATGATAAACAGAATTATTGCGGAGACAGGTGTAAAGATCGACATTGAGGATGATGGAAAGGTATTCGTATCCACCTCCGATGCTGCCGCAGGAAATAAGGCTATCAAGATAATAGAAGGCATAGCAAAGGAGATCCAGCCCGGAGAAATATTTATGGGCAAGGTGGTAAGGTTAATGAATTTTGGAGCCTTTGTAGAGTTCCTTCCGGGTAAGGAGGGCCTTGTCCATATTTCCAAGCTCGATAAAAAGAGAGTAGAAAAGGTTGAGGATGTAGTAGCGGTTGGAGATGAAATACTTGTAAAGGTAATGGAGATAGACAGGCAGGGAAGGATAAACCTTTCAAGGCGCGATGCAATGGTGGAGCAGGAGGCGGCTAGGCAGGAAGACAATAATCAATAATAACAAAAGTAAGCTACTGATACGGGGCATTCCTTGAAGCAGTGTTACAGGGAATGTCCCCATTTGTATTGGTGCATGTGGAGGAATTATGTTTAGAAAGCTGACATTAGAAAACGGTGTTAGGGTAGTATGTGAAAAAATAGACCATGTCCGCTCTGTATCTGTGGGAATATGGGTGGGTACGGGGTCAAGAAATGAAAGCAGAGAAAACAACGGTATTTCGCATTTTATTGAGCATATGCTTTTTAAGGGTACCCAGAGGAGAAGTGCGAAGGACATTGCCGAGAGCATAGACAATATAGGAGGGCAGTTAAACGCCTTTACAGGAAAGGAATGCACGTGCTATTATACCAAGACTCTGGATACTCATTTTGAGTTTGCTCTGGACGTTTTGTCAGATATGTTTTTCAACTCTAAGTTCGATAAGAGGGACATAGATGTTGAAAGAAAGGTTATACTTGAAGAAATAGGCATGTATGAGGACTCCCCGGAGGAACTGGTGCACGACATATTGTCTGAGTCGGTATGGGAGGGCAATCCTCTGGGATATCCTATTCTTGGTGTAGAGCAATGCCTTAACGGTATAAATGAGGACAGCATAAGAAAATATATGCTTTTAAATTACACGCCTTCCAATGTGGTTATTTCGGTAGCCGGGAATTTTGATGACGACAAGCTGCCGGACACCATAAACAGGTACTTTGGGGGCTGGAAATCGGATGTGTCCAAAAGAGCGGGCTACGAAAAGGTTCAGTTTATTAACAGCGTGAAATCGAGAGAAAAGAAAACTGAGCAAATTCATATCTGCATGGGATTTGAAGGGATTGAACATGGCAATGACAGCCTTTACACGCTTTTGGCAATAAACAATATCTTGGGAGGCGGAATGAGCTCAAGGCTGTTTCAGAGAATAAGGGAGGAAAAGGGGCTTGTATATTCCATATATTCCTATCCCTCGTCTTATCAGAAGGCAGGGCTTTTCACAATATATGCAGGAATGAATCCCAAGCATATAAGCAAGGTAATTCCTCTGATTTCAGAGGAAATAAGCAGACTGAAGAAAGCGGGTATAAGTGAAGAGGAGCTTATAAAATCAAAGGAGCAGCTAAAGGGAAATTACATATTGGGGCTGGAGAGTACCAGCAGCAGGATGAACAGCATAGGAAAGGCGGAGCTCATGCTGGGAAGCATCAATTCTCCAGAGGAGGTTCTTGCAAAAATCGACAGGGTCAGTATGGAGGACATGTGGGAAGTGGTTGAAAGAATTTTCGACATTTCAAACGTAAGCTTTACCGCGGTAGGCAAATTGAAAAAAAATATTGATTTAAAAAAGCTTATATAAAAACCGATATCAAAATGAAAATCTTCTGCTTGGCTCTTTTGCCATGAATCACACTGTTTCCGTATATTTATAGCGATATAAAATCAATGGGTGTATTTAATTTAAGTGACGAAAATGTTACCAACGAATATATTTTGTGGTAATATGAATGAAAATGCAAATTTTAACTCCCCTTCTATCTTCCCCTCACATCGAGAGGAAGAAAAAGAAGGGCGCTGGAGAAGAAAATGAGAAGAACAACGCAGGCGCATGTAAAGCAGCTAGCGAAAGAAATGAGGAGACATCCTACAAGTCCTACATGGACCTTCTTTTCCTTCCCCTCGAAGTGAGGGGAAGATAGATAGGGAGCTTATTAAAAATCTGGATTTGGGATAAAACGCCATAATATATTGGCTCTTTTTAACCATTTTTTTTGGATAATTATGCTGTTATGTGAAAAAGGTGCTTCAATTGTAATCTCTATGGCGATTTTCCGAAATGCTGTGTCAGATATAATTTATGCACCCAAATCAATTATAATATTGTAATTGCAAGTTTGTAATGTTAAAATATGTTAGTGAGAGGTTTGAACTGTGTTATTACAACTATATAGGATGCGATAAAGATTTTACAAACATAGAGGATATAATTGCTTACAGAAATTTTTAATAGCAACGAAAAGACGCCTTGAGGGGAAATGTCTCACGGGTCTGTCATCAGGCGTTTTTCTTAGATGTATTCCTTACGGGTCAAAAAAATTTCTTCCATCAAGTTATATCCTCCATGTAAAATCTTTATCGCTACATATATAATATAAAAAGGCGGTGTGGAATGAAATCACCTGAAGAGAGAATAACCGAGCTTGAGCAACGAGTGGCGTATTTGGAAAACATTACAAGAAGGGCTGCAGCTGAAAAACCCAAAACGGTAAGGCAGGAGACAAGAAGGCCGGAGACGGGAAGGAATGTATTAGCGGAGAGCCGGGCAATGAACACCAAGCCTGCTGGCTTTCCGCCAAATCCTCAGAGGGAGAAAGAGAGGGGAGCAGAAGGGCAGGACAGCAGGGGCAAGGACAAGGAAGCACTAGTGGGGAAATATCTGATAGGTGCGCTGGCAGCATTGCTTATCTTCATAGGTGCAATCTCCTTTATAGGCTTGATATGGAATACAATAACACCGTTAATAAAGCTGTTAATAATATCGTTGGCAGGAATTATACTTACTGCTGTGGGGTTTTGGCTTATAAGAACAAAAAAGAATGCTATAACGTCAATTATACTTGGAACGGGAGCAGGCTTGGTTTTTATTGCCATATTATCCGCCAATCTGGCATTCCATTTAATTGGGAATAATGTCTCGATACTTCTGGCTGGAATATGGGCAGTATTTTTTATACTGTCTTCTCGGTATACCAATATGTTCTTTACGACTGTTATAGCGTATATAGGCAGCTATATCGCGCTGCTGCTGGGTTTAGGTCTTATGCAGGGGGATATGGAGCTGCTGGTAATGATAATATTTGCAACCGGCATTTCGTCGGTAATGATATACAAGACGTTTAACAGTAATAGGACGGAATTAATAGTCAGTATACTTCTGTCGATATTAAATTATGCCTCGATATTAATACGGTGCTATTTTGACGGATTATTCGGAGCGAGGCAGCTCTTGGAAAGCTGCTTCGGGCAGAGTGTCGTAATTATTATACTGTATGTGCTTATGAATATGTTTTATAACATCATCGGCAAGAAAGATGCGTTTCCGGCATATATTGGGATCAGCGCCGTTACGACAATATTAACCATTCTATTTATAGCCAACTTAAATGATAACTATCTCCATACCAGCGCTGCGGTTTGCTATATTCTGTTTTTTATAATTAATTTGATTCAGTTTGTATTGAATAATGTATTTTACAAGACAATAGAAAAATGGTTGACGAGATATTATGCAGTCATATTGGCTATTACCGCAATGTTAATAAATATAGAATTGTTCAAAGTGCCCACCGGCATCATTATTGCAGCACTGTTGCTGGCTGTAAGCGGGAAAGTGTTCAAACTGGAAAGACAGTTATTATTAACGGCACTTATAATTTTATTGGATTCGCTTTTTTTGATTTTCAGTCATTCCGGCAATTTGATATGCTCGGTTTACGGAATTATTCAACTGGGACTGATGGTGTATGTGCTGCGGGAATGCGTAAGCTTAAGAAAATATTCTCATATCACTGTCTTAAAGATAATTGGAATTGCAGTAATCCTTATGAACAGCTTTGGAATACCTTCTAATATTGTAAACTTTATCAATGTGCCGTACCTGAGCAAATATACCGATAACGCCGCCGGATATTTAATTTCTGTTGCTGCTGTCATAGCCTTATTAAAGATTGGTTATTTCAAGAACTGGAAAAGTGAACAATTTAAATTCTTCGGTGCAAACGACACAATAGAAGATGATAAAAATATGCAGACTTTAGTCTATTTGTTTTCAACGGCATTATATTTTTACGGCTTGCAGGGAATCGCATTTGCCGATAGCGTTGTTTTGCAGCTTATATTTGTACTGGCCGCGACTGCCATTACATTAATACAAAGCAGGACAATTCTCTCAGGAAACCTTCGGAATAAGACATTAATGGGGATATGGATTATTATAAAATATTTAATACTGACATGGACAATACTTTGGTCGTTTTCAGATTTAAATGGGATATCAGCAGCATACAGCTTAGCGGGCTTGATAGTAGCTATAGTAAGCATATTGGTAGGATTCAAGCTTGGGAATAAGAGCATAAGGCAATATGGACTGGTATTAACCATTGTAATGGTGGCAAAATTCATATTTGTAGATTTAATTGAGGAAAATTCCATTACCAGAGTTATCGCACTGATAGCTGGTGGGGGCCTGTGCTTTTTGATTAGCCTTATTTATAATAAATTGAGCCGCAGCTATTCATGATAATTTATTAA
Organism: Anaerobacterium chartisolvens; assembly: GCF_003337415.1. Taxonomy (GTDB): domain Bacteria; phylum Bacillota; class Clostridia; order Acetivibrionales; family DSM-27016; genus Anaerobacterium; species Anaerobacterium chartisolvens. The sequence goes on along the minus strand of NZ_QPJT01000016.1, from coordinate 95,748 downwards.
ATCCTTTGGCAAGACTTTAAGACTCAAAAACACAATATTCACCAATTGCTTTAATACGGCCGGACAAAGCCCTGATAATTAAGATTCAGGGCTTTGTCCGGTTATTTGGTTATAAAACGCTTTTTTGTACAAGCACTCCGGCAATATAATTCACATAATATGTATTAGCTGTAATAGGTATTTAGGGGGTAGCTTATATGGAGAATAAAATATTTACTGTTATCGGAGGAGACTTAAGAAGCGTAAAGCTGGCAAACCAACTGATGGCCGATGGCAATACGGTTTACATATATGGCTTCAATAATGCAGGGTTTGAAATGGGGATGACTGAAAGCAAGGAACTGGAAGAAGCAATCATTAAGTCTGAGGTTGTAATTGGCCCCATACCGTGCTCTAATGACAATGAAACCATTAATGCACCGTTCCATTCAGAAAAAATTCATATAAATGAAGTATTTAAAATTATGTCAAAGAACCAGCTTTTTATCGCCGGAAGGATAGGTGATAAAATAGCTCACCTTGCGGAAATTTACAATGTATATACAATAGACCTGCTGGACAGGGAGGAAATGGCGGTATTAAATGCCATACCCACTGCGGAAGGGGCGATACAAATTGCAATGGAGGAAATACCGATAACTCTTCACGACTGTAATTGTTTGATTTTGGGTTTTGGGAGAATAGGCAAAATTTTGGGCAAGATGCTGCATGGGATAGGCTCTAATGTATTTATAGAAGCCCGAAAGTATTCCGATATGGCATGGATTAAAAGCTATGGCTTCAATGCCGTTTTTATAAATGAATTAAATGACTGCCTTTCTGATATGGATGTTATTTTTAACACCATTCCTTATATGATACTTGACACAAATGCTCTAAGCAAGTTGAAGAGTGACTGCCTCATTATTGATTTGGCTTCCAAACCCGGAGGAGTAGATTTTGAAAAAGCAAAGTCAATGGGGATAAAAGCAATATGGGCTCTGTCGCTTCCCGGCAAGGTCGCCCCTGTGACTGCCGCTAAATTTATAAAAGAGACTATAAATAATATTATTTGTGAGTTGGGGGTATAAGCAATGCAGTTAGACGGACTTAAAGTAGGATTTGCGCTTACCGGGTCATTTTGCACTCTGGAAAAGGTAATTCCCGAGATTGATAGGATCGTAAAAGAGGGTGCCGACGTCTATCCCATAATATCGGAGGCAGTGGATAAGCTTGATACAAGATTCGGAGAGGCTGATAAATGGAAATCAAGGCTTCGGGATATCACAGGAAGAGAAGCTATATGCAGCATCATACAGGCAGAGCCTATAGGGCCTAAGGCAATGCTGGATATATTGGTGGTTGCGCCGTGTACAGGAAACACAATTTCAAAGCTTGCAAACGCAATAACCGATACCTCCGTCACCATGGCGTGCAAGGCGCACCTGAGAAATCAAAAGCCTCTCGTGCTTGCAATATCCACAAATGACGGGCTCGGAATGAATGCTAAAAACATAGGTATGCTGATGAATATGAAAAACATATACATGGTACCGTTCGAGCAGGATGATCCCATTAAAAAGTGCAATTCATTGATGGCAAGGAATGATCTTATTATACCGACTATCTTAGAATCACTAAAGGGAAAGCAAATACAGCCTGTTCTTGTATAAAAACAAATATATTTATTTTTTAGCGGGGCCGCATCAGGCTCCTTTTTTGTGGTATTAATCAATTTGATTGACTTTGCACAGCACTAAAGTATAATATGTAAAGGAAAATATACGAAGGAGTGAATTAAATGGAGTCATGGAGAATTGAGACCAGATGCCTTCAGGAGGGGTATAAGCCCGGCAACGGAGAACCACGCGTGCTTCCGATATTTCAAAGCACTACATACAAATATGATTCTACAGAGCATGTTGCCAAATTGTTTGATCTTGAAGTGCCGGGGCACATGTACACAAGAATAAGCAATCCTACGGTGGAGTGCGTTGAGAATAAAATAGCATCCTTAGAAGGAGGGGTAGGCGCCTTATGTACTTCCTCGGGCCAGTCTGCTTCTATGATAGCGGTAATGAATATATGCGGGTGCGGGGATCATGTTGTTTCCTCCGGCACTATTTACGGAGGTACATACAATCTTTTCTCGGTGACGTTAAAGAAAATGGGCGTTGAGGTAAGCTTTGTAGACCCCGACGCATCGGAGGATGAAATACAGAAGGCATTCAGGCCGGGTACAAAGGCGGTATTTGCCGAGACTATAGCAAATCCCAAGATAAGCGTACTGGATATTGAAAAGTTTGCACGGATTTCAAAGAAAAATAATGTTCCGCTTATTGTGGACAACACCTTTGCAACCCCCATTTTGTGCAGACCTATAGAATTCGGTGCTGATATTGTCGTGCATTCCACAACAAAATACATGGACGGACATGCTACAAGTGTGGGGGGCGCTATAGTGGATGCCGGAAGCTTTGACTGGAAAAACGGCAAATACCCTGATATGACACAGCCCGACCCGTCTTATCACGGCGTGGCATATACCGAGGCTTTTGCCGAAAAAGCATATATTACCAAGGCAAGGGTTCAGTATATGAGGGATATAGGAAACTGCATGAGCCCAATGAACGCTTTTTTAACCAATATAGGTCTGGAAACGCTGCATATAAGGATGGAGAGACACTGCGAAAATGCCGTAAAGGTGGCAAGGTATCTTAAGGGCAGCGATAAAGTACTGTCTGTCAGCTACCCTGCGCTGGCGGAGGACAAGTATTATGACATGGCCGGCAAATACCTTCCAAAGGGCTGTAGCGGCGTAATATCCTTCAGAATAAAGGGTGGAAGGGAAGAGGCTGTAAGGTTTATGGACAGGCTTAAGCTTGCGGCCATAGTTGTGCATGTGGCGGACGCCAGAACGGCTGTCCTTCACCCGGCAAGCTCAACCCACCGGCAGCTCAGCGACAGCCAGCTCATGGATGCCGGGATAGAGCCCGACCTTATACGCTTTTCGGTAGGGCTTGAAAACGCTGATGACATAATTGAGGATATAAGTCAGGCACTGGGCTGATAGCAGCATAAAGGCCAATATAAAAAAGACGCTGTTTACTTTTTCAGAATTGTTGGTATAATTAAGCTATGGTTAAAATTTTAACGAGGTACACTGTATGGAGGGCAATAACAGAATTGCGGTTATAGGGATAGTAATAAGCAACAGAGAGCAGAATGCTGAAAGGGTCAATGACATATTGAGCAGCTTTGGGAATATTATTGTAGGAAGGATGGGAATACCGTACAGGGACAGGAATATATCGGTTATTTCCATAATTGTTGACGGTACCAATGACGACATTGGAGCATTGACAGGAAGGCTTGGCAATATAAGCGGAATAAAGGCCAAGGTTGCACTGACCTATTGATATAGAGGTAATTCCTTGCGATAAAAGGGATGTGCCTTTACATATTGCGTTCTTAGGCAAAGGAGAAATCTTATGCCGTGGAAAAAATATATTATGCCTGACGAGACGGATGTTTGAGGTCTTATCGAAGGGGGGAGCCGGACTATGTTCTTTAAGTATGTCTTTTTTAACTCTTCCTGAAAGAGGGTATGCCTTCTTTATTCGGGGAGAGTTATTTATTTATGCGCACCTTATGTGAGGCATAATTGTAATTATGGTGTGACTTTAGTAATAATATTTATTTGGGGGGGCTTTTTTAATGAAATTCAGTGTAAAATTCATTTCACGTACAGCGGTTCTGCTAGCCTTAACAGTAGTTTTTCAAATGCTGGGGAGGATAATACCTCCGCCTTACAACAGCTTTATATCAGGGCCTCTGGTCAATGCCTGTCTATTGCTTGCGGCAGCGTTTTCAGGTGTGTGGAGCGGTGTTATAATAGCAATACTTGCGCCGTTTACATCACTTATTAATAACCATGCTGCTATTGCACCAATGCTTCTTATGTTTGCGCCGTTTATTGCCATTGGCAATTCCATTCTGGTGGTTTCGTTCAATCTTTTGAAAAAAAGGAGCAAGCTTTTTGGCGTACTGGCGGGGGCTGTTCTTAAATTTGCGTTTTTATGGGGCGCAATTGTTATATTTGTAAGGGTTAATACGGCGGTTAATGCTAAGATGGCTCCTGTTCTGGTATCAATGTTCAGCGTGCCGCAGCTTGTTACGGCACTGATCGGCGGGGCGGTGGCCCTGGCTGCAATGAAGGCTTTGAAAAACACAATTGGAGGAGATGTAAATGGTTGATTTTATAGATGAGGGCTTGATTCATTCAATTTTAGAGGACAGCATAAGGCCTGAAAGGGCGGAAATAGCGGAAATTCTTGCAAAAGCCCGTGAGTGCAGGGGGATAAGCCTTAAGGAGACGGCAAGCCTGCTCAATATACAGGATGAAGAGCTGCTTTCAGAGGTTTATGACGCTGCAAGGTATGTAAAAAATAAAATATACGGTAAAAGAGTGGTGCTGTTTGCGCCGTTATATACCAGCAATGAGTGTACAAATAACTGCCTTTACTGCGGCTTCAGGCACGACAACAAGGAACTCCACAGAAAGACTCTGTCTGTTGAGGAAATAGTGAGTGAGGCAAAGGCCATTGAAGAGCAGGGACACAAGCGCCTGCTGCTTATTTGTGGGGAGGATGCCAAAAAGACCGATATACGGCATTTTACCGATGCAATGGACGCAATATATAAAAATGTTAATATAAAAAGAATAAACGTCGAGGCTGCTCCCATGCAGGTGGAGGAGTACAGGCAGTTAAAAAACGCCGGAGTGGGGACGTATGTTATATTTCAAGAGACCTATAGCCGTGAGGTGTATAAAAAAATGCACCAGGTAGGAAGAAAAGCTGACTATGACTGGAGGATAACGGCTATAGACCGTGCCTTTCAGGGAGGAATCGACGATGTAGGCGTAGGGGCGCTGCTGGGGCTTTACGACTACAGGTTTGAGGTTCTGGGGCTGCTTATGCACGCCATGAGCTTTGAAAAGAGGTTTGGAGTGGGGCCTCATACCATTTCAGTGCCAAGGCTGAGGCCGGCTCTTGGGTGGGCACTGGACAAAATACCCTTTCAGGTGAACGACAGGGATTTTAAAAAGATTGTTGCGGTATATAGATTGGCAGTGCCATATACAGGCATCATTTTATCTACAAGAGAGAGCGAGCAAATGAGGGATGAGCTGCTTGGCATAGGGGTGTCGCAGATAAGCGCAGGCTCAAAGACCAGTCCCGGCGGATACAAGGAAGAGGAGGACAAGGCGGATCAATTCTCTGTCAATGACCACAGAAGTCTTCCCAAAATGATTGAGACGATATGTCAAGAGGGATATATACCAAGCTTCTGTACGGCATGCTACAGAAGGTGCCGCACAGGCGAGGCGTTTATGGAGCACGCAAAGGGAGGCGATATACACGAATACTGCCAGCCCAATGCAATACTTACCTTTAAGGAAAATCTGCTGGACTACGGGACGGAGCAGTTGAAGGAGAAGGGCGAAGAGGTGATCGGCAAGGCTCTTCTGGAAATTGAGGATGCCGGAATGAGGCTTAAAACAGTGGAAAGACTGAAGGAGCTTGAAGGCGGCAAGAGGGATCTGTATTTTTAACATTCAGGGGCTTTAAGGATTTGAAAGGGGGAAGAAGGTGGAGCAGAGGTTCTTTTTAATAATTGCGGCTAACACTGCACAAATGCTCTTTGCGGACAGGGTTTTAAAGGCGGAGGGCATAAATACGCAGCTTGTGCCGGCGCCTCCCGAGTCGGGAACGGTATGCGCCATTGCGGTAAAAATTTCACAAGACGATGTGGAAGCCGCAAAAAGGCTTATAGCTGTAAACAGTGTTGAGGTCACTCATATACTTGAGGACAAAAGGATGAAGCTTCAGGGACTGCTTGACGAGAAGCTGGCGCAGGGAATAACAGAGGATTTCTTAAGAATTTTAGAGAGGATTGAGAGCGGTCAGGAGCTTGACAGGAGCGATATACTGTATCTTTTATCTACCCAAAGGGAGAAGGAGATCAATACAATATTCAGTGCCGCAGACAGGATAAGAAAGGAAACGGTTGGGGATGCGGTTGAGATAAGAGGAGCAATAGAGTTTTCAAATTATTGCAGAAAGGACTGCTCTTACTGCGGAATAGGCTCCTCAAACAAATGCGTTAAGAGATACAGCATGTCTGAGGAGGAAATAATGGAGGCGGTTCACAGCGTAAAGGCTATGGGTATGAAAACCGTCATTCTCCAGTCGGGAGAGGATTCCAGATGGGATACTCCAAGGCTTGTAAGGCTGGTTGAGAGGATCAGGAATGAAACAGGTATGAAGATAACCCTAAGCGTGGGTGAAAAAAGCAGGGAGGAGTATGAGCAGCTAAGAAATGCGGGAGCGGTCAACTTTTTGCTTAAAATAGAAACAACCAACAGAGATCTGTTTGCACGGCTTCATCCCGACGATGATTACGATCACCGTCTGCAGTGCTCGCTATGGTTAAAGGAACTGGGCTATTTAAACGGCTCGGGCAATATAATAGGGCTTCCAGGACAAACTCTGGACGATATAGCGGGCGATATACTTTATTTCAAGGAAATGGGCATAAACATGATTGGGATAGGGCCATTTATACCTGCCGAGGGAAGCAGGCTTGAAAATCATCCGACAGGGGATATAGACTTAACCCTTCGTGTGGTAGCGGTAACAAGGATTGTCTGTAAGAGAGTTTATATACCCTCGACAACGGCGCTGGCCTCATTGGACAAGGATGCTCAGGTAAAAGCCCTTCAGGCGGGTGCAAACACAATAATGCTTATAAATACTCCCGAGAGGTATAGAAAAAGCTATAATATTTACAACAACAAAAATATGGTTGATATGGCTTCCGCAGCCTATGCGGCGGAAAAGGCAGGACGGCCCCTTCCTTCATATATTGTATGGCAGGCCGTCAATCCCGGGCATGAATGTATTGTGGGGTGATATAATTGCGCATTGAGCATGACTTGCTGGGAGAAAAAGAAATAGAGGATTCCAGCTATTACGGAGTGCATACACAAAGGGCTATGGAGAATTTTAACATATCGGGGAAGCCAATGCACTGCGAGCTCATAAGAGCACTTGCTATTGTGAAGAAGGCTGCCGCGATGGCCAATGGCGAGGCAGGGCTGCTTGAGGAGCGGCTGGAGAGGGCTATATGCGCGGCATGTAACGACGTTTTGTCAGGACGGCTTGACAACCAGTTTGTGGTGGACTGTATGCAGGGTGGCGCAGGCACCTCCGCCAATATGAACATGAACGAGGTGCTTGCAAACAGGGCAATTGAGCTGCTTGGCGGCAGTAAAGGGGACTACTCTGTTGTACACCCCTTAGACCATGTAAACATGTCGCAATCTACCAACGATGTGTTCCCCACGGCAGTCAGAATAGCTGCCATAAGGCTGCTTTCTCCTGTCAGCGGCCTGTTTGCGGAATTGCAGACTGCCCTTCAGCAAAAGGAGGAGGAGTTTGCCACAGTGCTGAAGGTGGGAAGGACACAGCTTCAGGATGCCGTGCCTGTGACGCTGGGTCAGGAATTCGGCGCATGGGCGCAGGCCGTTGCCAGAGACAGGTGGAGGCTGTACAAGGCGGAGGAGCGCTTAAGGCAGATAAACCTTGGAGGTACTGCGGTAGGAACAGGCCTTAACGCCGAAAGAAAATATATTTTTTCAGCGGCGGAGAAACTGAGGGCTTTAACGGGAATAGGACTGGCCAGAGCTGAATACATGATGGATATAACACAAAATAACGATGTGTTTGTTGAGGTGTCGGGGCTTTTAAAGGCTGCCGCCGTTAACCTTTCAAAAATTGCAAGTGACTTAAGGCTGCTTTCATCAGGGCCAAGGGCGGGAATAGGAGAAATAAGGCTGCCCGAGGCGCAGGCGGGCTCTTCCATAATGCCTGGCAAGGTAAACCCCGTAATTCCTGAGGCTGTAAACCAGATAGCGTTTCAGATAATGGGAAACGATTTGGCTATTACACTCGCGGCGCAAAGCGGGCAGCTTGAGCTTAATGCATTTTTACCCGTTATAGCGAGGAACCTGTTTGAAATGCTGGACTTGCTGAGAAACGGAATAAGAATATTTATAGACAAGTGCATAAAGGGTATAGAGGCCGACACAGCCCGGTGCAGCCTGCTGCTGGAGGGCAGCCTGTCCCTTGCCACGGCGCTGTCGGGGTATATAGGCTATGAAAAGGCCACTCTTGTGGCAAAAAGGTGTGCTGTGGAAAACAGGGGTGTTAGAGAGCTGATAATGGAAGAGAGGCTTATAGAAGAGGAAAAATTAGATTTGATTTTAAGCGCTTACGGTATGACAAAGCCGGGAATACCCGGTAAAAAGGGATAGCATAGAGAAAGGGTGAAGAATATGAATTCAACTCCTGTTGGAAACCGCCTTCACATAGCCGTGTTCGGAAGAAGAAATTCGGGAAAATCCAGTCTGGTAAATGCCATTACAGGCCAGAAGCTTGCAATAGTTTCGGATGTACCCGGCACCACCACCGACCCGGTGTATAAATCCATGGAGCTTTTGCCGTTGGGCCCGGTAGTCGTCATAGACACTGCCGGACTTGATGATGAGGGGGATTTGGGAAACTTAAGGATGCAAAAGACATATGATGTGATGAGGAAGACCAATATTGCAATACTTGTTGTCAATGCGGAGGATGGTGTAACGGAGTTTGACCGGGGATTTGCCGCAAGGCTTAAGGAAAAGGGCATTTCCACAATTGCTGTAGCCAATAAATGTGATATGAAGAAATTTACGCCGGAGGAGCTGAAGATACTCGAAATGGAGCTGGGTCTTGGTATTATGCAGGTGAGCTCCACAATGGGAGACGGGGTGGAGGACTTAAAAAAAGCAATTGCCGAAAGGGGAGAGGGGAGCCAGAGCCAGCCCGGACTGGTAGGGGATTTGATAAATCCGGGAGACTTAATAGTGCTTGTTACCCCTATAGACAAGGCGGCTCCCAAGGGAAGGCTTATACTTCCGCAGCAGCAAACCATAAGGGATATTATAGAAAATGATGCCATTGCGGTTGTAACCAAGGAGCATGAGCTTAAGGAAACAATGGAAAGCTTTACAAAGAGGCCGGCCCTTGTTATTACCGATTCACAGGCCTTTCTTAAGGTTTCTGCAGATACACCGACGGATATACCGCTCACATCCTTTTCTATTTTATTTGCAAGGCAAAAGGGGGAGCTTATGGAAATGGTAAGAGGCATAAAAAAGATTGAGAGCTTAAGCGGCGGAAGCAGGGTGCTTATAGTTGAAGGCTGCACTCATCACAGACAGTCCGACGATATAGGAAAGGTAAAAATACCAAGATGGATAAGGCAGATATGCGGAGGAGATATACAATTTGAATGGGCAAGCGGAAGCTGGTTCCCGGAGGATCTTGAAAAATACAGCGCTATTGTGCATTGCGGGGCGTGTATGCTTAACAGGCAGGAGATGCAGTACAGAATAGCGTCGGCAAAGGCCGGCGGAGTTGCAATTACAAATTACGGAATGCTGATAGCATACGTACAGGGTATACTTAAAAGGGCGCTAAAGCCATTTCCGGCGGCGTCACTGCTTTTAGAAGATATTCTTTCAGAAAACATGCTTGCAGAAAAGCTGTATTAGGGGGGAGGTATTGAATGAAATGATATATCTTGATAATGCGGCAACCTCATATCCAAAGCCGGAGGCGGTATATAACGGCGTAGAGAGGTGCATGAGGGAGTATTGCGCAAATCCCGGCAGAGGAGGCCATGAAATGTCAATAGCCTCTGGGAAGGCGGTGCTTTACGCCAGGGAAATAATAGCGGCTTTCTTTAATTTTAAGAACCCAATGCTGCTTTCCTTTACAAAAAATGCCACTGAGGCTTTGAATATAGCTATTAAAGGATATCTCGGACATGGGGATCATGTCATAACCACCTGCATGGAGCATAATTCCGTTATAAGGCCTTTAAAAACGCTTGAAAGGGATGCTGGGCTGGAGATTTCCATAATTCGGGGCGATATGTTAGGGAGGATTGACCCGGAGGATATCAGGAAGGCTGTAAAGCCCAATACCAGACTCATTGCCGCTACGCTGTCGTCAAACGTCAACGGCATGATAATGCCGGTAAGGGAGATCGGCAAAATTGCGCGTGAAACAGGGATTGCGTTTTTGCTTGACGCCTCTCAGGGCGTCGGCTCTATAGATGTTGATGCTATCGGTATGGGAATAGATATGCTTGCCTTCCCCGGGCATAAAGGTCTGATGGGCCCGCAGGGCACGGGGGGGCTTTATGTGAGGGAGGGTCTTAAGCTTAAAACCATAATGGAGGGTGGTACCGGCAGTAACTCCGAAAGCCTGTACCAGCCCGAAATAATGCCGGATCTTTTAGAGAGCGGCACGGTTAACACTCCGGGGATAGTAGGCTTAGGCCTGGGAATAGAATTCATAAGGGAGTTTGGATTGGACAAATTAAGAAGCCATAAGCACATGCTGACAAAAAGGTTTTATGAAGGGCTGTCGGAAAACAAAAAGGCTATTTTTTACAGCAGCCCCGATATGGAGGAGAATTCAGGCATCATAGCAATTAATATTAAGGATGTTGATTCTTCGGAGGTGAGCCATGTTCTGGATAGGGTGTATGGTATAGCCACAAGAGCGGGGCTTCACTGCTCCTTCCTTGCCCACAATACTCTGGGGACGGTAAAAAGCGGGATAGTCCGTTTCAGTGTGAGCTGCTTCAATACGCCGGAGGAAATTGACGTTACCGTTAAGGCTTTAAATGAAATCATCTTAAAGGTATAGTTTTTTATTAATTATATTTATAAAATCATAAAAAATATTAAAAAAATTCAGACAAATATTAATGAATATAGTATAATTAATTAAAACAATTGAAGAGGTGAATTTTTATGAATAACATCACGTTAAAAAAAATAATTACCGCTGCAATAATGATCGTGCTCTTCATAATAGCAGTAAGGATTCTGGTAAGGCTTCTTGGTTTTATACTGGGAATTATTTTGCCCGTTGCACTTTTGGCGGGTGCCGGATATCTTATATACAAAATGTTTACTAAAAGGTAACTGTATTAAAGCCTTCTCTAAAGGACATTCTAAAAAGAGGACGGGTATTTTAAAAAATACCTACCCTCTCTTTTTTTATATATAATTAGGATGCAATAAAGATTTTACAAACATGGAGAATATAATTTCTTCCATCAAACTATATCCTCCATGTAAAATCTTTATTGCTAAATATATAAAATGTAATAAAGATTTTAAAAGTATCTGCATAATAAAAGTATAATTTCTAATTATTTAATAACTATGTAAAAAATAAAATGCATTAAAATATACAACAATACAAAAACTTTTAAATATAAATTAATAAAAATTATTTTTAATAAAACAAGCTTCCTTATAGTCAACGCGCTCTAAAAGCTCAGCATATGAGGAAGCATTGCTTTCTTAAGGATAAAAAGCCTGTAGGCATATGCAATTTGTTACAGACAGTAAACCATTTAGACGGTATGCTGCCTGTAAACACAAATTTACGAAAGGATGAATTTAATGAAGGCTGTTATAATGGCTGGAGGCGAAGGTACGCGGCTCAGACCCCTCACTTGCAATAGGCCAAAGCCAATGGTGCCTATTGTAAATAAGCCTGTAATGGAACATATCATCGAACTGCTGAAGAAGCATAATTTGAAGGAAATTGCTGTAACCCTGCAGTATATGCCTGAGCTGGTAAAGGAGTATTTCCAGGACGGCAGGGATTTTGGGGTGAATATGAGGTACTACGTGGAGAATAGCCCTCTGGGCACTGCCGGAAGTGTAAAAAACGCAGAGAATTTTCTTGACGACACCTTTATAGTAATAAGTGGGGATGCATTAACAGATATTGATTTGAGCAGTGCAATAGAATTTCACTTTAAAAATAAATCCATGGCGACGCTTGTTTTAAAAAGAGTGGACATTCCCCTTGAATACGGGGTTGTGGTAACGGATGAGAGCGGAAGGATTACCAGATTTCTTGAAAAGCCAAGCTGGGGGGAGGTGTTCAGCGACACGGCAAACACAGGTATATATATACTTTCCCCTCAGGTATTGACGTATTTTAACAGGGATGAGGCATTTGACTTCAGCAAGGATCTTTTTCCCATTCTTTTAAAGGAAGGAAAGCCCATGTATGGCTATGTAACTAACGACTACTGGTGCGATATAGGAGATTTGAAGGCTTACCGTCAGGCGCATATGGATGTTCTGGAGGGACGGGTAAGGGTAAATATACCGGGGGAGGAAATTTCAGAAGGAATATGGGTGGAGTCTGAAGCGGAAATAGAGGAGGACGCGTCTGTTTTGCCCCCCTGTGTAATAGGCAGGGGAAGCAGGATTAAGAAAGGCACCGTTATAGGGAGTCATTCCGTTATAGGGAATTTTAATATAATAGAAAAGAGAAGCGGGATTAAAAGAAGCATCGTATGGAATAACTGCATTATTGATAAAAATGTTCAGCTAAGGGGAGGCATAGTATGCAACAAAATTCACATAGGCGAAAATGTATCGGCTTTTGAGAATTCCGTAATAGGGGACGATACCGTAATAAAGGAAAATGCCTCGGTAAAGCCAAACGTAAAGATATGGCCCAATAAAATGATAGATGCCGGAACCGAGGTCAATTCAAACCTTGTATGGGGGTCTAAGTTTACCAGAGTTATATTCGGAAACAGGGGGATATCAGGTGAAATAAATGTTGATATAACCCCGGAATATGCCTCAAAGCTTGGAGCTGCCTATGGCTCCGTTTTCAGGAAAGGGTCACGCATAGCAATAAGCTGTGACGGCTCCCCGTCGGCGCATATGCTAAAAATATCCTTAGGGGCGGGGCTTCTTTCGTCGGGAGTCGAGGTGCTGGACTTAGGCAAGCTGCTGCTGCCTATGGCAAGGTCTGCGATAAGGTTTTATAAAATTGACGGGGGAATTCATATAAACACCGCGTCTGAGGACAGGGCAAAGCTGTTTGTAGATTTTCTCGACTTAAACGGAAGCAACATAGACAGGGGAATGGAAAGAAAAATTGAAAATGCCTTTGCAAGAGAGGATTTTAACCGCTGCGAGGGTGACTGCATAGAGGAAATAAAATACATCCCCGATTATGGAACGTTTTATTTGAGAAACATATTAAACAGCATAAAATCAAAGCAAATGAAGTACAGAATTGCTGTCAACTCAAATTCCGAATTGATTACTGGCACCATGAAGGAGCTGCTCAGCGAAGCGGGCTGCATGGTCGATACTATGAGCTTGCGGCTTATCAACACGAGGACCTCGTCACGCAGTATGCCCTCCAGCCATGTGAGATTCTTTACAAAGAATATAAAACTGAAAAAGCTTGATTTAGGCGTGTCCATTGAGGACACCTGTGAAAAGATGATGCTTGTGGACGATAAGGGGAGGATAGTAACAGAGGACATGTTTATAGCTCTCATATCGATAATATTTTTCAAAAGCACACTGGGGGGCACAGTAGTAGTGCCTATATCGGCAAGCCACATCGTTGAAAAAATAGCCGGCGAGAACAAGGGGAAGGTAGTGCGTACAAAAACGTCCCAGCAGGATATAATGAAAAAAATACTGGGGGATGAAATAAAGGAGGAAATGCTTGACCAATTTACCATGCACTTTGACGCAATAGCGTGCCTTATAAAAATACTGGATTTTATGACGGTAAACAACTACAGGCTGTCGGAGCTGGTGGACATGATACCGGGCTTCCATATGGCGAAAAGGGAGGTTGAGTGTCCCTGGAACGCGAAGGGAAAGGTTATCCGGCAAATAATACAGGGGGAGAATTTCGAAAAAATTGAGACCTTAGAGGGCGTGAAAATATATCAGGACGGGGGATGGGTGCTTGTACTGCCCGACGCCGAGAGGCCTGTGTGCAGGGTTATAAGTGAAAGCTATTCGGCCGAGTTTGCCGAGGAGCTGTCCGCTATATACGTGAACAAGATAAGGGAAATAAGCAGGGGATAAAATCAGACAGGCAGCCCCCTTTAAAGGGGGCTGCTTTTATAATGAGCGTTACATATGAGCCATAATATGACAAATAATTTGTATGCACTGTAGTAATATTATTATGGAGGAATTGACAATGAAAAAGGTTTTA
>NZ_QPJT01000016.1:0-81486 GCF_003337415.1 Anaerobacterium chartisolvens | reverse complement strand
TGTTTTATAATGAGCGTTACATATGAGCCATAATATGACAAATAATTTGTATGCACTGTAGTAATATTATTATGGAGGAATTGACAATGAAAAAGGTTTTATTGATTTGCGGCTGTATTGTACTGGCATTGGCGGCAGTGTTCGGAGGGATATATTTTGGTACTCCCGGCGGTAAAATAATAAGCACTAGTGCTTCTATTATAGGATTTAATTCGGTAGAGGAGTTAAACTCTAAAGCCTCACTAATAATTATAGGATCACCGGAGGAAGATTTCTTATCATGCAAACCTATTATAGAATATAATGACAGCGGCAGGTATGGGCAATTTTATACTATGAGAAAACTTAAGGTAGACAGGGTTTTAAAAGGGGACAAAAAATATGAATCTATTGAGGTCGTGGAAACTGCTGCTGCAATCAATAACGATCCTTTGAAATATCAAAAGGATATTATGACTATTGAAGATTATAGAGTAATGGAAAAAGGGAAGAAATATATTCTGTTTTTAGATAAGAATGAAGCTGGACAGAATTATATTGTTGGGGTCTATCAAGGTAAATTTAACTTGGATGGGCAGGATACAGTTGAGAAAAATGCGGTTGAAGAAAACAGACATTACAGAAACCTAAAGCGGCAGGCATTGGAAGAATATGAGGCGGACATAAGTGCTGAAGTGTCTGTAACAGAGTGATAAGACAGTGTAATGAATTAACTCACCCCCGGCCCCTCTCTTTTCAAAAGAGAGGGGGCAGGGGGGTGAGTCATACATTCTCCTGTGTCAGAAAGGTCGTAGTTATTCTATAATGAGCGTTACATATGAGCCATAATATGACAAATAATTTGTATGCACTGTAGTAAAATTATTATGGGGGAATTGACAATGAAAAAGGTTTTATTGATTTGTGGCTGCATTATACTGACAGTGGCAGCAGTGGCGGCTGGGGTAAAATATTTTGGAACTCCGGGCGGGAAAGTAATAAGTATTATGGGTTCTATCAAGGGATTTGACTCAATCGAGGAGATGGAATCTCAATCTTCATTAATAATTATAGGCTCGCCCGAGAAAGATTTTCTTTCGTGTACACCTACAATAAAATATGACGACAATGGTAGATACGAGGATTTTTTTACTTTGAGGAAAATTAAGATCGACAAGGTTTTAAAAGGTGACAAAGACTTTGAAACTATTGATGTTGTAGAAGCTGCCGCTGCCATTAATAACGACCCTTTCAAATATCAGAAAGATATTTTAACTGACGAAGGTTATACCCCTATGGAAAAAGGAAAGAAATATTTATTGTTTTTGAAAAAAAACCGTAACGAAAGAAATATTATTATGGGGGTCTACCATGGCAAATTTAATTTGGATGGGCAGGATGCTTTAGAAAAAAAGGCAGTCGAAAAAACTAGACATTACAAAAACCTAAAGCAGCAGGCATTGGAAGAATATAAGAACGAAATAAGCTCTGTAGTGCCTGTAACAGAGTGATAAGACAGTGTAATGAATTAACTCACCCCCGGCCCCTCTCTTTGCAAAAGAGGGGAGTCGATCTTTGCCTTTCTCCCCCTCTTTTGGAAAGAGAGGGGGGCAGGGGGGGTGAGTCATGCATTCTCCTGTGTCAGAAAGGTCGTAGTTATTCTATAATGAGCGTTACATATGAGCCATAATATGACAAATAATTTGTATGCACTGTAGTAATATTATTATGGAGGAATTGACAATGAAAAAGGTTTTATTGTTTTGCGGCTGTATTGTACTGGCATTGGTGGCAGTGGCGGGGGTAAAATATTTCGGCACTCCGGGCGGGAAAGTAATAAGCGTTATGGTAAATATGGTTGGAGTTGATTCCGTTGACGAGCTGACCTCGGAGGCAGAACTGATAGTCATAGGAACGCCTGAAAAAGCTCTTTCTTCGTCCAAGTCTGTCATAACGTATAAAGGATTAGGTCTATTCGATACCTTCTATACCGTGAGGAATTTTAAAATTGAAAGGGTGCTAAAAGGAAATAAAGAGCTTGATTCTGTTGAAATTACGGAGCCTGCGGCACTAATCAGAGCCCATCTCTTAAAGTTTCAAAAGGATATTTTTGCTCTTGCCGATTATACTCCCATGGAAAAAGGAATGAGATATATGTTGTTTTTAAAGGAAAACAGCGACTGGGGATATACTATTATGGGCGTTCATCAGGGCAAATTCAATTTGGACGGGCAGGATGAATTAGAAAAAAAGGCAGTCAAAAAAAACAGGTATTATCAATACCTTAAGGTAACTACACTGGAAGCATATAAAGACGAAATAAGCTCTGTAGTTTCTGCAATAGAGTGATAAAGACAGCGAAGGAGGCTTGGGGACGGATTCCTATGCTTCCGAAGCGCAGCGAAGGACCGAAGGGAAAGCAGAGGAACCGTACCCCATGCTGCCGCAGCGGAAACAGGTCCAGTCAACGGCAGAGACGGTTTGCCCACTTCTAATCCCCGAATGCCGAGTCATACGTCTCCTCTATTTCCGGCTCAAAATAAAAATCAATATACATTAGCTCCACGCCGGCAATCTGCGACGCATCCAGAGGAGAAGTGTAAAACGCCGCCCTGAATTCAAACTCAGGCTCCTTTATTCTGTCCCTCACGCTTTTATCATAAGGCAGCCCCTCCACCCTGTAAATCCCTTTTTCCGCAAGCTGCCCTATGAACCACTCCAGCTCCTCTTGATTGTCCACATCCATCCGAGGTATGGAACCATTTTTCATCTCGGCTACTATGTCCTCTATCTCACCTGTCTGGTATCTTATATCGTAAAACATGTGCATTCCTCCAAAGCATAATGCCGGAAAGCCGACATTTGAATATTGTAAAACTTTTGATGCTGCTTATATTATTATACCAACAATAGGACGGCTTTTAAACACCTGCCTTAAAAGGTTGCATTAATTTGTGGTATTAATATACATTGTGTGGTAATATTTCATAGACACTTGAAATACTGCGATTTTATAATTAAAATTAATATAGCGGCATGTTTGCCCCTTGCAACACAAAAACAGGTTTGGATTGGAGAAGCCATGTACCGTATAGATAAAAAATTTATTTTCTTTCTGGCGTTTCTGCTCCTTGGAGTATTAGTAGCAATGCAGGCAAGAAGCGTACTCAATATCAACAAGCAGAAGACCTCCGCCGAGGTAAGGCTGGAGCAGTACAGGGTTCTTCTGGAGGAGGAAAAAAAGAGAACCGAGGATTTAAAGCTGCAGATTAGTGAAAATGAGAAAAAAAAGGATGAATACTTAAAGGGCTTTGGGGATAACGCAAGACAGAATGACTATTTAAAATATATGGCAAATGAAATAGGGCGCTTAAAGCTCATATCGGGCTTAAGCAATGTAAGCGGAAGGGGTATTGTTATAAAGCTTGATGATGCTCCTGCCAGAGAAATAGATAATCCGAATTTCCTTATAATCCACGATCAGGATGTGTACTGCGTGGTTAACGAGCTCAAAAAAGCGGGGGCTCAAGCCATATCCATAAACGGAGAGAGGCTTATTGCCACAAGTGAACAGGTTTGTGCCGGGCCAAATATAAGAATTAACAAAAACAGGCATCCCGTACCCTATGAAATTAAGGCCATAGGTAATCCCGAGCTATTGATTGCGGGGGTGGAGCAAAGCCCCAAGATAAATGAAATGAGAAACTTTGACATAAAGGTTCAAATAAGCAAGTCAAACGATATTGTGATAGAAAAATACAGCTATGAGATCAGTAAATTAATTACGAGCTTGGAGGTAGCGAAGAAATGAAAGTTAAAACCTATACCAATGTGGCATTGGCCCTCGTCTGTATACTTCTGGGCACCATGCTGGCTCTTCAGTTCAAAAGCATAAATTATAACCAGAAGATTGCCAGCACAAACAACAAAAGGCTTGAGGACTTAAATGACGAGCTTATTGCACTCAGAAAAACCAACGATGGGCTTGTGAAAAGAAATGAGGAGTTAAAGGCCGAAAACATGGAGTATGAAAAGACAAGAGGAAACATAAGCGGAGAAACAGAGGCGTTAAAAAATGAGCTGGACAGGGTCAGAATAATAGCCGGGCTTGTCGATGTCAAGGGAAAGGGACTTATTATCACAATACATGCAGAGGACTCCTATGTAAGCGATACCGATATTCTCTCTGTTTTGAATGAGCTCAGGGCTTCGGATGTTCAGGCCATTTCTGTAAATGAGGAGAGAATAGTCGCTATGAGCGAGGTCAGAGTAGCCGGAAATTATATTATGATAAACCAGACACAGATGCGGGCTCCCTTTGTAATAAAAGCAATAGCAGAGCCCGAAAAGGTGGAGCATACATTAAGAATAATAGACGGAGTGGTTGAAACGCTTGAAAACTATGGCTTGAAGGTTAAAATAGAAAAGGCCGACCAGATTATCATACCCAAGGTAAGGGATGACGGCTCGGTATTTAAGACAAACCTTCTTCAGCCTGTAAAGTAAAAGCATTTGTTATTTTTTTATGGCGACAGCAATATATATATATCTATAGGTAAAAATAAGCTCCCGGAGCGGTGCACAAACGATAAGGAATACTTTGTACCTCGATCCGGGAGTTTTTATGGTTATTTGGAGGTATTTCAATTGAGAAAGAAAAAATATATATTACTATTTGTACTGCTGTGCTTTGCAGGTGCTTTTGCAGCCTGCCGCAATAATACCATACAAATGCAGCTCAGCGATCTTGGGGGTGTATACTCTCTAAGCGAGAGCGATGTGGATTTCAGTGAGGAATTAAGCGGGAGACTGTCCGGGGATGAGGGCGAAGGCGGGGCACACCGCACAGTCAGCAACGCGATAGAAATATGGCAGGATGGTGCGGCAAACAATAAGCTGCTATGCTGGGGCATAGCAAGAAAGACGGGCAACCAGATACCCGACGCAGACCCCGGTGCGCCGGAGCTGCTTTCAAAGTATGGCGGGCTATACCTTGGAGATACCGGCTCAAAAGAAATATTTCTTACTTTTGATGAAGGCTATGAAAATGGGTATACTCCTAAAATACTTGATGTATTGGATCAAAACAAGGTTAAGGCAATATTTTTTATCACTGGGCCTTATCTTAGCCAGCATCAGGATTTGGTCAGAAGAATGGTAGAGGAAGGGCACGAGGTGGGAAATCATACAATACACCACCCCAGCCTTCCGGGCCTTAGCGACGAACAGGTTGAAGAGGAGCTTGTGGGCTTGGACAGGGCCTTTCATGAGAAGTTCGGAAAGCATATGAGATTCTTAAGGCCGCCTAAGGGAGAGTATAGCGAAAGGACATTGCATATATCCCAAAAGCTGGGGTATTGCAACGTGTTCTGGAGCTTTGCATACGATGACTGGCACAGAGATAAGGTAAGAGGAGCGGACTATGCACACAGCATTGTTATGAAAAATCTTCATAACGGTGCAATATTGCTTTTACATGCGGTATCAAAGGACAATGCCGATGCCCTTGATATGATAATTAAGGACGCGCGCCAAAACGGATATGAGATAGGCGACCCCGAAAGCCTGATTAAGAATTGAAAATATAAGGGGGATTACCATGCCTCGTGAAGGGCCGGACAGAGCTAAAAAGAGGAAAGACAAGGAAAGCCGCAGAATTAATATTAAGGAAAAAATGACGGAAATTCTCGAGCTGCCCAAGGAAGTTGTGCTGAATGTGCCCAGGCTTACCATGCTTGGAAACAAAAATTTGGTTATAGAAAATTATAAAGGAATAATTGAATATGAAACTGTCAGAATAAGAATAAACACAGGCACCGGAATTATAAAAATAACAGGAGAGCTGCTGACGATTAAGGAAATAACCTCAGAGGACATAATGGTTGAGGGCAGGATAAAAGGACTTGAGTTTTTAGAGTAATTTTCCGGGGGAGTTTAAATGTTGCTTTTGAGATTATGGAATTATATGCGGGGATATGTTATTATAGTAGTTGAGGGATATTTTTTAGAAAAATTTATAAATATATGTATACACAGGCAGGTTTTCCTATGGGGCATTAAACGGCAGAAGAACTGTACGATGACGCTTAATGTCAGTATAAGAGGCTTTAAAATGCTGAGGCCCATAGCAAAAAAAACAGGCTGCCGAATGGAGATAGTTGAGAAAAGGGGGCTGCCCTTTATTCTTAACAGGTATAAGCGCAGGAAGACCTTTATTGCGGGTGCTTTTGCCTTTGTTATTTTATTTTATATATTTACATCATTTATTTGGGCTATAGAAGTGACGGGAAATGAAAAAATAGATACCGAGGTGCTGATAGATAAGCTTGCACAGTACGGGGTAAAGCAGGGTGGGCTTAAGTACAGCATAGACACGGGGGATGTTGTAAGCAGCCTCATGATTGATGTAAAGGAGCTGGCGTGGGTAGGAGTGTCAATAAAGGGCACCAAGGTAAAGGTGAGCGTTGTTGAAAGAGTCGCGCCCCCCGAGCTTATTCCCGCGGCGGAGCCCTGCAATATAATTGCATACAGGGATGCCGTTATAAAATCGGTTTATGCAAAAATAGGACAGCAGGAGGTTAGGGCGGGGGATACTGTTAAACGCAGGCAGGTGCTTATTTCAGGAAGCATTACAAGCGAAAACAAGGAAGTAGGAGCAAAGCTGGTTCATGCGTCGGGAGAGGTTTTTGCCACCACCTGGTATGAAGGCTCGGCTGAGGTAAGAGACGTGATTGAAGAAAAGGTGAGCACAGGGGAAAAAATGAGCAATTATACGCTTGTGCTTTTTTCAAAGGAAATTAAGCTGTTCCCCAAAGCTGTTCCATATAACGAATATGAAAAGGAGGAAACAAAAAAAAGATTTTCGGTTGGAGAGGATATGGTATTTCCTATCGGTATCACTGTGGATACGTATAATGAGAATAAGCTTGTCAAAAAAAACATAGGGCTTGAGGAGGCTCAGAAGGCCGCAGAGGATGAAGCATATAACAAGGCCGCGGAGGATATTCCGGAGGAGGCGGAGATAATAAAAAGGGATGTAGAGGTTATAGAAAAGGAAGACGGAGACATGGAGGTCAATGTAATAATAGAGTGCATCGAGGACATAGGAATTGAACAAAAGATGGGAGGAAGCTGATTGGCCAATAACTTGGAGCAAGGCGGCAATGCAGAAAAAACTGTTGAGCTTGACAAAATTGAACAGGCAATGAACCTGTTCGGGAATTTTGATGAAAATATGCGTGTTATTGAAGAAGGACTTGGCGTAAAGGTGATTTCAAGAGACAATATCATGAGAATAGTGGGAAGCTCCGAGGCGGTGGAGAAGGCGCGCATGGTAATCAAGAGGCTTGCCGACATTGCCGGCAGGGGGGATACAATAACAAAGCAAAATGTAAGCTACCTCCTCCGTCTGGCGGATGAGGGGCAGCTTGAAAAGGCGGATTCTTACCTTGGCGAGTACATTTGCCTTACGGCTAAGGGAAAGCAGATAAAGTATAAAACACATGGGCAAAAGATCTATGTGGATGCAATAAAGCAAAACGATATTGTATTTGGAATAGGCCCTGCGGGTACGGGTAAGACCTTTCTTGCGGTGGCAATGGCTGTTACGGCATTTAAAAACAAAGATGTTGACAGGATAATTTTAACCCGTCCTGCCGTAGAGGCGGGAGAAAAGCTTGGGTTTCTTCCGGGAGATTTGCAAAACAAGGTTGATCCGTATCTTCGCCCATTATATGACTCATTATATGAAATAATGGGTGCCGAAAGCTATCAGAAGTATCTTGAGAAGGGTATGATTGAGGTTGCGCCTCTTGCATATATGAGAGGGAGAACTCTTGACGATTCATTCATTATTCTGGATGAGGCGCAGAACACTACCCCCGAGCAAATGAAAATGTTTCTGACGCGGATAGGCTTTGGCTCAAAGGCGGTAATTACGGGAGATATTACGCAGGTAGACCTTCCGGGGGATAAAAAATCTGGGCTTAAGGAGGTGCAGGAAATTCTGAAGGGGATAAAGGGGATGGAGTTTATATACCTTTCGGATAAAGATGTGGTGAGACATGAGCTGGTTCAAAGAATAATACTGGCATATCAGTCCTTTGACAATAAAAATAAGCAAGCAAAATAAATTCCTGTGGTTTTGCCGCTATTTTAACAGGAGGGAAGTTAATGTTCTCTTTAAAACAGAAGGATCAAAATATCCTGAAGAATATAAAAAGTCACTTTAAAGACAGAAAATTCCAGAGGATTGTATTGGGGATACTTACTATCATTTTTGCTTTTATTATAATAGAAAGCGGTGCGGCTCCCCAAAAATATAAGCTTACTTTAGGAGAGTCGTCAAAATATAATATTTTATCCAACAGGGATGTAGAGGATAAGAATAAGACAAAGCAGAATGCACAAAAGGCAGCGGATGCTGTCCCTGCCTCAATGACAGAGATAAAGGGAGCTGCCATTGAGGTGAGGAACGAGGCCGGAAGGTTTATAAAAATTGTTGAGGAATCCAGAGCGGGTATTGAGGAGAGCCTTCAGAATCAGGGGATAACAAGAAGCTCAAGAAATTACGGCAGACAGCTTGAGGCTGAGAGAAATGTGGCCTCTGTGGGTTTAGAGGCCAAGCTGAAGGATTTTGGGCTAAACCTTGCCCGTGAGCAGGTAATGACTCTTATAAAGGCTGAAAAGGATGAGATTAACAGCTTTAAGGATATTACCGAGTATATTGTATCGGGTGCAATAACAAAGGACATCACTGCCGATAACCTTGCACAGCAAATAATTGATGCTCAGAATAATTTTGAGGCAACAGAGCTGCGGCAGGAATTTAAAAATATAGGCAACGCGCTTATAAGAAAAATACTAAAGCCCAATAAGGCTATAGACTATACCCTGACAGAAGAGCTCAGAAATGAAGCTTACAACGATGTAATCAACAATAAAAAGATAATGATAAAAAAGGACGAAAGAATACTGGCAATAAACGAAACCGTTACCAAGGAAAAATATGAGCTGCTAAAAGAGCTTAACCTGCTTGAGGAAAGCAGCTTTGACTTTGCTCTTGCAGGCGGTATCCTCATAGTGCTGCTTATGCTGTCTCTTTTGCTGGTGCTGTATATGAACCATTTTTGCAGGAAGCATTTGAGCAGTAAAAATGACATGCTGCTGCTGTACGTTGTTATTATTCTTATACTTGTTATTTCAAGAGGGACCTATGGCTTTGCAAAGGATGTTTACCAGCACTCGGGACTTTTAATTCCCATGCTTATGGCAGGTATGCTTATTTCTATTTTGCTGGATTTAAAGCTGGCCATAATAGTGAATTTTGTTTTGACAATAGCTGTTTCGCTTATGATAAAGGGAGATATGAGCTTTATTTACATAA
The DNA here is from genome assembly GCF_003337415.1 of Anaerobacterium chartisolvens. GTDB lineage: Bacteria > Bacillota > Clostridia > Acetivibrionales > DSM-27016 > Anaerobacterium > Anaerobacterium chartisolvens. Next base: position 72,122 of record NZ_QPJT01000016.1, on the reverse strand, counting down.
ACCTGATAAGCGGAACCTTTTCTACCTTTATTGTATCTAAAGCAAATCAAAGGAACCAGCTTTTTATGTCAGGTGTAAAAATAGCCTTTCTCAATGTGCTTATAATTGTATCGCTTGGAATAATAGACAAGCATACCTATCAGGATATTGTCACTGATTCCATAGTGGTATTTATTAACGGTCTTTTATCAATTATACTTACTATAGGGACAATGCCTTTTTGGGAGAGTATTTTTAATGTTATAACGCCGTTGAGGCTTCTTGAGCTTGCCAACCCTAACCAGCCTCTTATAAAGAGATTGCTGATGGAGGCTCCGGGAACCTATCATCACAGCCTCATGGTAGGAAACATGGCGGAGGTGGCTACGGAGGCGATAGGAGGGAATGCCCTGCTGGCAAGAGTCGGAGCATATTTTCATGATGTAGGCAAGCTTAAAAGACCTAATTTTTTCAAGGAGAACCAGCTTTCCGACAATCCTCATGACAGGATGACAGCTAATTTAAGCACTCTGGTTATAACAGCCCATACCGGTGACGGAGTTGAAATAGCAAAAAAACACAAGATACCGCTGATAGTAAGAGACATTATCAGCCAGCACCATGGCACGACTCTGGTCGCATATTTTTACCATAAGGCAAAAAAGGGTGAGAAGGGCGAGGAGGTAAAGCCGGAAAATTTCAGGTATGAGGGCCCCAAGCCATGCACAAAGGAGGCTGCTGTGGTTATGCTTGCCGATTCTGTTGAGGCTGCCGTCAGATCGATGGTTGACAAAACTGAAGGTAAAATAGAGGGCCTCGTAAGAAAAATCATTAAGGACAAGCTGGACGACGGTCAGCTTGATCAATGTGATCTCACATTAAAGGATCTTGATGACACTGCGAGAAGCTTTATGAAGGTATTGAGCGGCCTTTTCCATGAAAGAGAGGAATATCCCGAAATAAAAACAAAGGCCGGCAGCCTTGAAAATGCAAAAGCGCAAGAGATAGCCGAAAGTGAAAATAAATTTGTTTCTGAGGGTGTGAAGATTAGCAATGACAGTATTAGTTGAAAACATTCAGGATAAAATTGAAATCAATGAGCATATCCATTCCATTATAGAGAGGGCAGTGGAGCTTTGCCTTGAATCGGAGGCCTTTGATTTGCCTTCCGAAACAAGTATTGTGCTTATGGATGACCATGCCATACAGGATATAAACAGGGAGCAGAGGAATGTGAATAAGCCCACTGATGTCCTCTCCTTTCCCATGCTTCACATGCACAATGGCAAGGCGCTTGAAAACGGATTTGACACCGATCCCGACACTAACCTTATTCTTTTGGGGGATATAGTGATTTCTATGGAGACTGCCGCACGGCAGGCGGAGGAATACGGACATTCCTTTGAAAGGGAGCTGGCCTTTTTGACAACTCACGGTATGCTCCATCTTTTAGGCTATGACCATGAGTCGGGGGAAGAGGAAGTAATGTTTCAAAGGCAGGAGGCTGTGCTTGCCAGGATGGGTCTTGACAGGCGCAAATAAAACAAATATTGCTTTTAATGAAGAAGTGTATTGATGATGAAAAATAAAAATTTAATAGACAGCTTTAACAATGCCATAAGCGGCATAATGTATGCCGTAAGAAAAGAGAGAAATATCAAAATACATATAATTGCGGCAGCTTCCGTGCTTTTGCTCAGCCTGTTTTTTAAGCTTACGAGGGTGGAGTTTCTCATAGTATGCCTGACCATAGGCATGGTAATGATTTGTGAGCTTTTTAACACGGCGGTTGAGGCTATAGTGGATATAATAGTAGACGTGTATCATCCCAAAGCAAAGGTAATAAAGGATGTAGCGGCAGGGGCGGTGCTTGTTGCCGCATTTATATCCCTTGTCGTGGCATATTTCATTTTTTTTGACAGGGTCAGCAACGATGTGGAGATTGCTTTAAAAAGATTAGCAGGCTCGCATATGCATATAACGGCAATAGCTCTGGTAATAACTATAATGCTGGTTTTAATTTTAAAGGCGTTAATGGGGAAGGGAAGCCCTTTAAGAGGGGGAATGCCGAGCGGGCACTCTGCCCTTGCGTTTTCCATAGCCACTGCCGTTTCGCTCCTTACTATGAATGCCAGGGTGAGCATTCTTTGCCTCCTTCTGGCTCTTATGGTTGTGCAAAGCAGGCTGGAGGCAAAGATACACAGCCTCGTTGAGGTTTCGGCGGGAAGTGTTATAGGGGTGCTTATAACGCTGCTCCTATTTCAGGTATTTTATTTTTAAGATTATAGAGGGTGATTTATATGGATAGTAACACCATTGATTATGAGGCTTTGCTGAAGCACGCGTTCCGTGCAAAGGAGTATGCGTATGCCCCGTATTCGGGCTTTAAGGTTGGAGCCGCCCTGATAACAGCCGGGGGAAGGGTTTATACCGGAGCTAATATAGAGAATGCTTCCTATGGAGCGACCTGCTGTGCCGAGAGGACGGCGGTATTTAGCGCTGTTTCCTGCGGAGACAGGAAAATTGCCGCTATTGCGATAGCAAGCGACAGTGAAAATACGATATTTCCGTGCGGCATATGCAGGCAGGTGCTGACGGAGTTCGGAGATGGAGAAATGGATATAGTATGCGGCAAAAGAAATGGGGAATATACCGTATATAAGCTTCATGAGCTTATTCCGCAGGCATTTGAGCTGACCTGAGGAGCCATAAGCCGGTTCCCCGCATAACTCACATATGAATTGGAGGTTTTTATATTTTATGTTTAAGTCAGGTTTTGTAAGCATAGTAGGCAGGCCGAATGTAGGAAAGTCCACGCTTCTTAATAAGCTTGCCGGAGAGAAAATTGCTATTATTTCAAACAAGCCTCAGACAACCAGAAACGCAATTAAAACAGTGGTTACCGATGAAAGCTCTCAAATGATATTTATAGACACTCCCGGTATTCATAAGCCCAAAAACAAGCTTGGGGAATATATGGTGGATGTGGCTCAGGGCACGTTAAATGAGGTCGATGTGGTGCTTTTCCTTGTCGAGGCTTCGGACGGATCTCCGGGGGCGGGAGATATTTATATAATGGACAGGCTTAAAGACGTAAAGACACCCGTCTTTCTTATAGTCAACAAGATCGATCTGGTGAAACGGGAGCAGCTTCTTAAGGTTATGGACAATTACTCCAAGCAAATGGAGTTTAAAGCAATAGTCCCTGTGTCCGCTCTGAACAATGAGGGAGTGGAAATTCTGCTTAATGAAATAAAAAAAATAATGCCTGAGGGCCCGCAGTATTTCCCTGAGGACATGTTGACCGATCAGCCCGAAAAGGTAATTATAGCTGAGATGATAAGAGAAAAAATACTCAGGCTTTTGAAGGATGAGGTACCTCATGGAATCGGGGTAGAGGTAATATCCTTTAAGGAACGGACGGGAAGGGACATCATAGACATACAGGCAAATATTTATTGTGAGAGGGAGACTCATAAGGGAATTATTATAGGCAAGGAGGGGAAAATGCTGAAAAAAATAGGGACTCTGTCAAGGGTGGACGGGGAAAAGCTTTTAGGCTCTAAGATTTTTATGGAGCTGTGGGTAAAGGTAAAGCCTGATTGGAGAAACAGCAGCTCCATGCTTAAGTCTTTAGGATATGAAAAATAGTTTTTAAAGGCTTATCCCTTAAGCTTAGTATTTATTTTAATGATAAAATTTCAAGTATACAAAAAATTTTTTTGAGAAATCTAATGTTACAGGCAAATAAAAAATAACTGCAATAAAAACTTTTCTCTGCACACTTGAAAAACATTTAAGATAAATAAGGGGGAGTAACTGCATGCTGAAAGAATTTTTATGGGATGCCTTTCAAAATACGGGTAATGTTGACGCTTACATTTTTTTAAAGGAAATTGAGGGAAAGAACAGGCCTATGAAGGAGGTTTCAACTGCAGGAGAAGAAGCCGCAACGGTAAAAGCATGAATTTGTTTATACATTTTATTATTTAAGGGAATAAGTGATGGGGTATATAAAAACAAAGGGGATTATAATAAAAGAAATAAATACAGGTGAGGCCGACAAGATTCTTACAATATTCTCAAGAAATTACGGGAAAATTTCCGGAAGTGCCAAGGGAGCCAGAAGACCGAAAAACAAGCTTGCGGCAGCTACTCAAATGCTTTGCTACAGCGATTTTGTGCTGTTTAAGGGCAGGGACATGTACAGCATAAATAGCTGTGACATAATAGAGCCCTTTTATGAAATCAGAAATGATGTTGTAAAGCTGACCTATTGTGCGCACTTTGTTGATATAATAAATGATGCCATACAGGAGGGCCAGCCTGCTCCCAAAGCACTTCAGCTTTTTTTAAACTCGCTTCACCTGCTTGCAAAGACGGAGAAGCCGCCCGAGCTTATAGCAAGAATTTTTGAAATGCGGCTGCTTTCAATTTTAGGCTATGCTCCATACCTCAAATGCTGCATTGAGTGCGGAAATGCCGACTTGAGCCGGGAGGTATTCTTCAGCTTTAAGCAGTGCGGAGTATTATGTCAGGATTGCGGCCGCAAGGAGCAGTCGTCAATTAATATTTCCCAAGGAACCCTAAGGGCACTTAGGCATATAGCGCATTGCGGCTTCAACGAGCTGTTCTGCTTTGATTTAGCTCCTCCGCTGATCAATGAAATGGGAAGGATATGCAAAAGGTATCTTAGGGAAAGACTTGAGAGGGAGTATACCAAGCTGGACTTTTTAAAAAGCCTTAATATGCCCTGAGCTCTTCAAGCAGCCGGGGCAGAATAACCATTTCATTTTCATAAATCTGCTCTATTTGTGCCGCTATTTTATTTAAAATATTTACGTTGCCCTTAATTTCCAATTTTAACAGCATGTTTCTGCATTTAAAAGCATCCCTCTGCATGTTGTCATAGGCATTGAGAAAAACCTCCCCCTTTTTCAGGAAGCTGTTTTCGCACATATAATTTATTCTGTCAGCCATACATTTTTTATGTTCATAAAATATTTGCAATGAACGCACATCATACTCTGAAAAGTTTTCATTACATATTTCTTTTATGTAATCAATAAGAAAACGGTATGTATTTATGCCAAATATTTTATTTTGAGGAGGATTGTTAAACATCCTAAGTCTTTCATAAGTATTCTTGGAATACAAATAGTCCTCAATTTGCTGTATAACCCATTGGATATCAAAATCATATGCATATACCTCTCGCTTTTTTAAAAAATTAATGCTCTGGCTGGGAGGGGCACTCATAAAAGCCTTTAAAAAATCTGAAAAAGCAATAAGGGACTCACTCAGGACACCTTCGTTATTATATCTGAGAACGTTAAAAAAACCCGTTGCATCATCATAGCCATAGATGAGGACATCATGAATAAAATTCTCCTTATTGTAAGCCTTGCTGTCAGGAATATAAAACTCATTTATTTGGGTTTCTACATACTTCTTTGAATCTATAGAGGCGGTAATCAGCCTTATAAAATCTACATTTATTGCCTCAAGAGTATCCTTTGAAATCATTTCATGATAAAACCAGGGATTTTTGTTATACCATAGATAGAAAAAATTGAACTGTGAGTATAAGCTCATGTCAATCTCAAGCTGTATATAATTACTATAGAACCATGGCTTGCAGCATTCATGCTGCAGAAGTATGGCTAGAGGGTATATGTGATGCTGATAGCATAGGATTGGAGAAGCGATCAGGTCTAATTTTTGCTTCAAATTAAGGTCATCTCCTTCTAAAAATAAAATCCTGCATAAGATATAGCATACAAATACAAATAAGATAATATAATACAAATATAGATATATTATAACAATCATGATATGGCTTGACAACGTTGTTATGTAAAGCTCAATAAAAAAAGGATGCATTATGAGTAAAAAGATCTATATTAAAATTATTTTTTTCGTGCCTATCATTTTTAAAGGTACATATTGCAAATATATGGGATTTATCCAGATAATACTGGTCGAAAAAATACCCCTTCCTTTCACACCCTGAATATGCGGTAATACCTTCTTCATTTATGTGCATGGAGAAGGAGCTTAAGGAAATGCTAAGGCCCTTTCCCTCCGCTTTAATATAGCTCTCCTTCAGCGTCCACAGCTTATAAAAGTAGTCCAGCTTATCGCTCTGCTGCTGATTTGCAAGTGCGTAATATTCATCCTGTGAAAAAAATCTCTCGGCCAGCTTGAAATCTATGGGCTTTACCGTTTCAACATCCACTCCTACGGGGGAATCGCCTATGGCACATACAACCCAGTTATCGGAATGAGATATGTTAAATTGCAGAGAGCGGTCACCTTTCAGCTCAGGCTTCCCGTATTCATTGGCTGAAAACGCGATGGAGCTGTTCTTTATCCCTGCTCTGCTGCAAATAGCATGTCTTGCAAGCAAATCACCAAGAAGAGCTCTTTGGGCGTCCGCAAAATGGTAAAAGCGGCCTATTCTTTGCTTCTTTTCGGGGGATACATAGCATGACAGGTGTTCAAACTCTTCCTGCGTCAGATTCCTGTCGATCAATAAAGTATATATTTCAAACATTTTACTAAAGTCCTTTCAAAAATATATAATGGTATCATGCGGTAGCTTTTTCTTTTCAATTTACCATTATACACCATACCGCAAAAAAATCCACAGCTTTTTTATAGCTTTAGATAAAAATTGAATGTGAAAGTAAGATACTGGACAGGAGTGAGAGAGCAATGGAGAGGGATGCAAGAAAATTTAAGATGGTCAAAATAGTATATTTTTCAGGCACAGGGGGTACTGCAAGAGCAGCAAATTGCATTGCGGAGGCATTTAAACGCTATGGAGCGGGAGTTGTCAGCTATCAGCTCGGAAGGGAAGCAATACCCGAGGCAGGAGAGGATATGCTTGTGGTTTTATATGCCGTACACGCCTGCAATGCACCAGAGCCTGTGTATAAATGGCTGGATGCACTGGAGCACACAGCCAGAACTCCCGCCGCAGTGATATCGGTTTCAGGCGGAGGGGAAATAACTCCCAACACAGCCTGCAGGGCGAGCAGCATCAGCAGGCTTGTAAAAAAAGGGTATGATGTGATATATGAGGATATGATTGTTATGCCATCAAACTGGATTGTTGCAACGGAGGACAGCTTAGCGGCAAGACTGCTTAGAGTTCTGCCATTAAAAGCGGACAGTATTGTAAAGGAGCTTTTTGAAGGCGTAATACGAAGATCAAAGCCCAGTATTCAGGACAGGATTTTTTCAAAGCTGGGCGAGCTTGAAAAGGTGGGAGCCAGAGCATTCGGAAAGAGGATCAGAGTCGGTTCCGGCTGCAATTTATGTGGGTGGTGTGAGAAAAATTGCCCCCAGGGGAATATTAGTGTAAGGGGAGCTGCTCCTGTCTTCGGAGGGAGCTGTATTTTCTGCCTGAAGTGTATATATGGATGCCCAAAGAAGGCTTTAAAGCCTGGAATGCTGAAATTTATAGTGATTAAAGAGGGCTATGATTTAAAAGCAGTTGAGGAGAGAACTCGGGGTATACGGCTTCGGCCCGTTGAGGAGCTTGCAAAAGGATTCTTATGGAAGGGCGTAAAGGATTACCTTTTAAGCTTTGGAGATATCGAAAATAATAAGGGTTAGCGCTTTTAGAAGCAAAAAAGGCCGGTATTTTAAGTATAAGCACACACAAACCACTAACAGGTCAGTGGTTTGTGTGTATGTGTCATTTGCTTAATCTAAGATGCCGGTTCTGACTATGTTTATAATCTTCATGATACCAATGTCAATCATTCAACTTGTTTCAGTAAATCTTCTGCTGACATACCGTATAGCTTTGCGAGAGCAAGAAGATTAGAAGTGCTTGGGTCAGAAGTGCCGCTTTCCCATTTGGATACGGCCTGCCGACTGACACCGATGCTTTCTGCCACAAATTCCTGTGTCATTTTGCAACGGGTACGGTTTTCCTTCAGCGTTTCACCAAGCGATCTTGTTATCCTTGCTTTTTCCCTTCGCACGCTATCGGAGCGGATATACTTTAGAAGCGCTCGGATAACCAGTACAACAAGAAAAATAATAACTGCCGCAATAGCGAGATAGATCACAAATCCTCCAATTAATAATGGAATGCTAATATTCATTTTGTATATCTCCTTTCCTGAGAACAGCTTAACAGAAAATCCTTGTTGCTTAAACCAACTATCGCGCAAAAATCAGTTTCATTTCAGTTGCGTTTGAAAATTGCAGTTTTGAGACGAAAAATTATGGAATTATAGATGATCCTCCTGAGCTTTTTCGGCTTGGGGCTGACCGTATTCCCTGATCATGGCTGCTTTGGATACAATCCATTGCTTACCGAATTTTTTAACATCGACACCGTCAATGAGTTTTCCATAAGATACTGCCTTGCGAAGCGTACTTTCATTTAATCCCCAAAGGTCGGTTGCGTCTCCGAAGGCGATAAGATTATCAAATGGTGTAGGTGTTTTCTTCCCGTTATTCCATAGTTCGTTACATGATAAATCAATGTCATCATTCCAAGATACGCCATATCCTCCGGTATCAACAGAAACAAGCGAGAATAAGCCGGGGGTTTTAAGCTGCTCAAATGTTTCAAATTTTTTGAATAACAGCTTAACGTCGTACTGCTTTGCGGTGCCGTCTGAAAAATGCACTAAAAGAATATAGTCCGGCAGCGCAGTTACGGATTTTATTTTGTGAAACATTAATCTGCCTCCTTCCTTTGAACAAAACCTGCCGCTTTATTCAAGCGGTGGCAAGGGCTTGAATTTTTGAGTGTTCCAAATTTCAAGTAATTCTTTTTGATATTTTGCCGTCCACTCCTGAACCATGCTTAAAGCTTTTTTAGGAAGATCACCCTAAATCATTTTGCCTGTTAATATATCAATTACTCCGATATATTCTCCGTAAACTGCATGTATATGGGGTGGATTATGCTCACATTGCTGAAAATACATCTTTATAATCATTCCATAAAATCTTGCTATTACCGGCATCTGTACAGCTCCTTTCTATCTATTTTAAATATATCACGATAACGTGAATAAGGTCAAGGGTGTATTTAGGAATCAAAAGATAGTTTTAGGTCACAAGAATTACAGTAAGTTAGATGGTATTGCAAAAATGAGAAATATGCAATACGGGATGAATGAACATATAAAAGACCATATAAAAAAACCCACATGAATGTGAGTTTTTTTATATGGTGCGAAGAGTGGGACTTGAACCCACACGGTCTCCCACACGCCCCTCAAACGTGCGCGTCTGCCAGTTCCGCCATCCTCGCATAAATATTACATAAGATATTTCCGACCAGCAAAATATATTATACTAGCATAGTATGTCGGTGTCAATACTTTTAAAATAAAAATATTTGAAAAATTTTCGGCCCTCAGTTGACAAAGTAAATGCGGGTTTTATATGACAGGCTTAAGATAAATAAGGAATAATATTATCAGAATAATATTTAAAAATATTGGTCATAAATTATATTGAATAACCTTGATTAAATTGATAGAATAAAGGATAACATTTTATATATTGTACTTTAAGCAGCAATATATTTTAAGCAGCAATTTGCTTACACAAATTTTACTGTAAAGGGGAAAATAATAATGGCAGGTCTTTTTGGATTTTTTGATTATACCAAGCCAGGCCCGGGCGTTCCCGAGAATGGCCCTCCAAAGGCGAGAATAGTAGTCTTTTTTGAGATATTTACCCGCAAGTTCTGGAACCTTATGAAGCTTAATATTATGTTTTTTATTTTCAATATACCCGCATTAATCGCAATGCTTTTCATAGTGCCTCAGTATTATTTGAATAAAACGTTTTCTGAGGATATTTTTGTTGATTTTATTCTGAAATTTACCGTAGGAGCTATTTTCTTATGTATTCCGCTTATAACCGTGGGCCCTGCACAAGCAGGCTTTACGTATGTTCTAAGGAATTATGCCCGTGAAGAACATGCCTTTTTATGGGGGGATTTTAAAGAACATGCAATGAAGAATTTTAAGCAGGGGCTTATAGTCAGTCTGATTGATTTGTTAGTGGTGATAGTGATAGGAATTGACATCAATATATATATATCCTTAAACAGCAGCAATTTCTTAATGACAATAGCCACCAGCTTGCTGTTCCTTGCTTTTGTGACATATGTAATAATGCATATGTATATATATCCTATGATGGTTACCTTTAAGTTCAGTATAAAGCAGATATTTAAGAATGCACTTATATTTGCTATTATGGGGTTTATACCCAATATATTGATTCTTCTGCTCTGTGTGGTAATAATAGGGGTTACGTTTTTAATTCTGCCGGTAATAGGGCTTATACTGTTTCCTTTTATTACAATGAGCCTCATTGGACTGATAACAAATTTCTATATATATCCCAAACTCAAAAAGCATATTATGGATAAGGTGGAGGGAGAATCAGAGCCTGCCGGGGAAGACGCCGGCAAGCAGGATTAATAAAAAAAAAGCTGCCCCGTGTGTTAGGGCAGCTTTAATTGTCTGTTATTCAGCCGATATTAAATCATTCATGTTATAAAAGCCCGGCTTCCGGCCGCATATAAATTTTGCCGCTCTTAAGGCTCCTACGGCGAAGATTTCCTTGGACGTAGCAGTATGCTTTATTTCTATAATCTCATCGTTTCCTGCAAAAATTACAGAGTGCTCTCCTACAATGGTGCCGCCTCTTACAGCGTGTATTCCTATTTCACGCTTACTCCTTTTTTCTCTCACTGAATGCCTGTCATAGGTGTATTCATATTTTTGCTCCAATGCCAAATTTATTGCATCAGCGATTGCAAGAGCCGTACCGCTTGGAGAATCAAGCTTCTGATTGTGGTGCTTTTCAATTATCTCAATGTCAAAATTGTCGGAAAGTATTTTGGAAGCCTTCTTTACAATATCAAGAAGAAGGTTTACCCCAAGTGACATATTTGCCGAAAAGAAAATAGGAATTTCCGCCGATGCCATTTCCAACACCTTTATATTTTCATCGGAAAGGCCCGTTGTAGCCATTACAACAGGTATTTTTCTTGAAACCGCAAATTCAAGAATGTTTTCCAATGCTGCAGGGTTTGAAAAGTCAATTATGGCATCAACTTTTACGTCACACTGGTGTATATTGGTAAATACAGGGTATGGATTGTCCTTTGAATTGTTTAAGTCATACCCTGCGGCAATAGTGAGCTCTTCACTTCCGGAAGCGAGTCTGGTAATAACCTGACCCATTTTTCCGTTGCAGCCGCTCATTAGTATATTTATCATCTTATGCTCACATCCTTCTGAAACTCTAAATTTACATATTAAATCAATGAGTAGCTTTTCAATTCATTTTTTAATATGTTCAAATTGACTTCGCTTATGTCTACGAGAGGCATACGGCATTTTCCCACATTCATCCCCATGAGGTTCATTGCTGCCTTTATAGGAATAGGGCTTACTTCAATAAACAGAGCCTTTATAAGATTAAGCGTTTTAAGCTGCAGGTCAAGGCTTGCCTTGGCATCGCCGTTTAAAAATTTCAAAACCATATCATGCGTATCCCGGGGGATTATATTGGCCATTACCGATATTACTCCCTTTGCCCCAAGGGAAAGGAAAGGAACTACGGCGGCGTCCTCGCCGGAGTAAACGGTTATCCTGTCACCGCACAGGTTCATTATATCTCCCACCTGAAAAAGGTTGCATTCCTTGACTGCCACAATATTATCCATTTCACACAGCTCCTTTAAGGTGGATGGATTTATATTGAGATTAGTTCTGGAGGGCACATTATACAGCACTACGGGTATGTCTATGCTCTTGGCGATCAATTTAAAATGCTCATATAAGCCTTTTTGTGTTGTCTTGTTGTAATATGGGGTGACGCTTAATATGGCGTCTGCCCCCGCCTCCTCGGCATATTTGCTTAATTCTATGGCATGGCGGGTATCATTGCTGCCTGTGCCTGCAATAACGGGCAGCCTTTTGTTAACCCTTTCAACTGCAAACTTTATAGCGGATTTATGCTCGGAATCAGGCATTGTGGAGGCTTCTCCCGTTGTGCCGCAAATGATTACGGCATCGGTGCCGTTTTTAATCTGGAACTCAAGCAGTTCCTCAAGCTTGTTAAAATCAATGCCGTCATCTGTAAAAGGAGTAACAATAGCTACACCGGAGCCTGTGAATATTGGTTTTGTCATATCAATACACCCTTTCTTAATTTCTTAGAATAAATTAGTCCAAATATCCTTCGGCCTTGAGAAGCTCTGCCATAAGCACGCCTCCCCCTGCCGCACCCCTTATGGTGTTGTGTGACAGACAGACAAATTTATAGTCAAACAGGCAGTCGTCGCGCAATCTGCCTAAAGATATGCCCATGCCCTTTTCCACATTTCTTTCAAACCTGCTTTGGGGTCTGTCGGGCTGGTCAAAGTACGTTAAAAACTGTGAAGGCGCACTGGGAAGCTTCAAGATCTGCGGCTTACCCTTAAACTCCTTCCAGCAGCTCAAAATTTCGTCTCTGGAGGGCTTATTTTTAAAGGTGGCATATACCGCCGCCATATGTCCGTCCAGAACGGGAACCCTGTAGCACTGGGCTGAGATTACAGGCCCTGAGGCATTTACAATCTTACCGCCTTCTATTCTTCCCCATATTTTCAGAGGCTCTCTTTCGCTTTTTTCCTCTTCTCCTCCTATATAGGGAATTACGTTGTCGGTAATTTCAGGCCAATCACCAAAAGTCTTTCCGGCTCCTGAAATGGCTTGATATGTGCAGGCAAGAACCTTTTCCGGCTGATACCCCATAAGCGCATGAAGCGGAGGTACGTAGCTTTGCAGAGAGCAGTTGGATTTCACTGAAATGAACCCCTTTTTTGTCCCAAGTCTTTTTCTTTGCGTTTCAATTATTGAGACATGCTGGGGATTTATTTCAGGTATTACCATGGGCACATCCTCAGTCCATCTATGAGCGGAGTTGTTTGAGACTACAGCAACCTCAGCCCTCGCATATTTTTCTTCAAGCTCCTTTATCTCTTCCTTTTTCATATCCACTGCGCAAAACACCATATCCACTTCATCTGCTATCTTGGATATGTCATTTACATTACGAACCATAATGTTTTTGACGCTCTCAGGCATTTGAACATCAAGCTTCCACCTGCCGCCTACTGCTTCTTCGTAGGGCATACCGGCGGAACGCTCGCTTGCCGCGATTGAAACCACCTCAAACCAGGGGTGATTATCGAGAAGAGTTATAAATCTCTGGCCTACCATGCCGGTACCGCCTAAAATGCCTACCTTTAACCTTCTGTCCAAAATCAAAACCTCCTTAAACCAAAATTTAAATTATTTTTTATATCGGCTTTAAAATTAAAAAAGCCGGTATCGTAGATACCAGCAGTTCTTGTCAGAATTACCTGAGGTAAACATTCCTTGTTTACCGAACTGATAGCGCTCCACCAAATATTTGATGACAGTTGCACAGATATTAGCTGTACAACCAGGATATATTTACATGGGTCAATATATCCTTCGGCATCTTACCCTTTCCGTCAACTGCCTCATACAAATCCCATTTTTTATCGGCAGGAGTACTTATGTAAAGACGCACCTCTATCATAATACCATTATACTATAAAAGGCTTAAATAGTGAAATACAAAAAAGAATTTACTATATTTTGCCTTTAATTCAGCAATTTATGCTGAAACAATTTTTATATATAATACCACCCATAAAATAATATGTCAAATGATTTATAAAAAGAACACGGCAAAATGTTTATTAAAAATATGTTACAACATTATTAAAATTAAAGCTTTTGCGAAGGAAAACATCAACAGATGTCGAAATGTAACATATCTATATGCAAATCAAGGGGTTAAATATACAAAAGCCAAGACGGAGGTCATAAAATGAGGTCTATACTAAAGAAAATTATTCCCTTTGCAGCGGCTGTATGCATTGCAGCCTTAAGCGGGGGCTATTGCCACGCTGCGCCAGCCATACCTGAAGAGGTGAGAATAGGATTGTTTTTTCAGGGAACGCAAGCCGGCTCTGTTACGATAGGTGCCGAAAACGGCCTTAAAATAGGGGCATATAACGACGGCTCATTTAAAATGCTGTGTGAATATAACTCAAATGAGAAGATTACAGTCAGAAAGGATGCATATTATGTAAGCAGCAACGGGGATTTAAAGGAATATGACCCCGACTCTTCACAGGCTGCTTCGGGAGAGAAAACAGGGCCGTTCCATGTACAGGTGGGGGAGGACTGTGAAGACTATGCCGAGGCTGTGCGTCAGGCTGAAATGATGAAGCAGAAGGGCATTCCTGCATATCCTGTGTATTCCGGCAAGTGGCAGGTATGGGTTGGCTTCTACAGCGATTCAAAAACCGCCAGGTCAGCTATAACCGTAGGTATTTCGGCAATATTAGGGCAGGGCAGCTACAGTGTAATCGAGCCGGCGTCCAACAGGATAATACTAACCGACAGCGGCAAAAATACTGTTTTAATGTTTAACGGCAGTACGGAGAAATTGCGTATAGACCCTATGGGAAATGATAATGAAGCTCTGTTTTCGCTTAACGGCAAAAGGTACAGGGGAGGGCTTGAGGCCGTCAGGCTTGCGGGAAGCGATATGACAATTATAAATGTAGTTCCCTTTGAGCAGTACCTATATGGAGTAGTGCCCTGCGAAATAGGGGCATACCCCGCAAAGGAGGCAATAAAAGCACAGGCTGTTGCGGCAAGGACATATGCAATGGTCAGCATGGGACAGCACGGAAAGCTGGGCTTTGACCTTTGCGCCACACAGCACTGCCAGGTGTACGGGGGGGCAGACAAAGAGGCCGCGGCCTGCACAAATGCCGTAAACGAGACTAAGGGCAAAATTGTAACATATGACGGAAGGCCCGCCCAAACCTTATACTTTGCATCAAGCGGAGGCAGGACGGAGGATTCTGAAAACGTTTGGGGAGGCAGCTTTCCATACTTGAAAAGCGTTGAGGATAAATATGAGCTTACAAATTCGGCTAATTATTATTGGACAAAAAGCTATAGCAACTCGGAGCTGTCAAATATAATAAAAAGCAAGGGAAGGGACTTAGGAAGCATAACGGGAGTTTCGGTGCTTCAGTATACTGCCGCGGGCAGGGCTTTGGAGGTTCAGGTTGAGGGGACAAACGATAAATACATTTATATCAGGGAAGCATTTAAAAGCGCGCTCGGCTTAAAAAGCGGAATGTTCACTATTTCCACCGATGCCGATATTAGCGCGAGAAAATCCGACAATGCCACAATCAAGCTTCAGGCCGCCGGAAAGAAAGCTGTTTCGTCCTCGGGAATCAAAACCGTCGGTACAAACACGAAAGTAACCGTTATGGGGGCAGACGGAGTTAAAAAGACATTTGCCGCGTATCCCACGGGATATGTCTTTACGGGAAAGGGATGGGGACATGGAGTGGGCATGAGTCAGGAGGGAGCTATGGGCATGGCTGAGGCGGGGTTTACTTACGATCAGATTCTGGAATATTATTATACCGGAGCAAAGGTGGAATAGAACTGAAAAAATTTTATTTTACCGCTGCGGCTTGTAAATTTGCTTATTATGCTGTATCATTTTGTCCTGCATGGATAAAATGATACAGGGTGTATAAAAAATATGAACATTAAAGAATTCGATTACTGTTTGCCTCCGGAGCTGATAGCTCAGGAGCCTTTAGAGGAAAGAAGCCTGTCAAGGCTTATGGTGCTGGACAAGCAGACAGGAGAGCTTTGGCACAAAAGCTTTACGGACATTGTACATTATTTGAATAAGGGAGACTGCCTTGTCTTAAACAACACAAGAGTAATTCCTGCCAGGCTTTTGGGCCAAAAGGAGGATACCGGGGCTAAAATTGAATTTGTGCTTTTAAAAAGGCTGAACGGGGACGTATGGGAGGTAATTTTAAAGCCGGGAAAAAGAGCAAGGGCGGGAAGCAGATTTGTCTTTGGAGACGGGCTTTTAAAGGCCGAGATAATTGAGGTGATTGAAGGCGGAAACAGGCTTGTAAGATTTGAATATGAAGGGGTATTTGAAAAAATACTTGACAGTGTAGGTGTTATGCCTCTGCCCCCATATATAACCAAAAAGCTTGAGCATCCCGAGCGCTACCAGACAATATATTCCGAGCACAGGGGCTCTGCGGCTGCTCCGACGGCGGGACTGCATTTTACGGGGGAGCTTCTCGAGGAAATTCAAAATAAGGGAATCGGTATTGCATATGTCACTTTGCATATAGGGCTGGGAACCTTCAGACCTGTAAAATGTGAAAACATATTGGAGCATAAGATGCATTCGGAGTTTTACACAATATCTCAGGAGGCCTGCGACAAAATAAACGCGTCTAAGTCTTTGGGAAACAGAGTTGTAGCGGTCGGCACTACAAGCTGCAGGGTTTTGGAGACGGCCTCCGGCGATGACGGAACATTGTTTCCCGGCACAGGCTGGACCGATATATTCATTTATCCCGGCTATAAATTCAAAGCGGTTGACTCTCTTATTACCAATTTTCATTTGCCGGAGTCAACTCTTATAATGCTGGTCAGCGCCCTTGCGGGGAGGGAGAACACGCTTGCTGCTTACGGTAAGGCGGTAGAGCTGGGATACAGGTTTTTCAGCTTTGGGGATGCAATGCTTATAAAATAAGCAGTAAAACTAAAATGAGGATAAGGGGAAAGCACTATGGCAGCGGTTAAATATGAGCTGATAAAGACATGCGGACAGACAGGGGCAAGGCTGGGAAGGGTGCATACCCCCCACGGCTCCTTTGATACCCCCGCCTTTATGCCTGTGGGTACTCAGGCAACCGTCAAGGGGATGTCTCCCGCAGAGCTTAAGGATGTTGAGGCTCAAATAATATTAAGCAACACATATCATTTATATATGAGGCCGGGAAGCGATATTGTCAGAGAGGCGGGAGGACTGCACGGCTTTATGGGATGGGACAGGCCTATTCTTACCGACAGCGGAGGCTTTCAGGTTTTCAGCCTGGGAGGCATGAGAAGCATAAAGGAAGAGGGGGTAACCTTCAAGTCTCATATTGACGGTTCAAGCCACTTTATTTCACCCGAGAGGGCAATAGAGATTCAGAATGACCTTGGAGCGGATATAATAATGGCATTTGATGAGTGCATACCTTATCCGTGCGATTACAATTATGCAAAGAATTCTCTGGAGCGTACCTCAAGATGGGCCAAAAGATGCAGGGATGTTCATTCCGATACCGAAAGACAGTCGCTTTTCGGCATCGTACAGGGAGGAACCTTCAAAGACCTCAGGGTACAGAGTGCAAACGAGCTTTTGGAGCTTGATTTCCCCGGGTATGCGATAGGAGGGCTTAGCGTTGGGGAGCCTGCGGCTGAAATGTACGATATGCTTGATGTCACCGTTCCGCTGCTTCCCGGTGACAAGCCAAGGTATCTGATGGGAGTGGGCAGTCCCGATTATCTTATAGAGGGCTCTATAAGGGGAATTGACATGTTCGACTGTGTGCTTCCCACCAGGATAGGAAGAAACGGCACCGTTATGACAGGCGCGGGAAGGATAATTATAAGGGATGCAAAATATGCAAGGGATTATTCCCCTATGGATCCTGAGTGTGACTGCTATGCATGCAAAAACTTTACGAGATCGTATATAAGGCACCTCATCAAAGCAGGGGAGGTGCTTGGAATAAGGCTCACCACATGGCATAACCTGAGGTTTTTGTTAAACCTTATGAAAAATGTACGAGAGGCTATATCCGAGGACAGGCTTGGGGATTTCAGAAATAAATTTTTTAGTGCATTTGGGTATAAATAATGGTATTATATTCAATGTCAGATAGAAATAAATAAAAAATATACAGTGGGAGGTTGTTTATGCAACAGTTAATTACTCTGGTACCTTTAGTGTTAATGTTCGGGCTCATGTATGTAATTCTTATTCTGCCTCAGAGAAAGAAGGAGAAAAAGACGCGTGAAATGCTGAATGCTCTTAAAGTGGGTGATAATGTAACTACTATAGGCGGCGTGATGGGAAGAGTCGTAAACATTAAAGACGATGAAATAACTATTGAGTCCGGGGTGGAAAAGACTAAGGTAAAATTCAAAAGGTGGGGAATAAAAGAGGTTGAGAAGGTAATAGAGTCGTAAGGCCGGGTATTTGACAACTTTTTAGTTCTAACCTTAAGCTGCCCTCAATATACTGTATCAGAGAAGTCCTTCGTATATGAAAGGAAGTCTCTGGGATAAGCGTATTGGGGGTATTTTAACATGGAAAAGCAATCAAATCAGGGGATTCCCGATGCCGTAAAGAAGCATATATGCTTTGCCTCAATAGGAAAGGGCATTATTATTTCCTATGCTGTCACCATACCGGTATTTCTAATATTTTCTTTCATTCTTTCACATACCGATTTCCCTGAAAAATATATTTCCTCCGCCGTCATAATAGGCACCATGATAAGCGTGTTTACGGCAGGGTTCATAGCCACAAGGAATGTATCAAGCCGCGGGTGGCTGAACGGAAGCGCGGTAGGGCTTATTTATGTATTGGTGCTCTATCTGGCAGGCAGCGCAGCCTTTGGCAGCTTTAAAATAGACAGAAATGTAATTTATATGACGATAATATGTGTTTTGACAAGCTCAATAGGGGGAATTATCTGTATAAACCTTAAAAGGAACAGTGGCGCGAGACATAAAAGAACAAGAAAATAATACTTTTCAATAATCTCCCGATATGCTATAATTTTTATGCCATATTAGTGAATGTTGTGTTTTGGCGCCGTGTGCCATTAGCACTTTGTGCCATTAGCGTTTTGTACTAAAAGGTATTACGTTAAAAATTTATAGGGGGAAGAGCAATGAAGCATATCAAAACAATAAGCGGTTCTACATTAAAGGAAAGCATGAGCCATGGGGGCTGCGGGGAGTGCCAGACATCCTGCCAATCCGCCTGCAAAACATCTTGCACCGTAGCAAACCAAAGCTGCGAAAAGAAATAATAAATTATTAATTGAAGAAACGTACATAAGCGGAATTCAAAAAGTGGAAGGTGAAGCGTTTATTCACTTTTCATTTTTTTGCTATAGGGGCAATGCTATGAAGGCTACTCATCCTCCTTTAAAGCAGTATGCATATTGCTTTTTTCAGGGAAGGAATATTTTTTTGGAGGTCACAGCATAAAATGATTCACAGATTTAAAATGCATGGAACAAACATAGTAGTAGATGTAAACAGCGGAGCTGTACACATTTTTGACGATGTAGCCTATGACGCGCTGCAGTATTATGAGGACGGGGATAAGAAGAATACCATAGACCGGCTGTCGGGGAGGTATAAGCCCGAACAGACACAAGAGGCGCTTTTGGAAATTGACGGCCTTATTGAAAGAGGACAGCTTTATTCAAAGGATGAATACCGTCAGGTTATGCCGTTATTGGACAAGGAGCCTGTTGTAAAGGCTCTGTGCCTTCATGTATCTCACGACTGCAACCTAAGGTGCAGGTATTGCTTTGCATCCACAGGGGATTTCGGCGGAAGCAGAATGGTTATGCCTCCCGAGATCGGCATAAGGGCAATAGACCTGCTCATACAAAAGTCCGGAAGCAGGAGGAATCTTGAAATAGATTTTTTTGGCGGGGAGCCGCTGATGAACTTTGAAACCGTCAGGACTGTTGTGGAATACGCCAGAAGCAAGGAGCGCGAGCACAATAAAAATTTCAGGTTTACCATTACGACAAATGCCGTGCTGCTAAATGAAGAATTTAAACGATATATTAATGAAAACATGTCTAATGTTGTTTTAAGCATTGATGGAAGAGAGGGCACAAACGACCGTATGCGCTTTAAGGTGGACGGCTCGGGCACATACAGGCACATTCTTCCTAAAATAAAGGACATGGCTGAATCAAGAAATCAGGATAAATACTATGTAAGAGGTACATTTACGAGGCATAACCTTGATTTTTCCAAGGATGTGCTCCATCTTGCAAACGAGGGTTTTAAGCAGATTTCGGTAGAGCCGGTTGTGGCGGCAAAGGGCTCGGGATATGACTTAAGAGAGCAGGATTTGCCTGTTCTGTTTGAAGAGTATGAAAAGCTGGCGTATGAATATGTAAGCAGGCAAAGGCGCGGAGAGGGCTTTAACTTCTTTCATTTCATGATTGACTTAAGCCAGGGCCCGTGCATTGTGAAAAGGCTGAGGGGATGCGGTTCGGGACATGAATACCTTGCGGTTACTCCTGACGGGGACATATACCCATGCCACCAATTTGTCGGCATGGAGGATTTCAGAATGGGCAATGTGCTTGATGAACAGCTTAACAACAGCATATTAAGCGTGTTTAAAAATTCGAACATATACTCTAAAAAGGAATGCTCTTCATGCTGGGCGAAGTTTTACTGCAGCGGAGGATGTGCCGCCAATGCCTATCAATTTAACGGGGATATAGACATTCCCTACAGTGTGGGCTGCGAGCTTGAGAAAAAGAGAATAGAATGTGCGCTATGGATAAAGTCACAGGATTAAATTATTTCCAAATATATAGCGATAAAGATTTTACATGGAGGATATAATTTGATGGAAGAAATTTTTTTGACCCGTAAGGAATACATCTAAGAAAAGTGCCTGATGACAGACCCGGGAGACATTTCCCCTCAAGGCATCTTTTCGTTGGAGTTAAAAATTTCTGTAAGCAATTATATCCTCCATGCTTGTAAAATCTTTATCGCATCCTATATAAATATAACTTTAAAGACATAAAAAATTTATTTTATGAGAATTATAATTATTATGAGGTATTGATATGGGTATTGTTACATTAAAGGAAGTAAAGGAAAATGAGGAAGTAAAGGCTTTCTTGGAAATATCCGAAAGGCAGCTTGCGCAGAGGGGGTACACTGAGCATTCCTTCAGACATGTAACAATGGTTTCCGACAATGCGGGAAGGATAATGAAAAGCCTCGGATACTCCCAAAGGCAGGTTGAGCTTGCAAGGATAGCAGGCTACCTCCATGACATAGGAAATGCAGTAAACCGTGTGGATCACGCTCATACCGGAGCTATTACAGCCTATAACCTTCTCGTAAAAATGGGTATGCAGTACGCGGAGGCTGCTGAAATAATGATGGCTATAGGGAACCATGATGAAGATTCGGGAACAGCGGTAAGCGAAATTTCGGCAGCCTTAATTCTTGCCGATAAATCGGATGTACACAGGAGCAGGGTAAGGAACCAGGATTTTGCGACCTTTGACATACATGACAGGGTAAACTATGCCGTAGAGGATTCCAGAATATCAGTAAGCAGGGAGGATTCAACCGCCGTTCTGGAATTAAAAATAGACACAAAAATATGCCCGGTTATGGATTACTTTGAAATATTTCTTGTCAGAATGACAATGAACCGAAGGGCGGCAGATTTTCTGGGTCTCAGCTTTCAGCTCATAATCAACGGCAACAGGCTGCTGTAAAAGCTCTTAAAATAACAGCGTTTTGCTATTGACTGGCAGTTGCTATAGTTATATAATATCGTCATGCGGACAACAAAAAAAAGGGGGAATTTTACAGATGAGACGTAGCAACGGGATTAAATTCCTGGCGGTAATTGTCGTAATTGGTATATTGGCTTGCGTGGCAGGCTATGGTATACCTGCCTTGGGAATTAATGACGTTAGAAACATGAGGTTTGGAATAGACATAAAGGGTGGAATATCCACCACGCTGTATCCCGACCTGCCTGAGGGACAAAGGCCTACCGCCGAGGAGCTTGCTTCTGCAAGGGCGGTTATAGAGAGAAGGCTGGATTCTCAGGGTATTTATGACAGAAACATCACTACGGAGAATGAAAACGGACGAATAGTTGTAGAAATTCCATACAAGCCCGGAGAGAAGGATTTTAACCCTCAAAAGGCGGTAGATGAAATAGGGAAAACAGCTCTGCTTACATTTCAGGAGGTTGACGAAAACTTAGTAGATGAAAACAAGCTTTACAAGCCCACTAATAAAATTGTAATAGAGGGAAAGCATGTAAGTGATGCAGGTATTGCCACGGATCCTCAGACGGGAGAGGTGGTTGTTACCCTCAAGCTCAATGGAGAGGGTAAGACGAAGTTTTCAGAGGCCACAGGCAGGCTGATTGGAAAGAGAATTGCAATATTTATGGATGACACCCTTATAGTTGCTCCTACGGTACAGTCACAGATTCCCGACGGAGAAGCCACGATAAACGGACAGAGAGATGCCAAGGAAGCGGGAGAGCTGGCAGCCACAATAAGATCAGGTTCTCTGCCCTTTAAGCTGGTCGCAAGGGATTTGAATTCCATAACCCCCACGCTTGGCGAGGGTGCCTTAAAGGTTACAATAATGGCGGGTATATTGGCGTTTATACTTGTAGCCCTGTTTATGATACTGTATTATAGGCTTCCGGGAGTAATAGCATGTATTGCGCTTTTCGGCCTTGTTGTAATTCAGATGGTAGTTCTTTCGCTGTTCAAAATATCTCTGACTCTCCCCGGTATTGCGGGTATTATTCTCTCAATAGGTATGGGAGTGGATGCAAACGTAATTATATTTGAAAGAATCAAGGAGGAGCTAAGAAGCGGAAAAACACTTGGAGCTTCTGTTGATTCAGGCTTTAAAAGAGCCTTTTCGGCTATCTTGGATTCCAACGTTACAACGATTATATCGGCGGTAGTTCTTTACTTCCTTGGAACCGGAGCAATCAAGGGCTTTGCCGTCACCCTGTTTTTGGGAGTGTTATTAAGCTTCTTTACGGCAGTAACTGCTTCAAGAATAATGCTGAGAGCCGCTGCGGATATTAATATTGCAAAACACCGCTGGCTTTATGGTTCATAGGAGGTGCTTATATGGTAGATTTGTTTAGTAAAAGGCGTTATTTTTTCGTTTTGTCCATAATACTCGTTTTGAGCGGGATTATAGGGCTGATGGTAAAAGGAGTAAAGCTTGACATACAATTTCAAGGCGGCACTCTTATGCAGATTTTTATGAGTGACGACAGCTATAACACTGAGGATATTCAGGCTGCTATAAGCAAAGCTATAGGAAAGAGTGTCACCGCACAGAAAATGCAGACATACAACGCTGAAGATTCAAGCAGTAAGATTAATCTCCTTCAGTTGAGGGTTGCAAAGGACAGCACGCTGACAGGAGAAGAGATAAATCAGGTGGTTGAGCTTCTTAAAAAGGATTTCAACGTATCAGAGGATGCACAAATGCAGATTCAGAGCGTAGAACCCTTTATGGGAAAGGAAATGCTTCAGAAGGGGATATTGGCTGCCATTATTGCCTCTGTTCTTATTGTATTGTATGTGTGGTGGAGATTCAGCGTTATGTCGGGTCTGTCCGCAGCCATATTTGCCAATCTGGCTTTGATTCATGACGCATTTATTATGTTTTCCGTTTACGTTGTTTTCGGACTTCCCTTAAATGAATCATTTTTGGCGGCGGTATTGACTATACTTGGATTTTCAATTAATGATACGATAGTTGTATATGACAGGATAAGGGAAAACACAAAAGCAATGAGAAATATGCCATACTCACAGCTTGTAAATACAAGTGTCATACAGACCATTTCCAGAACAATAAATACAACTGTGACGGTTATGATTTGTGTAATTACATTATACGTATTTGCATTCGTGAATAACATTGATTCAATAAAGGATTTTAGCTTCCCTCTTATGATAGGACTTTTAAGCGGAACCTATTCCACTATCTTTATAGCGAGCCCGTTATGGGCTGTGTGGCAGGAAGCGCGTCTTAAAAGAAGGGTTGCCGCTAAAGCTGCAAAGTCAAATTAATTAAAGCGATACCGATGGACAGCTCTTTAAAACGGGCTGTCCGTTATGTTTTACAGCATAAACATTAAGAATCTACTCACCCCCCTGCCCCCCTCTCTTTTCAAAAGAGGGGGAAAAGGGGAATTTGAGTAAAATATTATACAGCGGCCGTTGCTGCAAAGTGTTGATTTGTGGGCTGCCGGTGTGGTAATATATTATAAGACGACGGCATCATGACTATAAATTGAGCCGTACGGTTTAGGAAATAACTGCTTAATCTTAATAAAAGCTGCTTTGATCCTTTAAGGACAGAGACGGGAAGCCTGTTTTTAGTGAGCAATTACTTTATATTGCATATTTGCTGGCCGATCCTGTCATGGGATGGGCCAGTTTTAGTTATAGCGGCAATAAAATGGAACGAATAAGCATCGATCTCAATACATTTTACTTTTGGGAGGCAGGATTACAATGCAGAAAAGGTTTACAATTAACGAATTCAAAAAAGCGAAGGAGAATAAAAACAAAATCTCCATGCTTACGGCGTATGACTATCCCACAGCAAGAATTTTGGATCAGGCGGGAGTTGATTCCATACTTGTGGGAGACTCGCTGGGAATGGTTGTGCTGGGATATGAAGACACCGTAAGGGTGACAATGGAGGATATGCTGCATCATATAAAAGCAGTGTCCAGAGGCGTAAAAAGAGCTCTGGTGGTGGGAGACATGCCATTCTTGTCCTACCACACCGGAAGGCATGAAAGCGTAAGAAATGCCGGAAGGCTTATGAGTGAAGGCGGATGCAAAGCCATTAAGCTTGAAGGCGGAGAGGAAGTAGTGGAAACCGTAAAGGCTATTATAGCGGCGGGAATACCTGTTATGGGGCATCTGGGGTATACACCGCAGTCCATCAATGTGTTTGGAGGACATAAGGCTCAGGGCAGAACCATAGAGACGGCCGAAAAAATATTTAACGACGCTTTGGCGTTGCAGAAAGCGGGAGCATTTGCCATTGTACTGGAATGCGTGCCGTATAAGCTTGCGGAGTTCATCAGCGGAAGGCTTGAGATACCTTCAATAGGTATAGGCTCAGGGGCGGGCTGTGACGGGCAGGTGCTTGTAGCCCATGATATACTGGGAATGTTTAAGGACTTTAGCCCCAGACATGCAAAAAAATACCTTGATATGGAAGGCGACATAACCCGGGCGGCAGAAATGTATATTAAAGAAGTAAAGGAAGAGCTTTTTCCGAATGAAAGCAATTCCTTTACCGTTGAGGATGAAATACTTGTGCAGCTAAAGGAGAAATACAGATGAGAGTAATTGAAAAAATTGAGGATGTTAAGGCGTTAATAAAAGAGCAGAAAAGCATGGGCAAGACAATAGGTCTGGTGCCTACTATGGGATATTTGCATCAAGGGCATGCTTCACTAATAGAAAAATGCTCACAGAGCAATGATTTTAGCGTTGTCAGCATATTTGTAAATCCCATTCAGTTTGGCGCGAATGAGGATTTCGGAACGTATCCAAGGGATATTGAAAGGGACTGCGGGCTGGCTCAGGCAGCGGGGGCGGATGTAATATTCGCGCCTTCGGCGGAGGAAATGTACCCCGGAGGCTGCGGTACCTTTGTCGAGGTTCAAGGTGTTACCGAAAAGCTGTGCGGCAGGTCCAGACCGGGGCATTTCAGGGGCGTTACTACCGTTGTTGCCAAGCTTTTCAATATAGTGGAGCCCGACAATGCTTACTTCGGTCAAAAGGATGCCCAGCAGGCCATAGTCATAAAAAAAATGACAAGGGATTTGAATATGAATGTGAGAATTATAACGTGTCCTATTATAAGAGAGGAGGACGGACTTGCCATGAGCTCCAGAAATGTTTATCTGAATGCCGAGCAAAGAGCGGCGGCACTGGTATTATCCCGCTCTCTTTTTAATGCGAGGGACATGATACAAAAAGGGGAACGCTCAAAGCATAATATAATTGAATACCTGACCCGAAGCATTTCGGCAGAGAGGCTGGCGGATATAGATTATATTTCAATTTTGGATGCCACAGGGCTTGAAGAAATACCCATGATAGAGGGCCAGGTTCTTATAGCTGCCGCGGTTAAATTCGGAGGCACCAGACTTATTGATAACATAATGGTGGAGGTGTGATTTAATGTTTGTTACTCTTATGAAATCCAAGATTCACCGTGCCACAGTTACAGAGGCAAATTTGAACTATGTAGGCAGCATTACAATAGATGAGGATCTTATGGATGCTTCAGATATTCTAAGGAATGAAAAGGTTCAAATTGTAAATAATAATAACGGAAGCAGGTTTGAAACCTATGTAATACCCGGGGAGAGGGGAAGCGGAACCATATGCTTAAACGGAGCGGCGGCCAGACTGGTGCAGCGGGGAGATATAATAATTATTATTTCATACGGAATGTTCGATTCAAAGGAAGCAAGGGATTTCCAGCCTAAAATTATTTTTGTAAGTGATAAAAACAGTGTTATGGAAATAAATAATAAAGAGAGGCACGGGGAAATAAAAGATTTTTAACAAAAAGCAGACCAACCTATATATAGATTGGTCTATTTCTTTTTAAAAAGATAATCAATAATCAAGCCCCCTATAATTACCTCTGCAAGTATCGTTAAGCTGGATTTTATAATTGACACTGCAATAAGCTGGAAATACGCATCATAAGTAAAGGCGGAACGGTTGAAAAGAATAAGCAGCGTTCCAAAAACCAGAAGTAAAAGAGATATATGAGTGCCAAGCTTGATTACTTTTTTTGTAAGAGGGCTGAGCTTGTAAAGCTCATCAAATATTTTTTCTATGCTCTTAGTTTTATTTGTCTGCAAAGGCCCATCCCCTTTCATCAAAGTAAATATTTACTTCATGTTAACATAATACTTTAGGCATGGCAATGCAAAAAGTTTACCAAACAAGGTTATGGGAATAATTTTACAAGTATTGAAACGAAAAAAATTTTTTTACATAATATGTTCTTTTTTTGAAATAATGTGTTATAATTATTGGTATAATAAATATTTACGCATTCTTTTAATATGCAGGTGGAAAGATGAAAAAAGTATTTGTGAGTTTAAGTGAATGTATGCCGGGAATGCAGATGGCAGAAAGCATATATAACGAATATGGTGCGGTAATAGTAGCTGAGAATACTATACTTGACGACCATATTATAAAAAAGCTGGACAATCTCGGACATCATAGCTTCAGAGTTATGGAGCAGCCCGAGGATATTATAGTGTCAAACGATGCTGAAAGCTTTAATATTCAGTACAATGAAAATGTTGATGAAATTAAAAATATACTTCATGAAATATCCATAGGAAATAACATAAACACAAAGTCCATTAATAACATGTCTGATTCCATTATCAGCAGAATAAACGAAAACAGAGATGTGGTAGGGTGCATAAACCAGATCAGAAGCGTGGATGAATATACCTATACGCATGGTATAAATGTTTCCCTGCTATGTATGCTCATAGGAAAGTGGATGAAACTTCCGCCCGACAAGCTTAAGGCTGTTGTGCAGGCGGGGCTTTTGCATGATATTGGCAAGACTAAAATATTGCCTGATATATTGAGTAAGCCGTCGGAGCTGACTGAAGAAGAGTATGAGGAGATAAAAAAGCATACCGTACACGGTTACAGGCTGTTAGAGAGTAACGGAAGCTTCAGCAAGGATATATGCATGGCGGTGCTGATGCATCACGAGAGAGAGGACGGCACAGGCTACCCTGTAGGGCTTAAAGCGGACAAAATACATGAATTCGCTAAAATAATAGCTGTAGCCGATATATATGACGCGATGACATCGGATAGGGCATACAGAGAAAAGGAGTCGCCCTTCATGCTGCAAGGAAAGCACTATAGGCATACTTGATAAATTAGTCACTAATTCGGTTACCCCTGTAGGTCTGCCTTTTATACTTGATGATATGCTTGGAATGTAGTTTATTCAACGTTAAAAATCAGGCAGGCTTTGTACCAACCTATTATCGGCACCTTTTTTAAGGTGCGGCGGATCTATAGCGATAGGAGGGTATATAAGCCTGCTTTTTGCATACCCCGTAATCATACATAGTCTATATCTTTATTGCCTCCTATGTATTACTGTAAATTTCTTATGAATACATATAGTATAATTTTCATGTACAGGTATAAAATTGTAAAAAACAAGAGAAAATAACAGAGTAAAAGTACTTAATATTTTTTATTCAGGTAAGAAGGGAAAGCGGTTGCTTATGTAGAATACATTTAATGTTTTCTCATCTCTTAAGATTTTTGAGATGAGTTTTTATTTTAACATATTACGCGTTTAATATAATTTCGTACTATTATTTAATAAAAAAGAAGGAATATTAATAATTATGTCGAACAGATATTAAGATAACAAGTTGGGAAAAGTGAGACAAGGAAATATGTATTTAAGGAAATAAAATGTATAATAATTACCCAGAGGAGTTAATTGAAGAAGTAAGAATAAACAATGATATTTTAGATGTTGTTTCGCAGTATGTTAAGCTTGAAAGGAAAGGAAGGGATTATTTCGGACTTTGTCCCTTTCATAAGGAAAAGACACCTTCCTTCAGTGTGGTGCCCTCAAAGCAGATATATTATTGCTTTGGTTGCGGAAAAGGTGGAAACGTTATTCATTTTATAATGAGTATAGAAAATCTCGACTTTATTAACGCGGTAAAATTTTTAGCGGATAGGGCCAGAATACAATTGCCTGACGGAGATGGAGAGGAAGAAAAAAACAAGGCCCGTATAAGACAGGAAATAATTAAGATAAACACCGAGGCTGCCAGATTTTTTTATGGCAGTTTAAACGGTAAGGAGGGTGAAAAGGCCAGACAATATTTAAAAAACAGAAGTATAAGCGGACATATAATAAGAAAGTTCGGTATTGGATATTCCCCTGAGGATTGGAGTATGCTGTACAAGCATTTGTCTGCCGCGGGTTTTGACGAAGGGATTATAGCGGAAAGCGGTCTGGTGCTGACAAACAAAAAAGGTGGATTCTATGACAGGTTTCGGGGCAGAATAATGTTTCCTATATTTGATATACGGGGAAATATAATAGGCTTCGGAGGAAGAGTGATAGACTCGTCAATGCCTAAATACATGAATTCTCCCGAAACTAAGGTGTATAACAAGAGTAAAAACCTGTATGCCCTCAATATGGCTAAAAATTCCGGGGAAAAGCAATTAATTGTGGTAGAGGGCTATATGGATGTTATATCTCTTCACCAGAATGGAATAATAAATACCGTGGCCTCACTGGGAACGGCACTTACAGAGAGTCAGGGAAGATTACTTAAAAAGTACGCGGAGGAGATTATAATAGCCTATGATGCCGATATGGCGGGGCAGGCTGCTACTTTAAGAGGTTTGGATTTATTGAATGATATAGGCTGCAATGTAAAGGTTTTGCAGGTTCCCGAGGGAAAAGACCCCGACGAGTATATCAGAAAGAACGGTGAGGAAGGCTTCAGAGACTTATTAAAAGGTTCTGTTTCTCTCATTGAATATAAGCTTAAGCTTTTAAAAAAGCAAACGGCCACGACGGCTACAGATGAAATAGAAGGAAAAATAGTTTTTTTGAACAAGGCTGCCGAATTAATGGCAAAGGTTGACAATCTGGTAGAGAGAGAAATGTATGTAAAAAAATTCTCTTCAGAGTATGATATATCGCCTGAAGCCTTAAATTCTGAAGTATATAAGAGGCTTAGGCCTAAAGGTGGCTTTAAGGCATTGGCCGGCAGACCGGCCGGTCCGGTAAAAAAAAGCGGGGCAACAAATGAAAACCCCGGAGAGGCCAAAGCCATATATGACGAGAGAATGTTATTGGTGCTCCTTTGTGCCGACAGCAGTATTTACAAGACGGTAAAGGCTGATATATGTATTGATGATTTCACTGATGAATATAATAAACATATCGCGCAAATGTTAGTAGACAGGCTTGATGAAAATAAGGCGGTTACTCCCGCGGAGCTTATGAATTTATTGGATAGCCGGTATTCAAGCGAATTTGCCGGAATAGTCAGTGAGGTAAGCAGGTGTGAAGATTATAAGAAGGCTGTGTATGAAAAGATAAAAAGCATTAAATTACATGCAACAGAGAAGAGAATGAAGGAGCTGCAGTTGTTGCTGGGGAATAACAGTGATAGTTTACAAAAGGGAGATGTTGAAAAATTAAAGTCGGAATATATTTCACTTGCTGTAAAGCTAAAGGAACAAAAGAGTTTGTGAGGATGCTTGGACAAGAAAGGAGGGGGAAGGATTGAAATCGGGCAATGATAACAGAAAGATAATTTTAAAGGAACTGGTTGAAAAGGGTAAGTCTAAAGGTATGCTTACCTATAAGGAAATAATGGACGCTTTTGAAGACGTAGAGCTTGAATCGGAGCAAATAGAGAAGATATATGAAACAGTAGAAAACATGGGAATAGACGTAGTTGGCGATATTGAAGCAGAAATGGAAGACATACAGATTACCGAGGATGATCTTAATATCACTATTCCTGAAGGCATAAGCATAGATGATCCTGTAAGGATGTATCTTAAGGAAATAGGAAAAGTACCCCTTTTATCTGCCGACAATGAAATTGATCTGGCACAGAGAATGGAAAAGGGTGATTCGGAAGCGAAAAGAAGATTGGCCGAAGCTAATTTAAGGCTTGTGGTAAGCATAGCAAAAAGGTATGTTGGCAGAGGAATGCTGTTTCTTGATTTGATTCAGGAAGGAAACTTAGGTCTTATTAAGGCTGTTGAAAAATTTGATTACAGAAAAGGGTATAAATTCAGCACCTATGCGACATGGTGGATAAGGCAGGCCATAACCAGAGCAATTGCGGATCAGGCCAGAACCATAAGAATTCCTGTGCATATGGTTGAAACAATAAACAAGCTCATAAGGGTTTCGAGACAGCTTCTTCAGGAGCTGGGAAGGGAGCCTCATCCAGAGGAGATCGCAAAGGAAATGAGCATGTCTGTGGAGAGGGTACGGGAGATAATGAAAATATCACAGGAGCCTGTATCTCTTGAAACTCCTATAGGTGAGGAGGAGGACAGCCATCTTGGAGATTTTATACCCGATGATGATGCGCCTGCGCCTGCCGAGGCTGCGGCATTTACCTTGCTGAAGGAGCAGCTTATAGATGTTCTGGATACCCTTACTGCGAGGGAGGAAAAGGTGCTCAGGCTTCGCTTCGGACTGGATGATGGAAGGGCAAGAACCTTAGAAGAGGTTGGCAAGGAGTTTAATGTGACGAGGGAAAGGATTCGTCAGATTGAAGCAAAGGCCTTAAGAAAGCTAAGGCATCCAAGCAGAAGCAAAAAGCTGAAGGACTATCTGGACTAAAAAAACTCGAAAAAATCGAGTTTTTTTTTATAGTGTGCAGCAATCAGTATATGTAGAGATAAAGATTTTACATGGAGGATATAACTTGATGGAAGAAATTTTTTTGACCCGTAAGGAATACATCTAAGAAAAGTGCCTGATGACAGACCCGGGAGACATTTCCCCGCAAGGCATCTTGAAGACTCTTAGAGTCTTACGTTGCTATTAAAAATTTCTGTAAGCAATTATATCCTCTATGTTTGTAAAATCTTTATCGCGTCCTATATAGTATATGAGGTGTTTTTGAAAAAGTAAAAATATAACATGGATAAAAAATATACCGTTACAAAAAATAATTTGCGGAGAATATCATGATTTGGCGCAATAAAAATTCTATTGTATGGAAAAAAAGGAGGCAATTGAATGGATTACGGTACAATAAGCACGAATGAGACGGATCTTTTTGCGGGAGTGGAGCTTACCACCTATGACAGACTGCTAAGAGCTTGGGAAAACTCAATGGAAATGGTGAGGGATTTTGAAATGTATTCTAAGCGCATAGAGGATGAAGAGGTTAAGTCGGTATTTAAGAAATTTGCAGAGGATGAGGGAATACACGCCGCCAAGCTGCGTGAAATGCTCATAAAGCATAAGGGAGCAGCATCTCATTAAAGCATCTTAAAAAAAGTTTCAAATAAATAAAAAAAGGTATTGACCTTATGTACCTGTGTAAGTATAATATAGTATGTGCTCGGTGATAAAAATGTCGCCGGCGAAGATGTTCCTCAATAGCTCAGTTGGTAGAGCATGCGGCTGTTAACCGCAGGGTCGTAGGTTCGAGTCCTACTTGGGGAGCCACTGGGGCCTTTAGCTCAGTTGGTTAGAGCAACCGGCTCATAACCGGTTGGCCCGGGGTTCGAGTCCCTGAAGGCCCACCAAAAGGATAGATAAGCTAAAAAAAGCTTATTTATCCTTTTTTTCTAGGAAGGTGTCAATATTTTCACTGTTTAAGCATTTAAAGCTCATGCTTAAGGACTTATCGGAGGATTTTTTATTTCTGCCCTCTGTGGTGAGCTCGGCATTGTGCATTATTGTGTCGGGAGCCGCCTCAACATCCTTTATATTCTTCCCTCTGAAGCTTTGAACCAAATTAAAACACTCCTTATATTTTAAATACAAAATTTTAATTTGCCTGCATGTTATATTTATATTATTATTATGTACGATAATATATAAAATAATATAAAAACAGGGGAAAATATATGGAAATAAAAGGCAGGCTAAAGCTTATAGCAGATAAGGTTCCCAATTGCAGGGTTCTTTGTGATGTGGGCACCGACCATGCATACATACCCGTATGTCTGGTAAAAAACAGAAGATGCGGAAGGGCTGTGGCCTGCGACATAGGTGTTGGGCCTTTGAATGCCGCAAAGCAAAACATAAAGCTTTTTGGGCTTGAAGCTTTTATTGAGGCCAGGCTGGGCTATGGGCTTGACGCTGTATTTCCGGGTGAGGCGGATGCTATAGTAATAGCGGGAATGGGAGGAACTCTTATAAACAATATACTTGAGAAGGGCTTTGAGACGGCAAAAAGGGCAAGCTGGCTCATACTCCAGCCCATGAATGCCGCAGAGCTGGTGAGAAAATGGCTGTACGGAAGAGGCTTTGAAATATATGACGAGGAGCTTGCGGCGGAAGGAAGCAAGCTTTATGGAGTTATATGCTCGCGCTGGACAGGCAAGGAAAGGGAGCTGGATGAAATTTATTATTACATAGGAGAAAAGCTGATTTCAAAAAGAGATCCCCTTCTTGAAAAATATATTGAAAGAAAAAGGAGCCAGCTTGAAAATGCTTTAAAGGAGCTTCAAGCTGCGGGAGATAAAGGAGTTGAAATAAGACAAAAATTTGACGAGAGAATCCGGGAATTGGATAAAATATTAAATATAATATCATAGGAGGGATGGTACATGGACTTTAAATGTGGTGAAATCATAGATATTATGGAGGAAATAGCGCCGCCATTTCTGGCGGAGGACTGGGACAATATAGGATTAATGCTTGGCAGCAGGGAGCAAAGAGTGAAAAGAATACTGATTTGTCTTGACGCTTCGGAAGCGGTTGCAGAAGAAGCGGTATGCCTTGGAGCGGATATGATAATATCGCACCACCCTTTAATATTCAAGGGCTTAAAAAGTATTGTATCCGACAATGCCAAGGGCAGGCTTATATATAAGCTCATAAAAAACGGCATAGCTGTTTACAGTGCCCATACAAATTTGGATGCAGCTTCCGAAGGGGTAAACCAGTGTCTGGCTGAAAGCCTTGGACTGCAAAACATACAAAACCTCAACAGCCACAGGCATGAGAAGCTGTTTAAGATAGCGGTATTTGTGCCTGAAGAGAATGCCGACAGCGTGAGGTCCGCGATGTCGGAGGCGGGAGGGGGATGGATTGGAGGCTACAGCCATTGCTCCTTCACCGGAAGGGGGATAGGGACATTTAAAGCCCTTGAGGGTACAAACCCATACATAGGAAGCATAGGGAAGCTGGAGAGTGTCAACGAGTGTAAAATTGAGACGGTTGCCACTGAAAGAGTTTTGGGCAGGGTTGTAGATTCCATGCTTAAGGTTCACCCGTATGAGGAGCCGGCATACGACATATATCCCTTGGAGATAAAGGGCAGGCAGTACGGCATGGGAAGGTCGGGAGTTCTGCCTGGGCCTGAGAGCATGGAGGAATTCATCGGCAGGGTTAAAGCCGGACTTAACATTCAGACAGTCAGGGTAATAGGCAACACAGACAAAAAAATTGAAAGGGCGGCCGTCTTTTGCGGAAGCTTTGACGGAGACTTGAGAAGCTTTAAACGCTCGGGAGCCGATGTGCTTGTCACGGGGGACATAAAGTACCACATGGCTCAGGATATCAGTGACATGGGACTTTGTGCGATAGACGCGGGGCATTTTGCCACAGAAAGAATTATTGTTCCGCGCATTGTAGGGCTGCTGAAAAACAAATTTCCAAAAGTTGATATTTTAGCAAGCAATATGGAAAATGATCCTTTAAGATTCAGTTGACAGAGCTGATATAACAGAGTAGAATATGTTAGTCGAACATTTTGCAAGGCATATTCTTTACAAAAAGCGAATACATAATTTGAGTAAGCCAGATGATCGCGGGTGCAGTGCCGAAAGGCCGCACACGAGGAAAGTCCGGGCTCCACAGGGCGAAGGTGCCGGGTAATTCCCGGTGAAGGCGACTTCAAGGAAAGTGCAACAGAGAGATACCGCATACCAGATACTAGAAACCAGATACCAGATACCAGAATATCAGAAACGCTTCGAAGCATTTCTAGTCTCTAGTTTCTAGTTTCTAGTATCTGGTATGTAAGGGTGGAAAGGTGAGGTAAGAGCTCACCAGCGGCATGGCGACTTGCCGGTCTATGTAAACCCCACCTGGAGCAACACCGCAGAGGGACATTTTGGCGGCCCGCCAGTCCCGGGTAGGTGGCTTGAGCATTACAGAAATGTATTGCCTAGACAGATGATCATCAAATACAGAACCCGGCTTATACGACTTACTCATATTAAATATCAAAAACACCTGCTTTCAAGGCGGGTGTTTTTGATTATGTTCGGCAATAATTAACCTGTTAGACAATGATTAGTCAGATAGATTCTTTTCTATTTATGGGTGCATAAAATATATCTGACACAGCATTTCGGAAAATCGCCATATGGATTACAATTGAAGCACCTTTTTCACATAACAGCATAATTATCCAAAAAAAATGGTTAAAAAGAGCCAATATATTATGGCGTTTTATTCCAAATCCAGATTTTTAATAAGCTCCCTATCTATCTTCCCCTCACTTCGAGGGGAAGGAAAAGAAGGTCCATGTAGGTTTTGTAGGATGTCTCCTCATTTCTTTCGCTAGCTGCTTTACATGCGCCTGCGTTGTTCTTCTCATTTTCTTCTCCAGTGCCCTTCTTTTTCTTCCCCTCAATGTGAGGGGAAGATAGAAGGGGAGTTAAAATTTGCATTTTCATTTATATTACCACAAAATATATTCGTTGGTAACATTTTCGTCACTTAAATTAAATACACCCTCTATTTATTTTTAAACGGCACAAATATTTTCATCACAAATTATAAATACTAATAATTATCTGGTAAAGCCATAATAATTACATACTAAGGATGTGATGAATTGGAGAATAAAAATAAGGTGAGCTTCGGGAAGCTGTCTGAGGAAGCGGACTGTGAGGATGTTAGGAGCAGAGAGTCAATTGAGGAAATAAAGGAGCTCGGGAAGTCCACTGTTTTAAACCCAAAAGGGAATATTCACTGCCTGACTGTAATAGGGCAGATAGAAGGGCATATGGTGCTTCCTCCCCAAAATAAAACTACCAAGTATGAGCATGTAATACCTCAATTGGTTGCCATAGAGCAGGATCCGCAGATAGAAGGGCTGCTGCTTATTTTAAATACCGTGGGAGGAGACGTGGAGGCCGGCCTCGCTATTGCGGAAATGATTGCCAGCATGTCAAAGCCCACCGTTTCGTTGGTATTGGGAGGCGGGCACAGCATAGGAGTCCCGATGGCGGTATCCACCAACCACTCGTTTATAGCGCCGTCAGCTACCATGACTATACACCCTCTTCGACTGAACGGGATGATTATAGGTGTTCCGCAGACATATGAGTATTTTGACAAAATGCAGGAAAGGGTAGTGGAGTTTGTGTCTAAAAATTCAAATGTCACCAGAGAGAGATTCAGAGAGCTTATGCTCAAAACGGGAGAGCTTGCAAACGATGTGGGAACCGTCCTTTTTGGAGAGGAAGCAGTGAAAAACGAATTGATAGATGATGTGGGAGGGCTTGCAGAGGCGTTAAAAAAGCTGTATGAGTTTATAGAAAAGGACAGATACCTTAATGGGAAGCTAAAGAATGATACAGGGGGTGAATTGCAGTAATGCTGTATTCTATAGTACCAACCGAGCTGGTTATGGGAAATATGCAGGACAAAAGCGGCGATGCGCCGGGGTATATAGAAATTGAGTATATGGGGGAGAGGGTGCAGGCTATGGCTCTTGACGACAGGGGCTATGTTATAAACAGAATCATAAGCACCTCTCCCAAGGCATATCTTAATCCCGGTCTGCAGCCCGGAACTGTCATCGGCGGGATTAAGCCGGGGTTAAAAAATGGCATTGGCTATGGAAAATACTATTAAAATGTGATATATTGTATAGACGGCCGGTGAATTGCAGGCAATACAGTCAGGAGGCACCTTTGTTTCATACTGGAATAAGGGTCTCCGCTTTTTTTGGGGGTATTTAAGGTGACGGCTAAAAAGGTTGGCAGAAAGAAATACAGAAGGAAAGAAAGCGGCTTTAAAAAATATAATCATGAAATAATAGGCATTGTAATATTAGCTATAGGTATTCTTATAGGCTTCGGCTTTTATTACAGAAATTCGGTGGGCCTGTTCGGAGAGACCCTGAGAGTTGTTTTTTTAGGGATGATGGGGCTGCCGGCATTGGCTGTTCCTCCTCTTATGGTGGTTTATGCGTTTTTTCTCATATTGAGAAAAGAGGACAAAAACTTTAATTTAAGGTGTATTTATTGCACTGTGCTTCTGCTGCTGCTTTCGGCTATTATACAGACCGGGTTTTATGATGAGGGTGATTTTGAGAATTTAACGGTGTTTGACAGCCTTATCAAGTTTTATAAAAATGGAATTAATTACGAGGGAGGAGGGGTAATAGGAGGTATTATAAGCATACCCTTTCTAATGCTTTTTAAGGTTTTGGGGACAATAATCATACTTACTGCAATATCGATAATAGATATTGTTCTGCTTACGAATATATCAATCGCAAACTTCATAAGAAATATAAGGGGATTATTTGTTGCCGGATATAAAAAATTCGTGCGGCTTATATCCGAGGGCTTGAAAAAGAAGAAAACAGATAAGGATTTAAGGCCTCAAATTAAGGCTGAGTCCAATGTTATAGATTTTGATATAGAAAAGACCTCCAGAGAATCTCAGGAAAAGACAGGCAGCATTGCTGCCGGTGTGCCGGAGGCTGCCGCGGTGCAGGAGGTTCAGACCATAGAGTTTATAATGAAGGATCTTAAAAAAAGCACCGGGGCTGAGGTGGGAAAAATAAAAAATACCGATAAGCAGCCTCCCGGGGAGGGAAAAGTCGTACAGCAGGATACACCTGAGCCTTTGTGTGAAGAGGCCGGGGCAAGCCTCGATAAGGATAGTGCGGCGGTGGCTTACAGGTATCCTCCCATAGACCTGTTGAATCAGAATTTACAGGGAGATACTGATTTTAAAGCAATAAGAAATTCGGCAATAGAGGGAGCCAAAAAGCTTGAGGATACTCTTAAAAGCTTTGGGGTGGAGGCAAGGGTTATAAACGTAAGCAGGGGCCCTGCGGTAACACGCTATGAGCTTCAGCCCAGTCCCGGAATAAAGGTGAGCAAAATTGTAAATTTATCCGACGATATATCCTTAAACCTGGCGGCCTCGGGAGTGAGGATAGAGGCACCCATACCCGGAAAGGCCGCAGTGGGGATAGAGGTGCCAAACAAGGATATGTCGGCCGTGTTTTTAAGAGAGGTTATAGACTGTGCGGAGTTTGCTGAATTTCCCTCAAAGCTTGCTTTTGCGGTAGGAAAAGACATTTCGGGTGAAATAGTGGTGGCCGATATAGCAAAAATGCCCCATATGCTCATAGCCGGAGCCACCGGCGCTGGAAAGAGCGTATGTATAAACAGCCTTATAATAAGCCTCATTTATAAAGCCTCGCCGGAGGAGATAAAGCTCCTTATGATAGATCCCAAGGTTGTGGAACTGGGCGTATATAACGGCATACCCCATTTGCTGATTCCTGTTGTCACCGATCCCAAGAAGGCTGCAGGTGCCTTGAACTGGGCAGTTCAGGAAATGGTAAACAGGTATAAGCTGTTTGCCGAAAAGGGGGTCAGGGATTTAAAGGGTTACAATGAAATTCAGAAGGAAGCGGGAGAACAGGGGACGCTTCCTCAGATAGTTATAATTATAGATGAGCTGGCCGACCTCATGATGGTAGCTCCCAACGATGTTGAGGATGCAATATGCAGGCTTGCCCAAATGGCCAGAGCTGCGGGAATGCATCTTGTCATTGCCACGCAGAGGCCCTCTGTGGATGTAATTACAGGGATAATAAAAGCAAACATCCCCTCCAGAATATCCTTTGCCGTAACATCTCAGGTGGACTCTCGGACAATTTTGGATATGGCGGGGGCCGAAAAGCTTTTGGGAAAGGGCGACATGCTGTTCTATCCCATAGGCCAGCCAAAGCCTATAAGGGTTAAGGGAGCTTTCGTGTCCGAAAAGGAAGTGGAAGGCATTGTACGGCATATAAAAGCCACGGGAGAGGCTGAATATAATGAAAGCATTATAGAAGAGATAAACAGTGAAGGCGGCGGTGAGGAGGAGAAAAAAAACAGTGATAACGACGAGCTGCTTCCTCAGGCAATAGAGCTTGTGGTTGAAGGGGGGCAGGCATCCGTTTCAATGATTCAGAGAAAATTCAAGGTAGGCTATGCAAGAGCGGCAAGAATAGTGGATCAGATGGAGGAGAGGGGAATTGTGGGACGCTTCGAAGGAAGCAAGCCGCGTCAGGTGCTGATTACCAGACTTCAGTGGCAGGAAATGCAGATGAAGCAGGGAGAGTAGCATTTTTGGCTTTAGGAGTCTGGAATTAAATATAGGGGGTATTATATGTCAATTATTGTGGGTTTTACTATAATACTAAAGATATTGTTTCTTGCTTATATGGCCCGCCGCCTGTTTTGGAGAAAAGAAATACTTACACTGTTGGTTTTTTGTCTTCAAATTGTATCTATGACCGTCGCGCTTTTCAATTTCTTTAATAATGTCAATATTATTACCAGCACAAGTGTGGAGGCTTTGTATATTTGCCTCGGCATAGTCATTCCCGGAGCATTCCTTTTTAGCGATCATTATACCGCAGTAAAAAGACTAAGGGAGCAGGGCGTTTACGTTTCTCTGATAAGGCCTGCCGGAAAAGAAGACGCGCAAAAGAAATCAAAGGCGAAGGTCGGCCGGGCGGCTTCTCATGCCGAAGGCATAGGCGCTTATATCGGGGGAATAATTTCTCATATCAGAGGAATAATTTCTCGTGCTAAAGGTATGAGTGCCAATACTAAAGGTATGAGTGCTAATACTAAGGGAATGGATGATAATGCAGGGAGAGTGAGCGCCCACATAGAGAAAGGAAGGCGCAGGCTTGCCTCAAAGCAGTATGATGCGGCAATACGGGAGCTTAAGCAGGCATGTAGGCTGGACGGCTCCTCAGGAGAGGCTTATGAGCTGCTGGGGAATGCATTGGCAATGGCAGGAAGGCACAGGGAGGCTATAGAATGCTTCAGAAGGATATTGAAGCTTAACCCAGGGGATTATTCCGCTTATTATAACTCGGGTATATCCTTCTACAAGCTTGGAGACAGGCCAAACGCGGCAAAAGCGTATAAAAAGGCTCTTGAAATCAGGCCTGACAGCTATGAAAGCTGGTTTAACATGGGGGTTGTGCTTGACGAGGGGCTGAGGGCGGAGGAAGCGGCGGCCGCTTTCAGAAGGGTGATTGAGCTGAAGCCGGGCTTTATGGATGCCTATAATAATCTGGGAATTATACTGTCTGGGCAGGGAAAGCACAGGGAGGCCCTTGAAATATATAAAAAAGGGCTTAATATTAAGCCGGAGGAGTACCGCATTCATTACAACATGGCAATAACACTTGTGGAAATGGGAAGGTACGAGCACGCCGCTGAGGAGTACAAGGCGGCAATGAAAGCAAAGCCGCGCGACAGCAGCCTGTTTTACGGCATATCTGTGGTATACTCACTTATGAAAAAAAGCGATATAGCCATTGACAGCCTTAAAAAGGCGATTGAGCTTGACGGGGCATATAAAAACGAGGCCAAAAAAAACAATGCCTTTGACGGCATAAGAAACAGCCAGGAATTCCAGAGGCTGATTTCATAGAGCGGGGCAGGAGGATGTAAAAAAATAATCCTTGACACTATTTCCCTAAATATTTATAATTATATCTAATTGAATATTCTCGGATGATTGATGGGGGAGAGTTCTTTATTAAAGACACCGAAGGAGTTGCACTCTCAGGTAAAACAGACCTCATCAGGACGAACCTCTGGAGAGACCAGTAATGGA
This sequence comes from Anaerobacterium chartisolvens, assembly GCF_003337415.1. Lineage (GTDB taxonomy): Bacteria > Bacillota > Clostridia > Acetivibrionales > DSM-27016 > Anaerobacterium > Anaerobacterium chartisolvens. The sequence continues at coordinate 31,710 of NZ_QPJT01000016.1, read as the reverse complement.
GCCGAAGGGGCAAGACGGGTGCTTTTAACCGCCCGCTCAATCTCTCAGGCAAAAGGACAGAGTACAAGGCTGTTTGATTCGTTGCACAAAATTTTTTGTGTATCGTGTCTTATTGTGCTTATACAGTGGTCAGATCTTTAACGGTTTGGCATTTTATATTATCTTTTTTGGGAGGTATTGGTTTATGCATAAAAGACTTTTTATTCCCGGGCCGGTAGAAGTCAAAAGCGACATTCTGGAAAAAATGGCCACGCCTATGATGGGACACAGAACTAAGGACGCTTCGGCTCTGCAGAGAAGCATTTCCGAAAAAATGAAAAAACTTATGTACACACAAAATGAGATATTGCTTTCCACCTCCTCAGGAAGCGGTCTGATGGAAGGAGCTGTGCGCTCCTGTACTAGACGGAGGGCGGCGGTGTTTTCCATAGGTGCCTTTGGGGATAGATGGCATAAAATGGCTGTGTGCAACGGGGTGCAGGCCGACAAATTTTCTTCCGAGCCGGGCATGGCGACAACACCTGAAATGGTGGACAAGGTGCTTGCAACGGGAAAGTACGATCTCATTACAATTACTCACAATGAGACAGCCACGGGAGTAATGAATCCCGTTCATGAGATAGCCCCCGTAATGAAAAAATACCCTGAGGTGGTATACTGCGTGGATGCCGTAAGCTCCATGGGCGGCACAAAAATAGAGGTAGACAGGCTTGGGATAGACATATGCATTACCTCAACCCAAAAATGCCTTGGGCTTCCTCCCGGCATGTCTCTGTGCTCTATATCCGACAAGGCTCTGGAAGCTGCAAAGCAGGTTGAATTCAGGGGAGTTTATTTTGACCTTCTGGATCTGTATAACTATATAAAAAAGAAGGATTACCAGTATCCCTCAACTCCGTCGCTGTCACATATGTTTGCTCTCGATTACCAGCTGGACAGAATAATGGAGGAGGGGCAGGAGAACAGGTTCCTTCGCCACAGGGAAATGGCCCGATATACTCAGGACTGGTCAAGGCAAAGCTTTGAGCTGTTTGCCGACGAGAGGTATATGTCCGATACCGTGACGGCTATAAAAAACACAAGGGCAATCGACGTATCAGCCCTTAATAAGAAGCTTGGGGAAATGGGCTATGTGATATCCAACGGATATGGGGCTTTAAAGGATATAACCTTTAGAATTGCCCATATGGCAGATGCGTCTCTTGACGACATAAAGGAATTGACAGGGGTTATTGAGAAACTGATTTAATATATATTTATTGGAGGTAGAACAAAATGAAGGTTATAGTAACTGAAAGAATTGCCGATGAGGGCATTGAATACCTTGTACAGAAAGGGTTTGAGGTTGACACGAAATATGGCCTCAGCCGCGAAGAGCTGCTCGACGTTATACCAGAGTATGACGCTATTATTGTAAGAAGTGTCACAAAGGTAGATGAAGAGCTTATTTCAAAGGCTTCAAATCTTAAGGTCGCCGGAAGAGCGGGAAACGGCATAGACAACATTGATGTAAATGCCTGCACAGGCAGGGGGATTATTGTTGTAAACACCCCTGAGAGCAACATAATGGCGGCGGGAGAGCTTGCGGTGGCACTTGCGTATGCAATATTCAGAAACCTTCCCCGAGTACACATTGCAGCCAAAAACAGGGACTTCAGAAGAAACCTTTTCATAGGAAATGAGCTTGACAGGAAAACAGCGGGAGTTATAGGCTTAGGAAGGATAGGCTCGATAGTGGCTACAAAGCTTAAGGGAAGCAATATGAGGGTGATAGCCTATGACCCGTATATAACCGACGACAAGTTTAAAAAGTTTGGTGTGGAAAAGTGCGAGACTCTCGAGGAGCTTTTGACACAGTCCGATCTTATAACCTTTCACACACCCAAAACAAAGGAAACCTATGGAATGATAGGAGAGGAGCAGCTTAAGCTGTGCAAAAGGGGAGTCAGAATTGTAAATGCCGCAAGGGGAGGTCTGGTAAACGAAAAGGCCCTTTACGATTCCCTCAAGGAGGGGCATGTGGCGGCGGCAGGCATAGACGTGCTGGACCCGGAGCCAAGCTATGACAAGGCCCCCGAGAATCAGAGCTACACAAATCCCCTTTTAGAGCTCGAGAATGTAATTGTAACTCCTCATCTGGGTGCTTCAACCGAGGAGGCCAATTACAATGTCGGCACCGAAATAACCAGGCTTGTGGCAGGAGCCTTAAAGGGAGAAATGGTTGCGGCGGTAAACATGCCTCCGATGAATGTAAAGGATCTCTCAGACCTTAAGCCTTACCTCGATCTTGCCGAAATGCTGGGCAAAATCTATTATCAGGCGGAAAAGGAAACGGTGCAGAAGATAGAAATTATATACAGCGGGGACTTGGCTGAAATGGAGACAAGGGTTTTGTCCCTTTCCGTTCTGAAGGGCTTTCTCGAGCCTATATCAAAGGACAAGGTCAATTATGTAAATGCAGAGCTTATGATCAAAAACATGGGAATACTGTTTGTTGAGAGCAAGAGCTCCGAGCTGGACAAGTACACAAACCTTATAACCGTTAAGTTCCATACCAAGAAAAAGCAGCAGAGCATATCCGGCACGGTATTTGCCAGAGAGGAAATAAGAATTGTCGACTTCTTCGGCTATAAGCTGGACTTTGAGCCCACGCCGTATGTCATAGCCATACAGAACATAGACAAGCCGGGGATAATAGGACGCATAGGCACAATGCTGGGGGAAGCCGACATAAACATTGCCGCCATGCAGTGGAGCAGAAACCGCAAGGGTGAAAAGGCGGTGTCTTTTGTCAGCGTTGATGTCGAGGTAAGCAATGAAGTGCTGGAGTCGTTAAAGGGCATAGACGGAGTGCTAAAGGCGTCGATGCTTAAGTTTTAGACCTGATTATTTATGGGTGAGCTTCTATATTATGTAACTTAATTTGCCGACACCCGCCTCAAGGCAGCCCCGCCGCATTATGCAAATGCGGCGGGGCTGATTTTTGTAAAATTTACTTCATAATGTATTATAATCCTGTTATAGTCTTGTTAAAAAATTCTAAGGAAACTGTTGTAATATTTTCCGCAAGCGTATATAATATATATATATTATAGAGGTTCTGGCAGCCTGTACCAATGCCCTGCAACATGTCTACATAATCATTCTCTTTACGCGGCAATATTCACACCCTCTTATTCAAAAGGACGGGCTGCGGAATTTTAAAAAACCATATTCTATATTTATAGGGGGAGATCAATTATGATCGGATTCTTTAGCAAGCTGAGGAATAACAACAAGGGCTTTACACTGGTTGAGCTGATGGTGGTCGTGGTGATTCTGGGCATTCTTGTGGCAATTGCAGTTCCAATTTACAATGTGACTACGGATAACGCAAAAAAGTCGGCGCATAATACTAATGTAAGAAGTTTACAGGCGGCGGCATCTCTTTATATTGCGGATTGTAGCAACAAAGATACTGATCCGGTTTTCACTAGCTGGGCAGATGGTACAGCAGGAGGGACTTGGACTAAATATATGGCTCAGTGGCCTAAAACACCTTATGCAGTTGGAGGAGTCGAAAAAAGCAAGCCTTATAAGGTGGAATTTAACAGTGAAACTGGGATAATAACAGTTACACCGGCTATGGAAGAATAGGATGTTTTGTGATTTTAATAGAGAGGGAGTAGAGAAATGTTCTGCTCTCTTTGTTGTTTAATCTGTTCTATACAAAAGACAAACTTTTCACATAATTCAAAAGCTACATGCAAATTTAAAACAAGGAACATATTTAAAGCTTAAGGGACAATTGCGGCACTACCCTTATTTTCCATGCCTTTTTTTGGCCTGTATGGGGATAAAGAAACGAAAGGGGACGGTTTTTTTAATATGGCGGAGGAGGATTACGGTGTAAGCCGGGGGAAGCAGAGCAAGCTTAAGGAGTATATAAAGAAAAACAAATTTCTTGCCGTAAGCCTGTGTGTGCTGGCAGTGCTTATCGTGGTTATGATTGCGGTATATGCCTCTCTGCCCGGTACGGGAGGCACGCCTGTGATGTCGGAGCCGACAGCAGACGGCAAGCCACCAGGCGCCGAAGGAGAAAGCGTGGAGATACTGCCCCAGACCAGCAGGAGCGACAGCACCGGGGCCGCTGAGAAAGCAGAGGACAATACGGGAGCCGCCGCGGCTTCAAGAGATCCCTTCTCAGGCCCTATGCTTTTAAAGGGCACTGTCATAGGAAATAACGGAAACAGCCAGGCCATTATAACCGCCGACAGCATATCCTATGTGGTAGGCTTAGGCGATGAGATAGGCGGCGGGTGGACGGTAGAGAGCATAGAGCCTAAGGAGGTTCTGCTTAAGTCGGGCTCAAGGGAGCTTTCCTTAAGGCTGGAGGAGACTAAGGCAAGCAAGAGCGGCTCAATCACAAAGTCCGGCACAAACTGACGAATGGAGAGAGTTATAATGGTGTCTAAATGCGGTATAAATGTAGCAAAGGCCGTTTTGATATTGCTTATGGTGCCTGCGCTGTTGCTTTCGGGTGTCGCCCCATGCTTTACTGCCTATCGTGCAAGGGCCTCTGAGGGAGCTGCTTCGGAAGGCTCCTCTTCATTTGTATATCAAGTTAAAAAAGGGGATAATGTCGATCTTATAGCCAAAAGGCTGGGAGTGGATAAGAACGACGTTCTTGAAAAAAATAAAATAAGCAGCGACACAATACTTCAGCCGGGACAAAAGCTTATTATAAGCACAGGCAGCGATGGAGGAGAGCAGCAGCCGGCCCGCCGCTCATACGCTCCGCCCTCCGCAATAACAATGGATGTGGCTGAGGCCGACATAAGGGATGTTTTAAGCTCTCTGGCAATTGGGATGGGGGTAAGCATCATCTACCTTGACGAGCCTGTGAATGTTACCATGCACGCGGAGGATATGTCTCCCGGCCTGATGCTTGAGCTTGTGCTTAAAAAGCACGGGCTGGAATACATACGCGACGGTGACACCCTTGTAATAGGCAAAGCCTCTATGCTGGAAAAAAGCTTCTTCAGCCAGATGGTTATAACGAGGTTCTCTCTTAAATATATTACTGCCGATGCCCTGTCGGCGCAGCTTGGAAAGCTTGGCTTAGAGCTAAAGGAAATGAAGCTGGACGGCAACCCAAAGGCAATATGGATACAGGCCGCACCCCAGACGCTGGGAAAGGTAAGGGAGGTAATAACGGCTCTCGACAGGCCGGAAAACGCAAATAAGGATGATGTGTCTCTGACTGTCTTTGAGCTGTCGCACATATCTGCAAAGGAGCTGGCTCAATTAATTACGGATATGGAGCTTAAGGTAACCACCATAAGGGCTGAGGCAAATCAGAAAAAAATATGGGCGCAGGGCTCCGCTGAGGAAATCAGCAAGCTGGGCAGGCTTATAGAAATGCTGGATGTACCTGAAAACAGGGTATTTGTGGACTCTATAGTTGAGATAAAGCTGAAATATATTACTCCCGAAAAGCTTGAGCCCATTGTTCAAAAGGTAGGCATCCCAGTCAACATTATCTCACTTGAAGCAAATACCGGGGCGTTTTGGGCGCAGGGCGCGGAGGCTGCCATAGCGGATCTTAAAAACCTCGTGCAGCAGCTCGACATAGTGGACAATTACAATATGACGGAGTATGACTCGCTTACAAGAATAAACCTTAAATACATGAGTGCGTCGGCGCTTGCTCCGATAATACAGCAGCTTGGGATAGAGGTAAAGCTTATTACGGTGCAGTCCAACCCCGGAATGATATGGGTAATGGGAAAGGCGGGAGAGCTGGATGCCGTGAACAGCGTTGTGGCGGGAGTGGATATAGACACCAACAGAAGGGATCTGTCGATATTCGCAATGGATTTCTCCTTTGTCACGGCGGATCAGGCGCTGGCGGGGCTGGCACAGGTAGGTCTGGAGGGGGTGAAAACCCTTGCGCTGAATCAGGAGGTATCAAAAAGCCTGTTGATCATATGCCCAAGGGCGATGGAAAGCACCGTAAAAAGTACGTTGTGGGGCATAGATACCGAAATGGGCAAAATACTTAACAGGACTCCAAAGCTTAAGATTCCCGTGGATTACGGCAGCAGCTCGTCGGTTCTGAATTTAAGGGCAAATTTGCTGTCAAGCCTTACGGGAGTGCCCAGGGCCTCCTTTAAGACCTCGGGGAATGTATCAAGGGATTCCGATTCTTCGTATTATGTGCTGTGGCTTGAGGAGACACAGGGAAATATAAAGAAGGTAAAGGACATGATTAATCTCATAGATAAGCCTGTTGAAGCACCTTCCGGCTGGATAGAGGGCGGATCTGAGGGCTCCTCGGAGGGTGAGGCGGAGGATGAGTAATGACGGCTTGCAAAGGGGGACGGCTTTTATGTCGGAGGAAACAAAATTATATAATTGCGGAGATCAGGGGTACCCTGTCAGCCTCGATCACCTGCTCAAGCTGACAGTGGAGAAAAAAGGCTCCGATCTTCATTTGGTAGCGGGTGCGCCTCCTGCCATAAGGGTTAACGGAGAGCTTGAGGCACAGGGCTTTCCTGCGCTTAAGCCGGATGATTTGCAGTGTATTCTGGATTCCGCCATAGGGCCTGAGCAGCAGGAGGAGCTGAGAAGGGAGCTTGAGCTTGATTTTGCGTACTCGCTTCCCGGTATATCAAGATTCAGAGGAAATATAATGCGCCAGAGGGGCAGTCTTGCAATGGTGTTCAGAACTGTTCCTTACAACGTTCCCAATATAGACTCTCTTGGGCTCCCGGAGGAGATAAAGAAGCTTTGCTATCTCACAAGAGGCATTATACTTGTTACAGGGCCTACGGGAAGCGGAAAGTCGACCACGCTTGCCGCCATGATAGACCTGATAAACAGCACAAGGAGCATGAACATAGTTACGATAGAGGACCCTATAGAGTACCTGCACAAGCACAAGATGTCTTCCATAAGGCAAAGGGAAATAGGAAGCGATACCCGTTCCTTCTCAAATGCTCTGAGACATGTGCTAAGGCATGACCCCGATGTAATACTTATAGGAGAGATGAGGGATATGGAAAGCATATCCATAGCGCTTACGGCTGCCGAGACAGGTCATCTGGTCTTTTCAACGCTTCACACTCAAACCGCGCCGCTTACAATCAGCCGTATTGTAGATGTTTTTGAATCCCATAAGAGGGATCAGATAAGGCAGCAGCTTGCCAACTCACTAAGGGCGGTAATTTCACAGCAGCTTGTTCCAAAAAGAGACTTAAAGGGCCGCGCTGCGGCAGTTGAGTTCATGACCGACTCACAGGCGGTGAGAAGCCTTATAAGGGACGGAAAGGAGCACCAGCTTTACAGCGCCATACAGACGGGGCATTCATCAGGTATGCAGACTATGGATCTTGCTCTGGTTAAGCTGTACCAGAGAGGGATTATTACAAAGGAAATTGCACAGGAGTATTGCGTGGACAGGATAGAGCTTGAAAGGATGATGCCAAACCATGGCTTTTCGTCAATGACGGCAGCACAGTGGAGGGAGTAAAAAATGCCTACCTTTATGTATGAGTGTATGAGTAAATCGGGGGATATAATTACAGGAAGGATAGATGCGGTAGAGGAGGAGACGGCGGTCATTCAGCTCCGCAAGATGGGCTATTCCGTTCTGGATTTAAAGCAGGACAGGGAAGCTTCTCTTAACAGCATATTGGACTGGGGCAAAAAGGTGAAAATTTCTGAGCTTGCTCTTTTCAGCCGCCAGCTTTCGGCGATGATTGGTGCGGGAATACCTCTTACAAGAGCCTTGCATACGCTGGGGAGACAGTCGGATAATTCACTTTTAAAAAACGCTCTTCAGCAAATAGCCTCAAATGTAGAAGGAGGAATGAACTTTACAGAGGCTCTGTCCTCGTACCCCAAAATCTTTTCTCCTCTTTATATATCAATGATACACGCCGGAGAGGTGGGAGGGGATCTGGAGATGGCTCTGACGCACCTTTCGGAACAGCTTCAAAAGGATAAGGCGTTAAAGGACAGCATAAAATCCGCAACCTTTTATCCAAAGATGGTGGCGGGCTTTGCGGGAATGATTCTTGTGGCGATGCTGGTGTTTATTGTTCCCATTTTCATGGGCTTTTTCCCGGAGGACAAAAAGCTGCCTCTTCCCACAGAAATTATTATGCATATGTCAAATTCCTTAAGAAGCAGATGGTATATATGGATTTGCGCTGTTGTTGCAGTTGTACTGCTATTTACATACTATGTTAAAAGCCCCATGGGTAAAAAAACCTGGGACATAATTAAATTCAAGCTTCCGGCGTTTGGACCCCTTATACACAAGTCGGTCATGGCGCGCTTCAGCAGAACTCTGGCGACATTGCTGGAGGGAGGAATACCGGTGGTGCAGGCGCTTGAAAGCGCGGGCCCCACCTCGGGAAGCTTTTTGGTGGAAAAGGCGGTAAAGAATGCAAGCCTCAGGATTCAGGACGGCAAAAGCATAAGCAGTGAGCTTGAGGAAAGCGGGATATTTCCTCCCATGGTTATACAGATGATAGCGGTGGGGGAGGAGACAGGCTCCCTTCCCTCTCTTCTGTCAAAAATAGCGGAATTTTATGAGGATGAGGTTACCGCAATGAGCAAGGGGCTTACCGCCCTTATTGAGCCCATTATGCTTGTAATAGTGGGATCTATCATAGGACTTATGCTTATAGCCATGTACCTGCCTATGTTTACGGCTGTAACTGAGGTTGGAAGATAGTATCGTTATAAAAACCGGCAAGGCTAATAATATTACAGGGGTTGGTGCATTTATATGGGCTTGTTTGGGAAAAAGGCGGTTGGCTTGCAGATAGACGCGTATGAGGCAAGGGCTGTAGAGCTTCATGGAAGGCCTGATGCTGCGAGGCTTATAAAATACGGTACCTTAGAGCTGCCGGAGGGCTGTGTGAAGGATGGTGCCGTGCTGGACCCTGAAAAGCTTGGTAAATCTCTTTCACTGCTATGGGACAAATGCAGAATCAAAGTCAGGGAGGCAATAATATCCGTTTCCAATCAGGATGTGCTTGTGCGGTTTGCCACATTTCCAAGGGTGCCGCAAGACAAGCTGGATAATCTGATACGCTTTCAGGCGCAGGATTTTCTGCCCATGCCCGTAAACACCGTGGTTCTGGATTATATAGTGCTGGAGGGGCCGGAAAGCAAGGAATCAAATACCATTGAGGTATTGCTCGTGGCGGCAAGAAGGAGTATGCTGAGCGGCTTTATAAAAGCCTTTGAGTCAGCGGAAATAACGCCCTTAGACATAGATGTAACCTCTCTCTCCCTGCTCAGAATGCTTAAGGGTGAGGATTTGAAAAGAGGGGTTGCGGTGGTTGAGCTTGGAAATGAGCTGGGAAACATACTTTTGTCGGTAAAAGGGGTACCAAGGCTCGCACGGCTCATACCCGTCAGCATATCAGAATTTTTAAAGCAGCACATAAATTGGGGCGGGACAGGTTCCTTTGAAATTGACAAAAGCAGGCTTGAGCCGCATGAGCTGGATGAGCTGGGAGATGTTATAGCGGGGGGGATGCAGTCGTCTATAAATTATTATTATGTTCAAAGCTCCTCCGAAACCATTGCAAAGCTGCTGCTGTGCGGAAGAGGGCTTAAGGTTCCAGGCCTTTTGGATAAGCTTAAAAACAGCTTTGACATGCCTGTTGAGGTTCTTAATCCAATGAGCAGCATACAGGTGTCAAAGGAGTGCGCGGGCATGGAAAAAATTGATGCTTCCGATTATGCAATAAGCATCAGTATGGCACTCAGGGGATTGGAGGGATAATTTCCATGAAAAACATAAGCATATTGCCCTCCGAATATAAAAAAGATAACAAGGCGTACAGGGGGATTTCAGCGATCATACTTATTGGAGTTATATTTACAATGCTTTTTGCGTCAGCCTTTGTGGCATTTTATATAAGCAATAGCGCGCTCCAGCAAAGGCTTAAGAGCCTTGAGGGTGAAAATTCATTGCTTGCATCGAGGGTCGAGGAGCTGAAGCCCTACCTTGAAGCATACAATAAAATTGAGGCTGTTTCGGCGCTGGCGCGTGAGGCCGCCGGCTCTAACCCCGAATGGAGAGGGTTAATGAACGATATAAGCGAAAATATTCCTCAAAATGTCTGGCTGGGCGGCATAGCCTGCACGTATGACGGAAAAGCGGCAAAAGTAGAGCTAAAGGGTTATGCGAGGGACTATAACGGCGTTGCGGAGTGGATCCGGCAGCTTAAAGGGATAAAGGGGCTCGCTGACATAAGCTGCAGCCTTTCGGCCAGCCAGGGCTCGGGCTCCGGCAGGAGTGTGCAGTTTGAAATAAGTGCGGCGGTATCAAGGGTACAGAAGTGGAGCTTGCCTGCGGAGGAGGAATTTGAGAGGTGAGATCTAAAGAGAGCTCAGGAAGCATAATATTGCCTGTCGCTATACTTGCGGTGGTTGTGGTGTTTATGGGGCTTGTCATTTATAACCAGCTTAAGCACCACAATGCTTTAAATGAAATGATAAATGCTCAAGCCGCGCAAATAGACGGTAACAGGACTCAAATAGAAAATTTAACCGCCATTAAATCCTCCCAGTCTGAGCTTCAAAGGAAGGCTGAATTTGTTGAAGGGCTTTTGCCGGAAGGTCCTGAAGAAAATGACATTATTGAGCGTATTGAGAGGATGGCAAGCCGGGCAAATGTCAGGCTTCAGAAAATAACCTTCGATCAGAGGGTGCCTAAGACGGGGTATACCGAAATGCCTCTGAAGCTTTTTTTTACGGGAGGCTACGCCGGTATGCAGACGCTGCTTGAGGATTTAAATACGGCGAAGAGGCTGTTTACCGTGGGGGAAGTAAGTGTAAATGCCGGTACCGACTCTTCCGCGCTGGCTATAGAAATATCCGCAAAGGCATTTTTTATATCAAAATAGAGGCGATTCGTTATCTATAGCATAATGATGAATGCTTTGTGCCGTAAATAAAGATTAACGGGAGAAGTAATGCTGTGATGAAAAACACAAGGAATTACTTGGGAAGCAAGCTTGTTGAAAACGGAATAATAACGGAGAGGCAGCTTGAAGAGGCACTGGTGCTTCAGGAGGAAAACAGCAAAAAGGACGGAAAGGGCCTGCTTGGGCAGGCGCTTGTCCAGATGGGCTACTGCACTGAGGACGATATTGCAAGGATAATGGCAAGAAAAACCGGGGCAACCTTCGTTTCGTTAAGGGAGAGCCCTATAGATATGACGGCGGCCAACCTTATAACCCCTGAAATTGCAAACAGGTACAACGCCATGCCTATTGGCTTTGAAAAAAACAAGCTGCTGGTTGCGATGCTTAATCCTTCGGATATCATAGCTGTTGACGATTTAAGGCTTATTACAGGCTATGACATACAGCCCGCTATTGTGGCGGACAGTGAGCTTAGAGCAGCCATAAATCAGTTCGTTACCTCGGGAAGCATTATAGAGAGCGAGGAGGCGGCAGCGGAAGAGGAGGATGCCGATCAGGACATGGCCGACGCCGCCTCCGAAAAGCCTGCTGTTCAGCTTGCAAATCAGATTTTTAACCAATCTGTAAAGGCGGGGGCCAGCGATGTGCATATTGAGCCGCATGAAAAAAAGCTTATGGTCCGCTTCAGGATTGATGGGGTGCTGCACGAAATCATGCAGCAGCCATCCCGGCTCCACGCATCGCTTGTTTCAAGGATAAAGGTCATGGCGAGTATGGATATTGCAGAGAGGAGAATACCTCAGGATGGCAGGATCACTATGAAAATTGACGGAAAGACTATAGATGTGAGGGTGGCAAGCCTTCCCACAGCCTACGGAGAGAAGCTGACGCTTCGCCTGCTCAACCGCAGCGACAGGCTTATAACCCTTTCCGAGCTGGGCTTTCCTGATATGCAGCTTAAAAAATACAACGATATTATGAGGCTTCCATATGGCTTTGTTCTGATTACGGGGCCTACGGGAAGCGGTAAGAGCACCACGCTTTACGCAACGCTTGCCAAGCTCAACTCACCCGATAAAAATATAATTACTCTCGAGGACCCTATTGAGAGGCGAATGGACGGGATAAATCAGGTGCAGGCAAGCTCAAGGGCGGGAATGACCTTCGCTTCGGGCTTAAGGTCAATACTTAGGAATGACCCCGATATAATAATGGTGGGAGAGATACGTGACCGCGAGACTGCCCGAATTGCTGTTGAATCGGCTCTTACAGGGCATTTTGTGCTTTCCACCCTCCACACAAACAATTCGTCGGGTGCCGTAACAAGGCTTGCCGACATGGGGGTTGAGCCCTATCTCACCGCATCGTCTCTTGTGGGAATTATTGCTCAGAGGCTGGTGAGGGTGCTGTGCAAGGAGTGCAAAACGAGCTATGACATTTCCCGCGGAGAGCTTATTGCAAATGCCCCGGACTTTCCTTCAGAGCATGGGCAGGAGAGTGTGACGCTGTTTCGCCCTAACGGATGCATACACTGTAATAATACGGGGTATAGAGGCAGGAAGGCTATATATGAGCTGCTTGTGGTTACGGAGGAAATACAGAAAATGATACTTAACAGATCCTCTGCAAGGGATATAGAACTGAAGGCAATAGACGAGGGAATGGTAACGTTAAGGCAGGACGCGTATAAAAAGGTTAAGCAGGGAATTACCTCTATGGAGGAAATAGTGAGGGTTATAGTATAAAGCGAGTATATGGGATGTAAGCACTTGAAGGAAGGAGGGGAGATGCTTATGACAGTGAATTTAAAAAGCAGCCAGAGGGGTTCGGCGATGATTGTTACCTTAATGGTGGTTATGGTGCTTACCTTTCTGGGGACGACTCTGTGGTTTTACAGCGTAAATGATGTGATGCGCGCAGACAGGCAGGTTAAAAGGACTCAGGCGTACTATATAGCAAGATCGGGCTGTGAGGCGGTGTCGGACTACATTATAAAGACAAGGGATACGTCAATGGTTGAGGGAGAGGGAGAAGACAGGCAGTCGGACAGTATTCCTCTGGAAAAGGGCAGCTTCAGCGTAAGGGTACGGGAGGAGCCCTCAGGGGAAGTAGTAATTACCTCAACCGGCACGGTGGACGACGTATCGGACAGGGCAATATTGACGTTGGTTAAGAAGCTGGAGGTAAGGAGTGCCTTTAAAAATGCCCTGTTTGCAAAAGAGGATCTTTATTTCAGAGAGAAAGTGGATATACTCGGCGACATTGAAACCAATGCAAATATCTACTACGGCAATGAATTTGACTACGATGGCTTCGATGAATCCTATGATGCGATGGCAGGCTCAACCGCCACATTCACATCAAGGCTTGAATTCCCCAATAGCAGCTCTAATCTGGATTATACAATAAAAGAAGGCGATCGATATATAATATCCGCATCGGAAGGGGAAAAGGAATTCAAATGGCTTACTGTTGAGGAGGGAGGTATTCTGGAGATTGATTTGTCCGAGGGGGATGTAAACATATCGGTTTCCGCTATATTGACGGTGGACGGAAGAATTGTAATTACAGGTGACCCTACCGGCAGAAAAGTAAACCTGTTTGTGCAAAATCTGTTTGCCACGGGGAATATAAATTGCAAAGCCGACGATGAGGAGGATGATGATTATGAGGATGTAGCACCCAACCATCTTATACTTTATATAGACAGAGGCAAGCTGCAGCCGTCGGGAGACGGATCGTCGGGAAAAAAGATGAGCTTTAAGGGATGTATATATGGGCCTGAGGCATCTATACTGCTAAAGTCTATAGAATACTTTGAAGGCTCAATGATTGCCCGCATAATTGACAATACCGAGGCAACGGGGGCCGTTATAAAATACAGCAGCGGAGACGGGACAACGGAGTCTGATGTAAACTTCGGAGTAACACAGGAGGATATTAAGTATAAAAAGGGGCTGTGGAGAAGATAGAGGAGGGAGCATATTGAAAAAATTTAAAACCTTCAGAACAAATAATAAAGGCTTTACATTCATAGAAGTCATAGTATGCATATTTATACTGTCAATCACAATAGCGGCGTTTACAGCTCTTTTTGCAGGCTCCTATTCCGCAATTTTTGGTACGGGATATAAAAGCAGGGCGGTATTTGAAGCTCAGGAGAAGATAGAGAGGGCGGTGGCAGAGGGTGAGGCGGGGGAGGAGCATGATATGACAATAACCTTTCCGGGAAGCCCCTCTGTAACAATACGCTCCGAGGGAGAGATAATTAAAAAAAACGCAGAGGTAAACGGACAAAGGTTTGATGTTTCTACATTTGTACCATATTAAGAGGATGATATTGGAGGAATGCAATGTTAAGAAGCAATAAGGGAGTTTCTCTTGTGGAATTGATGGTTGTGCTGGTGCTTATGGGGCTTGTGCTTGCTTTAGGCTTTGGAATTTACAGCCAGAGCGCCGGAACCTATAATGCCGGATCAAAGCAGTCCAACGTGCAGCAGGATGTAACGGTCTTTTCGGAGTTTATTACAAGCAATTTAAGGAGTGCCGTCTCAGTTAAAGTTTTGGCTTCGGAGCCGGCAAGCTACAACTATGAAAGGGAATATATAATAATACGTTCGGATGCGGTGGTACACAGGCTTCAGAACGGCAATGAGGTTAATGTGCTGGGAGGTGTGAACGACAGAATAGATTTCGGCGGTTCCGGGTTTTATCCCGATGAGGATGGGGACGGCAGCAACACAAACACACTTAATTTTGACATTAAGGGCTTGATAGGAAAACAGTCCTATAACATAAAGGCATCGGTAATCTGCCTGAATATAGATAGTATTGAGGCGACCGATATCCGGGAGGATGCTCCGGGAAAGGTAATAGAATTCCAGAGGGTTTCCGATGAAACCCATTTCAGCATGTATATGTTTGAGAAGGACAAAAACCCTTTCCTCGCCAGTACGGCAGTGGGTAAAATTGACAGCTCAAAGGCTCTGGGGGAAATAAGCATATCGGTCCCTTCAGAGACCGATACGACGGGCTTGATTGCGACATTTGCACTGTCCCCCGGAGCTGAGGCGAGAGTAGGAGGAAAGGTTCAGAAAAGCGGTGTAACGCCCAACAGCTTTTCTTCGGGCCAATTGATATATAATGTTGTCTCTCAAAATACAGATATTAAGATTTACCGGGTAACCTTAAGGTAGGGGCAGACCTATGTGTCTGCCTTGATGTCCGCCCTTACGATTTCTATGATAGAATGAAAATGATTTGGCATAATCATATTAAAATCTAAGGTTTAATTTTTCTGCACTCCAGATAGAACCTTTTTTCGCTGGCCTCCCCCATCGAAAAGGTCTTTCTGGGGAGCACCCCGTCCAATATAACTGTTTTAAACAGATCATTTTTATCCATTGGAGGCAGGTAAAAGCCCATATTCCCCTCCTGACTGCCTAATGAGTCTACAACGTCCTCGCCATGGATGTAGTCTGTTTTCACGTTCTCATCCCTGTTGGACAGCTCATCAAGGAAGTCTTGCAATGTACCTACCTCAAGATTGCATCTGGGGTTGTCAACGGTAACTGCGCCCCAGCCCTTGGAGCTGACGAAAGGAAGTGTATGCCCTGTGCCGGAAGGCGGAAGCTCCGACAGGTAACGGTCAAGTTGCTCCTTTGAATCGAAATACCTGTATGAAGCACAGCAGTCTCCCATATGCTCCACCATGGAGTCCAGCAGCCTGCCGGGCTCAACATTGAAAACAACCCTGTGTATAGGCTCGAATACAAGGCCGTCGTCATGAACGTTTACAAGCTCCACAAGCGCGTATCTTGACGGATGATTTTCCTGCTCCTCAGATGACAGCGACGCCTTTATGCGTTCCCAGCATTCCTTGGCGGTTGCAAGGGAATGGTTTCCGTCTCCCACCGCAAAAAGCAGAACCCCCTTATCATCGCTTACGTTATATTTCTTGGCGAAGGCTTGGGGACATGCCAGCTTTTTCAAGGCATCCAGTATTTCCGCCACAAGCTTCGGGCTGTCGGCCCTATATCCTGAAATATGGCCCCCTCCCATCATAAGCTCAAAATCATACAGCTTTTCCATGCTTTGCACATGGTCTGCCAGAGGCTCAATTACTGTTTTTGCGGGGTCGTCAATAAGAAGCATTATGTGGGGAAGCTCAAGAGAGGCATTTTCCCTCACCTTTATCCTTGGGGGCAGTCTTTCTATTACAGTACCCTCCGTAGCCCTTATAAGGGACTGGGAGCCCTTTCTATAGTCATACCTTTCAAGATCTACAGCCAGCATAAGCCCTTTTCTGGAGCCGGTGCAGCAGGTTTTTCTGTCCACATAAATAAAGCCCGGTTTCTGAGGGGCAAGTATGCCGACTTCCACAAAGCTTTTCATTGAAGCATTTATGCTTTCAATTCTCTGATCGCCTCCGCTATCCTCAAGGTACACCTCGGGAAAAATGAGACTTAGAGTAGAGGGGCTGTCTGCTATATAAGAAGCCGTCTCCTGCCAGTACTCCGGCTGGGAGGTATACTGATCGCAGGCCACAACAGACCATTTTTCCATATCAATGCCCTTTGCGGGCAGAAGAAGCTCGGGTATTTGTATGCCTAAAGACTTAAAGCCTTCATAAATTGCTTTATCCATTTGTATACACCTCACAAAAAAACTATAACGTCCATATAAAATCTTTATTGCTAAATATATTTTGACTACGTTAAATTTTATATTAATACATGATTTTAGTCAAACAATTTGACAATTTTATCCACGCTATTAAGCTGAATTTTTTAGGGCATATGAAGAAATACTAATAACACATTATTAAAATTAACAATTTTATAACAAAAGCGACGGAGACATAAATATATGGAAAGGTACAGCGAGGTAGTTGGATTGCCTGTAATTAGCGCGGACACGGGCAAAAAGCTGGGTTTGGTAAAGGATGTCATTTTCTGTCCCAAAAAGAAGGAAATAAAAGGCTTTATGCTGGAGAGAAAGGGCTGCGAAATTTATAAGCGCATTATATTTCTGAAGGATGTATTAAATGTCGGAAGGGATGCGTTGATAATAGAAAATGGTGCCTCCATAAGGAAAATGCATAGGTCGGAAAATAATGAGGAACTTAAGGAAAAGGGAGAAATAAGGGGCCTTAAGGTATACTCAAAAAGGGGCAGCGACTTAGGAGTGGTTAAGGATATAGTATTTGACTGCAAGACGGGGGTTGTAGAGGGTCTGGAGATATCCGACGGGCTTTTGCAGGATATTATGAAGGGAAGAAGTCTGCTTCCCTTATTTGGAAAAGTAGAATTCAGTGAAGAGAACATAATAGTAGAGAAAGAGGCAGTAGAGGAAATGACCCAAACAGGAGGGGGACTGAGGCGTTTTTTTAAAATAAAAGCAGAAGGGAGTGATTATATTGAGAAGCGGCTTTACAAGGGGAGTTGTAATAGGAAGCCTGATAGGAGCATCGGTCAGTATGCTTATGAATAATGACATGATGAGCGGAAGAAACAGAAAAAGGCTTATAAAAAACGGGAGAAATATGCTAAGGAAATCCGGCTCCATTGTCGGGGACATGGTTGGCTTATTCAGATAACGAAAGGCTCCAGCTTTAAAAAGGGCCGGATATATATCCGGCCCTTTTTAACCTGATATATATAACCTGCATAAATGGGCCCTATTATAAATTGGATAATTGGATAAAGGAAGCTTTTATATGTCTACAAAGAAAAGGGTTGCATTGGCAATAATAACAGTACTTTTGCTTTCTGCCCTTATACTGTTTTTTTATACCTTTAAAAAAGAGCTGGGAAAGATACTTACCCCATTTATAATGGCAATAGTAATAGCCTATCTGGTAAGCCCTGTTGCCGGAGCTATGGAGCGTAAAAAAATCCCCAGATCCGCCGCCATTATTTTCATATACCTGTTGTTTATGCTTGCTGCAATAACCACGGTTATTTTTATAATGCCGGAGCTTATAAAAAACATAAAGGATCTTATGGGAACCATACCCGAAATAACAGAGGGCTACCGCAGCCTGTTCAACAGTGTGTCTTCCTTCATCATCTCGAGCGGATGGCCGGAGGACATTAAGAGCGCCATATTCAGTGAGGTGCAAAACAGCGTTCTGATGGCTCAGAATTATGTTGCCGACAAATTAAAAGACTTTCTTGCCGGCTTTGTAGAGACGGTGGGAATATTTTTGGATGTGATTTTGTCCATGGTAATAGCATACTATTTTATAAAGGATGCCGAGGCGTTTAAGGAGGGCGCGTTATCGCTGCTGCCTAGAAGGTGGAGAAACGGAATGGTGGATACCGCCAGAGAGATAAACGTTATTCTTGCCGGCTTTATACAGGGACAGCTTCTGGTTGCCGTTATAATAGGAGTCCTTGAAACGATAGGGCTATTGATAGTTAATGTAAAATACGCGGTGGTACTGGGCTTTATAGGGGGGCTTGCAAACATAATCCCATACTTCGGGCCTTTTATAGGGGCTGTTCCCGCTGTTGCGATAGCCTTTATGGAATCGCCTGCCAAGGCCCTTTGGACTGCCGTGGTGTTTACAATAATACAGCAGATAGACAATTCCTTTATTTCACCAAAAATAATCGAAGGAAGGCTGGGGCTTCACCCCGTCAGCACCATAGCCGCCGTTCTGGCAGGGGCACAGTTCTTCGGAATAGTCGGTATGCTGTTTGCAGTACCTGTTGCCGCGGTTATAAAGGTAATAATAAAAAGGAGTATAGAAGCAATTGTATAATTACATATATACTATATATCTCAAGATAATCACTTTTCCCCGCGCGATCATTCTTGACACTTACCACATACTTTTATATAATTTTATTGCTATAGAGCAACCCCTTAAGCTGTGGGTCATTCACCCCCTTTGAATAAATATGCTTTAATGCCTTTATTGCAGGCAATAAAGGTGGTGCTGCGTGAAATACTCTCGTTTCCGGGTTTTAAGGGCGGGAGTTTTTATATATTTACAGTAATTTATAGAACATAAAGATAAATGAGGAGAGAATAATATGGAAAAACTAGGGTTAAACCAATTAAGGGAACGTTATTTGAAATTTTTTGAGGGAAAAGGGCATCTTCGCCTTCCCAGCTTTCCTCTGGTGCCTCAGAACGATCCCAGCCTTTTGCTGATAAATTCAGGAATGGCGCCTTTAAAGCCATATTTTACGGGAGAGCAGCATCCGCCGAGAAAAAGGATTACCACATGCCAGAAGTGTATAAGAACGCCTGACATTGAAAATGTCGGGAAGACCTCAAGGCACGGTACTTTTTTTGAAATGCTGGGCAATTTCTCTTTCGGAGATTATTTTAAAAAAGAGGCAATACCCTGGGCCTGGGAGTTTGTGACGCAGGATTTGCAAATGCCCTTGGATAAGCTTTGGATAACCATTTATCAGGACGACGAGGAAGCCTTTGAAATATGGAATAAGGACGTGGGTGTTCCGGCTGAAAAAATTGTCAGGATGGGGAAGGCCGATAATTTCTGGGAGCACGGCACGGGCCCGTGCGGGCCATGCTCTGAAATATACTTCGACAGGGGGCCGGAGGCGGGCTGCGGAAGTCCCGACTGCAAGGTGGGCTGCGATTGCGACAGGTATGTGGAGTTCTGGAATAACGTATTTACCCAGTTCAATCGGGACGAGGAGGGCAATTATACAAGGCTTGCAAGCCCGAATATTGATACCGGAATGGGCCTTGAAAGGCTGGCCTGTATTATGCAGGGAGTGGACAACCTTTTTGAGGTGGACACTGTTAAAAATATTCTTATGCATATATGTAAAACAGCAGGTGTGGAGTATAAGAAATCCGAGAAGGAGGATATCTCCATAAGGGTTATTACAGATCACATAAGAAGCACAACCATGATGGTATGCGACGGCGTAATTCCTTCAAACGAGGGCAGAGGGTATGTGCTTAGGAGGCTTCTCAGAAGGGCTGCAAGGCATGGCAAGCTTCTGGGAATTAAAAAGCCGTTTCTGCATGACGTTGCAATGGTTGTAATAAACGAGTCGAAGCAGGCATATCCCGAATTAGAGGAAAAGGCTGAATATATCCGCAAGGTTATTGGAATTGAAGAGGAGAAATTTGATATAACAATTGATCAGGGGCTTACAATACTCAATGATTTTATCGCGCAGGCAAAATCCGGCGGCATAGATAAAATTGAGGGAGGCATAGTGTTTAAGCTCCACGACACCTATGGGTTTCCCCTTGATCTTACCCGTGAAATCGCCTTTGAAAACGGTCTTGAGGTTGACGAGGAAGGCTTTAAGAACGAAATGAGCATACAGAAGCAGAAGGCAAGAGACGCGCTGAAAACAAAAGGAGCGGCTGCCTGGGGAGACAATATTTATTCCAAACTGGATAAAAGCATAACCACCGAATTTGTGGGATACCGCCAAAGCGAATGCCATGCCCGGATAGAGTTTATCGTAAGGGATGGAGAGGAAGCCGGAAATGCTCAGGAGCAAGACGAAATAACCGTTGTGCTGGATAGGACACCATTCTATGGAGAAAGCGGAGGACAGGTGGGAGACACGGGATATATAGAAGCTGAGCGCGGGCTTATAAGGGTTTGGGACTGTAAAAAGACCGCAGACGGAAAATACCTGCATATGGGCGTGGTAGAGAAGGGTCTTATTGAAAAGGGCTGTACCGTAAAGGCATCAATTGATAAAAAAAGAAGGCTTGCAACAGCAAGAAACCATACCGCCACTCATCTGCTTCAAAGGGCTTTGAAAAATGTATTGGGGGACCATGTTTCTCAGGCGGGCTCACTTGTGGGGCCTGAGAGGCTGAGGTTTGACTTCACCCATTTTTCTCCCGTTTCACGCGAGGAGCTGGAGAGGATAGAGAAGGAAGTAAACGATGTAATAATGGATAATCTGGCTGTGGAGATAAATGAAATGCCCATTGATGAGGCTAGAAAGTCAGGGGCTATGGCATTATTCGGTGAAAAATACGGAGACATAGTACGGGTAGTAAGCGTTGACAGCTACAGCACCGAGCTTTGCGGGGGTACGCATATAGAGGGCACCGCACAGGCAGGCCTTGTCAAGATACTGGGGGAAAGCGGCGTGGCAGCGGGAGTAAGGAGAATTGAGGCCATCACCGGGCTTACCGCCGTAGATTACTACAGGCAGAGGGAAAAAATGCTCGACGAAATGGCGGCGGCTCTTAAGTCCAGCCCTCAGGACGGCTTGAAGAAGCTTGATGCCCTGTCTGCGGAGCTTAAAAGCTCACAAAAGGAAATTGAGAGGTTAAGAAGCAAGCTGGTAAGCGGCTCGATAGACGAGGTGCTGTCAAAGGCCGTGGATGTTAAAGGCATAAGCGTCATAACCGCCCGCTTTGACCAGTTCGACATGGAGGCGCTCAGAAACACGGGGGATATGCTCAAGGAAAAGCTTGTGTCGGGAGTTATAGTGCTTGCGTCGGGCTATGGTGACAAGGTAAGCTTTATTGTGTCGGCAACAAAGGATGCCGTGGCAAGGGGTATTCATTCTGGCAATATTGTCAGAGAGGCCGCACGGGTTGCCGGAGGCGGAGGCGGAGGACGCCCGGACATGGCTCAGGCGGGAGGCAAGGATATTTCAAAAATAAATGAGGCGCTTCAGACCGCCTTAAAAATAATAGAGGGTCAGGTGAAATAGTATGGATGATTGCATATTCTGCAAGATCATAAACAGAGAGCTGCCGTCCACCGTGGTATATGAGGACGACAGGGTTATGGCGTTTAAGGACATAAACCCCGAGGCTCCCGTTCATGTTTTGATTGTTCCAAAGGAGCATATAAAGGATCTGAATGATGTCGATTCCGGCAGTGCGGGCTATATTGTAGATATACATATGGCTGCTAAAAAGATTGCACAAAAGCTGGGAATAGCGGAAAGCGGGTACCGTCTTATAAATAATTGCGGGGAGGACGGAGGACAGACAGTGTTTCATATTCATTACCACCTTGTGGGAGGAAGAAAGCTGAGTACAAAAATTTTATAATACACTTTAAAAAATTCATTGACAGAAGTGTTTATTTGTGCTAGACTGTACTAGCGTGTAAAGAAGGAGTTATCCACTTCTCACCTTGCGGATTAGATTTGTAAGGTTAATAATAGGCTTATTAAGCGAATTTGTGTATGCTTATGGATATTATTTCAAGTGGATTGGTTCTTCAATCCACTTTTTTATTTTGTTGCTTATATTAACGTGCCGATGCTTTTTAATACGGCAGCCTTCCGGCGGGCTGTTAAAAGCTTTAAGGCGGCAGGTGTTTAAGTTCCCTGTATGCCGGATAATAATTTTGTTACAGGGGTGCTAGATTAACTCGGAGGTGTTCTGTTATTAGCAAAAATGATTTAATGATTAATGAGGAAATTAGGGATAAGGAAATAAGGCTGATTGACTCTGACGGCAGTATGATAGGTGTTATATCTTCTAAAGAGGCTCAGAAGATGGCAAATTCAAAAAATCTTGATCTGGTTAAAATTGCGCCTCAGGGAAATCCTCCCGTTTGCAAGATAATGGATTATGGCAAATACATGTTTGAGCTTGCAAAGAAAGAGAAGGAGGCAAGGAAAAATCAGAAAATTATCAATATGAAGGAAGTAAGGATATCTCCGGGAATTGAAGAGCATGATCTTGAATTTAAGGTCAAAAACGCGTATAAGTTTCTGAAGGATGGGGATAAGGTTAAGGTAAGCGTAAAGTTCAGGGGGAGGGAAATGAATTATACCTCCTTAGGACAGGTTGTACTGGAAAAGTTTGCCGAGGAGGTAAAGGAAGTCGGCATTGTTGAGAGAAGACCCAAGCTTGAGGGCAGAAGCATGATTATGATACTTAACCCCAAACAGTAGGAGCTTATTGCTTAAAGCAATTAATATAAAATTAGTGGATGCTGTAAATTTTAAATGCCTTTTGTAAGTTTATATTTGCATAGAGTATAGGAGGAAAATGATATGCCAAAGTTAAAAACTCACAGTGCGTCAAAGAAGAGATTTAAGCTGACTGCCAAGGGAAAAGTCAAAATGGGTCATGCATGGAGAAGCCACAGGCTTGTATCTAAAGATAGAAAGGCGAAAAAGCACCACAGACTGACTGCTTATGCGTCGCCTGCCAATGCAGCTACCATTAAAAAGCTTATTCCATATGCTTAATATTTAAGGAGGAGTATACACATGTCAAGAGTTAAAGGTGCGGTTAGAACCCGTGCAAGACATAAAAAGATTCTTAAGCTTGCCAAAGGGTATTTTGGAGCAAAGAGCAAGCTTTTCAGATTGGCCAATCAGGCCGTAATGAAGTCTCTTGTATATGCATACAGAGACAGAAAGGCCAAGAAGAGAGATTTTAGAAAGCTTTGGATAGCGAGAATAAACGCCGCTGCCAGAATAAACGGAATGTCCTATAGCAGGTTTATAAACGGCCTGAAGAAGTCAGGTGTTTCCTTAAACAGAAAGGTTCTTGCCGATATGGCGATTAATGATGCTACCGCTTTTGCACAATTGGCAGAGAAAGCAAAAAACGCAATATAAAGCATAATGAGAGGAGCTCTTAGAGCTCCTTATTTGTTGGTGCAATAAAAGGTTTCGGAGTGTTATTGTTATGAATTATATTACAAGCGGTAATAACCCCCTGGTGAAGGAAGTAAAGCTTTTAAAATCCAGAAAGCACCGTGAGGGCAGGGGCCTTTTTTTCATAGAGGGCACAAGGTTTGTTGAGGAGGCTGTTAAGGAGAGGGCTCAAATCCAGAAGCTTTTGATTTCGGAGGAATTGTATGAGAGCGGAGCGGTGCAGGGGTTTCTTTCAGATGGGGACAGCATAGGATATGAAGTTTATATACTGCCCCAAAAGCTTTTTAAGGAGATCTCAGACACTGAAAATCCCCAAGGGATTCTTGCCGTAATAAAGCCGGATTATTTTCAGACAGACAGGCTGATGAGCGGAGAGTGCAGCTTTCTTGTTCTTCTCGATTCAATCCAGGACCCCGGGAATATGGGAACTATAATAAGAACCGCTGATGCCGCAGGCGTTCAAGGGATTATAGCATCAAAGGGGTGTGTGGATATTTATAACCCCAAGGTGCTGAGGGCCACTATGGGCTCGGTCTTTCATATCCCTGTTTGCGTAAGTGATGATCTGGCTCAAACGGCTCTTACGCTTAAAGCCCGCGGATTTAAAATATATGCCTCACATCCAGGTGGAAGCGTGGACTACTTCGACATACCCTCATGGACAAACTCCGCTGTTGTAATAGGAAATGAGGCCAACGGAATAAGCGACGAGGTTGCGCACTGTGCCGATTTACTGGTTAAGATCCCCATGGCGGGGAGAGCTGAATCTCTAAATGCTTCGGTAGCGGGGGCTCTTTTAATGTATGAGGCTTTAAGAAGCAAAATCAAGTAAACAGTATTGACAAATCGCAGGTGACATACCGGCTTAGGCTTTTAGCATTATTTTATACCTTTAAGGGTATGGGATCATGTTATAAGTCTTTTTTTATATATGGGGCATTTTTCGCAAAAAGAAATACATTTCGCGGTACATAGCCGAATATATTGTATAGATGCAAGCTTAGAGGGAAAGATCAGCAGGCTGCGCATTTGCAGAGCATATTATAAAAGAGCCGGAAGAGAGATTGGCTATGTTAATTCATATATTGGGTTTGGTTTTGAGTCTTGCGATAATTTTAGTAAGCTGTGAACTGTTTACAAATGGTATTGAATGGCTGGGCAAGAGGCTGAATATGGGGGACGGGGTGGTGGGCAGCATACTTTCAGCAGTGGGAACCTGCCTTCCTGAAACAATGATACCCATAATAGCAATATTTCTTTCAGGCAATGGAGGAATGCGTCAGGAAATAGGCATAGGTGCAATTATAGGAGCCCCGTTTATGCTCAGCACCCTTGCCTTTTTTCTGTCCGGCCTGAGCGTACTGGTTTTTTATAAAAAGAGAAAATCAGGCATGGCGATGCTTATAAACAATAAAATACTCGGCAGGGATTTGTCATTTTTTATAATTGCTTACAGTACGGGTATTTGCGCGGGATTTATAAATGCTTTGACTGTTAAATATATAATTGCTGTTTTCTTAATATGCTTCTATATATATTACATAGCAATAACAGTCAAAAATGATAAGTCGGGACACTTAGACCCGGGAAGCCTGTATTTAGGGGAGCTGCTTAACATGAGGCCGGCCTTGAGAGTGATTTTGCTTCAGATTTTTATATCCTTGCTTGGGATAGTTCTTGGAGCGCATTTGTTTGTAAACATTATTGAGGATATATCGGGGGCTTTGGGGCTTCCCGTATTGGTTTTGTCCATCATAATAGCGCCTGTGGCCACAGAGCTTCCCGAAAAGTTCAATAGTGTTATATGGATAAGCAAAAAAAAAGACACTCTGGCGCTGGGAAACATTACCGGGGCTATGGTGTTTCAAGCGTGCATACCTGTAAGCATAGGTATACTTGCAACCTCCTGGAGGCTGGATATGACAGCCCTCGTAAGCTTCGCTTCGGCTATACTTTCGTCAGGCATGGTGCTTTTATGGCTGAGGATTAAAGGCAGGCTTACTCCTTTGCCCCTTCTGGCGAGCGGATTGTTTTATGTGCTGTTTTTAAGCTTTATTTTTTAGGAGCTTAAAAAATATTCTTAATATTGAAATTCTCTTTTTTAGGAATATTGCTGATGCACTGCTTTAACGCAGCAGTCTCTGCCAGAGTCATGGACTGGTTTTGTGTCTCTATATATTTTTCTGTGCGCACAAAAAGCTCCTTTATGTTATCAATTTCTATATGATCTATCAGCACTGACCAGGCACCCTCCGTATTATCCCATAAAGCATTTGCCATATCGAGCTGTTCTTTGGCGGAAGCCCATTTTTCGGATTTACTGGCTTCCTCAATTTTTATTATATGTGCTTCCAGCTTTTTAGAACTTGAGAGCAGTGCGTGATTTGTGTAAATGCCTGCTGTGATAATCAGCACTAACAGTACAGCTATAGAAGCAGCTATTTTCAGTGTATGCATTATGTTGCTTCCTCCTTATGGTTATCGTTCTTACGCTGACAGAATATGTTTCCCGAGCTGTCAAGGCTGGCAAAGAATACCTCCCGGGGGCTTTTAACGGAAAGCTTGTTTAACTCCCGTATAAGCCAGCTCTCGTCCAGCCGGGCCTTGCAAAGGTTTTTTTTGTTTATTTCGCCGTCAATAATCAGGTCAAGAGGTATCCCCTCGTATTTTGTAGCTATACTCAGATCCTCAGGGGTTACCGGCCTTTTCTGTGATTTTGGTATTACGCTCAGCTGCCCGTTTGTTTCAAGTATTGCAAATTCAACGTCTGCGATATTGGGTATATTTTTACTTCTCAACTGCTCAAGAAGATCGTTTATAGTGTACATTTCTTTTGTAAGCATGTGCTGATCTATTTCTCCATTGCGGATTAGTATGCTTGGACTGCCACATATTATAGATCTTGCTTTTGTACTTTTAATGGCTATCAGAGACATTGTGACTTGAGCGATTAGCAGGGTGACAATTGGGATTATACCGTTAATCAACGGTATTCCGGTGTTTTGCATAGGAACGGCTGCAAGATCTGAAATCATTATTGCCACCACCAGCTCGAAGGGCTGAAGCTGGCCTATCTGCCTTTTTCCCATCAATCTCATTATTACGATGACAATACCGTACAGTATTAATGTTCTGACAAAAATTATAAGCAAATTATCATCCTCTCATAGTAAATATTTCGTTGTAATATTTTTTGCCTTTTGTTTAAAAATTATGTTTTGTAAGAACACGAGCAAAAAGGACTGACAGATAGATTTAATGCGTGTAGCTTAAATAAAGCCCGCTAAACGGCAGAGGTATGCCCGGTATATGACAATTTTAAAAAAAATGGAGGTATACATTTCATGGGCATTAAGATAATATAGTAGCATTGAATTTTTATAACGCTTACTATTTGTCACGGGGTAACCGGGAGGAATATTTATGCAGATAATTGTTATCGGGTGCGGTAAGGTAGGCTCCGGACTTGCGAGGATTTTGTCCGATGAGGGGCATGATGTTGTTATTGTGGATAATGACAGTAACAACTTTAAGAGCTTGGGCGGGGGTTTTAACGGGGTAACTGTCACAGGAGTGCCCATAGATCAGGATGTTTTAAAGCAAGCGGGGATAGAGACGGCGTATGCTCTGGCTGCAGTTACTCCTGACGATAATATAAACGTAATGGCCTGTCAGGTTGCCAAAGAAATTTTCAAGGTGCCCCGGGTTATAGCAAGAATTTATAATCCTGCCCGTGAGCATGTCTTTCATGAGTTTGGGCTTGAAACCATATGCCCGACAAACATGACTGCGGATGTAATACGCTCAATAGTACTTGGGGAAGAGAATTCATGCCATCACATAATAGGCAGCAACGTGTTTTCCTTTAAGTATAAAAAAATACCCAAGGGGTACCAAGGGAAAAGGGTGACCAGTATAAAGCTAAAGGCCGGAACCGCTATTTTCGGGATAGTGCAGAAGGGAAGGTTTATTTTTGCCAATCCGGGCATAAAGCTCGCTGATGATGATATTCTCGTAATAAGTGAAATGGTTGACTGATATTCTAAAAACCGATGTCCTGAGACAGAATTTGTCTATGGCAGGCAGGACACCGACCAAGGAGCTGGGGGAGTGGAGGGTAAGGGATGTATATAGTTATAGCGGGCGGGGGTAAAATAGGGTATTACCTTTGTAAAACCCTCATGCCCTATAAGCATAGGGTTGTAGTTATAGAGAGACAGATGGAGCTGTGCCAAAAAATATCCACACAGCTTAACATCCCCGTTATTAATGGCGACGGTACAAAGCTGGACGATCTATCCAGTGCGGAGGTTCAAAGAGCGGATATTTTTATTGCGGTTACGGGAAAGGATGAGGATAACCTCATTTCCTGCCAGCTGGCTAAGAGAAGCTTTGGCGTAAGACGGACTATAGCCAGAGTCAATAACCCTAAAAACATTACAGTGTTTGAGCGTCTGGGCGTGGATATTGCCGTGAGCAGCACATCCATAATAGCCGATTTGATAGAGCAGGAGGTCGACTACTCAGGGATGAAGACGCTTATGAAAATGAAAAACGGCAGAATTGTGCTAAGTGAAATTATTGTGAAGCCCGACAGCCCGGTATGTGAAAAGAGTCTTAGGGATATAGGCCTGCCTGTGGATTGCGTAATTGTCTCCATAATAAGGGATGAAGAGGTTATTATCCCCAACGGGTATACTGTTCTTAGAATGGGTGATTTGGTGATTGCCGTTTCCTCTCAGCATGATCAGGAGGAATTGAAAAATTATTTCTTGAAATAGGGAAGTATATGCATTATAATGAAAAATAAATTTGAAATGTTTTTAAAAGCAATGAAAGAGCATATGAAATTTCTGTCTATAGGGGCTTTAGGAATTTCATTCAAGTAGTCGTACACGGTTACAAGGCATCTTGGATACAGGTGCCGGCAAGAGAGCAGTCCGGCAGGTGAAAGGGCTGCAGTACGTGGAATGCCTTTTTTTAGGGCGGACGGCGAAATACGGCTTTGGAGCTGTGCATTTAAGCGTGTGCCGGGGCAGACCGTTATATCGAAGCAAGGCATTATACAGTAATTTATGTTGATGCAAATTAAGGTGGTACCACGGAGTCTTTCGTCCTTTATACAGGGATTGAAGGGCTTTTTTATATTTGAAAAGGGAGTGGCTAAAAAATGTCAAACATATTTGATGTCCTTACAGAAAGAGGATTTATACAGCAGATGACTCACAGGGAGCCGTTAAAGGAGCTTCTGGAAAAAGAAAAGGTAACCTTTTACACCGGCTTTGATCCGACTGCGGACAGCCTTCATGTCGGCCATTTTGTGCCGTTAATGGCTATGGCGCATATGCAAAGGGCAGGGCACAGGCCCATAGCTCTTGTTGGAGGCGGTACTGCCATGGTGGGCGATCCTACCGGCAAAACCGATATGAGAAGAATGATGACGCGGGAGGAGATAGACTCAAACGCAGCCTGCTTTAAAAATCAAATTTCCCAGTTTATAGACTTCAGCAATGACAGGGCCATAATGGTAGACAATGCCGACTGGCTGCTGGAGCTGAACTATGTAAAATTTTTAAGGGATATCGGAGTGCATTTTTCGGTAAACAGAATGCTTACCTTTGACTGCTTCAAAAGCAGGATGGAGGGGAAGGGGCTGTCCTTTATAGAGTTTAATTACATGCTCATGCAGAGCTATGATTTTCTTGAGCTGTTCAGAAAATACGGATGCTTTATACAGCTTGGAGGAGATGACCAGTGGTCAAACATAATAGGGGGAGTGGAATTGATACGAAGAACGGAGGGAAAGGAAGCCTTCGGAATGACATTTTCTCTGCTCACCACCAGTGAAGGAAAGAAGATGGGAAAAACCGAGAAGGGCGCTCTGTGGCTGAATCCTGAAAAAACCTCTCCCTATGATTTTTACCAATACTGGAGAAATGTGCAGGACAGTGATGTTAAAAAGTGTCTATCGCTTTTAACCTTTATACCGATGGATGAGGTTACCCGCTTATCCTCACTCAAGGATGCCGAGATTAACGAGGCAAAAAAGATTCTGGCCTTTGAGGTTACCAAGCTGGTACATGGGGAGGAAGAGGCCGTAAAGGCCAGAACCGCTGCCGAAGCGCTTTTTTCAGGTGCGGGAAATTCCGATTCTGTACCATGCACCGAGATTACGGAGGAGATGCTGTCAGACGGAATCCGGCTCATTGACCTTCTGACAATTTCGGGACTTACTCCGTCAAAGAGCGAAGCTAGAAGAGCTGTGCAGCAGGGGGGAGTATATGTAAACGAGAAAAAGGTATCGGATATTGACGCTATTATGAAGAAGGAAGATTTTCCGGATGGTAAGATGCTTCTGCAGAGAGGCAAAAAGAGCTTTAACAGGATAATAATCTCAGGCTGAAAAAGCCGCTGCGGAGGGGGGACATTTCTCAAAAATGTCCCCCCTCTTTAATTATTTAAGACAAAACCCTTATGCATCAGACAAATAAATTTCCCGCATAAATAAAAAGAATTTTCTATGAAGAAAAAAGATTTTAAAGGCATAAAACCAGATATTTTAGCGTCTTTAAAAATCTACAGAAATACTCTTTTCGGGAAATATGTACAAAATTACCCTATAATAGTTTACTTTAATGTAATTTTATAGTAGTATAATAGTACAAAATAAGGTGCAAAAGGGGGTGTTTTGCATGGTTATGAATATATATATGCTGTTTTTTCTATCACTTCCCGAGGCAGTTTTAAATCTGATAATTATGCTGCTCTTTGCAGGGTCAAAGGGCAGGCTTAAAATAAACAAGGCTAATATCCTCCGTTTTACTATTTCCATAGTGCTTATGCTGACGGCCTCATGGTTTATCCGTCCGGCATCGCCCAATATAATTACAAGTGTTATACTGCATCAGATCGCTTATGTTTTAATAATACTTGTGGTATACAGGCTCAAATTTACATATATACTTCTTGCGGTTTCATTTACATATTTAGCCTCTTCAACAATGGAGAATGCCTATACCCCTTATATTATTACTTACATTTGCAATGGGATTGAAAGTTTTCAGAACGCCTATCACTGGTATGTGCTGTATTGCTTGCCTACGAGGGCCATCCAGATAGCGTCCGCGGTGTTTCTGTGGAGGTATGACATCATGGTAGCTACGAGACTTGATCACCGCTTCCATAAAAATTTTATTTCATGTGCCTTAATACTGGTTTCTTTAGAAAATGCCTTTGCTTTTATATTCTATACGTATTGGCATACGATGTCGTTAATATATCAGACCCTTTATTCAGTATCAATTCTTTTAATGGTTTTTGGATTTAATTTTGCTGTTTTTAAGCTTTTATACGA
The DNA here is from genome assembly GCF_003337415.1 of Anaerobacterium chartisolvens. GTDB lineage: Bacteria > Bacillota > Clostridia > Acetivibrionales > DSM-27016 > Anaerobacterium > Anaerobacterium chartisolvens. The sequence continues at coordinate 826 of NZ_QPJT01000016.1, read as the reverse complement.
TACGATAGGGGGAATTATATCAAAGGGATATAGGCAGTATACAGAGCTGGAGGAAAGTGCCCGGTATGCGTTTGATAAAATTGAAACTTTGCTTCAATGCAATAAAATAAATGAGGCAGTTGAGCTTATTCAGGAAATCAAAGGCAAAGAGAAGTAAAAAATTTTTTATTCGTGATTGGAGGTGACTATTATGAAGAAGAGATTTTATGGTGTATTCTCCATCGTTAGCGGAGTTCTTGCATTAATTGCAGCATTAAGTGCAGGTTGTGCATGCGGTTTTTACTACTACCAGCCTAAGGTTCCAAAATGCCTGTCTGAAAATAAATAGCGGCAGGAGGCAGAGGGCGGGCTGCTGCGGCAGCCCCCCTTGTGAATGGGGACATTTCTTGAAAATAAAGCGGCAACGTCATGGGAGCGGAACGCCACAGGGGGTGTTCCCTACCAATCGTTTTCACGTATTCTCCTGTATTCTCCTGTGTCGGAAAAGTCATGGCTGTTCTGTGGTGATTTTTAGAGATCTAATAGTGTTGATTTTTAAAATATATGGCAACAGGAAAAGAGCGTCATCCTTAATAAGACTCACTATGGTTCTGTTGAAGTGAATTCACGGCTATAAAGTTTTTGTAGGGGTTTGGGATATTTGCCTTTTGTGTGGAGGGGTAAGACACTATACGCTTAAGCCTGCCAGCTCATCGAACACGCTTTGGTACATAGGATTGCCCGAGCTAAGTAGCTCATAGCCCCTCGCAAACATGCGTGAGCAGCCGGATATGGTTATGTTGTGCATGCTGCCGCAGATTTGCCTGTAGCCCAGCCCGCACAGCAC
>NZ_QPJT01000015.1 GCF_003337415.1 Anaerobacterium chartisolvens | reverse complement strand
CCCAATACATCTTTGTTTCCGTCCAGATCTACTCCCACACACATGTATGCTGCCTTGTTGACTATATGTCCTTCCTGCCGGACTTTATAGTGTATCGCATCTAAAAACGCTATAGCATATACGCTTTGCAGCGGGCGGCCTTGCCATTCCTTGATGAGCGGCATGAGCCGGTTGGTTATATTCGATACAACTGTCGGGGATACTTCAACCCCATAGAGCTGGTTCAGATGATCCTGTATATCTCTTGCTGACATCCCTTTAGCATATAGAGCTATAATCTGCTCTTCAATACCAGCCACATTTTTCTGGTGCTTTTTTACGATGACCGGGTCAAATTCACCTTCACGATCTCGGGGGATATCAAGCTCCATTTCGCCATACTCACTACGGAGCGTCTTCTTAGAATGTCCATTTCGCCTATTCTCTGTTTCCTTGCTGTTCGTGTCGTTTTTTGCATACCCCAAAGTGTCATCTAACTCAGCCTCAAGCATTTCCTGCATCACATCCTTAAACATTTCCTTTAAGGTATTCTGAATGTCAGTTGCCGACTTGATGTTGTTCTCCTTGATGAACTCACGTAACTGCTTCCTATCCATTAAACCCATGCGCTTTTCCACCTTTCCATTCTATTATACTATTTGATAAAATGGTTTTGGTAAAAGCACAAACTATTTTACACTCTCCACTTGCTCCATCAATCCCAACAAATCCTCTGCTGTCCGGCTATCTCCACACTGGGCTATCACATTACCTGTCTTGATGTCAAACGCAGCAATCAAAGACTGTGTACCGTGGCGAATATACTCAGATTCATACTTGACTGCAATACCGGGTTTGGGAAGGATGGTCTCGGCAATCCTTTCGGTAGCCTGCATTCCTGTTTTTTCATCTACACATATAACTACTTCATCACTCGGAGTATTTATATATAAATTCACTACCTCATTAACTCTTTCTGTAAATTCGGGATCCTTACTGTGGAGCCACATCCTGAACTTATGAGGTTTCAAATCGTTCATTTGGAGGGTCCTTCTTACACTGGATTCACTTATACTGAGTCCATCAATAGTTGCATTTGCTGCTTCCGTCAATATCTTCCCAGTCCAGTGATTATTCGTATCATACCCGTAATTACTCGGCTTATCACATGCAACAGCAATAATCTCGCACCTTTGTAGTATTGTAAAGGTTGTGGGTGCTCCTGAACGTGGGCTATCCTCAAGTCCATCAATACCTTTGGAGTGGAAGCGGTCTCTCCACTTCCTAACAGTCTTGATGTCGATACCAAGTTGCTGTGCTACTTCATTTTCACGCTTTCCATCATTCAGTATAAGTATAATTCTTGACCTCAATACCTCTCGTTGTTCAGATTTCTGTGCGTTCACAGTCTTTATCAGTTCTTCTCTGTCTTTACGTTTCACTTTTATTTTGTCAATTAGTTTTCTCATGTAAACTATAGTAACTCGGTTTACATAAATATCCACTGGAGATTGTATCCTATACAGGACACTTATGCAATAATATCCACTATTGCCCTATTGGGTACGGATTTCCAGTGTCCTGTACTAGTTAAGCTGAAAACAAAAAATGATAATGCCGGTAAAATAGAGAGTCAGGATGATATATCGAAGGATGAGGTGAGGAAAGATGATTAAGGTATATTTAAGCCCTTCAACACAGGATGACAATGTTGGAGCGGGTAACTACGGCACGGAAGAACAGAGGATGAACCAAGTGGCGGATGTAACTCAGCAGGTACTTGAGAGGCATGGAGTCAAGGTTTACAGAAACAAGCCGGAGTGGTCTCTTTCACAGGTTGTGGCAGACAGTAATGCAAAAAAACCGGATGTTCATTTCGCCATTCACAGTAATGCCGGTGGTGGAAGGGGATGCGAGGTATACTGCCACAGGTTTGGAGGGAATGGAGAAAAGCTTGCAAGAGTTGTTTATGCAGAGCTTTCACCCTTAACGCCGACATCAGACAGAGGAGTTAAGGAAGGGTATAACTTCTATGGACCAGGTAAGCACATGTATGAACTGGCCTACACTGATGCACCTGCTGCTCTGGTAGAAACAGCCTATCATGATAATCCGAATGATGCCCAGTGGATTATATCCCATATCGAACAAATAGGGACAGTTATTGCGAAAGGTGTACTTAAATATTTCAATATACCTTTTTAAAGAAGAAAGCCCAGACTTAGACAGTGAACTAGATGTTGTTCAGGAATTCAGAATCATACAGTCACCGGATTACTGGAAGCAGAATGCAGTAAAAGGTAAAAATGTAGCTGGTGAATATGCCGCCATCCTTATAAAAAGGGTAGCGGCTTTATTAATGAAGGGAGGAATTTCATAATGAATCAATCGAGATGGAGAAGCCCGGTCGCCTGGACAGCAATTGCGGCGCTTTTACTGTTTATTATGAAAAACTACGGTTTGCTTGACCATGTTGGACTGACTGAAGACAGCGTTAAGGAACTTACGACCCTGATATTTGCTGTATTGTCTGCATTCGCAATTTTTAATAATCCAACAAGCAAGGATAGTTTTTAACAATTAAGTATCTCGATAAAATTAAAAACTGCAAAACACAAAATGAAATATGGGAGCAGAAAACCATATCTTATTTCATTATTAACTTGAAAAATGAAATAAGATATGGTAATATTTAAGTATATTTCATTTTGGAGGTAGTTGAAATTAAATCTGAACGTGCAGGGAAAAATATTAATGTATTATCTGGGGAAATGAGCTATAAAGCATTTGAACCAGCACCATTGCCACCACTTCCGCATATAAAAATTGATGATGAAATGACATTTTTACTCAGCAAGGCTCATCGCTTGGTTGGGAGACTTGATGGAATTTCAGAGCAGATACCAAATATTGATTTGTTCGTTGCAATGTATGTTCGAAAGGAAGCTTTGCTGTCATCACAAATCGAGGGTACGCAGGCGACTTTGGATGATATTCTTGACCCTGATATTGAGGAAAACACAAACCTTGATGTTGCAGATGTTGTAAATTACATTAAAGCTATGCAATTTGCAATTTCTCGGCTGCAAGAGTTGCCTTTGTGCAATAGGCTTTTTAAGGAGACCCATGTGGTATTAATGGAAGGTGTACGAGGACAGGAGAAGAGTCCGGGGGAGTTCAGGCGAAGCCAGAATTGGATTGGACCACAGGGTGGAAACTTGAAAAATGCCGTTTTTGTTCCTCCAACTGTGGAGCCTATGGAAAAAGCAATGTCGGACTTGGAAAAATTCATGAATGCCGATGACGAAATAGACCCTCTGATAAAAGCTGGATTGATTCATTATCAGTTTGAGACGATACACCCTTTTCTTGATGGAAACGGGAGAATAGGGAGGATGCTTATAACCCTTTGGATGATTGTACAACAATTGCTGAAGTGCCCGGTTCTATACATTTCATATTTCTTTAAAAGAAACAGGATTGAATATTACGATCGCTTGACGGATGTGAGAACTAAGGGGCACTTTGAAGAGTGGATTCGATTTTTTCTAAATGCGGTTGTAGATTCTGCTAGTGATGCATGCAATACAATAAATGAATTGACAAACCTTCATAAGGTGAACTACGCCAGGATCGAAGCATTGAGAGGGAGAAAGGACACGCTTTTTAGGCTGCTTAATTATATCGAGAACAATCCTATTATTTATATTGCAAAAACGGCACAGGCGCTTGGTCTACAATATAATACCGTTGCAAAGGCTGTAGAGAAACTGGTTGGGTTGGAGATAATGAAGGAGACAACTTCGTTTAAACGTAACAGAAGGTTTAGCTATACCCAATATCTTGACTATTTGAGGAAGGATACTCAACTTTAGGTATTATAAATGGTCTTAATAAATTGGTTGTAATCCTTGCTATTCGTGACAAAGTGTCTCGCGCTATGAGCAATGATGAATTAGACCATATTTTTGATACTGACGGATTCTTTATGTAACAGGATTGTGTGATAAGTAGGAAAAATAAACAAGATGGCAGATTAGCCTATGTGGAGCGAATCGTAGAGGAGTATGTAAAGAACAATGTAAGGTGATGATGAATTGAAACTGTTTGATGTAGTTCCGGGTAATTTTTTCTCAGTTTTATCTTCCGGCAATCGGGAGATCTATTTTGATGCGCTGATGATTCTACACGAAATGTTCAAGTTTGAATTGAATATTCGTGTGGACGACTATATTTCATCGCTAATCTCAATATTAGAGGACAGGGCTTTTGAACTGGAGGAAGATGATGAGGCGCAAGAAGGCGGGCTAACCCTTAGCGGAAAAGCTCGGTTGATTCTAAATCGCTTTGTTAAGACAGGATGGGTTGATAAAGAATTTCTGGATGGTTCCTTTATCGAAATTATCACGCCACGTAGTTATGCGATTCCTATTATGAAAATACTCAGTGATTTTGGTAACAATTCACTGCAGGAATATAATTCTCTAGTTTTCGCTACATTCTCCGGGTTAAAGCAGGCCAAAACGGAGAATGAGTCTCATATGTATGAGGCCGTTTTATCTGCAAGAGCAAATACAGAACAATTGCAGTATGCATTAAGAACGCTTTATCATGGGATACGTGGCTTTCTTCGAGGGATTGTGGAGCAGCAAGATGTTAATCTTCTTCTGCAGGATCACTTTGGCGAATACAAAAAAATGTCGGATCGCATCTACCATCCCATCAAGACAATGGATTCTGTTCATCGTTATATGGGTCCGATTCAGAGCTTGCTAACAGATATACTGGCAGATGAATCCCTGATGAAAACTATGCGTGATCGAGCTATTAATATAAAAAAGTATGACGATGAAGCAGAAGCCGATGAGGAAATTATCAAAGCAATTGACTATATTTTGGATGCATACCAGACGGTTGGCGACCTAGTTAGTGAGATAGATCGAAAACACAGTACCTATACCAAAAGCTCAATTGAGAAAATCCAATATCTGATGACCGCAGATCAGACCATAAAAGGAAAGCTTGCGGAACTGTTAAAGACATACGCGAGCATGACAGACGATAAACGCGATCAACTTGCTGATATTATGGAAAAAACTATTCGCGTTAACAGACAGGAGTTTTTTGATTCTCAGTCTTTGTATCATAAAAATGTTAAGAGTCGACGCGTTGAAAGAACTCCGCTCGCCGTTGACCTAGACGATTCGTTTACTGATCTTGCAGAAGGATACTTACTGGAGCAAATAAAAAACAGATACTCTGCCGCAAAGGTACGTGCTTTTGTTGATAGCCTTTTTATAAACGGTGTCAGCCGGATTGAGACAAAGGACATCCAAATATCAGGAGATTCCGACTTTATACTACTCATTTTGGCTGTAATTCGTCAAAATGACAGGGGCATGCCTTATACTGTCGAGATAGGGGAAGGGCGAATTCAGCAGAACGGATATGCTATTCCTAATATGGCCATCATTAAAAAGGAGGTTCCTAGCAATGTGGAGTGAAACTTTTGAAGCTTTATCCAATTACGAAAAGGGTGAATTTCGCAGGCTGGCTAATTACCTCCTGTCGCATACGTATCTCGTCCGCGATGTGTATAAGCCTGACAAACAATGGACTGAGCCTAACGGGGATTATAGAATGATCAATCGGCTGTTTGAATGTATGCGCGATTACTTTTATGTGTCTGGCTGGAGGTTGGAAAAGGATGATAACTACGGTGTTATCTCGCTTATAAACGAATATGATCATAACCGACTGCGTATGGATCGTTTTACCACTCTTTTCCTTTATACATGTCGATTAATATACGAAGAAGGACGGGAACAGGGTGACAACCTACATATTGTACGAACTGATACAAGCTCTATTGTTGAGAAAATGAGGACACTGGGGCTTCTCAACAAGGGAAAAACAACACAAAAAGAACGACTTGAAGCGCAACGCACCCTTTCCCATTTTAACATCATCCAAAAAACTGAAACTACAGCTTGGAGTGCTGAGGGAAACGGTGTGTTGATTTTCACATCCATTCTGTCAATTATTCCTAACCAAGGGATTAACGATATGATGATAGAATTAGAAGAACTCCGAACTGATGATGCTGATACTGACGCGGAAATAGAAGCTGAGGAACAGGAGGATTTGGAATGAAACTTTTACGCAAACTCTTGTTAATTCATTGGCATTATTTTAACCATGAATTAATCGAATTCAATCAGCTTAATTTTCTCACAGGAAAGAACGCTTCGGGAAAATCTACTATTATCGATGCTATGCAATTGATATTACTGGGTGATACAAGTGGTAGCTTTTTTAATAAAGCAGCTAGCGGCCGTGGTAATCGCACCCTTAAGGGCTACCTTATGGGTGAATTGGGTGATGATGAAGATTCAGGGTTTCGTTATCTTCGGAGCGGCAGATTTTCAAGCTATGTAGTATTGGAGTTCTATGATACAGAAAAGAAAAAGGCCTTTACGGTAGGCTGTTGCTTTGATACATATTCAGAAAATGACACACAAAAACTGTTCTTTCTTTATGATGGTGCAATGCATAATAATGGATTTTTACATGGAAATACACCAATGGATATTACTGCATTGCGCACTTTCCTAAAAGAACGTTATGCAGGGCATTATGAAACAACTGATGTTGGGAGAGACTTCAGAACAAAACTATATGGCAAACTTGGCGGTTTACGCGACCGCTTTGCAGGGCTTCTTAAAAAAGCGGTTTCTTTCAATCCCAATGTGGATATTCAGCAATTTATTTCTGATTTTGTGTGTGATACGCAGCAAGCTGTTGATGTTAGTCATATGCAAGAAAACATCAGAAGCTACAAAAGGCTTGAGGCGGAAGCCGATGTCCTTAAAGAGAGAATTTCGTTGCTGGAAAGGATTATTAATGTCCACCAAAGCTTTACTACGCAACGAAACAATGAACGGCTTTATTCTTATTTAATTGATCGTGCATTCGCAGATATGAAAAGAATCGAACTGGATTCAGCTTTAACAAGCGCAAAAAGAGTTTCAGAGCAACTTGATGAGTTGATTAAAAAGATAACTGAAGAGGATACTCGTCTAGTAAAACTCCGTGAGCAACGAGACACATTAAACGCTCAACTGTTAAATGACAGCGCTGCACAGGCTTTAGATATAATAGATCGTCAAATTGTTGAAAAAGAGAGCCAAATCCGAACACTCCGCAATGAATTTGAAAAGGCGCTTAGTATCCTTTCATCGCATATTTCATCGTGGCGGAGATACACTGAGGCAATGCTTCAAAAAATCAATTCAATAGATACGGGTTTATTGCAAGCAGGTGTGACATCTCGAATCAGCGACATATGCATGGAAGGGAACAGCTTTCTCGAAGGTAGTGTATCCTTAGCAAGTATGGATATGGATGCCGTGCTGTATGTTGGAGAGTCTGGATTGGCTAAGTATTCTGCTAACGCTGACAATCTAAAAAGGCATTCTATTGAATTAGCTTCGCGCTTGCGGGATGAGCAGGAAGCATTAGCAAGGCAGCGATCAGAGCTTATGGCCGAACAGCAATCACTTGAAGGAGGAATTTATCGTTTTCCACAGGATGCGCTCGACTTGAAGGCTGCAGTGATTTCTCGATTGCGTACAATTGCGAAAAGGGAAGTAAATGTGCGTATTGTCGCGGAAGCCGCCGAAATTAAAAGTGACCGCTGGCGCAATGCTATTGAAGGTTATCTCAATACACAAAGATTTTACATCATTGTGCCACAGGAATATTTTAATGCGGCTCTGCATGTCTATGATACGATAAAACGCCAACAAGCAATCTATGGTACAGGAATTGTCGATGTTGAAAAGCTAAAACGATTAAATCCTACAGCAGATGAGGGAAGTCTAGCAGAAGAGATCGAAACAGATGACTTGGATGTAAAAGTTTTTTTAGATTACACTTTAGGGCGCGTTCAAAAATGTGACAGCGTAGGTGAGTTGCGACGGTTCCGTACCTCAGTTACTGACGAAGGAATGCTTTATCAAAATTTTGTTGTCAGAGCAATGAATCCGGAGCGCTGGGCAAAACCGGCCATTGGGCAAGGCGCGATTCAAAGAAGACTTGAAACCGTTAAACAAGAGATTAACTTTTTGACTGAGCAAGTCACAGTTTGCGCTGGCATAAAAATTGGACTTGATTACATCAGTGGATTAACTTTGCTGAGCAATACTGAAATAGATAATTGTGTTTCAGCTGCAAGGAATTTTTCTTCGATCCCTACTCTTGAATCGGATTTATTAACGCTACGAAAAAGTCGTGAAGCAATTGATACAAGCGCTATTGATTCCTTGAAAAATCGTATTGCCGCTTTGGATAAAAATATATCAGAACAAGACCAATTACTACGTCAATTCTCAGAGAATAGAGGAAAACTTGAAGAAACACTGCGCCGCCTAAAAGAAGAAACTATTCCTAAACTTACTGAAGAACAGGAAGAGAAGGAAGCAAATATCGCAAGCGGATACAGTGACGATTGGATTAGGGAAATTGGTTACCCTAGATATGTAAGGGAATTATCTTCCAGAGGAAAACCCGATAATATCGCCGACGCTTTCCCAAGAGAACGGAGTAGAACCAAAAATGCAAAAGAGGATGCATGGGAGCAAACATTAGATTTGCGACGTAAATACAATGATAAATACAAAATGGGATTTGACATTAAGGCAGAAGGCAATGAGGTCTATGATGACGCATGGTTGGAGCTCACTGATAATAAATTACCGGATTACTTAGCCAGAATCACAGATGCACGTTCAAAGGCCTTTGAGCAATTTCAAGAAGACTTTTTGAGCCGCTTACAAAACAATATAAACAATGCCAAACGCCAAATTGATGAATTAAACGGTGCATTGCGCGGGGCATCTTTTGGGGAAGATACATATCGGTTTCGTATTATTCCCAAACCCGAATACAGGCGCTATTATGACATGATCGTAGATGATATGCTTCTTCAGGGCGGATATAATCTGCTCTCAGGACAATTCAATGCGAAATATAAGGATGAAATTGCGGATTTATTTGCAATAATAACCAATGAAGATGGAACAGGCGGACCACAGGGAAGCATTGAATATGAAAAACGTGTTCATGAATTTACAGATTACCGTACGTATCTGGATTTTGATCTTGAGGTTGTGGGGCATGATGGTGTATCACAACGGTTATCAAAAACACTTGGTAAAAAATCTGGTGGTGAGACTCAGACTCCTTTTTACATCGCTGTACTGGCCTCTTTCGCTCAACTGTATCGTGCAGGAAGAGAGAAAAGTTATAAGACATCTCGACTTATTATTTTTGATGAGGCCTTTTCTAAAATGGATGGTGAACGAATAGTCAGGAGTATTGAACTATTGCGGAAGTTTGAGTTTCAAGTCATCTTATCTGCTCCGCCTGACAAGATAGGTGACATTGCAACGCTTGTAGATAAGAATCTCTGCGTTTTAAGAGACGGGAAACGCACTTGCGTCCGGAGTTTTGATCCAAAACAAGTAGAGGAAATAATTTATGAGTGATAAAATTCAGAAAAACATACTTTGGGCATTATTAGATAAATATGAGCGCAGTAGTTTCTTTAGAGACGAAAAGCAACCCACGCGTAGAATACTTTTGAAATTATACGATGGTGGCAAGAGCGATTTCCCTTATTATGATATTGAGAAAAGTGAGCGTCGCATTTCTGTAAACCGAGCAGTAGTAGAGTTAGCCGAACTGGATTTGCTATCCTTTGAATGGATGAAAGGCGAACGTGATCACATCATAGCAAAAGTGTGGCTGAACACAGATAGACTGGAGTTTGCATATGAAATTGCCGAACGTAAATCAAAAAGTGATGTTGTAGATGAAATCTGCTTGGAGTTGCTAGATATGCACGAACAGGTGTCCGCTCCATGGCTCAAGACATTTTTTCATGATGCTTATACTGAGGTTTCCAAAAGACGCAGTATTGCCAGTTCTATTCCTGCCGATAAAGAGGAACGGAATAACCTGTTCAAAGTTTTCAGTGCGATTGATAATATGAATAACATAGAGCTTACCGAAAGAGTATTCTCGCTACTGTGTTTTGGAGACTCAAAAAAATTTGAGAGGGTAGCAAGGTCTCGTACCATCAGTATACTACGTAAGTACTTTGAGTGCGATGATGATACCCGCGACGAGGATATACTTCGGCAAGTTGGGATTGTCAAATATCCTGAACAATTTGAGTTCTGCGGGAAAGTTAGTCTGGTGATTAAAACAGAGGTGGTTGACTTTGCTTATCTTCGTTTTGGAAGCAGCATCAGTATATCCGACTTAGTAAGAGGGGACTTGGTTATATCACCTTATGTAAAACGTATATTGACCATTGAGAACCGGGCAAATTATATTGAATATATACAAAAAAACAAAGCGGATGATGAACTTGTTCTTTACCACGCAGGACAGTATAGCCCATCCAAAAAACTGTTTTTCCTGGCTATTAAGGAAAGAATGCCAGAGGGCAGCATTTGGGAACACTGGGGCGATATAGACTATGGAGGATTTACCATGTTAGCGCGTCTAAGACGTGAAGTTTTGAATGAGATCAAACCGTTTCGGATGGATACATCAGAACTAGTTAACTACAAACACCTTACCGCTTCGATAACGATGCAATATGCCGAAAAATTGAGGTCGCTTATTACAAAACAGGAATTGCAGGATTGTTATGATTGTATTAATTATTTAATTGAAAATAAAGTTCGTTTAGAGCAAGAATCTATGCTTGTAGAATCAGCGGATTAGCTTTTATTTTGTCATAAATTTGGTGTATACTTGCATATGCTTATTGAGATTATCCTTAAGGAGGTCAGTAAGCATGAATGCTGAGCAAGAGAATAAAAATCAAATCATCAGGACTTTATTGTGTGACGAGTCATGGTCAAACAGTGCTTGTTGCGGTTACGCATTATTTGCTGCTAAATCATTAGGCTATTCTAAGGAACAGATAGGAGAGCTTATTTCCGCACTTAATGCTGCATTTGGAAATCACTCAGTTGAAGAAGCAAAACGCAAGTATGAACATAGCTATTATATTTAGAGTTATTCGGAAATCCAATGTTTTTGATTTTGTGCGTGTATTTTCATGACGGTATTGACTTGTTTCCGAACACGGATAGAAGTTGTAATTGCATTGTGGACATGTTTCCTAGTACGGAAAAGGCCATTAAAACCACTATTGATATATTCCCGCGAACGGACAAAACGGAAAATACACTCGAGACATCAATATGAAGGCTTTGAGCCATGTTGAGACGGTTTGTCTTCTGGAGAAAAATAAATAGAGTTTGGTAATTATAAGGAGAATGAAAAATGATATCACGAACATGGCACGGAATTGTTCCAATAGAAATGAAGGATGCATTTGAAAAATATGAATATGAGACAGGCGTAAAAGATACTTTGGCAATTTTGGGAAACAGAGGAGCTTTTTTAAAAATTGTAGAACAAGGAGAATATGCTCATTTCTTTTTATGTACGAAATGGGATACGATGGAAAGTGTCATAGCATATGCAGGGAGTAATCCTACAATTGCTGTGACATATCCTGAAGATGAAAAGTATGGTTTGATTTCTGATCCCATAGTAATAATTCAGGAAGTTCCAGATGACACTAATCCTTTTGTGGAATAAGCATATTTCAATTGCATTAGTGATTTTCCGCCAAGGCCCCACCAGGTTCAAGCGGCATCTTTTTTGTACACTCAAGGCATGTTGAGTGTATAATAATGATGACGTATTGTGGATGAAGGACAAATAAGACGAGTCAACCACTATATGTAGTGGCTTTGAAGTAAAAAACAGGCAAATTTTGAGACAAAAAACAGCGATTTTTGGCCCTGATTTTTGGAGCGTTTCATAGATGACATTCGGAAGTTTTGAAGATTACCCAAAAAATATAGCCCTAAAAATATAGGACGATTACAATTCGTGTAACTTGAAACTCGTAGCCTGTAGTGATATAATTGAAAAATGAAAAAATAGCAATTATAATTTAAGTCTTAATACGAGCGGTGATGAATTGGAAAAGATAGCATTAAATAAAGAGATAATCCTCAACGCAACAGAAGAAGTTATTCGCCGTTTCGGACCAGACAAAGCGAATATCACTGACGTTGCAAAATCATTAAAAGTTAGCCACGCTGCCATTTATAGATATTATAATGGAAAAACTGCACTTTGGAACGCTGTTACTGAACGCTGGCTTACAAATCTGCATGCTCCTTCAAATGATATATTAAAGGAAGATAGTCCTGCTGATATTAAGCTATTTCATTTACTCAAAGAATTTGCGGAAGCTAAACACCGCAGTGCCATTAATGAGCCGGAAATGTTTGCAAACTACATTAAACTAGCCAGAAGTTCCATGGAAGTAATAGAAAAAAGTATAGAAGACGGGATTAATTGTATCAAGGAGATTATTGTACAAGGAGTTAAGGAAGGTATTTTTTTTACAAAATTTCCTCATCAAGCGGCAAGAGCCGTATACTTTGCAACCAGCGTTTTTTTCCACCCAAACTCATTAGAAGATCCTGATCGAATACAGAACTTGGAATCTGTTGTAAATCTTTTAATAAGAGGACTTAAAAATCCTAATAAATGAATCGAGCAGGAGATGACGGCTAGCCTTTGCCCTCTCGCGATACCCAGCATGAGGGTATGTACTGGGTGTTTCCTAAAGTTTAACAAAGCTCTAAAACACGATGAGGTAACTTTCAAGCCCTTGACGTTCCAAATAGGAATTGTTGAGGGCGTTATTTATATTCCCAAACATGATCACTCTTTTCAAAGTACGGTCAAGCTGAAGGTGGCATACATTTCTGTAACGTTATTCCATCGTTGCAGGTATGATTGTTCCTTTATAGTTGAAAAAAATAATAAAATCAATAACAAGTTACATATTTATTTTATTGTAGTTTGTTATGAGATATGATAAAATCAATATTGCAAGTTGCTAATATTAAATAATGTAACATGTAATGGAGCAAGGAGGACGCTAATGTCAAAGAATATCATATTCTATTTTTCTGGTACAGGTAACAGTCTAAAAGTGGCAAAAGATGTCGCCGCCGCTATTGAAGACTGCGAGATAATTTCAATGGGGAAATCGCACAAGTTAAGCGGTATATACGAGCGAATTGGCTTTGTGTATCCTATGTACGCTGGCGGTATGCCGATTGTGGTTGAGAGGTTTATAAAAGCACTTGACCTTTCAGAAAACAAAAACAGCTTTATTTTTGCTATTTGTACAAGCGGAAGCGGGGTTGCCGGCGGTTTGACGAATATCAGCAAAATCATTGGTGGCAAGGGTGGAAAACTGAGCTATGGTGAAAGCATTAGGTGCTATTCTAATTATGTTGTTTTGTACCCCATGGGAAGCGATCCCGATAATAAAGCAAAGGCCCAAGCACAGGCTACAAAGCAGGTTATTAAGGACATTCAAAGTATGGCTGTAAAGACAATTTTTAAAAACAGTCTAATGGAACTAATTCATGGACTTTTTATAAAGTCCCTGGCAAATAAGGACAAAGGGTTCAATGTAAGCGAAGCTTGTAACAACTGCGCAATCTGCAGCAAAGTTTGTCCTGTTGAAAATATAAAAATGCAAGACGGCAAGCCAATATTTTTGCATCACTGCGAGCAGTGCATGGCTTGTGTTCAGTGGTGCCCTAAACAAGCCATCAACTTTAAGAATAAAACACAAAACCGTGGCCGTTATCATCACCCAGATGTAACACTTACGGATATGATTAACGAAAAATCATAACATACGGCCGCGTCGGTGGTTTGCTTGGGCTTTAGGGCTTATTACTAGCCGAGCCTATAGACTCATCGAAAATTTGACGTTCCGGATCGGAATTGTTGAGGGCGTTATTATCGACCTTTACATTCAGGCCTAATGGCAGTTGTACAATAAAAATACTACCTTTTCCAAGCTCGCTTTGTACTTTAATAGTTCCTTCACATAACTTGGTAATTCTCTTGACTAAAGTTAACCCTAATCCATTTCCAGCCATTGAATGAGAGGTATCTCCCTGATAGAATTTGTCAAACATATGCCTCATGGTTTCATCACTCATTCCGTATCCGTTATCTTCAAGCCGGAAGGTAGCCTTTTGTCCGCTCCTCCATAGGCCCACTTTAATTACTCCGCCATTGTTGGTGTACTTGATGGCATTATCAAGAAGATTAACCCAAATCTGCTGAATTAAATTTTTGTTACTGAGTATTTTAATTCCATCTTCAAGGTTAATGTCAACGTGAAGATTTTTATCGCTCCACTTTGGTTCTAACATTACAATTGCAAGTCTGATTTGTTCATCTAAACAATAGATAGTTTTTTCGCTAATAATCTCTGTACTTTCTATTTTTGAAAGGTTAAGAACGTTAGTGGAAAGATGAACAAGCCGCTCTGATTCCTTCACAATTATATTTAGGTATTCCTGCTTTTCCTCGTCGCTAGCATCACCCGCTTGTAATAGTTTGGCGAATCCACTAATCGAAGTAATGGGTGTTTTGAACTCATGGGAAAAGTTTCTCACAAAGTCACTGCGCAGGGTTTCGATACCTTTTAACTCCTGCACCATCTTATTGAAGCTCCCGGCAAGCGCATCCAATTCAAAGACAAAACTGCCGTTTACCATAACCGAGAAATTACCCTGAGATACCTTTTCGGTGGCTTTCATCATATCTCGGATTGGTTTAACAGAGCGCCGACTTAATAATGTTGCTATTACCACGCCCATAAAAATACTGATATATACCATTATGGAGATTGCTCGACTTGGACTTGCGGTACCTTCTAAATCCAAGATGCCTATTTGAATTAGCAAATAAGCAATCAACCCAGCCGAAAAAATGGACAAAAGCATGACCAGAAAAACCAAAGCTACCAAGGAAACCGCAAGACTGATTTTCGGAGGAAGCCACTTTTTTATTCGTTTCATACGCGCCTCACAATCTTATACCCCAAGCCGCGCACTGTCACAATTTCAAAATCGGGGTTGTCTCTGAATTTATCGCGCAGTCTGTTGATATGGACATTCAGGGTATGTTCGTCTGTTTCAGTCTCCAAGCCCCAAATTTCGTCCATTAGTTGATTGCGCGTGAATATCATATCGGGATAACTCATGAGCTTAAAAAGAAGTTGAAATTCTTTCTTTGGTAAAGCAAGCTGTTCATCTTTCCATGAAACTGCAAGCGTATTGTAGTCCGCTGTAGTTTCGCCCATGACCACTTTGTGTTCGCTGGTAATTCGCGCCCGACGCAAAAGTGCCTTTATTCGGAACAACATTTCTTGTTCATCAAAGGGTTTCGTCATATAATCATCAGTTCCGGAAAGAAAACCTTTATGTTTGTTTTCCGTATCTTGATTAGCGGTTACCATCAGGATCGGGATGTTTTCGCCAACATCACGTAATTGATGACATAACTCATAGCCATCCAAGCGAGGCATCATCAAATCCAAAACAATCAAATCAAATCGTTGTGTTTCCATCTTGTCAAGTGCTTCAAGACCATCATTTGCAGTACATGCGTTATATCCGCCGCGCTTTAAAACAGCGCACATTAGTTTCTGAGTATTTATGTCATCTTCGACAACTAAAATATCGAACACTATATTCACCTCCATTTGCAATAGTATACCACCTATAAAGTAAAATGAACATCAACGAATTTCTGAGTAAAAATTGAGGTTCAGTTTATGTTTAAAGATTAAAGTGCATTATAGCGTCATTTAAGATAAAGATGCAAAATGAAAATCACAAAAGGAGTAAAGCAAATGGAAAAAACAAGTAGCTGTTACGCTGCAATACAGATGGATGGCCTTACAAAAAAATTCGGTGATTATCGCGCCGTCAGCGATCTTTCACTTGATGTGAATCATGGCGAAATATTCGGGTTTCTTGGTCTGAATGGGGCAGGTAAATCGACCACAATCAAAATGATGCTGTCATTGCTCAAACCCTCGTCCGGCAGTATCTACATGCTGGGGAATAAAGTTGACTCCGGAAGTCACAAGTTATGGGAGAAAATTGGCTATTTGGAAGAAGCAACTTATTATCCAGGGCTTACTGTAATAGAAAATTTAGACATTGCCCGCCGGATGCAAATGATATCTGACCGCCAATCCATCACTCGTGTGATACAAAAGCTCGGCTTGGAAGCTCATAAAGATAAGAAAGCGAAGAATCTTTCTCTGGGAAATAAACAACGGTTAGGATTAGCGAAAGCAATGATCCACAATCCAAAGATTTTAATTTTGGATGAACCCATCAACGGTCTTGACCCCGCTGGTGTCGTGGAAATCAGGGAGATGCTTTTCGATTTATCGAAAAATTTTGGGGTTACTGTTTTTATATCAAGTCACCAACTGGAAGAACTTTCAAAGCTGGTTGATCGAATTGGAATAATCCATGAAGGACAGTTGATCCAGGAAATCAAAATGGCGCATTTGGAGCAGTCTTTACAAAAACACGTGGTTCTGGATGGCCGCGATAAAAATGCAATGAAACAGATACTCTCGGAACATAGATATCGTTTTGAGGAAAGCACAGATGGACGCTTGTTCCTTTCGGAAGGCCCCGCGACGGAAGAACCCGAAAGATTGGCCGAACTGCTGGTTCGTTTTGGACAACCCCCAACACAATTAAACATCGTTACCGAAGATTTAGAAGGTTATTTTTTACGGATCATTCAAAGCACAAGGAGGATACACTGATGAAGATATTATCATTTGTACATTGCGAAGCCCTTAAAGTATTGCGTTCAAGTGTTTTTTGGATTGTCGTTGCTGCATTTGCCACCATGCCAATTATGCTTGGTTTAGTCACATATATCAACGCTGCTGGTACTGGCTGGGCGCCTTATTTAACTGATTTACTTGGTTCCATTACTGCTCTTTTGGTAATTGGATTTTCTTTCACCGCCTGTTGGGTTTTCGGACGGGAATATACAGATAAAACGATCAGTGAATTGCTTGTGAAGCCAGTATCTAAACTTTATGTGGTGCTGTCAAAGTTTATCGTAGTTTTCCTTTGGGATGTACTGTTGGCCTTCTTCATGTTTGCGGTTGTGTTCATTATGGGAATACTGATTGGGCTTAATGGTGGGACAGGATTGCTTATCGTGAATAGCTTTCTTGCTTTTATGGCAACGTCATTGCTAATTATGGCTGTCAGCACAATAAGTGCCCTGTTGGCGAATGTCAGTAAGGGATATTTGGCTCCTATTGGGTTTGCGTTCCTTATTGTGATCATTTCCAATGTCGTTGCGCAGGCTGGGCTTGCCGCTTACTTTCCCTGGACAATTCCGGCTTTGTTCATTTCAAATGTTCCTCTTGGCTTCGCCAGCATCGCCATACTTGCTATTACAGGAATAACGGGGTTTGTTGGAACAGTCGCATGGTGGAGGTTTGCCGAACAGCAATAGATTCAATCAGGCTTTTTGCACAATAAACATGGGTTATAAGCTTTATACCCCACCGCCAAGGGGCTACCAGCCTCAGTCGGCATCTTTTTTACCCACTCAAGGCATGTTGAGTGCGTGATAATGATGACGTATTGTGGTTTTGGAGCGAAAATTAAGCAAAAATCCGGGCAAAAAAGTGCGTTTTTTGACCCGGATTTTTGAGGTATTTCATAGATGACATTTGGTATTTCAGAGTCCAGACTTGAATTTCCCATGGTTGGCAATAAATATAGAACATACAAACAAACCGAAATTTGCGGAGGAAAATAAAATGGCATGGGATTATGCAGAACTATCAAAGATGGCAAAAGCAAATGGTGGTCCTAAAAAATTGGTAGACTTACTTATCAATTCAGGAAAAAGAAAAATGTTTCCGTGGCTAGGAGCAGCTGTTGCGGTAGGAGTTGCGACTACTGTACTTGTTCAAAAAGCATATAAATATTTATCTAATAAAAAAGCTGAGTCAAATGCAGAGATGGAATTGGCTAAACAAGAATTGATTCAAGGGATTAAAGATTATGATGCGACCCATGCCGAAGTACATTCTGATATTATGAATATAAGAAAAATTACTGACAACAAAAAAGAATATATGGACCTATTATTGCTGGCTGACGAGCAAGAAGATATGATAGATAAGTATCTTGATCATGGTGAAATGTTTGTTTTGGATGATAATGGCATAAAAGCTGAATGTGTGATTACACAAGAAGCTGATGGTGTTTATGAGCTTAAAAACATTGCTGTTTTATCTGATTGTCGACGAAAAGGCTATGGAAAAGCCCTGATAGAGTTCCTATTTTCTGCTTACACTGATTGCAACACTATGCTGGTTGGGACGGGGGATGTTCCCTCTGCCCTTACTTTTTATAAAAAATGTGGTTTTACCGAATCACATAGAATAAAAAACTTTTTTATAGATAATTACGACCACCCAATGTTTGAAGATGGAAAACAACTGGTTGATATGGTTTATCTGAAATGGGAGCGATAACTACGTTGAGAGTATAGCGTTGATAAGACTGTATGTTTGTCATAAACTTTAAGGTGGTTTTCTGGCTTTCTATCACTTGATTGTGATAGAAGTGATAGAAACTGATAGAAGGTGTGGTATTATGAAGCAGCATAAAAGTGAAACATGTTCTGCACATAGTTAGCAATAAATAGTGCAGAATCATTGAGCTTTGTGCAGAATACAGCTTTCAATTCTGCCTAATTTACTTGACTTATGCACAAAATGTATATAGAATTATGCATAAAGATGATCTGATGTGCAGAAAGAGAGTGAACATATGCGAGAATTCAACTACAATGTGATTCCGAACGAATTGTTCTGCAGTGATATCATGAATCTGGTATCAGCAATACATGAGTACAAAGGAAAACAGGAATTGTTTATAGAAGCGAAGCCGGATATTTTGAATGCGATGCTTGAGATTGCCAAAATCCAAAGCATTGGCGCATCCAACAGAATTGAAGGCATATATACTTCTGACGAACGTCTTGATGCCATTGTCAAGGAAAAAGCCGAACCGCGAAACCGTTCTGAATCTGAAATCGCCGGTTACCGGGAAGTTCTCCAGCTGATTCATGAAAACTATGATTATATGCCTCCCAGAGTAAATGTAATACTGCAGCTTCACAGGGATCTTTATCAATTCAGCCCGTCATCGTCAGGCGGTAATTTTAAAAAATCAGATAATATCATTGCAGAAACTGACCCTGAAGGAAATAACAGAATCCGTTTTCAGCCTTTGTCTGCTTTTGAAACACCGGATGCGATGGAAAGACTGACAAATACATTTGTTGAGGCTATCAATGCGGAAAAGCATGATCCTCTACTTTTGATTCCCATGTTTGTTCTGGATTTTCTTTGTATACATCCCTTCAATGACGGAAACGGAAGGATGAGCAGGCTGCTAACGCTTTTGCTGCTTTATCGCTCAGGATATATTGTTGGAAAATATATAAGCCTGGAAATGATTATCGAGAAGACAAAGGAAACCTACTATGAGACGTTGCAGAACAGCTCGCAGCTGTGGCATGAGAATAAAAATGACAATCTGCCTTTTGTGAAGTATTGTTTAGGGATTATCCTCAATGCCTATAAAGAATTTTCATCAAGGGTAGAGCATTTACAAAACAGGAGCTTGTCAAAACCTGAAAGAATAAGGCTGTTGTTTGATAACACGCTAAAAAGGCTGTCTAAAAGAGACATCCTTGAAAAATGCCCCGATATAAGTACTTCGACCATTGAGGTTGCACTGGCCGGATTGCTGAAAGAGGGGTATATCATCAAAACTGGTGCAGGCAAGAAAACGGCATATATACGAAATACGGAGCAGGCACAATCATAACGCAGAGAACCTCGCCGACAGGCAATGGTATATAGGTGATCAAATGGCAAAGCATGAGTTTGGAATCTTTGAAACGGAGCCGGAGCAAGATAAAAGGTATGACGAATATTGTCCCGAAAAATATGGCTGTATTGCAATACACGATGATCACATTGAACCCTTGCTCAGGGAATTAAGTGTACTGGAAACATATATTCACACCCTTTCCCGTCCGGGCAACGGACTTGTATATTACGGCATAACATTAATACCGCCGTCATCCCTGCCCGAATTTAAGAAAATAATTGACTTAACCGGCCGGGCAGAGCTGCAGACCCTTTCTAAAAAAATAGAGGAAGCGGTGCGGCGGCATAAATTTATGATCCATTACGGAATCTAAGTAACCTCTGAAAATTAGCGGGGAGTATTTTCTAACGAAGATACCCCGCTTTTTTTGTGCCTTTTTTAGGGATCTAAATGTATGATATCAAAACGAATGGAGGAAAGCACAATGGCAAATGAAACAATGCGTATCTTTTTCCCTCTGAAGATTGTCACCTATCCGCAAGGTGAGTTTGGAATGGAGGATAACCCTATTCAAATGACCTCCTCGGAGGCCTTGGCATATGAGGAGGCTATCCTTGCTGCCATCGCAAAAGAGAACCGCCAGTTTGAAAATGACAGAGGGCTTGCGGAGTACATCCATGATGAAGCCCTCAGCCAAAAGGTGCACAGCCTGTACCCGTCGGTTGAAATTGTCGGCGGCGAGCTGTGGGGAGTGATGACCGCGGGGCTGAAGGAATCATTATCAAGTAAAGAAACAGCCGGGCTATTGGATTTTATTTGCGGGCAAAACGCTGATGGGTTTGGAGAAGGCCTTGAACAGCGGCCTATCAAAACTCCGGAGGGTGAAATCTATATTAGCTTCTGGAACGATAGCGATGAGTATTCTATTAAGCCGGAACAGGAGTTTAAGCAGGAACCGACAGGCCAGGGAATGCAGTTCAATATGTAGCACTCTTTGGCTTTAATCGAAATCGAGGGCGACTTATATATTTCAGGAAGGAGAGAATCGAATGCCAGAAAAAGAAAAAGTGATGACCATAACGCTGATGAGGACAGATTTATACGATGCGCCGGGATACATCGGCGCATACCTTGCTCTTCCGGCAGGCAAGTGAGAGCTGCAGGATGCATTGCATCGCGCCAGGATAACGGAGGGCCAGCCATATCAAATTGTTGAGTGCATGAATATGGAGGGGGCGGAGCTTGACTACATACCTGAAAAACCTGCCCTTGATGAACTGAATTTCCTGGCATACCGTATTAGTGAATTATCCCAACAAGAACGTATTGGTGGTAGAATATAAATAGTACAAAGCAAATGTGGAAAGTTCCAAATAAATTGTTACAATAAATACAAGATGGAGGAGCTTAACATGAGCGTACAGTACACACAAGATTTTAAAGAAGATGCGGTATCTTATTATCATGGGCATAGGGAATTAGGTATGAATGGCTGTGCTAAGAATCTGGGAATCAGTAAGTCTGCATTAAGTAACTGGGTAAATGCAGCAAAAGAACACCAAGGTGAAGTACCTACCAGAGGATCCGGAAATTATTCTAGCGATGAAGCAAAAGAAATCGCACGGTTAAAAAAGGAACTGCGCGATGCGCAGGATGCGCTTGATGTATTAAAAAAAGCAATCAACATTCTGGGAAGATGACATAAGCTATTTATACAGAAGTCACCGCAAAGAAGGAAGAACTCAGTGGAAAACGCCGGGTTTGTGTCAGCGGAATGTTGAAATATTTAGGCGTTTCAAGGTCAGGATATAATGCATGGTTAAAACGTTTACCCTCAGACAGAACAAAACGAAAAGAAATGTTAAAAGAAAAAATTCAGGAAATATATGATGAATCGCACCAGAATTATGGGGCACCCAAAATTACTGAAAAACTTCATGATGAAGGAGAAACAATAGCCGAAAAGACAGTCGGCAATTATATGAAAGAAATGGGAATAAAGGCACAGTATGTAAAGCCCTATACGGAGACAACTGTTAACTCTGATTTCAGTACTAAATTAGAAAATATTCTAAATGAGCAATTCAACCCAGATGAACCGAATGCCGTTTGGTGTTCTGATATTACCTATATTTGGACTTTTGAGGGATTTGTATATCTGACAAGTATAATGGATTTATTTTCACGTAAAATTATTGCATGAACATTAAGTGATACTTTAGAGACTGAATATGTAATTAGGACCACAAATAAAGCAAAAGAAAAGAGAAATGTGGATAGACCGCTAATCATGCATACAGACAGGGGATGTCAATATGTATCAAATGATTATCAGCAAGCAACGGAAGGAATGATCAGGAGTTATTCAAAAAAGGCTTATCCGTGGGACAATGCATGTATAGAAGCATTCCATGCGATTATAAAAAGAGAATGGTTAAACCGTTATAAAATAATTGATTATAAGCATGCATACAGGCTGATATTTGAATATATCGAAACATTTTATAATACAGTAAGAATTCATAGTCATTGTGGATATGTGTCTCCAAATCAATATGAAAAAGAATATAAAATATCAAAAAAAGATAACTTTGCTAGCTAAAAAAATTAGCATATTCTTACAGCAGGGCTAGCGGATAAAACTCCATATTTAATTTGTACTTTTTCTTGACATAGTACCACCATGTGGTTAGCACTAAAGTTGAACATCCTGAGCACTCCTTTGTTTTGAAAAAATATAGAATCTTATGTAGGATTTTTGTACGCTTCCTGGAAATTTATAAAAATTTCAGCCCGGTTGTAGGTTTCCCGTTGCTTCCCAGCATTGCAGGTTATCGGACAGAGCCGGGCCTCGATAAAATTATTGACTGGATCTCAAAAAAGTAAACATAGCACCGTTAGATTTTGATTTTTATGATTTGGAAAATAAATAAGTATTGCCAATTATTATGAAGTTTATGTATAAAACTTTTACAATTGGCAATACTTTATAATGAAAAGAAAACACGGCCGTGTATTCTGTAAACAAAACTTAACCAATATTACTTGCCTAAGAAGGATTTACATAAAATCCAAATACACAAAATTATTTACACTCCCATTTGAAGATAAATGAGCTGGCTTGGGTAACTTACCTGAGCAGCTTTTTTATTGCTCTGATTTATATAGATTTAAAGACGACTATTAAATTTTACTTTGAACACAGTGACACCTATCTATGTGTAGGGATATAATGAATATAGATAAGTATCTATATATAAACAAAATTTATATGAGGTGAACGCTTTGAACAAAAACTATGGAGAATATGCTATGTTAATGAAAGCATTATCAGACGAAACAAGAGTGAAGATTTTTGATATGTTGTCAGAAGGTGAGCTTTGCGCCTGCAAAATACTAGAAGAATTTAATATTACGCAACCCACACTTTCCTATCATATGAAAATACTTTGTGATAGTGGGCTTGTTGGAGGTAGGCGGGATGGCATATGGATGAAATACTCTATTCATAAAGAAGGCTTGGATTCATTAAAGTACCTTTTCGATAATATTGGTTCAAAAATCGATGTATGTAATGAATGCTGTTAAGAATAAGGAGATGATTTTTTGTTTATATTCGAGTGGCTCAATAACCAGCTGCTTAAGATGGAATGGCTAAGCAATCTGGTAAGGTTAATTGTCTCAAATGTTTTTGGGTTAGATGTTAACAGTAGATTAGGTGGAAGTATTCACTTCTTTATTTATGATGTAATAAAAATATTTATATTACTTACAGTTCTGATATTTACGATTTCGTATATCCAAAGTTTTTTTCCACCTGAGAGAACTAGAAA
Source organism: Anaerobacterium chartisolvens (assembly GCF_003337415.1). Classification (GTDB taxonomy): domain Bacteria; phylum Bacillota; class Clostridia; order Acetivibrionales; family DSM-27016; genus Anaerobacterium; species Anaerobacterium chartisolvens. The sequence continues at coordinate 105,173 of NZ_QPJT01000015.1, read as the reverse complement.
GATATTAGGTAGATACAATGGAATTTCAGCAAATATATTAGGAGCTTTGCTTGGAACTGTTACGCCATTTTGTTCTTGTTCTTCGATTTCGTTGTTTATTGGTTTTACCAGTGCAGGACTGCCAATTGGTGTTACATTTTCATTTTTAATATCTTCTCCCCTGGTAGACCTAGCATCAGTCATTTTACTTGCTAGTATATTTACTTGGAAAATAGCAATAGCCTATGTGGTTGTTGGGGTTATCCTTGCAGTTATTGGAGGCACCGTCATTAGTAAATCTAAGCTTGAGAAGTATGTAGAACCTTTTGTTTTTAGCAATAAGGTACTTGAGGTAGAACAAGAAGAGCTGACTACTCATGACAGAATCAATTTTTCAAGGGAACAAGTGTTAAGTATAATAAAGAAGGTATGGTTGTATATTCTAATTGGAGTTGGAATAGGAGCAGCCATCCACAATTGGGTTCCTGAAAGCATTATTTCAGCAGTTCTTGGTCAGGATAAATGGTATTCGGTTCTATTAGCCACTATCGTAGGTGTGCCTATGTACGCTGATATTTTTGGAACGTTACCTATAGCTGAAGCCTTAGTTTTAAAGGGAGTAGGACTTGGTACAGCCTTATCCTTTATGATGGTCGTAACTGCACTTTCACTTCCATCTATGATCATGTTAAAGAAAGTTGTGAAGATGAAGCTCTTAGCTATATTTGCGGGTATTGTAACCCTGGGCATTATTATTATTGGCTATCTCTTCAATGCTTTTGGTTATCTTTTGATGTAGGCTTTATAATCTTTTAAATATAAACTGAAGAGGTATATTATATAATTTAGGATTCTAATAATAGTTAAGGAGTGAATTACTATGATAATCAAGATTTTGGGTTCAGGATGTAAGAACTGTGTTACATTGAAAGAAAATACTGAGACAGCACTTAAGGAGGCAGGAGTAGAAGCAGAGATTGCTAAAGTAACAGATTTTAAGGATATTATGGCCTACGGTGTAATGTCAACTCCGGCATTGGTGATTGATGAGAAGGTTGTCTCTTTTGGTAAGGTTTTAAAACCTAAAGAAATTATAAAAATCCTTGAAAATATTAAGTAAGGGATAGTGATATTTAAATGATCACGAGCATTGAAAGTATCTGGGAGGAATTCAATAAGCCTCTTAAGAGTTTTATTCAAAGGCGGATTAAAAATGATCAGGATGTAGATGATATTCTACAAAATGTGTTTTATAAAATTCATAGCAGCATAAATAGTTTAAGGGATACAGAAAAGACCCATGCATGGGTGTACAGAATAGCAAGAAATACTATAGTTGATTTCTATAGAGCCCAAAAATATGAAGAGGGCATTATAGAATTATCGGAAGATATTTTAAGTGAGACAGATGATGAGTCGACAGCAAACGATGAAATTGCACAATGCGTAAAAGCAATGATTGAATATTTACCTGAAAGCTATAAACAGGCAATCTTATTAACCGAGTTTCAACATCTGACTCAGAAAGAACTTGGTGAAAGAATGGGCTTATCGGTATCAGGAGCGAAATCAAGAGTTCAAAGGGCAAGAGCAAAGTTGAAAGAGATGCTTTTAGGTTGCTGCCAGCTTGAGTTTGACCGTTTGGGAAATGTTATTGACTATCAGCATAAGTGCAATGATTGTAAATTCTGTTGAAATTAAGGGCGTAAAGTATGCGTCCTTTTTTTATATTCTGCGTCTTTATATGTGTAAAGTCTTTAGACTGAAAATATATAAGGGGTGTTTTTATAATGGTTGATAAAAACAATGTTTCTGTAAATTGCTCCTGTTGCTCAGATTGTGCAGATACTTCTCAGGATATCGAAACGAATACTACAAGTGGTTGTTTCTGTGGCCCAGGCTGCTGTGATACTCCGAAGGAAATGAAGGCTGAAAAAAAGCAAATTATTATTGATTTTCTATTTCTTGATCTGAGTGTTTGTACACGCTGCCAAGGGGCGGATTCAAGCCTTGACGAAGCTTTATCAGAAGTGTCAAAAGTTCTTGAAGCTACAGGAGTTGAAGTGGTCGTAAACAAGATTAATGTAATAAGTGAGGAGCTTGCCGTACAGCATAGATTCGTAAGTTCACCAACAATACGTGTAAACGGGCATGACATTCAGATGGATTTCAAAGAAAGTTTATGTGAGTCTTGTGGTGATTTGTGTGGAGATGAAGTTGATTGTCGGGTTTGGATATACCATGGCGAAGAATATACAATACCACCGAAGGCGATGATTATTGAAGCACTACTAAAAGAAGTGTATGGCAGTAATAGAGTTGATAAAGAAGAGAAAGAATATGTATTGCCTGAAAACTTGAAACACTTTTATGAGTCCATGAAGGGTAAAATAGAGAATACACAAACAAAAGATTCTTGTTGTTCTCCAACCTCAAAAAATAGTTGCTGCTGAAAGTTAGTGTGATGAGAGGCTATAATAAAAGCCTCTTTTTTATTTAAAATTGTAAGATAATGACTTGAGTCAAATGCTATTAGAGAATATATGAACGTTTAATTAAGTTGTACATAAAATGTTCTATGCACTGGTTCTTTTTTGTTAACTATTATAGCAAGGAGAAAGTCATTTAGTAAATCCTGTTGTTGACTGTTTAATTTAAGGAAAATAAGCTATAATTTATTGTAAGGCAAAAATCAAAGGCAGAGTTAAAATGGAAAGGGAATAGAGGTGAGACATATACCTAAATACACAGATGAAGAAATTAGAAAGTTTCCTAAAATCACCTGTAAGATAGCGGCTGATTATCTTGGGATATCGCCAATGGCAGTCAGTATTGGTATGAGAAATGATCGTCTCCCAATAGGATTTGCTATACATAATAAGGGCAAGTATTCTGATAGCTGGAACTATCAAATTATTGCAGAACGGTTGATTGCATATAAGTACGGGAAAATACCAGAAGTACAGGTTCAGAATATTGAAAAGAACCTCAACACGATTATTTCTCAGTTTGAAGAAATGAAAAAAGACCTGCTTTTTATATTAAACAAAAATACGGCGCAAAGGACTTAAAGCTTTTCGAATATGTGTTTTCACTTGGCTCCAAACAAGAAAGATTAAAGTAAATTGTTCAGAATAAAGCTCTCAAACCACAAGGTGTTTGAAAGTTTTTTACTTACTGGTAAAGTTGTAGCAGCACTACTAGGTGCCAGACAGAAATGATGACACTTCCGATGTGAAAGTGCGGAGGCGAAAATTTGGAAAATGTGGTTTTAAGAAACCTGTTTTTCGAAATATACCTTGCCGCCAAGGCCCCACTAGGTCCTCATGACATCATTTTTGTCTACTCAAGGCATTCTGAGGCTGTTGTGAGGATAGAACGTGGCTGAAACCTTGATAATGCAAGGTGTTCATGGGTTCTGGAGCAACGATGATTGTATTGGTATCCTTAAGGAGATTAAAATGATGACATATGGATCAGAGGTAAAAAGGGGAGTTCTCATATTGAGATTTCTCTGGAAATCAGTAAGCTAATTATCAGAAATTCTGAATTGTTTTGTGAATATGAAAAGAGCAGAAATGAGTAAATTTCGTCACTCATCTTTGTTCTTTTTAGCGTTTTAATTACAGTATCAATGCAAAGCAAAAAGAATTTTTTCTACTTCCTGAACCAGCGTTTCTTCTGATAGTTGCTTTTTCTGCACCAGCCACCATCTGACAGTGTGTATTATAGCGCCGGTAAAAAAAGATGAGGTTATATCAGGAGATGCTGGTACATTTATGCCCTTTTTTATACCGATTTTAATCTTCTCCGCTATATCTGAAGCAATCTGTTCTGAAAGAATGTCAAGAAGTGTGGGCAGTAAATTACTATTTAAAGCATTTTGAACAACTTGTTCATGCTCCTTGAAAAAAACGATCACATGACGGATGATGCTGAGATAAAAAGACTGAGAGTCTTTGTAGTCTGCTGAAGAAGGATTTATTGCATCAAAATCAGTTTGAAGTCGCCGGACAAAAAAACGAAAAAACTCATATTTATCAGCAAAATGCTTATAGAATGTTGTTCTACGAATCATGGCTCTTTCACATAATTCGTTTATGGTTATTTCTTCAAAGTGTTTCTCGCTTATTAGCTGTAAAAAAGCCGCTGTCAATGATTTATATGTGCGGACAATCCGTAAGTCATATTTATTTTCCATGCTTATCCTCCTTTTCGGAAACAGATTGGCGAGATCTGTCTCTTATATTACAATGCAAGGTCTTTTGACTCTTGAATTGATGATGGAATTATTCTACACTTAAAAACAACAAATGTCAATTATATAACATTTGTAAGCTAATAAGGAGGTTATATAAATGGGTACAGAAATATTGTTTGAGCCAATTCAAATTGGAAACGTTGAATTGAAAAACAGAATTGCGATGTCACCAATGAATATGGGCTATACGGGACCGGAAGGGTATGCGAGTGATCAATCAAATGCCTGGTATGCAGCCAGGGCAAGAGGTGGCTTTGGACTTATCATTACGGAGTGCGTAGTGGCTAACCCTTATCCATGGAGAGGCAGCGATTCGCTAAATCCGCTATTATGCGATAGTCAGAAGAAATATCGTTATTTGAGTCAGATGGCCGATGTGATTCATTCCTATAAGGGTGCGAAAGTATTTATGCAGCTTTCACCCGGTTGGGGACGGCAAGGACATCCGGATATGGTGAATGAAGGAATAGCTTCCGGCGCACCATCAGCTATTCCTATGGAAATGGATATACGCAATATGAACCTTGGCTGGGCAAAGCAGCTTAAGCGACTTGGCATTACTATGCTGGATCAGCTTGGAGGAGTAGAAAAACTTCAGAACTTGAGTGATGAAGAGTATGAAGGTGTTAAAGAAATAGTATTTCACTATTTAGAAAAGAATGCTCCTGAATTCTTCCATATAGTCAAAGGACATAGGGAAGAGGGCTTCTGATGAGAAAACTTCTGCCTCTGTTACAACAATAGAAAAGGAGACAAATAATATGCAGTCAGCTTATGAAGTTCTGGTTTCAACCCCTATGGGAGAGCTTCCGGGCAAGGTTAGCTTAAACATAGACGGAACCGCCTTAAGCGGAGTACTGTCTTTGATAAACAATGATAACCCATTCAGCGGTGGAACCATTGAGGATGGAAGAGTAGCTTTTTCAGGCGAATTGAAAACACCAATGGGAAAGATGCCTTACACTGTCACAGGTACATTTATTGATGGCAGGATAGAGGCAGTGGCAAAGACAAAGATGGGTAATCTTACAATCAAATCAAAATAATCAACGTACTGTTGTTTTTCCAGAGGATGAATGGGTGTACGGTTACGTTATGTCATTTGGTGAGTATACTGAGGTGATTGAACCTGTGCATATACGTGATCTTATTCAAGAAAGATTGGAAAAAGCTTTAAAAAAATATATTTAATATGACACAGTGTTGTCATGTTAAATAGTCTATAATCTAGATATAAATGATGAGGAGGGATTACTAATGAAAGAAAAGTATTGTCAATCTTGTGCAATGCCGATGGGGGATACGAATGAAATGTACGGAACAAATTCAGATGGAACGAAGAATGAAGACTATTGTAAGTATTGTTACTTGGAGGGGGCATTTACATCAGACATTTCTATGGGAGAAATGATTGAAGTTTGTGTTCCACACATGGTTTCTGCGAATTCTGGTATGAGTGAGGATGAAGCCAGAAATATGATGAAGGAGTTCTTCCCCACATTAAAACGCTGGAAAATAGGATAAATACAGAGTGGGCATAGATCTATTTCTATGCCTTCTTGTTTTTGAAAAGGAGTTTTTATTATATGTGATAACTATATTAATTTGGAAATGAATAATATAGCTAAAGAGCATTTAAACCTTATTGAAATAGATACATTAGAAAAAGCTAAATCTGTCCCTTGCGTATTAATAATTACGCGGTATTTTATGAAGGAAGGTTTAAAACTGTGCATTTACTGAATGAAGGATATTTGAATAAGAAGATTTGGGTGTAAGCTAATGATAAATTATAAAGAATACAAAACAATTCTGTCAAAAAAGAATAACATGAATATATATCGTGGTTGTACCCATGGTTGTATATATTGCGATTCCCGAAGTGAGATATATGGGATGACATATACTTTTGAAAATATAGAAGTTAAAACAAATGCCGTGGAATTACTTGATAAAGAATTATCTAAAAAGCGTGAAAAGTGTATGATAACTACTGGTGGCATGACAGACCCATATATACCCCTTGAAAAAGAATTAATGAACACAAGAAAATGCCTTGAAGTTATAGAGAAGCATGGATTTGGCGTATCTTTACTCACAAAATCAGATTTGATTTTGCGGGATATAGATATTTTGAAAAGAATAAATCAGAAATCAAAATGTGTGGTGCAAATGACACTTACCACTTATGATGAAGAACTTTGTAAACAATTGGAGCCGAATGTTTGCACAACCAAAAGGCGTTTTGAAGTCTTATTAGAAATGAACAAGGCAGGTATACCGACTGTCGTTTGGTTAACACCGATCCTCCCCTTTATAAATGACAATGAAGACAATATTTTAGGAATTTTAGACTACTGTAAACAGGCTAAAATCACGGGCTTGCTTGCTTTTGGAATAGGAATGACGTTGCGTTATGGGAATCGAGAATACTATTACCAAAAATTAGACGAATATTTTCCCAACTTAAAGAAGGAATATATGAAAAAATATGGTTCATCTTACGGAATTAAAAGTCCAAACAGTCAAAAACTCTCAAGAATAATAAAGAAGTTTTGTAAAGACAACAACATAATTTATGGGGAAAAAGAAGTTTTTAAATTTTGCATTCTTTTTCCTGAGAGGAATAAACAACTTTCATTATTTGATGGAGCTCAGTGACAGGTACAACAGACAACAAACGAAAATCTCTAAAGGTGTTCAAAACAAAAAATGGTTTGTACAAGCTTAAGCTTAACTAAGTAATGATGACGTATTGTGGTAGAGGTAAAAAGTAAGGGATTAAAACCACAATATGTAGTGGTTTGGGAGCGAAAAATGAATCAAAATCGAGGCAAAAAAGTACAAATTTTGAGCCGGATGTTTTGGCCGTTTTTATAGATGACGAAGGGTTGTTGGAGGAATATGACTTCCCAAATAACAATTTCATGCGGTAAAATCCAAAGGCATATCAGTCAGCAAACTTGATGCCTTTGTAGTATTATCAAAATATAACAGGCCCTTCTGATCATTTGATAATCAGAAGGGCCTGCGTCTCTTTTATATGCTTAAATATACAAAACTGGAGTTATTCGTTTTCCCGCAGCCGTTGCACTACGCTGTCTTTTGAGATATTTTTATACACCCGAATCGGCAGTGCGTAGGCTAAAAGCAGCAATATTGGAAAACAGAAGACCAGAGGCGAAAAGCTGAATTGATAGGTATATGCAGCGCTGCCCTGCGTTACAGCGTTGACAGCAAAGTAACTGACCCCATAGCCCGCCGTTACAAAGACAAGCAACGCCATCGACATGTAGTATATGCTTTCCAATACGAGCATCTTTTTGCTTTGTTTAGCGGTCATGCCTACGCTCTGGAGCATGGCAAGCTCCTGCTTACGGGAAAAAATGTTGGTCATGGTGGTGTTGACGAAATTCAGGATACCGATTAACAAAATCACGGCGCACAGCGTAAAGCCAATGAGCGCGAACTGCTGATTATCGCTTTTCATCTCCGCAATGTAATCGGCGCGGGAGCGAAAATCCACTTCGGGATTATCCGCAAGCAATGCCCCAATCTCTGTCTGGAGGCTGTCAACAGCGGCTTCATCCGCTATGACTGTGGCCGACATGATATTAGGGTTAGCAAGGCTTTCAAACTCGGATGAAGGGAGATAAACGGAAAACCCGGGCATTGAGATAAAATGCGCTCCTAAAGAGTTGAGTGCGCTATAATCCACCCGACCCATAACCTCATAGCTGCGTTTCTCGCCATCCTTGTCCAAAGAGAATGTGACGGTATCCCCAACTTGAATCATGCCCTCCCCATCAAATCCAAGCAACAGGTAATCACCGGACAAAAATTTCTCACGGTCAAAGTTTCCTTCGATCATGTTTTCCTCCAGCTTATCCAGCCAGTAGTTGTCAAAACCGTAGACCTGCGCATTTATAGAATCGCCGTAGGCGCTGAAATCCGTCTTTTCAATGATTTCATCGATTTCCTGTTCCGAGAGAGAGGGCTTTTCCGCTAAAATCCTTTTCCGATGAGAATTGATTAAACCGTCCTTCATATTTCCCTCTATGGGAACAAAGCCGTTTGCATAATAGACTTTGGCAACCTCCTGTACGCCGCCAAGCTCCTTAATATCAGACAGCAAATCCTCGCCTAATGTATAGCTTGGAGTATAGGGCTTGGCAAAGCTAAAGTAATCCGTGTCGGCAATTAGAAAATCGCCGTTAATATGACCTTGCAGGAACTTATTGACATCAAAGCTCCCCACTAAGGTGTAAACGACATTGAATAAAATCAGCCCGACAGACAGGGACGCGATGACCAGCGACGCTTTTTTTCTGCTGCGAAAGATGTTGGACCAAGCCATACGGGATATTTTCGCCCCATCTCTGCCGCGCTTGGTCTTTTTGGCGGTGGCGGCGGCAAGACCCGTATAGCGCACCGCTTCCACGGGACTGATTTTTCCCGCTTTTTTCGCGGGGCCGTGACAGCTTATCAGCACCGTAACCAGAGCAAGCGCCGCTCCAAGCAGGAATATCCACGGATTTGGGGGCGCCGGCATATAGTCAATGCTGAGAAAACCAAGCAGAACGGGAATTAGCACAATGCCCAGCAGATAACCCAAAAGCAGGCCCACAGGAATACCAACTACACAGAGCAGAAGCGCTTGAAAGTTGACGATGCGGCCAAGCTGCTTTTGCGTCGCCCCAATGGTTTTCAGCAGGCCGTAAAATCGTACATCGCGCATGACTGAAATATAAAAAATATTGTAGATGAGAAGATAGCCGCTTACTAGTATAATGGCGATAATGAGTGCCATTGCCGCAATGATTCCGACGTCCATGCCCGCCCTGTCGTAAGCGTCGTTAAAAAGAACGCCCCCGACCTCGGCGTCAATTCCCGTATCCCGCAGGATGGTATCCACATTTTCTTCAAGTTCAGACAGCTTTCCGTCTATATTGGCAGTCAGTTTCGTTGTGCCGTAATAACCGGCAACTATGCGTGTTTCCGCTGGATTCACACCTGCCAGCAGCTTGTCTGCCAGAGTGTCAGAGATATACAGGATTCCGTAAGGGTTCAGGTTTATGTCTATATCCCAAAACCCACAGACGGTAAAATCCATGCTGTAAGGCGTCCCGGCCACTTCAAAATCCAGATGCACGGTCTGCCCCAATTCCCTCGGCAGGTTCATCGCGTCCAGAATCCAGCTTGTCAGGGCGATTTCATTTTCCGCTTCGGGCAGCCGGCCTGTCGTCGGCTTGCTGAAAGTAAACTCTGCAAAATTCTCGTCAGCCGTATGAATTTCGCCTTGCGCCTGACGGAATACGCCTTCGGTTGTCGCGGTAATCAGCCTTGACAGGCCGTATTCCTCGATCAGCGGATGCTCAGCCACACGCTGCGCTTCATCTTGGGTAAGATATTGAAAATCCACCTCCGTACTGCGCCCGTAGCTGTGAATCAACATCTGCTGCATACCATCTGAGAGGCTGATGCCGATGGTGAACACTGCCGTAATCAGAACCGTGGTCAGCACAATGGCAATCAGCGCAAATAGGTTCCGGCTTTTATTCGCCAGAAAGCTTCGTTTGGACAGCTTTCTTACGACAGCCTGGTTATTATTTCTCATACCGTCACCGCCCTTCCGCGGCGAAGATTCTGCCGTCCTCAATCCGAATTACCCGGTCGGCAAGCTGGGCAATCTGTTCGTTATGGGTAATCATCATCATTGTCTGATGGAATTTAGCCGATGTCATCTTCAAAACTCCCAACACATCCTGACTGGTTTTACTGTCCAGATTGCCGGTAGGCTCGTCTGCAAGAAGAATAGACGGCTTTGTGGCAAGCGCACGGGCGATAGCGACGCGTTGCTGCTGTCCGCCTGATAAATTGTTGGGGAGATTATTTTTCTTCTCCGATAAGCCCAAAGTTTCAATAATATTATCCACAAAGCTTTTGTCCACGGCATTTCCGTCCAGTTCAATCGACAAAACGATATTTTCATAGACATTCAGAATGGGAACAAGGTTATAATTCTGGAATACAAAACCTACATTCCTGCGTCGGAAGATGGTAAGCTGTTCATCCGTCATTCCCGAAATATCCTTGCCGCCGACAATGACCTTGCCGCTTGTCGGCGTGTCCAAGCCGCCCAGCATATGCAGGAGCGTGCTTTTCCCCGAACCCGACGTACCGACAACGGCGACAAATTCGCCCTCCTGTATTGCCAAATCAACGCCGTCCAATGCCTTGACGGTGTTGGGGTCTTTTCCATAGTATTTTTTTAAGGCTTCTGTTTTCAAAACCGACATGCTATATACCTCCTTTTCCTGATACGATCATCATAAACCGCAATTCTTACAGGCTCCTAACAGAATCGGATTTATTTCTTACAGTTCTGTAAGAACGTTGAGAATGTCGTATATTTCCCCGGCTTGGAATCTACGAGGATATAGCCGCCCTGTTTTTGAAATATTTGTGAAGCTAAATAAAGTCCTAATCCAGCCCCGTCAACACCTTTTGCGTTTCGTCCCCGATAAAACCGCTTGAAAATAGAGTTCCACTCGTCGGGAGCAATTCCGATACCATAATCGGTAATGCTGATTTTTGTATAGATAGGCAGGGTTTCCACGGATATATTAATTTCTCCGCCCACTGAGGAATATTTGATTGCATTTTCCAAAATATTTGTGATTGCTTCACCTGTCCATTTGCGGTCATGCAGCAACGAAACATCCTCAAAATAAGCCGTTTGAATGGAAATGTTCTTCTTGGCCGCAGCACTGTATACGGTGCTGATGCTGTCAGAAATAGTCTGTTTGATACCTGTGGGCACAGGGGACAATTCGATGGCTCCTACCTCCAGCCTTGACATTTTTACAAGGCTGTCCACCATCCATTGCAATTTTTCCGTTCCCGTTTTGACACGCGATAAAAATTCCTGCCGCTCGGCTTCGGTTATACGTCCTTCCAGTAGCAGGTTGGTATACATGGCAACACCGGATAGAGGCGTTTTCATCTGATGGGACATATCCGATATGAAGCTTTGTATAATTTCTTTTTCCTGCTTGGTTTGAGAAATATCCATTGTGTTCATCTGAATAATTTTAACGGCTTTATGCGTCAGCTTGGAAAGCCTATTGTCCGCCGCCACTTCAAATGCTAGCTCTGTATTTCTGGCTAATACGCTGTCCAAAACCTGATCAATAGAATCAAAGGTTTTTTTTATATAGCGATAGCTGAAAAGGACCGTTAGGAAGCATATAGCAATGGCTGTGATAATCGTAACTGCAAGTGCCATCCCTACATACCCCCGTTCCAAATGTAGCCGATGCCGTGAATGGTCTTAATGATGTGAGGATTTTTGGGATCGTCCTCCAGCTTTGCGCGTAAGCGGCTGATATTGACGGGCAAGGTGTTTTCATCCACAAAATTCCCCTCGTTGTCCCATAGAGAGGATAATATTTGTTCCTTTGAAAGCACTTGCCCAGTGTTTGTCATCAGAAAATAGAGTAGCTTGTATTCCGTTGCGCTGATGGGTATTTCTTCAGCCTCCCGAAAGAATTTGCAAAGGTTTGTGTCCAACCTGTACTTGCTGGAAAGGATGATATGGCGGTTTTCAGCCTCCGTGCGGCGGAGCAGGGCTTCCACTCTTGCACGGAGAACAGAAAGGGAAAAGGGCTTGGTAATATAATCATCTGCGCCTGCCAACAGACCGGACACCTCGTCCGTTTCCAAATCACAGGCAGTCAGCATAATAATAGGAACTTTCGAATGTGTCCGAATCTCTTTACATAGGTCCATCCCGTTTCCGTCCGGCAGTCCCAAATCCAGTATGATAATGTCAATCTTATGCTGTTCCAGCATCCGCTTTCCGTCCTTAATGCTGCCTGCTGAAACAACGTCGTAGCCATCCCTTTCAAAGGTAAACGCTATGCCTCGGCTTAGATTTTCGTCATCTTCCAATATCAAAATTGTTTTCATATTATTTATCTCCCTAACCACTCAGTAAACTCCTGCAAGCTGATTTCTCCACTATCACATCTGGCTTTTTCTTCTCTTGCCTTTTCGCTCCAAGCGTAAAAATCCTCCTGCTCGATTTTCCCCGCCTTAATCCAACCAAAGCGCTTCTTGTATTCCCGGCGGTAGACCTTGAAAACCTCATCATCTTTCCGCTTTTCATTCCACAGGTTGATGGCTCCCATATCCTTGCAGGTGCGCCCCTTATCGTCAATCGAACGATTACAGTATTCCGCATCAGTACGCCCGGAGATGGCAAAATACCGTCCGCAGTTTTTGCAGATACGCATGGGATGTTCACGCTTTACGCATTCCCGGACAAAATAATCTATAATGTCATAGATATTTTTCGGATACAGAACCTCGGTAAAGGTCTTACGGTCAATGACCTCAAAGCTCATGGGCTGGGGCTGAAATTGAAAGGTATTTAACCGGTCACTTCCACGGTAGTTATAGTACCGCACCATCTTTTTCTGCACCGACTCCTTGGGGCTAGTGTCCAAATCCAGCACATGGGCAAAGAGTGTTTTAATCTGCTCCTGCATGGTGTGAAGATTGGACGGAATGTGCGTCAGCTCCTTGTGGGGCAGCAGGTCAACAATGTTCTCATAATTCTGCCGCTTTGCCTGTCCCAGCCGTTCCTGCCACTCCAGACGAAGCAGCTCAAAGTAGATATGTTTGGGCACTACCATATCCAGCGCAGCGACAACCTCATCCGCATACCGCTGTTCTTTGGAGGAATATAGATCCATGATTGCCTTGCCTATGCCGTCAAACAACTCGCCATATGCCCAAGCATCTAAATAGAGCAGTTCCATCAGGCTTGTCCCAAAGGGCAGGTCTTTTTTCTTTTTCTGTTTATTTCCATATTCAAAGTGCTCTTTACCATCTGCAATCCAAACCTTGTACTGATATGCCATCCTTTGTCACCTCATCAACAACGACTTAACATTGATTATATTATACATTAGTCTTGACAATATTACAAGGCTTTGTTACTATATGGTCATGTACTAATTATTATAATTGTTAATGATTAGCCCCTAAAAAGTGAGGTGATGCCTATGATTGCCAAATAGCAAAAGCCGCCACTCCACGGCAATGGAATGACGGCTCGTGAAACCGAAGCGGTTTCAAAAATTGGTTGCGAGGAGCAGAAGACAACATTCCTTGGTTGCTTGGCAGATTCTTTGAAATGAAAAAGCTGTATCCGGGTGAAACTTATGATCAAGGTCCGCTGCTTGCCTTGTACGAACTGAATTATCGTTTCTATAAAAACTGATAACTATTAAAGAATATATGCGATTAGCGGGTGAAGTTGAGTTAACGCAAAATCGCGGCAGACAGACAGCAGAATGGGTATCAAAAGAGGCTATTGATGTAAATACAAATAAATGTTATAATTTTATACGATAATCGTAATTTATGATTATCGAAAGTTTATTATGAGGAGGTAACAATTTGGATGAAAACACTTTGATTCATAAACTGCTGGAAGTATTTGCGTATAAGAATGAATATCAGCTTCAAACTTCAAATATTCAGCCTCAGGATATGTATGTTTTGGAAAGAATATATTTTAACGAAAAAATGGCAGTCAAAGACATTTCAAAGCAGTACAGCATACCTCCGTCTACAATGACTGGAATTATTGACAGGCTGGAAAATAAAAAGCTGATTGACAGGTTAAGGACAAATAAAGATCGAAGGACTGTCGAGCTTATCACCACGCAACAAGGGAAAACAGCCGTAGAGAAACATATAAAAGAGGATAAGGTATTTTCAAAGAACTTTTTCAACACCCTTGATCATGACAAAAAGGAGAAACTTAAAGAGCTGCTTGAGGAACTAATAAACAACGTTAACAAAGAGGCCTTATTCTCGCTTGATTGAGGATAATATGGGGAGGTGCTTATTTTGTCATTGCTTGAATTTCAAAATGTATCTTTTGATAATGAAGGTAAAACTATTCTTAAGAATATATCGGTCAGTATAAAGCAGGGAGACTTTATTTCAATTGTCGGTCCGTCGGGCAGCGGTAAAAGTACATTCCTCAAGCTTTGCAACAACTTGATCAGTCCTGCTGCCGGAAGCATTATGTACAAGGGTAAAAATATAAACGAGTACAATCCTACGGAATTGCGGAAAAGTATAGCGTATTGTTTTCAGACACCATGCCTTTTTGGTGATATGGTAATAGAAAACATCAAATTTCCTTTTTCAATAAGAAATGCAAAGCTCGACCAAAACAGGGCGAGTGAGTTATTTTCCTTATTTCATATGTCATCCGATTATCTGGATAAGGGTGTAAGAAACCTTTCAGGCGGTGAAAAGCAAAGGATAGCACTGATCAGGAATTTGCTTTTCAAGCCGGAAGCTCTGCTCCTGGATGAAATCACCTCCGCACTTGACACGGACAATACTCAAATCGTTGAAAATGTCATAGCTTCATTGAATAAGGAGGGTGTTACCATACTCTGGATAACACATAACCGTGAACAAAGCAGGAAATATGCAAACAAGCTTTTAACAATAGAGACTGGTGAAATAAAGTCATTGGAGGTTATAAAATGAATGGTTCGAATGCAATTGACATTACTTCTTTGCTTATCGCATCTTCTCTTGTACTGGTGACGCTTTTCTTTTCCTACTGGCAAAAGCTCAAGCTTGAAAAAGAAACCATAATTAGTGTAATCAGGTCGATAATTCAGCTTATTGCCGTAGGATATGTTCTGGAATATGTATTCGGCTTCAAAAGCCCTGTTTTTACAACCCTTCTGCTGATTTTTATGATCTTCAATGCGGCATATAATGCTGCTAAAAGGGGAAAGGCTATTAAAAATGGCCTTACTATATCCTTCTTATCTATAGCGGCAGGAACGGTAGTAACTCTGGCAGTCCTCGTTTTTTCAAAAACAATTCAATATGAGCCGTACCAGATAATCCCGGTCAGCGGCATGATTATCAGCAATGCAATGGTTGCACTGGGACTATGTTATAAACAGATAGCATCTGATTTTAAAAACAAGCGGGAGGAAGTGGAGACAAAGCTTTCACTGGGAGCGGACATACTGCCTTCCTCGATCGAAATTATACGCGACTCTATTAAAACAGGGATGCTGCCGACTATTGACTCTGCAAAAACGCTGGGAATTGTGTCGCTGCCAGGTATGATGACCGGACTGATTCTCGCCGGAACATCACCGATGGAAGCTATAAAATACCAGATAATGGTTACGTTTATGCTGCTCTCCACGACTTCCATATCTTCATTTATTGCCTGTTATATGTCTTATAGGGGCTTTTTTAACGGCAGAAAGCA
The DNA here is from genome assembly GCF_003337415.1 of Anaerobacterium chartisolvens. Taxonomy (GTDB): domain Bacteria; phylum Bacillota; class Clostridia; order Acetivibrionales; family DSM-27016; genus Anaerobacterium; species Anaerobacterium chartisolvens. Next base: position 89,604 of record NZ_QPJT01000015.1, on the reverse strand, counting down.
ATTAATCCTCACAAAGTAGCTTTTTTTAGGAAAGGAAATTTTTATGGAATATTTCCTTAAGACAGGTGCAGAAGCTTTGTGCCGGCGGACGTATTTCAGGTGCAAAGAGTCTTGGAGACGGTAATGTGTGAATCATAAATATGGCAGAAGGTGAAATATAAATGAAATCAAGTGAATTTAATAATTTATCCTTAGATGATCTAAGTGAAACAAAATATAATAATCGTACTAACCCCCACAGAATAAGATTAGCAGCTTCGAATTTTGCCGTAACCATTGGTATTATGGCATTGGTAACGCTCCTGTCTTTTTTATTCAGACACATCGATTTTCATGAATCAAATATAATTGTGGCATACATATTGGGTGTATTGCTTGCCGCAAAACAGACAGACGGTTATTTTTACGGGATTTTAGCCTCTGTAGTTGGCGTTTTGACATTTAATTTCTTTTTTACAGAGCCTTATTATACGCTTGTGACATATAGACCGGATTATCCTGTAACCTTTGTCATTATGCTTATAGCCGCAATTATTACAAGTACATTAACCGCAAAAGCAAAACAAGAAGCGAGGCTATCCCTACTACGCGAAAAGAGGGCACGGGTGCTTTATCAAATCAGTAAAAGCCTGCTGAAAGTCAGAAATATTAATCAGATAGCTGAAGTTGGAGTAACCAATATAGCAAAACTATTTAGCCGTTCGGTAATAATCTCGACGATTAATTCATCGGAAGCTTTAGGAGAACCATATATTTATTCATTCAACAATGATGAGCGTACCAATATTTTTAAATCATTCAACGAAATGCAGGTAATATCAGAGACATTTAAAACAGGAAATCCCGGCGGTGCGGATACAAATACGTATGTTAATAGTTCTGCCTATTATATTCCGATAAAAGGCCAGAGTGGTACTCTCGGAGTTGTAGGTGTTTCTTGTTTTGATAATAAGCTTTTATCAGATGAGCAAAAAGCACTATTAGAGACGGTTACAACGCAGATTGCACTGGCTGTAGAGAGAGAACGGCTGTCAGAAAAGCAACAAAGGTCAAAAATGGAGGTAGAGAGGGAAAGACTGCGTGGGAATCTTTTGCGTGCCATATCTCATGATTTAAGAACTCCTCTTACCGGAATTTTGGGCTCCACCGCCACAATTCTTGATAATGATGATGTTCTTGATAAAAGTGTGAAAATAAAACTATTGCAGGGTGTTTATGAGGATGCAAGCTGGCTTATACATTCAGTAGAAAACATTTTAAGTATAACACGGATTGATGAAGGAAGAATTGAGATGAAAAAGAATATGGAGGCGGTAGAGGAAATTGTTGCAGAAGCTGTTTCAAGGATTAAAAAGCTCGCCGCAAACCATACCATAAAAATAAATATACCTGATGATTTAATCATGCTGCCGATGGATGGAACCCTTATTGAGCAGGTACTTGTAAACCTTCTTGACAATGCGATAAAATATACACCGTATGGCTCAACAATTGAAATAAAAACGCAGGTTAGTGATGAAAAGGTAGTGTTTGAAGTGTCAGACAATGGGGCTGGAATATCAGAAGATAATATACCCTTAATATTCAACAGGTTTTACTCTGCTGCAACCATAAATGATACAGGAAGACGTGGTACCGGGTTGGGGCTTGCAATATGCAAATCAATTATAACTGCACACGGAGGAGAAATTTCAGTGTTTAATAACCCATCCGGGGGTGCGACATTCAGGTTTGAACTACCTGCGAAGGAGTGATATTAATGGATAATAAACCCTTGATTCTTGTTGTTGAAGATGATAAGCCTATTCGTAATTTTATATGTGTATCCCTTGAAGCACAGGGCTATAAGTGTATTGATGCACAAAACGGTAAAGTAGCTGTTTCACTTGTTTCCTCCCATAATCCGAATATTATAGTTATTGACTTGGGACTGCCGGATATTGATGGTCTTGATGTTATAGCTATGGTAAGGCCGGTTACTAAAGCTGCAATCATTGTAGTGTCCGCACGAGGGCACGAGCGGGAAAAAGTTGAAGCCTTAGATAGCGGGGCTGATGATTATTTGACAAAACCCTTTAGTGTTGCGGAGCTTTTGGCACGTATCAGAGTGGCGTTAAGACATTCAAATCAAAGCAGTCAATCAGAAAGTGATTCTCCGGCCACATTTTTGGCAGGAGAATTAAAAATTGACTTTGAAAAACGTCGTATTTTTCTATCGAATGAAGAAATACACCTTACACCTATTGAATTCAAGCTTATGTCACTAATGGCGAAGTATTCAGGGAGAGTTTTAACTCACAAATATATACTAAATGAGGTTTGGGGTACATTTTCAGGAAACGATACTCAGTCACTCAGAGTTTTCATGGCGAACATTCGCAGGAAAATTGAAAAAGATCCTGCACAGCCGAGGTATATATTAACCGAGGTTGGAGTAGGATATCGTCTGGCAGATGAATAGATATTAAATAGATTAGTTTAGTTTGAAGCCTTTAATAACAGGGCTTCTTTTTTTTCAAAAATCTTAACAAAATCTTTATGCAGTCAATGGTATTCTTAACACCAGATTTATATACTTTTTGATATCTTATAACATTATAAGTACTTATTATAAAGGCAAGACATGAAAAAACAGGACACTTGAGAAGGAAGGAGCATATCAAATGAAGAAAAAAGATTGCAGCTATATAATAGTAGCAGGATGCAGCAGGTTTGGTGCAAATATTGCATCAATGCTATCATCACAGGGTAAAGATGTTGTTGTTGTAGATAGTAACAGTTCATCTTTTCGAAAGCTGTCGCCTGATTATAGCGGATTTAATATAGTTGCGGATGCAACTGACATAGATGAGTTAACAAGGGCAGGTATTGAAAAGGCAGATTTAGTTGTTGCAGCTACAAATGATGATAATACTAATATAATGATTGCACAAATTGCAAGCAAAATATTTAATGTTCCCAAAGTGGTTTCACGGCTTTATGATACAGAAAAAGAGATAGTATATCAAGACTTCAATACACAGATTATCTATCCCTCTAAGCTATCAATATGTGAATTTGAAAAGCTAATTTCACACACTGGAACGGAGGGATTAAAATGAATATAGTCATGGTAGGAGGACGGAAAAAGATCGATTTTCTTGCAAAATCCCTTCTTGAAAAAAAGCATCATATAACTTTGATTCATGATGATGAAAACTATTGCAAATATTTGTCGCGCACACATAATGCTCCTGTGGTTTTTGGTGATGGAAGCAAGCCTTATATTCTCGAGGATGCCAATATTGGAGGAGCGGATGTCATTATTGCTTTAACACCAAAGGATGCGGACAACCTGGTAATTTGTCAGCTTGCAAAAAAAGTTTATGGCGTAAAACGGGCATTTACTACTGTGAGTAACCCAAAAAACGTTGAAGTATTTAAAAAACTAGGTATTAATTCAGTAATAAGTGCTACCTATATTGTGGCAGGAATCATAGAACAAATGGCTGCCATAAACGAGATTGAAAATTTTATATCAATTGAGCAAGGAAAGATCGTTATGATGGAAATTGTTGTACGGGAAAATTACCCTGTGTGCGGAAAAACTCTTGCTGAGATTGGCTTTCCTGAACAGGGTATAGTTGGATGCATTATAAGGGGTGTAAATAGCATTATTCCTAGAGGTAAGACCAGAATTCAAGCTGATGATAAACTTATAATCCTGTCGCCTCCTAAAATTCAACGAGAGCTAATTGAGCTTATAGTGGGGAGAGATGATATTTAATGCAACTCAATGGTAAAGTTATAGAAAGCTATAAGGCCGTTTTAGGATATATCGGTATATTAACCATGATTATAGGCGGCATTATGCTATTACCGATATTTGTTATTCTTATATATCCAAATGAATTGGGATATGCTCTAAACTTTGTTATTCCTGCAGCTATAGCAATTTTGCTGGGTTTTTTCTTAAGTCTTTTAATCCGTGGTAAAAAAAAGCGGCAGTTATCACTCAGGCAGGATACTGTAATCGTTATTGCTGTTTGGCTTTTGGCTGCTTTTTTCTCTGCAGTGCCATTTATGCTATCTAAACAGCTAAACTTTACGCAAGCTTTTTTTGAGGCAGTCAGCGGTTGGACTACTACAGGACTGTCTGTTGTTGATGTTACTGCTACTCCTAAAATATATTTACTGTTTAGAAGTATCATGCAGTTTTTCGGCGGAGTAGGATTAGTCTTAGTAATGCTTTCGGCCTTATCAGGAACATATGGAATGAGGCTTTACAATGCTGAAGGCCACTCGGATAAACTTCTTCCTAACCTTGCAAAGTCAGCAAGAATAATTATGTCTATTTATGCAGGGTATGTTGTGGCGGGTACAATTCTTTATGTGTTTCTTGGGATGCCATTATTTGATGCAATAAACCATTCAATATGCGCACTGTCGACAGGAGGATTCTCTACGCAGGTTGACAGCATAGGCACGTATAAAAGCCTTCCCATTGAACTGGTAACAATAATCTTAATGCTTATGGGAACAACAAACTTTGCAGCGCACTTGCTCTTGATCAGAGGGAAGTTCAGAAGCTTTTTTAGAGTGGGAGAGATGCGGTTCATGCTGGTTTTACTGGGACTTATGATACCTATTGTTTCATTTGTCTCTTTAAACGGAATTTATGGAAATATACCTCAGGGGTTAAGGGCTTCTGCGTTTCAAGTAGTAACAGCCCTTAGTACTACAGGCTTTTCAACTGTTAGTTTTAACAGCTGGACACCGTTCCCGATTTTTCTATTAATTGTCCTCATGCTGATTGGGGGAGGCGCAGGTTCAACCGCAGGCGGAATAAAGCAGAATAGAATTTATTTATTGTTTAAGGCATTTTTTTGGCAATTAAGAAAAAAATTCTTGCCTGAGCACTTGGTCAATGAGGATTATGTTTATAGGCCGGAAGGCAAACTTTTTATAGAAGAGAGACACATCTCAGAAGCTTCAAATTACACTTTCGTATATATGGTAACATTCTTCGCGGGTGTAAGTATAATGACCGCAAATGGTTATTCCCTTCAGGATTCTTTGTTTGAATATGCTTCAACTTTAGGTACTGTAGGACTATCGGTTGGAATTACACTTCCTACAACACCTCCCATTGTTTTATGGACGCAGATCGTAGGTATGTTGTTTGGCAGACTTGAGATTTATGTAATTTTTATTGCAGGTATTAAAATTTTTAAAGATGGAAGGAACGTTATTGTGAGAGCTGCTAAAAATAAAGGTACATGGTAATATTGAAACATTTTGACTTACTTAGGGACGCTCCTGTTTAATTCATGAAAATCTAAAATAAGCCTATTTATATAAAGGGAGATTTATTCTTTTAATTATAATACTATCGTATTTCCACTAATTTTGCCAGTTTATCAGCTGTTCCTTCTTCGGGAAGAGGCGTATAAACAATTATCTTAAACTCATTATAATCAGGAAGCAGCAATGTTGTAGCGTGCAACGCCAAGCTGCCCGCTTGTGGATGGTTCAACCGCTTACATTTCCCGTGGGCAGCTTGAATGTCGTATTTTGTCCACCAATTGCGAAAGTCGGAGCTGACATAATTCAGATCATTTATAAGTTCTGTCAACCATGGTTCGCCAATATATTGGTCAATGCTGAACCGAAATTGTGCAATGCATCTTCTGGCTTCATTCTCCCAGTCAACAATCAGTTTTTTTTGTGACGGATGAGTGAAGAGCAACCAGATAAGGTTTTTGTCACGGGATGATAAGGTGGTATAATCTGAGAAAACTTTAGCAGCACTTTTATTCCAGGCGACAATATTCCAAAATTTGTCCAGCATATATGCGGGACAAATTCCGAAAGCATCGAGTACTTGTTGTAATTGTGGGCTGATACAATGCATATCTTCGCTGCTGAGGCTTGACGGGGGTAAGTGATCTTTGGCAAGCAGGAATAAATGCCTGCGTTCCGCCCAGTTAAGCTGGAGGACCCGTGATATGCTTTCCAGTACCTGATCTGATACGGTTATAGGTCTGCCTTGCTCCAGCCAGGTGTACCAGGAAACACTTACTCCAGCCAGCTGCGCCAATTCCTCCCGGCGAAGTCCGGGAGTCCGTCTTCTTGGGGAGACAGGTATTTTGAAATGTTCAGGATTTAAACGTTCTCTGCGGATCCGAAGAAAATTGGATAATTCAGTTCTCCGAATTTTATCAGTACTCTGATTTTTTATGGTAGTAGTATTAATCATAGGATAAACACACTCCTATACCCTGAATATTGTTTTTGAGATAATAATATCATGAAAAAATTGGGCAGCAAAGATATAATCGGTAAATACATAAAATGGGAGGTTGTGTTATGTCTGTAAAAGGGAAAACGGCATTAATCACAGGAGCATCAAGCGGTATAGGCTTTGAATTATCAAGAATTTTTGCAAAGAACGGGTATGATTTGGTTTTAGTTTCACAGAATGAAGGAAATCTTAACAAAGCCGTATCAAAACTACGTGAACAGAATGGAAGTACTCGGATCACACATCTGCCGGTAGATTTATCTCAGCTATCGAGCGCACAAGAAATATACAGCTTTATTAAGGAAAAGTCTATACAGGTAGACGTACTGATCAATAACGCAGGTATTCAGGTATACGGAAACTTTCATGAAACAATTCTTGAAGACAATGTTCAGTTAATGTATGTTAATATGTTTACATTAACAAAGCTGACACGGCTTTTTCTGGATGATATGGTTAAAAGAAGGGATGGAAAAATTCTTAATCTGGCTTCAACCGGTGCATTTCAGCCTTGTCCGTTGAATGCCGTCTATTGTGCTTCAAAAGCTTTTGTACTTCACTTTTCCGAGGGAATTGCAGAAGAACTGAGAGGCTCCGGGGTTACGGTTACAGCGTTGTGCCCAGGCGCTACAAGAACGAATTTTGCAAAGAGGGCAAAAATTGAGGACACAAGAATGTTTAGCCGCAGCCTTATGGATGCAGGCAAGGTTGCAGAGATCGGGTATTCTGCCTTGATGAAAGGAAAGGCTGTAGCTGTTGCGGGGATTGGGAATAAGTTGATGACAGAATCAATCAGGTTGTCTCCAAGAAGTATTGTAACTAAGCTCGGAAGGCAACTGATGATTAGAACAAAGTCGTTTTAGGTAATATATTGATGCTAAAAAAATCAACGCTTATTGGTTAAATTTTACAATTTGATTCCATTTTATATTGAATAATTTGCCGTCTGCTTTTGAATTATCGGAATAATACTTCTTGACTTTTATTCCGATTTATGCTATACTGTTCAATGTGAAGGGAGCGGTTACGATATGAGTATGCCATATATATCTGCCTTGCAAGCTGCCGCCAAGTGGGGCATTTCTGACCGCCGCGTTCGCGTGCTTTGCAGCGAGGGCAAAATTCCCGGCGCGGTGAAGCAGGGCAAGAGCTATAAAATACCGGCGAATGCGGAGAAACCTGCCGACGGGCGCGAAAAGCCCAAAGAGCGGCTTCGCTATTTGAAGTGGGATAACGCCGTTATCGCAACGATTGATTCCGCTAACAATGTGAAGTTTGGCGAACCTGAGTTTAACTCTGTTGTGTCCATGTACACCCACGGCGCAGATAGCTGGAGTGCGGAGCGGTTTACTGAGTTCCTTTCCGAGCGTATAGTCAGTCGCGACAGGCGGGATATTGAAAACATACTGTTCCGCTGCGGTTTATCAAACTATGATGTTCTCCGCATTGCGCAAATTACTCACGGCATCCATCCGAAAGATTTACTCTGGATTTCAAACAGCGAAGATGATCAGTTGGATTCGGTAATTACCGATGTTTTCGATTCAGTTTTCCACCAGCGCATTGACTTAGCCGGCGACAGCATTGACACGCCGGAGGGCTATAACATTAAGCGTTACGGCGTATATGATGGACAATACGGCATCTATAAACAGCGTATCAGTCCGCTGATTACCGATGTGGAATCCGAAGTTGCGGTTTTCCTTCTGGCGCAAAAACTCGGTGTACCTTGCTGCCCGGCTTATCGCATTGACAAGGACACGGTGTTCTCGGCTTTCCTGTATGACTTCTCAAAAGAGTACATCGTACATTTTCGCCGCCTGTTTGATGGAGTGCGTTCGGATAACGAGTATAAAAACCTTGTGTCAGTTCGTCCGCAGTACAAAGACGATATTGCGAAAATGATTCTACTGGACTTCATCACTCGACAGGACGACAGGCACCTTTCCAATATCGCCATTAAAATGAGCAATGGTGCAGAGAGCTTTTATCCTCTATACGATAACGGGCGCAGTCTGTTTTACGAGGATACCGAAGAAATGGTGCAAGCCGCCGTCGCCGAGCCGGAGCAATACGCAACGACATTCGGCTACGCCGGTACCTACTGGGATTATGTGAAAGAGATTGCAAGGGAGCGGGGCGGATTATCCGGCTTTCTGAATCTGGAAATTGCTGAGGCGGAAATTACGGATATTCTCAAAGAGGCCGGGTTCACAGGTTACCGCCTGACCGGTGCCACTCGGTGGATAATGAAAGCAATTGAGATGATTAAGTCTCTGTAAGCAAAGAATAAATGAATCTCCTTCATTCGTATTGTGTTTGACGGAGATTTTTCTTTTTATGAGGCAATTTTCAAGGAAAAAGAAAAATCTCACTACAAACTTGTGTAGCGAGATTTCCTTTTGCTGTCAATATGTCTCAATTGCCAGCTTTTACTTTGGCGGAAAGAGAGGGATTCGAACCCTCGGAACGGGTTAGCGTTCACACGATTTCCAGTCGTGCGCCTTAGACCAGCTCAGCCATCTTTCCATAAAATTATGCGGTACAAATACCAGCACCGCTTAACTATTTTACATTAGATGCCGCTCCTTGTCAACAAGGATTAATTTAATTATTATAGAATTTATTACAAATTTGTTATGGGAGTTTGTTCAGACACTTGCATTCTTCATATATTTTTACCTGCACTTTATGTAACAAATGCTACAATCTATTAATATATTAATATTACAAATGAAATTAATATTAACATAAAGTTGAAAGGAGAGTTCATATGGGCGGATGTGGAGGATATGGAGGATTTTTTGGAAATGATTGTACAATACTGTTCTTTATAATCATATTCCTTCTGTTGTTTTATTGCGGCGGAATAGGTTATGGCGCTTGCAAGGATAACGCATAAACATACTCCTTAAGGGTAGAAGTCACCTGCTGGTGGCTTCTATTTATATAATGGACATAGTTTTTAGTGGGGATATATATTTGATTATTTCTGCGGAGGTGAAAAGGTATGCATATGATTACAAGGGATACAGCTAAAAAGGTTATTAAAGGGGTTGTGTACAAAGACTCTAACCATAATAATACTGTGGATAAGGATGAGCAGGTGCTTCCCGGTGTTACGGTAAATCTTTACAGGTCTGATCCTAAAAATAAAATTGACCCGGCAAAGGATGACGGGGTTTTTGTAATAAAGGAAAGGCTTATATCAAGTGTAAAGACGGATGAAAACGGAGAATACAGCTTTGATGCTGATGGAGGCAAATATACCGTAAATTTGGACATAAATACACTCCCTGAGGGAACGGGAGCTATAAATACCGACATATATATTGATGAAAAAAAAGCCTCTGTAAATGACTTTGCATTAAGAGATGTGGCTTCTATAGAATTAAAAACGGGAGACATTCAGGAGGTTGAATTTAATGAGGATTTCTCTTTGAACATGGTTTTAAAGGACCGGGATGGAAACATATTGGCAGGGAAGGTAAGATATTTGTTTGACAACCGGCAGCTTAGTCTCGAGGATAGCAGATTTTGTCTCAGGCATAATGATTTGCAGAGCGTTAAGCTGAATGTAAATATATCTGCGGGAAGTGTAACCCGGCAGGTTTTAATAAATACAAAAATACCCGAGGTGTCTTCTGAGGGAAAGGTAAGAATGGCTTTTGAAAACGGAATTCTGGACGAAAAGAAAAAGATACTCCATTATCTGCACTCCATATTTGACAGTCAAAAGCTCACAAGGGAGTACAGGTCTTCAGTCCCTATTAAAAGCGCCACTACAATGATAAAGGAGATATATGACTATATTTTGGGAGATAATGCCGACAGTGAGATTAAAAGAGAGGCTGAGAGGTACATATCATCCCCTCCTAAGCTGGACAGGGCTTATACCAGCAAATCGGGCTACTTTAAAATACATTACACCCTGTCGGGAGCAAATGCGGTATCTGCGGCAGATACCAACAGGAGCGGCATTCCCGATTATATAGAGTCTGTGGGAGCGGCTTTTGATAATTCAAGGAATATAACGTGCGAGACAAGAGGCTTTAAAGCCCCTGTACTCGATCCCGGCAAAAAGGATTTTGACATATATGTATATGACTTAAGAGGAATATACGGGGTGATGTTTCCAAAAACCTTTTATGGGACGTCATCATGGGAACCTAGAACCTCATCCTGCTATATATGCATAGATAACAGCTATGCGGCCTCAAAGGGATTTAAAAAAAGCAGGAATGATTGTATGAGGGTGACGGCTGCGCACGAGTTTTTTCATGCCGTACAGAATGCGTATAACGCAGATGCCGATTCATGGTGGAAGGAGGCAACGGCTACCTGGAATGAGGATGAAATATATACCAGCATTAATGACTATATACAGTATATAGACAGGGTGTTTTCCAATCCTCAGAAGTCGCTTGAACAAAGCAATTACGGGGGAGTTATATTTGCAAAATACCTTTCGGAAAATATGGGAGGGCATAAGATTATAAAAAGGGTGTGGGAGCTTCAGGCAAAGGCGCATCGAAACAGCTTAAATGCCATCAACGACGCCATAAGGGAAATAAATCCTAAGGACGGTATTGAGACAGCATTCGAAAGATTTGCCGCCTGCAACTTTAATCCTGCTCAGTATTACAAGGAGGGAGCATTGTGGACCTCGGCCCTTAAGATAAAAAACATATATACGGCATATCCCGTTGGGCATCAAAGCGGAAGGCTGGATCACATGGCCTCCTGCTATGTACTTTTTAAGCCCTCTGTCGGGGCTGCGGGGAAAAATCTCAAAATAACGGTTGAAAGGCGCGGGGATAGAGGAATGAAGTTTAAGCTCCAAAAAAGGAAGCGCAGCGATGATTCCTGTGAAATTTCAGATGTTCAGCTATCAGGAAGAAACAGCAGAGCACAAATAATATGTGAAAGCTTTGGAGAAATGCATAAGGAAATATGCCTGATTCCTGTCAATGTACATAGAAAGACAGATAGGATTTATTATAATTATTCCGTCAACACCTGAAAAATTTAATTTATTCTCTGCCAGGGAGGGTAACACAAATTGATAAGTGTGAATAGTATGATAGTGACTGTAAAAGGCTCTTGGAAGCGTAAATAAAAGCATAGCATGGACTAAAAGCCTGTTATGGAAGTACAAAACACTATTGGCAGGTTTGACAGGTACTTTTGAAAAATGTGTAAGCATTATAAAAATTTGCGTTGGAATTATTCCCGCAATACCGAATAGTGATTTTGAAAGGAGTGAATTAATTATGTCAGATGAAAGAGGCGGATTTGGCGGCTTCTTCGGAGGAGGAAGCGAGTGGATATGGATAATAGTTATAATTGTTATCCTGTGCTGCTGCTGCGGAGGCGGATTTGGCGGCTTTGGAGGATGCAACAGCGGATATTGCAAGGATTAGATGTACATAATTTAAAGGCTTAAAGCCTGAGCAGGGAGGGTGTATACACCCTCCCTGCTTGCATGTAAAAGCCCTTTTATAAGCTTTTTATATTTACAGGCAATATAAAAAGCTTGTGAGATAAATTTCCATTATTTATAATTGTAGATTTGGATAATATATTATGCTATAATATAACATCGTAAATTTATTTTTATACATGAGGTGTGGAATGTTCGACAAACTTGAAGTACTGGAAAACAGATACGATGAAATTAACCTGAAGCTGAGCGATCCTGCTGTTATTTCAAATCAGGATGAGTATAGGAAGCTGATGAAAGAGCATTCCGAGCTGGGGGATATCGTATCAAAATACCGTGAATACAAAAAAATCAGCAACGATATCGACGAAACTAAAGAGCTTCTTGGAGATAGTTCCGACAAGGACTTTAAGGAAATGGCCGAAGCTGAATTGAAGGAGCTTTATGGGTGCTTTGACAGTGTTAAGCAGGAGCTCAAAATATTGCTGCTGCCCAAGGACCCCAATGATGACAGAAGCGTCATTGTTGAAATAAGAGGAGGTGCGGGCGGGGAAGAAGCCGCTCTTTTTGCGGGAGTTCTTTTCAGGGCGTATTCAATGTATGCCGAGCGAAGACGTTGGAAAACAGAAATACTTGATTCCAATGCCACTGAGCTGGGAGGCTTTAAGGAAGTGGTGTTTTCAATAGAGGCAAAGGGCGCTTACAGCCGCTTAAAATTCGAGAGTGGGGTTCATAGGGTTCAAAGGGTGCCTTCCACCGAATCAAGCGGAAGAATACATACCTCTACCATTACAGTAGCGGTTTTGCCTGAGGTTGATGAAGTAGACGTGGAAATAAACGCCTCAGATTTGGATATAGATACATACCGCGCATCGGGTGCAGGGGGGCAGCACATAAACAAGACCGATTCTGCCATCAGGATAACGCACAGGCCAAGCGGAATTGTGGTTACCTGTCAGGATCAGAGATCTCAGCATAAAAACAAGGACAAGGCAATGAAGATTTTAAGGTCAAAGCTTTATGACATTGCACAGATGCAGCAGCACTCCGAAGTTGCACAGGCAAGAAAAAGCCAGGTGGGTACGGGGGACAGAAGTGAAAGAATCAGGACATATAACTATCCTCAGGGCAGAGTTACGGATCACAGAATAGGCCTTACCTTATATAAGCTGGAGGAGGTTTTGAACGGAGACTTTGACGAGATCTTTGATTCTCTGATTACTTCAGACCATGCAGGGAGGCTCGGAAGCGGAAGCGATGAAGAGGACTGAGGGTTCTTAGGCCTTATTTAATGAAATACTGCAATATTACCTCTCCTTCGGGAATAAGATTAAAAGGAATGTTTTATTACCGGGAGGAGCTATGGAATATTTGATCCGTGTTACGTTAATAGGTTTGGCGTCGGGAATTATAGGAACCTCTATAGGCGGGCTTATGGCTTTTTTCATTAACGATATAAGCAACCGCTTTATGAGCCTCATACTGGAATTTTCGGCAGGGATAATGACCTCTGTTGTATGCTTTGAGCTGATACCGGAAGCATTCAGACTGGGGAGTGCGGGTCTGGCCTTTTTTGGAATGTTCGCAGGTGTTTGTGCTGTTATATTATTTGAAAATATGCTGAGCAAGGCGGCGGTTTTCAAGAGGACGCACAGGGGAGACAAGCTTTTGCAGACAGGAATACTCACGGCAATGGGGATTGCACTGCATAATTTCCCCGAGGGCTTTGCAGTTGGCTCGGGCTTTGAGGCATCTGCAAGCCTGGGGTTTACACTTACCCTTGTTATATTGATACATGATATACCAGAGGGAGTGGCAATGGCTGTACCCATGAGAGCCGGAGGATTTTCAAAAATGAAGGCTTTCTTAATTACGGTGCTTTCGGGTGTACCGATGGGATTGGGCGCCTTGGCAGGGGCCGTTCTGGGAGAGCTTTCACAGCTTTTCATACCCGTATGCCTGGGCTTTGCGGCAGGGGCAATGCTTTATATAGTATGTGCTGAAATTGTGCCTCAATCAAAAAGGCTATACGCTGGAAGGCTTCCGTCCCTAGGAAATGTTATCGGTATTTTATGCGGCATTTTAGTTACAATATATAATTGAAGGGAAGGTAAGGGAGTGTGAAAACTGAAATTATTGCGTTGGATGTAAACAGCATAGATATGGGAAAGCTTGGGTACTGTGCTGAGGTTATAAAGTCCGGCGGCTTGGTGGCATTCCCTACCGAAACGGTGTATGGGCTGGGAGCCAATGCACTGGATGGCAATGCTGTTTCGGGAATTTTTGAGGCAAAGGGGCGCCCGGGAGACAATCCTCTGATTGTGCATGTTGCCTGTAAAGACTCTGTCAATAGTTTGGTTGCCGGTATCCCTTACAAGGCCTCCCTTATGATGGACAAACTTTGGCCGGGGCCTCTTACCATCATCATGGAAAAGTCCGGCATAGTTCCCGATGCCGTTACGGCAGGGCTGAATACCGTAGGTGTAAGAATGCCGGCGCATCCTGTGGCACTGGCTTTAATACGGGAGGCCGGTGTTCCTGTGGCGGCGCCCAGTGCAAACACCTCGGGGCTTCCCAGCCCTACAATTGCCCGCCATGTCATTGAGGATTTGCAGGGTAAGGTGCATGTTATCATTGACGCGGGAAGCGCGCAAGTCGGCTTAGAATCCACAGTTGTGGATATGACGTCGGTGCCTCCCGCCGTACTGAGGCCGGGAGGAATAACTCTATTGCAGCTTGAGGGTCTGGTGGGCCCTGTGAGTATCGAACCATCGGATGCGGACGGAGCAAAAAAGGATTCTGTCCCCAAAGCTCCCGGGATGAAGTATACTCATTACTCTCCAAGAGCGAAGGTGATTGTCGTGGAGGGGGAGGTTAAGCACGTTGCCTTTAAGATAAAGGAATTGGCGGGCGAGTATAAAGGCAGGGGCATAAAGGCCGGAATACTGGCTACACGGCAGACCATAGACATGTACCCTTTTGAAAACGTAATATCAATGGGCGACAGGGACAATCCCGAGACAATAGCTGCACGCCTGTTTAAGGTTTTAAGGGAGATGGATTCCATGGGTGTGCAGGTAATAATATCGGAGGCAATAGACAGTGCGGGAATAGGTCTTGCCGTTATGAACAGAATGAATAAGGCGGCAGGGTATAATATAATAAGGGTTTGATTAGGGAATTGGGGTTAGAGCTATGAAAAAAGTACTTTTTATTTGTACGGGAAACACCTGCAGGAGCAGCATGGCTGAAGGTATTTTTAAATCTATTATAAAGGATAAT
Organism: Anaerobacterium chartisolvens; assembly: GCF_003337415.1. Taxonomy (GTDB): domain Bacteria; phylum Bacillota; class Clostridia; order Acetivibrionales; family DSM-27016; genus Anaerobacterium; species Anaerobacterium chartisolvens. Next base: position 74,596 of record NZ_QPJT01000015.1, on the reverse strand, counting down.
GCCAAGCTGTCTGTGGAATATACCTGCAATTCTGCCGGAACCGCCGCCTTTTCAGGGGACGGTGCCAGCGGAAACGCAATCAGGGCATTGATGGAGCAGTGGGACGTTGACATAAGCCTTCACCGCTCAAAGCAGGTAACGGACAGAGATATAGAAGAAGCCTCCATAGTATTGACAATGACAAGAGCCCATAAGGAAGGGATCATTTCGATGTTTCCCAAGGCGCGCGGTAAAGTATTTACCCTCAAGGAGTACGCTTCCGGGGCTACCGATTACTATGCCTCGGGAACCTCCAACTATGATCTTGACATTGTCGATCCGTACGGAATGCCTCTCCATGTGTATAAGCAGTGCGCGCGCGAAATAAGGAATTCCTTGGAGGGAGTTGTTCGCAGACTGGAGAAGGAGCTGCATATATAGAAAAATTTCGTAAGGAAAGTTTTTTTGACATATAAAACCTGATACTATAAAATAATTATGAAAAGTAAATAAGGAGGATACCAGCAATGATTGCAATAGGCAGTGACCATGGGGGATACGCATTAAAGTTGAAGATTATGGAGTTTCTTGAAGCTGAAAAATACGAAGTAAAGGATTTCGGAATCTGCAGTGAGCATTCGGTGGATTATCCTGATATCGCTCTGCCTGTGGCACAGGCAATAATAAATAATGAGTGTGAAAAGGGAATACTTATATGCGGGACAGGCTTAGGTATTTCCATAGCGGCAAACAAGGTGCGCGGAATAAGAGCTGCCGTCTGCACCGACAGCTATATGGCAAGGATGAGCAGAGAGCATAACAATGCTAATATACTTGCATTGGGAGGACGTGTGATAGGAGTTGACCTTGGGCTGGATATAGTACATACCTGGCTTAAGTCGGAATTTAAGGGCGGAAGGCATTTAACACGAGTAAATAAAATTTGTGAAATAGAAAAAAATTTTTTAAAATAAGGGAGGTATTTGCGGTATGAATAACGTATTTGTTTTTGACCATCCTCTTATACAACACAAGATATCCCTTTTGAGAGATAAAAATACAAACACAAAGGAATTCAGGGAACTGGTTTCAGAAATTTCAATGCTGATGGGATATGAAGTGACAAGGAATATGCCTCTTAAGGAGGTAGAAATAGAAACTCCGATAGGTATTGCAAAGACAAAGGTGATTTCGGGAAAGAAGCTTGGGATTGTGCCTATTTTAAGGGCCGGTCTGGGCATGGTGGATGGGATGATACAGTTGCTGCCCATGGCAAAGGTGGGTCATATAGGACTTTACAGGGATCCTGAAACCTTAAAGCCTGTGGAGTATTACTGCAAGCTTCCTGTTGACGCGGCGGAAAGGGATATTGTTATTTTAGATCCCATGCTTGCCACAGGGGGTTCTGCATCTGCTGCAATACAGTTTATAAAGGACAAGGGCGTAAGCAGTGTAAAGCTCATGTGCCTTATAGCGGCCCCGGAGGGTATAAAAAGAGTTAACGAATCGCATCCCGATGTTGAAATATACTGTGCGTGTGTGGATGAGAAGCTGAATGACCACTGCTATATCGTTCCCGGCTTAGGGGATGCGGGAGACAGGCTGTTTGGAACTAAATAGCTATTGTCCGAATAAATAGATGCTTTAAGAAAATACATTTTATGCCATTAAAGGGTGGGGGTTTTACGTATGAGGCCGACTTGGGACGAGTATTTTATGGACATTGTGAATCTTATAAAGACCAGATCCACCTGTATAAGGCGTCAGGTAGGGGCTCTGATAGTAAAAGATAAAAGAATACTTGCCACAGGATACAACGGCGCTCCCGTGGGCTGCAAGCATTGCGCGGAGATCGGCTGCATGAGGGAGCAGATGCAGATACCTTCAGGGGAAAGACATGAGCTGTGCAGAGCTATCCATGCAGAGCAAAACGCTATAGTTCAGGCTGCGTATTCAGGAACAAGCGTTAAGGACGGTACTATGTACGTAACTCATCAGCCCTGCGTATTGTGTGCAAAAATGATAATCAATTCAGGAATTAAAAAGGTCGTTTTCAGCGGAGAGTACCCAGATAAGCTTTCCTCCGAGCTGCTTAAGGAAGCAGGCGTAAGGGTGGTCAAATTTTAAAGAAGGTGTTGTTTTGATATACGAGTATTTTATATCCTTCATTTTGTCCTTTATTGTAGCTTTTTCTGCCACACCCATAGCAAAAAAGGTTGCTTTTAAATGGGGTGCGATAGATGTGCCGAGAGACAACAGGAGGATGCATAAAAAGCCAATTGCCAGGTTGGGAGGCCTGGCAATTGTATCAGGCTTCTTAGTGGCAATATTATTTACCTCGGTAAGCCTGTATATAAGTGCCTCAAGTGCTTTTAAACCCAATTTTCAATTTATAGGGTTTCTTGTGGGTGTACTTATTATTACAGTAATAGGGATAATAGACGACATAAAGCAGGTGCGTGCAAGGTACAAGCTTGTGTTTCAAATTACGGCGGCATGTATAGTAGCTTTTACAGGTACTCGTATAGGCTTTGTGACAAACCCGTTTTCTTCAATAGGTATTTCCGAGCTCAATCCTGTAATATCCTATGGTATAACTATTTTATGGATAGTAGGCATAACAAATGCCGTAAATCTGATAGACGGGCTTGATGGCCTTGCGGCTGGAGTATCCTCAATAGCTTCTCTTTCGCTGTTTTTCATATCCATAATACTTGAAAGATGGGATATAGCAATAGTGACAGCGGCTTTAGCGGGATCTGCGCTTGGCTTTCTTCCGTACAACTTTAATCCCGCAAAAATTTTTATGGGGGACACAGGATCAAATTTTTTGGGCTTTGCGCTGGGAGTGATATCCATACAGGGTACACTGAAGTCCTATGCTGCCATAGCAATAGCAATTCCACTTCTTGTGCTTGGGCTTCCTTTGTTTGACACTTCTTTTGCCATTATCAGAAGAATTATAAATAAAAAGCCTATAATGGAGCCGGACAGGGGACATCTTCACCACAGGCTTATTGACATGGGGTTAAGCCACAGGCAGTCTGTTGTAGTAATGTATACCGTAAGTGCCACTTTAGGGCTTTGTGCCATAGTGCTGGCGGATAAGGGAGTATTGAGCGCCATTATACTGGTGCTGGCCATTTCCGTTTTTGTTATAGCGGGAGCCAGGTATATGAGTGAAATTACAACAAGAGATGATGAGGAGCTTGAAGAGGTTCCCGAAAATGATCCGGCAAAGAATTCCAATGATTCTGGTGACGGTGATGCTATGAACGAGGGCATATCTTCTTCAAAAGAAGAGGCTCCTTCATCGGAGGAAGACACTCCTTCTGTACCCAAGGACATATCTTCTGAATTGTCATAAAATATTATATTACATGTGCTTAACAGTAAGAGGAGAACCAAAAGTGAAAAAGTTAAAAGTAATGACTGTTTTCGGTACCAGACCTGAGGCAATAAAAATGGCGCCTCTAGTAAAGGAACTGGAAGGGAACGAGAAAATTCAATCGGTTGTGTGCGTTACGGCGCAGCACAGGCAAATGCTTGATCAGGTTCTTAATATTTTCAATATAAGGCCTGATTACGATTTAAATATAATGAAGGATATGCAGACTCTGGCGGGTATTACCACAAGGGCTATAGAGGGCTTAAACGGTATCTTCGCAGACGAAAAGCCCGATATTGTGCTGGTGCACGGAGACACCACAACAACCTTTGCGGGGAGTCTTGCCGCGTTCTATAATAAAATACCTGTGGGGCATGTGGAGGCCGGCTTGCGTACGTTTGACAAGTATTCTCCTTATCCTGAGGAGATGAACAGAAAGCTCACGGGAGCACTGGCGGACATGCACTTTGCCCCTACCGGAAAAAGCAGGCAAAACCTGCTGAATGAAAATATACCCAAGGATAAGATATATGTTACAGGGAATACAGCGATTGATGCTTTAAAAGCAATTGTCACCGATAAACGCGGTTTAAGCGGCACAGGACTCCCCCAAATTGACTATCCGGGAGCAAGAGTGATTGTGGTTACGGCTCACCGGAGAGAAAATTTAGGGGAGCCGCTAAAGAGCATTTGCCGTGCATTAAGGGTCATAGCCGATAAATATGCCGATGTACACATTATTTATCCCGTACACTTAAACCCCGCAGTTCAGAATGTGGCAAGAGAAATTTTGGGAGGCCATGAAAGGATACACCTGATTGATCCTCCTGATTATCAGGAGTTTGCGGCTTTAATGAACAAATCCTGCTTTATAATGACTGATTCAGGAGGGGTGCAGGAAGAGGCTCCGTCTCTTGGAAAGCCTGTTCTTGTGCTTAGAAATGAGACTGAAAGGCCGGAGGGGATATCGGCGGGAACTCTCAAGCTTGCGGGCACGGATGAGGACAGGATAATTGCCCTTGCCGGGGAGCTTCTGGAGGATGCCTCGATATACGGCATGATGTCTAAAGCCGTAAATCCATATGGGGACGGACAAGCGTGCAAAAGAATAGCGCAGGCTCTTTTATATCAATTTAAATACAGCTCCGAAAAGCCCTGTGAGTTTGGGGCATAGAGAACAAAAAAACACCGCGCCTTTTAAAGGCGCGGTTCAATACCGACACATATAAAGAAGGAGAGGGGCGTTGTCCCGTAAGGAATAGCACCTCTCTCAAGTTCACGGTTTTCCTGCTCACTGCTTGCTTTTTTCTTCTAGCATGTTAAGCTGCGCTAAAAATCTGTCATAGTCACTTTCAAACAGTCTGTCTTGTATGACACGATATTTTTCAAATTCACAAAGTGCGTGCTGCTCGGCTATTTGTGTGGAAATTTTTCCTGCGTTTGTTAAGAGTTCGTTCCCGTCAGCCTGTAAAATTAAGTCAAGGTGTTTTGCCCAGTCTTCCATTGTCATTGGAATATGTCGTAATGCACGGCGTTCCGCCAAATCAAGATACGCCGACACGATAAGCTCTAGCGAATGCAATTCCACCTCCGACAAATAATTTTTTGCCACAACAGCGTCGCTACGCTGGATTTTTCCTTGCGGTGCGTCGTTCCAAGTGGTCAAACCCATATGTTTTTTTTGGGCGTTTGCACGATTATATATAACCTCAGCAGCAGTGTTGCCATGAACAGCAAAGTGTAGCTTGTTTTGTACTTTAGCGAAAAAATCCCGTGTGGTTTTTGCTGTGCTGTCATAATCAAGACTTGTTGCATAAATGTCGGTTATTTTCTGATAGAACCGCCGCTCACTCAAACGTATTTCACGAATTTTTTCAAGTTGTCGGTCGAAATATTCCTGTGTGAGGATTGTTCCGCCGTGTTTTAAACGCTCCTCATCCATAACCCAGCCTTGAATGGTGTAGTCTTTCACAATCTGATTCGCCCATTTGCGAAATTGGACAGCACGTTCGTTGTTTACTTTAAAGCCTACCGCTATTATTGCCTGCAGGTTATAATGGTTTGTATTATAATTTTTCCCGTCGGTGGCAGTTATTAAGTATTTCTTAATAACTGAATCAGGTTCGAGTTCGCCGTCGTCAAAAATCTTTTTTAAATGTTGGTTAATAGCTGCAATACTAACATCATACAGTGTAGCCATCATTTTTTGCGTAATCCAAATATTCTCATCCTGATAGCGAACTTCAAAGCTTTGTTCATTGTCTCCTGTTGCAGCAATAAATGTCAGATATTCAGCTGCACTGGAGCGAATTGTGATTTCGTTATTCTTTTTCTTCGCCATAGGATTTATGTCCTCCACTTTTTTATGTTTAAAGTTTATATTTATTAATTGCCTGTATAATACCAATTTCATAATATCACAGAAGTCCACGTCAAGAATACCCATAGTTCAAATTATATACAAAAAAACACGGCGCCTTTTAAAGGCCCTGTGTTTTTTCTTTTTGCTCCTTTTAAGGGAGCAGATCCTTAGAGCTTCCCGAAGGGCTTTCTATAGTCTCGGGCTGCGATTTATCATATATGCTTCGCAATATAACAATGTTGACCCTTCTGTTTTTGGCCTTATTTTCAGCGGTATCGTTTTTAGCTATGGGCATTTCCTCCCCGTAGCCTGCAGATGAAATCTTTTTGGGGTCGATTCCGGCATTTTTAACAAGAAGCCTCAGCACATTATTTGCTCTGGCAGTTGACAATTCAAGATTATCTGCGTATTTAGATGCTCTTGACAGCGGATCCGAGTCTGTGTGGCCCTCTACCTTTATGTAGTTACCGCTTATCTTTTTAAGCACCTGTCCTATTTCCTCTATTGTAGGTTTTGAATTGGGCTCTAAATCTGCGCTTCCCGGCTTAAAAAGAAGCTGTGCGGTGATTGAAATGACTATTCCCCGCTCCTCAAGCCTTACATCTACATTTCCTCCTAAGCCGCCGCTTTGTATAAGCTCAGACACGCTTTCTCTCACAGCCTCCATCTGCTGCTGCTCATTCCTCGACGGAATCACCGGGCTTGAGGGAAGCGCGTTGGCCCCAAGATTTATGGGGGAATTCCCGCCGCCGCTGGTGGGCATGAAGGTAGTGCCTGTGCTTGTTCCGAGAACCTCTTGAAAGGACTGGGAAAACTGCTCAAACTTCTGTTGGTCCATCTGGCTCATTGAGTAAAGTATTATAAAAAATATAAGCAGCAGGTTCATAAGATCGGCATATGTCAGCAGCCACCGTTCGGAGGTATCCTTTACTACCTTTTCCTTCGCCAATTTTTATCCCTCCACTTCTTCAAGCTGTTCCTGCTTTGAGTCTGATTTTCCACTCATCTTTTCCAGAAGCGTAAGGTTTAGCTTTTCCTTTATTATCCTCGGGTTTTCACCTGCCTGTATGGAGAGCAGCCCCTCTATAATCAGGTCGTTTATCATTTTTTCCCTCTCTGCCTTTACCTTGATCCTTGAGGCAAACGGAAGGTATACGGCATTGGCAAACAGAACACCGTACATTGTAGCGACAAAGGCTGTAGCTATCATGTGTGCAAGAGCGACGGTATCGGCGCCCATATGCCCCAGTATGTTTACCATTCCCATAACCGTACCCAGCACCCCCATCGTAGGAGAATATCCACCCGCTGCCTCAAATATCTTGCCCCCCGATTCATGAATGCTTTCTCTCAGCTCATTCTCCCTTTCCAGAATATCCTTTATTACTTCTGTTTCTATGCCGTCCACAACAAGAGCCAGACCCTTTTTAATAAGCTCGTTTTCATTGCTCTGCGCATCCTGCTCCAGACTTAAAAGCCCGTCTTTTCTTGCCTTCTCCGAAAGCTCGGCAAGCTGGTTTATCATATCTACTTCATTGTAATGCTTTATAGTAAAAACTGTTTTTAATGCACCGGGAAGTTTTTTCAATTCCGAGACGGGGAAGCTGAGAATTACAGCTCCTATGGTGCCAATAAGAACGAAAGAGGCTGCCGGAGCAGATATCAACCCGCTAAGTGCGGTAAACTCAAATTTCGCTTCAATAAGAAAACCTAAAATAAGACCTGAAAATGCCGTAATAAGTCCGATTAAAGCACCAATATCCATAAAATCACTCCTGTAGATGAATTATTGCAACCATAATTGCAATTTTGTAATTGTGCAATTGTTACATAAATAAACCATGGCACAAAGAAATAACGGAGGCAATATTGTAAACGATTGCTATTTGTTAAAAAAAAATCAATCAGGGTATTGATTTAAATATACCTCTGTGATATTATAATTTACAAATTTATTTTTTTGTGCAACAGCCTTGCTGGCAGGGCATTGCAATAGTTGTAAAGCCCTCATGCATATTTTGTTTATCGGCATTTGTATATTGGAACTTTAATTATTTTTGATAACTATGTGGATTAAAAATTTATTTGGAAGTAAGTTGGAAAAGTTTATAGCCAGAAGAGTATGTGTGCTTTTTTTATTGCTGGCGGTATTGAATTTAATATTTATAGAATCTAAATGGACGGTGCTTTTTGGGTTGTTTGCCGGAGGTGCTTTCAGCCTTCTGAGATTTTCTTCACAGGCATCGTTCCTATCACGCGTGCTTGTTAATGGCGACAGGGGTACGGCTCGAAGGAGAGTGACATTGAATTATATAATGAGCCAGCTTGCTGTTATTGTACTGCTTACGGCTGCCATTAATTTAAGCTTCCCATTATTTGCAGGGGTTGTTGCGGGTATTTTGTTGGTTCCTGCTGTTATCTTTATTAATAACATTACCGAAATACTAAGGGTAACGCATAATAATTTTGAGTAAGAAGGTGCAAACAATGGAACTAGGTGAAAGACTGACTTATGCCATGCAGTCTCACGAGCTGTTCGGTATTCGGATTTTTGGATATAGAATCCCGGTATCTGATACTATGGTGGTAGTGTCGATTATTGTAACAGCCTTGATTTTGCTTGCTTTTATTTTCACAAGAAAATTGGAGGCAGTGCCAAAGGGTAAACAAAATGTTGTTGAAGCTGTTGTGGAATTTATAAATTCATTTGCCAAAGAGAACATAGGCCATCACTGGAGATTCTTTTCAGCGTATTTAGGAACTGTACTTTTATTTCTTATAGTCTCAAACACTATTTCTATTTTCAATATATTTCCCGGACATGACTTTAAGCTTCGCCCCCCTACGAGAAATATAAATGTCACCGCCTGCATGGCCATTATATCAATACTGGTCGTCCTTTTTTCAGGCATAGCGATTAAAAAGCCCAAGGGCTGGCTTAAGAGCTTTGCGGAGCCAATGCCGGTAATATTGCCTTTTAAAATTCTTGACTATTTTATAAGACCGTTTTCGCTTGCGCTGCGTTTATTCGGGAATATAATGGGTGCGTTTATTATAATGGAATTAATATATCTTGTTATGCCGGCAGTAGTACCTGCTGCCTTGAGCATATATTTTGATTTGTTTGATGGAATCTTGCAGGCGTATATATTTGTCTTTTTGTCTTCGCTTTATATAGCGGAAGCCATTGAGTAGGGGAGGTGAGGAAATGGGCGTGAACGGTTTTGTAGCTATTGCCGCGGCTATTGCTGCTTTTACGGGAATAGGAGCGGGAATCGGTATAAGCATTGCTACCGGTAAGGCTTCTGAGGCAATCTCAAGACAGCCGGAGGCATCGGGAAAAATAATGAGTGTTACTTTATTGGGAACTGCGCTTTCAGAAGCAACTGCCATATACGGATTTGTTATTGCGCTGATACTGCTGTTGATGAAATGGGCGGCATAATAGTATGTCTGTCTGTTTGCTTCAAAGAATTAAAGTTTAGATATGTGAAAGGATGTTTTACATATCCTTTCACATATTGATAACAAAAATCCATATTCATTTCTAAAAACAGCCGGATATTTCTTGATAGTTTAAGGGCAGGCCTTTAGGAATGGCATTATATATACAGTTTATTTAATTTAAGTATAGCTTCTTAAAGAGGGAGGGACATATGCTTTCATTTGAAAAGTTTGATTTTATTTTTGTGGCAATCAATCTGGTGATCCTCTATTTTTTCATGAGAAAGCTGCTTTTTAAGCCGGTGACTGAGTTTATGGAAAAGAGGTCTAAGGGCATTCAGGATTCTCTGGACAGTGCGGAGAAGGACAAGGCTGTGGCGGCTGAATTAAAGAAAAAATATGAGGAGCAGTTAAATACTGCCAAGGCAGAGGCGGATAAAATACTTGAGGAGGCACGCGCAAGAGCAAGCAGGGAGTGCGACAGTATTATATCCGAGGCCAGAAAAAATTCAGAGCTGATTATTTCCAAAGCAAGGGATGAGATAGAGCGCGAGAGAGAGCAGTCCATGAAGGATATAAAATCTCAGGTGGCCGGACTGGCGCTTGCTGCTGCGTCAAAGGTTATTGAGGCCAATATGGATACCGAGGGTAACAGGGCTCTTGTGGATAAGTTTATAGACCGTGTTGGTGCGGCTTAGCTTGATTATTTTAGAAGAGAAGGTGTTTTAAAGTGCCTTTAATTGAAAAGAGGTATGCAGAGGCTTTAATAAATATAGCGGAGGAGCAGAAAGCTATTGAGGAGTACAAGCAGGATTTGTCCTCCATAGCTTATGTGTTTGAAAAAAATGACAGTATGAGGGAGTTTTTAAAAAATCCTGAGATTAAAGCTAAAATAAAGAAAAACACAGTTAAAAAAATATTTTCGGAAAGTGTGAAGGGCCATCTTGTTGATTTCCTTATGCTTTTGCTGGATAAAGGAAGAATAGGCCTGCTCTCGGGGATATGCAGCGAATTTGAAGTTCTGGCGGATAAAAAAGAAAACATCCTTCGCATTATTATAGCTTCGCCACAGGAGCCTGAAAAGAAGCAAATAGATTCCTTGTGCGAAAAGTATAGAATAATGTACAATGCACACTCCGTTAAGGCCAGTGTCGAGATTGACGCGGGGCTTATCGGAGGACTCAGAGTAATAATAAGGGATAAGGTGATGGACGGTTCTATAGCGGGCAGGCTGGAAGGCCTTAAGGAGTTTATAATGGGAGGCTGAAAGCGTACTGCCTGTATTTCGTATTAAAAGCAGGGCAAAAATAAAGGTATTATAACTATGTAAAATTTACCCGTTTCGAGGATAACAATGTTGACGGAATAGCAGGCCGTAAGGATGTATGCGTTTTTAGTTAATAGCTGGGGATTCACGATGGGGTTGCTGAGGTGATATAAATGAATTTAAGGCCTGAAGAAATCAGTTCAATAATAAAAGAGCAAATTGAGAACTATGGGGTAAAAGCCAAGACCGAGGATGTAGGATATGTTATTCAGGCAGGAGATGGAATTGCAAGAATATATGGGCTGGAAGGATGCATGTCCGGAGAGCTGCTGAAGTTTGACAATAATGTTTTGGGAATGGCGTTAAATCTTGAAGAGGATAACGTAGGATGTGTTATTTTAGGAAATTCCGAGGACATAAAGGAGGGTTCGCCTGTCAAGCGAACCGGTAAAACGGTTGAGGTGCCGGTGGGAAAGGCTCTTATAGGAAGAGTGGTTAACCCCATGGGCATCGCTATTGACGGCAGGGGGGAGATAAATACAGGCAGGTACAGGCCAATAGACTTTACCGCGCCCGGCGTTGTTGACAGAAAGTCTGTAACCAAGCCGTTGCAGACAGGTATTATGGCAATTGATTCCATGACACCCATAGGAAGAGGACAGAGAGAGCTTATAATAGGAGACAGGCAAACGGGTAAAACCGCTATTGCTATTGATACTATAATAAATCAAAAGGGCAAGGATGTTATTTGCATTTATGTTGCGATAGGGCAAAAGGCATCGACGGTTGCGGGTATAGTAAACACTCTTGATGAATTCGGTGCTATGGAGTATACCGTTATTGTTTCTTCAACGGCAAGTGAAACAGCTCCTGTGCAGTATATAGCTCCTTACGCCGGCTGTGCCATAGCGGAGGAATTTATGTACAATGACCATAAGGATGTGCTTATAGTATATGATGACCTTTCCAAACATGCCGTTGCATACAGAGCGATGTCTCTGCTTCTCAGGCGTCCGCCGGGAAGAGAAGCCTATCCCGGAGATGTTTTTTATTTGCATTCCAGACTTCTTGAAAGAGCTGCAAGGCTCAGCGATGCTCTGGGGGGAGGCTCCATTACCGCGCTGCCTATTATAGAAACGCTTGCAGGCGACGTATCGGCATATATACCAACAAATGTAATATCCATTACCGATGGGCAGATTTACCTTGAAACCGAGCTGTTTTTCTCCGGACAGAGGCCTGCTGTAAACGTCGGTCTGTCGGTATCGAGAGTTGGGGGAGCCGCTCAGATAAAGGCCATGAAGAAGGTTGCGGGAGCATTGAGAATAAACCTTGCCCAGTACAGAGATCTTGCCGTGTTTGCCCAGTTCGGATCGGATCTTGATAAGGCGACGCGAGACAAGCTTACACAGGGAGAGCGCCTGATAGAAACCATAAAGCAGCCTCAGTATGCCCCAATGCATGTAGAGGACCAGGTTATGGTGCTGTATGCCGCTACCAATAAATATCTTATGGATTTGCCTGTGAAGGATGTAAAAAGATTTAATACCGAGCTGATCAGGTTCATAAGAGACAGGCATCCTAAGATCCCCGAGGGCATAGCGGAAACGGGTGAATTAAGCTCTGAAACAGAAGCCTTGCTGAAAGCTGCCATAGAAGAATTTAAGACAGTATTTATTTAAAGTGGAATGCGGGTGATACCATGGCTAATATGCGTGAAATAAAGCTCAGGGTTAAGAGCATAAAGGAGATAAGGCAGATTACAAAGGCAATGAAGCTTATTGCCGCTGCCAAGCTCAAAAAAGCCAGACAGCAGCTTGAACAGACCAGACCTTATTTTGACAGGGTTAAGGCTACTATGGCGGACATCCTTCAGCACAGCGGAGATGTAGAAAACAGGTTCTTCGATATAAAGAGTGAAAAGATCGAAGTTAAAAAGGCATATATTGTAATTACGGGAGACAAGGGCTTGGCAGGCGGATACAACCATAATATTATAAAGCTTGCCGAAAGCTGTGTCAGGCAAACCCCTGACGCGCGGCTGTTTATTGCCGGGCATATGGGAGCCGCTTATTTTTCAAAAACCGGCTGCAACATAAGCCCGGACTTTGATTATGCGGTTCAGGACCCGACAGTATACAGGGCCAGAGAAATAGCGGAAATTATTTTGGACGGGTTTGAGCGCGGCGAGTTTGACGATGTGTCTATTATATATACAAAAATGATATCTACTATAAAGCTGGAGCCCACTGTAATGAAGCTGCTGCCTTTAGAGCTTAAGGCTATAGCAGCAGACCTCAAGAAGCCGGGAGATAACGGCTCCCAAATTAAGATCGATGATTCCTTGAGCTATGAGCCGTCGCCTGAGGCGGTGTTCGATGTTCTCATACCCAAATATGTAAAGGGAATAATATACGGAGCTCTTGTGGAGGCTTTTACAAGTGAGCAGAGTTCAAGGATGTCCGCGATGGACAATGCAACCTCAAATGCTGATGACATGCTTCAGAGGCTGAACCTGTATTACAACAGGGCAAGGCAGGCGGCCATAACGCAGGAGATTTCTGAAATAGTTGGAGGGGCTGCCGCGCTTAAGTAAAGTCTTAGCTTGCTTAAAATATAGGTGTTAATATCGAATAATTTTAAAATGAGGTGAATTTATGGAAGAAGGGACAACTGGGAAAATAGTCCAGGTAATTGGACCTGTAATAGATGTTAAGTTTGAAAGCGGGTTGCTTCCTAAAATTTATAATGCCCTGAAAATTAACAACGGGGACAGCGGCATAACTGTTGAGGTGATGCAGCACCTGGGAAACGATACCGTAAGATGTGTTGCAATGTATTCCACAGACGGATTGGTCAGGGGAATGGACGTTGTTGATACGGGAGATTCCATTAAGGTTCCGGTAGGCAAGGAGGTGCTCGGCAGGGTTTTTAATGTGCTTGGAGAGCCCGTTGACAAAATGGGGGATATAAATGCCGCCGAGTATTGGTCGATACACAGAAAGGCGCCCGGCTTTGAGGAGCAAATGCCTGCAGCCGAGATGCTGGAGACGGGAATAAAGGTAATAGACCTTTTGGCGCCCTATGCAAAGGGCGGTAAGATAGGCTTGTTCGGAGGAGCAGGGGTTGGAAAGACGGTGCTTATACAGGAGCTTATAAGGAATATTGCCACAGAGCATGGCGGGTATTCGGTTTTTACAGGTGTGGGAGAGAGGACCAGAGAAGGAAATGATTTGTGGAATGATATGAAGGATTCGGGAGTTATAGAAAAAACGGCAATGGTCTTCGGACAGATGAATGAGCCTCCCGGAGCCAGAATGAGAGTGGGGCTTACAGGGCTTACAATGGCGGAGTATTTTAGAGATACTCTTGGACAGGATGTTTTGCTGTTTATAGACAATATTTTCAGATTCATTCAGGCTGGCTCGGAGGTTTCGGCACTGCTTGGAAGGGTGCCTTCTGCGGTGGGATATCAGCCTACGCTGGCTACCGACGTGGGTGAGCTTCAGGAAAGAATTACCTCTACAAAGAAGGGATCGGTTACATCTGTTCAGGCGGTTTATGTTCCTGCCGATGACCTTACTGACCCCGCTCCCGCCACCACATTTGCACATCTTGATGCTACAACGGTGCTTTCAAGGCAGATAGTGGAGCTTGGAATTTATCCGGCGGTTGACCCTCTTGACTCCATTTCAAGGATTCTTGATCCGCGTATTGTAGGGGAGGAGCACTATTCTGTTGCAAGAAGAGTTCAGGAGGTTTTGCAGAGATATAAGGAGCTTCAGGACATTATTGCCGTTCTTGGAATGGATGAGCTTTCGGAGGAGGATAAGCTTTTGGTTTTCAGAGCGAGAAAAATACAGAGGTATTTATCCCAGCCATTCTTTGTTGCGGAGCAATTTACGGGATATCATGGCAGGTATGTGCCTATAAAGGAAACTATAAGAGGATTTAAGGAAATTTTGGATGGCAAAATGGATCATGTTCCTGAGAATGCTTTCTTTATGAAGGGCACAATAGACGAGGTTTATGAGGAAGCGGACGGGATGTAAGGGGGTGTAGCTTATGGCTGCTGTATTTTATCTGGAGATAGTAACACCTGAAAGGAAGTTTTTTTCAGGTGAGGTTGAAGCGGTTATATTGAGAACCCCCGACGGCGAAATGGGAGTGCTTAAGGATCATGCGCCCATGGTAGTTGCTGTGGACATAGGCCCCATAAAAATGAAAAGGGACGGGGAATGGATTGAGGCTGCTCTTGGTGAAGGCTTTATGGAAATTGAAAAAAATACCGTAATTATTTTAACCGATACAGCCGAATGGCCGGATGAAATTGATATAGCAAGGGCTAAGGCTGCCGCGGAGCGTGCTGAGGAGCGGTTGCGCAAGGGAACAAGCCGTATTGAGCATATTCATTCTAAGTCTGCAATGGCAAGAGCGGTTGCTAGGCTTAAGGTTGCAAAGCGGATTAAATAGAAAAGCATCCCTTTTAAGCAAAATATCCCGCTGGCAGTTTAGGCCAACGGGATTTATTCTTTTAATACCATTTATTGTAGGTGTTATAAACTTTTTTTGCATAAAGCTTGGTTTTTTGAGGGATAGAGCCTGATTTTACCGAGACATGCCAGTCAGATATTTTTTTGTAAGCGGCTTTCATAAGCTGCTGAAAATTTTGTCCTTCCTCGGGATATGTCACGCATACAGAGTAGAAATAATTCTCAAAAGCTTCTCCCTGCTTCTTAAGGTTTGAATCTATACTCTCCTGAATTTTGGTGTTGCACAGCCCTGCATATCCACGGTCGGTAAGAGGCAGCACAACAAGTATATCGCTTCCCTTATTAAATATTAAGGTATCGGGAATACCCAGCATAGGCGAAATAGTATCTATTGCAATACAGCATGAGGCATTGCTTTTTTCTTCAAAGGATTGGTTATCCTCAGTGCTTTGGATGGGATGGAGCAATGTGATGACTACTATGGAAAGAGGATTTTTTGTTTCCTCCGCCATGTATAACTGCTTTTCCATAAAAGAGTCAAAGCTCATAACTATGCTTTCTATGCTGCCGGTATCATAAAAGAATTTTTTTTCAAGCCTTATAAGGCCTCTTATAGAGTTCTCGAGACGGTTTGAATTATAGGGTCTGATTATAAAGTCACTTGCACCGTGTTTAGCCGCTAAGTTTCTGTATTGAAGCTTTTCTACCTTGGAAATTATAACTGTGGGAACATTTTTGCCAATGCCGGCTTTTATGCTTGCCAGAAGCTCAAAGCCTTGATCTTCGGACGGGAAAGCGATATCCATTACAAAAAGAGATATATTTTCCAGATTGTCTGTTTTAGGCTTGAATTCATCTATTGAGCATATCTCAATAACTTCGAAATTTCCCATAAGTCCAAGGACATGCTTTACCTTTTCTCTTTCAAAATCCGCATAGTCCAATATAACAACTGTGCCGTCCACTTAAATGCACCATACCTTTTTTAGAATTTACAATCTACTGTCAGTATATCGGCTTTTTATGAGAAATTATGAATATAATTAATGATTTTTAAGTGTTAGGGTCAAATTCAAAGGTGTTTTTCACTATACCGGGAAGTATGCTGTACACAGGGCAGCCTATCTTTGCGTCAAAGTGCCTGCGGCAGTTGAGTATTTCTTTCCACTTCAGTATTGAATATTCATTGGTGCCGTAGCGCAATGCCACATCAATCATTCTTTTTTCCACAAGGGTGAAGCCGCTAGGCAGCGCAAGATAATCGCAAAGCTGAATAAGCCTGTCATACTCATTGTATTCAATTCCCGACAAATAGCTGTCCACAAAGCTCTTCATATTATCAGGACAGTCCCATTTTGCCACGGCTGTACCGATGTCCTTCACGGGAAACGAATGCGTAAGGCATATTCTTGCCGCGTCATCAAAGCCCTTAGCGTGAAGGAACTTATATCCGTCCAGTATATGGCGCATCTGGTGCATACCCTCGCGTCTTCCTATGTCATGAAGCAGCCCAAGTATATATGCATTTGAGCTGTCAAGCTCAGGGTGAAGCTCTGCAATAGCTCCGGCGGCCCGGGCTGCATAAAAGGAGTGATCACACCATGGGCCGGGATTCATGGCTTTGGCTTCATTCATTAGCTGCAGAGCTTCTTCAAGTTTTGGTATCTTCATTTATTCATTCTCCTAAAAACTTTTTACGCTATAATTATACTATGCTATAAGCTACAATAAAACAATTATGTAATATATTAAACAATTTATTTTCAACGAAAATGTTTTAAAAATACAGCTATATAGGAGGCGATAAAGATTTTACAAACATAGAGGCTATAATTGCTTACAGAAATTTTTAACTACAACGAAAAGACGCCTTGCGGGGAAATGTCTCACGGGTCTGTCATCAGGCGCTTTTCTTAGATGTATTCCTTACGGGTCAAAAAAATTTCTTTCATCAAATTATATCCTCCATGTAAAATCTTTATTGCTAAATATATAATTTAAACGTTTAAGCAGTTTTTAATTTAAAAAAATTTATTGACAAGTTAAATAAGGCAGTGTTATACTTCTCATGTAATCTTTGAAAGGAAGGTATTTTGGGAGTTATGATTGAATAATTCTTTTTTGGACTTAATTTAATCAAGGCTGTTAAGCTTAATTTATTTAAAAGCTGAAGCGGATGTTTCTTCCCAATTAGAATGCCTTCTCTGTCTTTAGGATGGTTCCTTTGCAGTGTCTTAAATGCAGATTTGCCCGTTATCTTAAAAGTATAAATATAAATTAGCGATTTTAAAGCTGAAAGTGTCTGCTTTTGTCCTGAAATTTATACTACATCTGTAATACTTGAGGGTTTTCTTACGGAAGTGAAATATTATATCCCCTTCAGCACGCTGAAGGGGGTTTTTATGCCTGTGCCTAATTAACAACTTTATTTCACAATAGCCATTGGTTTATTGGGGAAATATATCGGCTTTGCATATTTGAAGAATAGGAGAGTATATTTTAAGCTATGAATAACAATTGGAAAAGAAATATAGTGCTTTTTTTAGCCAGCCAGACGATATCGCTTTTTGGAACCTCACTTGTACAGTATGCCATTGCGTGGTATATTACGTTGAAAACGCAGTCGGGAGTAATGATGATGATATCTATTATCTGTGGGTTTATTCCTACATTTGTTCTTTCTCCCTTTGCGGGGGTATGGGCAGATCGGTATAACCGCAAGCTGCTGATTGCCTTATCAGACTCTATGATTGCTTTAGCCACTCTTGTTTTGGCAATAATGCTTTTTATGGGTCATGACGCTATCTGGCTGTTTTTTGTCATGTCAGCGATACGTGCGGTGGGGACGGGGATTCAGACGCCTGCTGTGGGTGCGTTTATTCCCCAGCTTGTTCCCGAGGATAAGCTTATGAGGGTGAATGCCGTGAATGGAAGCATACAGTCGTTGGTACTGCTGGCTTCTCCCATGCTGAGCGGCGCACTTATGTCTATGGCCAGCATTGAGTCAATATTTTTTATAGATGTCATTACGGCCACTGTTGCTGTTTCAGTACTGCTTTTATTTCTGCATGTGCCCGTACATGCAAAGGCAAGTGAAAAGCAGCCAATCAGCTACTTTAGTGATATGCGAAAAGGGTTTAACTATATAAAAAGTCATGAATATGTCAGAAGATTCTTTTTGTACTGTGCCGTTTTCTTTGTGATGGCGGCGCCCGTCGCTTTCCTGACACCTTTGCAGGTATCACGCAGCTTTGGAAATGATGTGTGGAGGCTGACCGCAGTAGAGATAGTTTTTTCAGTGGGCATGATGGCGGGAGGTATTTTTATGGCTTCGTGGGGAGGCTTTAAAAACAAGGTATATACAATGGCATTGTCCAACCTTGTCACCGGAGCCTGTACCGTTGCTCTGGGAATAGTTCCTGTATTTTGGATATATTTATTGTTTATGGGGTTGATAGGAGTTGTAATGCCGGTGTTTAATACCCCGTCAATGGTTTTACTGCAGCAAAAGGTGGAGGAGGAGTATCTGGGAAGGGTGTTCGGTGTTTTGACGATGATATCAAGCGCCATGATGCCGTTGGGAATGCTTGTATTCGGCCCCATAGCCGATTTTGTCAAAATAGAATGGCTGCTCATAGCAACCGGCCTGATGCTGTTTGCCGAGGGCGTTTTCATGATGAGGGACAAGGTTCTGGTCGCTGCCGGGAAATAGGCTTGCGCTAAACCGAAGATTAATATACATCGGGCAATGCAAGACTTGATAAAGTGAATACACAAGGCCCTTCCTTTGCGGAAGGGCCTTTGCTGACTACTCTTCATCTTTTCTGTCCGGGGCAGGAGCCACCTTTTTCCGCCTCTTTCTGAGGAAATAGTATACTGCCGCCGCAATTGCCGACAGCGGAATAATAAACGGAAGGGCCGAAACAATAAATATAAGCAGTCCCTGAGTCAGCGTCCAAAGCTGCTTAAGAGAGCTGGTGAAGCCGAAGTACATGCGGCTGAAAAGCCCCTTGCCGGAAGCCTCGGGTTGTATTTCGCCCACTTCCCTTATACTGACCTCCACAGTGGAGAAGCTGACAAGCGAATCCCATTTTTTTATCGTTCCGGTATGGCTTTCTATTTGATAGAGAGTGCTTTGAAGTTCCTTCTCAATGGCAAGTATGTCCTCCATCTTTTCAGCCTTTTGAAGCAGTGACAGCAATCTTTCGTGCTGGATATTCAGGGACTTAAGACGAGCCTCAGTGTCAAAATAGCTGTCGGTGATGTCTTCTCCCCTTGACTGCCTGAAAACAACGGTACCGAATTCATTAAAGTCGTCAAAAAGCCCTGCGTATTTATCCTGAGGGACTCTGAACGTAAAGAATGCGTTTTTAAGAGAGCCTATGCCACGGGCTGAGGTTCGGTTCCCGCTTATGGAGGAGCTTTCGGTATAACCCCCGACAGAGGCTATATATTTGGTAATAGCGGAAACCGACTTTTCAAATTCAAGGGTTTCTATTTGTATTTCCCCGGTCTGAATTATTTTATGCCCGGAATTTATCTGCGAAGAGGCGGCATTAAAAGCTTGGGGACTGCCGCCTGAATCCCCGGCGCTTTCGGAGGGCCTGCTTTGAGGAGATGCTGAGGCACTTTCCGTTTTCACGGCCACTTCGGCAGAAAAATCCGAATGGCCTTTAGAGCTTCCGCAGCCACTCATGGACAGAATGACAACCGACAGGAGCAGCAGGGTGATAATTGCTTTTTTTAACATACTATCCCACCTTATTTGTTTTATTTCTTGGACGGAAAAAGGTGAGAAAAGTTCCCTTTGTTATAATCTGATTAAGGATACATAAAATCCAGACGGGTCACCGAGTCTATCAGATATGCGGAGGTCTGGGATCCGGGCGCTCTGTGCCTGTTTAGAGCGTTGATAATACCGTCTGTGTTTCTTATTCCTATTCCGTGACCGTAGTATGTGCCGTTCCCTAAATCTATTGCATTTTCTCCCTGCCATTCGGGAGTTTCGGGGTTGACATCGGGGTTTTTAAAGTATCTGCAATCCCCGGGCAGGTAGTCGGGAACTGATCTGTAGGTCGCAATATTAAGCTTTCTATCTAAATTCTGCCAATCCATAAGGTATATATATGGGAATGTTATATTAAAGGTGTTGTCGTTCAGTATGTCTGCCAGTGCCTTATAAAATACAATAACCATTGCCGTTGCACATTCGGTGCCATACTTTGAGCTGCTTCTGTAAATATCCCTTATAGCGGATGCCGGTTTGGCTCCGGGCTTTAGCTTAAAGCCTCCCTCATCTGTTCGTATCCAGTAATCGGTATTGCACTTGGATTTTCGGAATATTCTAAAGGAGAAGCTGGTTCTGCTTAAGTCCTTTGATGCGTTTATAATTTTTATCCGCAGGTTAATTGTAAACTTAAGCTGATCCAAAGAGGTGAAATTATAAACATTGCTGCTGGAGGAAAGTATGTCTATAATTTTTCTTCCCGGACTGCCTGGAACATATTCCAAATTAAGTGAATCAATATCTGCCGCACTGCCGGATATTTTAATCATTAAAGGCACCTCCCATACTTTTGGCGTATGCAATCTGCTGCTCAATGGGAGATTTAATCCACTCGTTCCACAGACTGATTCTATTTTTGTGCAATACTGATGAGCAATGTGAAAGCAGTACCCTCAAAGAAGGCTCCAGCTTATTGAAGCTTTTTGCGAGCTGCTTTTGCTCGGGGGTTAGCTGGACGGATATTTCTCCGCTTTCACAGCATACCGGTTCACAAAGATACTTTGCCTCTATGGATACAGTATAGGGTATGGGACTGCTTCCCTGATGAAGGCTTTCTCCGGTGTAATAAATGAAGGGATAATTTTCAGTTATCCAGTTAATGCACTCGGAATGCTGGCGTATATTGCTTTTGCCCTTTCCTAAGGCTATGCAGGGTATGAAGCTGAGAAGCTTTCTTGCAAGTTCCACGTCCTTGGGCTCATCTGACAGCAGCCTTCCTGCAATCATTATCAGAACATTGGGGTCACGGGCTTCAAATGCGGCCCATATAAGGTCATATGTAAAGCCTTCTCTCCTGTGCCTCTGAAATATCATATCCACAATGACATCCAATACAGTCTTATCTCTATATGATTTTACAAGCAGAAGAGCAGCGGTATCAACCACCTCCTCCTTCTCGTTGTCAAAGCCCCTGTCAAACCGTGAGCTTTCAATAATCCATTTAAGAGATGAATAAACAGACTGTCTGGACTTTTCCGGGAGACTCCTCATATTCATTGGCGTTCTATGGAGTACCCTTTCGCACAGATCTAAAGCCTGTTTATTTTTTTCATTAAGGTATTTATATAAATTAAACCTGCTAATCTCCTGCTGTAACGCAAACAATGAAGAAAATTGAAGATTATCACTATTTATAAGACTCACAGCCTTGCTTATACTGCTTCTGGCTGTGCTGCAAAAGAAGTTTTTCAGCGTCCCATTCCCGCCGCCGCACCTCATTTTGTCCAAATCGCTTAACCGGCTGAAATCCTCAGAATCGATGGGCATACCGCTATTCCCCCTGCTTTATCATATTGATCTATAACTATAGTATGCAGAATAAAAGTAAATAGTTCATACGCTCCAGCCGGACTGTAAGAAATTCGTAAGGTTTTTGTCAGGCTGCCTGTAAGTTTTTGCTGGTATTATCTATATAGGACGCGATAAAGATTTTACAAACATAGAGGATATAATTGCTTACATCAAGTTATATCCTCCATGTAAAATCTTTATCGCTACATATATATTAGAAAGGTGGGTGATTTTATATTATAATTAAAACGATAACGTTACCGGGGGAGAAGGGGAATGTACAATATCTTGGTGTGTGATGACGACAGGGCTATCGTGGATGCGCTGGAAATCTATCTTAAGCAGGAGGGCTATGAGGTTTATAAGTGCCATGACGGGCTGGAGGCTGTAAAGACGGCGTTTGAGAAGGATATACATCTTATAATACTGGATATAATGATGCCGGGTCTTGACGGTTTTTTTACAACTGTGAGGGTAAGGGAAAAAAAGAATATCCCCATTATCCTTTTATCTGCAAAATCTGAGGATACCGATAAAATAACCGGACTGAATTTCGGTGCCGACGACTATGTAACCAAGCCCTTTAATCACCTCGAGCTTCTTGCGAGGGTAAAATCCCAGCTGAGAAGGTATACTCAGTTAGGAAGCATGGAGCAAAAAAACGGTGTATTGAAAACGGCGGGACTGGAAATAGACGATGAGCTTAAGGAGGTAAGGGTTGACGGGGAACTTGTGAGGCTTACGCCTATAGAATACCGCATTGTCAAGCTGCTCATGGAAAATATGGGCAGAGTGTTTTCTATTAATGAGATATATGAAAGGGTATGGAACGAGCCCTCCTTTTCTGTTGAAAATACTGTTGCGGTACATATAAGGCGCATACGTGAAAAGCTTGAAATCAATCCTAAGGAGCCAAAATATGTTAAGGTGGTGTGGGGAATTGGATATAAAATTGAAAAATATTAAATACTCAAAGGCGGCAAAGAGGGTGTCGGTATTTCTTATATGGGCGGCCTTCGCCGGATTGTTTGCTTCAATGGTGTTTGTGGCATGGCATTATGATGGGCTGAGGAAGGAAAATTATTTTGAAACACATAAATACCAGCGAGAGTTTAGAAATAATGTATCTTATGCCTTTAACTATGGAGTTACACTGAGGAGTGAGGAATATATAAGGGGCGGTAATACAATTACCGAGGAGATGGTGGAGCAAGGGAAAAGGGAGCTGGCTGAGGAAAAAAGGCAGAAAGCGGAAGAGGCTGAGAGAATGAGGATTGATATAGCCGGTGAGCCTATAGATATCATACTAGAAGGCTATGAAACAGAAAGCCGGGAGAGTAAAAACAGTGATAAAAAAGCCTTAGGCTCAGGTGAAACCACAGTGTCAAATGCCACTGTTCCCAGCGTGGAAAATGGGGAGGTGACCGCGGAAGAGATAGAGTTGCTGAGGCAAAAAATAATTAAGGAGCATCTGGAAAGATTTAAGGAAGTGAAGGCAGAGATTGATTCTTGGGTTAATTTCATGTATATGGTGGTTGACGTTAGAACCGGAACTGCCTTGACAAATGTAGAAACCGGCAGAGGCTTCAATGTTGCGGATACGGCAAGTAAATTGAAAGCGCAGAAGGTTTATGTGCATTTAGCCGGGAGCTATGAAGAAGCTGTTCCCTTAAATTTTATTCATAACGTTGATCCCGGTTTAAGCAAAGCTTTGGAAGGAACGGGGTTTGAGTTGTACGCCGCAGTGGAGGAGCCGCTCTCTCCTGGAGATGCCTTTTATGAGGCATGGCAAATGCATTCAACTGCTCATAAGCTCATGCCTGCTTTTATTGTCATAGCCAGCCTGTCCTTTATTATAGGACTTCTGTGCTTCATCTGCCTTATAATTTCCGCAGGGCGCGGCGAGAAGGGCGGACAGGTGAGGCTTAAGCGGGTTGACAGGCTCTATAATGACATCCATACCGCGCTTGTCATATTTGCTGCAGTCATTTCATGGCTTTCGGTTAAAAATTTTTATGATTGGCGGAATATCTGGGAGCTTGCGGGGGTGTTCGTTATTTTGTCTGCCGACCTGCTTATAGCACTGAGCTATATCTTAAGCATGGCAAGACATATAAAGAGCGGTTCGCTTATAAAGCATACCTTAATCTACAACCTTTCAAGGACGGTTATAAAGTTTGTGAGATTTTGCTTCAATGTTAAGTTCAGGCTTGTAGTAATATTATTCCTTCTTGGCTACGGTCTTATGAATGGCATACTGTTTGCCGCCATGATAATTGACGGGCACAATACCGGGCCTTTAACGCTTGTATTGCTTATACTGCTGAACATAATTTCGGTGTATCTGGTTTTGAAGGCGCTGGTGTCTTTGTCGGATATAATGAACTGGGTAAAGGGAATATCGGGAGGCAATCTGGAGGTATACCTTGAAAAGCCCAATGCTTCGGCTGCCTTTGCGGGCTTTGCATGGGATATTCAGAATATACAGTCAGGACTTAGGAAGGCTGTTTTCCAGGCTGTAAAGGGGGAAAGGCTTAAGACGGAGCTTATCACGAATGTGTCTCACGATCTTAAAACTCCTCTTACTTCAATTATCAGCTATGTTGATCTTCTTAAAAAAGAAAGCCCTGAGGGCGGGGACACTAAAAGGTACATCGAAATACTTGACGAAAAATCATTAAGGCTGAAGCAGCTTATAGAGGATTTGATTGAGGCATCCAAGGTCGCAAGCGGCAATATCGCGGTAAGCCTTGATGGGGTTGACCTCCACGCCCTTATCATTCAAGCTGAAGCAGAGTTCAGGGACAAAATAATTGACAGGGGCTTGGAAGTTCGTATTAAAGCAGCTGAAAAGCCCGTAATGATTTATGCCGACGGAAGGCTGATGTGGAGAGCATTGGAAAATTTACTTTCCAATGTAGTAAAATACTCCCAGAAAAACTCCAGAGTTTATATAGATATTGAGCATACGCCGGAACACGGGGCTATAACAATAAAAAACATTTCCGAAAACCCCCTTGATGTTGAGCCAGAACAGCTTGTGGAACGCTTTGTAAGAGGGGAGGAGTCACGCACCACCGAAGGCTCCGGCTTAGGGCTGTCAATAGCAAAAAGCCTTGCGGAGATACAGGGAGGCAGGCTTGATATCGTTATTGACGGGGATTTGTTCAAGGCTAGCATAACCATGCCCCTGGTAAGAGAGCCGGAGACGTCCGAAAAGAGCCTTATTTCTTGAGGCCTTTTTATTCTTCGGGGGGATTTGTAACTCTTTCGTATAAATAAGCTCTGTTGTAATCATTGCCGTAAAACGGAACTGTGGCATAGCCGACGGGGTTAATGAGATCCATTCCTTTGGACTGGATTTCAAAGGATATGCCCGAAGCATTAAGAACAGTAGGAGCGACGTCTAAAAAGCACGCCGCCCTGCTTTTCTCATGATATACCTGCCGGTCGGGAGTTATAATAATAAGAGGCACAAACTCAAAATACGACCCGTCTGTTTCAAAGGAGGCCTGTGTATACTCGGGAGTAATAATATTGGGGGTATGATCTCCGTATATTATAATATAGGTATTTTCAAAGCGGGTGCTTATCTGCTCTGCAAAGTCCTTTATCGCGCTGTCCACATAGGATATTGAATTAAAGTAGTTTTTAACCGTTTCATCCTCAATGCTATCGTACAAATCGTTTTTATAATAGTTTTCCGCATTGGTAAACGGCATATGGCTGGTCATGGTTATTATATAGGAGATAAATGGCTTTTCCTCATTTTCCATTACTCTCAGGGCAAAATCAAAAACCTCATGGTCGGGAGCACCCCAGCCCTCGTCCTCCATTCCCATGGCATTAATATCATAAAAGGTGTCAAAGCCCATTTTATCAAAAGCCACATTGCGGTTATAGAAGCTTCCTGTGTTTCCGTGAAAGGCATAGGAGGCATAATTCGCCGAACTAAGCCTTTTGAGCATTGAATTGGGGTAGCTGTAGTCGGACAGCTTTATGGACGGAAAATTCCCAAGCGGTTCTACACTGTTGATTACGGAAAATTCGCTGTCGGAGGTGCCTCCCGACTTGTGGTAGCTCATGGTATAAGGATAATATACGCTGCTTTGCGAAACGCTATGGAGATAGGGAGCTATATATTTTCCCTTATATTTATGGTTTACCACATTGGAGTCCATAGATTCAACCTGTATAATAACAAAATTGGGTTTTGCCGTTTCCTTGGCGGTTGCTGTTATTGTGCCTCCATATTTTAAATGCTGTATATGGTTTTTGCCACCCTTATTTGTTATGATGTCGCACAGGCTGTTGGCAAGGGTGCCATATTTTTCTACAATGGCTGACTCATATGCCGAATAGTCCTTTGAAAAATGTACAATTGAGCTTCCGCTGTACAGGCTCCAGCCTTCTGCGGCCGCAATGAGTACTGCCGGGGCTATAAGTATATATTTAAGGTAAGGCCCCAGTACAGTCTTAAATGTTGATATTTTTTTATAGGTTATAAGCACATATAAAAATAACGGCAGGTCTAAAATAGCCGTCAAGAGGTTGTTGTTCCATGGTATGGTAAAGTGCTTTACCGAAGTGATGCCCTCGGTAAAAAGAGCGGTTACCTGAAATAAATGCAGGTAATTGCGGAAGTAGTTGTAGTAGCACAGCATTGTAATTATATATGCAGTCTGTATTATATATGCAATTACAATAACATGAGGCTTTTTAAAGGTTAAAGAGGTATAAAATACAAGCACCGTAAAAAGCAGTGTAAAAAAAAGCTTATAGGCAAATGTCCATACTGTTTGGGACTCCATAATCAAAAAGTTAAACATTGTAATTTTAACTGAGTTTAATAATATGAAAAATACAACAACAGCAGAAGCAGCTCCCGCGCTGATTCTCCGGGAGCTTTCCGTAACATCCGGGCATATGGCCTTGCCTGACTGGGCTGTGATATTCAAAAAAGATTCCCCCTTACCTAAAACAAAATGTTAATCAATATACACATGAATGAAATTGAATTAGCCTCTAAATACAAAGTACAAGTAGTTATTATACAGCAAAAAAACTAAAAATTACAGAGCCTTTTGTGAAGGAGAATATAGGCTTCAAGTGATGATTAAAATGCCTGTAGGTAGCTTGACAAGCTGTATTTGGGGGATTTTTCAGCAAAGGCGTAAGGCTTTGTTTAAACATTGTTAAGAAAATCTTAAGAACTTCATTAAAACCCGTATATTAATCCGGGAGAATATTTTTTTTATGTAAATTGTGTGACATATAAAATTATTGAGCTATTCAAGCTGCTTAAGTGGCTTATCTTGTATACAATGTGCAGTTAAAATATTAAGAAAGAATGTGAATTTAATAGCAAATTAGAGGCTTAGAGACGTATATGTGAAAAAAATATCAAAGTGCTGTTTGACAAAAAAAAGCTGTGCCTTCAAAATAGAAGCTGTGGATAATAGTTGGTTTTATGTGTATTTCATATTAAGGATATAAAAAAACCGTATCTTACAATAATCATATATTTATTTGGTATAAAGTTTGAGTTGAGAGTATGGAGAGATGAAGTGCCGGAATATAGAGGCTGATGTGTTCGTTTAAAAAAGTTTGTTAAATATTAAACAATTATAACATTAGGGGGATCAGAATGGAAAAAGTCAGAGAGGTTTTGTCCAGATATGGAAATCAAAAAGAAAGCCTTATACAGATTATGCTTGAGCTGCAGCAGCTTTCAGGTAATAATTATCTTCCCGCAGAGTGGGTGGCCGCCGTGTCGGAGGCATTGCAAATGCCTCTTAGCAAGGTTTACGGAGTAATAACCTTTTATGCAATGTTCAATACCTCACCCAAGGGCAAATTTATTGTTGAGGTCTGTAAGAGCGGGCCGTGCCACGTTTCAGGCGCGGAAAATGTGCTTTGTATGCTGGAGGAGGAACTGGGGATAAAGGCGGGAGAGACTACCTGCGACGGCATCTTTACTTTGCAGCTGTCGAGCTGCTTTGGGGCATGCGACATTGCTCCGGCTATTAAAGTTGGTGAGAGCGTTTACGGCAATCTGACCAGGGAAAAGCTTAAGGACATAATTGTTTCCTACAGGGAGGGGCTTAAATATGCAAAGTGCTAAGGTTTTAAGTGCAAGGTTCGGAGCTATAAAGCCTGACTCGGTGGAGGAATATGTCGCCGCAGGGGGCTATGAGGGCTTAAAAAAAGCTGTGGGTATGCAGCCAGAGGACATAATTGAAGAAATAAAGAAGGCAAACCTGTTTGGAAGGGGAGGGGCGGCTTACCCCACGGGAATAAAGTGGGAGCAGGCGTATGCTATAAAAAAAGGCCCAAAGTATATGGTCTGCAACGCCGATGAGGGCGAGCCGGGAACGTTTAAAGATAAGCATATACTTGCGGAGGACCCGTTAGAGCTGATTGAGGGCATGACTATAGGCGCATTTATAATGGGTTCAAATGAGGGATATATTTATATAAGAGGAGAATATGCCGCTATACAGAGGACTGTTAAAAGTGCAATTGAAAATGCTAAAAAGGCTGGATATCTTGGGGAAAACATACTTGGCACAGGTCTGGATTTCGATATTAAGGTGATATCGGGGGCGGGTGCGTATGTATGCGGAGAAAATACTGCCCTTGTGGAGTCGATTGAGGGAAAGACGGGAAGGCCAAGGCAAAAGCCCCCATATATTAAAAACTGCGGGCTGTATATGATGCCCACAATACTTAACAATGTAGAGACATATTCATGCATACCGTGGATTGTTAAAGAAGGCGGAGACAGCTTCAGTTCTATGGGTACTGAATTCAGCGGAGGTACAAAGCTTATGTGCCTTTCAGGCAATGTGGCAAACAGGGGAGTTTACGAGGTGCCTTTTGGAACAACCTTAAGAGAACTTATATATGACATGGGAGGGGGAATTCCTGACGGAAGAAAGCTGAAGTTTGTTCATCTTGGGGGTTCCTCGGGAGCATGTTTCCCCGAAAGCTTGCTGGATACCGCAATATGCTATAACACTCTTAAGAAAAGCGGGCTTTCGCTCGGATCAGGAGCTGTGCTGGTGGTGGATGACAGCCACTGTGCGGTGGACTATGCAAAAATTGTTATGGAGTTTTTTGAGGAGGAATCCTGCGGAAAGTGTACTCCGTGCAGAGAAGGAAAC
Source organism: Anaerobacterium chartisolvens (assembly GCF_003337415.1). Lineage (GTDB taxonomy): Bacteria > Bacillota > Clostridia > Acetivibrionales > DSM-27016 > Anaerobacterium > Anaerobacterium chartisolvens. The sequence continues at coordinate 45,920 of NZ_QPJT01000015.1, read as the reverse complement.
CAGAGATTGGTTGAGCTGCTCGAAAGGCTGACCACAGGTAAGGGAACATTGGATGATATAGAAAGGCTTAAAAGCCTTTCGCAGACAATGAAAACAACAAGCTTCTGCGGCTTGGGGCAAAGCGCGCCGACAGCAGTTATTACACTTCTTAAGTATTTTGAAGAGGAATTTAAGGCGCATGCTGCCGGACAGTGTGAAAACGGGAAGTGCAATATGCACGGCAAGGGGGCGGAGTAAGTATGGAAATGATAAATATTAAAATAGATGGACTTGATGTTTCGGTGCCTAAGAGCGCGACAATATTGCAGGCTGCCAGACAGCTTCAGATAGAGATTCCAACGCTGTGCTACATGAAGGGGCTTAATGAGGTGGGCTCCTGCAGGATATGCGTGGTAGAGGTAGAGGGCTGGAGAGGACTTCATCCCGCATGTGTTACAAAGGTTTCAGAAGGGCTGTCGGTAAAAACGTCAAGCAGCACTGTGAGGGAGTCCAGAAAAAACATATTGGAGCTTATCATGGCCAATCATGACAGGGAATGTCTGTCATGTCCCAGAAATCAAAATTGCGAACTGCAGAAGCTTTGCAATGAAATGGGAGTGGAGGCTGTGCCTTATGAGAAAAGGGCAGACAGAGGTACGATTGATAAAAGCAGCTATATAGTGAGGGACCCGGGGAAATGTGTGCTTTGCGGAAGGTGTGCCGCCGTATGCTCCGATATACAAAATGTAGGAGTTATAAACTATGCTCACAGAGGCGCACATACGTCAGTAACCACACCATATGGAGACAGCCTTTCGGAGCACTCCTGTATTAATTGCGGACAGTGTATAAAAATCTGTCCTGTAGGAGCTCTTCAGGAAAGGGACGATACCGGCAAGGTGTGGAATGCTGTTGAAGACAATGAGCTCCATGTGGTTGTGCAGACGGCTCCCGCGGTAAGGGTAGCTTTGGGCGAGGAATTTGGAATGCAGCCGGGAACCGATGTTGAGGGCAAGATGGTGACGGCTCTTAAAAGATTGGGCTTTGACAGGGTGTTTGACACAAACTTCAGTGCGGATCTTACAATAATGGAGGAGGGCACCGAGCTGCTTAACAGGCTTAACAACGGAGGTAGGCTTCCTCTTATAACCTCATGCTCTCCCGGATGGATAAAATTCTGCGAGCACAACTACCATGATTTCATAGACAATCTTTCAAGCTGCAAATCTCCTCAGCAGATGTTTGGTGCCGTTGCCAAGTCCTATTATGCTCACAAGGCAGGCATTGATGCTAAGAAGGTTTTTGTTGTCTCAGTCATGCCGTGTACGGCAAAAAAATTCGAGGCAGACAGGGAAGAGCTGAAGGTGGATGGATTGAGAGATGTGGATGCCGTAATTACAACAAGAGAATTGGCTAAAATGATAAAGCAATCGGGAATACAATTTGCCGAGCTTCCCGACAGCGGCTTTGACAGCCTTATGGGTGTCTCCACGGGAGCGGGCGCAATATTCGGCAACACAGGAGGAGTAATGGAGGCCGCTCTTCGTACCGTTGCGGACCTGCTTACCGCCAAAGATCTAAATGACATTGAATACACATCAGTCCGGGGTATGGAGGGCATACGGGAGGCAAATGTTGTTATAAACGGCATGGATTTAAGAGTAGCCGTTGTAAACGGGACTGCAAATGCCTCAAAGCTTTTGGATAAAATAAGATCCGGAGAGGCGGCATATCATTTCATAGAGGTTATGGCCTGTCCGGGAGGATGTGTAAATGGAGGCGGCCAGCCTATAATAATGGATAAGTCGGCTGCCGAAGAGGTAAAGAGGATGAGAATTGAAGGGATATACGGCATAGACAGAGACCGGGAATTGAGAAAGTCTCATAAAAACCCTGAGATTAAGGAAATGTATGAGGAGTATATGGATAATCCAGGAAGTCATAAAGCCCACCAGCTTCTGCACACCCATTATGTAAAAAGATAACGGCCTTTTTAAAATATGTTAACCAAAAAGCCGGATTTAAAGGAGGCTCTGCAAAGCTCCCAAATCCGGCTCTTTTTTTATTATATATGTAGGGATAAAGATTTTACATGGAGGATATAAATTGCTGGAAGAAATTTTTTTGACCCGTAAGGAATACATCTAAGAAAAGTGCCTGATGACATACCCGTGAGACATTTCCCCGCAAGGCGTCTTTTCGTTGCTATTAAAAATTTCTGTAAGCAATTATATCATCCATGTTTGTAAAATCTTTATCGCGTCCTATAATATATACTTACGCGATCTTTTCCTTCATAACATCAATAAAGATTCTTACTATTATAGGATCAAACTGTGTTCCCGCATTTTTCTCAAGCTCTCTGAAGGCCTGCTCCGCTGTCATGCTTCTGCTGTAGGGACGCTCTGAAAGCATCGCGTCAAAGGAATCCGCCACACACAGTATTCTTGCCCCAAGGCTTATGTCCTTGCCTGCAAGACCGTCGGGATATCCCTTCCCGTCGAATCTCTCATGATGATGTCTTACATATTCAATAAGCTGATCCATGCCCTCTAAAGGCTCCAGCATATTTGCGCTGTATACCGGGTGCTTTCGTATAAGCTCAAACTCCTCATCAGTTAAGCGGCCTACCTTGTTAAGTATTGATCTGGGTATCTCAATTTTACCTATGTCGTGAAGAAGCCCCGCATACTGCAGTATGCTTATATCCTTAAAGCCTAAACACAGCTTGTTGCCTATCATTACAGCATAGGAGGACACGCGCTCCGAATGCGCAAGGGTGTACTTGTCCTTAGCCGATATAATGCTTAATAAGGTTTTAAAAACGCCTATAAGCTGCTGGTGATCCGAGCTTATACTCTTACGGAGCTGGAGAATTATGTCCTGATAAAAATGAACCTTATCCTTTCCAAGGTTTTTTGCATGGTAAAGAGCCATGTCGGCATGGGATATGAGATCGTTCTTGCTGCCGGACATATTGGGGTATTCGGACAGCCCCATGGACAGAGTTACTTTAGCGCTTATTTCACTTTTACAGTGAATGGTTCTTTGAGAATACATTTCTTTAATGTAATGTGCGGTGGATTCTATCTCCTTTATATTTGCATCGGGCAATATAACGGCGAATTCATCGCCTCCATATCTGCATACAAAGAACTTATTTTTAAAGAGAGAATCCAAAAGTACAGCCGTTTCCTTTAATATATTGTCTCCGCAGTCATGTCCGTAGACATCGTTAAAGGTTTTGAAATTGTCAATATCAACAAGAATAAGGCCGATAGAACCCTTGCTTTTCTGAACTCTGGCAATTTCCTTGTCTAAAAGTGAATGAAAGTGCCTCTGATTGTAAACGTTAGTTAGTTCATCCGTTATTGCCAATCTTTGCAAAGTTTTTTTATGAGCACTTTCCTTGCCAACCAGAATTGCAACTATGCTTGTGGATATAATGGTAAAAACCTTTACGGTTATACCTATAAGCAGGTTTGAACTGCGAGTGTTTGAGTATAAAACTACAAGCATTGTTATGTCGATGAGATTAAAAATAACTGCTGCAAAAAAGCCTGAATAGCTGAAACGAAAACAAAGATATATGGCTGTGAAGGATTGCATTTGAGCAATTATGCCGTTCATATTCTCAGGGAATATATACTGCCGCTGTATAATAGCAAGCACCCAATACAAAGTTACGCAAAGACTAAACTCAAATTTTTTGTATGTAGTGCCCAGGTAATTGCTGTTTAATTCTTTTATTGACAACCTTATCTGGATTAACTTTTGTTTTAAGCCAGACATTATTTAGCTTCACCTCGATCCTCAATATATTCAATTTATTAATATTCTACATTTATTTGGAAAATCCTTTAAAAACATTATAAATTTTAAATATGTACCATATATATACAAAAAATGTAAAATATAATAAAAATATATCAGTAGTATCTTTTGTTGCACCTATAATGAGAACAAAGATGGAATGACGAGGTGCCAAGGCCTGCTCACACCAGCTTGAGTGTAATTTTTTATTCAATAATTGCTTAATAGAAAGAAACTATAGCATATATTATATACCAATATCTGGACTGAGTCAATGATAAGAAATGATTTCATTTGAAAATTATTTTTATAATATTAATTTAGAATAGGCATTTAATTTTTGATTAGATGGGGAGGGTTAGCGGAGGAATCTTGGGGACGGATTCTTATGCTTCCGTAGCGCAGCGTAGGACTGAAAGGAAAGCAGAAGAACCGTACCCCATGATGCCGTAACGGTGGCAAGCTGCAATTTTCCAAACAATTTTAGGGTTTTCACACAGTCTGACGCCTACGGGAGCGGAACGCCACGGTGGGCGTTCCCTACCAATCGTTATGCGCCTTATCTGTCTATACTAATTCTCTCCTGTAATTCCAGAAGTCTTTGCTTTATCGAGGGTGAGGTGTGTCTGAATATGGCAAACTGAATTGCTTCCATAGCCTCCCTGTGCATTCCCGATTTGCTCAAGGCATCTGCAAAGCAGTACCAGTTAAGAGCTTCGGAGGGATACGCCCTGATTTTTCGCATATAATACGGAACCACTCTTTGGTGATAATAAGAGGCGTGATTTTTGGAGGGGCTAAGTGACATACCGTCCCATTGCATAAGCTCGATGTCATAATCCCCTTCATTCAGCTTGTTCCATATTGCCAATTGTGCTTTTGCAGAGGGAAGCGTGCTTTTTTGGGGCTCTATTACTTCAATCCTGCTGTAGCTGCTGGCGAAAAGCTCCCTTACCTTGCCCTCATCAAAGGAGTATGCATGAAGACTTCCAAGGTCTTTGTCCATTTTGAAGCCTACAAGCATTTGCTTGCCGGTACTCCCTGTAACATGGGCAAAATTCATAAAATTTATAGATTTGTGTCCCGGAAAAGAAATTTCATCTGCTCTGAACCACTCATGCTCCGATTTTTTCAGTACCAGTAATCTTACAGCATCATCGAGTCTGTATGGAATAATAAGCTCATTTCTTGAATCTCCGTCTATATCTGCGAGATGAAATTTACCGACACCAAATGGGTATGCAGGTGTTAAAATCTGCGCGTTTTTATGAATGAATCTTTTGGCAAGGCTGCTGTAATCTTCCTTAACGGGTCTTTGCATAATTCTTGAGACAGATGCGGATAAATTTTTAAAAAGGCTGTGAAGCGAGCTGGGCAAAGCTGACATGTCCATACTCAATGGCATGGGACGGGAAGTATTGCGGCCTCTGCCCTTAAAGCCAAAAGCACCCTCAATAAGCTTGGGCGAAAGTATGCTCCCGGTCAATGCAAGTCCGGCAAGTTTTAAGGGTATAATCATTAAAAATTCTCCTTATGTAAGTATTCTTTTGATATTATATGCAATATAATGAAAAAGGTTAAAAAAATATAACATATTATAATTTAACAAGTGATATGAAATTATAATTAAGGGGTGTAGCTCGCCGTGAAAATTTCTAAAGGCTTGCTTGTCGGAATTTTGCTATACCTGTAAAATACTCCTTATACAATGTTAAATTTTTTACATTTATTTAATGAGACTCCATAAGGTGATATAATTTTTAACATAAAAGGGCCGAATTTATAAACAAATACGTTAAAAGGGGCACATGCTTATGCACAAAAACGGATATGAAGTAATCGCAGCTATTGATGTGGGTTCAAATGCAATAAGAATGTCAATAGCTCAGGTAGATGCCCGGGGAAATGTAAAAACTCTTGAAGACCTTTATAAGCCCACAGGTATTGGAAGGGATACGTTTGCAACAGGGAGAATACAAGCAGCTTCGCTTCATGACCTGTGCGATACCCTTGTCGGCTTTTCCAGGGTAATGAAGCAATATAAGGTAAGACATTATAAGGCTGTAAGCACAAGCGGAATACGTGAAGCCGAAAATAAGGAATACGTGCTTGAGCAGATAAGGGTAACGTCAGGCCTTGAGGTCAGGGGGATAAACAACACTGAAGCGCGGTTTTTTATGTACAAGGCTATAAGAGAACTGATAAATAAAGCCAAAACCGACAGCCATAGCGGAACACTGATAGTGGATATAGGCTCGGGCGGGGTCGAAATGTCTGCATACAGCAGGGGCAATCTTAAATTCACGGAATACATAAAGGTGGGCTCCTTAAGGCTGAGTGAAATTCTTGCCGGCCTTGAAGCTAAGACCCTTGACTTCCCTCAGGTTATGGAGGAGTTTATTGATAGCAAAATATCCTTTTTTACTCCCTTGCTGTCACAGGCGAGAATAAAAAGCTTTATTGGCTTAGGAGGCGGCTTAAGAACTATAATAGAGATGTGCAGGGCCTTCGACAGTAGTGCGGGGCAGAATTTTGTAAAAAGCGACACCCTAAAGAGGCTGTATTTAAAAATATGCGGTATGACAACCTCTCAAATAGCAAAAGAGTTCAAGCTGGCACAAAACGATGCCGAGGTGCTCATGTCGTCCGTTATTTTATTTCACAATTTTCTGAATATGACTGATGCTGAAGGGATTTATGCTCCCATGTCTTCCTTAAGGCATGGACTCCTGGTGGATATGGTTGACGAACTGCTGGATACGCCGGGGAGGCATGAGGCTATTGGGGATATTATCAGCTCGGTGTGGTATATAGGGGAAAAATACTTTATAGATGAGGAGCATTGCAGGTATATTGAAAAGCATTCCACCTCTATTTTTGACCAGATGGGTAAAATTCACAGGCTTGGGCAAAGAGAGAGGCTGTACCTGCAGGTTGCGTCCATACTTCATGATATAGGCAAATATATAAATCCAAACAGCCATGATGTGCATTCATATAATATAATACGCTTTCAGGACATATTAGGGCTTTCGGAGAGGGAGCTGGATATTATAGCAAACATTGCGAGGTATCACAGCCATGAGATACCCAGTCAGACGCATGAAAATTATAGAATGCTAGAGAGCGGAGACGGAATTATAGTGTCAAAGCTGGCTGCCATATTAAGGGTGGCCGAAGCATTGGATATATCACATAAAAGAAAGGTAAAAGGAATAGAGCTTCAGGTGTGGGAAAGGACAATTAATTTTAACATATGGGCCTCTGAGGACATGCTTCTGGAGGAATGGAATTTTACGGGGAATGCAGCCTTTTTTGAAGAGGTTATGGGCTACAGGCCGGTTTTGAAGCAAAGGAGAGTGCAATTATGAACAGCGGCAGGGATAAGGACTGCAAAAATTTTTTTAACCGTGAGCTAAGCTGGCTTGAGTTTAATAAGAGGGTTCTGCTTGAGGCAAGCGACGGCAATAATAGCAACCCAATACTGGAGAGAATGAAGTTTTTAGCAATTTCCAGCTCAAATCTGGATGAATTTTTCATGGTGAGAGTGGCGTCGCTGTATGACAAGATTCATGCGGGATTTTCCGAACCAGATCCGGCCGGAATGACTCCTGCCGAGCAAATAGAAAGTATAGTGGTGCAAACGCAAAGGATGGTGCAAAGCCAGTACGGCTACTATACAAAAACGCTTGTGCCCAGGCTTAAAAAGGAAGGGATTGTTTTTTTAAAGAGAAAGGAGCTGGATCAGCAGCAGAAGGATTACCTTCAAAAGCTCTATAAAAATACCATATATCCCGTTCTGACTCCTGTGGTGGTTGACAAAAGCCGGCCGTTTCCGCTTGTTGTGAACAAGAGCGTAAATATCGCTCTTCTTTTAAAGGACGAGGAATCGGAGGGGAAGGAGGGGGTTACATTTGGCATGGTGCAGGTACCATCCGTTCTGGACAGGCTGGTGAGAGTTCCATCCTCGGGTGGAAAGGATTGCTTTGTTTTCCTTGAGGATATAATAAAAATGAACATAGACACCCTTTTTACCGGACATAGGGTTGTTACAATGGCGTGCTGCAGGGTAACCAGAAATACCGATCAGGGCCTCGATGAGGAGGAGGCCGAGGATCTTCTTCAGGCGATACAGGAATTTATAAAAAAAAGGAAATGGGGCTTGGTCATAAGACTGGAAATAGAGCAAGGAATGGATCCCGGGCTGCTTACCATACTGAAGGAGGAGTTTGAGCTGTCCGACAAGAACATATATGAAGTAAAGGGACCCTTGGACCTTACCTTCCTTATGAAAATAAGTATGCTTTCAGGGTATGATCACTTGCGCTACCCAGCTTACCAGCCTCAGCCCGTAAAGGAGCTTATTGATAGTGAGGACATATTTGATGCCATAAGGCAGAAGGATATACTTCTTCACCACCCTTTTACATCCTTTGATTCTGTTATTGATTTTGTAAAGCAGGCGGCAAATGATCCCAAGGTGCTGGCTATAAAGCAGACGCTGTACAGGGTAAGCGGGAATTCACCTATTGTGGAGGCTCTTGCGCAGGCTGCTGAAAACGGCAAGCAGGTTACCGTTTTAGTTGAGCTCAAGGCCCGCTTTGACGAGCAGAACAATATTATATGGGCTAAGAGACTTGAAATGGCGGGCTGTCATGTAATCTACGGGCTTGTGGGCCTGAAAACCCATTGCAAAATACTTCTTGTGGTGAGGATGGAGGATGACGGAATAAAAAGATATGTTCACTTAGGTACAGGGAATTATAATGATACCACCGCAAGGCTTTACACCGACATAGGTCTTTTTACCTCCAACCCGTATTTCGGGGCTGATGCATCGGCTGTTTTCAACAGGCTTTCGGGCTATTCCAGGCTTACGGGAATGTATAAGCTCGATGTCGCCCCTATGACTCTGCGCGGCAGGTTTACCTCTTTAATAAGGGCGGAGGCGGAACATGCCAGAAATGGAAGCAAGGCCAGAATAATTGCAAAAATAAATTCTCTTGTAGATGAAAAGATTATAAATGAGCTGTATAAGGCATCAAAGGCAGGGGTAAAAATCGACCTCATAGTAAGAGGAATATGCTGCCTTAAGCCGGGTATAAAGGGTCTTAGTGAAAACATAAGGGTAAGGAGCATTGTGGGAAGATTTCTTGAGCACAGCAGGATTTTTTACTTCTCTAACAATGGAAACGGGCAGATGTTCTTATCCAGTGCGGATTGGATGACCAGAAATCTTGACAGAAGAATAGAGATTCTTTTTCCTGTTGAGGATGAGGGGATATTTAGTGAAATAAAAAAAATACTGGATATATATTTAAGGGATAATGTCAAGGCAAGGGTTCTGGACAGGGAGGGAGGCTACTCTAAGGTTCAAAGGCGCGGAAAGGAAATTATAAGCAGTCAGGAGTACTTTTGCAGGGAGGCGGTAAGCCTGTCTCAGGCAGCGGTGTCTGAAAAGGAAAGGCTTTTGGAAATATAATTGGAAATATAATACCGAAGGCTGCTGCAAAACAAGTACCAGGTTATGTTTTGCAGCGGCCTTTTCCCCTGATTTTGCGTGCTTGATGCTATTGCCGGAGGAGCGGCGCCTTTAAGCTTCTGCTTTTGCATTCTCCAAAAAATAGTTTTGCTCCTGCTCATCGATATACGTGTCAACCAGCCGGTAGCCTTTTTTTTGAAGCTCCGCTATCCTCAAGGTACATTCCATAATTGAAGAGAGATCCTGAATGTCTACTGCCAGTCTTATCTGTTCACTGAATTTTCTGCCGTTTGATAAACCCTTCATAAAAATACAACACCTCCGCAAAATAAGCTTATAAATATTTTGACTTTATTACAAAACAGCTTTTATAGGAAGAACATTTGTTTTCAAAAGAATTATATCAAACATGCGTTCTCGTGTAAAGGGTTTTTTTATGCCGCATATTTATATATAATATAGAAAGATATAGAAAGATCGCAGGGTTATAATATAAACTGGATTGACTATTGGATATAATTCGTTTAAACTGTATTTTAATGAATATAAATATAATTTAAGTGAAGTTAAGCTTATGATATATGAAGAAATGCGGGGTGAGAAGAATGGAGGCTGCATACTCAAGGATAAAATATTTTGAGAGTATTCCGTCAACTCCCAAAAAAAATATGATTTTAACCAGAATAGGCTATAAAAAGGGAGTGACAGAGCTGGATGAGCATTATATGAAAATGCTTGAGGATGGAATAAGGCTTGGAGAAGCCTTGTGCAAGCCTATGGGGGCGTATACCCGTGTGCCTGTACAGTACAGGGATGAGCTTTGTGTGAGGCTTGAAGGGGGCATTGAGCTGCAAAGCGGCAGCCTTTCCAAGCTGCTTTGCAGCAGCGGGGAGGTTGTTTTGATGGGTGCCACGGTGGGAAAAGAGGTATGTGACAGAATTGAATATGAGATGGCAAATAACAATGCCGCAATGGCGGTTATAATAGATTCTGTTGCCTCGCAGACAGCGGACTCATGCCTGGACTGGATGGTTCATTTTTTAAATTCGGCGCTTGCAAGGGAAGGCATAAAGCTCACCAGGCACCGCTACAGTCCCGGCTATGGGGATCTGGCTCTTTTGTACCAGAAGGAGCTTTTCAATGCGCTGCGCCTTGAGAGGCTGGATATGTCTATAACGGAAAAGTATATGCTTGTGCCTGAAAAGTCGGTAATCGCAATTGCGGGAATTGAGGGAAGGGGATTTGAGAATGGATAGAGGGCTGTTTTGCGAAAATACCTCCCGAAAGGTTTTTCTTCTTGACGGAGCCACGGGAACGGAGCTGCAAAAGAGGGGAATGCCTGCGGGGGTTTGTCCTGAGCTGTGGGCCATAGAAAACCCCAAGGCTCTTATGGGGATTCAGGAGGCTTATGCCGGGGCGGGCTCGGATATTATATACACCTGTACCTTCGGAGCAAACAGGATAAAGCTTGATGAGTTCGGCTTAGGAGACAGGACTGTTGAAATGAATAAAAGGCTTGCCCAGATATCAAGGCAGGCGGCGGGAGGGAAATGCCTCGTTGCGGGTGATCTGGCATCTACCGGGAGGTTTTTAAGGCCGCTGGGAGATATGGCTTTTGAAGAGTGCGTTAATGTATATAAGGAGCAGGTTAAGGGGCTGCTTGAGGGCGGAGTTGATATGTTTGTTATAGAGACAATGCTGGATATACAGGAGGCAAGGGCTGCTCTTATAGCGGTAAAGGAGAGCTGTGAGCTGCCTGTATGTGTCAGCATGAGCTTTGACGAAAGCAAAAGAACACTTACGGGGACAGACCCCGTTACCGCCCTCATTACCCTTCAGAGCCTGGGTGCCGACGCTGTAGGCTGCAATTGCTCCACCGGTCCTCGGCTGATGCTGGAGATTATATCAATGATGAAGCCTTATGCAAGAATACCTTTAATGGCGAAGCCAAATGCGGGCTTGCCGAGGCTTGTTGACGGCAGTACTGTTTTTGACATGGGTGCGGAGGAATTCGGAACATACGCCGAAGACTTTATAAAGGCGGGGGTAAGCTTATTGGGGGGGTGCTGTGGGACATCCCCTGAATATATAAAAGAGCTGCACCACAAATGCAGCGGTTTAAAGCCCATGCCTGTGGATTGCAAGCCTTACAGCGCCTTGACCTCCTCTTCAAAAACCGCATTCTTAGGTGCGGGCCTGCCTGTAGCCGTTGTTGGAGAGCGCATCAACCCCACAGGGAAAAAGAAGCTTAAGGAAGAGCTTCGGCAGGGCTTAACGGGCGAGGTAAGGCGTTTGGCTGCCGAGCAGATAGAAAACGGGGCCCATGTGCTTGATGTAAATGTGGGTATGCCCGGAATTGACGAGAAGGAAACAATGGTAAAGCTTATAGAGCTTTTGACGGGCATGGCGGGGCTGCCTCTGTGTCTTGACTCATCTTCTCCCGAGGTGCTTGAGGCGGCGCTGAGGGTTTATCCGGGAAGAGCTCTGGTAAATTCAATATCTCTGGAAAAGGTAAAGCTGGAAAGGCTTCTGCCTGTGGCTGCCAAGTATGGAGCGATGTTTATACTTCTGCCTTTGAGCGATGACGGTGTTCCTGAATGCAGTGAGGAAAGGTGCGGGATAGTTGAAGAGGTATTCAGGGAGGCCGTAAGGTACGGATACCGGAAGGAGGATATTGTAGTTGACGGACTTGTTATGACTGTATCCTCAAACCAGCAGGCGGCTATGGAGACTCTTAAGGTCATTGAATGGTGCAGCAGGGATTTTGGCTGTGCTACCATTGTGGGGCTGTCAAACGTGTCCTTCGGACTGCCTGAAAGAGGCTGGGTTAATACCGCATTTCTTGCCATGGCCATAGACCGCGGCTTGACTATGACTATAGCAAATCCTTCAAGCGAGGTGCTCATGAGCATAAAAATGGCCTGCGATGTTCTGACCATGAGGGATGCAAACAGTATGGGCTATATTTCACATTTTACAAGCCGGACGGGAGAGGCTGTTCCCCTAAAGACCGAAAAGGACGACAGAACGTTGGAGCGCAAAATATACGATTCTGTGCTTAAAGGGAATAAGGAGGAAGCCGTCGAACTGGTTAATACCGCAATACGGCAGAATATGCCCGCCTCCGGGATAGTGAACGACTGTCTTATTCCTGCCATTAATGAGGTGGGGGTTCTTTTCGAACAAAAAAAATATTTTCTTCCGCAGTTAATTCAGAGTGCCGAGGCAATGAAGGCAGGGTTCGATTGTGTTGAGCCTCTTTTGATACAAGGCGGGGAGGGAGAGACAGCCGGAGGAACAGCTATTGTGCTTGCCACCGTAAAGGGAGACATACATGACATAGGAAAAAATATCGTGGGCCTTATGCTTAAAAATTACGGCTTTAAAATATACGATATGGGAAAGGACGTAAGCGCGCAAAGGATAATTTCTGAGGCCAAAAGGACGGGAGCAAAAATTATAGGGCTTTCTGCCCTTATGACTACTACAATGGTTGAAATGAGAGAGGTAATAAGGCTTGCTAAGGAAGAGAGGCTTGATTGCAGGTTTATGATAGGGGGAGCCGTTGTGGATGAAGACTACGCAAGGGAAATAGGAGCCGACGGATATTCTAAGGATGCCTATGACGCAGTCAAGCTTGCGAAAAGGCTTGCACAGCGATAAAAGGCAATAAAAATTCTTGTTTCGTAAGAATTATTATAATATAATTATAATAATTTGGTAAATAAATTTATTATATGTCGGTGAAGGTTTGGTATACAGTGGTGTATATTAAAGCTCAGAGCACGAAGTCTCTTGGAATATTGTTTTTTTATTAAAATACAATTTTTCCGGGAGGCTTTATTTTTAAAATCAAAAATCATATGAGGAAGGCGGGAGGGGAATGAGCGATATAGTTGCAGTATTGGTGGGGAAAGACGGGGAGACGGTGTCTTTTCTTGAAAAGGGTGTTGTAAGGCTATACAGAAGGGAAACGGAAGGATGGCAGCTAATAAGGGAGCTTCCTTATTCGGCGGAACCGGATAAGGGCATGAAGCATATGAGGGATTTGCTCCACAGGCTGGTTGAATTAATTGACGGAGCTAAGGCGGTTGTGGGCAGAGAGGTGGCAGGTATATCCTTCAATGTATTCGACAGCGCCGGACTCAGCATAATAGAAGCACCGGGCAAGCCCCTTGATTTTTTGGAGCGTGTATGGGAGATACTGAACAGCGAAGAAGGGGAGGAAGAGGGAATGAGCGATACTGAGAGTGCGGAGGATATCCCTGAGAGTCCTGTGCCTGACGGGAAAGAGGGGAGATTCTATCTCGATCTTAAAAAGCTCCAGTTGCATAAGCCGGAAATTACTTCAAAAAAAGCCTTGCTGCCTTTCTTAAAAAATGAAACCTTTTATGAGCTTGTTGTTATATGCGCGCATGTTCCGCCCTGGTTCGACAGACAATTTGGAGATATGGGACTGAAGTATAATTTTGCAAAAAAGGGTGAGGATGAGGTATGTGTTACCATATACCATGATGTGTGCAGAGATTAGTGCCCTGCAATGCAAAAAAATAAAATTATAGAAAAAATATATATATTTTACAACGAACCAAAATGTGTTATAGTAAAAATATGGATTGTCCGCGTAAAAAGAAAGAAGGGAGGGTGTGTTGTATAAAGAAGAATCAAAAACATAACTGTAATTTTATGTAAAAAGTTAAAAAGGAGATGTATGTTAAATGGTAAGTGTACAAAAAAAGAGGATTATTGGAGTGCTTTTTATTGTGGCGGTACTGCTTTTGGCAGTGATAGTGCCTGCAGGTGCTGCGCCTTTGTATGGGGACTGCAACGATGACGGACAGGTCAACTCCACCGACTTTTCATTGTTTAAGAGGTATTTGCTGGAAACGGAAAATACATACCAGAGCCACATGGATCTTAATACTGATAATAAAGTAAATTCGATAGACTTCAGCATTATGAAGCAATACCTGCTGGGCATAATAGAATCCCTGCCCTATGGAGGCACAAATCCGCCGGAGCCGGGTGTGCTTCTGGTAGGACGCTTTGACACCAGTGACCCCGCAGGAGCAAGGTCTGCATGGAGCGGCAGCAGCATTAAAGCCAATTTCAAAGGCACTGGAATTAGTGCAACCATACGCTCTATGGGTGACAACTGGTTCAATGTAATAATAGACGGTACCGTTAAAGCCCCAATAAATGTGACTGCGGGAAGCTCGGCACCAATTACTCTTGCCTCCGGGCTGACGAATGGAAACCACAGTGTAGAGCTGGTGAGGAGGACAGAGGCATGGGTGGGTGACACGCAATTTCTGGGCTTCACCGTCACCGGCGGAAGCCTTCTGGCACCTCCGGCACCGTCTGAAAGGCGCATAGAATTTATAGGCGATTCCATTACCTGCGGCTATGGAAACGAGGGTGAAAGCCAGTACCAATCCTTTACTACAAAAAATGAAAATGCTTACATGGCTTACGGTGCTATAACGGCAAGGCTCTTAGAGGCAGATCCCGTTACCGTGTGCTGGTCGGGCAAGGGTGTAGTGAGGAACTACGGGGGTGACACGGCAGGGGATTTAATGCCTGCACTTTATCCGCAGATACTGCCTTATGACAAAAACAAGCTATGGGATTCAAGTAAGTGGATTCCTCAGGTAGTGGTTATAAATTTGGGCACCAATGACTTCAGTACGGGGTCTCCCAATAAGTCATCCTTTACAGCCGCATATTCAAGCTTTGTAGACAGAATACGCAGCCAGTATCCCAATGCCCATATATACTGTGCAATCGGGCCAATGCTGTCCGGCAATGCGCTGTCAGATGTCAGAGATTATTTAAACACTGTTGTAGCGCAGAAAAGCTCGTCGGGTGATCAGAGGATCCACTATATAGAGTTCCCTGTACAGGAGTGGGCAAACGGCTATGGTGAGGACTGGCACCCCAGCATAAAAACGCACCAGCTTATGGCGGAGCAGCTTGCCGCACAGATACGCAAGGATTTGGGCTGGTAAGAGGACTTAAAGGCTTTGAACGGTAAAAACACTGCTTTTAATAAGAAAGACGCTTGCGTTAGCTCGCCGGCGTCTTTCTTTATGCTTATACAGGCGGATTTGCCTGTTTTTCGTTGTGCTTTGAAGCTTTTAGAAGCTTAAACCGCTTACATACTAATACATAAATAGGAAATGATTTGACACATGTAATATTATGGAGTATATTCTAAACAATAACCTGCAAAATATTAGTTTATTTTAAAATATTAAATAAAAAGTGACACTATACTTACGTAAAGAAAGGTAGACTATATAGTTTAGGCTTTTGCATATCGGATAACGGAGGATGTAAAATAATATCCTACAGAATAATTTCTACTCTAACTATAAAAGCATGTATATCTGTAGAAGGCGCTTGTGATTTTAGTTAGCTTAAATTATATTCCGGTCACGCATTCCGGGGAAATTATTCCTTCGGAAATTATTTTACATTCTTTTTAGATAGTTTGTATCCTAATTTATATAAGATGTTGAATTACTATCCAAAGGAGTCTATCATATGAAGAAATTTAATAAAAATTTTATGGTAGTAATTTTAATTATTGCAGCGGTGACAAGTGGCTGTACAAACAGCGGAACAGGTTCGCTCAGTGAAACCGACGAAAAAGAAATGAAAATGTACGTAGAATCATGGGATCAGAGAATCCCGAGCGCGCTAAATGAGTTTAATACTGGCAGCCCGGTAAAAATCAGTCCCATCTGGCTTTCTGATGAAAAGGATTACGAGCAATACAGGCAGAAAATTACTGCCTCCATTTTATCCGGTGACGGCCCCGACATTATTCTTGATAAGCCAAGCAGAATACCGGGGCTATGGAAGATTGTCGAAAATAATGCTTTTTATGACCTTGATATACTGATAAAAGAGGATAAGGAATTTAATTTGTCCGACTACAACAAGAGTATTTTAGATTGCGGTATAATCAATGGAAAGAGATACCTGATGCCTTTATATTTCAGCCTTCCCCTTATATGGTCGCCTAAAAGTACATTGGCAAATAATCAACTGAAATACAACTTAAATCCTACCTGGGACTATATGAAGGAGCTGGCCGAGAGCTGCGGTGAACAAAAAAAATATTTGATTGGCGGTTCGTTTAGCTTCACAAGCCTTATAAAAAACTATTGGCCCGTATTTATAGATCTGGTTAATAAACGGGTCAACTTTGATTCTCCCGAATTTATCAGGCTTTTGGAAGTATACAGGCAAATCTGCCCTGCGATATGCCCGGATGAGGAGCTAAAGCCGCCTGATTTCTGGTACAGGCTTTTTAGGGATGGACAATTGTATTTTTTTAATGGACAATCACTGGTGTCCTTAAATAATCTATGGGAAGAAAATAGTGCTGTAAGAAATTTTTTCGACTCTGAAATATGCATATTTTCTTATCCGGCTATTGAAGGCCAGCAGGGCATAACTGCTGAAGCCTGTGAATTTGTTGGTATTAATCAGACTACAGACTTTAAAAATGAGGCCTTTAAATTTATAAAGCTCCTTATGTCGGAAAAATATCAGAACTATGGAGCAGGAGTAAACACTTTCTGGGCACCTATTAATAAGAAGGCATATGAGCAGATAAAAAAAGAATGCACAGGTAAGGAAGCAAGTGGCAAAAGAATGAGTTATTATCTGGCAGACGGACAAAAAGAGTATATATCTGTTGCTATACCGGAAGAATTAATAAAGAAAATGGACAGCTACATAGACAGTATAAGTGAATGTATATTTATTGATACGAATATACTGGATTTCATAGACCAGGAGGTACAGGCATATATTGCGGGAAAACAGGATGCACGCCAGACGGCAAAGGCCATAGATAATAAGGTCAGGCTGTATATGGATGAGTAGGAGGAAGGGTGAAAGAATGGTTAATATTGAAGAGGCTTTTGCGGGAGATAAAAAGAGAAAGCATATGGGACTTAAGTCAAAGCAGTCTGTCGCTGGCTTTATATTTGCTCTCCCAAGCCTTGCTGGCTTTGCCGTGTTTTTTGCCGTGCCTTTTGTAATCAGCCTTTACTACTGCTTTACAGAAGATATCGCGGGGATTCGGTTTGTGGGCCTGAAGAATTTTAACGATCTTTTGCACAGCGGTTGATTTATTCTTGCGTTTAAGAATACGCTTGTGTTTAATGCGATAGCTGTGCCTCTTATAGTTATTTTCTCATTTTCATTTGCACTGCTTTTAAACAGACAAATTAAAGGACTGGCTTTTTTCAGGAGCTTTTTTATACTGCCTCTTGTAATACCCGTTGCTTCCGTCATACTGGTATGGAATATAATGTTTAATGAGTATGGAGTTGTGAACGGCATTCTTTCAAATTTTAATTTGCAGCCGGTGGACTGGCTAAGGAGCGACTGGTCAATGGCGGTTCTTATTATACTGTACCTGTGGAAAAACTGCGGCTATAATATGATACTGTTTGCGGCAGGCTTAAACAGCATTCCAAAGGAATATTATGAATCTGCACGCATTGACGGGGCGGGATGGTATACCTGCCTCAGTAAAATTACAATTCCCTTCCTGATTCCGACAGGCTTTTTTGTGGTGATGATATCCGTCATAAATTCCTTTAAGATATTCAGAGAGGCTTATTTGCTGGCAGGGAGCTATCCCAGCCTCAGAATATATATGCTTCAGCATTTTATGAATAACAATTTTTTTAATTTATCCTATCAGAGGCTTACTACGGCGGCATTCATTATGTCTGTGGGAATAGCGCTTCTGGTGCTTGTACTGTTTAAAATTGAGGCCAGATTCGGGAGGAATATATAATATGAGGAGGCGCATTATTAAATATTTTGTGCTTGTATGTATTTCGGCAAGCTTTCTGTTCCCTGTGCTCTACATGGTTACCAATTCCCTTATGTCAAGTGCTGAGGTGGAAAAATCCTACAGTGCAATTGCCGACAGCAGCAAGCTCAAGGAGGGAGAGTCTTTTAACATCGGATTTAAGCTTATACCCGAGAGGGTAAGCCTGTACCAGTACTACAACGCTCTTTTAAGAAAACCAAGGTTTCTTATGATGTTCTGGAATTCCGTTATTGTGACGCTTCCCATAATGGCAGGGCAGATGGCCGTTTCAGCCCTGGCTGCCTATGCCTTCAGCAAGCTGGGCTTTCCCTTTAGCAAAAGGATTTTTTTCATCTATATAATAGTAATGATGATGCCGTTTCAGGTGACTCTGGTTCCAAACTATATAATTCTTAAAAAGCTTAGCCTGTTGGAAACATATTCGGCAGTTATTCTGCCGGGGGTGTTTTCAACCTTCGGTGTCTTTCTGCTCAGACAGTTTATGATGTCCGTACCGGATGAGTACTGTGAGGCTGCTAAAATTGACGGAGCGGGATATTTGAGGACCTTTACCCGGGTGCTGCTGCCTCAATGCAAGGGCGGAGCGGCATCGCTTGCGATATTGGTGTTTATAGACAACTGGAATATGGTTGAGCAGCCCCTTGTTTTTTTAAAGGATGAGTCCATGTATCCTCTTTCTATTTTCCTTTCAAGGATAAACGGTGGGGAAATAGGCATAGCCTTTGCCTGTGGAGTATTTTATATGACTCCCGCACTTTTGATATTTTTGTATGGAGAGAATTACTTTATAGAGGGGATAGAATTATCGGGCATAAAGTAGGCCGCTTCTTGGCTTAAACTATACGGGATGGAATTTTGATAGTATTTTAAGGGATGGGATATATAATGGCGGATTTGCAAACAGCCGGGAAGTCCGGCGTGAGAAAAAGAATTATAAGAAATACGGGGCTGGCTTTTATTGCAGTTACCTTGCTCCTTACGTTTTTTTCAAAAACAATAAATAACCTACTGCTGCCGGAGGTTGAATATACCGTTATAAGGTCAGGCAAGCTGACACAGGAAATCAATTCAAAAGGAGAGGTATGCCCGTTAAATATAGAGAATATAAGCTGCTACGGTAATTGGGAAATCCTTGATGTGAGAGTGGGGGAGAGAGATGAGTTTTTAGAGGGAGATGTGCTTGCGGTTATAGATACGGGAGATATTTCTCTGGAAATAAAGAAAAGCGAATTAGCCCTGCTTAAAATGGAAAATGAGCTGGAGAGATATAAAAACGGGTTTCAGCCCATAGACTTAGAGGAGTACGCTCAAGACGCCGAGGTGGCGTTAAAGGCTGTCGGGCAGGCAAAAAAAGCCTTGGCCGCTGAGGAAAGCCTGTATGACGGGGGAGCTGTGCCTCTTGAAAGCGTGAATAATGCCAGAGACAGCCTTGATAGTGCTGAAAGAAAGTATGCAGATAAGAAAAAGCTTCTTGCGCGAAAACAGACTGAGAGGCAAAGGCTGGAGGACGATTATAGCCGTACCGTTAAGGAAAAGGCCGCTGAAATAGAGCTTTACAGTCTGGAGCTTGAGGAGAAAAAGAAAAATTCTCCTGAGGATGGGCTGCTAAGAGCCCCTTTCGATGGTGTTGTAAAAGCTGCTTTTATTCAAAAGGGAGCTTCATTTGTCGGAGGACAGGTGCTTTTTGAGACGGTTAAAAGGGAAGAGGGGCTTTGTGTTAAATGGACACTTGGCTTACCTGCCGCAGAAGAGGTTGATAAAAACGACGCCGTAATATTTACTGAGGCGGACGGTAAAAAAAACAGCTTTAAAGGGACAGTAAATGAGAAGAAATTTATCCGCGGAGAGAGCAGATATGAATTTGTCGGCCATATAAAGGAAGCGGAGGGTGAGCTTGAAATAGGGCAAAAGCTTGATGTTTCGATTGTAAAATCAAGTGTGTCTTATCCTATGCTTATACCCAACAGCAGCGTGATAAGAGAGAACGGAAAGGATTATATGTTTATTGTTAAGGAGAGAGAGGGAGTATTGGGAAAGGAAAATTACGTGGAGAGGTACGAGGTTGAAGTACTGGATACCGATGCTTTTAATAGTGCAATAACGTCTATTGAAGCGATTACCGGCAATGACAAAATAGTTTCCTTCAGCAGCAAGGCATTGTCCGATAAAATACAGGTCAAATTGGGGTGAGGGCTTTTGAGTACGGGTAAAGCGGGGCGTTATGCCTCCATCAGGCTTGCTTTTATGCTGTCGTGCATGTTCTTTCTGGTGATTTCTATGCATAACATTGCATCCGGCTTTAGAGGTATCAGCAAAAACAACTATACAGAGAGAATCGAAATAAATATAAAAAATAAGTTTATAGAGCAGCAAAATCTGATGGACTATGGCGATATGCTGGTATTAAAAAGATATTTTTCATCGGGTAAGGTTTCATATATGAATGAGATCGACGCGTCGGCAGGATACCGAGCAGCCCTTTTACCTGTTAAGGTGGTGCTTGCGGGAGAGGATCTTGAGCTCTTTTCAGGGACCGAAATGATAAGAGGGGCTTTTTTGGGAAGAGCCCAGCACAGATATGGCCGTAAGGCTGCAATAATAAGTGAGAAGCTTGCAGAGAAGCTTTTTACAACGTACAATGTCATTGGAAATGATATAATGATTGGGGAAGAAAAATATAAAATAACAGGGGTTTACCGCAGCAGCCATTCACTTCTTTCCTTTATGAGCTCGGATGGAGCAGAGAGAATATATGTGCCTTTTGAGAGTATGCCGGAGAGCAATTCGCTTGGAATAGACACTGTTTTTATTAAGGATAAAAGTTTGGAGCAGCACTTTAAGGAAAGCAAGACGCTGAATATACTGAGAGAAAAGACCGGAGCTGATTTGACGGCATACAGAATTACCGACTTTTATGCAGGGTGCGCTTTTTTGGAGCAGCCGCTGAGGGTATTCGTTTTTTTCATAGCCATGCTTGTCATATTTATGCTGACGGTATATTTTATACGCTGCGTAATATTTTTCAGCGATTACCTCAAAGGCTGCATGAAAAACAAATACTTTTTTGAAATGCTCATAATGGAGAAGGCGCGCATTGCTTTATTTTTAGCGGCCTTGTCAGCTATACCTGCACTTATGGGACTTGTGCTTTGGCTGGCGGCATTTGAGCTGATGATTCCCTATCAATACATTCCTTATGACAATATATTTGATCTGGGCTTTTATTTGGAAAAGCTAATTCAGCATGTACATTCTTCCAACCAATTACAGGGATATATACCTACGCTTCTTGAAATGCACAGTAAGAATGCTGCATTAATAATAAATCTTTTGTCTGTTTTTTTAGCTGCTGTTTTCATATTAACCGTTTTTGAAATAAGGATGTATAAGTCCTGCATAAAATTCCCGGCAGGCCTGCTCCCCCTGCTGCTTTCATGTGCCGCCTCCGTGGCGGTATCC
Source organism: Anaerobacterium chartisolvens (assembly GCF_003337415.1). GTDB lineage: Bacteria > Bacillota > Clostridia > Acetivibrionales > DSM-27016 > Anaerobacterium > Anaerobacterium chartisolvens. The sequence continues at coordinate 24,324 of NZ_QPJT01000015.1, read as the reverse complement.
TTTTTGGTGTGTATGGCCTGCGGGCTTAAGTATTCACTTCCCGTTAAAAGCCTTGCTGTTGTGATGGCATTTCTTCTATTTGCATTAAAGCATGACAAGGGTTTCAATTTTAAAGCATTACTAAAATTAACAGCCCCTGTGTAATGTTAACTAAGGTTACATAATATCAGAACAAAACCCTGCGAAATTTATCAAATAAACAGAACATATTCCATATAATCAAGGATATTGGTCTTTTTTAGGATATAGGTATAAAGTCCTAAATGCTTGGTATAAAAGAGATTCGACTTTTGCTATCTATAAAATGGAATTAAACCTTTCTATTGACAAAATCCAAAATTCTGTGTATACTTGTGTTAACAAAAAATGCTATTATATATATAATTAAAAAGTAATAGCTCTAAGGACTAAAAATTTAATTTATAGTAATTATTTTTATTAATTTACTTTAAAGTAATATAAAAACATTTTTAGCTTATTTCTTAATAGTAATTGTGTTTTTTTTGTAGAGAAATAGCTGTATATTAAAATTATTTAGCAGGAGCAATATATGGAAAAAGTAAAGCTTTTTTGTCTTCCGTATGCTGGGGGATCAGCATCAGTATTCAATAAATGGAGAGCATATCTTGACAGCCGAATCGAGCTGGTACCTTTAGAGCTTGCAGGAAGAGGACGAAGAATGAACCAGCCATTTTATGACAGCGTTCATAAGGCCGCAGATGATATTTACAGCAGCATATCCCAAGGTCTTGACGGGTGCAGGTATGCATTTTACGGACATAGCATGGGAACCGTTATCGTATATGAGTTATGCATGAGGATCGTGCGAAATGGAAAAACAGGCCCTTGCCATGTTTTCGCTTCGGGACGCTATGCTCCGCATATCAAAAAAAATGAAAAGGATCTGCACGCACTGCCTGAGTCCCAGTTTAAAGAGGAAATATTGAAAATAGGCGGCACGCCGAAAGAAATATTCGAGGATCCGCAGCTTACGCAGATATTTTCTCCTATTTTAAGAGCCGATTACAGGATTATTGAATGCTATAAACATGCTGAAAGCAATATAAGGCTTAGCTGCCCTATAACGGTGCTTAACGGAAGAACCGACACTATTACTCATGGACTTGATCGGGAGGATAATATGCTTGGCTGGCCCCAATACACCTCCAATCTCTGTAAAATGCATGAGTTTGATGGGGGGCATTTCTTTATATTCGATTATATTAAAGAGATTGCAGATATTATAAACAGTGGTATTGAAGAATAAATGTAAGGGGGGGAGCATATAGTGCCGGACAGTGGTTTGTCTTTTATTATTTTGGGAGTATTGGCGATAGTAACCTTGGTTACGCTCTACTATTTTATGCTTCTGATAAAAGAGGTTATTAAGGGGCAGCGACGCTTTGAGTGGAAAGGGGCAAAGGGGGTGGGAACCATTATTTTGTCTCTCGCGCTTATGTCACTGTTTGCTTATTGCATGTACAGAGCGCCGTATATACTGTTTGACGGAATGTCCTGGGCCTTTATACAGCAATTGGGCCCTCAAATTATGATAACTGCCGTAGCCTCACTGGCTATAGCGATACCTGTCTTTTACCTGTACTTCCTTGCCGGGTACTTCTTCCCAAAGCCTGATGACAAGCCATTCTTTATGATAATCGTACTGAGCGTGGTAAGCGGAATGGGAAATTCTCTTATTATTTTCATTATAAACGCCACCTTGAACAGGAGCATAGATGCCGAAACCAGAAGGTCGGGAATTGAAAGCGGGCTGTATATATACTTTATACTGGGAATCATTCTTTTTACAGTAAGCGCAATGGTTGTAAGGAAGAAGCTGATTACCATTACCAGCAACGTGGTGTATGACAAAAGGATGGAAATAATAAACAAGCTTCTTAAAGCCCCGTTTTATAAGTTTGAATCCCTTGAGGAGGGTAAAACCTCGGCGGCATTAAATAACGACACCGAAACGGTCAGCGGGGTCGTCAACATGATTGTCAACGGTCTAACGGGGATAATAACCATGGTGACGTGCTTTATATATCTGGGGACATTGAATTTATACGGAATGCTTTTCTCAATACTGGTAATTTCCCTTGCGGTATTCCTTTTTATACAGGTCAGCCGCTCGGCAGAGAAGATATTTGAAAAAAACAGGGATTACCAGACTATTTTTTTCAGGCATATAAGTGATCTGGTGAAAGGCTTCAAGGAGCTTTATATAAACCGCAGGAAAAGGGTTGAGTTCAGGCAGGACATGCAAAAAAGCTGTGAAATCTACAGGGATACGCGTGTGGAGGGTGAGTTCAAGTTTATAGGAGTATCCATTCTTGGAGAAATAATGTACATATTTGTAATAGGCATAGTGGTTTTTACCTTCCCCTTCATATTTGACAATATACAGGGGAACACACTGAGAAACTATGTTACGGTATATTTATACATGGGAGGAATAGTAAATCAGGAAATATTCCTTATTCCCTCTCTGGTGAGGGTTCTTGTAAGCTGGAGAAGGATAAAGGATTTTATAAGGGAAATATCCGAAATGGAGGAAGAGGCGGTACTTCCCCAAGCCGTAAATACTCAAGGAGAATTGCAGATAGAGCTCAAGGGAGTAAAATTTGAATATAAAAATGAAAGCGGAGAAAATTTTACTGTGGGGCCTATTGATTATACCTTCAGGTCAGGTGAAATAGTATTCATTTCCGGGGGTAACGGAAGCGGAAAGTCTACTCTGGCAAAATTGATTACCGGACTTTACAGACCCGATGAGGGAGAAATAACAGTAAATGGAGAAAAGGTGGATTCCGAGGTGCTGGGATCGAATTTCTCCACTGTTTTCAGTGATTTTCATCTTTTTGACAAGCTGTATGGAGTGGAGTATGAGCAAAAGCACGATGAAATACAGAAATACCTTGAGGTTCTAAGAATAAGTGACAAGGTAAGCATTAACGAGGGGGTATTCAGTACGTTGAAGCTCTCTACAGGCCAGAGAAAAAGGCTGGCGCTTCTTGTAAGCTACCTTGAGGATCGCCCCGTATGCCTTTTTGACGAATGGGCAGCCGATCAGGACCCTGAATTCAGGAGATTCTTTTACAAGGTGCTCCTGCCCGAGCTAAAGGCAAGGGGTAAGGCGGTTATTGCAATAACTCATGACGATAGCTATTTTGCAGATACCGACAGGCATATAAAAATGGAAACGGGAAGGATAGTACAGCCCCGGAAGGAAGCGGATATAAAGGATACGGTACTTGCGGGGGCGTAAGACTATTTGAAAGGAAGAGCTTATTATGCTTAAAAGAATGCTTGGAGGCATTGTGGCACTGGTACTGATTTTTCAGGTCGGATGCAGCAAGGAGATAGCTGTTGTCACAGGAGAGAGCAGCTATCAGGAAAAAGGTGTTTCTATTACCGATAAGGGAAATTATTTTGATGTGGTGCTTGATTATACCGCGGGGTTAACACGCCGCCAAATGGGAGAAGCCTTCGGGAGGGCAATACTTAAAGCGGTTCCCAATTATGAGGCGCTGATAGATTCATATATTGCCGAGAACCTAAGCACATATGAATATCCTTACAGCCTTTTAAGAGCTGAGGATGTAATGCCGCAGATGAATGAAGACTATAAGGAGGAAATTGAAGGGCTGGCGGATGCTTTTTCGGGAGGGAAAGAAAATGTCCGTGGCGACAATAAAATTTCCAGAGATGAGATATATCTCTTTAACCTCTTTACGGATGTTGTGCGCGGTACTCAATGCTGCTATCTGGCCGTTTCAGGAGACAGATCCTCTACGGGAAGCACTATAGCAGGGCGGAATCTGGACTGGTTCGGAGGGCAGGATAACCAGCTTCCAATCATTCAGTCCATTATAACCATGAGGTATACCGACAAAAAGCTTTGCTCAGTGGGGTATTTGGGGTATATTGGAATACTGACGGGCTTCAATGACGATAAGGTGTTTGCCGCCATTGTAGACTCTCAGTCGGGAACTCCTTACAGCTCGCTTGGAATACGCTCTTATGCTCTGGATCTCAGATTTGCTCTGGAAAGCACAAACACCATGGAGGATGCGTGTGAGTTTATGAGAGACCCTTCAAAGCTTTACGGGGTCAATCACATTATCGGTTTTTCAGATCCCGTTAAATCAGTAATTTTAGAAAATAATTTTACGGGAGACGGTCTGGATTTAAAGCGCGTAAAGCGTTCCGTCAGAACCTCGGAGTCGGCTCTTAATAAAGGCATATCATGGGGAATAGACAATGCTGTGGGAACGGTAAATTCATTTTTACTGTATGGAAACCATGACAACCATAAGCCCAATAAATACAATACAAAAAGATGGCAAAACATGAAGAGAGAGCTTTTGGAGAAGGGCGAGGATGTAACTGCGGAGGAGCTTAAGGATGTTATATCCTACAAAAAGGGAAAATCACCCGGTACTTTTTCAGACAGTGGGGATTTATACAACAAGATGACGGTTCAGATGGTGGTTTTTGAACCCGAAAGCCTGTCTTTGGAGGTGTTTTTCCGACCCAGAAATATAATAGACAACCCTGAAGTCCCTGTGTTTGAAAAGATTCCTGTATTCTGGCAGGAGGATGGACCGTAGCAATAAAATTAATGGGGGGATTTATATATGATAGACAGCGGCATATTATATTCAATTGCGGCAGGGTGTTGGGCGGTTGCCCTGCTGATAGCGGTACTGCTGGTATTGCTGATATCAAAAATAGCCGGTGGCAAAAAACGGTTTAAGGCAAAGGGAATTAAAGGGATAATAGTATTTTTAATAGCTACTGCGGTGGCAGGCTATTGTGCATATTACATTTATCATTTACCCGATACTCTGTATTACTACGGAACTCCATGGGCCATGGTGGAGGAAATAGGGCCCTCCGGCTTTATGGAGGCTGTGATGGCATTATCTGTGCTTATTGGAGCCGCATATATATACGCAATGGTAAAATTCTATTTTGTTAAAATTTCCGGCGGTACTTATAAGGAGAGGTGATCACTTTGAAAAAGGTTGTCGGTATGTTTGCCGCATTTGCATTGATGCTTCAAATGGGATGTGGCCCTGCAAAAGACACACTGGCTGTAAAGCCCTCATTTGAGGAGGAGGGTGTTTCCATTGTTGACAGAGGCAATTATTTTGACGTTACGCTTGATTACACCACAGGGCTGACTCCCAGACGAATGGGAGAGCTGTTTGGAAAGGCAATTCTTCAAATGGAGCCGGAATATGAGTCTTTAATAGACTCTTACATTGCCGAGAACATCAACAAGAATGACTATCCCGGTTCGTTCAGCCGTGTTGAAGACTTAAAGCCCCAGCTTGAGCAAAGCTATAAAGAAGAAATTGAGGGAATAGCGTCGGCTTTTTCAGGAGGGAATGAAAATAAGAGAGCAGACGGTAAGCTTTCCTTAGACGAGCTGTATCTTTTCAATTTGCTTCCTGATGTGGCAAGAGGCACCCAGTGCAGCTTTATTTCTGTTTTCGGAGAGAGCTCCGAAACAAAAAGCACTATAAGCGCGAGAATTCTCGACTGGTATGGAGGGAGCAAAAATCAGCTTCCAAGGATTCAAGGGGTTATAACAATAAAGCATCCCCAAAAAAGCATATGCTCAATCGGCTACATGGGGTATATTGGGATAATAACAGGATTAAATGACAGCAAGGTGTTTGCCGCAATACTTGATTCACAGTCCGGAGCTCCATACTCATCGGAGGGAAGGAGATCCTATCCGATGGATTTAAGATATGCACTTGAAACACAGGACACCTTAGACTCCGCGGCAGAGTTCATGAAGGAACACTCTGAGCAGCATACTATAAACTACCTACTGGCTTTTTCAGATGAAAAGGAGAGTAAGGTTCTTGAAAACAATTTCAGCGGCACAGGAACAAACGGCAAGGAGGTTCGGTGTGAGCTGAGAGGCTGGGACTCCAAGCTTAATGACGGAATAACCTGGGAAATGAAAAATGCTGTCGGAAGCGTTAATTCATTTATGCTTTATGGAAATAAGGACAATTATTCAGACAATAAGTGCAACACTAAAAGATGGGAAAACATGAAGGCAGAGCTCGGCAAAATGGGGCCTGTCGTCACACCTGATGAATTGAAGGAGGTTGCTTCCTTTAACGGAGGCTCACCGGGAGCATTTTTGGACAGCGGCGATTTGTATAATAAAATGACACTTCAAATAGTAGTATACCAGCCGGAAAGCTTTGAGCTGGATGTTTTTTTCAGGCCTCAGGAGTCCAGAAAAAATCCTGACAAGCCTGTCTTTGAAAAAATACAAATATTTAATTAAATATTATATCTGAAAAGAGGGTTTTGTTATGTCTGCTCATGAAACTTTAACAGAGCTTATTATTTCCAGAAAGGATGAACATGAAAAGGGAATAACCTTTATACTGGGCGAGACAAACGAAAGGTATGTTTCATATAAATCCCTGTACGATGCCTCCTTAAGCTTGCTGTATAAGCTGCAGAAGGCTGGCTTTAAGCAGGGGGATCAGGTTATTTTCCAAATAGATGACAATGAAAAATTTGTTTATTCCTTCTGGGCCTGTATTTTGGGTGCCATGATACCGGTTCCGGTATCCCCCGGCACAAATGATGAGCATAAAATGAAGCTTTTTAAAATATGGGAGGTACTGGATAACCCATGTATGCTTGCCTCAAGGGATTTTATGCTCAAGCTTGAGGGCTTCGCCGATAAAAAGGGACTTCAGGAACAAATGGCTTCCATAACAAAAAGGACTGCTTATGTCGAGGATATGGAGAACGGAGGAGAGCAGGGGGAAATCCATAGCACAGGCCCTGACGACATGGCTTTCGTACAGTTTTCCTCGGGTTCCACCGGGGAGCCTAAAGGGGTTATAATAACCCACAAAAATGTAATTGCAAACTTAAGCTCAGTTATAAAATGGACGGGTATAAATTGCTGTGACACAGGGCTAAACTGGATGCCCCTTACGCACGACATGGGACTGATAGGAACCCATATAAAGGGCGTTCTGGCCTGCATGAACCAGTACAACATGCATACCCAGCTTTTTATAAGGCACCCCTCTCTGTGGATTTCCAAGGCCAGCGAGCATAATGTCACAATTACATATTCCCCCAATTTTGGATACAAGCATTTCCTTAAATTTTTTAACGAGGATGTTAAAAAAGATTGGGATTTATCTGGTATAAGGCTTATATACAATGGGGCTGAGCCTATTTCTGCCGGTCTGTGCAATGAGTTTTTAGACAAGCTGTCCGGGTATGGCTTAAGAAGAAATGCCATGTACCCCGTATATGGCCTTGCGGAAGGAACAATAGCAGTAACCTTCCCGCATATGGGGGATGAGCTTAGGTGCGTCACTTTAAACAGGGAATATCTAAAAATAGGACAGACTGTGAGAGAGGCTACGACGGAAGACATAAGGGCTGTTACCTTTGTCGATGTCGGCTTACCTATTTATGACTGCCGTGTAAGAATATGCGGAGAAGACAATAACGATCTTGGCGAAAACAGGATTGGGAATATACAAATATCGGGAGCCAATGTTACCTGCGGGTATTACAACAACCCCGAGGCTACAAGGCAGGCCATTACCGGCGACGGATGGCTGAATACCGGCGATTTGGGCTTTATGAGGGATAAGCGCCTTGTCATAACAGGGCGGGCAAAGGATGTAATATTTGTAGCGGGACAAAATTTCTATTCTCATGATATTGAGCGTGCAGCGGAGGAGATTGAAGGAGTAGAGCTGGGAAAAGCGGCGGCTGTGGGAATATTTGACGAGGGATTGCAGTGTGATCGTATTGTAATGTTTATTCTTTTTAAACAGAAGGCGGAAAGCTTTATGCCTCTGTCGGCCGATATAAAGAGGTGCATAGGTGAAAAGACGGGAATAGAGGTATCGGACGTTATTCCGATAAAAAGTATGCCCAAAACCACCAGTGGAAAAATACAGAGATATAAGCTCAGGGAGAGCTTTTTAAACGGAGAATACGATGCAATAAGGGCCGAGCTTAACAGCCTTATGGACAGCGACATCAGAAACAGAGTAATAGAGCCTCCTAAAAATGATACAGAGAAAAGGCTTGTTGAGGTATGGTGTGACATACTGGGCTATTCCAGAGTTGGAACGCGTGACAGCTTTTTTGATCTGGGAGGGGATTCTCTTAAAATCACACGCGTCATTTCACGAATAAGGGATCTTTTCGATGTTGAATTAACTCAATCGGAGTTTTTTGAAAATCCCTGCATAGAAGCGCTGGCGTGCATTATTGACGGTGCAGGCAAAAATAAATCTGGAGGCAGCGAAAGCATAAAGACCTTTCTGCCGGACACAGGCAGGCTGCCCCTTTCCTTCGGACAGAAGAGGCTGTGGTTCCTTGACCGCTTGAACAGCGAAAGCCCCCAGTACAATCTCTATACTGCGCTTAGGCTCAAAGGAAGTCTTAGGGCAGATTTGATGGAGAAGAGCGTGTGCATGGTTATACAAAGGCATAAAATTCTCTCGTCGTCATTTTATGAAGAGGACGGCACGCCTGTACAATTGTTGAATAAAGAATATGAATTCAGGCTTGATATGGATGACATCAGCCATATGCCCCCGGATGAAAGACAGAATAAGGCGATGGAGCTGGCTGAAGATGTTGCGTCAAGGCCGTTCCGGCTTGACACCCCTCCTCTTGTAAGGGGAAGGCTGATCAGGCTTTCGGAGGACGAGCATTTACTGGTGCTTGCGGTACACCATATTATCTTTGACGGGTGGTCCTTCGGAATTTTGCTTAAGGAGCTTTCACAGTACTATGAAGCGGCTTTAGAAGGAAAAGACGCAAAGCTTGCGGATTTGGACATACAGTATGCCGACTTTGCCCGTTGGCAGCTGCAAAGAGCAGAGGGTGAGGAAACAAAACAGCAGCTTGAATTCTGGAAGACCAAGCTTTCGGGAGAGCTGCCGGTACTGGAGCTTCCCATAATTAAGAATAGGCCCGCAATACAGCAGTATACAGGGGCTAAACTCACCGCCTCCATACCCGGTTCTATGGTGAAAAAACTGCAGGTGCTTGCAAGAAGAGAAAATTGCACTCTTTTTATGCTGCTGCTTGCCGCTTTTAAGCTTCTGCTTTACCGTTACACCGGGCAGCAGGACATTATAGTGGGATCTCCTGTAGCCAACCGCAACAGGAAGGAAATCGAGGGACTTATAGGCTTTTTCGTAAACAATATGGTGCTGCGCACGTCATTTTCGGCGGGGGATAAATTCTCGGAGCTGTTAAGCAGAGTAAAAAAGGTGACGCTGGAGGCGTATGCGAATCAGGATATACCGTTTGAAAAGCTTGTGGAGGAATTAAATATACAGAGGGATATGAGCCGCAACCCTTTATTTCAGATACTTTTCAGTCTTCAAAACACTCCGTCGCAGGGACATGTGTTTTCAGAAATGAACATCTCAACCATGGATATGGACAGCGGCTTTGCACGGTTTGATCTATGTGTAGACGTAAGGGATGCCGGAGATTCTCTGGCGGTGGATTTTGAATATAATACATCACTGTTTAACACTGAGGATATTGCGAGAATGGCAGGGCATTATAAGCAGCTCTTAAAGGGCATTTGCGCGTCTCCCGACGAGTATTTGGATGGGTATGAAATTCTAACTCAGCCGGAAGAGCTTATGCAGATTGAACAATGGAACAGGACGGAGCTGGACTTGGGAGATGTGAAATGCTGGGTTCAGCTATTCGATATGCAGGCGGAGAGATCTCCCGAGGCATTGGCGGTTATAAGCCGCGACGGGTCAATGACATACCGGGAACTGAGCAGCCGTTCCAATAAGCTGGCGAACTATCTCATTGAGTCGGGCGCGGGCCGCGAAACGGTAGTTGGCGTATATATGGACCGAACTCCGCAAATGCTGGTGGCACTGCTTGGAATACACAAGGCGGGAGCGGCGTACCTTCCGATGGACCCTATATTTCCTAGTGAGCGTATTGCATATATGCTGGAGGATGCGCAGACAGGCATAGTTTTAACCCAAGAAGCACTGGCAGACACACTCCCGGATCATAACGCCAAAATTATTTGTCTGGACAGAGAGTGGCAGGCAATAGATATGCATTACCCGGAGGTTAATGTGTGCAAAGGAGAGAGGGAGAGCCTTGCATACCTTATTTATACATCGGGCTCAACGGGAAAGCCAAAGGGAGTCCAGATTGAGCAGTATGCCCTTCTGAATTTTCTGGTATCTACCGCGCAAAAGACAGGGCTGAAGGACAGAGACAAGCTTTTGGCTGTTACCACATTATCCTTTGATATTGCGGGGCTGGAGCTGTTTATGCCCCTCATAGCCGGTGCTAGTGTAGTCCTCGCGGCAAGGGATGATACATCAGACGGCAGCAGGCTTACAGAGCTTATGGATAAGCATCGCATAACCATTATGCAGGCCACTCCTGCCACATGGAGAATTATACTTCAGTCGGGCTGGAAGGGAAGCAAAACGCTCAGAATACTCTGCGGAGGCGAGGCATTGCCGGAGGAGCTGGCGTTTAAGCTTGCGGACAGGTGCGGGTGCCTTTGGAATATGTATGGCCCAACCGAAACCACAATATGGTCTTCAATGGAGCAAATAGCAAGCGGACACGCTGTGACAATAGGTAAACCAATAGGAAACACAAAGGTGTATATATTAAATCCCATGATGAGGCATATGCCGGTTGGAATTCCCGGAGAATTATATATAGGCGGGGACGGGCTTGCCAGAGGATATCTTAACCAGCCTGAGCTGACGCGTGAGAGGTTTGTTCCAAATCCGTTTGTTAACGCATTGGGGGCACGCATATACAAAACAGGGGATCTGGTGAGGTTTCTTAAGGACGGGAGAATGGAGTTTGTAGGGAGGCTTGACCATCAGGTAAAGATAAGGGGATTTAGAATAGAGCTGGGAGAGATTGAGTCTCTTCTGTGCCAGAGCCCTTCTGTCAAGCAGAGCGTTGTTGCGGCGAGGGAGGTAATACCGGGGGAGAAGTCTTTGGTTGCATATATAGTGCCTCATTCGGGGTATGATGCGGGCAGCCTTGATGCATCCTTGCTGCGAAAGCTGCTTAAAGAAAAGCTTCCCGATTATATGATACCCTCCGCTTTTGTAGTAATGGAGTCCTTCCCCATGACCCCGAACAGAAAAATTGACCGCAAGGCCCTCCCTATGCCGAAAAGCCTTGGAAGTTTATCCGAAGAAGAGTATGAGGCTCCTTCCAATGAGACAGAGAAGCAAATTGCAGACATATGGAGGGATGTGCTAAAGCGTGACGCCGTAGGAGTCAATGATAATTTTTTCGATCTGGGAGGCCATTCCCTGCTGCTTGCACAGGTGAGAAGCAGGGTGGAAAAGCTTTTGGGCAGGGATATACCTATGCTTGAGCTGTTCAAATATCCCACTGTCCATACCTTGGCGCAATATCTGGATGGAAAGTCCCGCACGGCAATAAATGTTCCTTCTGCAAATGCAGCCGAAGCAAAAGAAACGGAAGGTCAGGATATAGCGGTAATAGGCCTAAGTGGGAGATTTCCCGGGGCGGCAAATATAGATGAATTCTGGAGCAATCTTGAGAGGGGCGTAGAATCAATATCCCGTTTTACCGATGAGGAGGTTATTGAAGAGGGAGTAGATCCCGACATGCTGGACAGGCCAGAATATGTAAAGGCATGGGGAATCCTTGACGGAGTGGACAAATTTGATGCGTTGTTCTTTGGATATAACCCGAGAGAGGCCGCGGTACTGGACCCTCAGCAGAGAATATTCCTTGAGGAGTCATGGAGGGCGCTTGAAAATTCGGGATACGATTCGGAGAAATACAATGGCTCTATAGGAGTATTTGCAAGCACCGGAATGAATACCTATATAAAAAACCTGTCGGGTGGGGAAGGAAGCGAAGGGCTTGCTAACGATTATCAGATCATGATAAGCAATGATAAGGATTTTCTGGCCACCAGAGTAGCATATAAGCTGAACCTTGAAGGGCCAGGGATGACGGTGCAGACGGCGTGCTCCTCCTCTTTAGTTGCAGTCCATCTTGCGTGCCGCAGCTTAAACAGCGGGGAGTGCGATATGGCTCTGGCAGGAGGAGTAAGCGTAAGACTTCCGCAGAAAAAAGGCTATATGTACCAGGAGGGAATGATACTTTCTCCTGACGGGCACTGCCGCGCGTTTGATGAGAAGGCAAAGGGTACTGTGGGAGGAAACGGCGCGGGGGTTGTAGTATTAAAAAGGCTGGATAAGGCTGTCAGGGACAGAGATAATATATGGGCCGTTATAAAGGGCTCGGCAATAAATAACGACGGCTCTATGAAGGTAGGCTACACCGCCCCGAGACTGGACGGACAGGCAAGGGTAATACATGAGGCACAGAGGAAGGCCGGAATTGATCCCGCTACAATTACATACATAGAAGCACACGGCACGGGAACTCCTATGGGAGATCCAATAGAAATAGAAGCATTGAAGCAGGTGTTTGGTACTTATACCGATAAAAGAAATTTCTGCGCGGTGGGCTCTGTAAAAACAAATATAGGGCACCTTGACTCTGCTTCCGGTGTAACGGGGCTGATTAAAACGGTGCTGTCACTTAACAAGGGAAAAATCCCGCCCAGCGTGAATTTTTATAAGCCCAACCCCAAAATTGATTTTGAAAACAGCCCGTTTTTCGTAAACGCGGCTCTTGCCGAATGGAAAAGCGGAGAAGATCCTCGCCGGGCGGGGGTAAGCTCCTTTGGGATAGGGGGTACAAACGCACACGCGGTGCTTGAGGAGGCTCCCAAGGCACAGCCGGACGCCGCCGGAGACGGAGAGTACCTTATAGTGCTTTCGGCTAAGACCGGCACAGCCTTAGATGCCATGAGCAAGGAGCTTGCGGAGTTTTTGAGCAGCAACGAAGGTATTAGCATGGCGGACGCCGCCTATACCCTTCAGGTGGGAAGAAGAGAGCATGAAATCAGAAGGTTTTTAGTGTGCGCTTCGCGTGAGGACGCAATAGAGATATTGTCAAATATGAGTGCCGGGTCTAAAAGGGCTTTTGACAACAAGGATAATAAGGGGACATACGGCACAGAGACTATCAGGAATACGCAAGGAGACTCCCTTGAGGAATTGGGCCACAGGTGGCTTGCGGAAGAAGGAATTGACTGGGAAAAGCTGTATGAGGGGCAAAAAAGAAGGCGCATACCGCTTCCGTCATACCCATTTGAAGGGAAGTCATACTGGACATCCGCTCCTATGAAAAATACAAGGCAGAATATAAATGCAAAAAAGAAAAAGGATATTGACGAATGGTTTTACACCCCTGTATGGAAGCAGTCTGTGAGGGATGTGCCATACAGCTCTTCCACCGCTGTGACAGACGGCAGGTCAATGCTTATTCTGGCAGAGGAGGGCAGCTTCACAGAAAGGCTTACGGAACTTTTGGCTTTAAAAGGGGACGGCATTATTATTGCATCTGCCGCTTCGGAATATAAGAAAATATCGGAAAATACTTACCAGTTTAACCCCAATTCACCTGCCGATTATAAATCACTGCTCCATGAAGCTGGAAATTCAGGGGGCAAGGGATGCATTGTGGTAAATCTTATGGGAGTAACGGGTGACGCTGACGGCTGCGGGGACGAGAATTATATAGAATGCGGGGAGAGGTTGTTCTACAGTATGCTGTATACCGCACAGGCATATGGAGAGCTGGGCTGGAAATGTCCTGTGGACATCAAGCTAATATCGGATCATCCGGGTGATGAATTGGGCGGCAGGCGCATATGCACGGGAAAAGCCATGTCAATGGGGCCGTGCAGGGTTATACCTATAGAATACCCCGCAATAAAATGCAGTGATATAGGCTTTGTAATGCCCCGGAAGGACAGCCGGTATTTAGACGAGATGCTTAAACAGTTGGCAGCCGAAATATATTCCGAGACTAAGGAGGCTCAGGTTGATTACAGGGGAACCGAGAGGTGGGAGCTGGCCTATGAAAGAGTGCCGTTGCACGGCAACAACGGCGATGCCATAGCACTTAAGCCCAAAGGGGTGTATTTGATTACGGGAGGACTTGGGGGGATAGGGCTTGCACTGGCGGAGCATCTTGCCCAAGAGGCTAAGGCAAGGCTTGTGCTTGTGGCCCGGTCACAATTTATTGAACGGGAAAAATGGGAGGATTGGCTTCAGTCAAAAGGCCCGGAGGATAAGGTGTCAAAGGTAATACAGAGGCTTACCGCATGTATAGGCAAGGGAGCCGACCTGCTTATATGCAGTGCCGACATCACAAGCCCTGAAGCTCTGCGGGACGTGAGAAGGCAGGCTCAACAAAAATTCGGCAGCATAGACGGCATTTTCCATGCGGCCGGGATACCGGGCGGCGGAATGATCCAAATAAAAAAACGTGAATTTGCGGAAAAAGTACTTGCTCCCAAGGTAAGGGGAACAGTTGCCATTCATGATGCTTTTAAGGATGAGAAGCCCGATTTCTTTATATTCTACTCTTCGCTGAACGCACTGACGGGAGGCTTCGGACAGGCGGACTACAGTGCGGCAAATGCGTTTATGGATGCGTTTGCAAGGCAGAATGATTCACATTATGGAACAAGGGTCATTTCAATAAACTGGGACAGGTGGCCCGGCACAGGAATGGCGGCGGCAACCTCTTCCAAGCCTCAAAGCCTCCATCCGCTGCTGGGGGACAGGCTTGCTCACAGCGAGCAAAAGACGGTATATATGACCCAGATGTCCCCTGAAAGCCATTGGGTTCTTTCTGAGCATTTAGTTCTGGGCACGCCTACAATAGCTGGTACAACCTATATTGAAATGGCGAGAGCGGCGTTTGAAGAGATAGAGGGAGGTGTGCGGAGCCGGATTGCCGATGTAATTTTTCTTTCTCCCATGGCGGTAGCTGCAGGTGAAAAACGTGATGTTTTCACTATCCTGGGCAAATCCGGGTCAGCGTACAGCTTCCAGATAGTGAGCAGGAGCCATGCTTCAAAAGGCGGTACAAACGGCTGGCAGGAGCATGTGAGAGGCACCGTTTGCAGACTGGAGGAGGAGAATTCCGGGGTGCAGGACGATTTATCCCAAATATCCTCAAGATGCCGAAGGGACATAATGCCTGAATCCGAAAGGAATAAGGCGGCCTCAGAGGAGTTTATAAGCTTTGGAAGGAGATGGAAAAACCTAAAAAGCTTTGACATGGGAAATGATGAGGCATTGGTGCAAATTGAGCTTGATGAGGAATTTGAAGGTGACATGGCGAGCTACAGGTTTCATCCCGCTGTGGCAGACGCCGCTACCGGCTCGGTAAGGCTGGCGGCGGGAGGCAGCTACCTGCCGTTTTCGTATGGAAGGCTGGACATTAATGCCGCCATACCACGTAAAATATACGCGCATATAAGGTTTAAAAATGGTTACGGCAAATCCGAGGAGATAATAACCAGCGATATAAGCATTATGAACGACAAAGGATTGAGGCTGGTTGAAATAACGGGCTTCTCAATGAAGCTCATAGGAGAGGCCGCTGCCGAGGGTATAAAATCGAGAGCGGCGGCAGCTCAAAATTCTGATTTCGCCGAACTGGAAAGGCTTTGCAGGGAAGATAAGAGGCGCAGAAATAAGAGCTTTGACGAAGGAATTTCTGTTTCAGAAGGCAATGAGGTCTTAAAACGGATTTTTAAGGGCTGCTTTAAGTATCAGGTAGTTGTGTCAACGAGGGACATACAGGAGGCCTTCCGTCAGGCGGATTATACAAACAGAGCAGGGGCAGCCGAAGGCATCACGGCAGCGGCACCGGCGCAGCAGCTTCACCCGAGGCCCGAGCTGGATAATGAATTCATACCTGCTAAAAGCGACACAGAAAAAAAGCTTGCGGAAATATGGCAAAGGATACTTGGAATAGACAGGATTGGAGTGCTTGATGAGTTTTTTGCACTGGGGGGCGACTCACTTCTCCTCATACAGCTTCACTCCAAATTAAAGGAAAGCTTTGAAACCGATATAGCGGTAGTTGACCTGTATAAATACAATACCGTGTCTTCGCTTTCAAAGTACTTGAGCGCCGGCAGCCAGGAGCAGGAAAAGCCTGTGTTTACTCAGGTAAATCAGAGAGCAGAAAAGCAGCTTGAATTACTAAAGCAGAAAAGGCAGAGAATGATACGAAAATAAGGAGTGGTTAAAATGGATAATAATTATGAAAGCAGCTCTCTCGGATCTGTCGCCATAATAGGAATGAACGGAAGATTTCCGGGAGCGGCGGATATGGATGAGTTCTGGCAGAATCTTTGCAACGGTGTCGAATCGGTGAGGTTTTTCACCCGCGATGAGCTTGAGAAGATGGGAATAGACAAGCACCTGCTGGACAATCCAAGGTTTGTGGCAGCCGACGCAATACTGGATGGAATGGATCAGTTTGACGCCTCATTTTTCGACTTTTCAGCAAGAGAGGCGGAAATAATGGACCCGCAGCACAGGCTGTTTCTCGAAAGCGCGTGGGAGGTTATGGAAAGCGCCGGCTACAGCTCAGAGCTGTATGACGGGCGAATTGCCGTATACGCAGGGGCAAACTTGAGCGGGTATATGATAAGGAACCTTTATTCCAACCCCGGTCTGGTTGAAAATGTGGGAACCTTTAAAATAATGATTGACAACTCACAGGACTTTCTGGCTACAAGAGTATCTTATAAAATGAATCTTATGGGGCCCAGCGTAAATGTAAATACACTATGCTCCTCCTCTATGGTAGCGCTTCATTTTGCGTGCCAGAGCCTTTTAAACTATGCCTGTGATTTAGCCCTTGCCGGAGGAGTCAGCTTTCAGATCTCCAGAAACGAGGCCTTCTTCTATCAGGAGGGGGGAATAGGGTCGGCAGACGGCCATTGCCGCGCATTCGACTCTAAGGCTAATGGTACGGTAAGCGGAAGCGGGCTTGCTGTGGTGGTGCTTAAAAGGCTTGAGGACGCCATAGCAGACGGAGACTATATACATGCCGTTATAAGGGGGACGGGGGTAAACAATGACGGTTCCTCCAAAAACAGCTTTACCGCTCCCAATGTTGACGGGCAGGCGGAATGTATTGCAGAGGCCATTGCAATTTCGGGAATTGATCCCGAGACTATAAGCTACATTGATGCTCACGGCACAGGCACGGATTTGGGGGACCCTATTGAAATTGCCGCGCTTACTAAGGTTTTTCGTTCATATACCGATAAAAGGCAGTTTTGCGGGATAGGCTCCGTAAAAACCAATATAGGCCATCTGGTTACGGCGGGAGGTATGGCAAGCCTTGTAAAGACTGTTCTGTCAATGAAGCATGGAATGCTTCCTCCAAGCCTAAATTTTGAAGAGCCCAACAAGAAGATAGATTTTGCAAACAGCCCGTTTTATATAAATAATATGCTGAAGAAATGGGAAACGGACGGTGTCCCGTTAAGGGCGGGAGTCAGCTCGTTTGGCATAGGGGGGACTAATGTCCACGCAATTCTTGAGGAGGCTCCCGCATCCAGGCCTTCGCAGAAATCCTTGCGGGAATGGCAGTTGGTTTCCTTTTCGGCTAAAACAGCGGCAGCCCTCGAAAAAATGAGTAACAACCTTATAAGCTATTGTGATAAAAACTCCGGCTCAGACCTTGCGGATATCGCTTTCACTCTTCATGTGGGGCGCAGGAAGTTTAATCACCGCAGGATGGTTTTATGCAGGGATGTAAATGAATTGGCCTCGCAGCTTAGAAGTCAGGGGCAGGAGGCTGTGTATTCGCGCTTTAAGAAGCCGGGGGAGCTTGAGGTGGTATTTATGTTCCCCGGTGAGGCATCAGCCTATGCAAATATGGGCTCCGAGCTGTATAAGACCGAAGCTGTGTTTCGGCAGGCGGCGGATGAATGCTGTGATATTTTTATGACATTGTCGGGAATTGATATGCGTAAGCTGCTCTACACTAGTGCGAGGCAGGCTTACGGCAGCGGATGGGATGGCGAGACCAGGCGTACTGCGGTGTTTGTTACGGAATATGCCCTGTCAAGGCTGTGGATGGAATGGGAGGTTAAGCCGGACTATCTTGTGGGCGAAGGCGTGGGAGAGTATGTTGCGGCCTGCCTGGCAGGCGTAATGTCCTTAGAGGATGCCATTGCGCTGTCATGCTGCAAGCCGGCGGTGGTACATGACAGGCTGGGAAGCCTTAAGCTCAATGCCCCGGAAATTCCGTTTGTATCTAATATCACAGGCACGTGGATAACGGATTCGGATGCACTTAGCTCGGGCTACTGGATAAGGCAGTCCGAGGGCTCGGAATTTATGAAGGGATTTGGAGAGGCATTAAACAGTTCTCACAGGATGCTTGTGGAAATGGGACCGGGGTGCAGGCTTTGCGGTGAGGCGGAAAAGCTTCTGATGCAGGATGAAGGCCAATGTGTTATAAACGCTATGCCCGGCTGTGATGATGACAGAGGAGAAGGCTTTTGCCTCTTGAGGGCAATAGGCCGGCTGTGGCTTGAGGGAGGGGCGGTAAACTGGAATAAGCTTTACGCAGGTGAGACGCGTTCGCGCATACCTCTTCCAACATATCCATTTGAAAGACAGCGTTACTGGATAGAGGAGGGAAATAGGGGAGAGGCCGCGGATAAGCCCGACGCCTTTATAGCTTCAAGTGAGGATATAAATAGTATAGGGGCCGGGTCAAAATACAGTGAGGGTACAATCACTCTTACCTTCCGGCTTGACAAGGATGTTGACCCGTTAAACGGAGAGGAGCAGAGGGACAGGCTTGAAGGCATTCTTAAATTCAAAGAGAAGCTTACCGAATTGTGCGAGGATTTTAAAAATATATGCCCTGAAATAGACGTTTCACAGGTGGGGCTGAAGGCGTGCGGCAAAGACTCAAACGCGCTGGAGGGACTTGGCTCTAAGCTGAAAAAGAGGCCGAGGCCGGAGCTGGAAACTCCTTACGTGCCGGTTGCAGATGGCATTGAAAAAACTATTGCCGATCACTGGCAGCAGGTTCTGGGATTTGACAAAGTAGGAAGGCATGATGACTTCTTTGAGCTGGGAGGCCATTCTCTGCTGGCTGCCGCCATTGCCACAGAGCTTAGCAAGGACTTTAACGTACAGATACCATTAAGGAAGCTTTTCGAGACCACCACGGTAGCGGGAGTTGCCCAGCTTATTGAGGCATACAGATGGGCGGATGAGGCCGCCGGGGAATCGGCGGCGGGTGAGGACGATATTGAGCGCGGAACAATATAAGATATTACGGCTTTAAAAAAGGTATAAAGGGGGGAGATGAGCATATGTCTACAATGGAATTTTTATCCCGTCTTCGTGATATGAGCATAAAGCTGAGGCTTGAAGGAGACAGCCTTTCATATGAGGCACCCAAGGGAGCGATAACCAAGGAGCTTTTGGGAGAAATTTCCTCCAAAAAGGAAGAAATAATGGAATTTCTTCGCCAGATTGAGCTTGAAAAGATTGCGGCTGGTAATGCTATTGTGCCTGTTCCGCGAGACGGAGAAAATAATTTTCCTCTCTCCTGCTCACAGCAGTCCATGTGGTTTTTTGATCAGATGACTAAGGGGAATCCCGTATTTAACATCTCAAATGCCGTAAGGATGTCCGGTGTGGTGGACACTGAAGCCATAAGGCTGTCTTTGGCGGCTCTGACAAAGAGATACGAGTCCTTGAGGACAACCTTTTCAAATGTAGGCGGAAGGCCCGTGCAGGTGATTAACAGTGAAATGGAAACAGCTCTGCATGAGCTGAGCTTAAAGGGCATGGGTGCGGAGAATATTGAGGAAGAGCTTAAAATAAGGCTGCGGGAAGAGGCAAGGCATATTTTTGATCTGGAAAAGGGGCCTTTGTTCAGGTTTTGCCTGTTTACACTGGATGAGAATGAGTTTGTGCTTTCATTGACAATTCACCATATTATTTCCGACGCATGGTCCAATATAATATTTGTAGGGGAATTTTTCAGTGCCTATAAATCGGTGCTGGAGGGCAAGAGTACCACGCTTGAGCCTCCTGAAATACAGTATGTGGATTATGTGCTGTGGGAGAAGGACAGGCTTGCCGGGGAAGAAATGAGACGCTCTTTGGAGTATTGGAAGAAGCAGCTTGATAAGCCTTTAACGCTCCAGCTTCCGACAGATCATGCAAGACCCAAGAGCCAGACCTATGAGGGAGGATTTCAAGCCGTAGAGCTTTCACCCGTATTAACCCAAAAGCTTAAGGGAATTTGCAATAAAGAGGGTGTCACGATGTTTATGCTGATCCTTTCGGCATTTCAGACACTTTTGCACCGCTATTCCGGCCAGGACGACATATTTACAGGTACGGTAGTTGCAAACCGCGGAAGAAAAGAGAAGGAAAGGCTTATTGGCTTTTTGATGAACACTCTGGTCCTTCGCACGGATTTTGGAGGGGACCCATGCTTTTCAGATATATTAAAGCGTGTAAAGAGGATGATGCTAGATGCCTATACTCACCAGGAGCTGCCGTTTGACAGAATGCTGGAGGAGCTTAAGCCTGAACGCGATGTCAGCAGAACTCCTCTTTTTCAGGTTATGTTTATTTTGCACAACACCCCCGAGGCACAGCTTGAGCTTCCGGGATTAAAAATGCGGCAGATAAGTGTTGAAAGCCATATGGCCCCCTTCGATCTCAGATTGCAGCTTACTGAAGGGGACAACAGGCTAAGGGGTGGGTTTGACTATAATGAGGCTCTTTTTAATCCGTCAACTATAAAGCGTATGGCAGATCATTTGCAGGTGCTGCTGGAGGCTGTGGCATCAAATCCCCTGCAGCCTGTCTCAAGGGTGGATATTATTACCCCAATGGAAAGGGAAAAGCTGCTGTATGAGTTTAATGACACTCAAGCCTTTTATCCCATGCATAGTACCGTCGCCAGCCTGTTTGAGGCGCGGGCCGGGGAGACCCCGGATAGTGTTGCTGTCATTTTTGGGGATGAAAAAGCAACCTATGGGGAATTGAACCAAAGGGCGGGGCGCATTGCCGCACTTCTGCACTCAAAGGGAGTGGGAGCCGAGAGCATTGTTGCTGTTATGCTGGAGCGTTCAATCGAAATGATTGCAGGTATAATGGCGGTTGAAAAGGCAGGAGGCGCTTATCTTCCCATAGACCCGCACTACCCCAACGACAGGATTGTATATATGCTGGAGGACAGCGGGGCCGCTCTGCTGCTGTCCCATAAAGGGTTTTCGGACATAAGCGTGCCGCAAAAAATACAAAGAATATTTGTAGAGGAGCAGCATTTGTACCGTGATTTCCCATGCCTTGAGAAGCACCATATTGACCCACGCAGCCCGGCATATGTAATTTATACGTCCGGCTCTACGGGGAAACCCAAGGGAGCGGTTATAGAGCACCATTCCCTCATTAACAGGCTTGACTGGATGCAAAAGATGTATCCCATAGACGGCAGTGATACAATACTCCAAAAGACTCCCTTTACCTTTGACGTATCGGTATGGGAAATGTTCTGGTGGTCGGCTTACGGCGCAAAGGTATGCTTCCTTGAGCCGGGAGGAGAGAAGGACCCGCAGAAAATCACCGAGGCAATTGAAAGGAATAATATTACTGTAATGCACTTTGTACCTTCAATGCTTCAGGTCTTTATGGATTACATTAAGGACTCCGGCGAGGCACACAGAATTTCATCTCTAAAGCAGGTGTTTGCAAGCGGAGAAGCGCTGACAGCTTCCCATGTGAGGCTGTTTAAGGAAACTATGGGCAAAAACGGGACGCGCCTCGCCAATTTATACGGCCCTACCGAGGCCACTATTGATGTTTCCTATTTTAACTGCTCCACACATGAGGATTTGGACACGATACCCATAGGGAAGCCTATAGATAACATACGGTTGCTTATTTTGGACAAAAACCTGCTCCTTCAGCCCATAGGGGTACCGGGCGAGCTGTGCATATCGGGAGCGGGACTGGCAAGAGGGTATTTGAACCGTCCTGAGCTTACCTCACAAAAGTTTGTTGACAATCCTTTTTTTGAAGGGCAGAAAATATACCGTACCGGGGATCTTGCCAGATGGAGAGAGGACGGCAATATAGAATACTTGGGAAGAATGGATTTTCAGGTAAAGGTGAGGGGCTTCAGGATAGAACTGGGAGAAATAGAGGGGGCAATGCTCCGGCATCCGGCGGTCAAGGAGTGTATTGTAACCGCGTGGGAAAGACGGCCGGGAAATATAAATCTGGTGTGCTATGTGGTTCCCGAAAATGAAGCCAAGGCACAGACCAACGAGCTTCAGGCCTTTTTGGAAAAGACGCTGCCTGAGTATATGGTGCCGAAAATATATGTATTTTTAGACAGTATGCCTGTATCACCCAATGGTAAAGCAGACAGAAAGGCGCTTCCGCCGCCTGTGCTGGAAAAAAAGGAGGCTTATGCCGCCCCGTGCAGTGAAACAGAAAAGGCTCTGGCAGAAATATGGAGGGAGGAGCTTGGACTTGATAATATAGGTGTCAATGACAACTTCTTTGAGATAGGCGGGCATTCTCTTCTGCTTGCCAGGGTTCACAGCCGTATAAAAAAACAGTTTGACAGGGACTTTTCGTTATTGGACATGTTTACTCATTCCACAATAAGCTCACTGGCAAAATATGTTACCGACGGGCAGGCGCAAGTGTCATTTGGGCAGAATGAAGACAGGCTTAGAAAGCAAAAGGAAGCAAAGCAGAGAAGGAAGCAAATGAGCGGAAGGGGATAGCAAAATAAGCTCCTGGCTTTATAATATCAATATATTTATTAGGAGGTAGAATTTTTATGAAAAGCATTGCCTTATTATTTCCGGGGCAGGGATCGCAGTATGTTGGAATGGGAAAGGAACTGAGCGGCCAGTTTAAGGCGGCGGCGGAGGTTTTTGAGGAGGCAAATGACTCAGTTGGGTTTGACTTACGGAAAATGTGCTTTGAAGGAAGCATGGAGGAGCTGACAAAAACCGAAAACACTCAGCCCGCCATATTAACGGCCAGTGTCGCGGCCTTTAGAGTTTACATGGAGGAAATAGGAGTATTGCCTTTATATACCGCAGGGCATAGCCTTGGGGAATTCTCGGCGTTATGCTGTGCCGGAGTGCTGTCGTTCTACGATGCCGTCCGGCTTGTAAGAAAAAGGGGATTGTTCATGCAAAGCGCAGTACCGCTGGGGGTAGGCAGCATGGCGGCGGTCAGCGGCGTATCGCGGCAGGCTATAGAGGATCAGTGCAAAAAAATATCCTCTGAGGATAAAATAGTTGTGGTGTCTAACTACAATTCACCCGAGCAGATAGTAATATCAGGGCATACGGATGCCGTAAACGCTGCGTCGGAGGACTTAAAAACAATGGGGGCAAGGGTTATACCCCTAAAGGTAAGCGCGCCTTTTCACAGCCCGCTGATGCAGCCCGCTGCGGATAAGCTTAGGGAGGAGCTTGGAGGGTATTCATACGGCAGCTTTAAATGGCCTGTAATAAGCAATGTAACGGCTGCTCCTTATGAAGGTGAGGAGAAAATTATTGATTACCTGTCAATGCAGATAGTAAAGCCGGTAAAGTGGCAGCCCTCAATGGAATATTTAAAGGAAAAGGGCATTGAGCTTGCTGTGGAGGTTGGGCCTCAGACGGTTTTAAGAAATTTAATGAAAAAGAATGTCCCCGGCATTAAAGCCGTCTCATATGAGAGCGAGCAGGACAGAAAGGCGGTAAAAGCCAGTATTTTGCAGCCTGACGGATATGGAGAGGGCCCCAAGCGCGGGATAGATATTATTACAAAATGCATTGCCATAGCGGTTTGCACCAAAAACAGCAATTGGGATAATGACGAGTATACCAAGGGGGTTATTGAGCCCTACAGAAAGGTGCAGGCAATGAAGGAGGAGATTGAAAAGGAGGGCAGACAGCCTTCGCTGGATGAGGTAAAGGAAGCGGTAAAAATGCTTATAAGTGTTTTTAATACCAAAAGGACTTCTATGGAGGAACAGGCTGAAAGGTTTAAGCAGGTTTTTCCCGACAGGGAAGAGCTTAAGGATTTTGAGGACTTGAAAATACCGGGATAAAAAACCGCCTGCACGTCTTTAAGGAGAGGATATAATGCTTGTGGGAAACAACAGCGCCAAGGGCTTTTCAGCAAACGTTAATGAGTTTGCAAAAGAGCTTGAGGCAATGAAAATAAGGCTATGGGCAGAGGATGGAGCTCTTCGGTATAAGGCGCCTGCCGGCGTCGTTTCCGGGGAGGTGCTGGAGAGCCTTAAGAGCAGGAAAAAGGAGCTTATAGAGCATCTGAGAAAAAGAGA
>NZ_QPJT01000014.1:120712-135719 GCF_003337415.1 Anaerobacterium chartisolvens | reverse complement strand
CACTGCTGCCTCCCGTAGGAGTCTGGGCCGTGTCTCAGTCCCAATGTGGCCGTTCGACCTCTCAGTCCGGCTACCGATCGTCGCCTTGGTGGTCCGTTACACCTCCAACTAGCTAATCGGACGCGGGTCCATCTTATACCGGATTTGACTCCTTTGATTACTCTGCCATGTGACAAAATAATATTATGCGGTATTAGCACAAGTTTCCCTGTGTTATCCCCCTGTATAAGGCAGGTTACCCACGCGTTACTCACCCGTCCGCCACTAAAATACACCTTCCGATAAATCTTCCGGCATATCTCCGTTCGACTTGCATGTGTTAGGCACGCCGCCAGCGTTCGTCCTGAGCCAGGATCAAACTCTCAATTTAAAAGAAAAACTTTTATTTGAAAGCCTTTTGGCTCAAATTACTTTTTTTAAAAAGTATCAAACTATCACTAGCTTGCTAAGCTCGTTTATTAAGCGAACTTAGGTACTCAAATTATTTTAACGAGTTCCATGATTATCTTGCTTTTACACTGTTTAATTTTCAAAGTCCATTAGTAATCTCTTATTTAAAGAAATTGCTTTGGAAAATTCAAAAAATCTTCCTTTAGTAAATTCCTTAAAAGAAATTTACTTTAGCCTGTTCTGAAGGGCTTCGACACTATATTGTACAAAACCGCTTACGAAACAGCTTTTATATACTATCACGACACAATTTATTTGTCAATACCTTTTCGGATGTTTTTTTAAATTTGCCGTGCGACAGCTTTTATATATTAACATAAGCACTTTGTAATTGTCAAGAATGTTTTTAGAACAAAATTTATAGATAACAAAAGCACTTCTTTAATTAAGTGCTCCATTCAAAAAATGTATGGCTTAATATAATTTCTTTAAAACAATAATCCTGTTTCCCCTGCCGTTAAACTTTATTTTTTCGCTTAGGCTTAAGACAATAGTCATCCCTCTTCCCGTTTCCTTCATGCTGCAAACATCCTTTGTCTCCTGAAGTGACGTTTTTTGCTTGCTTAGCAGGCATCTGCAGTTATACCCCTGTCCCTCATCCTCCACTATTAAAACCATATACCCGCTGTCATTTATCCCTACGGCTATTTTAACAAACTTATTGGCATCCTCCCTGTTGCCATGCCTGACAGCATTTAATATTAGTTCGTTGAGAATAACTTTTACTTCAAATATAATGCTTTGATCCGGCTTATGAGAAATTTTTTGGATATAGAGCAGGATGTCATCTATTACAGGACTTATATAATCTATGCTGCTGAGTATTTTAAATTTACAAATCCTTAATTTCAGCAATGTCTTCCCATCCTTTAAGTTTCTTATGGGTTTATTCATACCCATACTTATTTAATTATAAACAAATATCTTATTCTTATTTGCCTAATATCGTCCTGAATTTCTCCATAACCTTCCTTTCCAGCCTGGATACGTACATTTGAGATACTCCCAGCTTTCCGGCAATGTCCTTTTGCGTTTTATTTTTAAAGTACCTCATCCTTATGAATTCTTTTTCAGCCTCATTAAATTTATCCATACTCTTTTTCAGGAAATCCCTGTTTTCTATTCTTTCAAAGGTATTGTCTTCAGCTCCTATAGTTTCATGCAGCTCCAAATCGTCATCAGCATATACATTCTGATCAAAGGACTGCACGTTATAGATATTCCATGACTCGATTATTTCAAGGACGCTTTCCTCACTCATATTTATATACGAAGCAATTTCGTCCACTCGCGGTACCCTTTGCAGTTGGTGAGACAGAGTTTCCCTCGCATAATTAACCTTCTGATATACCTCATATATTCTCCTCGGTATCCGTATTACAGAAGCCTTGTCACGGAAAAATCTTTTGATCTCTCCTATTATAGTGGGTGTTGCAAAGCTTACGAATTTTACACCCTTGTCAAGGCTAAAACGCTCTACCGCTTTTATAACCGCAATGCTGGCTACCTGATATATGTCCTCATAATCAATGCCTCTATTTAAAAACTTTTTTGATATTATCTCAGCTAAATAAAGATACTTGCTAACAATTTTATTTCTATTCTCAGTGCTTGGATTATCCTGATATTTTATAAAAAGATCTTGATATTCCTCATTAGCGGGATTAATCTGATCCTCAATATTATTATTTACCATTTTAGACTTTCCCTTCAAGAACTTTGTACATAGAAAATAGGTATGGAGTATCGGAACACAATTCAGCACCGTCCATTAATGCATTTATTAAAGCTAATGCCAACTGATCCCTTTCTTTATCGAAAATACATTTTAACTTTTTGTCCTCACAGTCAAAAATTATATCTAGCCGCTCTTTGTGCATCTTAAATACTATTTTGTACTCCAACGCATCTGCGCTTCCCGCATTGACAAGCTTGTTACATACCTCCGCAACCGCAACCTTTATGTCTTCAATGGTATCAATGTCAAAGCCTATCCTGTTTGCAACACCTGAGGCTGTCAGCCTTACTATGCTTACATACTCGGCTTTGAAAGGCAAAGAAATCTCAATTTTATCATTAACGGTATCCATTCCAAACTCCTTTTATTCAATAATAAACAGCTTATCCAATCCTGTTATAAGAAATAATTTTTTTATATTATCCTTTATATTTGATAAGAATATTTTTTTATTATTCTGCCTCACTTTTTTTAGTATGCCTACAAATATTCCAAGCCCCGTGCTGTCTATATAATGTAAATCTCTGCAATCAATTTTTAAATCGGAGTCATTGGAATCGACTATGGCATAAAGCTTATCCTTTAAGCTTTGAGAAGTATATATATCTACTTCACCTGATATATATATATTTACAAATCCTCTCGCCTGTTCTTCTCTGACTGTCAGTTCACTGGACATTATTGTCTTCCTCCTCACCTGATTTATATAGGGTGCAATAAAACTATATGGCTTAATTCACAAGCTTCTTAATAAATTCTTCAGCAGCGGAAGGGTGCAAGGGATTGACTCTTATTGCCGCAATTGCTTCCTTTCCGTCGAGCTGGACCTCCTTTAAAAAGGTGCTTCCCCTTACATCTATTCCATAAATATGCTCGGCATCCCCGTCCTCCGGTTTTAATGAAATGAACTTTTGCGAATCAGTGTCCAGCTCTTGCGACAATCTATCAAGACTCTCAAGCCCGCTGCCTTTTGCGATTTTTTCAAAGTTGGCTCTGTCAAATATATATACATCAACTTCGCCTGCCGCAGTTACTGCCATCGCTTTCATCTGCATTGCATATTCCTGCTGCGGGTTGACTGAGCCCTCTTGCTCCGGAAGCAGAGATATAATGTCCACTGAAGGCTCAGTGACAGACGGCAAGTCCTTTTTTATTTTTTCCTTTAATATATTAGAGTCCTGCGGGTAAAATTCTCCTATAAAAACAATGTTTAAATCCGGTTCAACTCTGGTCACCACGCTGTAAATAAAATGCCCTGCCAGAAGCAGTGCTACAAAGCCGATTATAAAGTGAAATTTATAATAATAAACAAAATTGCCCGCTTTTTTCTGATCGATTCCCAGCTTTTTAAATACGGGGTTTGGAGGTGTCTGCTGCTTTACCTCCATATCCTGTATTTTTTTTCTGGCTATACTGTTATAGGCATCATTTACCTCGTCAAGCTCCTTCTGCGCCTTAAGCCTCGCATCATCATCCTCATTATTTATAATATTTTTATATTTCTTTATCAAAAAAGCATAAGCTTTTTCTATTTCGCTTTTGTCCGCTTCTTCCCTTAAGCCAAGAACTTTATAAGCATCTCTCAATTCAAGCATAATAGACACCTCCATCTTGCAATCTTGAAAATACACCTCTTTTGCGAATAAAATATTTATATGCATTATATCATTTTATAAGCCTCAAGGTAAGTGTTATTGTTATACAAATATCTGATATTGTATAACAATATCTAGGCATTTTTGCAGCTTGCCTTTACACTATTTTATAGGCTTCATTGTGGGGAACAAAAGAA
The DNA here is from genome assembly GCF_003337415.1 of Anaerobacterium chartisolvens. GTDB lineage: Bacteria > Bacillota > Clostridia > Acetivibrionales > DSM-27016 > Anaerobacterium > Anaerobacterium chartisolvens. The sequence goes on along the minus strand of NZ_QPJT01000014.1, from coordinate 131,739 downwards.
CATCCCTTATCGAGGACGAGTCGGTCAACAGCATTATCAGCCTGTCGATTCCTATGCCCAATCCGCCCGTAGGAGGCATTCCATACTCCAATGAGGTTATAAAGTCTTCGTCCATCATGTTGGCTTCTTCATCTCCGGCATCCCTTTTTTTCATCTGGCTTACAAAGCGCGCTCTCTGATCTATGGGATCATTCAGCTCAGAGTAAGCATTCCCCATCTCACCTATTACTGTAAAGGCCTCAAACCTTTCCGTAAGCTCAGGTCTGTCAGGCTTCCTCTTGGTCAGAGGCGAAACCTCAACCGGATAATCATATATAAAGGTGGGCTGTATTAAGTGCTCTTCTACAAGCTCCTCAAAAACCAGACTGAGAATTTCGCCCTTTGAAAGCTTTCCCTCGATATGAACTTTTTTCTCCTTTGCCGCCCTTTCAGCATCCTCATCGGAATGTATCTCATCAAAATCTATACCTGTATATTTTTTTACCGCCTCGATCATAGACATCCTGTCCCAAGGAGGAGTAAGATCTATTTCCTGACCCTGATAAACAACCTTCATTGTGCCCAGAACCTCCTCGGCCACCTTAGAAATAAGCCCCTCCGTCAAATCCATCATTCCCCTGTAATCGGTGTATGCCTCATACACCTCCATAAGAGAAAACTCAGGGTTGTGTTTTACAGACATACCTTCATTTCTGAACATTCTTCCCATCTCGTAGACCTTTTCCATACCGCCTACAATTAAGCGCTTTAGGTAAAGCTCAGGTGCTATTCTTAAATATAAATCAATGTCAAGGGTATTGTGATGCGTAATAAACGGCCTTGCTGACGCCCCTCCGGGAATGGTATTCAAAAGAGGCGTATCCACCTCTAAAAATCCTCTGTCATCTAAGTATTTTCTGATGGCTTTAATTATTTTGCTTCTTATAGTAAATGTTTTTTTTACATCAGGATTTACGATAAGATCAACATATCTTTGCCTGTATCTCAAATCCATATCTTTAAGACCGTGCCACTTCTCAGGAAGAGGCTGAAGCGCCTTTGAAAGCAAGAGCACCTCCTTAACCTTTACCGATATTTCTCCCTTATGTGTTTTAAAAACCTCGCCCTTGACCCCTACAATATCTCCTATGTCATATTTTTTGAAATCCTCGTATACTTCCTGCCCGACCTCATCAACCTTTACATATAGCTGAAGCCTGCCCTCCCTGTCGTGCAAATCACAAAAGCTGGCCTTTCCCATTCCCCTTTTAGACATAAGCCTTCCGGCAAGGGATACGTCCTGGCCCTCAAGCGTCTCAAAGTTTTCAACAATATATACTGTTGAATGAGTTACTTCATATTTAACAATTTTAAACGGGTCTTTTCCGTTTTCTTGAAGCTCCAAAAGCTTTGCTCTTTTAATCCTTAAAATTTCATTTAAATTCTGCGCTTCCTGATTTGCATCTAAATTCTCCGACATTACTAAAGCCTCCTAAAGTAGAAATAATACCATATTACAGAATAACAGCTTACATTAGCGTAAACTGTTATCTTTGACATAATTATATATTAACTTTAAATGACATTACAACCTTTTATCAATTTATCAATAAATTTATATAGCAGTATATTTTATTTATTAATGCTCAAAATTTTAAACTTTATAATACCGTCAGGAGCAGAGACATCAATTACATCCCCGACTTTCATCCCCATAAGAGCCTTTCCCACAGGTGATTCGTTCGATATCTTAAACCTTCCGGGATCTGCCTCTGTAGACCCTACTATATGATATTGAACTTCCTCATCAAATTCAACATCAAACAGCTTAACCTTTGAACCTAAGCTTACATGCTCGGTGGTTACCTCGTCCTCATCAATAACCCTTGCATTTTTAAGCATGGTTTCAAGCTGCACAATCCTGCCCTCCATCTGGGCCTGTTCATTTTTCGCCTCATCATATTCGGAATTTTCAGATATGTCACCAAAGGATAATGCTTCTTTTATCCTCTCGGCAACCTCAATCCTTTTAATTTTTTTCAGATAGTCCAGCTCATCCTCTAACTTCTTTAAGCCCTCATAGGTCAATACAACTTCTTTGCCTGTCATCTGGAGCCTCTCCTTTACCAAATATTTTGTGTTTATATGCATAAAGACAAATTAAGTAAAGATGTGTCTTAAATACATATGGAGTTAAACACAGCAAGCCTCACCCAATAAGCAACCCGGATTTCCTGCCAGCCCTCATTTTAAAATTCATAGACAAGTCTTAAGCCGTGAGGTTAATAATATATGTATTGCTGATTAATTTATTCCTTGATATTAAATGTCACCTCAACAATATGGGCATAAAATATAAATAACACTGAATTCTCAATTAATAAGCCAGTGTCTTTCCAGCAACTCATATTCATTAAAACATGGACATTCCGTTGATTATTTTTATTAATTATAGAATACAAACTATTTCTTGTCAAGAAGAGCAGTAAATATATTTTTTATCAGCATTTTTTACAATTTTTGTTTGCAGCAAGCTTGCTATGCTAAAAAGCACTGGCCTTGAACATATTATGTCTTCCCATATAACCGCATATTGAATAGCAGTTTCTGTAAAACTCACCTGCAAGACGAGTTGCGAGCTCATAATCGCAGAGCACCCCACAAATCCTTTCGTGGCATCCCGATTTATGGCTCAGCAAAATTTCGGAAAGCTCAAGCTTGCCGTAATGATCAAATAGCCCTTTATCCAGCATACATGCAATTTTAGGAGGAATACATACATCTATCCCATTTATTACAGTACCCTCACCTGACACCTGCTCTAAGCCCAAATCCCCATAATTTATAACAACCTGCTTAAAATTAGTTCTTATATTAATGGAAGGCCGATTTGAATATGCAAGATTAATAATCAGTTCGGCACTTTTTACAGCACTCCTATAATCACTCGTCACCCTTATTGCCAGACCCGTATTACAGCATATTTGGGCTATTTCGTCATCAATACTCTCCTTATCGCCGGTTGCTACCGTTATATATTTTACAAATGGAGATAATACTTCTATTATCGCGTAAAGCTCATCCCTATTGTTCTGATGAACTATGGTAATATCCAAGTCGCAAATGCTTTTTCTCTTTTTATTAAAAACATCTTTTATTATATTAACTAGAAGTGCTTTATACAGTGTTTGACCGCTGAACTCAAAAACATACCCGGTATCTCCTTGGCCAAACCCGCCTCTACCACACAGGCTCCGGGGCAAAATACACCTATCTACATTATACCTGGCTTTTACCCTCTCAATTAAAGGACTCATGTCCTTTTTCCCTGATAATACCTCTCCAACGCTGTAGGGAGCATTTACTACACAAAGCTCGACCTCGTCAAACAGGTTAATTTTAGCTGCCTTTTCTTTATTCCGAAACTTTAAAAGCAATCTTCCCGCCTTATCGGAAATAAATCCTGCGAGGCTTTTTTCCGGCATATTCGCCTGCCGGTTTTCAAATGTAAATAAAGCAAAGCTTGCCATATAGCACAGCCCTTCATAATTTTATATTATGATAATTATTTAATGAGGCCTGCAAATATGCATACAATATTTATAAAAGGACTCGCTAAAGCGAGTCCTTTTATATGAACCTTTGTTTTATGAACGGTCATTTTCCTTCAATATTACATCATGAGCGCCACCCTCAATAATGCTGGTTGCAGACACCAGAGTTATTCTTGCTTCTCTGTGAAGCTGCTTTATGCTGGCTGCCCCGCAGGTACACATTGTAGACCTTATTTTGCTTACCGTTATATCCAGATTATCCTTGAGCTTTCCTGCATAAGGTACATATGAATCCACACCCTCTTCAAAGGAAAGCTTTTGCTCTCCACCCATGTCGTATCTCTGCCAGTTGCGTGCCCTGTTCGAGCCCTCTCCCCAGTATTCCTTTACAAAGTTGCCTCCTATTTTAAGCTTTCTGGTAGGGCTTTCGTCAAACCTCGCAAAGTATCTCCCGAGCATGACAAAATCCGCTCCCATTGCCAGTGCCAGTGTCATATGATAGTCATGCACTATGCCCCCGTCAGAGCATATAGGCACGTAAATTCCACTCTCCCGGAAGTAGCGGTCTCTTTCTCTGGCTACCTCTATGACGGAAGTCGCCTGGCCTCTTCCTATACCCTTCTGCTCTCTGGTTATACAGATAGAGCCTCCCCCTATTCCAACCTTGACAAAGTCTGCTCCGGCCTCAACAAGATACATAAAGCCTTCCCTGTCAACAACATTTCCTCCCCCGACCTTGACCCGGCCATTATATTCCTTCTTTATCCACTCAATTGTCTCTTTCTGGTATTCAGTATACCCGTCCGAGGAATCTACACAGAGAATATCAGCCCCTGCCTCAACCAATGCCGGAACTCTTTCTTTGTAGTCCTTTGTATTTATTCCGGCACCTGTAATAATTCTTTTGTTGCTGTCTAACAGCTCGAGAGGATTTTCCTTATGGCTGTCATAGTCCTTTCGGAATACCATATAAACAAGATTTTGCTCTTCATCTATAATAGGAAGGCAATTTAGCTTGTGATCCCATATCATGTCATTGGCTTCTGTAAGAGTAATGCCCTCTTTTCCATACACAAGAGAAGAAAAGGGTGTCATAAACTCACTTATTTTTGTATCAATAGCTGTCCTTGTAAGCCTGTAATCTCTGCTTGTAACAATGCCAAGAAGCTTCCCCCCCGGGCCCCCATTATCTGTTATGGCTATGGTAGCATGTCCCGTCCTCTCCTTTAGCTCTATAACGTCCTTAAGGGTATTATCAGGCTTGAGGTTAGAGTCGCTTACTACATATCCCGCCTTATACTTTTTTACCTTTGCCACCATCTCAGCCTGTTTTTCTATCGCTTGAGACTGAAATATAAACGAGATTCCCCCGCTTCTGGCAAGTGCTATTGCCATATTGTGATCCGAAACGGACTGCATTATGGCAGAGGCAAAAGGCAGATTGATTTCAATGGGAGACTTCTCCCCTTTACAGAACTTAACAATAGGTGTCTTAAGGGACACATCGGAAGGTGTCATTTCCTTTGTTGTAAGATTGGGTATAAGAAGATATTCGTTAAACGTTCTTGACGGTTCATCATAATAAAATGCCACTTTGCATTCCCTCCTCATTATTATAAATATATTAAATTATGATTCTTTATTTTAGCTTGAAGCAATAAATGGGTATTAAGAACAGGCTTATCATTTTCAAGCCTTTATCCCGGATAATTTTATAGAATATTCTATATCATTAAAATACCTGTGTCAATTAAAATAATTGCTTGTCATAAATTAAATAAATTATGAAAGACAAAAGCCCTCATAGCCTTTATATTAAAGGATTGGGGCTCCTTTTATGTTGCTTTGACGCAAGAGAAAAAGATGTGGTTAGTGTATTTTCTAAGCTTCTATTCAAAAAACGCCTTTACCACCTTTATAAAAATTGCCTTTTCAATGCTGTTAAGCTGTTTCCTTTTAAACAGCCTCAAAACCTCTCCGTATTCCCTTTCCATATCAATGTCCACGGATGACACGGCATCTTGTTGTTTACTATCCAAAGTCTCGGTAATAAATACCATTTCTCCCGACATATCTATAACCACATTCTTTTTAAAAGAATTTCCATTATCGGTGTCCCATGTGGTTACACAGTTATAAACTCCTTTCTTGACTTCCTCTATGGAAATCACATTAAACACTCTTTCAAAGCCACTCTCTGATATGGCCGTCATTATTTCTGAGGAATTTGTGTAAAAGGAGTATTCAATATACTCTCCAACATCCTTTAGATAATCAATAAGCTCCAACGAATTCATAGCCCGGCACTCCCCCCTCAAATTTGCTTAATCAAGCGGTATAACTCTGTCTGTTTTCCTTTATATTGTAACATAATATCATAATACTTTACAGGAATTTTTATAGCCTTGCTTATAAAACCAGTCCCCTAAAGCCTACAGGGCTTCAAATTCATTCTTCCTTATCCGGAATAGATCCATCCGCAGTCACCGCTGTATATCATTTGCCTGGTCATTCCCCCGTCAACTGTGATATTTTCACCGCTGATAAAGCCGTTGTCCTCATCGCACAGAAACATTACCGTGCGCGCTATATCAATAGGCCTGCCTACACGATGTACAGGGTGCTGGTTCTTGTCGGCAGTGCTGTGTCTGCTTTCATAATCATCACTTAAGTTTGCAGAAACATCTATCCAGCCGGGACTCACACTGTTTACCCTCACCTTTCCCGCAAGGCTTACGGCTAAAGCATGTGTCAGTGCCGAAATGCCCCCTTTTGCCGCCGTATAGCTTTCGGTATCCGGCTGTGACATGGCGGCTCTTGTAGAGGATATATTTACAATGGCAGCCTTTGGTGCAAAGTGGTTTAGAAACAGTTTTGAAAGCATATACGGCGCTGTTATTCCCACTCTCAGAACATAGTTGAAATCATCACATTTACAGCCTGTGATTATTCCTCTCCGGCTTAAGCACGCATTATTAATAAGGAAGTCCACTTCCCCGTAAGTTTTTATAACCCTATCCGCAAAGCTCTCTATAACTTCTTTCTCTGCAATATCTCCGTAAAAAAACAGACCTTGAGCGCCTTTCTCCTTTATGATCTTTACAGCTCTTTCCCCAGCCGCCCTGTCCATGTCTATGAAGGCCACTCTTGAACCCCTTGCAGCAAATTCGTTTACAATACAAAGCCCGATTCCATTTGCCCCTCCTGTAACTACACAGACCTTATTTTTAAAATCCATACCGTATCCCGCTTCCATTCTTTGTCGTGTTCACATTCCTTTTAACTATACAATTTAGTATACTCCAATACATTTATTTCTTCAATCTGCTCCTCTCTAAAATGAGGCTTTTTTGCTGTTATCCTCCATGAGATATCCTTCTTAAAAGCATATGGCATTGTTAAAATATTCCCCAGCCATTGTTTAAACCCTTCTCATGGGATATAATGAAAAAAACCTTACTAAAAATGGAGGATGCTTGCCATGAAAATTAAAGTCATGTATCATACGAGAGGCGGAAACACAAAAAAGATAGCTGAGGCTATAGCCCAGACAGCAGGGCACACCGCAGAGTCTGTTCCTCCTGCATATCCCGATGAAAATATCAAGCTCGTTTTTCTAGGAGCGGGTATCTACGCCGGTAAAATAGACCCTAAAATGCAGGAATACATACAAACCCTTGATACGGGGAAGGTAAAAAATGTAGCCCTTTTCGGCACTGCTGGAAGCCCTGAGGGCGGTATTCAAATAATGCGCCAGCTTCTGGAGTCCAAAGGAATCAACGTTCTTCCCGAGTCGTTTGTATGTCCCGGAAAATTCTTTTTATTTTTTAACCGCAAGCGCCCAAGTTCCGATGATTTAAAAAATGCACAGGATTTCGCCAAAAAGGCAATAGAAGCTGTGGAAAAGGTGTAAAAGATAAAACTTGTAGCCAAAAAATTATTAAAGAGATTGAAAGTTTTTTAATTGCCCTTTCAATCTCTTTGGTTCATATGACTTTCTATTTTTATTCAGCCCAGCATCTCTCGTTTGCTTTAAAAATTCCGCGTCTTCTCTTGAGATGAAAGGTATAGCTCACGGGCATAATCCCAAAAAACCGAGAATATCAGAACGATTATTGCGTATATGGCTTTTGTTCCAATGCACATCAGTATAGATAAACAAAAAATGGTTGCCAGCAAAGCAATAATCTTTTTAAAACCACTAAGCAATACTAAACCAGAAACAGATGCAAGCAAATATACAGATATAAAAATTCCATTTGCATAAAGTATTAGCTCATTTAAGTTAATATTTAAAGCAAATTTCGCTGCGATAGTAATAAGAACTAATAAAAAGCAAGGGATAGTAGCATTTATAGGCACATTTCTCGATGTTGTTTTTAAAAAAAAGGCGGGAAGCACCTTGTTTTGGCTCATACTTAGTATCTGCCTTGAGAAACTTAAAATATATACATTTACTGTTGCAAAACATGTAATAAAACCTAATATACTTGCAAAATTCTTGCCATAGCCCCCAATCATTATATTTATTATATATGCTACATAGCCAGCATTTAAACTTTCATTGCCATATGCATGGTATTGCAGCACTATCAGACTTAACAGCAGACAAAGGAATCCAACTAATAGTATACTTATTATAACAGTTTTCGGAAAATCCTTCTCTATATTTTTGAATTCAGGTGCTAAATGAGCCAACGCCTCTATTCCTACAAAACACCAAAATACTATTCCCATTGACTCCAAAATAATAGAAATATCACCCTTTTCTAACTTAAAATTAGTGTTTTTTAAAATTAATAAGGGCTCTTTTGCCAGCGAAAATATCGCCATTATTAAGATTACAGCTACAATTACAATTGATATAATTGTCTGTATATTTCCTGTCAACTCAATGCCCTGCAAGTTGATTAAAAGCATAATTAATAACATTCCCACAGAGATAATAAATACCCCCGTTTTATTGGCGTTAATAATACTCCCTAGATAGTTTGCACCAGTAATAATAACTACTGGCGGGCCTATGCTTACTACTGATAAATATAACCATGATGTAAAATTTTCAAACCTTTTTCCAAAAGCATTTCTTATAAAAAATGCAGTTCCTCCCGCATTGGGATATACTATACCAAGGCTGCTGAATGTGAGGGCTATTGGAAGTATTATTAAAATCATTAATAACCAAGATACCGCAGATTTAGTACCAGCAATTGAAGATACAATTGCTGGTATTAGAAATATCCCAGAGCCTAACAGGGTGGAGACTAAAATTCCGATACCCTGATATAGGTTTAGACTTTTTTTTAGGCTAGACATCCTAATTCCTCCATGAGGCTGTCTCTGTCAACATAATTTCTGCATTTACACAGCCCATGCAAAACCTCTCTCTTTTATAATAATTTGGCAAATAGGCATTTGCCAAATTATTATATCATTGTTATGTATAATGTCAACATATATATAAAAATAAACAATATATATAATACAAATGTATGCTATTTCTTAAATTGGTACCATATATCAGACAATTAGTATTTAACCAGAAATGAACATTAGGCCTGAGTATACCTTGCTTTATCTACAACAAAAGGCCTTGCGGCGCAAAAATTTATCCGGCAATTAATTGCCGGATAAATTTCTTTTGCGCCGCAAGGCCCAATTTTTGTGCCAAAGTGACTTGCTTCCATGTCACTTTACCTGTTTAAGAGCAGATTATTCCGTCATTTTATACTGGAATCTTAGTTATAATTCCCAGTAGGTACTGCTTAAAGATGGAAAAATCCAGTGAATTAATTACACCGTCAGAGTTTAAGTCCGCTGCTTTAATACCGTTTTCTACCGGGAAAACGTCAATGGACCCAAGAAGGTACATTTTCATCAAGGCATAATCCGTTGTATTGACACTTCCGTCTCCGTTGAGATCTCCAACAAGGTATTCGGGATCGGATTGTGCTTTAAACTTCCATGAATCAATATTAAACAGATAATCGCTTCCTCCTGTAAATTTAAGGTATAAATCATGCACGCCTGTTGCACCGCTCACATTGCATGTTTTTGTTGTCCAAGTCTGCCAGCCGCCTGTGCCTGAAACAGCGCAGGTACCAATCAGCTTTCCGGTCGGGCTGTCAAGCCGGAGCTCTATGTTTCCTCCGCTGGTTGCCGAGCCTACCCTTGCTTCAAATGATGTCGCACCCGTTCCAAAGTCAACCCCTTTTACCTTTACCCAGTCTCCGTTTTGAATATACCCTACACAGCGTCCGCCTTCAGTAGAGTTCTCCACTTGAATACCGTATTCCTCAGCCATTGTTTCTGCTTCATTGGTAATATAAGGATTTACACTCTTTAACTGGGTCAGTCCGTTAGTTGTAATAGTAACCTTTTTTATTGTCCCATCAGTATTATATTCCATGCGGTCTAAGCACACGTTTCTCTGATATGTTCTTGCATCACCCGCAGGAGCACCGTTAGCTGCCGCAAGGGCCCTGTTGTGGTACGCAATATACCAATTCCCTTTATATGAAACTATCGATTGATGATTATTGTTCCCTTCATTTTGAGGAGGATTTGCCAGTACAGTTCCTTTGTGCTGAAATCCGCTCGTTGGGCTATCGCTGACCATGTACTCTATAGTGGCCGCCCCTTGAGAAAAATCGCTGGAATAGGTGAAGTAGTATTTTCCTTTATATTTATGAAGATGCGCAGCCTCGAAAAAGCGGGGAGCACTAAGCTTGGATGCAGATCCGTTTATGCTTATCATGTCATTGTTTAGTTTGACTACCCGGATATTTGACTGTCCATTTCCGCCAAAAAACAGATATGCCTGTCCATTATCATCAACAAAGGCACCCGGGTCAAAGCACCAAAAACCGCTGGGCGCATCTACACCAGGAGTACTGTTGGTTACCAATGCTTTACCTAATGCATCCTTAAAAGGCCCTGTTGGACTGTCACTTACAGCAACTCCAATGCCTCCGCCGCCATTTCCATAATACATATAGTATTTATTGTTTTTAGCAACAACTGAAGGAGCCCATGACAGCCCAGCCCAGCCTGACGCTTTGAAAACCTCGCCGTGGTCGGTCCAGTTCTTCAGATCATCTGTGGATATGCAGGTAATATCATTCATTATATACCCCGGACGGCTCGAATCATATACATCATGCGAGCAGTAAAGATACAGCCTTCCATTTGCCTCCAAGGCGGATGGATCAGCGGTATATCGCTGATAAAATATAGGGTAATCGGCAAATACAGTAATAGCTCCTGAGGTTAAAATCATCACACAAACCACACTTAAAATTAACAACCTTTTCATCTTTTTTAACATAGTTTTCTCTCCTTTAATTTTAAAATAAAAATTATACAAAGTCTATCCCGGGAACTCGGTTATAAGCCCAAGCAGGTATTGCTTGAGCAGCAGCATATCAACGGTGTTGACTGCCCCATTACCGTCTAAATCGGCACATGCAGGATCAGCAAGCAGCTCCAGCTCAA
>NZ_QPJT01000014.1:0-120618 GCF_003337415.1 Anaerobacterium chartisolvens | reverse complement strand
CCCAAGCAGGTATTGCTTGAGCAGCAGCATATCAACGGTGTTGACTGCCCCATTACCGTCTAAATCGGCACATGCAGGATCAGCAAGCAGCTCCAGCTCAAGGATATGCTTTTTCATCAGCAGGAAGTCTACTGAGTCTATTTTCCCATCTGAATTCAAATCACCCAAGACTGCCGTACTGCCTCCTGTACTAAATGTGAACCAGTTAACGTTGAATAAGTATCCGCTGCCACCCGTATACTTCAGGTATAAGTCATGCTCTCCGCTCGCACCGCTGACATTGCACTTTACATCAACCCAATTCTGCCAGCCGCCCGTCTCCGGCACAGCGCAGGTTCCTACTAAAGTACCGTTAATGCTGTCAAGTCTTATCTCTATATTGCCTCCGCTGGTAGCACTGGACACTCTGGCCTGAAAGCTTGTCGCACCGCTGCCGAAATCAATCTTTTTATAAACGGTATAATCCCCGTTTTCTATATACCCCACACACTCTCCGCCTTCGGAGCAGCTTCCGTTTTGTATTCCCGACTGGCTGTTGTAGCTCTCTGCTTCTATTTGCGTAAATGCCGATCTCGGAGTAACGGGCGTATCCGGACTGCCTTCGTAATTCCTGATAAGTCCCAGATCCCATGTAAGCTTCTGGTAGTCACCCGATAAGCTGAGGGTACCCTGGATGAGGAAATCCACCTTGTTGATGTCATTAATTTCTAGCTTCTGGTTGTACCCTGCACGTATTAACTCACCATGCGAAACATTGGTTGTCCACCTGCTGCCATTATAGGAAAGGTTGCCCCTCCATGCCCATTTTTCTGCGACCTGTGTCCACGGCCCGCCTGCGCTTGAAGATGTCCATAATTCATAATACCGTCCATCCTTCATGTCCTCAATGAGCAGGTAATATTGTCCGTCGGCAAGCGACTTATATATCTCCGCACCTTCAAAGGTGCTTCTTATAGAAACCGAAGGCGCTCCCCATCCTCTGGGGAAATTCTCCAGAGAAGTCCTGCGCACATATAGATTTCCTGATCCATCACTGGGGGTGTTATACATATATGCATATTGGTCGTCGCATATAATATAGTAATCCCATCCCATGTTACCTGATATTCCAAAGGATTTCGGACCCGACCATGAGTTGGGATCAGCTATATTCGAGGTTGTGGCATAAGCCGCTCCATAGGTTCCGTCCTGGTATACAAGATACCATAGCTTATGAGGCTCAAAATAGAACACCTCAGGAGCACAGAAATAGCTCTCCCCTATTTTACTCATATATGTGCGCGGCGCTCCCTTTAATCCCGCTATGGTGCTTGCGGAGGTATAAAGCGTCTGCCATCCTCCTCCTTGATTGGCCCCCGTATAGAATACGTGGTATTTGCCCTCATAGTAAACAATAGTGGGATCTTTAGCGCCATAGTAATCGTATGGCTTGCACTCTCCGTGAAAAATCACCGGTTCGTCTACATACCATGTCGGGTTAGGATTTGCTGCTGCACTTACTAAAGTGCCTGACAATGATAATGTTAAAAGCAAGGCCATAATAATAGCTATGCTTTTCTTTATTGACCTTTTCATAAAGCTTCACTCCCTATTTCAAATAATGTCCTTCACGTGAATTTAAAGCTTCCGCAAGTACAGTAGGCTTGTTCCGCTCCTTATGCAGGAAATTGAGTTATAATTCCCAGCAGGTATTGCTTGAGCAGCAGCATATCAACGGTGTTGACTGCCCCATTACCGTCTAAATCGGCACATGCAGGATCAGCAAGCAGCTCCAGCTCAAGGATATGCTTTTTCATCAGCAGGAAGTCTACTGAGTCTATTTTCCCATCTGAATTCAGATCACCCAAGCTTACCGTACTGATTCCTGCACTAAATGTGAACCAGTTAACGTTGAATAAGTATCCGCTGCCACCCGTATACTTCAGGTATAAGTCATGCTCCCCGCTCGCACCGCTGACATTGCACTTTACATCAGCCCAATTCTGCCAACCGCCCGTCCCGGGTACAGCACACGTTCCTACTAAAGTACCGTTAATGCTGTCAAGCCGGATCTCTATATTGCCTCCGTTGGTGTCACTGGCTACTCTGGCCAGAAAGCTTTTAGCACCGCTGCCGAAATCAACCCTTTTATAAACGGTATAGTCACCGTTTTCTATATACCCAACACACTCTCCGCCTTCAGAGCAGCTTCCGTTCTGGATTCCAGACTGGGTATCATAGCTCTCTCCTTCTATCCGTGTATAAGCATCTATTGGTTCCGGAGGTTTAACCTCTCCCAGTTCACCTACAAACGTTGTAACGCTTTGTGCGGGAAGCTGGGCAGTAAAGGAGCCTCCTGACACATTAATGTCTGATCTGGCCGCCATGCTTCTGCTGCTGTCGGTCAGCCATGAGGATACTTTGGATGCTGTCCCATTCTGAAGGATAAAGTTTTGGTTTACTGCGGAGGTGCTCCTGTTGATTGCAACAATGACCACCTTGTCGTCGCCCTTATAAGCAGATATGTAAACATTGGTATTAGGATTCTTGGTTGCATCAATCCTCACATACTCGGGGCGAACAAATTTTGAGTAATGCGACATCATATAGCCGCGCTTGCTTATATTGCCGTCCTCCTTCATAGGGCCGTAGCTTCTGCGGATGTACCACCATACATATGCCTGAAAATTCCCCTCTACTAAAGCATTGTGCATATTATATGCAACATCTAACGCTTCAGGCCAGCGATCGGCGGAGTTGCTGTCACTGTTCGGCACATATACCTCTGTCATCCACAGCTCTTTTCCCGCTCCCTTTTGCTGGAAAAGAGGATAAGGCATATTACCTACACTGGTGCCGTAAAAGTGAGCGCCAAGGATATCCATATTGGCAAGTGCCTGAGCGTCATTTAAAATAGGATCGGATATATTTTTGAGATATTGGAATGATTCGGGAGCCATTACTCTGCAATTAATTGAACCGGCATTATTTTTCATAAAATTGAGTATTTCCTGTGGAGTCCACCACGTCCAATCATGTGCGTAATCAGGCTCGTTTTGAACAGAAATAGCATACAGCTCCACGCCATTATTCTTCATATATGCAACAAAATCATTAAGGTGCTGTGCATATGCAGCGTATTTATCGTATCTGAGCCGTTTTTGATTTGCAACTCCATTACGGGTAAAGGTTTCAATCATACTGCTTGGAGGGTTCCACGGTGAAGCAAAAACCAGTGCTCCCTTTTCAATAGCTTTTTTTGCAGTCGCCACCTCTCTGCTCCAATTATTTTTGTTGTCATCTATAAAGATTCTTAAAATAGAAAAACCCAACTGCCCGCTTCCATTTCCAAACGCCGTTTCTCTTTGGGCTGCCGTCAAGTCTCCAATCCAGGCGGGGTGGTTCATTCCACCAAAGCCGCGTATCACTTGCTTTTGTGCCGATAAATTAACCGTAGCCTCTCCTGCAGCCAAAACCTCAACCGGAGGCGGTAAGGCAAATATCAGCGATACTGCCATCAAGCAGACCAATATTACTCCAATTGGTCTTGCTACTCTTTTTGACATAACTTTCCCCCCTTCATATAAAATAATATTTAATTATGGTTCCCGGCAGGTACTGCTTAAGCAGCAGTAATGGACTTTTCAGTCCTTGGTAAGCCCATGCTTTTTCCCTCCTCTCCATGCTTTATACGCTCCTTAGAACTACGAAGCTTTATTTATAAGGGTATTAAAGGGATTCACATTTTTGCTTCATCCTTGTTGAAAAAATGTCTTAAAGAGTAATTTGTTACATTGCCGGTGTAGAGTTTGAATTAGTTTTGAAATAGCGACAAATATTATTTCTATAACGAATAGATATAAAGACAGGTGTCGATACAGCTTACAGCTTTGCCGTTATCAGTGTTGGGATTAATTTATTTATGAGGGTATAATTTATTGTTGCAACAAGATTTGAATAGATTTTTTAACGGAAGATATCGGCATTTGTTAATAAATTTGATTTTCGCTTTCACCCCTCCCCCTATTTTTCTAAAATATAAGACATATCTATATAAATTATATCATGCATATAAAAAAAAATAAGTTAATTATCTTTCGAATTTATGTCAATTTTTTTTGAATAAAGGGAAATCTCTTTTTTTCGCTGCTTACACCTCATTCCTAAACTCCTTTGGAGTCATTCCCATGGCCTTTTTAAAAATGTAGCTGAAATAGTGCAGATCATTATACCCCACACTATACGCAATTTCGGATGATTTTAATGACGTGGTTTTCAAGAGCTCCATTGCTTTTCTTATTCTGGTCTTTGTCAGGTGTTCTATAAAAGTCTCTCCCGTCTCCTGACTGAATATAGTACTGAAATGGCTTGGACTTACATTTACATATGAAGCAACAGAATTAAGAGAAATGTTGGTATCTGAAAAATTATTCTGTATGTATTCCTTGGCTTTATTAATTGTGCTGTAATATTTCTTTTCTACCCGGACATCTCTAAATTCAAACGCTTTATTCAGCACCTTTTCCATCATTTCCTTAAATTTTTCCATTGAATCAATGTCTATAACGAAGCTCTCCAGCCGGGCCACTTCCGGCATTAGCTGCTCCATACTTCCTCCCAGCTCGCCGATAAACCTTGAGGATTTTAATACAACATCTAAAGACACGTAATATATATACAGGAGTGAACTCATTTCCACATCATTAAAATCATCTATATATTGCTTGACAAAAAGCCCAACATCAGATTTTAGTCCATATTTTAAAAAATCACAGACATCATTTTTATCAATTTTGATAAATTCCTTTTTCCCTCCTGTTACAGGCTTGATATCGTTAATTCCGAGAATTTTGTTCCTTCCGTAGATATGCCGGTAATTCTTTATTGAGTCTGCTTCCTTGTAGGACTCTGTAATACCCTGAATCCCTTCTCTTGCACTTCCTATACTAATATCAATCACACAGGAGGTATTCCTTTGCACCTCATACTTTATGGATTGCGCCAATCCATATGCAGTTTCCTCCAAAACTTCAGGGCTATTACCTTTTACTATAATGACTATTTTACCCGGTCCCCTCTTAAACTTGAGTATCTCGCTGCTCTCTGCCGCAACGTTGTTTATCAACACCTCACATCGCAGAAGCTCCGAATATTCCATTTCTATTGGGTCTTTTTTTTTGATTTCCGACTCAATAATTTCTATCAGGTAGAATGCGGATATAATATTGATATTGAAGCAGGCACACTTGTCAACAGCCTTCTCAGGAGGGATTATTCCCAATACCAGCTCACTTAAAAGCTCGTCCCGGAAAAGGGGGGCGTTCTGCTCAAGCTGCTTTTTTATTTTTTCTACATTCTCCCGTTCCTTTTTTTCATTTTGAATCTGACGCATAACCTTGTTCAGCGACTCAATCAGCTCTTCTGAGCCTATGGGCTTCAACAGGTATTCTGATGCTCCGATGCGCATAGCCTCTCTCGCAAAATCGAACTCATTATGCCCGCTGATAATTATGATTTTTATCCATGGCATATTTTTTTTTACAATGCGGCTCAACTGCAATCCATCCATAAATGGCATTTTAATATCCGTAATCAATATGTCCGGCTTCATTTCCTGAATCAGCGGCAGTGCACTCTCGCCATCGGCTGCTTCTCCGCATAAGGTAAAATCAGTATCCTCCCACTTGACGCTGCTGCGAATACCTTCACGGATTGTGATTTCATTATCAACAAGAAACACTTTATACACAGTTCCATCTCTCCCTCGGAATAAGAACAGACACCCCAGCGGCTTCACTGCCAGGCTCTGCCCGTATCTTTAGTAAGGCGGTCTTCATGCATTGCCGCACTGTTATCTTTAATTTAAAAGGTACTCCTGCCTCCATCTCCGATATAATTTTTATTTTCTCTTTACAGTGTACCTCACGTTTTTGCTACAAGGCTGTCTTGACATTGCCCTTTGCTTTTTGTGAGTCTCTTCTCGCCACCAGAAGCCTTTGAATGATAATGAAAACGCAAAGCAGCGCGGCTATTACAATTTTAGTCCACCAAGAATTCAGTGTACCGTCAAACATAATGAGATTTTGAATAATCCCCTGCGTCAATGCTCCAAACAGGCTTCCAATAACATAGCCCACTCCTCCTGTCAGCAATGTTCCTCCTATAACGGCGGAGGCAATAGCGTCAAGCTCCATGCCCTGGCCATGAAGTGAATACCCTGAAAGCATATAGAAGCTGAATACAATTCCCGCGAGTGCAGAGCAAACCCCGCTTAAGGTATAGACCAGCACCTTTGTTCTCGCCACAGGCAATCCCATAAGCATTGCAGAGCTTTCATTCCCTCCAATGGCATACGCCGAACGCCCGAATTTTGTATAATGGGCTATATAAATTGCCAATACAAGCACAACAAGTGCAATGACGGCACCAATTGATATAAAATTATCTCCCCAGAGGTGAACTCTGTAATGTGCAATGTCATTATAGGTTTTATTTGTTATATTAATTGTTTCAATACTAATCCAAGCCGCCGCACCTCTGCCAAAAAATAGACCTGCAAGCGTTACAATGAAAGGCTGCATTTTAAAAAATTGTATAAGGCTTCCCTGTATAAGTCCGTATACCGCTCCTATTAAAACCATAAGCACCATTACGGCATAAGGATTCATTCCCTTGTTTTCTACAAGATGTGCCGATGCCATACACACCAGGCAAAGCACCGAGCCTACCGACAAATCAATGCCGCCTATAACCAGAACAAACGTCATTCCGATAGCCAATATTATAAGGTACGCATTATCTATAAAAAGGTTGAAAAATACTTGCATTGAAAGAAAGGCGGGATATTTTACAGCTCCCGCTGTAAACAGCACAACAAACAATAAAACAGTAATAGCAAGAGGTACATGCTTAGAGCTTAACTGTGGCTTTTTCATTCCTTGCCCCTCCTATTTTTGAAAATATTCCAGATAACTTGTGCCGCAGCTCTTCCGACTGAACAAAGCATATAGCAATTACCACTATAGCCTTGATTAATGGCAGTACCTGTGCCGAAACACCTACAGCATACAAGGTAGTTGTAATGCTCTGAACAATAAGCGCCCCAATCATGCTGGCACCAAGAGAAAATCTTCCCCCAGCCATGGAGGTTCCTCCAATTGCGACGGCAAGGATGGCATCCATTTCTGACATTAAGCCGGCATTATTTGCGTCTGCCGCCCTTATCATTGAGCTGATGATTAAGCCTGCAATACCCGCGCACAGCCCGCTGAAGGCGTATACTAAAAACTTTATTTTTACTACACTGATGCCGGTAAACCTGCTTGCAACGGAGTTTACGCCCACCGATTCAATAAACAGTCCCAATGCCGTTTTCTTTAAGGCAAGTAAAACAATTACCAGCACAACGGCAGCAATAATAATTGAGAAGGGTATGGGTATGCCCGGAGCAAATCCTCCTAAGTATGCATACGGCTTATAATAAACAGTAATAATCTGCCCTCCCGTTATAAGCTGTGCTATTCCTCTTCCCGCAACATACAGTATCAGCGTCGCCACAACAGGCTGTATCCCCAGCTTTCCTACCAAAAAGCCGTTCCATGCACCTGCTAATATGGATACAAATAACGCCGCAATAATTGCAATAATAAACGGATTCTGGACTGTTCCGTCAAAATTCCCTCCAATAAGAGAGCAAACAAGAGCGCCGGATATTGCAGCAGTTGATCCCACCGAAAGATCCACTCCTCCTGTGGCAATTACCAGAGTCATGCCCATTGCTAAAAGCATGAGAGGCGCGGCGCGGTTAATTATATCAATAATCCTTCCGAACAGGTGCCCGTCTTTAAATTCTATACTTAAAAAATCATCTACGAATATAATATTAAAAATTATCATTAACACCAGTATCATCAACGGCCAGAACAGCTTTGATTTTGTTATTAGCTTCAATCTATCATGCATGCTTTTGCCCTCCTGCTATTGTCTGCATTATACAGTTCTGGTTTAAGTCCTCCCCGGATATCTCGGCTATTTTCTGCCTGTCTCTGAATACCGCAATCCTGTCACAGGTCCGAAGCTCTTCATCCAGCTCAGAGGATATAAAAATCACTGCCATTTCCTCTTCTGCCAGCCGTACTACCAGCTTTTGTATTTCTGTTTTTGTTCCGACATCAATTCCCCTTGTCGGCTCATCCAGAATCAGAAGCTCAGGGTCGGTGGCAAGCCATCTTGCCAGAATTACCTTTTGCTGGTTGCCTCCGCTTAAGTTTTTAACAAGCTGGTCGGGTCCGGAGGTCTTTATACTAAGCAGCTCTATGAACTTGTCTGCCAGCTTCTCCCTCTCTTTGGCGGAAATGCATCTTCCCATTCCTCTTTTTGCCTGTAGCGCGATTATTATGTTTTCCTTCACGGTAAGGTCTCCCATAATGCCCTCTCTCTTTCTGTCCTCAGGGCAGAATGCCATTCCATTCTTAATTGCATTCATTGGGGAAGCGACTGCAGACCTTTTGTTTTTGATGTATAGCTCACCCTTGTCTGCCTTATCAACACCAAAAAGAACTCTTGCCGTTTCTGTACGCCCTGAACCAAGAAGGCCTGCGAAGCCAAGAACCTCCCCCTTTCTGACGCTCAGATCAAAGGGACTTATGCCTCCTTGACGGCCTAAGCCTGCGGCCTTTATAAATGCCGCATCATTACATAAGGAGTCCTCTTCACAACCCTTTGCGGATGCCGCATTGCCTTTATTAAAGCTTGTAAGCACATCAAATTCCTTGCCTATCATCTTTGCTATGAGCTGAACCTTGGGCAATTCCGAGGTCTCATATTCTCCTACTAATTCCCCGTTTCTTAAAACGGTTATCCTGTCTGAAATTTCGTATACCTGATCTAAAAAATGCGTGATAAAGATAATTCCTATTCCATCTTCCTTCAGCCTTCTCAGCACTTCAAAAAGCTTATCAATTTCGTCTCTATCCAAGCTGGAAGTCGGCTCATCCAGTATCAGAATTTTTGATGAGACATCCAATGCTCTGGCAATGGCCACCATTTGCTGTATAGCTACCGAATAAGTGTCTAAGCTTTGGGTTACGTCAATTTTTACATTAAGCTTTGAAAGAGCGGCCTGTGCTCTTTTATTGATTTCCTTCCAGTTAATAACGCACCCGCTTACAGGCTCACGGCCGATGAACATATTCTCAGCCACAGAAAGATTTGGGCATAGGTTGATCTCCTGATATACCGTGCTGATTCCAAAAGCTTGTGCTTCTAAAGGTGTTTTGGGAAGTATGCTTTTCCCTTCAAGATAAATTTCTCCGTGATCTATTTTCTCAACCCCGGTTAAAACCTTAATAAGCGTAGACTTTCCCGCGCCGTTTTCTCCCATCAGGCAATGCACTTCCCCTGCACATAGTGTAAAATTAACATCGTGAAGCGCTTTTACGCCCGGAAAAGACTTGCTTATCCCAACCGCTCTAAGGATAGGTTCATTTCCAGCCATCCCTTGACCTCCCCCTTCATTGTTTGAATACGCCCTATTATACAAAACCACTCCCGGAGCCCCTTTTAGGGGCCCCAATACGGAGCGGCTCTTAAAAATCATATCTTTAAATTTCTATTATTAGTATCTTAGTATTGGCGGCTTGGCAATATCTCTGCAGCCTTCTCAGCAGGGAACACTTCTTCCTTGGCATATGTAAGCTTCGGAACCTCCTTGCCCGCTTCAAGGTCCGAAATAGTCTGCACCAGCACAGGGCCGGTAAGAGGCGAGCACTCTGCCACGCAGTTAAGCTTGCCTGCGATCATTGCCTCAAAAGCACCCTTAACACCGTCTATAGATACAATCTTAATATCCACACCAGGGTTTAATCCGGCTGCTTCTATTGCTGAAATGGCACCGAGAGCCATGTCGTCATTGTGCGCATATATAAGGTCAATCTTGCCCTTATCTGATTTAAGCCACGACTCCATAACCTCCTGTCCCTTTGCACGGGTGAAATCTCCCGTTTGAGACTTAATAGTCTTGAACTTGGTGCCCTCCATGGTATCAACCCATGCCTGGCCGCGATCTATTGCAGCACCGGAGCCAACCGTTCCTTCCAACTGATACACGTTTACAGTATCCTTACCTTTAAATCCGAGCTTTTCTTCATTATTCTTAACCCATTCTGCAAGGTTCTTGCCTTCCTCATAGAAGTTTTCCCCTACTCTTGTTATCCAGAGATCATCCTTTCCGTCTGCTGTTTTAACAGATCTGTCAACAAGGATTAGAGGAATTTTTGCATCGGCAACCTCCTTAAGAACGGTATCCCAGCCCGTTTCAACCACAGGGGCCAATGCGATATAATCTACCTTCTGAGCAATAAATGATCTTATAGCCTTAATCTGGTTTTCCTGTTTCTGCAGGGCATCGGAGAATTTTAATTCAAATCCGGCTTCTTCACAGGCGTCTTTGATAGACTTGGTATTGGCGGTACGCCATTCACTTTCAGCACCAATTTGGGAAAAGCCTACAACAACCTTCTTGCCGCTTCCATTTTTCTGATCTTTTACCTCAGCTTTTGTAGCTTCCGCTTCATTTCCTCCCGAAGGCTTTGCGTTGCCTCCGCACGCAGCCAACGAAAGCAGCATTGTTAAAGCCAGTGCCACTGCAGTAAATTTTGAAAGCATTTTCATATTCTCTCCTCCTCAAAATTAGAAAATTAGTAGTGCCTGCTTGCAGCTCTTTTTTTAGCAAAAAGCTGTTTACATGCGTCATTCAAATTATAGGATGTAGCAGGACCTAACTCAATGTAATTCCTTTTGGTATTGGTACAATAATTTCATAAGTTTTTACTGAATTTAAAACAGCAGTTCTTTCTTGTGTCAATTTTTTATTCAAATAAGTTAAATTTTTTTTGAAAATATAGTATTTTTATGCATATCAGGAAATGTTAAAGAATTGTATGGCCATATTTCTTGCCGAGCACTGCCATTTCCTTGAGATGTTTTGGGGATTAAGGAAACGGCAATGCTCATCAAGCTTTACTACTTATATGAATTGAGAAAGGGGCGATTTTAAAGGATTAAAATATGTTCATCAATTATGTAATACTATTTTACCTTAATTCTACCTATTTATAAATAGAATATTTCTTTGAGTTATGTCGTTTTTTTTTGTAAATACCCTCACAATACAAAAACCTCCCGCCTCCAATACTTTATAAATCCAGCCTGAGTGTTGCCACATCCTCACTTAAACGCAAAAGCGCTCTGATATCCGGCGGAACATCTCCCCAGAATATTTGCCTGTTGCCATCTGCAAGCATTTTATTAAAGTATTCTTCAATTTTCAGCAGCAGCTTCTTTACTGCAAAGGATCTATGAATGATACATGGCTCACAATCATTAAACAATTCTATGCTTTTTTCTATTACCTTTTCTTCATTTAAGGGCAGGGAGCTCAGTCTGCACTCCAGCCTGGTTGTGCCGTCCTTGCCTATAAATATTATTTTTTTGGGCTGCATATGGCTTACACCTCTATATTTAAGATTAGAAGAACAAAAATATAATAACTCCCAGCACAAAAAGCAGCAGTATGTTTATAATTTTTATAATATGAAGCCTTTCCCTTATTGCGTCCGATACATCAAAAACCTCTCTCCCCTTATATACTGCCAATGTAAGTATTAAAAGGGGCAATATCAGCCCGAGGTTATATATAATAAGATAGCTCAGTGCCTGTGAGCCAAGATCCGGGGCGGTTTGAAAAATTGTTATTATGACAGCTAAGTATATCTGGCCTGTACACAAAAACTCCCCCAGCGAAATAGCAGCACCAAGAAAAAAGCTTATGAAGAGCGCGCTGTCCAGACGTGAAAATCCCGATACCCTTTTAATTATGCCATGATTGAATTTCCTGAGCCTTTCGGGAAGCTGGAGCTTTATGCTGCCGTACCTTTCAGCCTTAGCCGCAAGAAAATCCTGCATGTTCATAATGATTAAAATCACCAGCGTCACTGCAAGCAATGCCTTTATTACTCCACTTAAGGCAGCGAAATTAAAGAATGACAAAAAACGGAAGAGTGCTGTTCCCAGCAAAAGATACATTAAAAATTTGCCCAAAGCAAAGCACACCCCGATTTTCAGTATTTTTACCCGCTTTACTGTTAAAAGGGACAGGAAAAAGAGCAGCATAGACATTGAGCATGGATTTATTCCGTTAACCAGCCCCGCAAATAGCACGCTTGCCCATTTAAGCCCCTTAAATCTCTCCAGCTCCTTTTGGTAACCGCCGGCGCCGGAGCTTTGAATTTCAAGGGTTTTAGCTGTCGGGGAGGTTATTTCCGTTTCAAGCCCCCTCCTTATTGTCTCTACATCAGCAAAATACTTGTCTCCTATGAAAATGATGGGAATGATACCGTCATCCTCCTCCGGGACTCCATAAGCCTGAATGTAATCGTTCATAAGGCTTTTATTTCTCAAATCGGATATATCGTATTTTCTAAGTTCAAGATTTTCATGCATTTCGCCGTATTTTTCAAGAAGCTCCGATACCCCGTCACATGAAGCACAGGTGGGGCTGTAAAAGTAAACTGCTACAATCTTATCCCCATTTGCTGCTAAAGTCCCATAGCCGGACATCAATATTGCAAGCAGCAGTATTAAAGGAATAAACAATGGTCTTCTCATTTTTTACCCCCATTCGAGCTTGTTTCCCGTCAAAGTCCTTTTTATCCCGCAGGACAAGCATATTTTCACAATCTATATATGTAGCGATAAAGATTTTACATGGAGGATATAACTTGATGTAAGCAATTATATCCTCTATGTTTGTAAAATCTTTATCGCATCCTATATAATATCATATCACACAGCTTTGTTTACGTCGGCAGGCAGGCTTTAGCAAATTCCGGCCGGAAAAGGCACACCAGCGTGTGCATCTTGTCCGGCCGTTTGGATTATTTTAAGGAGTTAATGGAAGCTCTTCTATAAGTCCAAGCAAATATTGCTTTAAAATTGCAAAATCCACTGACGTTACGGAATTATCACCGTTCAAATCGGCCGCCTGTAGATTTATATCCACCTGCATTCCCATCAAATACTGCTTTAGCAGTGCAAAATCAGTTGTATTAATACTTCCGTCATCGTTGACATCTCCATATTTTTGCTCGCTGCCACCCGTATAAACTTTAACCGAAGCATCGTCTACATACAAATTAATTCCGCTGTCAGGCCCCTCAAAATATATACTCAGCTCGCTTAAGCCTCCGTCAACATCCAAGGTATATTTACCCGTAAGCTCAACCCAGGAGCTGTTGCTTGCTGTGGAAGAAGCGATATTGGTATAGGAGGTTCCGCTGTCATCGGTTTTTTTGATAGTCATTATAACGGGAGCACTTGCGGCATTATCCAGCCTTACCCACCCGGAACAGGTATAAGTCTCGCCGTTTTTTACTCTGGACGTCATGTTATAAATAGGTCCGTTCCATGACGAGGTTCTGCCGGTATGCAGAACACTATAAGTTCCTGAATGCTTCTGGGCATTTGATACGGCAATTGAGCCCGCGCCATTAACGGCCCATCCCGTAGTGTTTCCTGACTCGAAGCCGGTATTGGCAATTAAATTATCTGTAGGCTGATCGCCCTGATATGTACCAAGCTTAAAGTAAATACCATATCTGTCGGTATACCTTTTATAATGAGGAGTGAATTTCAAATTATTATCCTCATCGGTATTTCTCAAGACAAATTCCAGCTTTCCCGGTATCCGAACCAGATTATTCTTAATATTGCCAACCCAGCCGTCTATACTTGGGCTTGCCGCCGTATTTATATTTATAGTTTCTTTAATGGATACATTTCTGGTGGCTTTTAACACCGAAACCCCATGAGACTGGGTTGTCATGCTCTGAGTCCCAAGCCCGGCACTTAATACAAGCGGGCCGTATGTGAAGGCTACCGCATTTCGGTTGTCAGTCAGTCTTGATACCTTTACTTCGGCAGGCATGGTAAGCTCTACTGTATCCCCTGCCTTCCAAACCCTGCTGACATCAAGATACCCGTTTACTTTAGCAACGTTAACCGCAGTGCCATTAACCTTGACTATGGCATTTTGGCCTGCAGCAATCCACGAGGGTGATCTGAATTTAACCTTCATCGCGGAAGCAGGAGCGCTGTTAATGGTAAAGGTTACGGTATCAGATAAAGGTATATCGGCCTGCTGGGTTAATGAAAGCCCCTTTTCACTCCAGTTCAGCGTCGAGCTTAAGTACATGTTTACATACAGATCCGATCCGTTGTTAAAATAAATGCTGTCATTAAGCTTTGTAAAGTTTTCCATTCCCGTTCCCGTACAGCACCAGAAATGATTGAATTGCGAGCTGAATACCTTGAAGTACCCCGTACCCATTGCCTTAAAGTATGTAGCCATTCCAGTTTCAGGATTCTGAGAGGCCATGATTTCATTTATGTATGCATTCTCATAGTAGTCGGCATATTTGACATCGCCGGTTGCTCTGAACAGCTCTCGGGAAAGCTTCAGCATATTATACGAATTGCAGGTTTCATTGTTTACATTGTCCCGGTATGCATCGAGCTTCCCTGCGGCTCTGAAATGCTCATCCTGACTGTTACCTCCCGTTACATAGGTATGGTCTCTGAGTACGATAGTCCAGAACTGCTGTGCCGCAGTCAAATAAGAGGCCTCACTCGTTCCTAATGTGCTGTAGCGGTTCAAGGCTCCGATGAATTTTGGAATTGTAGTGTTGGCATGTCTGCCCGGTAAATTGTTGTTTCCAGCCGCTATGGTATTAAAAAGCGCCGTTTCGTCAAATTTATGCGCCGCGGTCAAATGATTGCTGTTGCCCGTCAGCTTATAAAGCTCATAAAGGCAGTCATTCATGCCCCCATACTCCACGCCCAATACTCTTGCCTGTGTGGATGAATTCCATGAGTTTGCCCTGTTGTAAATCCAATTCCCCAGATTGCTTGCCACTGTCAATGCCGCGGGATTCCCTTGCAGCTTGTAAATGTCAATAAGTCCCGTCATAATCTTATGCATTGTATACCATGGCACCCAGCTTGAACCGGAGACCTTTCCTTCGACAACGTCAAATTGAGTTGATGAGGTTGCAAAT
Organism: Anaerobacterium chartisolvens; assembly: GCF_003337415.1. Classification (GTDB taxonomy): domain Bacteria; phylum Bacillota; class Clostridia; order Acetivibrionales; family DSM-27016; genus Anaerobacterium; species Anaerobacterium chartisolvens. The sequence continues at coordinate 105,526 of NZ_QPJT01000014.1, read as the reverse complement.
AAATATCCGTTGCCGTTTTTATTCTGGCAAGCCTGCAGCTCTGATATAATCAAATCAATACGGTTTTTTAAATCCGCGTTTACCGTACTGTCAGACTTGGTGTTTTTATAAGCCTGAGCAAGTGCCGTCATATAATGACCCATTGTGTGCCCCTGAATCAGGGTGTTGTTCTCCCAGCCGCCATAATTACTGTAGGACGTTGACAGCCCTGCCGCTTTTTTAAACCCAGCCAGCAAACGGTTGGGGTCAATTGATCTTAAATACTCTACATCTTTGTTAAGAGCATTTACATAATAAGGATCTGTTATTTTCACCTGCTCCATATCAAACTGCTTTATCAGTTCAACGCTTGCCGAATTCACCGATAAAGGTGTCTGAGCAATAAATATAAAGGAAAATGATAGCAGACCTATTAGATACATGCTTACTGTCTTTTTAAATTTGTAAGTCATAATATAGCCTCCCTTAATAATCTTCTCTTAGTTTAATCAAACGACAGCCTGCTTTGATGCACCTGCATAAGTCTATAAGCCACGTCGTCATCTTGTCAGGCTGTCATTACATCTTATCCTAAAACCCCGTTATAATCCCTAGCAGGTATTGCTTGAGCAGCAGCATATCAACCGTGTTAACCGCTCCATTACCGTCTAAGTCTGCACATGCTGGATCAGAAAGCACCTCCATCTCCAGAATGTGCTTTTTCATAAGCAGGAAGTCTACTGAGTCTATTTTGCCATCTGAATTCAAATCTCCCAGAGTTACCGTGCCAGGGCCGTCTTTCTCGGCAAATGAGAAGCAGTCTAAATTAACTGAGCCTTTGAATACCAGATATACATCCTTTATCCCTGTAACCTTGTCTATGGCGCAGCTCTGATCCTGATACTCATTCCAGCCCCCCGTAGATGCCACAGGCAAGGTGCCTATAAGCGTGCCCGTCGAGCTTCCCAGCCTCACATCAATGCTGGTGGTTCCTGCGGCTGCAACCTTGGCCTTAAAGGATGACGCTCCGCTTCCAAAGTCTACCTTTCCGTATATAGCATAATTGCCATTCTCTACATAAGCAAGACTCTTTCCTCCGTCGGGAGTGTCGGCTATCTGAATACTTGAGGAGCTTAAGCCGCTGTAGCTCTCTGCTTCTATCCGTGAAAAGGCGGATTGTGTAAACTGAAACCAGTTAAGGTTGAACAGATACCCGCTTCCCCCCGTGAATTTAAGGTACAGATCGTGCTTTCCGCTTGCTCCGCTGATATTGCAGCTTACGTCAACCCAATTCTGGAAGCCGCCTGTTGTACCAACAGGGCATGTCCCAACCAGAGGCCCGTTAATGCTGTCAAGCCTTATCTCTATATTTCCTCCCTGAGTGCTGGTAGCTGCCCTTGCCTGAAAAGCTAATGCTCCGTTCCCGAAATCAATATTTTTGTATACGGTATAATCCCCGTTTTCAATATACCCAACATCCAGGCCGCCTTCGGTGCAGGTTTCGGTTTGGACTCCCGATTGATTATTGTAGCTTTCCGCTTCAATCTTGGTAAAGGCTGATCTGCGATCAGGAGGCGTTGTAATTCCTCCGTCTAAGGCAGCACCGTCAAACGGGACAACAATAACCTTGCTGCCGTGCCTGTCGTTGCCTAAGTCCTTGTCCTTTGCAACATCTATCGCTGAAAGCAGCATCGCAACCACATGGCCGTCCTCCATATATACATTGGGACGCTCCAGCTTGTTCCAACGGTTAACCGTACCATCGGTATAGCGTAAAAAATTCGCGGTAGGGTCGTAGGCATACCCTGAATCCAGCTTCCAATTGCTTATACCGTCCTCTGAAGTGAGGTGGTATGCTTTACGCGTATCCCACTTGTTGGCAACAATATGATACAGGCCGCCGCTATACCACATAACGGGATCTTCCATGTTGACCGTCGGGCAGCCGGGCGTTTTAGCATAAATATTGGTACCTTGAATAACGTAAGGCCCAAGAACGTTATCGGAAATACCTATTACGGCATCTCTTTCAATCAAGCCATAACGCCCGTCGGGACGAAGCATAATGTACACATTTGATGCGGTATAAAGCGATGAGTACGAGTTTTGAGCTATTGATACGCTGCCCAGCTTTGACCATGGCCCATCCAGAGAATTGGAGACAAAAATGTCGGCCGGACGCCTGGTTTCACTGACAAGTATAGCATACCGCCCATCCTTCAGTTGGAACGGAACTACATTATGACCCTTGCCGCCCTGATCGTTGGGCCAGCACAGCCCCTTATCGGTATAAGGCCCATATAGGTTGGAGCTTGTGGCATGAACGGCCACCGAGCCGAACCATCCGTTATGGCCGGCAGACTGGTTCCAGCGGCTGGCAAACATGTGATACGTGCCGTCAGGCCCCTTAATTATTCCCCCATCCCAGTAACAATACCTCGACATGGTTTTGTCTTCCAGACCGTTTGACTGATCGCGGGGGCCCACCTCCGGGGCACCCCAGCAGGAAGAGGACAAAGCCTCTATAATGGGCATCGGCTTAAAATAATCCATAAACGACGCGGCAGATGCCGTCATTTGAAATACCATTAACATAACCAATCCTATAAAAATCGCTGAACCCTTTTTCATAATTAACCATTCCCTTCTTAAAGAATAATTAAAGCTCATAGCAATATGCTTTATCCGGGAAATTCTGATATAATTCCCAACAGATATTGTTTAAGCAGAGAAAAGTCCAGTGAATTGACCCCACCGTTGCCGTCCAGATCAGCCGGTGTCAGGTCTTCAAGGAGTTCCAGTCCCAAAATGTGCTTTTTCATCAGGGTGAAATCTATGGAGTCTATTTTCCCATCGGAATTTAAGTCGCCCAGCAGCTTTTCAGGAATGCTTCCCTTGCTGAATGTGAACCAGTTGACGTTGAACAGGTATCCGCTTCCGCCCGTATATTTCAGGTATAGATCATGCTCGCCGCTTGCGCCGCTGACATCACACCTTACATCGACCCAAGTCTGCCAATCGCCTGTTCCGGGAACTGTACAGGTTCCTACTACAGGGCCGGTGATGCTGTCAAGCCTAATCTCTATCTTGCCTCCGCTGGTAGCACTGGACACTCTGGCCTGAAAGCCTGTCGCCCCGCTGCCGAAATCAATTTTTTTATAGGCGGTGTAATCGCCGTTTTCTGTGTATCCTACTGCCTCTCCGCCTTCGGAGCAGCTTACGCTCTGGATTCCAGACTGAACGTCATAGCTTTCTCCCTCAATCTTTTCAAAAGCCGATTTTGGCTCGGCGGGTACATTTCCGCCAAACTTCCACCAGTTGAGATTCAGCAGAGAGCCGCTTCCGCCGGTAAATTTCAGATACAGATCATGTACCCCGGACGCACCGCTTATGTCGCAGGATTTAGTAGTCCAGGTCTGCCAGCCTCCCGTACCCGAAACGGCACAGGTTCCGATTAGCTTCCCTGTCGGACTGTCAAGCCGAAGCTCAATATTCCCTCCGCTGGTTGCCGAGGATACTCTTGCATCAAAGGATGTGGCACCTGAACCGAAATCAACTCCCTTTACCTTTATATAGTCACCGTTGTCGATATTGCATACATTCATTCCGCCCTCACTGCATTTTTCCGTTTTAACGCCTGAGCTCCAGCAAATTGTTTCACCCTCGTTTTTAACATACGGGTCCAGATTGCCGATCTGTGCGGGGCCGTTTTTAGTCATGGGAATGCTTGGAATGGTGCCGTCGGCATTGTAGTTGAACTGTTCAACGCATACCGAACGGTGGTAGCTGCCTCCCCCCGGCAACTCGCCCGTATGATAAAACATGTATGAATTCCCTTTATAATCAATCACTCCGGGATGGTTGGTATAGCTGTTTTTAGAATTCATTATAACGCCTTTATAGGACCATGGCCCGGTAGGGCTTGTGCTTGTGGCGTAGCGGATGTCTTCGCCTCCCGAGCCCATTCCCGCATATACCATGTAGTATAAGTTATTACGCTTGTAAAACCACGGGCCCTCTATAAAGCTCGTCGGTTTGGGAGATGCCTCAACAATACCGCCCGAATAAGAAATCATATCCTGATTTAATTTCACATGGTAAAGGCTTCCGTTTCCCCAATATAGGTATGCCTGTCCGTTATTGTCTATGTATACCGTCGGGTCAATGTCCCGCGCCCCGTGATTCGTTATCAGAGGCTTTCCAAGAGCATCTGTATAAGGCCCCGTCAGGCTGTCCGACACCGCTACACCGATTACTCGCGCGCCCCCGGCATTTTTTCTGGTCATGGGAACGTAGAAATAAAACTTCCCGTTCCTTTGGATAACCTGTCCTGCCCATGCATCGCCTTGAGCCCAGCTAAATGTGTTGTAAGACAACGGCGACCCGTGATCTGTCCAGTTCACCATGTCTTTTGAGGAATAGCATCTCCAGTCGTTCATAGTATAAAAGTTGTTTACTATTGTATCCTCATCATGTGTGGTAAAAACGTAGCAAGTGTCATCATACACCATTGGTGCAGGATCAGCGGTATAAAGAGTCTGTACCATCGGGTTATCGGCATAACACATTGCCGGAAGAAATAGAGAAACAATAAACAAAAAAGCTATTGCCTTACATAATTTTTTCATAAACCTACCTCCAATTATTTTTTTCTTGATATTTAAATTTCCTTAAGCCTTTAGATATAATATTTGATATTTTACCTGTTTATAATGTACCTTTTCCGGGAAACTCACTTATAATTTCCAGTAAATATTGCTTGAGCAAGGAAAAGTCCAGTGAATTGACTCCCCCGCTTCCGTCTAAGTCAGCCGGTGTCAGGTCTTCAAGGAGTTCCAGCCCCAAAATGTGCTTTTTCATCAGGGTGAAGTCTATAGAATCTATTTTTCCATCGAAATTCAAATCACCCAGCAGCTTTTCCGGGATAATTTCTTTCCCGAATATAAACCCGCTGATATTAAACAGGTACCCGCTTTCCCCGATATATTTCAGGTACAGGTCATGCTCACCGTTTGCACCGCTGACATCACACCTTACATCAATCCAATTCTGCCAATCTTCTGTTCCGGGAACGGTACAGGTGCCTATCACAGGCCCGGAAATGCCATCAAGCCTGAGCTCTATCTTACCTCCGCCGGTGGCACTGGATACTCTGGCCTGAAAGCTTGTGGCACCGCTTTCAAAATCAATTTTTTTGTAAACAGTGTAATCCCCGTTTTCTATGTACCCTACAGCCTCACCCCCTTCTGAGTTGCTTACGTTCTGGATTCCCGACTGAGCGTTGTAGCTCTCCGCTCTAATGTGCGAAAATGCCGTCCGTGACTTGATTATATCTGAAATAACCGCCACAGCGTCTACAACCAGAGTTCCGCTCACAACCTTCAGGCTGACGGTATGCTTTCCATAATCAAGCCCGCGGAGTGTAAATGTCTGGTAAAATTCCCCGGACGACATTGTACCTGCCGAGCTGTTGACAACCTTCCCGTCTACTGTCACCTCCAGCTTTGCCGATCCGTCGTTAGGGCCTAGAATATCCAGCCCGTTGCCGATAAATGTATACTGAAGCACAGCACCGGCTCTCTGGCTGGTGGAAAGGGAACGCTGGTAATTGTACATGGATTTGCCGTTTGCATGGGCCCACGCGCCTTCGTAAACAAGCTTGGCAGCCGGGGCAGCCGACAGATCATGCATCTCAAGATTGTCGAGCAGCTCCGAATAATAAGGTGGAAAGCCGTCAACCTTTTCAACCTTCAGGTTATCAAAGCGGGTATAATAATAACCGCTTCCCAGATCTATACGTCCGGAAAGTCTTGGCTTCGAATCGGTATAGTCGGCAAGGACAACGCCATCCAGATATGAAGTAACCTTGTTGCCGGCAACCTGAATTGCGATGTTATGCCATGCGTTATAGGCGGTAATAAAATTGTTTATTTTTACTCCGCCCGAACCACTCACTACATTTCCGCTTGCTACGGATTTGCCGTCAACCCACATTGACCATCCGCCGTCAAACCAGAATTTCAGGAAATACGGCGTACCGTTCATATAGTGTGAATTGCCGCCTCCCTGCTGCCGGGCTCCTATAGCGGCATAATTGTCGCCCCCCTCGGTGCTGTTGTGCTCAAAAGAAACGTCAACACTGGCTTTATAGTTCAGCCATCTGTTATCCCCAATGCCCGTTATCGGGCTTCCGTTATTCCACGTGCCTCCCAGCCCCATAGCGGATCGATCAACCTGCTGGCGCAGAACATAATTGTCTGATCCGTCAGGAAGATATGCCTCAAATGCACCGTTTCGGTCGCTGGTATATCGCGGAATTATACTTTTGGAGCCGCCTCGGGAATTTATATAGCTCTCGGTTCCCGTAATTTTCCCTCCTGCTCCGATTACAGGAACGGTTTTTCGGGAGTAATCAAAATCGTCGGCATATAGTATATTGTCGCCCGTATCCTGCACAGAACCGGTTATATCGGTGTCAAGCACGGTACGTTCGCCCTCTGTCGGCAGCGGTGCTTTAAACTCCCCGTTCCCGTTGTTGTCCAAAGTGGTAACCGTCACAATAGAGTAAGGCTTTACATTTATTGTGTAACTACCGTTATTTGCGGCAAGCTTACCAAGATATTTCATATAGCTGCTGTTAAAGGCCGCTCCCTTATCGGCCGCACGGGTTTCCCATACTTCAAGGGAGGGTGTGCCCGCATATCTCATGTTTACCGTTTTGAGCGTATAGGTTTTAGAATACTCACTATCATTGATGAAAACGGTTGAAAAGTTGAGCTTGTCGGGAGAGGCCATTGTCATATAGCTTGGTGTGCCGTTCCGTCCGTTAATGGGGTTGGTGCCTGTCGCGCCGGTATAGCTGGACTGAGGCACCGCCCTCCAGATACCTGCGGTATTGCTTTGGTTTTCCCAGCCGGTATTGGCAAACCAGCTAAAGTGGCGCAGAATAACAAGTCCCCCGTCATAGTGCATCCATCCCGACCAGGGATCACGCGCGCTGATTAATTCCTTAAAGCAATATTGTCCTCCCTCATAGAAGGAACCAATAGCCGGTTGGTAGATAAAATGCGTCCGCCGTGAATTGACAAATCCCTTTATAATAGTGTTTCCCATTTCAAGCGGGCCGTTTATGCCCCCTATGCCTGTGCCCGCCACCGTAGGATCCTTCATATTATTGTTGGGACGGAAGGAGGTGTTGCTAAAGGTAGCCTGTGCCTCACTGTTCCATACCTCTTTGTCAAATTGATCGGCAAGCTGCTTGAAATTGCCCGCGCTGTTATCATCAGTGTTGTAGTGATATGCGGCGACCGTCACTGCATCACGAAGGGAGGAATCGTTCACCATGCTGCCGCCGAAGGAGCCTAAACCGGCTTCATCGGAAATCACAACCTTAATGCTGTTATAAAGAGCCTTCTCAGTTGAGTCGTTAAAGCCTGTGCTATCTGTTTTAACCCTGTTTGCAAAGGCTTTGGTCCACGTCAAATCCGGCCCCTGCTCGTTGACTCCGGGATTCACATAATCTACCATATAGCCGTATTGGCGGTAAGCGGCCAGAATGGTTTTCTTATACCACGCATAAACCTTGTCATTGTTGTTTACCCAGCCGGGAGCATTCCAGCGCAGGATGCTCACCTTAATATCAGGGTTCACTCTTTTTGCATCGGCCGCAAGCTCAAATCCTGGGTGTCTCCTGACATTTGCAGCTTCGTTTTCCAGACGCATAGTGGACGGATCGGGCCCTGTGGAGTTGTTGCGGTCGTTTCCCATCTCAATTTTCACTTGAGTCATAACAGGACGCGTTCCTCCAAACAGTATCTTGAGCAATTCCGCATATTTCTCCGGATGCTCGGATTTATAATCCATCAGAAGCGCGCTGGAGCTGTTTCCGCTCAGCACGCCGAAGCCCTTGAAGGTAAGGCCGTTGACGTTGCCGCTTTTAATATTGTTTCCATCCAGTGTAATGCTGGCATCCGCCGCTGTAACTCTATTCAGAGGCGTAATTTGAAACAACGTAGTAGCTAAGGCGATAAGTAGAAGAATTGACAATATATTTCTTCTCATTTTTTTCCTCCTTTTACGTTTTATGCAGAACTGCTTTGATCACAGCATTCATCGTCTACGCCCAAATTGGTTATTCACCCGTCATTTAACCTCATACTTGCATGAGGCTGCCTATATCCCAGACATCCCCGTTACTCAAGCTCTGATTAAGCCGGGATATGCCAATCTGGCCTGCCTGTCAGGTTCTTTACGCCTCATCTGGAAAACGGGCTATAATTTCCAGTAAATATTGTTTGAGCAGCATTAAATCAAGTGTGTTAACTATTCCATTAGAGTCTATTTTTCCGTCTAAATTCAAATTTACGTGCGGCAGCTAGATGGTTGCTGTTACCTGTTAGCTTATACAATTCATAAAGGCAATCATTCATTCCGCCATACTTGCTGTAGCTTGTATACAATTCTGCTGTTTGTTTATACCAGGCTAGCAAACGATTAAGGTGAATCGATTGCAAATAAGCTATTTCTTTGTTGAAGGCATTTACTAAATAGGGTTCTGTAAAGGGTACACTATTATTAGCCTAAATAAGGCAGCTCCGATATAATGCCCAAAAGGTATTGCTTAAAAACGGCAAAGTCACGTGAATCAATTACTCCGTCACCATTCAGATCTCCCGCTTTCAGATCATTGTCTACCGGAAAATCCTCAATAGTTCCAAGAATGTACATTTTCATCAGGGCATAATCGGTTGTATTAACGCTTCCGTCCCCGTTTAAATCTCCTACAAGGACAGGCTTCACACTCTCTTTAATAAACTGGAACCAATTGACGTTGAACAGGTATCCGCTTCCTCCCGTAAATTTAAGATACAGATCATGTGTTCCGCTGGCTCCGCTGATATTGCACTTTGCATCGGCCCACGTCTGCCAGCCTCCTGTACCGGTGACCGCACATGTGCCTACTAAAGGCCCGTTAATACTGTCAAGTCTGATTTCAATATTGCCTCCGCTGGCTCCGCTGGCTACTCTGGCTTGAAAGCCGGTAGTGTTGCTGCCAAAGTTAATACCCTTGTAAACAGCGTAATCCCCATTCTCGATATATCCTATATTCTGTCCGCCTTCACTGCAGGTTTCGGTTTGGATACCCGACTGGGAGGTGTAGCTCTCCGCTTCGATCTGTGAGGCTGATCCGCTCACTCTGATGAGTGCCGCTGATTCACCTATCTTAGTGCCTGATGAATTTACTACACACAGCTTGTACGTTCCGGCCGCTTGGGGAGCACAAATGGTTGTGGCAGTTCCTGATGCCTTAGTCATGGAAGGCCCTTCAGCAAAGCTCGTCGTTCCCGCGGGAGCAAACCATACTGTGTTCGCCGCGCTGCCGCTGCTCCTTATGCTTATATCCTCTCCCCCTCTTGCAAAGCAGCTCGCCGGGAATACATAGTCCTGCACCGAAAGCAAGCTTTGGGGTATAATGTTTCGGTATTCTTCCTGAATTCCGGAATTTAAGCATACATTGTACTGTGCCAGAGGCCATACGTTGTCCGGAACTGCAATCGGCGTGTCTATGGTACTATTTGGGGGATTTTTACCCATTTTATTTACCGTTGCATATGTTCTTAGTATTGTCAGATGATGTTTGTCACCATAATCCTCACAGTTAATTGTATACGTTACGTTCGGACTAATATCAAGTACATTGTCATTTTCAATTATGTAAGCAGTTCCTTCATCGTTATGTAAACCATATGTAGGTCCGGTGGCGTTCGAAGGAACTCCCTTAACATAGTTCTCATTAATGTTCGTCCCCGGCATCTGACCTATGGTGTATATTCCACCGCTGTCATGGAGCCTGGTCAAAGGATCGATAATACGGTTATAGCTTATGGTATTATTTTTACAGGTAGTGGAGTCCTTAAATTCTTTCCATCCCCACCCTAAGTGGATACCATTATAGGCTGTCGATTGGACGTGGTTATGAGTTATACTGACTGTATCCGCAAAGTATGCCGTTATGGCTGCGCATCCCCCGAACCCGGGCGCAGTGCTAATATCGTACAACATATTATTGGAGATTGTAATATTTTTGCATACGCCTTCTACGCCCGTAGGATATTTTGCACGGCTTCCTCCGTTTCCGATGTAAACATGCTGCGGATGGCCTATCGTCATACCGCTTGATGTGATGTCGGTTATATAGTTGCCGATGAGAGTTGAATTTATGACATCGTTTACCATAGTAATTCCGTCATTACCGCTATGCTTCACTACATTATCAATAAAATTGATGGAGTCACTGCTGCTTACGTTGATCATGCCGGGCAATGTGTCAACAAGGTCATACTTGGTTTTGTGCCAATTGTCATTATAAAATGCTATAAATGCTTGTGAAGCCTGACATGTCGATTTGCCGCGTGAGCCTGCGACATTAACAAGTCCGTAATCGGTATTTGCAAAGGTAATTCCCTGGAAGGTTATATTCTTAACCCTGTTTGTTGTTGAGGTTCCTGCTATATCTATAAGCTTCTCTACCACAGGAGCTTCGACATTGGCAGTAGCCATATTTTCACCCGATCGCGGATAATAGTAAAGCGTTTTTGTGGTTTTGTTAAAGTAGAATTGCCCCGGAGAATTTAAAAATTCAAAGGCATTATAAATAGTATGAGTCCCGCTTGCCGAAAAGGCAGCCCCCCAGCCCGGCGTCTGCGCTATCGCTCCATACGGCTGCTGCAGAAGGAGTACCCTGTAATTTCCCGAGGTAATAACATCTCTAGTACAAACTATGTTTTCATTCCATGTTGTACCGTTTACTATCTCAAGATCGTCTTTGTTTTCGGCAATAGTCGGTACATCCGATGCGTTGTACTGAACTCCGTCACTTTTACTTCCGCCCGTCCAGGCCCAATCGGCCTGGCCCTGCGTTACAGAATAAGTACCGTATCCTCCTCTGGCTGTGACTCTTTTGCTGGTCATAGAGGCTCTGCGGTCATTCACATAAAGATTCCTCAGCTTGGTGGAGCGGTTTAAGGAAGCCTTATATATATTGCCGCTGTGCTGAGTCCAACCCGTAACCTTTGTTGCACCATTTAAAACAGGTTTTTCCCCCTCATATGCCTGATAAAATATTCTGTATCCGTTTGACCCGGAATCCTGCGTTCCAAAGGTAATGGTGCTTGTTATGCGATAGTCTCCACCCCTCAGATAAACATAAATATCACCCGTCATGCTTTTGTTTATAGTACGCACAACATCACGGGCCTTGGTAATTGTTTGAAACGGAGCGTCAATTGTCCCCGGGTTGCTGTCGCTTCCCGCAGGAGATACGTAATAGGTTGCCTGAGCCGACGGCACTGCGGCATGAACCTTAGGTGCTGAAACTGCAACATTAAAAATACTGATTAACACAATAGCAAAAGAAATAATCAGCGCCATGTGCCTTTTTAACTCATTTCTTTTAAATAACATACTTATTTCCTCCTATATTGTACTGCAATAAGGATATACAGCATACTGTTCTCTAAGAAAGCATCTCCTTTAGAAATGGTAACCCGCAGTGCAGAGCTTAAGAAATTTTGGATATAAATTTATGGAAAATGCCGCGTTGGTTTAAAAAATACCTTTAAGGTTTAAGCCCCAATACCCAAAGAGTATTGGGGCTGTCTCACCACTAGCTTTTCTCACCGGCAGTCTAAAAATCCCTCCGGCAGCCGCTTTCTTACTGTAAAATCCTTATCCGCTTGTACATATCCAAATAATAAACTTATTTTGTTAATTAGTAAGGCAATTTTGGAATAAGACCTAACAGGTATTGTTTAAAAATGGAGAAATCAACAGAATTTATTACACCGTCACTGTTCAAATCTCCGGCCTTAAGGTCGTTTTCCACTGGGAAATCCTCAATGGAGCCAATAAGGTACATTTTCATCAGAGCATAATCCGTTGTATTAACGCTGCCGTCTCCATTGAGATCCCCGACAAGCACGTCAGGCGTGCCCCCCTTGGTAAATTGGAACCAGTTAACATTAAACAGATATCCGCTTCCTCCGGTATATTTCAGATATAAGTCATGCTTTCCGCTTACTCCGCTGACATTGCACTGTACATCTACCCAATTCTGCCAGCCACCGGTTCCTGCAACTGCACAAGTCCCTATCACGGGGCCGGTGATGCTGTCAAGCCGGATTTCAATATTCCCTCCGCTGGTATCGCTCGCCACTCTGGCCTTAAAGCCTGTCGCACCGCTTTCAAAATCAATGTTGCTGTAAACGGTATAATCTCCGTTTTCTATATATCCTACGCACTCTCCGCCTTCGGAGCAGCTTCCGTCCTGAATTCCAGACTGGCTGTTATAGCTTTCTCCCTCAATCTTTTCAAAGGCTGATCTTGGTTCAGGAGGAGTAACAGGCCCATAATCCGTAAACCCTCTTGCACATGCCATCTGGGCAAAATTCCACAGGCTGGGCTTCCATACGGTCCAGTCATGCCCGTTGCCCTGAAGTAGCCATTCAGTGTAGGAAATATTGTTGCTTTTGCAGTAGTCCCTTACTCTATTGTTATTTGATATAAGGAAATCCGACGTACCACAGGAAAGGAACAGTAATTTTAAATTTGCCCTGACCTTGGCTCCCCCGTCAGGGAACAGTTGTCCAACCTGTTTGGTAATCGGCGATGACGAAAAGCCTCCGACATAGTTAAATTTATCAGCATTGGGCAGTCCTATATTCAGCGATTGTGCACCGCCCTGTGAAAGTCCGGCAACCGCCCTGTGCTTAGCGTCATTATAGACAGAATATTTTGATTCAATGTAAGGCACAAGGCTATTAATCAAATCCTTTGTGAAGTTTTCCCATCCATCGGATATGCCATTTCCTGTTGCATTTCCATTCGGTAATACACAGATAAACGGTTGAATTTTACCGGCAGCAATGAGATTGTCAAGTATAACATGGGGAACACCGCTGTTGTACCACTCATCTTCGTTTCCACCAATGCCGTGAAGTAAATACAGCACGCTGTATTTGTTGCTTGCAGAGTATCCTGGAGGCAGATAAATTCTGGCCCTCCTCTGGCTGTTTGTCGCCGACGACTGATAAGTGATGTAGCTCACCTGTCCATGAGGAATATTGTTCTGAACCCTGTCATACCCTGATGGTGGTGCAGCCGGAAGCGCATCCGCCGCTATAGAGCTCAAAGGCATCGACAACAGCACTGTAAGTGCGAGAAAAAGCAATGCTGTCTTCCTGCTTATTTTATTTATCAAGCTTTCTCGTTTCATTTTATACCTCTCCTTTCGTTATTGCGGGCATTTATCTGCCCTGACTATTTAAGTAGAATACTTTTTTTAGTTGGAATGAGGTAATTTTGTAATAAGCCCCAGAAGATATTGTTTGAAAACAGCGAAATCAACGGAATTTATTACACCGTCACCGTTCAAGTCTCCGGCTGCAAGGTCATTTTCCACTGGGAAATCATCAATAGAGCCAATAAGGTACATTTTCATCAGGGCATAGTCCGTTGTATTAACGCTGCCATCACCGTTGAGATCTCCTACAAGGACAGGAGGAGTCACACCTCCTTTGGCAAATTGGAACCAATTAACGTTAAACAAGTACCCGCTTCCCCCGGTATATTTCAGATACAAATCATGTTGACCGCTGGCGCCACTCACATCACACTGTACATCTACCCAATTCTGCCAGTCGCCAGTTCCCGGAACTGCACAGGTCCCCACCACAGGCCCTGTAATGCTGTCAAGCCGGATTTCAATATTACCTCCGCTTGTGGCACTGGCTACTCTGGCCTTAAAACTTCCCGCACCACTGCCAAAATCTATTTTCTGATATGCAGTATAATCCCCGTTTTCTATATATCCTACACATTCTCCGCCTTCAGAGCAGCTTCCTTTCTGAACTCCCGACTGAGAGTTATAGCTTTCCCCTTCTATTTTCGTATAGGCATCCCTTGGGTCCACAGGCCCTACAGGCTCATCGGGAACATTGGCCATGTACTGCTTAAGCCATGTGAGTGCCGGCCTTTCCGTTCCGTTGCTCATCAGCAGATGAGAATTTGGTATCCATGTTTGACCTTGTACATAGCCCCAAAATGTAATTGCTTTTACTGCAGAATGCTCATACATAACGGGGAACAGCTCCTGCATCTTGTTTTTCTGTGTAGTGTCATTGGCAATATCCAGATCAAATTCCGAAATATATATCGGAACCCCTGTAGCAGCAAGCCTGTCCAGTCTTGACTTTAAGCTTGAGGCACTTGTACTGTCCAGTCCGTGAGCCTGACAGCCGACACCGTCAATGAGGTTTCTGGCCTTTAATATGTTGACTACCGGAATATAGCTGTCAAGACAAGACCATTGATTAAGAACATTATAGTCGTTGATCAGAAGCTTGGCATTCGGGAAATACTGGCGCGCCTTTTCAAATGACCATACTATCCAGTCCCATCCGGTTCCATACAGTCCGTTGTCGCCTCCGATGTCATTCTTAAAGGGAAATGGGGCATGTCCCGGCATTGCTTCGTTTACAACATCAATATATTCTATGTCGGGGAAATTCTGTGCGACCGCTTTATACCAGTTTTCTATTGCTGTTCTTCTGGCTGTGCCTGAGAGATTGTTTAACCAGTTGGGATACTGTGAGCCCCATATTAATGTATGGAACTTGAAAGGAATTTTATTTGTTTTGCAGTAATTGTACATCGCTTTAGCTGCTCCGAAAGAGTAATTACCCTGCTGGGGTTCGCACGGTCCCCATTTTGTGGAGTTTTCGGGTGTGAGCTGGTTCCAGTAATCGGCATACTTGGTTGGCGCATTTGAGCCCGCCCATATGTTTCCGACCCATTTGGCCTTCCCTGTAGCCATCGCTGCGCTTGCTGTAAGAGGGAAGCTGCTGCTTATAATGCAAACAGCCAGAAAAACTGCCGTCAGAACACTTACTATCCTGACCTTACCACTTTTTTTCTTGTTTAACATACATCATAACCTCCATTATTTTTTTTATAATCCTATGGATTTAAAATCCATATTATTATTAAACGGAAATGCGGCATTCCTTCATCTCATATTGCCTTATGATCCTCGGCTATGCCATCTTACCATCCGAGAACCTGAATCATTTTTTCGGCATACCTCTTGCCCAAAGTCACTGTTGAATCATGCCCAAAGTGAAGACGATACGTTGTGTCGGAAGAATCCACAAGCAGACCGTCTGCTGAAACCACATAGCAATTCTTAATTAAGGAGGGCAGCTTATTTACCTGAGTATTGTGACCTGCACAGGGTCCGCTGTAAAGCAGCTCTCCCGCGAGAAAAGGAATATCTCCCAGATTCAAATCCTTTTTAAGATCGTTCACAAGCGTGCTTACCTTGCCCGGCCAGCTTGTATCTCCGCTGTTTGATTCTCCCTGATGGAATATAATGCCTTCGATAACTCCTCCCTTTTGCTGTGCAAGCTTTGCGCGGTTGACAATCCAATTATATTTGCTGCCTCCGTTCTTCATAAAGGTCTCTATCTTTTCACCGCTTATAGCGCATGGTATCAGTCCGATAGTATCGCCCTCCGGCACCTTCTGTATCATGGTCTTGCCAAACCAGTCCCCCGGTCCTATTGCATCAAGCCATGAAGCGTGCAGAGGCGGACATGCCACATCCCACTGGTCTGTTACCCTTCCAAGTGAAGCATTGTTATCATAGCCCAGCACAAGCACACGGGGATCCTCTCCCTTGTCAGAAGCCTGAGATTTGGCATATCCCGCCATATTGGACTGCCCCAGCAATAAGAAGCAATGGAACTTTTCCTCAGGATCTTCTGGCTCTTCGGGTGTCGATTCTCCTGGGAAAACACTTATTATACCCAGTAAATATTGCCTCATTAATGCATAGTCAACAGAATTTACAACACCGTCTGCGTTTACATCGGCATTCGACAAAGCCCCCCCCGTGAGTGGGACAGCGTCGGTCAGATGAAGCTTTAATGCCGCATAGTCAATTGAGTTGACGTTTCCGTCACCATTTAAGTCTCCCAGCTTTCCGTCAGGGGTTGAGGTTTGTGAGAACTTAAACCAGTCGATATTGAACAGGTACCCGCTTCCTCCGGTATATTTCAGGTATAGGTCATGCTCGCCGCTTACGCCGCTGACATTGCATTTTACATCAGTCCAAACCTGCCAGCCTCCTGTTCCGGGAACTGTACAGCTTCCTACTACAGGTCCGGTGATGCTGTCAAGCCGGATCTCTATCTTACCCCCGCTGGTATCACTGGACGTTCTGGCCTGAAAGCTTCCCGCACCTGTGCCGAAGTCAATCTTTTTATAGACGGTGTAATCGCCGTTTTCTGTGTATCCTACAGCCTCACCGCCTTCGGAGCTGCTTACGCTCTGGATTCCAGACTGAATATCATAGCTCTCTCCTTCAATCCTTTCAAAAGCCGATCTTGGCTGGGAGGGTGCGTTCCCATCAAACTTCCACCAGTTAAGGTTCATCAAAAAGCCGCTTCCGCCGGTAAATTTAAGATACAGGTCATGCACCCCGGACACACCGCTTATGTTGCAGGATTTAGTAGCCCAGGTCTGCCACCCGCCCGTACCCGAAACAGCACAGGTTCCGATCAGCTTGCCTGTCGGGCTGTCAAGCCGAAGCTCAATATTCCCTCCGCTGGTTGCCGAGGACACTCTTGCGTCAAAGGATGTGGCACCTGAACCGAAATCAACTCCCTTTACCTTTATATAGTCGCCGTTTTCAATATTGCATACGTTCATTCCGCCCTCATTGCATTTTTCGGTTCTAACGCCTGAACTCCCACAAACTGTTTCACCCTCTGTTTTGACATACGGGTCCAGATTGCCGATCTGAGGCGCTCCCGTTGTGCTCATATTTATGGTCGGAAATGTGCCGTCGGCGTTATACTTGAACTGCTCGACACATACGGAACGATGGAAGCCTCCGCCTCCCGGCAGCGCACCGTTATGATAAAAGAAGTAGGAATTGCCTTTGTAATCAATTACCCCGGGGTGGTTGGTAAAGCTGCCGCCCTGAGTAGGCATAATCTTACCCCTGTAAGTCCACGGGCCTGTCGGGCCGGTGCTTGTGGAATAAGCTATATGCTCTGATATAGGCCCTCCTGCGAACACCATATAGTATAATCCGTTACGCTTATAAAACCACGGGCCTTCTTCATAGCTAGTCGGTCTTTCGCTGTTACTGCGCGTTCCAAAGCTTGCTGTTGTCAAAGGGATTTTAGAAATACCTCCCGAATAGGAAATCATATTTTCATTCAGCTTCACATAATAAAGATTTGGATTTCCCCAATACATATAAGCCTGACCGTCATCATCTATAAATACCGTGGGATCAATATCCTCCATGCTGTTGTTAATTAAAGGCTTTCCCAAAGGGTCGGTAAACGGGCCATAAGGGCTGTCCGAAACGAGTACACCAATCCCCTTTAAATGGATGGGACAATACAGGTAAAATTTCCCGTTCCGATAAATGCACTGGGCCGCCCAAGCACCGTTACTGCCTGCCCAGCTAAAATTCTTAAGACTTGCTACAGCCCCACGATCAGTCCAATTTACCATATCCGTTGTGGAATAGCATCTCCAGTCGGTCATGGTAAAAAAGTCATTTATCAACGTATCCTCATCATGGCTGGTGTACACATAGCATGTTCCGTCATATATCATAGGAGCAGGGTCTGCCGTATAAAGCGTTTGTACTATGGGATTATCCGCATAGCCCAATGTCGGAAGGAATATAAAAGCCATAAATAAAAAAACCAAAATCTTACACGCCTTTTTCATAAGCTTGCCTCCAAATTACTCTTTATTTGCATTAGACCCCTAGATGTGCGAAATACTTCGCATCTATTTGTAATGCAGCTTATCCCGGAAATTCCGTTATAATTCCCAGCAAATACTGCTTGAGCAGCGAAAAATCCAGTGAGTTGACTGATCCATTGCCGTCTAAGTCGGCCGGTGCCAGATCCTCAAGGGTTTCCAGACCCAAAAGGTGCTTCTTCATTAAGGTGAAATCTATCGAGTCTACCTTTCCATCGGAATTTAAGTCACCCAGCAGCTTTTCAGAAATGCTCCCCTTACTGAATGTAAACCAGTCGATATTGAACAGGTATCCGCTTTCTCCTGTATATTTGAGGTATAAGTCATGCTCGCCGCTTGCCCCGCTGATATCACACTTTACATCAGCCCAAGTCTGCCAATCACCTGTTCCGGGAACCGTACAGGTTCCTACTACAGGGCCTGTGATGCTGTCAAGCCGGAGCTCTATCTTACCTCCGCTGGTGGCACTGGATGCTCTGGCCTGAAAGCTTGCGGCACCACTTCCAAAATCAATTTTTTTGTAAACAGTGTAATCCCCGTTCTCTATGTATCCTACAGCCTCTCCGCCTTCGGAGCTGCTTACGCTCTGGATTCCCGACTGAACGTCATAGCTTTCTCCCTCTATCCTTTCAAAAGCTGACCTTGGCTCGGGTGGAGGAACATCTCCGCCCGGAATATCATTGAATCGGAACCAGTCAACATCCATATAGCCGGTACTTGCGGAGGTATTAAAATTCAAGATGGCATACTGCTCGCCCTGGAAGGTGCCGTGCTGCCAGTCAAAGCCCATAGTTATTGATGTTCCGAGCTGCTGCCAGCTCTTGGCTTCACTATCCTTCCAATAAAACTTGGCCTGTTTGTTGTTAAAATTCATTTCTATCCTGAAATATAGGGTATTTGAGGTTATATTGTTTACAGTTGCTTTTACCGTGTCTTCTTCCGACATTATGATACGCTTTGGATTGCCGGTTACGGCAATATACCCGCGCGGATCACCCAGCATTCCCAATCCGCCTATGTCTCCGGGCTGCATAGCACTGCAGTCAATTTTAATTGTACCCGTGCTTATGGGGCCCTGGCCCTTTTGGGTCAAGCTGTTTCTGGCACGCCAGAAATCAGGGCCGGTAGTAGCTTTCAGCCTTAAGGCAGACCCTGTCAGTGACCATTTTGAATTATCCGGGTTATGGTTCCACATCCATTGAAGCCCTAAAGAGCTTCCGTTAAATTCATCCGAAGTTGCCGGGACCTTAACCGGTTTATTTTGAATGGGTTTGGTGTAGCTGGATTCAACCTGCCCCGTATGTCCAGACCTGCCGAACATTGGCCAGTCATTCTGCCAGGTAATGGGGCAGATTCTCGTCATACGTCCGATTGCGCCGTCATCCTGATGGAGATAGCCCCAGTAAGTTCCGTCGGCCAAATCCACGATACCTCCCTGATGTCCGCCTTTTCCGGCGGTACACAGGGTAATGGTCTCACCATAAGGCCCCCATACGTTTGATGCTCTTGAGCAAACCAGCCTCTGTGCAGGCACGGCGTTAAACAAATAATATTTGCCTTTGGCTTTTATGAGATGCACGCCTTCAACATTATTATAAGAGAGAATTGTTCTCTGAGATCCTGTTGTGGCACTTAAGTTTGAATTTAGCTGTATCATTTTTATGCTGTTTTCCCACGCGCCTCCCCATGCCAGAAATGGGGTGCCGTTATCCTCAATAAATAAACAGGGATCAAAATAACTGCCTCCCAGTGTGTTATACTGCCAAGGCCCTGCTACATCCTGAGCATAGTAAATTCTTGTCCTCTCACCATTAGGAGTTACAACCACATAAAAGGTGCCGTCCTTATAAGCTATCGAAGGAGCAAAGCAGCCGTTGCCGTATTTTGTGCCTCCCTCCAGATTATACGCGTTGCTTCCTGTAAATGATGATATACAATGACCGGCAATCTCCCAGTTAACCATATCCTGAGATTTCAAAATAACCAGCCCCGGAACGTTGGCGAAAGTCGAGGTAGCCAAATAAAAATAATCGCCAACCCTGATCATGCTGGGATCGGGGTAATCAGCATATAACACCGGGTTATTAAATGTGCCGTTTTCATTATCGGACTGCCAGGCATATGCAAATACCGCTTGCGAAAGCAGCAAACACACCATCACCAGAAAAACAAGAACTTTTCTCAATCCAAAAAAGCTTTTGGACTTATGTGTACTTAACATACTAAAACCTCCTCACATGCTTAAATATTTAATGTCTAAAATTTTTAATGAGCAAAATCATATTCCGTTCGCTCGCAATGTGCTTTATCGTGGAAATTCCGTTATAATTCCCAGCAAATACTGCTTGAGCAGCGAAAAATCCAGTGAGTTGACTGATCCGTTGCCGTCTAAGTCAGCCGGTACCAGATCCTCAAGGCTTTCCAGACCCAAAATATGCTTTTTCATCAGGGTGAAATCTATCGAGTCTACCTTTCCATCGAAATTCAAATCTCCCGGCAGCTTTTCAGAAATGCTTTCTTTTCCGAATGTGAACCAGTTTACATTAAACAGGTATCCGCTTTCTCCCGTATATTTCAGGTATAAGGTATGCTCCCCGCTTGCGCCGCTGATATTGCACTTTGCATCGGCCCAATTCTGCCAATCTCCTGTCCCCGCAACTGCACAGGTTCCTACTACAGGACCGGTAATGCTGTCAAGCCTAATCTCTATATTGCCTCCGCCGGTGGCACTGGATACTCTGGCGTGGAAGCTGCCTGCACCACTGCCGAAATCCACTTTTTGGTAAGCCGTATAATCCCCGTTTTCTATATAGCCTACAGCTTCCCCTCCTTCGGAGCAGCTTACGTTCTGGGTCCCCGACTGGGTACTGTAGCTTTCTCCTTCTATCCTCGTATAGGCTGATACCGGCTCAACCGGAATCTCAGTCGTAAGTCCCGCCGCATCTGCCATCTGGAGGAAATTCCACAGTCCGGGCTTCCATACGTTCCAGTCATGGCCTCCTCCCGGGATAAGCCAATAGGTATTATTAATGCCTTTGGAGTCGCAATAGTTGTGTACCCTTTCTCCAAAGCTCAAAAGGCCGTCCGCAGTCCCACATGCAATAAAGAACAATTTCAGCTTCTGCTTTGCGGCAGCTCCCCCATCGGGAAATAATCTCTCATTTGAATAGGTGTTGGGAGCCGAGGAAATTGGCCCTAGATAAGGGAATACGTCCAGATTTGTCAGTCCTATATTGAAGGTTTGCCCTCCTCCCATTGAAAGTCCGGCAAGCGCCCGGTGCTGGCGATCGGTATAAACAGAATAGTTTGATTCGATATAGGGAATGAGACTGTTTATCAAATCCTTTGTGAAATTTTCATAGCCGTCGGATATCCCTGTTCCCGTCGCATTAGTGTTTGGTGATACTATTATCATAGGCTTGATTTTGCCTTCCGCAATGAGGTTGTCGGCAATAATGTTGGCCCTTCCGCCCCAGTCGGCAAACCAATTGCCCTCATCTCCGCCAATACCGTGCAATATATAGGCAACGCTATATTTCTTGCTTGCCGAATAGCCTGCGGGCAGATAAACCTTCGCCGGACGATTGCTGTTTGTTGCTGTGGATCTATAAGAAATATTTACGACCTGTCCCTTCTGGACACCACCCCTGACCTGATCATAGCCTGACTGCGGCATGGTTGGGAGCGCTGCCGCCATCACACTTAGGGGGATTGAAAAAGCTATGGCGAGAATACAAAATGTTGCTGTTATTTTCCTGCCTATTTTATTCATTAAACTTTTTTGTTTCACTTTATTTCTCCCTTCTTTTTGGTTATCTGCCTCTTAAGGAACATAACGGTACACTTAACTTAAATTTGAAATTCATCTTCCAGTCAGTGTTTCAACCATCCTCAATTTTCGTACAAGCACAAAAGCATTACCTGCGTTTGCTATCCTTAAAACTTTTCCTCCTTCCTTTCGCCTTATTACACCCGTTGCAGTCGTCTTTAAAAGGCAGCCTATCTTTATATTCCCCTTAATACAAAAATAAGTAAGCCGCTGACCGTTGAGTACCTTCTGTATGAGAAAAGCACTTTAACCGGTTTAGGATTATAAAATACGCAAAGGTTTACATTTTCGGCAGTTATTCGATTGCATACGAATAATCTGCAAATACGGCAATAATACCTCAAGTGGAGACAGATATATAAATTAATCAATAATTTCTTAACACCTTTCGGTATAGAGCATTACCCCTTCCGGAGCTACCGCCCCTGCCAAAATCTGAAATGCCGATTTAATGAATGCCAGTGCCTGTATTACCCCTCTCACATAAGCAGTAATATGTATACTTAAATCACCTCCCTTCACACATAATTAATGTAAGCCTGTCCGACGTCCAATGGAATCCTCTCCGTTGGTCATCGGATAAATAAAGGTCAGAAACGGCCGCAAAGCTCTGCTCCGGGTATGTGATTTAAAAGATTGTAGTTACGGGAATAAAAACTAAAGAAAAAGTTTGGAATGTTAATATGATTGGATGCTATGAACTGAAAATAAATATGAGCAGCACCCGGCAGAATTACCGGTTATGCCTGGAATTTAAGTGGCATATATAAAATTGATATATTCAGAAAATTGTATGCAAATATGTAAGAAGGAAAAAGCTATTTTGCGGGCTTTCCCTGACCTGGCTTAAAATCGTGTTAAGTTTTCAAAGGCCAATAGTCCATCTATGTTAAGCACATCCTTTCAACCATGCTGTCTCATTTTTCACGGCAGTGTCCTTAATATGATGCAACCTTCTATTTCATCATTTATATATTTTGTTTTGCTAAGAGGTTTTATTGCCCGAGCGATATCCAGTACTCTGTAGAAGACTTTTCTTCCGGCATACAAGACACTTCACACTAACGCACTTTAACAGAATTGGTTCCCCTCTGGTACCGGCGCTTGTACCGGGAATTTGTTATGTTAAAAAGCACTGGTTCCGCATTGTATGCTTCCGTAAGGATTGATGATTCTATATATACGTGACCCTCTGCCGTCGGTCAAAAAAACACCCTCCATATCTTTGCAGGACGAAGTCTTTTTGGCAAGCACGGCCGCGCTGTTATGTGTATTGATATAATTATAAGAAATAATGTTCCCAACAATAAACGATCACTTTTTAGATGTTACATTCCATTCATAACCATCAATACTATAATTATATAACTTTAAAAGATTAGTTTCAATAAAAAGAGCATAAATCTTTAAATTTTTGTAAATTATTTTATAAAAATAAGACTATCCCATAATATGTTTGACAGTATCACCGGCATCGGTAAACAGCCTTTCAACAGAATAATCGCTATTTATTATAAAAAACAGGGGATATTTGCGTTTAGACGCCTCTATCCCCTGCGCATTTGTAAATATATTGAAATATACCTGCTGGGGATCAATTTCAAAGTGTCTGTCATAAGGCTGCCTTGTGTCAAAATCCGGGCGCACGGTAATGACATTTATCTTTTCATACATCGAATCAATATTTTGCCGCACAATTTCTTCAGTTTCCCTGCAGGTTCTGCATCCCGACGACACAAACATAAGCAACGTCTTTCCGCCATTATCTCCCAAGGAAGCACCCGGCTCCGATGCATTTTTCAGAATCATTTCGGCAGCACCGACACTTAAATCCTTTTTCCCGCCCAGCGCGATGATTTCATTTATCAGAGATACATAGCTGTAGCCGGTAATCATAATAATTTTACCGTTCTCATCGGTAAGGAATGCATCAGGCCTCGATTCACTCAAGGAAGCCCTGCGATTAAGCGAATAATTGAAGCTTAAGTCAATTCCCGTCTCAGCTATACTTTCCACAGGTATGCTGTCTTCCCACACCACTGCATAGCTGATATTCTCAACGCTTATTAAATTAATTACCTTTGATATGCAATTCAGCCTTTCCATACAGGCGCTATCAGTGCTGTCAAGATAGAAAAATACTCTGTATTTACCTCCGATATCACCTGCCCTGCTTACCCCTCCCGAGGCATTAAAAAATTTAATCCCTGAAGGAATTACATCTCCGGACTTAAGCTCCAGTCTGTTGAACGGGTGAAAGGCATAAACCGCCAAGCCTATTATCAGAGCAGCCACAGCAGGTACTATCAAAAAAACATATCTTTTCATGCTCCGCCACCGCCTGTGCAATCACAAGGATAAATATTTTCATATGATATATTACTATAATTATATATCTTAAAAATATTAAATTCAACAAAATTCATACATATTTTGTTTTTTTTTGTAAATTGCACATTAGCTTGGCGGCATGGCCGGAGCGACAAAAGGATAAATCCCTTTATATGATTACCTGTCTATGACAACACCCTTTTTCAAAATGATATTTGCATAAAGTGCCGCTTCACTTGTTGCAATTACGGCATATGCGCTTTTTGTTCTTTCATAGAAGGCAAATCTCTCAATATTTTCTATTTTGTTGTTTTCCGGCTCGTGCTTATTGATTATTTCCTTGTAAACGTCCCATATTGGCGTTTCCACCGTATCGCCCGGTACAACCTCCATTAACGCCACCGGCTTTTCCACATAAGGATCGAGCGGGAAAAACTTCAATATTGCATCCAGTACTTCAGGCACACCGTGTCCGTCCAGCCTGATTACCTTTTTCCCAAAGGTGCCTGACGGAAAATTGCCGTCTGCTATTACTATTTCATCACTGTGCCCCATTTCCATAAGTGTTTTCAATAATTCAGGGGTTAAAACAGAAGGAATCCCTTTTAGCATAAAACCTCCAAATCCGCAGTCAGCGGCCTCATTATTTTGTTATTTCTCCGTTCAGATCCCACAAATCCTTCCAGTCCTTTGCTCCATCCCAGAGGAATACCTGTCCCTTTATAAGCCTGCAATTTTTGTCTGAGCCCTCGATTTTTTTCATTTCCTCCTCTGTCAGAGGGTCCTCAACTGCGCAGCGTATATTACTTGCATACTCTTTTCTGTGAATTGAGAAGGGAATTGGGGTTTGTCCTCTCTGTACCGCCCATTTAACACAGATAACGGCGGGATGAACGTTATGAGCCTTAGCTATTTCAACAATTGCCGGGTCCTCAATATCAACATAGTCCTCCGAGGTCTTATCGCGATCTGGTCTGGTTGGAGAACCTATCGGGCAGAAGCCAATGGGCTGTATTCCATGATCGAGAGCAAACTTGAACTGCTCGGGCTGCTGGAAGCATGGATGAAGCTCCATTTCAATTGCTGCCGGCATAACGGTGCAGTACTTGAATAGCTCCTTTAATTTGGGGACAGTCATATTCGACACTCCTATATGCTTTACATAACCTGCCTTCTGCAGTCTTTCCATCTGGTACCAGGTTTCCATATACTGTTCAATTGAAAACGGCCTTGCATTCTTATTGTGATAGTCGGGAGCAGCTCCCTTCGGGTGGAAGTTCCTGAAAGGCCAGTGTACAAAATATAAATCTATATAGTCAAGCTTCAAATCCTTTAAGGATTTTGCACAGGATAACAGTACATCTCCTTTCCCATGCATATCATTCCACACCTTTGAAGTAATAAACAGCTCCTCTCTCGTTATGCCGGACTTCATAATGTCTTCAAAAACTTCTCCTATCAAATGCTCATTACCATAAACAGACGCACAGTCAAACAGCCTGAAGCCAACCTCTGCCGCACCCTTTACCGCAGCAGCGATATCTTCGGCCGAAAATCTGTCGGAGCCGAAGGTACCCATGCCTATACCCGGCATTTTATCTCCTCCGCGCAATATTCTCTGAGGCACCAAGCTTGGATTTACAATATCATTACTCATAAGATACATCTCCTTTTTTTACTTTAATATTTATTTAAATCGCCCGGAATAGTACTTCTTTTGCTGTTGTACCGGGAATAAAGCCCGCTTAAAATTACTGCCGCTTCGCTTCTGTAGCGTATAAATAATCGTCTACACAGTTCACAACTCTGTCCTTTAAAAGGCTCACCGGGTCATTTGATAAATTGCCGCTTCTTACCTTGATGTATTGAACAGGCATATACTGGCTTAACAGAGATAGCGGTATTGGGGCTGTTTCAAGATTTTCCACAAGCCTTTTTATGGAGCTCTGCACATTAGGATCGGGAAGATAATACCTGCACCTGTCTGAGAAGCTGTATTTTCTGGCAAACCTTATCTTTACTCCGCTGCCGTGGTAATGCTTCTTCCAGTTGCCGGGATTTTGAAGCATGGCCTCGTCAAATACATTTACAAGGTTTGAAAGATGAATGTCGGGATTATATCTGAACAATTCCTCTTCAATCATACTGAGAGCAAAAAGTCCTTCTCTCAAGGCAAAGGTCAAAGCAGGCCCGACCTTCAAAATAGCTATTCCATCCTCAACCATTTCCTTTAGTCCCTCTGGAGTCTGATAGTCTGTGGAATGGCCCTCAAAAACAAGGCTGGGGTACTTCTTGAGTGCATTACACAAGTCTTTTGCCGCTTCACGGTTGTATTCATGAATAGTTTCATCCCCGAACTCAACTCCCGGCTGAACTACAACGGCAATTACATTATCCCACGCCTTGTAAAGCCCCAGCTTATGGAAGGCCTGTTTAAAGGTTTCCACCGTTGCTTCAAAGTCATCTACCTTTGTAACCTGAATTCCCTCTTCCTCCTCCTGACTTCCCCCCGGGATAGGCACTTCACTGCCTACCACATATACAGGCTGCAACGCGTTTTTATCCTTTTCAAGAAGTTCTGCATATGCCTCCTCCGCAACCTTGCACAGTATGGCGCCCCTTTCGGCAATAACATGCGTGTCCAGCTTTTCATTGATATTGTCGTCCGCGAGGTGCATACTTGTGTCAATATGGATTTTTGTGAATCCCGCCGACACATACTGCTTCAATAATTCACAGGACTTCTCCATTGCCGTTACGGATTGTTCATTTTTCCATGTAAGAGGCCCAAGATGATCTCCTCCCAGCAATATTTTCTCCTCGGGAAATTGAACCTTCCCGGCGATGCCGTATACAAAAGCTTTGAAATCAGCCGGCTTCATACCGGTGTAGCCTCCAAACTGGTTGACCTGATTTGCGGTAGCCTCTATCAGAACATAGCTCCCCGATTTTAAGGCCCTCTCCATAGCCGCCTCAATAACGTATTCATTTGCGCTGCAAGCCGAATATATTCCTTCCGGTATCCCCTGCTTCTGTTTTGCAACCAATTCCTTCAATGGGTGTAAACCCTCCATTGTTACGTCCTCCCTCCTAAAATAATGTGATCTTTTGCATCGTTAAACCATTCATTTAACTCACTCGTTAACTATCAGCACCTTTCCCTTGACGGTGCCGGGGATCTTGAACATATCAAAAGCATCCTTTATATTGCAAAGCGGAACCTTTTTGAATATAAAGCTGCTGTCAAACTTAAGTGCTCCGGTTGAGAAGTAGTGAGCCGTAAGCGACCACTCCTTGCCGGGGAACGGCGCACTGTACGACATCCACGAGCCGGTAAGCTTGAATTCCTTCCTGTTCATGTTTTCAAAAAGCTTGGGAGTAAACACAAGATCCTTAGTTGGCGTGCCGATAAAGCATACCGAGGACTTATTTCCGGCTATCTCAAAAGCCAGCTTCATTGTTACATCAACACCGGCGGTTTCATAAACAAATCCAAAGCCCTTTTTGCCGGTCAGCTCATCCACCTGCTGGCGGAAGTCCTTATCAAGCGTGTTGACAGTCACATCGGCGCCCAGCCTTTTTGCAAGTGCCAGCCTGTCATTATCAATATCAAAAACAAAAACCCTTTTTGCACCGAAAATCTTAGCCCACTGCGCGGTAAACAAGCCAACCGTTCCTCCCCCGAGAATAGCCACATCCTCTCCCGCACGATAGTCGGCGCAAAGCAAACCATGAATCGCAACAGTAGCGGGCTCAAAAAACGCTCCCTGCTCAAAAGATACACTATCGTCAAACCTGACGACATTTCTCTCCGGCATCTTAACATACTCCGCAAAGCTCCCCTGCTCCCTTGAGCCGATAAAGCTGTAATGCTTGCATAGTGCATAATTGCCCTTCTGGCAGTCATCGCATTTCAAGCACGGAACCAAAGGCACGCCTGCAACTCTGTCCCCAACCTTAACCGAGGTTACTCCTTCACCCACCTCCGCTACTTCCCCTGAAAACTCATGCCCCAGCACTATGGGGAAAAAGTGCGCCCCGTCTCCAAGAACCCTTGGAAGGTCTGAGCCGCATATACCCGTGGCCCTTACCTTTACAACAACCTCTCCCTTTGAAGGCACGGGTGTTGGTATTTCTTCACATCTGATATCATCCTTTGCATGTAATACTCCCGCTTTCATAACTACCTCCTTAAAGCGTTCCCACGCTGTTTAATATTTATAAAACAAATTTCTTTAAACTTTTTGCATTGTGTCCTTAAGCTTTTCATACAGCTCAAGATAAATGCCATAGCTTTTTTCATACACGGAATGGGCCTTCATGTCGGGCTGGTGTGTGCGTGTAATTACAATTGTGTCCTCCACAGCCTGCTCAAAGCTCTTGTACAATCCCGTTCCTACACCTGCCAGAATTGCGGCTCCCAGTGTTGTAGCTGTATCTGAGGTTGGAACCTTAATAGTTTTACCTGTTATGTCGGCCTTAATTTGTGTCCAAAGCCTGCTGTTTGCAGCTCCGCCCATTGCAATCAGTTCGTCTGCCCCTACGCCGATCTCCTCCGCTGTTTTCATGTTGTGCTGCAACGCAAACGCACAGCCCTCCATAACGGCTCTGATCATATGCGCTCTGGTCTTGCTGTAATCCAGGCCGAAAAATACTCCCTTTGCTTTCCTGTCCCACAGAGGAGACCTCTCTCCGGCCATATAAGGTAAAAACAACAGCCCTTCGGAACCCGCGGGTATTTTTTCAGCTTCCTCATCCATAATCTTGAATGGGCTGGAGCCCCTTGCTCTGGCTTCCATTTCCTCAAACGCCCCAAACTCCTGCTTAAACCACTTTATCGCCCCTCCTCCGCCTACCGTTCCTCCCTGCAAAAGCCAAAGATCGGGTACGACATGAAAGCTTAAAATAAGCTTGGGGTGTGCAACCGACGAATCTAAGCATATGCTCATACCACCGGCTTGCCCTCCCTGCTCCTGAGTCTGTCCCACTTTTACAACTCCCGCGCCGAGTGTACCGCAGCATGCGTCAAGCCCTCCGGCAACAACAGGTGTTCCCTTTGCAAGCCCTGTTTGGGCGGCGGACTCAGCCGTCACTTCTCCTATTACATCATGACATTGATAAATTTCAGGAAGCTTTTCCCCGTCAAATCCCAGCTCTTCACAAAAGCCCTCATCCCATTTCCCTTTCTTCATGTCAAAGGAATGTATTCCATACCCTTGAGACAAATCCTGAGATATCTGTCCTGTCAGTTTAAAAGCTATGAAGCTGTTGCTCTGTAAGAACTTATAGGTCGAGCTGTAAACATCGGGCATGTTTTTCTTAAACCACAGTATCTTAGGCGTTGAATAGGTAGGCTCAAACGAATTGCCGCTTAATTCAAAAATTCTGTCAAAGCCTATTCTGTCCACAGTCTCCCTGCATATGTCGGCCGCCCTCGTATCCATCCAGATGGGGGTATTGCTTAGAACCTCACCCTTTTTATTAATGGGTATGGCAGACCAGCTCTGCCCGTCAATGCCTATTCCTGCTATCCGTGCCGCATCTATTCCCGGATAAGCAAGTGTCTCTTTGATTGCCGCACATACAGCTTCCCACCACTCATCCGGGTTTTGCTCTACAAATCCCGGAGCAGGATAGTATACCTTATACTCCTTTGCAGCTTGCGACAGCACTTTGCCTTGAAGGTCAAAAACTGCTACCTTGCAGGCCGATGTTCCAATATCAATTCCTAATAACAGCTTTTCCATATTACTTACCTCATTACGTTATTCTGTATTTTTTAATTTTAAAGCTAAACGTTTAGCTCTATCTTAAAATATATGAGAAGCAAATCCCTTCACTTCCCTTATAGTTTTAACTAATTAATAAATCAATCTCCTATCTTCCTGACGGAATCCTTTAAAATCAATTCGGTCTTAAGGCGTACCATGGATGGAAAGCTTGAACCGTCACCCCGGAGCCTCTTTAAAAGCATATTGGCAGCAACCTCGCCAATCTGCTTAACCGGCTGGATTACTATAGATAACGGCGGCTTTACAACCTTTGCAAGCTGCAGGTTATCAAATCCTATAAAGGATATGTCGTCGGGTATTTTTATATCGCTTTCGTTTATAGCCATTATGGCGCCAAGAGTCATTTCATAGTTTGTCACAAGAACGGCGGTCGGAGGTTCCTTCATTTTTATTAATTCCAGAAGAAGCCTGTACCCGCTTTCTATCTGATAGTCTCCTTTTTTTACAAGCTTATGGTCTACAGTCATGGCATAATCCTCATGCACTCTCTCGTAGCCCCTCAAGCGCTCCTGAGCAGTGTATATATCATCAGGCCCGCATATAATCCCAATTCTTTTATGCCCCAGAATTATCAATTGTTCTACCGCATTATAAGAGGCGTTTAGGTTATCCACCAGTACGGCGTCACAATCCACACCCTTTAGAGCCCTGTCAATCAGCACAACCGGAATATTTCTGCCAATAACCGAATTAATAATTTCCAAATCGCATCCCATTGGCATGGTAACAATTCCGTCCACCATTTTTTTTACCAGAAAATCAAGCTTTTGCTTCTCAAGGCTTTTATCTTCCTTATAGTCGCAGATTATAGTACTATATCCCTTATCAATTAAAATGCTTTCTATATTTGAAAGTATACTGGTAAAAAATATATTCTCAAGGCTTGGGATTAGTAACCCAACTGTCATTGTTTTATTGGTTTTCAGCCCTCTGGCAATCTCGTTAACTTCAAAACCCAGCTCCTTAATCGCTTTATCAATAATGACACGGTTTTCCTTCAGGACATTACCGCCATTGATGTATTTTGAAATTGTCGCTATTGAGAGTCCGGCTTTTCTGGCAACATCCTTCATTGTAACAGAGATTATAATCACCTTCATTCGCGAAACGTTTAGCTCTATATTCATAGTACCAAATCGATATTAAAAAGTCAATTGCTATTTACAGAAAGGGTGCATAAATTATATCTGACACAGCATTTCGGAAAATCGCCATAAGGATTACAATTGAAGCACCTTTTTCACATAACAGCATAATTATCCAAAAAAAAAGGTTAAAAAGAGCCAATATATTATGGCGTTTTATTCCAAATCCAGATTTTTAATAAGCTCCCTATCTATCTTCCCCTCACTTCGAGGGGAAGGAAAAGAAGGTCCATGTAGGACTTGTAAGATGTCTCCTCATTTCTTTCGCTAGCTGCTTTACATGCGCCTGCGTTGTTCTTCTCATTTTCTTCTCCAGCGCCCTTCTTTTTCTTCCCCTCAATATGAGGGGAAGATAGAAGGGGAGTTAAAATTTGTATTTTCATTCATATTACCACAAAATATATTCGTTGCTAACATTTTCGTCACTTAAATTAAATACACCCTTACAGAAAAATTAAAGCCCGATATGAAAACAAGGGTTATGCCTCCCGGGAATAAGCATGTGGGGAGGCATAACCATAATATAATTAGGGAAGATATTGATTTTATCAGCTTTTAGTCGTACAGCAGCATTGCTATATCGGATTGTTCCATATTTTTTGCAGTATAGAACTTGCATCCTGTATCTACATCCTCTACAGCCTCGCCCTTAATAGCCTTTGCTGCAAGCTCAACGGCAAGATAACCGATAGAATACGGATCCTGTGTCACCGACCCAAGGAACCATCCATTTTTTACGGCGGCCTTCTGCGCTTTTCCTGCATCAAAGCCGACAACCGTAATATTTTTGTACTTTCCGTTTGCTCTGTCAAGGTCTTTACCGTCTGTAGTTGCCGCAAGGATTCCGTTTACGGAAGCTTCATTGGAGGCATATGCTGCGATAAGTCCCTTTGTGTTAAGCAGACTTTGTGAAGCATTCTGAGAATCGGTAGCATTTGATGAAGGAGGTATTGTAACAAAAATATTTACAGCAGCTTTGCCGGATGAGGCAGCCTTTTTAAACTTTTCATGGCCTGTAACGGCTACCTGCCCTGCAAACAGCGTCTCACACTTCTTAACCATTTCATTTATAAATCCATTAGTACGTCCTATAATAGATGCAGATGTAGCATCCTGAGACTGAACGCCGATAGTTACGGGTTTATCAGTAGATGCTGCTTTCAACGCCTCCTGAAATGTCGGGTCTTCAAACATGGATACCGCCGCAAGTGCTCCGGCATTTTCATTATTTGTTGACGCGGTAGCAAACAGGGTTCCTTCAGGAGCATCAGGAATACCGGAGTCAAATCCTATGATAGGAATATTCTTGCTTTTGCAATCGTTAAGCTGCTGTGTTACAGAGCTTGTATCAAGCACAGCTAGAGCAAGGGCTGCCGGTTTTTTAGCGATGGCGGAATTAATCATGTCAACCTGAACATTTATGTCGGACTCAGACGGCGGACCGTCAAATGTCATGTCAACATTGTATTTTGCGGCAGCGTCTTCGGCACCTTTCTTTACTGTCTGCCAGAACTGATGCTGAAAGCCTTTTGAGATAACCGCAATATAAGGCTTTGAGGAGCTTCCTCCCGCGGATGTGTCTGCACCGGTTGAAGACGTGTTTCCCGTGGATGACGGCTGTGAGGATCCGCAGCCTGCTATGGATACAGCAAAAACAGAAATCGCTACAGCTAAAGATAATATTTTCTTGATGCCTTTCATAGTAAAAAGTCCTCCTTAAATTTATGTTTTATATTTAAGCATACGCTTAAAATCGTAAAGTAACTAAAAGCTTAATCCTTTTTTACCTGATTTGCTTTTTTATTTCTGTAAATATCCAATAAAACCGCACCTATTACAACAAAACCGGTAAAGAATGTCTGCCATTGG
This sequence comes from Anaerobacterium chartisolvens, assembly GCF_003337415.1. GTDB lineage: Bacteria > Bacillota > Clostridia > Acetivibrionales > DSM-27016 > Anaerobacterium > Anaerobacterium chartisolvens. The sequence continues at coordinate 72,737 of NZ_QPJT01000014.1, read as the reverse complement.
CCCTGCAGGTTCATAGCCATAAGGCCCTGCTTGAGAACACTCATGATAAATACGCCTATTAAGGTTCCCGATACTGTACCGATACCGCCGGACATGGATGTGCCCCCGATTACAACACCCGATATTGCATATAATTCAATTCCATTTCCCGTGCTGGGAATGATTGATGTGTATGCCGCGGCATACATTATTGCCGCCAGGCCTCCAAAAAACCCGTCCAGCGTGTATACCACCATTTTCCATCTATCCACCTTAACACCTGACAATCTTGCAGCCTCTTCATTGGAGCCTATTGCAAAGGTATACCTGCCGATTATTGTTTTGTTTAAAATAATGTAAGCTATTATAAGAAATAATGCCAGCCACACCGCTCCGACAGGAAAACCGCCGGAGGTTTTGTAAAATAAGAACTTAAACCAGCCGTCAGGATCTGTTACTGTAGGGTAACGCATAGTCATAACCTTTGAAATAATAGCTCCCAGACCCATTGTTATGCTCATGGTTCCCAGTGTGGCAATAAACGGAGGCAGCTTTAGCTTTGCTATCATAATGCCATTCATCAGCCCAAAAAAGGTTGAGACAAAGAAAATCAAAGCCAGTGACATTCCTATGGGCCAATGCCAGATATTATACGCAACGCCACCCAGTAAGGCAGAACACATCATTATTGTCCCTGAAGCAAGGTTTATGCCTCCGGTTATTATTACAAAGGTCATGCCCAGTGCAAGGAATCCAATGTAGTATGACGAATCCAGTATATTGACAAGTGTTGCAACTGAAAAAAAGTTGTTGCCAAATATCGAAAAGAATATATAGAGAATGAAAAGCGTACTTAAAGCCAATATCTTTTGAAATCCTGCAGAACCCCCGCTGATAGAAAGCTTGTTATTTCTTTTAAACATAATTGCTACCTCACAATTTTATAGAATCAGTTTCTTTGAGTTGCAAGCGTCATGATTTTTTCCTGAGTTGCTTCGTTAATATTAAGTATGCCTGTCAGCCGTCCCTCACACATTACTGCCACTCTGTCACTCATACGTAAAAGCTCGGGCATTTCGGATGAAATCATTATTATTGATTTCCCTTCACGCACCAGATCGTTCATCAGCTTATATATCTCACTCTTTGCACCTACATCTATGCCCCTTGTCGGTTCATCAAATATCAATATGCCGCAGTTTTTTATAAGCCATTTTGCCAGAACCACCTTTTGCTGATTTCCGCCTGAAAGATTTTTGACAAGCTGATATATTGAAGGCGTTTTTACGTTGATCTTTTTAACATAAGCATTCGTTTCTTTTTCAGCCTTTTTATCATTGACAATAAATATTTTTGAAAACCTTTCAAGGCCGGATAAGCTGGAATTATCCTTGACGCTTAGCCCCAAAGCCAGCCCGAAGCGTTTTCTGTCCTCCGACAGGTAGCCTATGCCGTGGTTAACAGCATCATAGGGGGTCTTAATATTAACCTTTTTTCCATCAATGTAAATCTCACCGCTTGTCATGGGGTCAGCCCCGAATATCAAGCGTGCGGTTTCAGTTCTGCCGGCACCCATAAGTCCTGCAATACCAAGTATTTCACCTTTTTTAAGCTGAAATGCTACATTTTTTACCTGTTTGGAATTAAGATTTTTAACCTCAAGAGAAACAGGGGCATCTTCAGGCACCATGCTCTGTACCTTAGGCTCTTCATAAATGGCGCGGCCTACCATCATTTGAATTATTTCCGGTATGGTTACATCCGCGGTTTTAACAGTATTAACATATTGGCCGTCCCTCATGGTTGTTATTCTATCAGTTATTTTTAGCAATTCTTCAAGCCTGTGAGAGATGTAAACAATTCCAACACCCTGAGCTTTCAGTTGCTTAATGAATTTAAACAGGCTTTCTATTTCCGATTCCGTCAACGCTGCTGTGGGCTCGTCCATTATCAAAACTTCGGATTTAAAAGACAGCGCCTTGGCTATTTCTACCATTTGCTGTTTTGCAACGGTCAAATCCTGTATTTTAGTCTCGGGATCAATGTTAAGATTAAGAGATTCAAGCAGTCTGCTTGCCTCGTTATTTGTCTTTTTACTGTCAAGAAAAGGCCCGGCCTTATGCTCACGGCCTATAAAAATATTCTCTGCAACAGTCAGGTGAGGCAGCATATTCAATTCCTGATGAATAATTCCTATTCCAAGATTCTGAGCTTCCTTAGGACTGTGAATTTCTACATTGCTGCCCTTATACGTTATTGTTCCCCCGTCCTTTTTATACAACCCCGTAAGAACCTTCATCAATGTCGACTTACCCGCTCCATTCTCTCCTACCAGTGCATGCACTTCACCTTTTAAAAGCTCAAAGCTGCAATTGTTCAATGCGTGAACCCCGGGGAAATATTTTTGTATCCCCTCCATGCATACAAGTAATTCATCCATTTTCTCACCTCTATTGCTACGACCTTGTTATGTGCAATTATTATTTTAAGGCAGAACGTTTAGTTTTTGAATGTGAAATCCTATAAGAATATATAGAAATCCTATAATAAATCATAAATTTATATAAATTAGGATACAAACTATCTAAAAAGAATGTAAAATAGTTTCCGGAAGAATAATTTCCCCGGGATGCGTAACCGAGATATAATTTAAGCTAACTAAAATCACAAGCGTCTTCTACAGGCATACATGCTTCTATAGTTAGAGTAGAAATTATTCTGGAGGATATTATTTTACATGCCCCGTTATTCGATATGTAGAGGGCTAAGATGTATAGATTTAATCTGTGAATGGGAATACCAGCTTTTCATTTTCAGGCAGGTACATATTGTCCTTGTCGATTATAGTTAAACCCGTATTGGTCAATTTCGGAACAGACTTGTTATTAATGGCATCAATAGCATACCTTACACCAAGATAGCCCATATTAAAAGGATTTTGAATAACCAGAGCCTCTATTACACCCTTCTCCACATAGCTGATTTCTTCCGGGGTACTGTCCAATCCGATTATCTTTATTTTTCCCGAAAGCTTTTCAGTATCAATTGCACGCGCCACGCCTACCGAACTCTGAGCATTAGTGCATACTATCGCATCTAGGTCTCTATTGTCGTTTATTGCTTTTTTTGTCAGTTCAAAGGCAATGCTTTCATCCGAGTTGCAGTACATATTGGAAACCACATGAACATCAGGGTATTTGTTAAGAGTGTCGAAAACGCCTTTTTCTCTTAAATCGGATGACGCCGCACCCTTCATAAAATTCATAACCGCAATTCTGCACTCTGTGCCTACCCTTTTAATAAGGGTCTCTGCGAGCTTACTTCCGGCATCCACATTATCTGTGCCTATAAAGCCCTTTATCCTGTCTGAATTTAGAGGAGAATCAATAACTATAACGGGTATATTTTGATTGACTGCCTTTTCAGCCGCTCCTGCCAGCTTGTTGTAATCGCCGGCCGCTAAAACTATGGCATTATATTGACCGGAAACAGCCTCTTCAACCAGCTTTATCTGTCCCTCAATATCCTTTTCATTGTCAGGTCCGGCAAACTCCACATGGACATCAAACTCCTTTCCCGCAGCCTCAGCTCCCATTCTGACTACATTAAAGAAGCTTGCGTCTTTCATTTTAACTATAACGCTTATTTTTTTTCTGTTTTCACCTGTTGGTATGGTATTTCGTCCACAGCCTGCAATTAACAGAGCTGAAATAAAAAGAATTAAAGCAAGAGAAATTAACCCTTTCATTTTTCTTAGCATAATTAACCTCCCCACTTAATCATCAATAAGCGGTATAGTAATATTTACCGTAGTTCCTACGTCCAATTCACTGGTTATTTCAATTCCATACTCATTCCCGTAGCACAGCTTTATTCTCTCATTCACATTTTTTAAGCCCACTCCGAAGGAATGCTCACTTTGGGCCTCCTTATCCAATATATCCTTCAGCGCGGAGGGACTTATTCCATACCCGTTGTCCGATACGCTGAAAATTATTCTCTTTTCTTTGGTATACACTCTGATTGTAATTTCCCCCTTTTCCTGCAATTTATTAATTCCATGGTAAATAGCATTTTCAATAATGGGCTGCAATATCAGCTTTATCGTTTTATATCTGAGTACGTCAGGCTCAGCCTCTATAAAAAATTCAAACCTGTCCTTGTACCTTACATTCTGTATTATAAGATAGCTCTTTGCATGTTCAATTTCGTCACCGACTCTTATGAATTCTTTTCCTTTACTGATACTTACACGAAAAAACCGCGCAAGCGCTCCTACCATCGTTGTTACTCCCTCATACTTTCCATTTTCGTTCATCCATATAATAGAGTCTAGTGTATTATAAAGAAAATGTGGATTTATTTGAGCCTGCAAGGCTTTAAATTCACTTTTCCGCTTCTCCTCCTGCTGCAGGATAACCTCATCCATTAGCTGCTTTATCCTCATTACCATTAAATTAAAAGACTTTGAAAGCTTTTTTACCTCATCCTCACCCTTTACATCCAGTTGAATTGAAAAATTCCCGCTTTCGACCAGCTTCATCTGACTTTCAAGTCTTTTTATAGGCTGCGATACCTTTCTGGATATAAATATGGACGCGCCTATTTCAAAAATTACTCCAATTATAATAATCAGCAGCAGATACCGTTCAAAGCTCCTTTTATTTTCCTCCAATTCATCAACATAGCTTATACCAACCATTTTCCACCCTGCGTAGCTGATGTTTTTTACCGTCATAATTCTCTGTTTCCCCTGAAATTTATCGAAATATGAGCCCGGACTTCTGTTTACGGCATCATTTATGTTCTCATTTTTAAGCCCTGTATATATCAACTGCTGCTGGGGGTGGTAAATAATTCTTCCGCTGCTGTCGATAATATATATATATCCTGTCTTACCAAAAGTTACATCCTTGCAAAGCTGTTCGATAACACTGAAATTCATGTCTACCATAATGAGGTAATTCTCAGGCTTTTCGCTGTCGGTATAAGAGGAATTTGCTTTACATAGGGAAACAACCCATGGGCGCCTTCCTTCAAAAATCCGTTGAACGTGAGGCGGCTGAAAAAAATACTCTATGGAATTCTTAAAAGAACTTTTAAACCAATCCTCTTCTTCAACGGAAATGTTTTTGTTTAAAATGCCGGAGGGATAGCTTATAATCATATCTCCGCTTTCTTTATAAACCGCCATAGTCACAATGTCCTTCCGAATTTTAGAGGTCACTTCAAGAAGATTACTTATATTTATTTTACTTTCTGCCGTATCCCCTTCAAAATTGGTTCCGATTGTATCAGATATCTGCACCATTCCCTTAAGATATGCCTCGAGATTTATATTTACCTGGTTCATAATCTGCTGCGTGCTGGAAGCAGCTCTTTCTTCAGCGTTCCGGGAAAACATTGTATAAAGTGCAAAGCTTATAATTAACATCGAAAAAATTATAACTGAGGTAAAGGAAAGCGCGATTACCGACTGTATGCTGTTTAATTTTATTTTTCTGAAAAGACTTAAAGTCTTATGCTTCAAGCTTAAAACTCCTTTTTAGAGACAAATTTATTTCTATATTCTCTTGGAGACATTCCAAAATTTTTTTTAAAAAAATAACTAAAGTAGCTGACATCAGGATAGCCCACGCGCTCGGCAATTTCCGCCGTCTTATATGAACCCTGCAACAGCTCCATTGCGGCGTTGAGCCTTACTCTTACAAGATATTTCAAAAAAGTCTCATCTGTTTCTTTTTTAAATATCATGCTTAAATAGCTTTGGCTTATATGAAGATAATCGGCAACCTTCTGGATACTTAAGCCTTCTTCACCGTAGTTTGCATGGACATAACTTTTAGCCTTATCTAAAAGCATCTGGGTCGTTTTTTGCCTTGAAGTCAAAATATAATTCATAATCTTGATACAAATTTCTCTGAGCCAGTCTTTTATTTCTTTAAATGATCCCAGCTCAAGTATATCCATATATAAGTTTTTCCGTATTCCAAGAATTTCGGAGGTATCTATTTCAAAATCCCGGCATAGCCTGGAGACCGCCGCAGCAAGCTCTACAAAATACAACTGGTACTCCTGAAAAGCAGCCTTTGTTTCAGTAAGAATATTAAATATCTGTCCTATAGCCTCATCTATATCCTTTTCTGTTCCAAATTTGACAGCGGTAATCAAACGGCGCTCCATCCGCTCATCAAAAACTATTGTATTCTTTCTTTTGGGCTCAAGATCCTCAATAAATATTATCCTGCTTTCACCGACAACAAGCTTGTATTCCAATGCCGATAAGGCCGACCTGTAAGAGTCGTTCAGCCTTTGCAGGCTATCGCAGGCACTCCCCACACCTATGGTTACCGTTAACTTGAGGTGCTTCTCAACATTCTGCCGGATCTCCTTCAAAACGGGGTAAACTCTTGTGAAAATCATTTCATTTCTGCAGCCGTCGTCACTGTTTAGAGCAGCATCTAAGCTAAAAATAACAACAAGCTCACTGTCATGGAACAATGCCTCGCCAATAGCATGTTTTTCAATAATCTCTTTGGCAATATTAATTACCGCATACCTCATAAGCTCGGTATCAGTGTCGCTAAAAATTCTTTCATCCTGATTTTTATTATCAATACCAGCAGCGGCTATAACAAAACATTTTCCAATCAGCTTTAAGTTTAAAAACGGTATCTTGCTCTTTATTTCCTTTTCGCCTGCGTTTCCCTGAATAATCAGTGAAAGAAATTTATCCCTGATTATGGGGAGGCTTTCATTAAAATGTTCCTTAAGCTTTATTATATTTTCCCGCTGTTCAATTTCCTGTTCAAGCTTATTCTTAAATTTTAGAAGAAGCTCGTCTATGTCCTTGGGTAAAACAGGCTTTAGTATATAATCCTCCACTCCGAACCTGATAGCCTGCTGTGCATAGTTAAAGTCACCAAAGCCGGTCAGAATTACTATTTTTACGGTAGGATAATTGAGCTGGACATTTTCACAAAGCTCCAGCCCGCTTATTATCGGCATGGATATATCGGTTATAATAAGATCCGGCGTATTCTCTTCAATGATATCCAGAGCCTCTCTTCCGTTCTGAGCCTCACCTATTATTTCAAAGTTATACCTGCTCCATTCTATTTTCCGGACAAGCCCCTCCCTTACTTCTTCCTCATCATCAACAATCAGCAGCTTAAACATTGGATCCCCTCTTTAACATTAATTAATTTATGAAATCGTTTTTGCGCGAAACGCTTAGCCCTAAAATATATAATGCCATGGTTACTGTAAAATGTCCATAATTATAATTATTGCCAGAAAAATCGAGGTTTATGTATAAACCTTGATTTTTCTGGCAATAATAGTCTTTTACTTAATTAAGCTTTAGCTGTAAATCCCGTTCAATTCCGTCATCTACTGAACCGAAATTTGAAAAGCTACACAGAAGTTCGGCTGCGAAGCCCCTGTTATACTTCCTTTAAAAGGATCGGAATCGCGCAGCAGGCCCCAGCGGTACGATCCATTGCTTCTTGCTGTTCCGCCCGTAAAGGCATAGCCTACATTTACACCTGAAGCCGGGAGGTCGCTTGCACATGTTATTTTTACAGAGCTTCCTGAAATTTCGGCCGAGCTGATTGTAATTTTTGAGCCGTTGGCGGTAACCTCAAAGCCCTTTCCGTTTCTCCATTCGGTCTGGCTGCTCTGGTTTGGTGCCGGAAGCGTGCTGTCCCATACCAGAGGGGCTACGGGTACATGAAAGTTTACCGTAATAACCCTGCCGCTCTTTGTTGCACCTGTGGGCTGAAGAGGCTTCCAGTCATGTCCCAGAACCACCCTTTCATAATAAACCTGGCCAAATTTCTCACCCAATTGCTGATACCCGCTTGAAAGCAAATGTACACGATCACTTCCGTAGGTACGCTGGTAATTTGGCCCTATGCATATTATATCCCCCGGATAATCTACTCCGGCTCTCCATTGTGCAGTTGTTGAGAATGCGGTTCCCGTACTTGGGTATGTGTGCTGTTGCACCAAAAACATTGGTATTTTCTGTGTTTGTCCTGTTATAGCCTTTATATCCTGATTGTAGTCGGACCACATTTGGCGTATATTATTTTCATAAGCCATATTCCCGTTATCGTTTTCTCCATGTACCAGAGTAATACCTCCGACTCCATACTTCTTACCGGCAGCCTTTGCCAGCCGGTTGATTGCTGTGACTTCAAATATTGATGCAGCATAAGCGCGGCCGGTATTGCCGGTATCAACCGCTCCCTTTTTGATTTTGTCATAGCCCTGACCGGATTCACCTACAACGGTATGTGCCGTAATATAGTCGGCAGCCCCTTGTGATTTTGCCATAGCAGTTATTTGATTTGCCATAGCTGTATGCGGAGTTTCACCCCATATGTTTTTAGGATAAGCACCCGGAAAGCTTGTTGCAAGGCTGCGTATAGGCTCAACAAGAGGCACCATTCTCAGTGAGCTGTTATTCGCGTCGTAGGGCGGAACCGTTAAGCTGCCTAAAGACAGTTTCAGATTGTTGTACCGCTGGCTTGTAGACAAGAGAGGAGTAGCTCCGACTGAAAGGCTCTGGCCTGTGCCTATGATTCCCGCCCAGTCCCATGGTATATTAAGCTCGTCTGTCGGTTCAGGATCTTCCTTTTGTGCGGGGAATTTATCTATAATGCCCAGCAGGAATTGCTTCATCAGCAAAAGATCAAGCGTGTTGACCGCTTCATTGCCGTCGAGATCGGCACATTTGGAATCTGTAAGCAGCTCCAGCTCCAGAATATGCTTTTTCATCAGCAGGAAATCTACAGAGTCTATTTTCCCGTCGGAATTCAAGTCGCCCAATATGCCTTCCGATCCGCCTCCCTTACTGAAGGTAAACCAGTTAACGTTAAACAGGTATCCGCTTCCCCCTGTATATTTCAGATATAAGTCATGCTTTCCGCTTACTCCGCTGACATCGCACCGTACATCGACCCAATTCTGCCAGTCGCCGGTCCCGGGAACCGCACAAGTGCCTATCACAGAGCCGGTAATGCTGTCAAGCCGGATTTCAATATTCCCTCCGCTGGTAGCACTCGCCACTCTAGCCTTAAAGCCTTTCGCACCGCTTTCAAAATCAAGGTTGGTGTAAACAGTATAGTCCCCGTTTTCTATATACCCTACACACTCTCCGCCTTCGGAGCAGCTTCCGTTCTGGATTCCCGACTGTGTGTCGTAGCTCTCCCCTTCTATCTGCGTAAAGGCCGATATCGTAGTGGATGCCGCACTCGCTTCGAAACCAAGTGATGATAATATAAATACCAGCCCTATTATAATTGCAAGGCTCCTTTTTATCTGCATCTTCATAGTACTTCCCTTCCTTTTAATCAAATTGCCATAATTGGCGTTAATCTGGATTATGCTGGGAATTCAGATATAATTCCCAGCAAATACTGCTTGAGCAGTGAAAAATCCAGTGAATTGACTGCCCCGTTGCCGTCTAAGTCAGCAGGTGCAAGGTCTTCAATTGTCTCAAGCCCTAAAATATGCTTCTTCATCAATGTGAAATCTATAGAATCTACCTTACCATCCGAGTTTAAATCGCCCAAAAGCTTTTCCGGGGTAGTTTCCTTCCCAAAGGTGAACCAGTTGACGTTGAACAGGTATCCGCTTCCTCCCGTAAATTTAAGGTATAAGTTATGCTCACCGCTTACACCGCTCACATCACATTTTACATCAACCCACTCCTGCCAACCTCCGGTTCCGGGAACCGCACAGGTACCTATTAAAGCGCCGGTTATACTGTCAAGCCTTAGCTCTATGTTGCCTCCACTAGTGGCACTGGATACTCTGGCCTGAAAGCTTGAGGCACCGCTGTCGAAATCTATATTTCTGTAAACAGTATAGTCCCCGTCTTCTATGTACCCTAAGCACTCTCCTCCTTCGGAGCAGCTTCCGTTCTGGACTCCCGACTGGCTGCTATAGCTCTCTCCCTCTATCCTTTCAAAGGCCGATTTTGGAACGGGCACCGGCGGATCACCTTCGGATGCGCCCCACAGCTCAAGCTCAGCAATTCTGGCACCGCCTGAGTTATCCTGAGTAGCGGTATTGATATTTAGCCGTACATATCTTGCGGTAAAGGTCGGAACATTTCGATCGCTTATATTTTCAACATTTCCATAGACCGCGTCAACATCGATCCACGTATTGCCGTCATCGCTCCTTTGCAGAGTGAAGTCTCTGGTATTAAACCGTATTGCCTCAGCCACACCTGCGTGCTTCACTACCCAACGGCTTATATCATATTCCTCTCCGAGATCGACCTTCAGCCACTCACCGCTGATACCTCCATTATGGAACCACTTGCTTGCAATTGATCCGTCCAATGCCTTGCCGGGCTCTTCGCCCGCAGCACTCCCCGAAGCAGTCGCCGTCTTGTTCAAGGCCACGTTTGACAGGACAGCTCCGCCGTCTATCAATTCCAAGGAGCCATTCAAATGGTAAATGCCCCCTGCTTCCGTCGGGAAGCTAACAGTGGTATTTCCGTAACGTACATTGCAGGCATTCCCGGAATTCGACTGAATAGTAACATCTTTTAAAGCTCCGCCCGACCAATTCATCTCTGTAATGGTAAAATTGCCACGCGCTCTAAGACCGTTTGCATGTCCGACAGACCATTGTGCGGGCAGCGCAGGCAAAAGCTGAATTTCGTTATTATGGCTTTGCAGCAGCATTTCAGCTACTCCCGAGGTAAACCCGAAATTACCGTCAATCTGGAACGGAGGATGTGCATCCCAAAGATTGTCGTAAAGACGGCCATTCTTTCTGGCTGGCGTAACCATCAGTTTTATAAGATTGTAAGCATGTGCGGCATCCTCCAGCCTGGCCCAGCAATTCAGCTTCCAGCCTTCAGACCACCCTGTTCCAACATCCCCGCGCGCATTCAACGATACAATTGCCGCATTGGCAATAGCAGGAGATGTTCTCTTGCTGATTTCAAATCCGGGGAAGAGATTATACACATGTGAAATATGTCTGTTTTTTTCATTTCTGCTGTCCCAGTCATATGCCCATTCCTGAAGCTGTCCCCAGCTTCCTACAGTATCCGGCTTAATCTGTGAAACCTTAGAGCGGAGAGTTGATCGGAACGAGTTATCAACATTCAGTATTCGCGAGGCCTCAATTACGCCCTTAAAAAGCTCACGGCTGATTCCATTGTCCATAGTCACTCCATAGCTGCACCATCCGCCCTGTCCGCCGCTGGAGCTGGGAGGCGTAAGCTCGGGTGAGGTGCCGGGGCAGATCACCTGATAGCTCTGACCGTTAATGCTCTTTGATTGCATCAGGGTTTGCAGGAAGTCGGCACTGCCCTTGATTACGGGATAAATCTCGCCCAGATATGCCGTATCCTGATTAAAGTTGTATGCATCATACAGCATATTTGAAATCCAGCCCGCTCCCGTGGGCCAGAATCCCCATGCGCCGTCGATAGGCGCAGTACGGTTCCACAGATCGGTATTATGATGCAGCACCCATCCGTTGGATATATTATAATGAACGCGGGCTGTTTCATTTCCGGGGGCCTGAAGTGCTTTGGCCTTCTCTACAAACGGCTTGAAGCACTCTGCCAGATTGGTTGTAAAAGCCGGCCAATAGTTCATCTCATAGTTGATATTCGTGGTTAATTTGCATCCCCATGCAGGGTAACGGAATTTATTCCAGATCCCCTGCAGGTTCATTGGCTGTGAATCACGCGAGGCACTAATCATCAGGTACCGCCCGTATTGGAAAAGCACCTTGACCAGCTTTGGATCATTGGTAGAACCGAATTCAGATATTCTCTGTGCCATTGGCTTGCTATTCTCGCTCCCGCTTCCGCCAAGATCGATATCCACCCTATGGAACAATTCCTGATAATCGGCAACATGATTATTATACAGAGTATTATAGGATTTGGAGGAAGCACTTGTAATATCGGCAGTAGCTTTCCCCTTTTCATCCCCGTTGCACGTTTTATAATTGACGAAATTAGTACGGACAGAGGTAAGAATAATTGCCGAATCGGCATTGGTAACGGTTATTTTATTGTTATTGGCGGCAATGGAGCCGTTTGTATTTATAATTTTTGAGCGGGTTGAAAACCACACCGCATAGGATACACCATTATCGGAGTCTCCATGCCCGTTCATAACTAAAGTATCCGAGCCGGCGGTGGAAACACTGTATTGCCCTGTGAGCGACGAGCTGCAACTGGCGGTAAAGGATATTGATCCGGCTGAGCTGCAGGTTATCCTTGTAACCAAAACCTGATCTGGATAGCTTACAAAGGACTCACGGTGATATTTTTTCCCGTTATAGGTATAATCACAGGAAACAACTCCGGTATTCATATCAAGCTGTCGTGAATAGCCGGACACACCGTTGTGTCCAAACGCCAAATCTAAATTCCCAATTGACTGATACCTTGCTTGTCCCCCTCCTATCATGCTGTTAATAGTGGCATCAGCATTTTTATACTGCCCGGCAAACAGCAAATCCTGAGCTGTCTTCAGAGAGTTTGCAGCACCGGACTTATTATTGTTGCTTGGCCCGCTGCTCCAAAAGGTGCATTCATTTAAGTCAATTCTCTCATTCGGATAATTACCATAGACCATTGCACCTATGCGGCCGTTTCCAAGAGGCAACGCTTTATAAAAGGATTCCTCCAGATCATTGGGGTCGCCGGAAAAATTGGTTCCCGCCATACTGTCATACCATAATTTCAGGTCATTATCAGAAGAAGCGGCAAGCTTCTTAGAATCACCAAACAGCACATTGCCATTTATAGCAATCAATCCTGCCAAAAGAACCGCGCCAATTCTCCTGACAGTATTTTTGTTAAATTTCATTTGCAAAACTCCTTTTTATATCCAAATTTATGCTCCTGCACCTTACCCGGGGAACTTATCTATAATTCCAAGCAGGTATTGCTTGAGCAGCAGCAAATCAAGCGTGTTGACTTCTCCGCTGCCGTCCAAATCCGCACATGCGGGATCGGCAAGCAGCTCCAGCTCCAGAATATGCTTTTTCATCAGCAAGAAATCTACAGAGTTTATCTCTCCATCCGAATTCAAATCTCCCAGAGCTACCGGGTCAGGTCCGACTTCCTCGGCAAATGAGAAGCAGTCAAGATTTACGGAGCCTTTAAACATAATATACACATCCTTTAAGCCTGAAACGTTGTCAATATTACAGCTCTGCTCCTGATATACGTTCCAGCCCCCTGTAGATACCACAGGCAGTGTGCCTATCAAAGTACCGCTAGGACTTCCCAGTCTTATTTCAATAGTGGTGCCTCCCGCAGATGCAACCTTGGCTTTAAACAGCTTAGCGCCGCTTCCGAAATCCACCTTGCCATACAGCGCATAGTTTCCGTTTTCAATATATGCCAAGCTCTTCCCTCCATCAGGTGTATCCGCTATTTCAATGGTTGAAGAGCTCAAGCTGCTGTAGCTCTCTGCTTCTATCCGTGAAAAGGCCGACTGCGTGAATTGGAACCAGTTGACGTTGAACAGGTATCCGCTTCCTCCCGTAAATTTAAGGTATAGATCGTGCTTTCCGCTTGCGCCGCTGATTTTGCAGCTTACGTCAACCCAATTCTGGAAGCCGTCTGTTGTGCCGACAGGGCATGTCCCTACCAGTTTGCCGTCAATGCCTCCAAGCCTCACCTCTATATTGCCCCCCTGAGTGCTGGTAGCCACCCTTGCCTGAAAGCTCAGTGCTCCGCCTCCAAAATCTATATTTTTATATACGGTATAATCTCCGTTTTCAATATACCCAACATTCAATCCGCCCTCGGTACAGGTTTCTGTCTGGACTCCCGACTGTATGTCAAAGTTCTCTGCCTCTATCTTTGCGAAGGCGCTTACCTGGCCGGAATCGGAAATCGGCGAGCTGGAAACCTTAAGCATAACCGTGCCGTGTGCAGGCACAGATGCCGTATATGATCCGTTAAAGCTGCCTTTATCGGCCTTAGCCCATAAATCGCGCACCCAAACACTGCCTGTCAAGCCAACATCAGACCAATTAACCGTTATAGAAGCCGTAGATGAGTTTCTGTTGAGCAATGCAACTGCCTTTGTTGATCCTGCTTTTGTACCAAGCGGCTTGCACCATACCTCGAGGCCGTTGCCGCTTTTAACCCTGCTCCCCTGAATTCCCGCAGCATCCTGATTTACAGCTATTACTTCCTTATTCAGCAAAATATCCTTTGTAGTCTGGGACATAGTCCTTATATCATTTCCGGCGATAAGCGGGGATGCCATTATACTCCACATGCTGAACTGAGTACGATATTCCTCCGTAGTACAGCCGCCGTTTCCGATCTCAAGCATATCAGGATCATTCCATGCCCCCGGGGCTGCCGAATTAGTATACTTGGCATTATCGTCAATTGCGTTTATAATACCACGGAACCAGTCATTCCCATTATCCCATTTATCTGTAATATCACCGCAAGTACGCCACAAATTGCCTGTCGCAGGCATCCAATCCTGATATCCCCACGCACAGATGCTGTATACTATAGGTCTTCCGCAATTAGCAAGTGCAGTCTGCATTTTCTGATAATCAGTTTTCATATTGCTTCCGTTCGGTATATTGCAATTGTCATATTTTAAATAATCAATCCCCCATGAAGCAAACGTATTTGCATCCCTCTGCTCATACCCATGGCTTCCGCTCTGGGGAATGTTCATGCATGTCATGGTTCCGCGGCACCCGTAAATTCCGAGCTTGAGACCCTTGGAATGCACATAGTCCGCCAAAGCCTTTATGCCGTTCGGAAAACGCGTAGGATCTGCGCGGAGGTTTCCGTTGGAATCGCGTGCCGGATTAGCCATCCAGTTATCATCAAGGTTTAAGTACACATAGCCCGCATCCCTCATTCCCGAGCTTACCATTGCATCGGCAATTTGCTTGATCTGGGTCTCGTTGATGTTTCCATGAAAAATGTTCCAGCTATTCCACCCCATTGGCGGTGTTTTAGCAAGGCCGTTATCCAATGCTTCAGCATTCAAGGCCGGCAGAACGAAAATGCCGCACACCATAAATACAAATGTAACTACCCATAATATTTTCTTCATAAAGTATCCACTCCTATCCCTAATTTAAGTCTTCTTAAGCCGTGCCAGGCCGTCAGTTGTAAAATTGGCCCGACGTATTATTCCATCCCCATTGTAATAAAGCGGGCAGAATTAATAATTTCCCCGCTTCCAATACCAAAGCTTGTACCACCCCCATAAAAAGTAATATTATTTGCCATTATTCTTATACAATGCCGAACCTTTAAAGCATATGGGGAGCGTTCTAAAACGTCCCCACTTATAAAAGCCGTTAATATATTTTATTGCTTCAGGACAGTCCTGCCCCAGAATACAGATATTATGGCGAATCATTGAAAAGCATGTATGCTTCTTAAGCTTAGTAAGAACAGAATTTATTGTGGAGAGTATTGTTGGAAATCTAATTTTTTATAGGCAGCAATTTAGAGAAATCAATTAATTCTTTTATAACACGATATAATACAAATGTCCTATTTTCATAGAATATCCATAATTGTATTCCATATTTTCTATAATGTACATGGATTTTTTTATTAATTATGTATAAATTTTTTTGATCTTTTGGGTGGGGACGCTCCTGTTTTTTTGTGTTTTTTTGTGCATATAGCAGTCACTTTTTCATTTCAAGTCTATATAAGTGTGATTTCAGACATGGCATATGGACATAACAAAAAGACCTTTCTCGTAAGGCAAGCAAGGCTCGGCAAAAGCTTATATAATTCCTTGAAGCTCACAAATAACATGATCACAAGTTAATTAGATCCGTTATATTTTTTATACCCTTCTTTATTCTTTAATTTGTATTAATTAATGAATTGAATGCGTTGCAGTACCGCGTATCCCTTCCCAGCAGCCTAAATCCCTCATTCGACAACCTCGATATCCCCGACACCGACATATTTCCCACATACCTGCATATACTTCCATATGTATACCCGCATAACGCACGCATTATGTATGTTATAAACGCTCTTACATCTACCGTGTCTCTGCTGAATTTTGTCCTAAGTCTCTGAGGAAGGGCTTCTCCCAAAAGCTCGCCCACATTTTCTATCAGCTTCTCCGGTGATTTATGCCTTATAATACGTTTTTTCCCGCTCTCGTAGCAATTTTCGGTATACTCCTTCATTATACCTTCGTCTACTTCTCTCATAATTCCCGTTTCCCTCATTGACTCGGTGAAATACCAATATTTCCTCCTCGCCTCTTTTTTGTCCCTGCTAAAAAGCTGCAGCAGAAATTCGGTATCTACAATTCCCTCGATATCCTTCATTTTTCCTGTATAGATTCCGTACGAGGAATACGGATAAAACTCCTCTCTTCCTGAGTATTCCGGCAAGTCCTTTGCATTATTGTGAATATATGCAGACAGCGTCAGGCTATAAGTGTCATTATCAACTATCTTGCTGGCAAAGCGCCCCTGAAATAAATGCCCATGTCTGTTATAGCGCCTGTTGTAATATGTGACGTACGCCGTATTAAGGCCCAGCATAAATGATGAAATGTCAAACCCACAGGGGTTCATATATAAGTGGACATGGTTGCCCATAAGGCAATAGGCATAGATTTTACAGCAGTATCTATCTATATAACGCTTTAGCAGCGCAAGATAATACCCTTTATCCTCATCACATCGGAAAAGCTCTACCTCACTTATGCTTCTGGACATAACGTGGTACATGGACGCATCTGACTTTTTTCTGGCTGCTCTTGGCATAATCATCACCTCAGAATATATTGCTTTATGAGATATATTATACCTCCTTTGTATAATAATTGTCAAGAACAAATGTTCTAAAAACAGGAGCGTCCCCTACTCTATCTCTACTATGGGTTGGTAAATGTCAAGCTCACAGTAATTGTCCTTTGAAAGAGATGTGTCTATATACTCAAATCTGAAGGTATCGGCAAATTTAAAGCCTGACTGAAAAATCCATCGGGAATACATATGCACCAGCAAACGCCCTACCTGCCTTCCGTTAATAGCGTCCGGCCTGAAAAATCCCACAAATCGGAATACAACATATTTGTGCGCAGGTATCGAAATCCCTGCCATTCCATCAGGTATCACCGACAGATCGTTAACCTCCAGAGAGGGCATGTAGTATATATATCCATCGTCATTTTTGCTCCAATCGGTATATCCGAAATACACATGGGGATTTACCGGGTTCTCTATTGTCTGCCGGCAGTTGTAAAAGAAATTTTTACCGTATTCGTTTGCCGTTCTGTCTCCCGACTTGCTGAATATTATATGCTTATTCCCAACTAAATTGAACTTCTGCCTGAAAACAAAGAACGGCTTATACGTTACAGTATTATTTACCGCCAAAAAGTGATTTATGTTTATTTTTTCTTTTATTATAACCGATATCCTGTCATTCCTCACCTTTAAAGGGGTATGCCCGAACCTTTTACGGAATGCCCTTATGTATGACTGCTCATACTCAAAGCCATAGTCTAACGCTATGTCAATAATTCTTTTGTTTGTGTTGGCAAGCTCATTAATGCTTGAGGTCAGTTTTCTTGATTGTATATAATCCATTAAATTTTCACCTGTTAATGCTTTGAACGCCCTATGCAGATAAAATTTAGACGTGCCCGTATACTGAGACAGGTCATCCAGAGAAATTTTATTGTATATATTATTCTCAATATAGAAAATACAAGCTTCAATAACCTCTTTTATATTCATTTGTTCAATTATTTCCTCACAAGACAGATTTTATTAATATCTCCATGCTTTAAAAACCAGTGATGCATTATGTCCCCCAAATCCAAAGGAGTTTGACAGCGCATATAAAACTTCAGCCTTCCTGCCGGTATTAGGTATGTAGTCAAGATCACATTCAGGGTCGGGATTACTGTAATTTACAGTGGGAGGCAAAAAGCCTTCCTTTAACGCAGACACAGTGATAATAGCTTCAATCGCCCCCGCTGCACCCAGCAGATGTCCTGTCATTGATTTTGTGGAGCTAACAGGAACTTTATATGCATGTTCTCCGAATACCGATTTTATGGCGGAGGTCTCGTTTTTGTCGTTGAGCTCTGTGGATGTGCCATGGGCATTAATGTATCCAATATCACAGGGCTCTATTCCCGCGTCCGCAATAGCACTCTCCATACATCTCGCCCCGCCTTCACCCTGCTCCGCCGGCGCTGTAATGTGGTATGCATCGTTGGTGCAGCCATACCCCGCAACCTCCGCAATAATATTTGCCCCTCTCCTTAGCGCATGTTCAAGCTCCTCAAGTATAACAACCCCCGAGCCTTCTCCCAATATAAATCCGTCCCTTTTGATGTCAAACGGTCTGCAAGCCTCAGCAGGATTGATCTCCGTAGTCATGGTCTTGCTGGCACAAAAGCCCGCCATTGCCAGCCTTGTTATTGCCGCCTCTGTCCCTCCTGCAATTATAACATCGGCATCGGCCCTCTGAATAGCCTTAAAGGCATCACCAATTGAATTTGCCGAAGAAGCACAAGCTGTAACAACGCATTCTACAAAGCCTTTGGCACCATACTTTATTGATACAAGCCCCGAAGCCATATTAGGTATCATCATGGGAACAAAAAACGGGCTAATCCGTCCGGGTCCCTTCTCCAAAAGCACATTATGCTGGTTTTCAAGAGTCTCAATGCCTCCTATGCCCGTGCCTATAATAACACCGAGCCGCTTTCCGTCAATCTCTTCAAAACCTGCGCCGGCTTCATTTACCGCCATTTGCGCGGCGGCCATGGCATACTGGGAAAATCTGTCCATCCTCTTAAGCTCTTTCCTGTCTATGAACTCCCCCGGCTCAAACTCCTTTATTTCAGCCCCTACCTTTGTCGGGAGGTCTGAAACATCTATCCTTTCAATGCTGCTGATTCCCGATTTCCCCGCTTTAACCGACTGCCATAGTAAGCCTGCGCCCACTCCAAAAGCCGTGACAGCTCCCATACCCGTTATAACTACACGCTTTTTCATTCTTTATGGACCTCCTGCTATTTTATAAGTTTGCTCCCAATAATACAACAATATTTTTTAACCGCTTTTGTGTAATTTTAAGAAACTATCTCATGCTGAATACCAGCTATAACATATTAACATACATATTCTAAAAAAATGAACCGATATTGCTTTTTAAATATTTTTGCTTTATTTTTATATTTCAGGGTATATATTATAATAACAGCTAAGAGCAATGGAGGTTAATTTTATGGATACAAGCAATTTGCTTATGGCATTCGGGCTGACGCTGATAGCGGGGCTATGTACGGGTATAGGAAGTCTTTTGGCCTTTTTTGCAAAAAAGACTAATACAAGATTTCTCTCTGTGGCACTGGGTTTTTCGGCAGGAGTCATGATTTATGTTTCAATGATCGAGATATTTGTTAAGGCAAAGGATTCTCTGGTAGAGGCTCTGGGGAAAACCGGGGGCTCATGGGCCACCGTAGCAGCATTTTTCGGAGGTATATTTCTTATAGCCTTGATAGACAGGCTTGTCCCCTCAGGTGAAAATCCACATGAAATGCGCAAGGTGGAGGACATGGGCAAATCCCAGCCCGAAGCAGGCAATGGAAGGCTTATGAGAATGGGACTGTTCACTGCAATGGCCATAGCTATTCATAATTTCCCCGAAGGCCTCGCCACATTTACCTCCGCAATGAAGGACCCTTCTCTTGGAATAGCCATAGCCGCCGCCATAGCAATACATAATATCCCTGAGGGGATAGCGGTATCTATACCCATTTACTATGCCACAGGCGACAAAAAGAAGGCATTCAAGCTATCCTTCCTGTCCGGCCTGTCGGAGCCTGTAGGAGCAATTATAGGGTATCTCATACTTGCCACCTTTTTCAATGATGTTGTTTTTGGAGTTTTATTTGCTTCGGTTGCAGGAATAATGGTGTTTATTTCTCTTGATGAGCTTCTTCCCACAGCAAGGGAATACGGTGAAGCACACCTTTCAATTTACGGACTTATAGCAGGGATGATGGTTATGGCTGTGAGCCTTCTGCTATTTTAATGAGCTGCGGCACAGACTATTTAAAGCTGAAGAGATGCCTTTGCCTCTTTCTCATCCTGAAATTTACAAAATGGTCTTTTTGAGAGAATTGAAAGTAAATGTTTTTCTCCAGCAATTGCCCAAAGGTGCATCCGGGCTCCATTCCGTAGGAATGCCCCGGATATACGCAAATATCATGTGAAAGCATGACTTTAAGCCTCTGAATGCTTTCAAACATATCTTCGGGAGACCCCCCATAAAACGAGCACGCACCACAGCCCTCAATGAATACCGTATCTCCTGTAAATATGTGGCGGGGAAGCAAATAGCACATACCCCCTGCAGTATGCCCGGGAGTATGTATGCAGGAAACGTGAATATTTCCTATGTCTATAACCTGGTAGTTTTCCAGAGCATTCAGATTTTTGCATCTGAATCCGTAAAAATCTATTTCCTTCCGTGACATGTAAACTCTTGGATTAAACCTGCGAAGCAGCGGCTCAACCATATTTACGTGGTCATAATGCGAGTGCGTAAGTAAAACAGACTTGAGCTCCACATCCATGTTCTCAAGTCTTTCTGTAATGCCGTTTAAATCCCACGCCGGATCCACCACGGCAGCATTGCCCCCGCACCTGTCTGCAATTATATATACATAATTTATAATGTTTAAAAATGAAGCCTTTACCTGATATATTTCATACGTCTCATGCATTTTATATGTATTATGTATTTGATATCTACCTTCCATATCTCTCTCCACCACATGGATATCTTAATCTCCATATATACAGACAAGCTCTTTTCTCGTTATAAAGGTCTCGTTAGGATATCCGAAAGCATTATTTATATACAGGGTTTTATCCATATATACTCTTGTATTTACATGGCTGTGTCCATACACATGCACCGCCGACCCCAGCCTTCTTATCTGTCTCTCCAGCACAGCGCTTCCGAGAACGGGAAACAGCTTCCTTTTATCTGCCGGTATATACGAAGGCATCAAGTCAATTCTGGGCAAAAAATGCGAAAATGAAATTACATCCCCTTTTCTACTGCCTGAGCATTGCTGTATAAAGCCCTCGTTTATTGCCGTAAAGTACATGCAAACATCCCTTGCGCCCCATCCCCCGGGCCATATGCAAGCAGTATAATCAACCCATACATCCTCCAGCTCTTTTGACGGCTGCCCGAATGAATAATCATACCAGCCCAGTAAGGGCACAATGCACAGGCCGCCTGCCTCAAACGGTGTACTGCGTATGCCAAGCCCCGAAGCAATATCCTTTACAGCCTGATACTTCTGCTGTGAATCCATATTTACGTATCTTCTGACCCACAGGTCATGGTTTCCCGGAACAAAGGCAACTTCTCTAAAGCGCAGCTTAAGCCCCTCCATCACCCTTGAAAACATCGTCATATCGTCCGTGACATCGCCTGCCAGTATAAGAATATCATTTTTATACTCATATCCGGACAGACCCTCCAGCCACCTCCGATTTTCCATATAGTCGGCATGTATGTCCGAAATCGCAAATACTCGCAAAATAGCCCCATCCCTTAAAGCTTATCCATATATTACATTGGTAATTATAGTTTTTTTATCCTTTCATGTCAATTGCTAAAGTAAATAAACACCGCAATCAAGTCCGGAATGCCGATATATCTCCCCCTTATCTCTCCTTCGTGCTTATCAATACAACCGTCCCCTTGACACAAATTTCTGAAAATGATAAAATCTGGTTGGACAGTAAAAGCTTATTTTAATGTGCAAGGAGGGCTTAAAGTATGCGCAGGTTTATTTTTGACATAGGCGGCGTGCTGGTTAATTTTAATTATCGCAAGCTGGCAAAGGATTTCGCAGTCATGACAGAGTGCAGGCACGAGCTTATCCAAAAGCTTTTTGACAAGGAAATGCTGTATATGATTGAGACAGGAAGGCTTCCTTGCGATGAATTTTACAGCATTCATATAAAGGGCGCAATGCCTACCCTCTCCTACGAACAATGGATAGAAATGTTTCGGGAGCATTTTGTCCTTAATCCGCCGGGCTTTGATCTTCTTCAGCGTTTAAAAAATAAGGGTAAAAAGACTTATCTCCTTAGCAATCTGGCCGAATTCCATAAAATAGCCATTGAAAGAAGATACCCTTACCTTTTTAAAATATGTGAAAGAAATTTCTTTTCCTATGAAATGGGCTTCCATAAGCCCGAACCTCAAATATTTCAAACGGTATGCCTCTCTCTGGGTGAAAATCCTGAAAACTGCATTTTTATAGATGATCTGAAGGAAAATGTGGAGGGAGCAAAAAGCGCAGGGCTCATGGCGGTACACTATTCAAACGACCGGATTTTGGAGATAGCCGACAAGCTAATGTCCTTGTAGGCTTATACAGATATTGAGCCTGCTCTTTTTTAAAGAAGCAGGCCCAATATACCTTATTAATTCTTCAATATCCTTTTTTATTCCTTAACCGGCAAAGCAACCTCAGGGAGCTTTTTGTCCACAAGCTCG
Source organism: Anaerobacterium chartisolvens (assembly GCF_003337415.1). Taxonomy (GTDB): domain Bacteria; phylum Bacillota; class Clostridia; order Acetivibrionales; family DSM-27016; genus Anaerobacterium; species Anaerobacterium chartisolvens. The sequence continues at coordinate 50,182 of NZ_QPJT01000014.1, read as the reverse complement.
GCTACCGATACCGCCAGCCCGGCAATGCTCTGTATTTCGGAAGGAATAATTATCTTGGTTGCTTTTCCGTCTGCAACCCTCTGCAAAGCCTCTAAGCTCTTTATGGCAATTACCGGCTTGCTTGGATTAGCGTCGTTAAGCATTTTAAGCCCTTCGGCAGTAGCCTTCTGAAGCTTGAGTATGGCCTCAGACTCGCCCTCGGCCTCCCTTATCGCAGCCTCCTTCTGAGCCTCCGCCCTAAGTATGGCGGACTGCTTTTGGGCTTCTGCAGCCAGTATTGTAGACTGCTTCTGACCTTCGGCAACCAGCACCGCGGACTTCTTCTCTCCCTCGGCCCTGAGTATAGCCTCTCTGCGCTCCCTCTCAGCCTTCATCTGCCTTTCCATTGCATCCTGTATTTCCCTTGGAGGAAGGATGTTTTTCAATTCCACCCTGTTGATTTTTATTCCCCACGGGTCGGTTGCCTCATCCAGTATAGCCCTCATCTTTGTGTTTATAGTATCCCTTGAGGTAAGGGTTTCGTCCAGCTCCAGATCGCCTATAATGTTTCTTAGGGTGGTAGCCGTAAGGTTCTCAATAGCCGACATGGGGTTGTTAACACCATAAGCGTACATTTTAGGATCAGTAATTTGGAAATATACCACCGTGTCAATCTGCATGGTTACATTATCCTCTGTTATAACAGGCTGAGGCGCAAAATCCACCACCTGCTCCTTAAGAGATACCATTTTTGCAACCCTTTCCACAAACGGGATTTTGACATGCAGTCCTACATTCCATGTCGTTATATATGCTCCAAGCCGCTCTATTACATAAGCGTTTGACTGGGATACCACCCTGATATTAACAACAACCAGAAGCAATACTATTATTGCCAGAACAATTAAAATCCACATTTAAATATCCTCCTTATCATCAACAGCTTTTACAATAAGCTTTACACCTGAGATTTCAAGTACTTGAACCCTTTTCCCATCACCTACGGGAGTGCCGTCAACGGATCTGGCAGACCATATCTGTCCGCCCACCTTCACCTGCCCCGTACCTGCCGACGGATCAATGCCTTCAATTACAACACCATGCTCTCCGACCAGTCTGTCGGCATTGGTTTTTTGCACCTTATTGTCAAGAAATTTACGTACTATGGGCTTTGTGAAATACAAAAGGACACCTGAAGAAATCGTAAAAACTATAAGCTGAACCAGAAAAGGTGCTCCAAAGGCGGCTGCAATCAGCGCAACAACAGCTCCCGCAGCAAACCATACCGTCACCAGCCCCAATGTTGCCACTTCGATAATCCCCAGTATTATTGCTATAATCAGCCATAATACTGTGTATGGTATTTCATTAAACATAATATTATCCTCCCCCCTCTGTATTTATATATGCATTTGCAGTACCACATAGTAATACAGACAACCGCCGGATGTAAAAATCAAATATTTCTTTAAATTATAAAAATTCATAGTGCCTCATAGCTGGCAAGAGCTTCTTACAAAAGCCTTCATTCCCTGTAAAAAGCATATTTGAGCTTTAGAATTCTCTAAGTACAGTATACCTATTATAAGTTACATGCGCAAGCATATTGTATAATAATTGTAATGATAAGTAAAATCAATGTGATATGCCAGTATATTTATGGAAAAGCAGGCTGACATTATTCAAGCGCTAAGCCTTTTCCCTGCTTCCCGATACGGCCCCTACCGATCTGGTCAGGCTTATTAGGGCACCTAGCATACACATAACAGCGGCAAATATAATAACCACCCTAAAGCCGTTTAAAAAACGGACGGCATCAAACGCCCCATTTTGCCCTGAAAAATTGTTAATATCCATATTAGAGGTAAAGGTAAAAATCAATACCGAAAGGGCAGTCCCCGAAACCATTCCAAGATTTCTGAACAAGGCATTAATTCCTCCGGCAATCCCAAGCTGTTCTCTTGGAACCGCGCCCATTACACTTGAATTGTTCGGAGACTGGAAAATCGCTCCTCCCGCGCCCAAAAGGGCCATCAGCACGGCAATTCTTAAGAAGGAGGAGCTTTCATTTAAAGCTGCGACCGCAAAAAGTACTGCGGTATTTATGCTCAGCCCAAGCACCGTAAGAGGTCTGTAGGAATATTTATCCGACAGCCTCCCGCTTATGGGAGCCACAATTGCGGAGGCGGCGGGGTAAAAGGATATTAGCAGCCCGGCAGCACGCGTATCCACTCCCAATACATACTGAAGGTAAAAGGGAATGAAAATCAGAGACGCACTCATAGCCACAAACGAAAGAAACGCAGAGCTCAGGCCAAGAGAAAACACCTTTATTTTAAACAGTTCAAGCCTTATCAAGGGGTTTTCCAGATTTTTTTCATAGCTTATAAATATAAACAGCAACGCAACTCCCAAAAGCAACAGAGGTATAAATATTTTAAGGGGCAAAATCCGCTCCTGAAGAAAGAGCAGGCTTATAAATAATAAAAGTATTGCGGTTACAAGCATAACCGAGCCTTTAAAATCAAATTTTTTTGTTTCTGCCGTCCTATGCATTTCCGGAATGGTTGTAAATGTTAATACTGCCCCCAATATCCCTATGGGTATATTAATCAGGAATATCGACTGCCAGTTGAAGGCATGAGTCAGAACTCCTCCAAGACTCGGTCCCACAAGGCTTCCTATAGCGACGGTAGCGCCGGTAATGCCAAGGGCCTTGCCTCTTTCATTCGCGGGAAATACCTCCGCTACTATCCCCTGGCTTAAGGCCATCATGGCCGATGCCCCTATGGCTTGCACAACTCTTGACAGCACAAGCATTTTAAGGTCTGCCGACAGTCCGCACATTAGTGAGCCTGCCGTAAAAATTATAAACCCGAATGCAAATATTTTTTTCCTTCCGTAAATGTCGGATATCTTTCCCCATACAAGCAGCAATACGGAAATTGTGAGGAGGTAGGAGGTTACAACCCATTGTACCGAGCCTATATCGGCTGCCAGCTCCCTTGATACAACGGGAAGCGCAACATTTACAATGCTTCCGTCCAAGGTAGCCATAAATATGGATACTGAAACGTTCAATAGTATAAGCCATTTATGAAAACTAGTTAATTCTCTGTTCATATGTATCTCTCTCCCATGCTAATATTTACAATATAATAAACCTATATTCCGCATTTGTACAGGCAAAATTTTGGCAAAAAGCTTTTTTATTTTACAAAAGCCAAATTTATGTAAATACTTTAAGCTTGCTTCTTTACTTTTTTTATGTTTACACGTATAATTTTGTATATAATGGTTCTTAATTACTCAAGGAGACAGGCGGAGCTTGCCGCAGCAAGGCACTTTTTTCAAAGCCTCATTAAAACCGTCAATAATGCACTATCTTTTTTACCGTTACAGACTATAGGTGCCGCCTTAAAATTACCGAAAGGATGATTAATTAATGTTTAAACGGCTTATATGTATTTTGACAGCATCAGCCATACTGTCCGGGCTCTGCGGATGCAGCGGGAGTGTCGGCGGGGGAGGCGAAAAAGACGCATTTTCGGATTGGTCGGCACAGTACTATGAGGAGAAGGAAATAGGCAAGGGGCTTGGAATCGAGAATGCCGGAACATCTCTTAACATCAACTCCTTAAACCAGGTCATCACATACGCATATAGGCCGGGTGACAGCTTTTATATTTTTGCCGATAAAACCGGAAAAAAAATAGATCAGCATAAATACATACTTAAGGGAAGCGGCTCACTGTTCACCATTAATTCAAAGGATAACCTGTACGTATTGGATCAGGTATATTCTCCCGATACTAAAGAAAGCAGCAGCAGAAAAATTTCATATACCCTAAATGTATACAATTCAAAGGGAAAGCAGCAAGGCTCCTTTATTCTGGGAAGCAAAACCTTCCGGCAGAGCCAGCCCTCTGTTACCGATATTGCAGTTGATTCAAACGGGATGGTATACCTGCTTTACCCAAGAGAAAAAATAGAGGTTATAAACGCCGACGGCAGAAGGGTTAATGAGCTTTCCGCCACAGGCGCGGACTTTATAGAGGTTGATTATGACAATAATCTTATTTGGGGAAGCTTTGACAGAAAGACCAGCAGATCCTCTTTAGAAAAGCTGGATCCAAAGACAGGTGAAAGCATATGGAAAAAGGAGATGGAGCCGGGGGATGTGATCAGGCAGCTCAAATGCGGCCTTAAAGATAAAAATATTTATGTTCTTGGCGATAAGGGAATAATGGCCTTCGACAGCGAGGGGGGCATTAAGAGCAATATTTTTGATTTCAGGCAGTCATCCCTTCTTGAACCGGGCGTTTCCATAAAGGATATGGCAATATCCCCCTCAGGCCACATATTTATGCTCGCCTTTCAAAGTGCCTCCGGCTCGGGCACAGCAGCCTCACCTTTGCTCTATTCATATACTCCCTCCGAGGGAGGTAAAAAATCCTCAGAGCAAAAGGTTCTGACTCTTGCCGTAAAGTTTTCCGATAGGGTTCTCGAATCCGCGGTAAGCAGGTTTCAGCGCGAGCATCCTGATATAAGGCTTGACGTAAAGGATTACAAGGCCTCATGGACAGGCTCCGGCAAGGACGAAGACCAGAGGGTGCAGAAGGCTCTGGAGGACTACCGCAGCATAAACACTGCCGGGCTTATGTCTGGAGCAGGTGCGGATATTATTGATATAAGTGGCCTTCCCTATAGAAAATATATCGACGTAAATTCGCTTGCCGATATAAACGGCATGATTGCACAGGATAAGTCCTTCAATATTTCCGACTACAGCCCGAACATATTTAACGCCTGCAAGTATAACGGCGGGCTGTACATAGTTCCCGTTACTTTTACGTTTAACATGCTTTCTGCAAGCAAAAGCATCCTTAAAAATGAAGCGGTAAGTGTAGATGATTCAAGCTGGACATGGCAGGACTTTATTTCCATCGCTCAGAAAATAACGGTGGACAAAGACGGAGACGGTACTCCCGATCAGTACGCACTTCCCAAAATGAATGGAAGAGAGCTGTTCTCATATATTTATAACATGGAATATTACAAGTTTGTGGATTATGACAAAAAAACCGCTGCCTTTGATTCGGGTGAGTTTGCCGAGCTGCTGGATTTTGCGCACGGGTTCTCAAAAAGAGGACTTAGCAGCCCCGAAATAGATTCCTCAAAGCTATGGGAAATGGGGGATTCCGGCACAATCGCCTTTACAGCTCAATATATCGCCGACTACTATAACCTCATTTATGCAAGAGCCATTTCCAACGGAGAAGTGGAGCTTTTAAGGTATCCTTCTTTCACTGGTACTTCAGGCTCCCTGATATTCACTCCCGGCAAGGCCTTTGCAATAAATAACAACTCACAGCTTAAGGCGGAGGCGTGGGAATTTATAAAGCTACTTCTTTCGGAGGATATTCAAAGCAGCTCAGAGCTTTATGAAAACCCTGTAAATATTCGTGCGCAAAAAGCAAAGGCAAAAACAGCAATAGAGGAATCGGAGTCGATCCGCGAAATGCTTAAAAGCCAATACGGAAGGGATATCGCCCCGCTTTCCCAGCAGGATATAGATACTATGGACAAAATTATATCAGAGCTGTCGGTATTCCCATATTCCGATCCCGAGGTGGACAAAATTATATCAGATGAAATAGATGAATTTTTCTCAGGCGGCAAGACAGCCGGGGAAACGGCAAAATTGATTCAGAGCAGGGTTACCGAATATCTGGCAAAGTAACTGCTATGCTCTTTCTAAGCGCCGCCGGCAGTATATTTATTTTTTAGCCCTAAAATTTTTTACACTGTTTACCGATGTTATAATTAACAAACTTTCTTTATAACAAAAGATGTTGTTGAAATACATGGGATAAAGGTTGGAAAAATTTATGGATGTAAAGTACGTTAACCCATTTTTAGAGTCCTTTACAAATACGCTGGGGCAGTTCGGCGTTTCGGATATAAAAAGAGCCGGCATAAAAAAGAAAGCAAACATGTATGTTGATTTGGAGATTTCTGCCGTAGTGGGTTTAAATGGCGGTATACAGGGTTATGTTGCTCTGTCCATGTCTCAGGATACCGCAAAAAAGCTGGTTTCCTCAATGATGATGGGAATGGCCGTAGCGGCTATTGATGATGTGGCTAAAAGTGCTCTGGGCGAGCTGTCCAGCATGATTGCAGGAGCGGCAAGTACGATGTCGGTGGCTCTGGGTGCTAGCTTTAGAACTATTCCCCCCACTGTTTTAACGGGCGCCTTCAATATATGTCCTCTGGAAGCGCTGGTAATTGATTTTGAAACGGGCCTGGGCAAGATAGAATTTAATATAGGGTTCACTATGTAAGAGCAATCGGCTCTTAAAAGCTGTATCGCTTCGGCATTTTCAAGCGCGAATAGAAAAACCTTGTGATATCGCAGATGAAATATCACAAGGTTTTTTTCCTTCGCCTTAAAATCCACTATTAAATGATATGAATATGTTAATGTTCTGTAATATCCGTTACTTATCGCTATTTTAAAAGCCCCTCATGGGCCTCCATTAGTTTTTCCGGGATGTCAAGGCCCTGAGGACAGTGCTCCATACAGACTCCGCACCTGATGCACTGATCCGCTCCAAGGCTTAATGGAATTATGTTATTTCTATACATGTCCCTGTCTACCCAGTGCTCCTTCATAATGTTGATGCTGTTATAAAGCTTGAATATCTCAGGTATGTCCACGTTTTGAGGGCACGGCATACAATACCTGCAGCCTGTGCAGCCTATGCTTTTATTGCTCTCATAGGCCTCCTTAATTTTTGCAATAAGCTCCATGTCCTCTTTGGACATAACATTGCAGGCTGCTCCTTCAAATATCGCAATATTATCCTTAAGCTGATCAAGGGTACTTGTACCGCTTATAATAACCGTGGCTTCAGGCATGTTGTACAGCCATCTGAAGGCCCAATCAACTATTGTTCTCTTTTCGGGGTATGCTTCTATAAGTCTTTTGGCCTGCTGGGGGATATTGTTGGCAATATACCCTCCCCTCAGAGGTTCCATTATAACCATTGCAGTTCCCTTTGACGCAGCGTATTTAAGTCCCTCGACTCCCGCCTGATAGTCCTGATCCAGAATATTAATCTGAATTTGCGCCATCTCCCAGTTATAGGAATCAATAATTTCTTTAAACAGCCCCTCCGTTCCGTGGAATGAAAATGCCTTATGGCGTATCTTGCCCTTTTGCACCATTTTGTCAAGAAAGGTTAAGCCGTCAAGCTGCTTTACCTTAACCCAGTTAGCATACTCAAGACTGTGAAGCAGGTATACGTCAATACAGTCAGTGCCAAGCCTCAGCAATTGCTCATCCAGATACTTTTCAAAATCCTCATGTCTCTCAACTTTCCATATGGGATTTTTAGTAACAAGCACGGCTTTATTCCTATACCCGTCCTTTAATGCCTTTCCTGTTATTCTCTCGCTTTCCCCGTATATATATGCCGTATCCAAATAATTTACTTCATTATCCAGAGCATATCTCACCATTTTTATGGCCTCTCCTTCATCGGATGGGAACCGCATACAGCCCAGACCAAACCTCGAAACCTTAAGACCCGTCCTCCCATAATCAACATACTGCATATTCTTAAAACCTCCATATTTAGTATTGTTATTTTCGGTATTCCCGAACAAATAATTTAAGTCTCGTAAGCAACAGCCTGTAACTATAATAACATAAAATCAACACTGGCAGTACATTTATTACAAAAATTACCTGTCCGCAGTTAGTGCGCCGCTGCATGATATATATCCGATATTTTAAATAATCTTCCGAAGCAATATCTTTAATGGTAATTTTTTTCTATGATTGTTGTACCGCCAATCTCCTTAATTGTTGCCATAGTTAAGGCAATATTAGGGTGAAAAATAATCACCCTGCACTTTGGAGTCCGCAGAGTGATTACACCAACGAAATACTATTTTATATTCTTAATCTCTTCCTCCGTAAGCCCTGTGACTCTGGCTATGTCGGAAGCTTTCATACCCATGCTGCGAAGATTCTTAACTATGCCTGTTGTTGCTTGCAGAGCCCCTCTCTCTATGCCTTTCTCTATGCCTTTCTCTATGCCTTTCTCTATGCCTTTCTCTATGCCCTCCTTCATACCCTCGTCTCTGGCAACCTTCTCCCTTGTTCTCTGATCCATAAGCCAGAGCTGCCTTGCCTCATACTCCAGCCTCTTTTGCTCGTCATTGCTTATAACCTGCAAATAATTGAACGCATCTCTTATAGTCTCATTCGTCTCAGCCATAATCTCCATCTCTCCCTTCGTCCTTGCTCCTATAAACTTCATCCAGTCTATAGACGGGTCATTCATATCCGTTATCCCAGTCCCTTCCCTTACCTTCTTAAGCTCACAGAAATGCACCTCAACCACATCCGTCAGCCTATGTCCCGTCTCATCCTCATTTAAGTGGTATACCGTGTGCATCTTATTCACAGGCAGAAATTCATAGTCCACTATATTTATTGCTATGCACTTTTTAAGTGCGTGAAAGGTTTCTCCCTCTTTTACCTGCGTCGTGTACATCTTGCCCAAATAGTACAGCGTCCTCTCAGCCATAAATACCGACGGCAGCACCTGTATCTCTATATCCACCTGCTTTCCTCCGGAAAACCTCGCGCGTATATCAAGTATACCCTTTTTGTCCTCCTCGAACATCCTCGGAAGCTCGGTGTTGATAATTTCTATCCCTTCAAACTCCTTCTCAGGCAGCCTCAGTATTGCACTCAGCAGCGATATCAGCCTTTCCTTATGCTTAATATCCCCAAACAAAAGCTTGAAAACAAAGTCCACAACAGGCAACATTATAAAGTCATTGTCTTGTACTGCTTTTGTATGCTTAGACATATGCTCTCCCCTTTCGCAGCCTTCAATATACTATTATTTTACCAGAAATCTTCATGCATTAACATAGATTTGTTTCTTAAATGTGAAGTAGGCTATAATATCTAAAAAATATATAAAGTAATTTACTGAAGAATAAATTCCCCGAAAAAAAGCTTCTTCATGCAAAGGAACGCCACGGGGGGCGTTCCCTACTAGATTCCTTTTATAAGAGACATGACCTCGGCTCTGGTTTTTGAATCGGTTTTGATTACTCCCCGTAATGCGGAGGTAACTGTTTTAGCACCAGGCTTTTTTATTCCCCTCATTGTCATGCATAGATGCTCCGCCTCTATCACTACAGCCACCCCAAGAGGGTCTATGGCCTCCATGATTATATCGGCTACCTGACTCGACAGCCTTTCCTGAAGCTGTGGCTTTTTTGCCACGATATCCACTATCCTCGCCAGCTTGCTAAGGCCCATAACCTTTCCCTTTCTTGGCAGGTATACCACACTTGCCGAGCCGACAAAGGGAAGCAGGTGATGCTCGCATATGGAATACAGCGGTATGTCCTTTACCATTACCATTTCCTCATGGTTTTCCTCTTTGAAAACCTTGACAACGTCTCTGGGGTCCATGTGGAGCCCTGCAAATATCTCCTCATACATCCTTGCAACCCTGTCGGGAGTTTCCACCAGACCTTCCCTGTCTGGGTCTTCTCCTATGGCCTCAAGTATTTCCCTTACCGCTGCCTTTATTCTATCTTTATCTACCACAAAGCTCACTCTCCTGTCGCCGGAACATGCTTTTTTAAAAATCAAATGCACGCGTTTCTCTATTAAGTCTATAAATATCATGTACACTATTTTACGCGCACAAAAGCCATTTGTCAAAGAAAAACACCCTCTTAGGAGGGGTCACTCCCTGCCTAAGAAGGTGTTTTTCTTCAAACAGCCCGTTATCATTGTTAAAGAGCGTTCAGGCTTTATGAAAATGCCTTATTGTATTGAATCAAATGTTTTTTTAAACCTTGCCTTTGCCATATCCTTTACCTTTTTAAATTTGCCGGATTTTTCAGTAATGCTCATTTCATCCTGATCCCCGCCGTCTAAGTTGTATTTGCCATATTCCAAAGAAACCACTGAATAGAAGCCTTCCTCCTCTACCTTTTTTAAAAACAGCAAATAGCTCTCTCCCTTTTTCATTACGGTATAGTAATCCCCTGTAATCCGCAAAACCTTTTTCCCAAGGGCATTTTCTATTATTGCAGCGGGCTGAAGTATGTCAGCACTTTTTAATTGTGAATCTCCCTTTATTACTTTCTTTACTCCAAAGGGCGAAACAGTGTATTCGTCCTCAATTCTTCCATCAGGATTATATTTGATTGTAGGAGGGCACTCTTCAAACTCTTTCAACGGCGTTGCTATTATAACCATGTCTGAATACTCACTAAGCTCTTCTATACTGGAATAGCCTGCGTATGCGGCTTTTATTCTCTGAATCTTCATAGGAGAAGCATAGTATATGCAAGCGAGTATGCATATAGACAGTAATGCGGCAAGTATAACAAAATTCAGAGGTTTTTTAAAAGTTTTCGCCATAATTAATACCCCCACTTCAATTTAACTTGCAATGCATAACCTTATCTGAAATGCCTGCTTTGTTTTTTGAATATGCCATAATCGGTAACCTCTTTAATTTATAAGTAATATATAAGCTGAATTTTTACTACTGTCCGCAACAATATAATAGTATAAATAATAGAAATTATTGTCAATAAACATACGCTAATTTTAATAAAGTATCTTAAAAAGTAAAATAAAGGTGTTTTTCTTCAAACAGCCCGTTGTTCCAGCTTAAAATCCGCTATCCCGCCGGCTCCGCTACCCTTATATCCACAGCCACAGGAATTTGTTCAAGCTCCTTTTTCAGCTTGCTCAAAAGCTCCACCGCAGGCTCAAATTCTTCATACAGCATGATTATGAAATCCCCCGGCTGCGCATCAAGTATCGCAGTCTCGAGAGCTTTTATCTCAGAATGTATGATTTTTACACCCTCGCGTCTTGCTCCTGCCTTTATTGCAGCATTGTGCAGCAGAGCGGCAACCTCCCCCCGCTTCCTCCCTCTTAAATCATCGTCCTCCTTGATATAAAGCGTGTCAAAGGCCCCTCCGCACATCTCCCCCACCTGGATTATGTTGCGGTCAAGCCTGTCCCCCGGCACCCCTATAACGCCTACAAGCCTCGAAGCATCCATTTTGCAGGCAAACTTTAAGACCTCCTTATAGCCCGAAGGATTATGCCCGTAGTCAAGCATAACCTTGAATTCTCCCATATCAAATATATTGAACCTTCCGGGATTTGTCACAGCGTCCGTCATAAATGTCTTTAAGCCTTTTTTTATTGCGTCTGTCGAAACATTAAGGGAATATAACGCCGAAGTAGCGGCAAGAGAATTTTCTATATTGCAGTCCAGTCTTCCTCCAAAGGTCATAGGTATGTCCTTAATACTCAGTATATTCTTCTTAAGACTGCCCTCACGGATGCAAATCCTTCCTCCTTCCACGTACACCGCCTTGCCTCCCTTGTTTAAATGCTTTTCTATAAGAGGGTTTTTGCTGTGTGCAGAGAAAAGAATTACGTTGCAGGCCACCCTTTTCAGCATATATTCAGCCATTGCATCATCCGCGTTGATTACCGCATACCCGTTGGGCTTTACGGCCTCTATCACCAGCGCCTTTACAAAGGCCATGTCCTCTAAGGTATTTACCCCCTCGGCCCCGAAATGGTCGTCTCCCACATTGGTTACCACACCCACATCGGCAAGGTCATATCCCAAGCCCTTTCTTAATATTCCTCCTCTGGCGGTTTCCAGCACCGCAGCGTCTATACTCCTGTCGGACAGCACCAGCCTTGCGCTTAAAGGCCCCGTGTTGTCCCCCTTCTGTACGCACCTGTCTCCTATATAAACTCCGCTGGTAGAGGTCATCCCAACCCTTTTCCCCTCCAGTGCCATAACGTGCCTTATCAGCCTCGCAGTGGTGGTCTTGCCGTTGGTACCCGTTACCGATACAATAGGCACTGAGTGCGGCCGACTCTTCGGAAACATCATATCCACTATGTCGGCCGCCACATTTTTAGGGCTTCCCTCCGTGGGGTATAAATGCATTCTGAGCCCCGGAGCGGCATTAACCTCAATAACGGCTCCATTGCAGCCGCTTATAGGCCGGGAAATATCCTCTGCCGTTATGTCTACTCCCGCTATATCCAGCCCCATTGCCCCGGCGGCGTTAATGGCGAGCTGGCAGTTGTAAGGGTGTATTTCATCCGAGCAGTCCCTTGCCGTGCCTCCAGTGCTTAAATTTCCGTTGTCACGAAGCTTTATGGCAACACCCTTTTGGGGAACTCCTTCCTCATCAAATCCCTGCCTTTTAATAACCTGTCTCGCCAAATTGTCAAGTTTTATTTTAGTTAAGGGCTTTTCGTGATCATCCCCTCTTAAGGGGTTAAGGTTTTCAATCCGTACCAGCTCCTTTATTGAATGTATTCCGTCTCCTACAACAACGGGAGGCGTTCTTTCAGAAGCTGCCGAAACCCTTCCTCCGATTATCAATATGCGGTAATCTCTGCCCTTTACGTATCTTTCAACAACAACCGCAGGGCCGTATCTTACCGCCTCCTTATATGCGGCTTTTACCCCCGTCGCATTTTTTATATTAAGGGTGACGCCCTTGCCCTGATTTGCATTATATGGCTTCAGTACTACGGGATAGCCTATTTCCTGCGCTACGGCAATTGCCGACTGCCCGGTATACGCGATATCGCCTGCCGGTACAGGAATATTACCCTGCATAAGTATTTGCTTTGTCAGATGCTTGCTGCCTGCCATATCAACAGCTATACAGCTTGGCTTATCACTGAGAGACGCCTCAATAAGCCTTGAGTATTTTCCGTATCCCAATTGCAGAAGACTCTCTCCTCCCACACGGGTAACGGGAATTCTCCTTTTTACGGCTTCATCATGTATGGCTCTTGAGCTTGGCCCAAGCTCAGACTCTGTGGCAATTACCTTCAAATCCTTCAGTATATCATTTACATTGGGACTTTTGCCCTTAACAAGGCATGAAACAATATTTACAGCCGCCCTGCAGCATTCTATGCCGTACCTCTCATTTTTGTATTCCACAACAATGTAATAAAGGCCCGGCTCTTCAATTATTCTCGTTCTGCCAAAGTATACCTCATAGCCCATTATGCTTTGAAGCTCTAAAATCAAGTGCTCTGTGACATGACCTATATACGTCCCCTCCGCGAGCCTTTCGGCGAAGCCTCCCTCATAGCCCAAGGAGCAGCAGTGCGCCTTCAGGCCGGGAAAGTTTTTCAAAAGTGCTTCATTAAACCCTGAAAATTCACTTGTGGGGTGCCTATACAAATCCTCAAAATCTATTACCATTTTAATTACCGGCTTATGACTGTATATGTTTCTTCCGGTAAAGCTTTTTATACTGCGAATGTGCACTTTGTATGTCCTCCTAATTCTAATGAAGCCTTAAAACTTCTCTGTTCTTCATATCAAATCCATAGCCAAAGGGTAAAACGTGAAGGGTTACATGGCTTATAGCAAGGATTTCATCAGGCTTCAGCTCAGATACATTTGAATTTTTGATGGTTTTGCCGTCTACAACGGTAACAGCATTTGTCCCCAAGACCTCAAAATGCGCGTCGGGGTATACCCTCACTGCTGTGTCCTCGTCTATGCCTATCCCCAGTATATACGGATTTTCAGCAACACCGCACAGCAGCCTCCCTATCCTTCCCCTTTGCTCAAAATGCTGGTCAATTATAGCCTCCTCAAGAAGCCCCAGTCCCGGCGCCATTTTGAGGGTGCATTTCCTTGCCGCGTCATTGCTGTTTCCATCCACCACCATTGTTCCGCTCATCACCGACGCTCCCGCACTGGTGCCTATAATGGCCACTCCCTTTAAATAAGCATCGTGCAGGGCCTTATAGACCTTTGTCCCTCCAAGTATACTGGTTATACGGAGCTGATCGCCTCCCGTAAAAAATATTCCAGAGGCTCTTGAAATAATCTGTACGTTTTCTTCCATGTTGGCGTCATCCCTTGTGTCTATATTAAGTATGGAAATGTTGCTTATACCAAGCCTTCCAAATACATTCCGATATTCCCGTCCCGCTTCGGCAGGCTTTTCGGTTGCCGTTGTAAGAACTGTAAGATCCGCATTGCTTCCGCCTATTATATTTACAACGTTTTTTAGTATGCTGCTTTCCCCATACTTATCCTCGGCTCCTCCTATAATAATCAAATTCCCCTTTGTTTTCTCTCCCATCAGCGCCTCCGAACCCTCTGTATTTTGCATACTGCTTATTTTTTCCATATCAATACTAATTATTCTTAAATTTAAAAATTTACACAAAAGAAAAAAGCCTTTGCACAAGGTAAATGCCAATGCCCCTTTATATTACTTAAATCCTAAAAAATCCCTTGTATGGCCTATAAGCTCACTGCCTAGAAAAAGCCCCATGCCCATAAATGCCATGCTTGCAATAATTATACGCACTCCTGTTCTGCCCTCGCTTGGTGTATATAATATTCCCATTACCACTCCCAGCGTTCCAAATATAAATGGATAGGCAAACAATGACATTATTGCGGCACTCCAGCCTATCAAAGGTAAAAAAAAGCCTTTCGCCACCTCTGCAAAATTCTCCTTATTGCTTTTACTATGACTCATAATAATCACCCTTTTTATTGAGGTTCATACTTCCCTCTCTTAATTATTTTACCGTCCAGTATGCATATATCCCCTTTTACCAGCATATGGCGTATCGTCAGGTCATGCTTATCCAGAACCAATATGTCTGCGTCGCTCCCTGCACTTAACGCTCCTTTTTGCGGATACAGCTTCAAAATTCTTGCTACATTTGAGGTTACGGTTTTAAGCACCGTTTCAAAATTTATTTTTTTATCCAGCACACAGCTTGTTATGTCCTGCAGCAATTGTCCAACCTTCCCTATACCTCCTCCCGGAATGCTGCCGTTGCCGTCGGACGATACTGTAATTCTGTCTGCGTTGATACCGCATTCCAGAAGAATCTCCAATGCATCCGGCACGCTATATCCCGTTTGGGAGGACTCTCCTGCCGTCAGATCCAAATTCCCTCCCAGACTTCCATATCCCTTTGCCTGCTCAAGCAGTCCCTTATTTCTGTTTAAATGAGTGGGAACAAACATTTCTATAGGGAAATCGGATTTGTCAACCAGTTCAAATAAAGGCTTTAGGCCCTCTCTTCCATCACCCACATGTATATGCATAACTCCTGCTTTCCCTCCCAGCATCCCCCCCGTATTTGCCTCATATGCAAGCTCCTTGAGGGAGCTTATGGGGCAGTGGGAAGCTCTGCTGTCGGAAATAGCGATCTCTCCCACCCCTATAATTTTATCTATAAACGCTATATCTGATATTACCCTGCCTGTAAGAGTTGCGGGAGGAACACCATAGCTCCCCGTATATATATACGCCGTTATCCCCTCAGCCTCCAGAGCACGTGCCTTATAGAGCAAATCCGCAATCCCTCTTGTAAGTCCGTCAGCTCCCAGAATGCCCACCACCGTTGAAACACCTGCGCTCAATATATCCCCAAGCATCAAGGGAGGTATTCTGCTCTCAGGCCCCTGCTCCCCCCCTCCCCCCGTTATATGGACATGCTGGTCAATAAAGCCGGGGCATAAAAGCCTGCCCTCACAGTCTATTATTTCTACATCCCATAAACCGTTATATGATATCGTGTCATCTATCCTGCAAATCTTCCCATTACAAACCAATAAATCCTTTTTTCCTATATATTCAGGAGTGAAGCATTCTCCCGACTTTAAAAGTTTAAACATAATTCCTCCTTCAGGGAATAAACTTATATTATCCAAATGTAATAAAATAATTCTTCGCTTTTAGATTTATATATAATATAGTTTACAATATAATATTTAATATATGTACATGTGTTCACTTTATTTTAATGTCTATTTACATAATTGTAATTATATAATTTGAAAAAATATTTTAACTTTGATAAACTATAATGCATGATTATGTAAAGTGATCTTTATAAATGATTATAATGACAAAAATTGGGGTATACTAAGTTTTAAACATATGCGAGCTTTGACGTTAATTTTATTCTTGGCTTCTATCGTAACTATGTTTGTAATTAATATAATATAAAGGGTGATATAAGTGTTATTAGATTTCAATACTCTTACCTCGAAACAAAAAAAAGTTTATTCGGCCATTGAATCTTTTGTGAAGCAAAGGGGTATTCCCCCCACAGTAAGAGAAATTGGCGAGCTTGTAGGTGAAAAGACTCCTGGGGCTGTACATGGCATACTAAACAGATTGGAGCAAAAGGGTGTTATAAAAAGAGAGGTGGGCATGGCACGATCTATTCAACTGGTGTCCAGCGAATCTCAGTATGTAAAGCCTGCATATGTGCCTGAGCTGAAAAAGATAACCCCACGCACGGCGGCAGATCTTGTCAACATGTATAATATTTCCAAGTATCATCCTATATCTCCCGATGTGTCTGAAGCAGAGCTGAATGATTGCTTTATTGTGAAATGGCATGACGACAGTCTTTCAGAGAGCGGAATTAAGCCGGGGGATATGCTTATATTCAGCAGAAATCTGGAATTAGCTGACGGAGATATCGTTTTGGCTTTATTCCAGAACCGTTCACTCCTTAGATATTATTACAAGAGCGACAACGCCGGTTCAATACTCTTAAAGGCTGAAAACGATATACTGGAAAAGGAGCTCTTTGATAAAAATGAGATTATACTTCTAGGTAAGCTTGCAGGCCGGTATACAAGGTATTAACGGCGATGCTTCAAGGACTGTGATATTAATTTTTAATTGTTGAGCGGGCATTTAGAGAAGCTATCCTCCAGCTTTTCTAAAAGCTTGCTTTTTGTTTTTCCGTCCTCGGGAAAGCTGACACCGGCTAAATTGAGCTTATATCCCGTATTTTTTTGCTGTATTACTGAATTTGTATCAAATAATTTATTTATTTTTGCTTTTACAGCTTCTGCGCCTTGTTTATTTGCGAAGGGCAGCAAAATTATAAGCTTGCTTGTGTCATAATAAAAGCATGTATCAGTCCCCCTCAAATTGCATTTTAGAGCGGTCCTGAGAGCTTTAAGAAGATCCTCGGAATCATTCGGCTCCACGGGAGTATTCCCGGCGGACTGTATGCCTCCCATCATTATGGTAAGAGGGTATGCGCCTCTGCTCGCTCCCTTTATTTCCTTGTCCAGCATCTCAAAAAAGCTGAAGCTCATTATGTCATCGCTTAATTTCAAAGCCTCAGTCCTTTCGAGGGTTATCCCCATAATCTTATACAGCTTCTTTACAACTGTTTCCTGATCATAAGGCTTGGCTATGTACTCATTTACTCCCGCTTCAATAGCCTTTATAATGTGCTTCTTGTCAGTAAATCCCGATATAACAATTACAGGAAGACTTTTATGCTGCCCTCCTGACTTTATCTTTTTTATAAACTCCAGATCCTTGCTTTCAGGATTATTAACAGCCCATACAACAACATTTATTTTATGCCTTTTGCCCAATAACAAGCTTTCTGCTTCCTCTTCATCCTCAGCGTGTATAACATTGGCGTGCATGTTCTTAAGCATGGTCGAAAGCTCCGCTCCTGTGGTACCGGACTTGTCAACCGAAAGAATAGTAAATGGCATCCTTACAGCACCCTTTCGTCATAAGTATTCACATCAGCACAAATTATTGGCTCCTTCTATATTTGTAAGTCTTTATATTTATTCTATATATTTCAATTATATAATAGATATCTTTTTTATCAACAAATTTTTTTAAACCTCTTATAAAAAAAGACACCCCCCTCGCGCAAGATACGGACTGTCCCTAAAAGCCCGCGCAAAGAAGTGCCTTTTTATTAAAGCTTTATATGATTTCCTTTTTTATAAGCTCTCCCATAGCTCTTGTACCTATAACCTCAGTACCCTTCGATGCTATGTCCCCCGTTCTGTAGCCCTTATCCAAAACATTTTTTACCGCTGTCTCAACATCCTGTGAGGCAGACTCAAGCCCCAAGGAGTATTTCATCATCATTCCAACCGACAATATAGCGGCAATGGGATTTGCTTTGTCCTGTCCCGCTATGTCGGGTGCCGAGCCGTGAATAGGCTCATAAAGCCCAAGCGTTCCGTTCCCTAAGCTGGCCGACGGGAGCATACCTATGGAGCCTGTAATCATTGACGCCTCGTCTGAAAGTATGTCTCCAAACATATTGCCGGTGACAATAACATCAAACTGCATGGGGTTTCTCACAAGCTGCATTGCGGCATTGTCAACATACATGTGGCTGAGCGAAACCTCCGGAAATTCGGACGAAAGCTTTATAACTACCTCTCTCCACAGTCTTGAGCTCTCCAGTACATTTGCTTTGTCAACGGAGGTAAGCCTCTTATTTCTCTTCATTGCAGACTCAAACCCCACCCTTGCAATTCTTTCTATTTCTTCCGTGCTGTACATTTCAGTATCAAACGCAGCCTCTGACCCGGAGGGCGTTTTCTCCCTGCCGCGCTTTCCAAAATATATTCCCCCCGTCAGCTCACGAACCACCATTATATCTATTCCGTCTCTTACAATATCCGCTCTTAACGGAGAAGCCTCCTTTAAGGAGCTGTAAATAACGGCCGGCCTTAAATTTGCAAAAAGGCCAAGCCCACCGCGTATGCCTAAAAGTCCCGCTTCAGGCCGTATATTCCCCGGAAGGCCGTCCCACTTAGGGCCTCCTACTGCGCCTAAAAGCACTGCATGGCTGCTTTTGCAGGTTTCCAGAGTTTTGTCGGGCAGAGGCACTCCACATGCGTCTATTGCACATCCCCCAAGCTTTTCCTCCGTCAGCTCAAAGGAATGCCCGTATTTCTCTCCAAGAACATTTATTATTTCAACCGCCTCACGGGTGACCTCGGGCCCTATTCCGTCACCGGGCAGCACCGTAATATTAAATTTCATAAAATAAATCCCCCATATCTTCCTCTATTTTTCAAGCTGCTTTTTTATTTGCCCTATAAGCCCGTCGGCATCCATTATCTGCTGCATGAACTCAGGGAATGGAGCAGCGGTGTACTGCTTGCCGGTGGTGACATTTACTATGGTGCCCTGCAAAAAGTCAATCTTTACGCTGTCGCCGTCGGATATGTCCTTCGCCGCCTCAGGGCACTCTAAAATCGGCAGTCCTATATTTATTGCGTTTCTGTAAAATATCCTTGCAAATGTTTCGGCAATAATGCAGGATATGCCCGAAGCCTTTATGGCTATGGGAGCATGCTCTCTTGAGGAGCCGCAGCCGAAATTTTTGCCTGCAACCATTATATCTCCCTTATTTACCTTGCTTACAAACTGTGCGTCCAGATCCTCCATGCAGTGGCTTGCAAGCTCTGCCGGATCCGAAGTGTTCAAATATCTGGCCGGTATAATTACATCGGTGTCAACATTATTCCCATATTTAATAGCCTTTCCCTGTGCCTCCATCTATGCTTACCTCCTAAATTTTATTCGTTATCAGCCTCACAGCTCCTCAGGCCCCGCAATCCTGCCCATTACCGCCGAAGCGGCGGCTACCGCCGGGCTGGCCAGATAGACCTCGCTTTCGGGATGTCCCATTCTGCCTACGAAATTTCTGTTTGTAGTGGCTACCGCTCTTTCTCCCTTTGCAAGTATTCCCATATGCCCTCCAAGACATGGCCCGCAGGTGGGAGTACTCACCGCCGCACCCGAGTCTATAAATATGTCAAACAGCCCCTCGTTCATAGCCTGCTTCCATATTTTCTGAGTTGCCGGAATTATTATGCACCTCACATCCTTATGAACCTTTCTGCCCTTCAGTATCTCTGCGCTAACCCTTAAGTCCTCAATCCTTCCGTTTGTACACGAGCCTATTATGGCCTGATCTATTTTAACAGAGCCCACATTATCAATCGTCCTCGCATTTTCAGGCAAATGCGGAAATGCAACGGTAAGCTTTACCGAGCTTAAGTCTATCTCATAAACCTCGCAATACTCCGCGTCGGGGTCGGCCTTATAAACCTTGTAAGGCTTTGTTGAATGCTCATTTATATATTCCAGCGTTTTATCGTCAACCTCAAATATGCCGTTCTTGCCTCCCGCCTCAATAGCCATATTAGCCATGGCAAGCCTGTCATCCATAGACAGATGCCCCAGTCCTTCTCCCGTAAACTCCATTGATTTGTACAATGCACCGTCTACACCTATCATTCCTATAATATGAAGGATTATATCCTTGCCGCTCACCCATTTTGCAGGCTTGCCCTTTAAAACAAACTTTATTGCCTCCGGCACCTTAAACCATGCCTCTCCTGTAGCCATTCCCGCCGCCATATCAGTGCTGCCTATGCCTGTGGAAAAGGCTCCTAAAGCGCCATAGGTGCATGTATGAGAATCCGCCCCTATAACCACATCTCCCGCCGTTACAAGCCCCTTCTCAGGAAGAAGCGCATGCTCCACTCCCATCTGGCCTATCTCAAAATAATTTACAATACCCATTTCTCTTGCGAACTCTTTTATGAATTTTACCTGTTCCGCGGACTTTATATCCTTGTTGGGTGTAAAATGGTCAGGCACTATAGAAATTTTATTTACATCAAAAACCTTGTTCAGGCCGATTTTTCTGAACTCCTTTACAGCCACAGGAGTTGTAATATCATTTCCCAAAACCATATCAAGCTTTGCCTTAATAAGCTGTCCCGCCTTTACCTCCGCAAGTCCTGCGTGCTCAGCCAATATTTTTTGCGTCATGGTCATTGCCATAATTGTAACCTCCTTTTGTTACCGCTAACCGGGCATTTCCTAAAAGCTTTAAAAAAGCTCCTCTGTGCAAATACATTTTAATTAAATACCCTGCTGCCTTTATATTATAAAATTATAATGCTTATATTCCTTTTATTCTTCCTGTTATTTACCCTCGTGGTTTCAAAAATATAATGTTTTTTGACTTATACCGGCTAATGCTTTTCATTCATTTTCTTTCTATAGTGGAGGGGGGTAACGCCGGCATATTTTTTAAATATCTCATTAAATCTCTGCTGGTTTGAAAATCCTATGCTTAAGGCAATATCACTTATTTTAAGATCAGTTTCGCCAAGAAGCTCCTTGGCTCTGTCTACCCTTATCTTTAACAAATAGCTTATGGGGCTTATTCCTACTTCCTCCTTAAATGCTCTTGTAAAGTAGCTGGGGCTTAAAAAAATAAACCTTGCGATGTCGCCAAGCGATATATCCCTTTCAAAATTATTATTTATAAATTTGACAGATACCTCTATAAGCTCTTTGAGCTTAGGGCTTTTATTCTTAATACTGCTTTCCCATTCCATTTTAAGAGCCCTTGATATAAAAACAAAAAGCTCCATTATGAGGAGATAATTTAGAAGCTCGCTTCCTATTTCCGCACTTTCCCTCTCCCTTAGGATTTTATTGAGAAGCGTTATAATTTCATTTTTCTGACTTACCTTGAGATATATAAACGGGCCCCATTCCTTGTTGTTGACAAAATTCAAAAAATCCTCCAGGGATATTTCCGAAACCTCATTATTAACCTGATTTGTGAATTTAAAATTTAAAACTATAAACTCACAGCCCGCTTCCGACTTTACAATAAATTTATGAGGCTGTCTGGGCTTAATGATTATTATATCATTGGGGCCTATTGCTACCGGCTGTCCGGCTATTTCAAATACTGCGGAGCCCTTTTTTATATAAACCATTTCAAAATATTCATGGGTATTCGGCTCCATAGACCAGCTCATGTCATGGATTCTTTCTATCGTTTTCACTATTACCGGCATAAAGCTGGCCGAATTCAAAAGGCTTTCCCACGCCTTTGGCAGGACAGAATCATGCATAAGCGACACTACCTCCAATGTAAGTCCTTTTATTGCGCGTCCTATATAGATTAAATTATATATTTTTAGAGTAGTTTATGCAACCTGCCCAAAAATAACAGGGTATGCTCTTGAGGTAAAAGTCTCCCCAAAAAGCATACCCTGCCTTGATGGTTTTTATATATTCAGCCTTATCAGTTATGCACGCATAGAATAAAAGTGAATAAAATTTTTCCGGCAAGTGAGTTACTCAAGTTACCTTACCTTATATATTTCAGGGCATTGTATACCGCAACAGCAAATTGGGCATAGGTGGCATTGTCATCCGGCCTGAATTGATTGGGGGGAATTTTACCGCTTTCGTCGGCAGCTATCCCTAATGCTTTGGCAATGCTTATATACCCTATTTTATCGCCTGCGACATTTTTGCAGTCCTGATAGGGAAGAGCGAACAAGCCCTCCGCCTTTGCCAGCTCGTCATACTTTGAAAGCCTTACAAGCATCTGCGCCATATCCTTCCTGCTGACCGCTTCATCGCCTTTAAATTCAGTTTGCTTGTTTTCAATAATGCCAAGCTTTACGGCGGCCTGCAGATACCTGTAATTCATGTCTTCCTTACCTATGTTATTGAAATTTAAGTCCTCCATTTCCCGCTGTCTGTCATATGGGTCATACCCCTTCGCCATCACCAGCATTTTTACCGCATCCAGCCTTGTAACGCTCTCATCTGGCTTGAAGCTGTCTATGTCGATTATGCCGCAGAATGCAAGTATGCTTAATTTATCCTCTCCCCAATACCCTCTTATTTTATCATCAAAGACTTTGTCTTCCTTTTGGTCAAAATTCAAAAGCTCTTGTGTGATAGCGTCTATGCTGGAGCCTCCGGAATAACCGGAAGAGCTGTCATTCACCGCTTTAATTCTATATATAACCCGTATTTCGCTTTTCTGCCCTTTGTCATGCGTATCTCTGGTATAAATGGCGTATGCCGGCTCCATGTGGTGATTTTGGAAGAATATCTCCTTTGCCTTCTCCGCGCTGATGGCCTTCTTAGAATCAGGGAAGGCTGCATCCCTCCATGTGCTCCTTATCTGCGTTAACTCTCCCGTTGCGGCATCAAGACTTACCGATATGCCGTCACCAGTGCATCTTATACCGTTAACAAGCCTTTCAAAATTAAAATCATATATTCTGTCGGCAACCATAACGTCGTTATAATATGCAACGTTTTTAGAATATTTGTGTTCAGTCTGTATATGCTTTAATTTATCGGGATAGCATTTCGCTACCATATCAAGCGCTTTATAATATGCCTGCTCCCACGTAACAGCAGGAACAAATTCTTTATCCTCGTTCGTCATATGCCTGTTATATTTATACAAGCTTACCACTTGCCCGCTCAAAGCATCTATGCCTATATTTCCCTCAATGCCGGAGCCTATTTCATTCACGCTTTTTTCCTGAAAAATCCCTGTCCATACCGCAATTCCCCCCAACCCCAAATAATCCTCACCATTCTGGTAGCTTAAGGCCTGCAGCTCAAGCTCTTTACCATACATATCTGCCAGAGCTGTTTTCATTATTTGGGCAGCCTTATCCTTATCCATTTCCTTATCCGGTCTTTTTATTTCTCTTGCCCTGCTTAAAAAATCCGTTTTTCCCTGTTCAGAAAGCTCTATCACCTTGGCCTCGCTAATGGGATTGCCTTGCCAATCCACAAATTTTCCCGTTTCAGCATCTAAAATAATCTGCCTGTCAGGAGTGTAAGCAAGCTTTACCTGTTCTGCCCCCAAGCCGTAAATATTACGGGAATACGGCATATATACAAGCTCAAAGCCCACCTTTTGTTTTACAATATCAAATGCCTCCTGCTGCTTTATTATATTTGAAATACCTGGGAAGCCGGCGTCATCATTCCATCTGAAGCCGTATTGCGATACCTTTCCTGTCTCGGCATTAACCCCTATTGATATGTAATTGCTGTCAACATAAATGCCGTCCTTGACTCTCGAATATGTAAAAGCATAGTTTTCGGGAAAATGCCCTCCATAATATCCTCGATATAAGTAGTCTACATACCTCGACTGACTAAACTCCCCCGCGTTTATTTTTTTGGCGAACTCATCCGCAATCTTTTTTGCCTGATTTTTTGTAATCTTAGGGATTGCCGCATTATCCCCGCCATAAACATACTTGTAACTGCTAAAGCCTAAGAGCCTTCCTGTATCGGAACCAATCTCAACATTAATACTATGCATTATCTGATCGTCATTCTTGTTAAAACGTATGCTCCAAACATAATTATCCTTGCCTGTGTAATCCGCTACAAAATTTATATCTGTCTGAAACCTGCTTTCATCCACCGATGTGTCAAAGTACTCTTTTGCAGCTTTAACGGCTATTTCTTTAGCCTTATCCCTTGATATTTTTGCTTTGCTCTCATCCGCTCCTTCGCCCGAGACCGCTGCACGTGTCTGACTTACCGTTACCGACGCAGCCCTCGTTGTATCATGTACAGCCGCTGTATCTGCAAAAGCTGCGGACATAGAAGTCGTTATTACAAAAGTTAAAGTTACAGCGCAAGCTATTTTTTTCATAAGCATGGGCAAATCCTCCAAATATATCATAATCTTTTACCATTATTTTATTCCTTTCCCGCTCCATACACAAGCTATGCTAGAGATTGTAACTGTTTTTTAATATCCATTCTGTATCTCCCCTTAGGACATGCCTTGCTATATATGTAGCGATAAAGATTTTACATGGAGGATATAACTTGATGGAAGAAATTTTTTTGGCCCGTAAGGAATACATCTAAGAAAAGGGAATTTATGCTCGGGCCCTAGAGACATTTCCCCCAAATTCATCTTTTCGCTGCTATTAAAAATTTCTGTAAGCAATTATATCCTCTATGTTTGTAAAATCTTTATCGCGTCCTATATATATAATATTTGTCCTTTACTTTATCCCCGAATGCAAATATAATAAAAATATACTATAAAACAAACGCTGGAGGATAGCTTATGAGAATCAGCGGCATAACTTACGTACCCCGTAAATCCCGGAAACTTAAAAAGGTATTGATATCAATAATAATTATTTTAATCGCCGCAATTCCGGTAATTTTCTTTTTCTTTCCTAACGTAATAACTTTGGTTGGTGAATTCTTTAGCGGAATATTAAAAACATTCCCTTTTTGGAAAGAATAAATATTGCTTCCGTCATATTACCCAATATTGTGCCGCATATATTGGCCATTTCTATGGCCTGCTTATTTTCTCATCGGTTTTTAATATTTCTATCACCCTCTCAAACCCTTTACTTAAAAATTTTAATGTCAAGAAATAAAGGATGAGGGTATACGTAAAGTATTCACAGCCTGTACATAAAAGAAAAAAATTACCCACACTTCAAACTCACTAATATACTTTATTCACAGACTTATTCACATTATCCACAGATTTATATCCACAAAGCCCGTCCCTCCTGTAAAACCACCCACTCTCTGGAATATGACAGGACATAGGTTATTGGCTGATTTCAGGCTTTTACAGCAGGTTTTTCATCTCTTTTTGTCAACTCTATACTTATAATCCCCAAGACTGTGGATAACCCCTGACAGCAGTGGATATTTTAAAAAAGCACAGAACCCGCATAGGGTCTGTGCTTCATTTCTTTTTATCTATAAAATACGAAGGAGGTTGAAAAACAGGGTTAGGGTTATAAGCTGAATTCATTTTTTTACCCTGATTTATCTTTTTTATTTCATCTCCAAGGCTGCTGAGCAACTTTTGCGCTTGAGCGCCATTAGCCTTTTCCAGCTTTGAAATTTCAGCTATAATGCTCATAACCTTACCGACTATAGCCTGAAGATCTCTTATGCCTCCTATTTCATGATCCTTCAGCTGGTCAAGGCTCTTAATTTTAAGCTGGTGCTTCAGCCTTTGAAAATATACATTAAACTCCTCATCTATTTTATCAATAGAGTCTATTTTCTCCTGCTTGGAGGCTATAAAGTCTTCAAGCCTTTTCAGTTCATCCTCTCTGATTGTAGCTGCCTGTTGGCGCGTAAGCAGCAGTATCTCTTCAAGAAGCTTATATTTTTGGGATGACAGCTCCAAAAGCCTGTCTACATATTTCTCGGGAGTCATTTTCTCCTCCTGTCCGGTTTTCCAAAACATTAACGGTTCTACTTTGCAGTGTGCTGAGTGTTTGACTGAGGATGCTTTGCATTTTTCACAGCCTGAATCCACGTGTCTCTCAGCTCCTTCGCCAGCCCCAAAACCTCTTCAAGAATATCTGCCCTCTTTCTTAAGTTTGCTTCCAAAAGCCTTCTCTCCATATATTCATACAGGCTCATAAGATTTTGAGATATATCATATTTCATATCAAGAGTCGCCTGAAATTCCTTGACAATCTCCTGTGCCCTTATTATGCAATTATTGGCCTTTTCAATATTTTTCTCCCCAATAGCATGTTGAGCCTGCATTATAAATTTCACAAGTCCATTATACAACATTAGCGTTAATTCCTCGGGACTCGACGTAAATATGGAATTCTCCTTGTACTGCGAATATGCCTTGTTCAAAGCCATCAGTATCCCTCCATAAGGAAATAAAAATCAAGTAACCTTACTTTTTTTAAAAAGCTTGTAAATCACATTTTTCCAAACTGCTGAGAAAACCAATTGCTCTGTGAATTCATCTTCGCAAGCAGCTTCTCCAGATTTGCAAACTTCAAATAATATTTCTCTTCCTTAACCCCAAGCTTATTTGCAAGATCCTTCAGCTTATCATTATAGTCTTCTATCTGATCATACAGCATGTTGCTGTATTCAGAAGCATCGCCCACTAAGCCCGCCTTCTCAAGCAAAAAACCCTTCTCATTATTTGAATTTCTGGATGTTCTTATATTGTCGTTAATTATATCAGAAAGCTTCCACATCAGGCCCTGCTGGGAATTCCTCTCTGCCTTTTGCTCTTTTGTCATATTGGGATCATATGACGTGTCGGACTTCTTGCTGAAAAGGTTCATAACGGCATCAGGATTGTTCTGCAGAGCTTCCCTAAGCTTCTTCTCATCAATTGTAAGCTTTCCCTTTTGAGAATAGTCTCCTGTTGTTATTCCAACATTGGACAGGCTTGCGGAAACACCCTCCACACTGCTGTAAAGCGCGGCTCTCATCTGATACACCATACTCTGAAGTATGGAATCATTTTTTAAAAGCCCGGTTTTAGCTTTCTCCTCCCATTTTTTAATCTGCTCCTCGGTCATAGCCTCCTTTTCTTCACTTGTAAGAGGCTGATAATTTCTGTCGTATTTTTCGGAAAGCTTGGAGTTTATTGTATCTATAATACTGTTGTATTCTTCTACAAAGCCTTTTATAGAATTAAAGACCGATTCAGTGTCCGGCACAAGGGACACATTCTGTACATTTCCGCCCTCGCCTGTAAGCGTGTAGGTTACTCCGTTTACAGTAATAACGTTTGAGCTTCTTTTCAAGGTCTGCCCATCAATTACTACATTTGCGTCTGTCCCTTGCTGAACCTCCTTTTTGTTGGTTGAATTGCCCTCTGCATCGGTTATATCTATCATAGCCGCGGTACCCGAAAAGAAGTTGCCCTTAGTCTCTTTTATTACTATGTTCTTACCATCTCCAAGCTGCTTTGCCGTCATGATAAACTTATCCGCCGTGCTGTCGTACTGTATGTTCACTCTGGCAGTAGAATCCCCGTTAATTGTACTCAGCATACTAGACAGAGTAACGGACTTGTTGAATGAAAACTTCTTTCCGTTAATCTCAAATTCCAATGTATCGCTGTCGTCACCTCCGAAGGTAATACTGTTTTTAAACGCTCCCTTCTCAGCCAGTTGTTCCAGACTGGTACCCAAGCTCAACCTGTTTGAATCCCCCGCGGAGAACTTTAAGGCTGAAAGAGCTTCGGATTCAGCCGCTCCCATGTAAAGAGAAAGCCTGCTCACTCCTGCGCCTGTGCCGAAGGTAATTTTGCCCCCATCCTCCGATGCCAGCACCTTACCTGCGCCGAAGGCGTCTTCCAACAGCTTGTTTAAGCCGTATTGCGCATTGTTTACCAAATCATCCGCACTTGTAAAGGTGTGGGATGAATTAAAGGTAATAAGCTTGTTTACTCCATCTACTGAAATCCTGAAGCTTTTCCCGGCCAGCTCGGAAAAATCCGCCGCGTCGGACCCTGCTAAAGCCGAAGAAGCCCCTCCTCCTGCGAAGTCGCTTTCAATTATCTGTGCCTTTGCCATATTGATTACCTGTATTGTATGAGTTCCTTCGATAGAAGTCGAGTCGCCTGAAACGGATACTATACTGCTGGCAGCCTTTGTAACAGAATCAATTGCCGTTGTTGTAAATTTCTTATACTGCAATTGCGACAGCATACTGGTAGATTTAAAGCTTCCGTAGGAATCGGCGAGGTATTTGCTCTGGAAGTTCTTCAAGACGTTGGTAACGCTTCTGTATGCCTCCGTTTTCCATTCAATAAGCTCCTTCTTCCTGTAGATGCTGTTATAGGGCATTCTCTCGGCCTGCATCAACTGAGTCACTATGGACTGAGTATCAAGACCGCTTCCACTAAGCCCCATTACCCTCATAGTGGTATTGTAAGGGTTTATTCCATTTATGGCCATATCTTCACCTTCTTTCATCTACTATGATCCCTGCAAGCTCCCACATCTTGGCAACCATATCAAGGATCTTTTCAGGAGGAATCTCCCTTATAACTTCATTACTCTCGGAATTTAACACTTTAACCATAATGGCCTTTGTCTTTTCATGTATGGAAAACTCAAATTTCATATTCGGGCCGGTGATGGCCCTATTGGCCTTTTCAATCGCTTCTATAACCACCCTTTCGGACAAGGTCAGCTCGGATTTATCGTAATCTGTCATTTGTGAAATTGATTTGCCCTCCAATGCCGTGTCAATCACCGGCACCTGTGTATTCACTTTTGCGTCTGCTTTAGGCTCGGGGGCTCTTTTTACAACCACTGCCGGCGGTGCCTCAATGCCATCAATTTTCATATTAACCCCTCCGTATATATGCTTCATTTATTATATCGGATAGTTACTAAAAAAGTTTAGAAAATTTTCCCCTCTGCTCTGTTAATTTTTGCCTTCATCCTTTTTAATAAGATTCTTTAAGGATAGAGGGCCAACCTCTGCTGCCTTTTTATTTTCCTCCTGTATCTCGAGATATATCTCCTTCCTGTGTATAGAAACGCTTTTGGGAGCGTTAATTCCTATCCTGACCTGATCGCCCTGTATATCCACTACTACAATTTCCATATCATCTCCAAGAACTATTGACTGTCCTTTTTTCCTTGTAAGCACCAGCATTATTTACCCCCTCCCGTCTCTTCGGCTATAAAATGCCTTATGCTGTACCGTGAGTTTTGCAAAACCACCTGCTTTGCTTTATTGTTGCGCGTATTTATAAGTATTGGGGCCTGAAGGTTTGCCGTCATCTTGGATATATCCTCGGGTATAACTACTATGGAATAAATGAGAACCCTGCTGTCCCCCTCAATCTCCAAAAGCTTTATGTCGTCATCGCTCACATCAGCCTCATAGTCGGGCTTAACTGCTCTCGGATCCACCACTACAAAAGCAAGCTCTCCCCGCTCAACACTCTGAAGCCAGCAAAAAGGCGTATCTTCTTCCATATTTCCCAGCAGCACAAATTTGTTTATAGCTTCAAAGGCAGGGAGCCCTTCTGGAAAGTATATAATGTCCCCCTCATTTATTTCTATTTCTCCAAAATTTTTTGTATTTAATTTCATATATTTTCCTCCCAAATTTCAATTTTTCAGCTATATGATAAAATATTAAAAAAAATAAGCAAACCTTAAGTTATGCTTACAATCTAACGTCAATCTTATTATCAGGCTGATAGCTTATTTTCAGTGACTGGTATTGCTTCATATATATGCTTAAACTGGATGGGGTATAATTTATATCCACATCTCCTTCTATATTCGTGACCTCAACTCCATTATTAGGGCCATTGTCTGCAAGCCATACCTCCAACATTCCTCCTGCTACCGTTATCTCAGGGCCAACCTTAGGAAGATAATCACAGCCATATTCATGCATGGGATATGCCCGCCTTACCGCGATGGATACAATAGGGTTCCCTCCGCTTGCTATGTCGGCAAGCTGATCCCCGTCCTCGGCAGTCTGCGCTATATAATTCAGGGACTGCTGGTGCGCTCTGGCAGCAATTTCCCTTGTCAGATCGAGAGTTCCTTTCAGCCCTGCACTTGCAAATGCCTCATATTGATCAATCATAACCCTCGGCAGCTCGGATTTCATCTGAATCTGAGCCTGCTGCTGATTGATCTCTACCTTAGGATGCCGTGTCTGCATTTGCAGCTCCCCAGGTGTATTCTCAATCCCTATTTTTGCATAAGTCTGGTTTAGAATTATTCCCATAAAGTCACCATCTATATATTTAGCAATAAAGATTTTACATCATGTTTATAAAATCCTTATTGCATCCTATATATTTCAAAAATATATCTGTTACACATCATTTTTATACAACCCTTGCCTATCTTAAAAAATCCACCAAGGAAGGCTGTATTATTCTGGCTCCTCCCGCAAGAGATGCACTGTAAACATTTTCCTCATTTTTAAGATTCATTATTGTCTCTGCTATATCAGCATTTTCATTATCACTCATTCTTTCCGAAAAATTCAGTTCGTCGTCTCCAAGCCTGTTTTCAGTGAGCTCAAGCCTGTTCTGTCTGGCTCCCACATCCGCCCTTATTCTAAGAACATCGGCCATATCGGAATTTGCATCCTCTATCATCTGGGATATTCCGGTTTTGTCCCCTGTTTCCAATGCCGTAATAAAGCTGTCCACATGCTGCATCATGGCTCCTGTGGCACCTGCCGCAGCATTCGTGCCGCTGTTGAATAAATCTCCCCCCGCTACATTTATGTTAATGTCATCGCCTATTCCTATTTCATATTTTACTGCTTCTGCATTATCCACATCAATATTAAATGTTCCATCAGCGTTCATAAACGCCTGATTTGTCTTATATCCCGAAAAAATGTACCTTCCCGCATAGGTGGTATTTGCTATGTGAACCAATTGAGTTTTCAACTGCTTAGCTTCCTCACAAATTTTTTGAGAGTCCTCGGTGGTAACGGTGCCGGTACTTGCCTGCACGGCAAGCTCATTAAGGCGGTGCAGCACATCCCCTACATTTGTAAGAGCAGACTCTGTAGTGTCCAGCCATGATCCGGCATCCTTTACGTTTTTCTTATACTGCTGCAGCTCCGAAACATCGGTCCTGAGCTTTAATGCTCTGGCCGCAACAACAGGGTCATCGGATGGAATTCTTATCTTTTTGCCTGTAGCCATCTGCATTTGATATTTATCCAGCCTGGAAAGGTTATTTTTCATAGCATTCATCATGTTATTGATGAGCATTGTGTTTGTAATACGCATAAAGCTTTTCACTCCTTATACTTTTTATTCAAGCTATACTCCCATTTTATTTATAAGTGTGTCATACACCTGAGACATTGTGGTAATCATCATGGCAGAGGCATTATATGCGTGCTGAAACCTTATCATGTCCGTCAATTCTTCGTTTGTGGATACCCCGGAAGTAGAAAGCCTCCTGTTCACCACCTGCCCCACCACATTCTCCTGATTTTCGGCAAACATAAGAGCCATCTGCGAGTCTATTCCCAGCGTAGCCACCAGAGACTTCATAAAGTCCTCGGGAGCACCCTCGGAAAACATATGAGTATCATGCCTCATATCCAGAAGGGCCTGCAGGTTATCTATATTTCCCACCTGAGAAGGGTTTCCCGATGCCGCAATTGCGCTTCTGCAATTCTCTATAACATCCGAGCTTACCGAAAAATTCTTTGCCGTAATATTTTTATACCTGTCGGCTATGCCGGCAGTGGTGGTCTCTCCGTCTATAAAGTCTGTACTGTCCAGCGGCTTTCCGTCGGCTCCCAGCATGGTGAAAAATCTTATGCCCGTAGGCGCAGTCAAAGGCCCTGATCCGTCTGGGTCTATACCGAAGCCGTCAGCGTGTCCCAGCCCATCCTGAATGGTTCCGCTGGAGTCTTTGATATATCCTTCATTAAAGCACATCGCCCACGTTCTTACAAACTCGTTCATCTTTTTTATGTAATAGGGAATCCCTTTAAAAGCGGGGCTTTCCTTCAAGTTGCCCTGATAACCGGTGCTTGCCGGGGCACTGTCGTTTCCATCCCTCATGTCAAGATAGCCCTTAAGCTCTCCGCCCTTTACCTCAAGAGAATTTCCATCCGCCCATACCACCTCATAAAGATTCCCTATGTCCTCCTCTTCATTCAGCTTTTCGGGCCTCTGCTTAACAGCCAGCTTGCTTACATCATAATGGTCAACCAAAGCCTTTCCGCTTATACTGACTGAAAAATGCTTATCTTCAGCCCCGCTGGGAAGCCTTCCTACCACCACCTCATTAACGCTGATATTTACTATTCCCGACAATGTATCGACAAGCACTGTTCTCTGATCCCTTAAGTCATTGGCAGTGCTTCCGTCCAGCTCTGCTCTGTAAATCTGCCTGTTCAGCTCTTGAATCTGAGTGGCAATAGAGTTTATCTCCTCAACCTTCGATTTTACCATGTCATTTACGTCGGACTGAAGCTTTTCAAAATGCCGCGCCATATTGTTAAAATATTTTGCTATGGTTACTCCCCGTTCCTTTACTATAGCTCTTACAGCAGGGCTGTCAGGGTCCTTAGAAAGCTCCTGCATAGAAGCAAAAAAGCTGTCAAGCACAGTGCTGAAGCCACTGTCGGAGGGTTCATTAAATGCAGCCTCAAGTTCATTTAGAAGGGTGCTTTTTGTAGTCCATTCCTTGTAGGATACATTTTCGCTCCAGTATTTATAGTCCAGATACTCATCTCTTATACGCTGTATGGAAATAACGTTTGAACCGGTTCCAATCATTCCCGTTCCGTCCCTCATCGCAATAGGCTTTGACGCAACCTGAACAGCCTGCTGCCGAGAATAGCCCGGAGTGCTTGCATTGCTCAAATTATGGCTTACAACGTTCAGGCTTCTCTGTGCCGAATAAAGCCCTTTTATCGATACATTAAGTCCAAAAAAAGATTCTCTCATCATTTATCACCGTCCTGACAATCCCATTCTCATAATTATTGTTTCCATCATTTCATCTATTACATTTAAGGCACGTGATGACGCATCATATGCAAACTTGAATTTCATCATGTTGGACATTTCCTCATCCATTGAAACTCCCGATATAGACTGCCTGTTTTCATCCGCCGCCTGAACCATTTTAAGCTGGTTTTCCGAAATGGTAGCCGCTTCGCGCCCTATATTTCCTATCCCCAATATAATCCAATTGTAAAAATCATCAATGCTGGTTTCCTCTCCGCTTTTGCCTATAAGGGCATTGTTCCTCAAATTGGCTATTTTAAGAGCAATTGTATTATCTCCTGTGCTTCCGCTTTCAGAAGCCACTATGTTATTCAAATTCAGCAGGCCGTCATCTATCTTCAAATTCCCCATTTCCATAGGAAAGCTCCCGTCAATTGCCGCAAAGAAATTCCCTCCATTACTCCCGTCCAAGGTTTTACCCGAGCTGTGAAGACTGTTTACCTCCCTTGCAAAAATGTTTATGAGCAAATTGAGCTTGTTTTTCAAATCAGAAATAATATTATTTGTTTCATGCACATTATTATATATACCATTTTTCACATCCTTGTACATGTCTTCCGATAAAGCCGCCATCGTTGCTATATCAAATACTCCGCTGCCCGTCGTCTGCGCTATATGCTCCAGCTGAGCCTGTGCAGCCCCTGCCGCACTTATAATTGACGTATGTATGCCAAGCCCCGAAAGCTCCTTTGACATATTGTACACGCTAAAGGACGCGGTACTCAGCTCTGAATTTGTAACAACCATGAATTTCTTTAAAGCATTATCCCTGAAATGGAGCCCTTCCGCCGCCTTTACAGCCTCAAGCCCTTGAGCTCCGGCGGTTGGATTATAGGGTATGGCGTTAACCTGGGCCGTAAAGCCGGCAAGGTCTGATGCAAACACAGGAGTGCCGTAGCCCGCCGAATCATAATCCACATATCCAAGCCTTACGTCAATTCCCTTTGCTTTAAAGCTGTCAACCATGGCTGTAACATTGGAGATAAGATCCGCCTTTTGAGCTGCCGTAACATCCCTGTTGATGGCAAACACAAGGTCTATTTTGTCGTATGCGCTTCCGTTTTCAACACTTCCCTTAGCACCGAAAACCTCTCCTCTTGATTCAAGAAGCCCTTTTAGCTCTCCGCTTTTTATGGTTACATGAGTGCCGGTGCCTTCAAGCATAGGCACGCAAAATACCCCTGTGGTTTCATCCATTCCCGCATATAGCTTTGTCTGAACAGTTTTATCAAGAAGCGAATGACCTCCAAGGCTTATTGCAATCTGCCCGTCCTGCATTTCTCTGACATTAGCGTCTATAATCCTCGACAGTCCGTCTATCAGGAAATTCCTCCTGTCGCGATAATCGTTGGCCAGATCTCCCGACGTCTCACTTTTCATTATTTCAGTATTTAGCAGCCCTATTTCAGCAATAATGTCATTTACCTTCTGAATATTGGTCTTAACCTCATTATTTATTGAGCTCTGAAGGCTGTCAAGCTGCTTTCCCATTTGATTTACATGCTGAATAAGCATTTCGCCTCTTTGACGGACAAGCGCCCTCAAGGTAAGGCTTTCAGGCTCTTTAGACAGCTCCTGCCATGAGTTCCAGAATTCATTCATAGAGCTCTGAAGGCCCTTTCCCAAAGGCTCCCCTAAAATATCCTGCACATCCTGAAGCGTTCTGTCTCTGGCACTCCAATAGCCGAGCCCGGTGTTTTCCTGCCTGTATATATTATCCAAAAATATATTCCTTATCTGTCTTACCTGCTGTACGCCTGCACCTGCTCCAAGCTCGTAAATTCCATACTTTGAGAACTCATGCCTGTACGGAAGGGCAGAAATCATAGTTTGCTGCCTCACATAGCCCTTACTGTTTACATTTGCAATATTATGCCCTGTGGTATAAAGACTGCGTTCACTGACATGCAGTCCCGATCTGGCTATTTCATAGCTTGAAAATCCAATTGCCATATTCCGCTCACTCCGTTCCCGTTAAAAACTCTTTTACAAGCCTTACAGCTTCATATCAAAAAAATTACGTTTCTTAGCGTCGCTAACCTGTCCCGATCCACTGTAATTGTTACTCCCCGAATCCACCGACGCAATAAGATTTATAGAAAAATTTATATACTCAAGAGAATTCTTTATAAGCTTTGAATTAAGGTCATTTTTTACCTTCAGGCGACCTATTGTGTCCAGCAGCAAGCTCTGACACTCTTTAAGCCCGCTTGAGTAAGGGCTTTTCATGGCTTCGACCAGAGTACTTATGGTCATGTCCTTATCGGTTATGCCAAGCTCTGAAAATATTTTGGCAACCAACCGTTCCCTTGCATCCTCAAGCTTTGCCATCTGAAGGACAAGCTCCTGCTCCTGCTTGAGCATTTTATCGAGCTCATCTACCTTACCCTTTATTATTATGTCCGTTTTATCCTCAGCTATCTTCAAAACACTGTCATAGACTCCTTTTTCCTGTTTAAGCGTATTTATCAGTTCATTTGCCGATTGCATTTTGCTAAAAAACACCACCCTTAGAATAATTTAGAGCCGACAGCTTAATATAATGGTAAGCTGTATAAATAAGTTTGATCCTTCGCATACCGCCGTCTTATAGATTTATTGCGGGAGCACTGTCCCGCAATAAATCTATACCCGCTATACTTTTTTGTCCAGCACCGACTTCAGTATTTTATCTGCGGTTTCCTTCCCGTCCACATTGTAAACCCCTGTTTTAAACCTTAAGCTGATTTCCGATACCTTATCCTGCCTTATATCGGGCATATCCTTTATGGCCTTTATAACCGTCTGAAGATCCTTGGCATGACTGGATATTGAAACCACGTCTTTTTTCGATTTTATTTCAGAGGCTGCCTCAATTTTCTTGACACTTTTCTGATTCTCATAGATACCCAATATCTTGGGAATCTCTCCCCATACCTTCATAGTTACCACTTCACTTTCTTAAATACTAAAACCAAACCGACTACATTGTCCCCCTGCAAGCAGGATTTTCATTCTCTGCAGTATAATATATATCCAAACGATTGCCCGTGCCCGCTCCAATAGCTTTAAAAAGTTATTATACGGACAGGTTCCGCTTCTTATTTATCCTTTGTATCTTATATTCATTATGTGCTAATGAAATTTTACTGTTCACTATCTATAATAAATATCGGTTGAAGCTGAATTTTTATTAATATTATTATTAAAGTTTATTCTGGTATTTTCTTTCATAAAATAAAAGCTGCCTCCATAAAAAACGGAGAGCAGCTTTTATTTTAAAAAGCACTATGTTTTCTTTTTTATATCCTTATTCAAATATCTCATTTCAACCGCAGATTTTTTTCTGGTATCATTCTTTTCCACATCCGTACGCATCTGAGTGGCAGTAAATTGCAAATCCTTGGCAAGCCCTTTTGCGCATTCGTCGCAAAATCTTCCTGTCCTTATAGCCTTTCCGCAGGTTTCGCATTCAAGCACCATATTTCCTTCGTCATTTATTATTTCCAGACGACCCTCCTTAAGATAGCCCTTAATTCTTTCAATACTTATTTCCAGCATAGTTGATACTTCCGACATGCTCGCGCCGGGGTTTTTATACAGATACTCCTTAACTCTTTTGAAATCAGCCTCATCCTGTTCCCTGCATACAGGGCAAATAGGCGCTCCTCCCAAATAGTTATAAATTCTTCCGCATCTTCTGCAATTCCTTACATCAGGCATATTAATCCCTCCAAATATTAATTACTGACTCATAGCTCAATTCTTACGCCGCTCAGGAAACCCTGTTGTGTTAAAAGCACCATTACTTTCTTGCCGAAGCAATCACCGCAACACATACATATGCCGCACCCGCTTCCTTTAATACTCTGCTGCACTCATTTACAGTACTCCCGGTTGTAAATATATCATCAACTAAAAGAATTGATTTTTTATAGACCTTGTTATTGCTACTTACCACAAAAGCGTCTCTGGTATTTAAAAGCCTGTCATTTTTTTTGAGCAGGCTCTGAGTCGCGGTATTTTTTATTCTTTTTAGGGCTCCCGAGCATTCCGGAATACCTATCTCCCTGCTTAAAGCGCGGGATATTAAAAACGCCTGATTATATCCCCTGTCTCTTTCTCTGCTTTTATGAAGAGGAACACTTACAATTATATCAAATTTATGGTTATTTGTCATTTTTTTTAGCTTTTGTGCCAAAAGCTTTGAAAACGCCCTATAATACGATGCCTTATTAAAAAATTTGAATTTAATGACAGCCCTCTTTATAATACCTGTATATTCGCACACGCATACTACGGTGTCAAAATATCTTTCGTTATTATTCCGTGCTTCATAGTACACGTAATTCTTCTCTAAAAAAGGTATTTTCGCAAAGCATCTCCCGCATATATTTATTTTGGTGCTGGCATCCAAAATCCGTGCACAAAATATACATTTGGGAGGGAATATTAAATTTATAATATTTTGTAAAATATGTAACACCGTCCTCTTACTATAAATATCGAACAAAGTGTTAAATATTATTACAGATTTTTCACGACAGAGCATTAATTTTTTTGAATATACAACTGTAAAAATTTAAATATAAAATTGGCTCTTGCTTTTCATGAACAGCCATGTTAAAATAACATGTGTTTCATGTGACACATATGCTTTGTCAGGTGATAATATCTATATATTTTATATATGTGCCCATAGCTCAGCAGGATAGAGCGTCGGTTTCCTAAACCGCAGGCCGGAGGTTCGAATCCTCTTGGGCACACCAGTAAATAAGCTGCTTGCAAGGTTTTTTGCAAGTAGTTTTTTTATTACTTTTGATATTTGGGACAGCAGATACAAGCAAACTGCGGAACCTTCCCTTTGCTTATTTAAAAAAAATTGCAGCCTACATAATTGCCGTAGACTGCAAAATCACATAATATTTAAGTAAATTTTTAATCTCTTTACATTCATTGCTTAGTTTGTTTATTAATATTTTCTCAATTTCAAACAGACAGCCACCGCCTCAAACTCTTCCTTCATCTGTACTGAAAGACATCCGTCTTTTAATGAAATATTATTTCCGAAGGTACAGAATGTTTTATGAATTTCATAGCTGCCCCCAACAGGAATCTCAATGGAGTCAGGAAAATCTCTATTGAAAGTATGGATTAAAACAACCGCTTCTTTTTCGTTATCAGCTTTTCTTACAATGCCCTGCCAGCCTTTCGGATTTCTGTAGCCTTTAAGCTTTGAACCAAAAAACGTTGTTGTCCCGTTCAATATTATATCTGATATGGAATGATAGAAGCTTATCCCTTCGTCAATCACATCCCATTGCTCCTTGTCTAAATCATAAACATCTCCTGAAAGGCACATAACACCAAGGAAAGTACTTATAATCGAATATATTATTCTCTTCCTGCTGTCTGTTTTGCGCAGCACCGCCCATATTTGTGACTGGCATGGGCTTATCACCCTGTGGAGATTAGCTGCGATAATGGGAATCTCATTACATTCATGGGCATCGGAAAAAGAAGCCATGTCACATAATGCCATCATGGACGGCTCAAGCCTATGCCCTCCCGAAGAACAGTTTTCTATGATGATGTCCGAAACTTCTTCTCTTATTTTTGCAAAGAACGCCTGCGAAGCAAGAACTCTTTGCCTAAGTCCTTCTCCCAGCGATTCGTATCCGTCACATCCCACACCTATGGTTTCGTTATAATCCACCTTTAAGTATTTAAACCCATACTGCTTAAGCATACATATAACTTTTTCAGTCAGATAATCAACAACAAAGGGATCACTCATATCCCAAAAGCGCCTTACCCCTGAGGTAATAACCTTCCCGTTTCTCTTGAGAAGATGTGTCTCGTCCTCGTACGCCTTTGCTTTAGAACAGCAGTTTTCAAACTCAAACCAGATTCCCGGCAGCATTCCGGCATCTTTAATCATTTTTACAGTTTCCCCAAGTCCTTGGGGAAACAAGTCTGGACTTACAACCCAATCACCTACCGTGGTATCCCAACCATTTTCATTATCGGCACTCCAGCCCGCGTCGATTACAAAGCAGTCAACCCCTCTGCCTTTTATAATATCCAGAATTTTTTTTATATTATCATGAGAAGGGTATCCCCATGTGGTACAGAATTCGTTGAACAAAACCGGCAATCTTTCAAATTTATTTATTTTATCAAACTTATCTTTAGGTATCGTCAGGAGTCTTTGCGCTGCTTCATCCACACTTCCTCTGCCAACAGTTAAATATGCAGAGGGTGTTTCAAGCTCCTCTCCCGGCTGCAAGGTCTTCATCCAATGCCCGAAGTCAAAATCTGCAAGTCCCCCGGAAACGCATAATGCATCATCCCTCCTGTAAACCTCCATCTGCCATGAAGATGCACAGGCTAACTGCGCTGCCCAGACCACACCTGTAATAGTATCCTCAACTGCTACAAATGGGAAATACTTTCTTACCGGCATGGAGCCAATCTGTCCAAACTTTTCCGACCTTACTCCGTGCTGTGACCAGGAAGGCTCAAGCTGCAGCTCCTCAACACTCTCAGTTATAAGCCTGCCCTCATTGCTCCAGCAGCTTCGGATTCTATGGACATTCATGCTTTCATACGCTTCACCTTCAATAAAAGGAGTCAGCCCGCCCAGAGAAAAGCTCGACAGCATTTCCACATCAATGGCTTTATCAGATTTATTGGAGTATATCGTATTCACCTCAAACGCCTTCAAACCCTCTTTATACTTAAGAATATGCCGTGCAAAATGACCGTTTCCATTCTTTAATACAGTTGTGATAATTTGAGTGCCATTATTATAATCTGCCCGCTGGCTGTCATATTCCAGTACCGAAGTTGATTGACCGTTTCTCATGGTATGTCCGTTTGCAAAGCCTCCCGAGAAGTCATCACCCTTGATATAAGCTTGAACCAGTGAATCAATATTATATTTTTTATCCTGTACAGCTTTTTCCTTCAAGCTGGCAGGCAATATTTCAATGCCAACGTTGCCTGCTTCATTAATTAAATATCTGACTGAAATGTCACCAAAAATATATTCAGATAAAATCCTACTCATATATAATCACCAATAGAAATAAATTCAAATCCTTCCTCCAACAACCTTTTTGCCGGCTATTTTAAAATTGCTCCTGCGGTAAGCGCATTCTCTATCTGTTCGTTTCCTATTATATACACAATAATCGTCGGCAAACTTGTGATTATCATTGCCGCTCCAATCTGCCCCCAATGAGATACTCCTATG
Source organism: Anaerobacterium chartisolvens (assembly GCF_003337415.1). Lineage (GTDB taxonomy): Bacteria > Bacillota > Clostridia > Acetivibrionales > DSM-27016 > Anaerobacterium > Anaerobacterium chartisolvens. Next base: position 9,914 of record NZ_QPJT01000014.1, on the reverse strand, counting down.
CTTACAAAGAAATTTAACAGTCCTACCGTCAAAGGCCGTATCCTGTCTTCCGCCGCTAAAATAAAAGCTAAAAAGAATTCATTATATATGTTCATAAATATTAAAACACATTGAGTAGAAAGTGCAGGTTTTACTATGGGAAGAATTATTTTAAGATAGGATTGATATATGTTGCAGCCATCAATACAGGCAGACTCTTCAAGCTCTTTAGGCAAGCCTCTGAAAAAGGCATAGAGCATAAGTACGCATGAAGAAAGAGCAAAGGCTGCATATGGCAATATCAGACCCAGATGAGTCCCCTTTATTCCCATGCTTTTGGTCATAATGAGTATCGGAATAATTACCACCTGAGCAGGTATAATCAACCCCATTGAAATATAGCTTAAAGCAACACCCTTAAACTTCCAATTCATTCTGCTGAGACAATAAGCCAGCATACTTCCTAAAAATATAGTTATTATAATTGTACTTGCCGAATATATCAGGCTGTTTGATAGATATCTTACGAAGTTGAATTTTTCAAGCGCGTCTCCATAATTGCTGAAAACCCACTGTTGCGGCAACCCGAATGGGTTATCGTATACTTCGCTTTTGGTCTTGAAGGACAGATTTATCATCCAGTACATAGGAAAAAGAAATGTTATTCCTATAATTATCATAATAGAACTAATCAATATTTTGGTTTTATTTCTTTTCATGACCCATTCACCTCTCAGTTAAAACTCAATTTTTTCTCTTGCTACAAACCGGTTGATCAAAAAGGTCAGTACTAGACATTCAAGTATAAAGATGATTGCTATTGCACATCCCTGACCAAAATCAGAGGCGGAAAACGCCTTATAAAACAACTGGTAAACAACAGTTCTCGATGCATCCCCGGGTCCCCCGGCCGTCATTATCCTTACATGGGCAAACTGAGCCATACATCCTAATGTCGATAACACCAAAACGTACTTGGTCACATCCTGTAAGAGAGGAATGGTAATTTTCACACTGGCTCTCAAAAAACCTGCACCATCTATAACTGCAGCCTCATAGTAGGTATTCGGAATAGCCTTAATACCAGTATAGAAAAGCAGAGCATTCAAACCTATATACTGCCACAAAAAAGCCACCGTTATTGCCAAAACTACTGTATTCTCGTCAGATAACCATGCAATAGCCAGGTTATCCAGTTTTACCGCCTTTAATATACTGTTTATAAGGCCCCATTGAGGCTCATAAATCGCGATCCACATTTGCGCTATTACCGTCACAGAAAGCACTGCCGGAAACACACTGCTGGCTTTAAAAAATCTTCTTACCGACTCAGTCTGCTTATCCATAACCAAGGCAAGGAGCAGTGAAGTCGGCAGTCCTATAAATACTGATATCGCTACTATTATAAAAGTATTCAGATTCGATTTCCAAAAGGTAGCATCGTTCAAAACATTTATATAGTTTTCAAATCCTACATATCCTAAGCTCTTAAATCCGTCATTTTTTTGAAAGCTTATGGCAATTTCCGGAAAAATAGGATAGATAACAAAGGTTGTAAATAGTATCAGCGCCGGAAAAGAAAATATAAATATCGCAAGCTTATTGCCAAAATATCTGTTCATATTGTCCCCTTATCAATCAGCATCCCTATATGAGGTCGTTTCATATAGGGATGCTTTATGATTTTTCCCCTTTATAAATAAGTCATTCTTGAATTATTCGAAGTTTTCAGCCCATACAGGATTGATTGCCTTGATCCATTCATCCGGTGAATACTTGCCTGTAAGAAGCTTGCTGTTCTGTGTCGCAAATTCTGCGGACATTTTTGCGTTGAATGTTGCAGCCCACATGGAAGGAACCTTGATCTTCGCTGCATCGAACTGGTCTAAGCTCTTCTTTAACAATGGTGAAGTAATTTCTACCTGTTTGCCTGTGTCAAGCATTGTCGGTGAACCATTGTCGTTGTAATACAGAGCGTCCTGAGTTGCACAGAATATAGCAAAGTCGGCAGCAACTTCCGGATTCTTGGCTTTTGCCGATGCCAGATAGCCGCTTAATGGAGCTCCCCAATATTGTATTGCATCATTAGGATCAAGTCCCTCTTTTGCTGAAGGCCACGGGAAGAAATCTGTATCAGGAGCAGCCTTTTCCAGAGCCGCTGTTTCCCATGTGAACATTACCAGCATGGCAGCCTTGCCTGAAGTATAAGCCTCTATTGACGGACCATAATCTACGTTTGTAACACCCTTGTCAAATGCGCCGATCTGAACGAGCTTCTGAATTCTGCCCAGAGCGTTCTTAACTACCGGGTTGCTGAAATCTGTCTTGTTATTAACGAGGTCTTGTGCAACCTGAGGATCTTCAGCCATAATCATAGTCTGAACCATGGCCAGATTGGGTACCCATCCGTCCTTACCAAATATGGACATTGGGATAAGTCCCTTACCCTTAAGAGTTTCACAAACTTTTACAAGCTCGTCGAAGGTCTTGGGAACCTCTATGTTGTTCTGAGCAAATATATCCTTATGATACCAAATCCTTGGTGTGAAATACTGGTCTGCTCCCGGCTGTACGCAAAAGAGCTTTCCATTCTTGTCTGGTGCTACAAGATCCGGCAATTTCATTTTTTTATCAAAGCCTGACTTCTGTACCTGCGGAAGCAAATCTAAAGCATTTCCTGCCGCAATAACAACTGAGGAAAGATTCTGTTCGGAAAACCATACATCGGGCATATCTCCTGATGCGTTATAAGCCTTCAGCTTATTTGCATAGTCCTGTCCTCCGCCGCCCAAATCATATTCAACCTCAACATTAGGCATATCCTTTTCAACATTGACTTTTATATAATTGTCACGGATAGCATTTCTGTTATCGTCTGCACTTAACGAAAGAAATTTGATTTTGACCTTTTCTTCATTCTTAACCTCTGCCGTTGTTTCATTAGTTTTTGCCGGGTCTACGGGTTTATCCGCTCCTCCGCCACATGCTGCCAAAGAAGTTGCCATGGCTAAAGCTGTAACAACAGCCATAACCTTTGTTAACTTAATCATCTCTGTTCCTCCTTTAATAATTTGCTAATTAAAAGCTTAGAGAACTGCCCTTTCGAAAGGTTCCTGTAACTGTTACAGCTTAATTATATAGCTGCTATTCCCTGTGTTAAAGGGAATATTTTTTGTCTGCAAGGAAAAATATCGGGTAAAACACTATATAAGCAAAAACAGGACTCTTTCGGCCATAGCTCTCAAAAAAACGACCCGAAGGGTATTTTACCCTTCGGATCATTTTTTTATTAATTTATTTCTTATTTGTTAGCGTAAATCCTGTAAAGCATTATTGCTACTTCCGCCCTTGTGGTCTGTGCGGTAGGATTGAGATTTTTGCCGCTGCCCTGTATCAATTTGGCCTTTACCATTGTCGATACATGGTCTATTGCATAGCTGGCTACCTTTGAAGCATCCTCAAATCTCTCAATATCGCTTTCCGTACCCACAGGCAGATCCCGTCCGGCTGCTTTCATTGCCCTTATTGTGAGCGCCATCATATCCTGCCTTGATATTTCCTTTCCAGGATTGTAGGTGTTTCCGCCTCCGCCCTGTGCTATACCAAGCTTTTTGGCTATTCCAAGCTGCTCATAATATATGTCGGTACTCTTTACATCATTGAAGTTTGTATCAAATTCAGCAGTCAGCCCAAGAGTCTTGACAAGCCACATTATAAACTCGCCTCTTGTTATATTCTTGTCAGGGCTGAACTCCTCTTTTGACGTACCCTCAACTATATCCTTTGATGCAAGCACCTGAACGGGTTCCACTATCCAGTGATATTTTGCTATGTCGTTGAAGGTCTTCTGTACAAATGCAATTACATACTTGCTGAAATGTGTCGTCGTAAACGTTACAACCTTCTCAACAGAATCATATTTTGCATTTGGAACCACAATTACGTTTCCGTTGCCGTCAAGATACCATACTGTAAGATAAGCTGCATTTTCTAACTCTTTTTTGCTTGCCTCGTAAGGTATTTTTACAGTTACCGGCGCATTGGAGTTTTTCCATTCAACCGTTTTTCCGTTTATCTTTATGCTAAGGTCTACTACCGGCTTGTCTGCTACCTGTGCCTGAAGCCCCGCATCAAGATCTTTTTTGTCAACCTTTGCTATCACAATCTCCATCTTGTCGCTGTCTTTAACACCCTGTGATGCAAACATGTTAGCAGGTAAGGTAGCAGTAGCTATTCCTGTGTTAATTTGTATCCGGCTGTTGCCTGTCTCAGAAGCCAATACTGTCTGAGGAAGCTGCACTGAATATGCCTTAGCTCCCTGTGCCGCAGGTATTTCCACCTTAACCGTGCTGGCTCCGCTGCTGTCGGGGGTTGTACCTTTGAGTGCCTTCTCAATGTCGGCCTTCGTTATCGGTGCCGCTTTTGCCTCACCTGTAGCAGCATTAACCTTCGGTGTAACCACGGTTATTGCTCCGTTTTCCACCTTGGCTGTCGGCGGTGCGGGAGTAGGAGTACTGCTGTTGCCTCCGCCAGTATATGTTGGGGTTTTGACAACCAATGCACTGATTGCCGCCTGAAGAGCTGTCTTTGCTGCATCTACTTCTTGCTGAGTTGCATCTGCGTTCGCATTTACAGATATTGCAGCTGTCAATGCCGTCTTCATTGCCTGCCACGATTCTGCGGTATATGCACTCTCGCTCAATCCCTGCGCCCTGATTATCTCGGCTGCAAGCTCCGTCTTGTCTGCAGACGGAGTCACTGCCACAAGTGCGTCTATTGCAGTCTTAAGAGCTGCCTTTGCCTCGTCTACTTCTTGCTGAGTCGCGTCTTCCTTCTCATTTACAGAGGTTGCAGCTGTCAATGCTGTCTGCATTGCCTGCCACGATTCTGCAGTATATGCACTCTCGCTCAATCCCTGTGTCCTGCTTATCTCAGCTTCAAGCCCTGTCTTATCTACAGATGGACTAACCTCCTCAAGTGCGTCTATTGCAGTCTTAAGAGCTGCCTTTGCCTCGTCTACTTCTTGCTGAGTCGCGTCTTCCTTCTCATTTACAGAGGTTGCAGCTGTCAATGCTGTCTGCATTGCCTGCCACGACTCTGCGGTGTAGTCATTTTTGTTCAGTCCCTGTGCCTTCTCTATCTCAGCTTCAAGCTCCGTCTTATCTGCAGACGGGGTCACTGCCACAAGTTCTTCTATCGCGGTCTTAAGATCTGCCGTTGCTGCATCTACTTGTTGCTGAGTTGCAGCTGCGTTCGCATTTACCGAGGTTGCGTTCGTCAATGCCGTCTGCATTGCCTGCCACGACTCTGCGGTGTAGTCATCTTCGCTCAGTCCCTGTACCCTGCTTATCTCGGCTTCAAGGAGAGCCTTGTTCACAGGAGTCACTGCCTCAAGTTCGTCTATTGCCGTCTGAAGTGCTGCGCTTGCTGCATTAACCTCATCTTGAGTTGCATTTACATTGTCATTTACAGAGATTGCATTATCCAATGCCGTCTTCATTGCCTGCCATGACTGTGCGGTGTAAGCATTTTCGTTCAGTTCGTTTGCCGCAACTATTACCGCTGCAAGAAGATCCTTGTTCACGGGAGTCACTACCTCAAGTTCGTCTATTGCCGTCTGAAGTGCTGCGCTTGCGGCATCAACCTCACTTTGAGTTGCATCTGTATTATCATTTACAGAGATTGCAGCCTCCAATGCTGTCTGCATTGCCTGCCACGACTCTGCGGTGTAAGCATTCTGGCTCAGTGCCTCTGCCGTAGCTATTACCGCGTTAAGGAGATCCTTATTTACATCCTCCCCTTCCACAACAAGTCCGTCTATTGCTGCCTGAAGTTCTACTTTTGCGTCATCAACCTCTTGCTGAGTCGCATCTTCCTTCTCATTTACAGAGATTGCTTCTGCCAATGCTGTCTGCATTGTCTCCCACGAATCTGAGGTATACGCACTCTCGCTCAGTGCCTCTGCAATACTTATAGCCGCTGCAAGGAGAGCCTTATTCACGGGAGTTACTGCCACAAGTCCGTTTATTGCCGTCTGAAGTGCTGCGCTTGCTACATCAACCTCTCCCTGTGTCGCGTCTTCATCATCGTTTACTGAGATTGCAGCCTGCAATGCTGTCTGCATTGTCTGCCACGACTCTGGGGTATATGCACTCTGGCTCAGTCCGCCTGCAGTACTTATCGCCGCTGCAAGACCTGTCTTGTTTACGGGAGTTACTGCCACAAGTCCCGCTATTGCTTCCTGAAGTTCTTGTGTTACGCCATCAACCTGTTCCTGAGTTGCAGCCGGATTCGCATTTAATAAGGTTGCAGCCTGCAATGCTATCTGCATTGTCTGCCACGACTCTGGGGTATATGCGCTCTGGCTCAGTGCCTGTGCAGTACTTATCGCCTCTGCAAGGCCTGCCTTGTCTACCGTGACAGCTTCAAACTCAACCGTTACCGCTGCCGCTGCCGACAAGCTCTCCAATGTATAGGTGTTTGATGTGTTTCCGCTTACCGCAGAACCGTTCAGCTTCCATCCCTTGACGCGGTAGCCGGTGTCCGGTGTTGCTGTAAACACAACATCCTTGCCTGCTTCAATACTTGCACCGCTTGTAATCTGGGCATTGTCCACCTCTGCAACTACGGAGCCGTTTCCGCCCTCAGTGCCAAATGTCACTTCATATGTGTCAGAAGTTTTACCTACAAGTGTAACCACACCCCATTGTGATCCGTTCTGCCAGGAATTTCCGGTCTGGTCGTGCCACATTATAATGTCCTGACGGCCACCGGTTGCTCCAGCGTCATTGATCTGCAAATCAAATCCGATTTTGTGAGCATTCCTAGGAACCGCAACCTTAAATGGGATCTTAACTTCAAGGTAATAACCGCCGTCCACAACCTTGGCAAAAGACTCAAAACCAGCGCTGATACTGCTTGGATTAAAGCTTTTCGCATTAAGATAGTTGATACGGTATTGCCCCATACCTGTTCCGTAGGAGGTACCCTTAATGTTGGTCTCATCCACAAAGATCTCGACCGAGTCCTGCTCATGCGCGCTGCCGCTGCTGCTGTTAAGCACAGGGTCTTTTACACGCACCAGCACATACAGGTTATTATCGTCCCACAGCACTTTAGCAGAGCCGTCCGTCGGGCCGTTTGCCATTGTCAGATGCTTAATGACTGGCAGCGTGACGGTCGTGTTCCAGAGTGGGTCGAGTTCAGTGCCGCCGAGAACAGGTGTACCGTATACGGCGGTCCCACTGCCGCTAGGCAGCAGAGCAAGTGCTTTGAACGCGTCACGAAGTGCAAAATATGCATTATCCGCTGCTCCCTGCTCGATCTCATTATTCGAGGCGGCAGCTTCTGCCTCACTTAAGGCACTTGCAAAAGCGTTCCATGAATCAGTTGTATAAATAGTATTGTCAAGGTTATTGACATCCTCAATCAAGGCTGTCAGCAAGGTTTTGTCAACCCCTGATGGAACTGCGTTTGCGGGTCCACCGCCACCGGCCTTAACCAAGTTAAAATATGCTTCTACTTTTGCAATTTCGTCAGTTGTCAGCACCCTGTCGTATATGAGAACCTGCGCAACTCTTCCCAGGAAGCGGTAGGGCGTTGCAGCCGCCATCGTGTAGCCTATGCCCAGATCCGGTCTGTTCCCGGCAAGCGCCGTAGCGTTGGTTCCTCCGCCGATTCGGGTGTCATTAACATAAATGTCTCGATTAACTCCATTTAGCTGCGCCCGAACGCTGGACAAACCGCTAATGGTTGTTGAAATACTTTGCCCGCCGCCCTGTACGCCGCCATTCGCGTTACCAAAGCGGATGTTAACTCTGTTTGTTCCTATACCAAGGTTAATACCGCTCCAACCGTTGTTGGCGGGCCAAGTCTGGTAAGCCTCGTTCAATCCGAAATAAACAAGTCCGCTCTGGTCGCTGGAGTTATTGGCTGTGGTTGTTGGGTTAGCCAGCGTGAATATCGTCATTTCCGTCTTGCCGTTATAGTCTTTAAAGCCTGCATATTTTAGCGGCCTTGACATGGCGGCAAAATCTACATAGTCGTATCCGTCTTTCTTTAGCGTGGGGTTGCCGCTTGGTTGTCCAAGATTATCTCCGCCGCTGCCGGGGACATCCGCCGGGACAAGCTTCGCCGTGACGCTTCCCATATTTGTCCATCCGGTCACGTTGCCCTCGCTATCTGTTTCCACTCCCTCATCGGCTTTGAGCCATAAGTCAAGACCATTTCTGGGAATATCGACAGGCGTCATATCGCGCACCACAACACGAGCATGCGACTGACCGAGTACTTCGCCTTCGCTCGACCGTACGTAAATAACGTATGGACCAGGCAAATGCGGTGCTATCATCCCGAGCTTATCGCCGGAGGCCTTTGTTTCTTTTTCGCTTTCAACGAAATTTCCATCACTGGAAGATGAAATCCATATCTCTTTTGTCGCGTCGTTCAAATCGTACGCAAATCTGACTGTCCCGTCAGGCGCTACTTGCACGTCAGCCGTGAGCAGCTTGTTTGCCACCGATACTGTAGTGGTAAACTTGATAGTTGTGGTATTCGCCGACGATGAAGTGCTGAGTACCAAGGTCCAGCTTCCTTCGGTGGCGATTTCGTACCCGTCCACTATAGACTTGCCGTTGAGCGTATAGGTGTAATCCTTGCTCAAAGCCAGCTTAAGAGGACGTACCGCTGAAACCTCGTAACTTTTACCGTCTTCCACATTGACCGCTGATGCGCTTGTGTCGACGTATGCCGTATACTTGGAGGTAGCCGTTCCTTTGCTGCTGTCTGCATATACGATATACAGCTTGTATGCCCCAGGAGCAGACGGAGCATCGATTGTCTTTGCATCACCGGCAGCTTTTGTCATAGTATCGCCTTCTGTAAAGACAGTTGTGTCCGCGGGTGCGAACCAAACAGTGTCTTCAGCTTTCAGCAGACCCCTGCGGTTCAGCTTGTCCCCTTTACCCATGATGACGTTGGAAGCCAGCTCAAACTCGGTGTCGGCAATAAGGCTTCTTGGTATCATATGAGTGTATTCGTCCTCAAGTCCCGAATTCAAGACGATTTCGTTACCCTTAACCGGCCAAATACGTTCTTCGCTTTTGTAATTGTCAAAAGTAATTCTGGGACCGCCATTCTGGTCGTTATTTCCATCCACATAACCCTCTATGGCAATCATGTCACTTTTGCGCTTCCAGTTGTTAAACTCATAAAGACGGCTCCGTCCAGGGGAATGGGACAGCTTTGACTGCACGACGTTGCCTATCATCTTTATGAACGTACTTCCTTCGTCGGGATGGAACCCGTTCGTCCAGTTGTTGGAGGTAGTGGGTTTGTTACTGGGATTTGGGTCAAGGAAGTTGTAGTTCATCTCGGTGTAATTCGTCCAGTTGTCAGGATGCCAGTTACTGGTCTCGTCGATGACGGGGCTGCTTGTCAAATTGTTGACGGTGTACCATGTCCCTCCGTCCGGCAAATTACCGGGATCTCCCTGCCTTCCTAGTGAGTAAATGGCTCCGGAGTCATTTACTACGGTGCATATTTCCTCTACCCTGTTATAGTTTATTTTGTTATTTCTGGAGGTGGTAGAGATTGCCGTAGATCTTCCGCGGCTATCTTCATGCGTGCCAGCGTAAGGGCCGCCGGTCTTATTGGTATTAACTAGACCTGCTTCGGTATAGCCGAACCCATCGTACTCACACCAGCCCCAGCCGATGCTCATAGCACCGTAAGTGGAGTCATACAGGTAGTTGTGCAGCACCTGCATGTTAGTTGTGTAGAAAGATGTCAGTGAGTTAGCGCCCGGGAATCCATAGCAGTTTCTGTACAAGAAGTTATTTTTAATATAAACATCCTCCGGCACTGCCTCTGTTCCATACACAAATTTTTCCTTATTGGCACCGGCCCAGTTCTTTATTGGCGTGCCTGAGACCGAA
>NZ_QPJT01000013.1 GCF_003337415.1 Anaerobacterium chartisolvens | reverse complement strand
GCTATTTCAAGAGAATTTATGAAGTTCTTAGACATCTTTGTCACCCAATACTTAAGAAGATATACCTTCAAAAAAAGGTATCCATCTCAATTATTAAGGCGCTTTGAAAAAGTCAAGTGCCTTTTTGCATTTTTGTATTAAGTTTGTGTTACAATTATAGAGAATGGCTAAATACCAAATTTTGTATCTATAGCTTTATGACATTGCTCTGCCGTCCCCTTGTCACACGGGAAGAGTTGTGATTATACCCAGAATATATCTTTTCATGATGGCAGAATCCGTTGAATTTACGTCTCCGTCAGCATTCAGATCAGCAGCCGTTCTATCAACATCCTTTATGATGCCTAACAAAAAGGCTTTTAATATTGCAAAGTCTGTTGAGTTAACTTCTTGGTCATTATTTAAATCTCCGTATTTTACTGCTGCCGGGCTTACTGCCCGTCTATACGCTTCAAGGGCGGTGCTGCTTGAATTTATTCTCCAGTCGGTTTCTTTATTTTCACTAAACCATACGGCAGCAAAAATACGGCTATAAGAGGCCGATATAGTATTAAATGATTCAGAGATCCATTTTGCCTTGTCTCCTCCAATTTCAGTTGAAGCCCATTCCGCTATCATTATGGGCTTGTCTATTGCTTTCAGCGCATTATAAGGCTGCGAAAAAATCTCATCGAAGGTTTGCCACACGCTACCCCAGGATTGGGTGGTGCCCCAATTGTACCCATCGATAGAAGTGTAGTCCACATAGTCATCCCCGGGATAGAACCCGGTGTAGCTTGTACCGTCACCTACATTGGAGCAGTTGACGGTATACACCCATTTGACGTTTGAAACTCCATTGTTGCGGAAGATAGTTACAATGTGCTTGAACGCGGCTTTGTATGTATCGTTTGTGTTCACCTTGCCGGGATACCCTATAGCCCATGGATACCAATTGCCGTTAGCCTCGTGAAGAGGCCTTAACCATATTTCCTTGCCGTAGGATTTTATATCCTGAGCCATTTTAGTTATATAAGCATCTGCCCTTCCATCCTTTATATCGGCAGTATTATACTCCCATGGCTCCCATGTAATCATCAATGTTGAACTGTTTTTATAAACAGCGTCCGCGTATGGCTTGACCCAGTCAAAATTAGTCGACCAGTTAATAAACTGGTGTACGATATCAAGCTTCCTTTGCTGAAGCCCTTGGTATGCAGTCAGCTCAGCTTCAGTGGGTTGCACTCCAACCCAGGCACCTATTTTCAGCTCTGCCGCATATGTCTGGGCAGTAATACAGCATGTAACAAGCATGCTGAATACAATTAATGACACTAAAAACTTTTTAAACATAAAATTCCCCCATTCTGCCACTGTCGGCATAAATAATAATAAAAATGAATTGATTCACCCCCCTTAAAGCCAGCACCAAAATAACTGAAAATTTTACAAATATTTATACTATTATATTTTATTAGAAATTATCGGCAAAATCAACAGGTTTTCTACAAATTTTGACTCGGGAGCCGTTTATAGGAGATGGGGACGCTCCTGTTTTTAAAGTATATTTGGATGTAAATTCACAAAAAGGCAGGCCTAAGACGATCCTGAAGCTTGGGTTTAAGGGGGCTCTTTATAGAAAAAACAGGAGCGTCCCCTAAATACCTAAATCCAGTCTGCGAGTGATTCAAACTAATCCCAGTAGACGTACTGCATTAGCTACAACAAAGCATACGATGATTCCAGCCGCAGTGGGAATGGCAAAGGAGGCCAGCGTCCATTTCATGCTCTGTGTTTCCTTTCGGATGGTCCACAAGGTAGTACCACAGGGGAAGTGCATGAGTGAGAACAACATCACGCATACTCCGGTAAGCCAGGTCCAGCCATGGGATACAAAAAGCTGTCTTAAATCCTCCAGTTCTTCCAGCTCTAGCATAGAACCGGAGGCCATATAACTCATAATCATAATAGGTACTACGATTTCATTGGCAGGTAAACCAAGGACAAACGCCATCATAATATAACCATCCATTCCCAGCAATTTGCCGAAGGGATCGAGGAAATTGGCTGCATGAGTTAAAAGGCTGATATCACCCACCATAATATTTGCCATGATCCAGATTACCAGTCCTGCAGGGGCTGCAATGACAACTGCACGACCCAGAACAAAAAGGGTTCTATCCAATACGGAACGAACGATGATTCTACCAATCTGTGGCTTCCGATAAGGGGGCAGCTCTAGTGTGAAAGAAGAAGGAATACCTTTTAGTATTGTCATGGAAAGGATTCTGGATACCAGCAGCGTCATAAGAATTCCCAGTAAAACAATACCCGTAAGTGCAAGGGTTGAAGTTGCTGATTGAAAAGCGCCGCCTACCGTTCCGCCGATAAAGATGGTGCCAATAGCAATCAGTGTGGGGAAACGGCCATTACATGGGACAAAAACATTGGTAAGGGTGGCAATCAAACGTTCCCTTGGAGAGTCAATGATCCTGCATCCGATAACTCCAGCAGCATTACAGCCAAAACCCATACACATTGATAGAGCCTGTTTTCCATGGGCACATGCTTTTTTAAAGAAGTTATCCAGATTAAAAGCAACTCTGGGTAAATATCCCAAGTCTTCAAGCAGTGTAAACAAGGGGAAAAATATTGCCATTGGGGGCAGCATAACCGATACAACCCAGGCTAGTGTACGGTATATACCAAGGATCAATATGCCATGTAGCCACTCAGGTGACCCTGCCCACATAAAGAACTCCGTCAGCTTATCTTCAATTCCAAAGAGAAAATCCGCAAGCATTGCGGAAGGAACATTGGCACCTGCTATGGTAAGCCAAAAAACTCCTGCCAGCAGGCCTAACATGATAGGTATACCAAAAATCCTTGAGGTAAGGATACTGTCGATTTTTCTATCCATACGGTTATACTGCTTGTTTTCGAAGGTCACGGTATCACTGCTGATATCCTCTGCAATGCGTACAAGCCTTGATACAATTTTATCACGCAGATATTCTGGCTGGATGCCGCTATCAGTCAGGTGCTTTTTTGCTGTATCCAGAAGCGCAAGCAACTCAACATTGTTCAGGAGATTAAAGCCAAGGTATTTATCCAATGATTTCAATAAAGTAGGATCTCCATCTAAAAGCTTGAGTGCTACCCAGCGGTTATTGATTTTACCGTCCACCAGTTCCCAGATTTTCGTCTGCAGCATTTTTACTGCCTGTTCAATGGCAGCATCATATGTAATATCTATGGGATTTGTAGCAATATGCTTGTTGGCAATTTCATAAACCGTATCCATTAATTCTTTCAGGCCTTTATTGCTGCGGGCATTCGTCGGAATTACAGGTACTCCCAGACGTTTGGATAATTCAGCAAAGTTTATGTTAATCTTTTTTCTTTTTGCTTCATCAATCAAGTTGACGCATACAACCACCTTGTCTGTAATTTCCAAGGTTTGAAGGACCAGATTCAAGTTTCTTTCCAGGCAAGTTGCATCGGCTACTACAACGGTAGCATCGGGTTTGCCGAAGCACACAAAATCTCTTGCAATTTCTTCTTCTACCGAGTTAGCCATAAGTGAATATGTACCCGGTATATCCACCATAATAAAGTTTTTATCTTTGTGCGTATACTTTCCTTGTGCATTGTTAACCGTCTTACCCGGCCAGTTGCCGGTGTGCTGGTTAAGTCCTGTCAAGCTGTTAAATACAGTACTCTTTCCCACATTTGGATTTCCTGCAAGTGCAATCACTTTATCATCAGGGGTGATACGTTCGACTTTCAGCTCACTTCCCAATACACTTGCCCCAGTTGACTGGCTGGTTAATCCCATTTTTATAAGACCTCCTTTTATTTCATGGATTTTTTAGAACATATCAAAGAGCTTCAACCAGTATTTTCGATGCTTCTTCAGAACGAAGGGCAATAACAGCACCCCGGATATGATATGCAATGGGGTCTCCGGAAGGGCTTTTCTGCAAGGCTTCCACTTCGGTATCGGATATTAAGCCTAAATCCAGCATTCTTCTGCGGATTGTTCCATCGGAAGTAAGTACCTTTACCTTAGCTTTTTTCCCTAATTGTAAGAAATTCAGTGGAATGAATTTGTTGTCCATAATTTAAAACCTCCAACAAATGATTATGTCTATACATTATTTATTCATTTTCAGTGGGGAAAAAAAATTTTTCCCTACACTAACATATGTAACATAGAATGAATGTGTTACGCATATAAATTATGTATGGGTAAAAATTATCATTGATAAATGTAGGAGATTTGTATTCATGAACAAGAATCAGGAATTTCATACAGTACGAGGATATCAGCTAATTGAACAGACTAACAGGCAGCTTACATCAGCAATGGAAGATTATCTGGAGATGATTTATCGAAATATTCTGACAGAGGGGTATATGCGAATCAACATACTTGCTGATATGCTGAATGTAAAGCCTTCTTCAGCTACTAAGATGGTGCAGAAGTTAACTGAATTGGGTTTTTTGAAATATGAGAAGTATGGAATTATTTTTTTAACAGATCAGGGGAGAGAAATCGGTGAATTCCTGTTAAAAAGACACAATATTATAGAAAAATTTCTAGATAATATTGGAATTTGTGACAATCTTCTGGTGGAGACAGAATTAATTGAGCATAATGTAAGTTCAAGCACATTGAAGCGTATAGATTTGCTGAATCTCTATTTAGAGAAGCACCCTCAATTTTTAATTGGTTTTGAAGAGTTTAAACAACAATTTCTAAAGGAATCTGAAATCAAAGATAAATAACGTTCATATCAATAGATATTAAAAGAAAGTCTTGTAAAACATACACAACAACAACCTATATTTCTATAGGTTGCTGGAAAAGTTATTTAGAAAAGAAGCTAAGTATGGCCAATATAAAAATTATGCTTCCCATAACTCCTTTGTAAATATTTTTTATGCTCATATCTAAACCACTTTCCTTTCTCTTCCTCATTCAATTCTGGAAGAAGTTATTTAGACAAAAAGAGTCGCGAGAAAAAATCTTTCCCATGAGCAATATATGCTAATAGGTTTCATGATGTTACATAAGAACAGTATATAAATCATTTAAAATGCTAGAGGATGGGGACACTCCTGTTTTTTAAGCATGTTGGGTGTAAATTCACAAAAAGGCAGATCCAAGACGAGCCTGAAGCTTGGGTTTAAGGAATCTCTGTACATAGCAAAAAAAACAGGACTGTCCCCGTTCCTGTAAATCAAAGATGATTGGAGCAAATAGTGCTTGTATATCAATGTATAGGGCAGCACTTGAACAAATATTATATAATCAGGGTTATATAAATGGTATGCTTAATAGTAAGATAAAAGATTTAGAAAAAGATATAAACGACGGAACAGGTAAGGAATGGACAAAATCTTTAGATAAGGATTTATTTAGTTACATTAAAGATTTAGGAAATGGATCAATACATCCAAATGGCGGTGATATATCAAAACAATCTACATTTGATGATGACTTAGTCGTTTCAATTGACTTGCTTTTTAGAGAATTTTTGGACGAAATATATGAAAAGCCAATACGAAAAGCTAGCATAAAATCAGTGTTATCAAATGCTGCTAATAAAGTTAATAAGTAATCATATTATCAAATAAGCATAAAACATATTTCTGATTTACCCAGAATAGGTTAGGAATGTCCCATCCCTAAACGGTAAAATGAAGCTTATTGGGCGGTTTGATATGAAAAAAGCGGCTTATGCAGCATACGAAGCGGCAAAGGCTAAATACCATAATGCAAGCTTTTTTGCAAGGGTCAATAAGTCCTAATATTCAAAACCAATTTTTTTCGGCTTTTCTTCCAATATTTCGTGGACAAATACAATAATTTTCAATTATAATTATTATATGTTATATGTTTAAAATGATTGGAGGAATTTCTTTGTATCCTATAAAACAAGCATTTGTTGGGAAGGAAAATAAAATTGTATACGAAAAGAATGTATTATTAAAATCAAAATATAAATTCAAATCAAAAAACATATTTTTAGATTTCATCGATAAATTAGTATCAACCTCTATTTCTGAATTTCTTCATACATTCCAGTCTGAAATATTAAATGAATTTGGTGAAATAAAAACGAATACCTATCAAGACTTTAAAAATATAATTAATAATTCTCAAAATATATATAGGATAAATGCGGAAATAACAGGTGAAGATTCCGAAGTAACTCACTGTATTGTTGCTAAATTTTCAGAGTTAGAATCATATAGAAGTAAATCTTTTATAAAAATTATTAGTACTGATAAGGAATGGATTACCACGGCTGAAAATATGATTCTTGAAAACTTATCGTTATATAAAAATAGTCTTTCTTTCCTTTCAAATAACTTTATTAAAATCACCTTAGCAACGATTTTATTTACAATTGTTTTTGTTAAAATGTTTGGTTTAGATTTTCTCGAAAAGCTTAACCCAACAAATTTTATCATTTTAATGATTTACTGTACTATATTTATTTTTATAGTTGATATCCTTGAATATTTATTAATCCCAACTTTTAAAATAAGTGCCAAAGCTGGTTTTGTTAAAAGGCTATTGTTAAGAATAAAGCAAGACTCCTTTTCAAACACAATAGCAATTATATCATTAATAGTAGGGATAGTTGGTGTTTTAATAGGAATATTAAAGTAATCCTGAAAGTTATCATTACGGAAGCTGCTAAATCAAGGTATGGGGACACACCTTTCTAAACAAGAAATATTCCTTTACGTTAAGGGATGTCCCCCGTTCCGATGTGATGTCAATAACCCCGCCAGAGTGTGCTAAAATGGCTAAAAACGCCATTGACTTTACTGAAAGTGGGAGTAATTTTAATAAAATTAAGTGCTTTTTGATACCCAATCCCAAATGATAGCCATTTTAATTGCATAAATGGGGCTAACATAACCATCCAAATGAGTTTTAGCACAGTCTGCCATCCCCTTGTCACGCTTGTTTACAATACGAACATCAAGAACATGAGGGGCAAGGCTTTTTTATAATCCTTCCCTACCACCAGATAAGCAGCGCCATACAGAAATCCGCCAAAAGCAGCTAACAGCCCTACGGCAACACTTCCCTTTGACACAATGTGCATAAGTCCCCATGTTAAAGCAAGAAAAATTCCGCCGTAAGGAATAGCTTCATTCTTAAACCATTTCTCACAAGCCTTTTGCCCAAAGATTACAATTAGAGAAATCAAGAAGGCTTCAAATAGATAATAAATGTATTGGAAAACAAATTTTAATATTCCTAATCGCTGAAACTCCAAAAGAGGCTTAAAGCCTTCCCAGTCCGCATAATGAGAAGCAATAGATACAATCAGGCAGATAACTACTCCTGTATACTGCCAGCCCTTCAGCTTACTTTTATTTTCCCATAGGTTGAAGTCGTATTTTTTGCTTGCTAAGTTGATAAGAAAAACCCCTACAATCAACCATATTATACAGATAACCACCCAATGGATAATATTTTGCAGTGTTGTGTATGTTTTCAAAGATACACCAAATAGCGGCTCGATAACCCCAACTAAAATAAGTTCTAACCCTATACCTGCAAATGCGTATAAAGCAAGGTATAAATAGTCTGATCCTGTGATTTTCTTTTCCATTTCTAAGCAATATCCTCCGTATCAAATTCCTGTTTATCTGTGTCATTAACACTTTATACCATAATGCCCCAAGCTTCACCACGTAAAAAAAGACATGACCTCCCGTTGGCGGAAAGTATGCCTTTTCTGGTGCCGAAGGTCGGACTCGAACCGACATGATATCACTATCGCTGGATTTTGAGTCCAGTGCGTCTGCCAATTTCACCACTTCGGCAAGCATTTGTTTATCTTAAGCAAGCCGCAAATAAGCTGCGTGCTAACTGCTATGATAGAATAACATAACAGCTTCTAAAAATCAAGAGTAATTTTTATTTTTTATTCATATCGAAGCAGTAGCCGCCGAAGAAATGGCATTTCTTATTCCTTTTAAAATCTCCTCGATGCCTTGACCCTCAATCCCAAAGTACTCTCCCTTCTTTATCAGCTTTATTTTATCCTTTATACTCTTTATCTCATCCTTTGACAATATGGCCTTCAAATAGCCGCATACCGCCAAAATGCTTATGATACAAGCCTCCTCGTAACCAACCGCATTTTTATCCCCAAGAGTAAGCCTCTTTATTCTCGAGGCAAGCTCCTGCCTGTGATTCATTCCCGTTACAATATAACGCTTCATAGGAAAAAGCCCTAAAAATCTCTGCTCCTCCTGCCTTATAATCCCGTTGTCCTCAAGACTGTCCATTATACCCGCTTTGAGGCTTGAGCCAAGCATGGAATATCCCAAAATCCAACTGCCTATTTTTATGGGATGCCCCGAGGCTTTTATTTTCTCCATCACCATATCAAGAATTCTGTCTCCTGTGGAGCAGTCGTCAACAACAGCTATCCTCTTGTGCTCTATTTTCACTCTTTTAAGAGCAATAAGCTCCATCAATACAATACCTTTAATTCCGTACCTCGTGACGTTATACGCATCATAGCCTATTTTGTTTTTGTCTGTGTTTATAGCCAAAAGCATCAACCTTTCAGACGCATTAAGCATATGTTTTACCTCCTTAGGCAATTAATCCGGCTCTCCCGGTTGTTTCTTATTTTGAGTTTTACCCCTCCTGCTGATTGCATCCTGAAGCAAATATTCAATTTGTCCGTTTACAGATCTGAATTCTTCCTCTGCCCACCGGCTTATTTCTTCCCATATACGGGGGCTCACCCTTAGCAGTATTGTCTTTTTTTCCTTATCAGCCATAGAAATCTCCCTTGCATTATAGTAGCTCATCCCTTATTTGTTCTGCCCTCTTTATTTTAAAAAATAAGGGATGAGCTTTCCATACTCTGTATTAATTATGAAGGGTACCAGTGTTTATAACCGGCTGCGTGGATCTCTCGCCGCATAAAACTACCATGAGATTGCTTACCATAGCGGCCTTCCTCTCCTCATCCAGATCTACCACACCCTTTTGGCTCAGTTTTTCCAATGCCATTTCAACCATTCCAACGGCACCCTCCACTATCATCTGCCGCGCCGCTATAATAGCCGATGCCTGCTGCCGCTGGAGCATTGCCGCCGCTATTTCAGGCGCATAGGCAAGATGGCTTAAGCGCGCCTCCTCAACCACTACTCCGGCTTTTGCAAGCCTCTCCTGAAGCTCCAGCCTTAA
Source organism: Anaerobacterium chartisolvens (assembly GCF_003337415.1). GTDB lineage: Bacteria > Bacillota > Clostridia > Acetivibrionales > DSM-27016 > Anaerobacterium > Anaerobacterium chartisolvens. The sequence goes on along the minus strand of NZ_QPJT01000013.1, from coordinate 137,356 downwards.
GGCCTCCGATACCTCGTCGGCACTTCCCCTTAACGATAAATGCTTGGCTTCGTCAGTAATGTCATACGGGTACAGCCCCGCAAGATGCCTTAGCGCAGATTCACTTTGGATCTTTACATACTCGGCATAATTTTCTACGTCGAAGAACGACTGAGCAGTATTTTCCACCCTCCATACAATAACTGCCGCAATCTCTATAGGGTTTCCCATCTCATCGTTTACCTTAAGCTTTTCACCGTTTAGGTTGCGTGAACGCAGTGAAAGCTTTTTCTTGGTATAGAAGGGGTTTGTAAAATGCCAGCCGTCCTTTTTCACAGTGCCCTTGTATTCCCCAAACAGTATCAATACGGCGGCAGTGTTGGGCTGAAGCGTAAAAAATCCGCCTAAATGTACACACCACACTACCAAAAGTACACATCCTAAAATTATTTCCGCCACATTTAAAAATGCTCCGCCTTCAATAACTCCCTTTATCCCTGCAATACCAATAACTACCGACAGCACCAGCATAATCAGGTTGACAATTAACATTTTAAGTCCTGAGTATACCTTTATCTCTTTTTCCAGCATATAAATGCCTCCCTTATATATCTTTAATATTTATTTGATATCATTATTATATCACATATATATTATTTTGCAAGAATAATTTTAAAAGGTATTTACCGCTTCAGTACATTGCAGAACATAAAAAAACCCTTCATATTTTAATGAAGAGCCTTTATTTGCGGTTTTATTATTCTATTGTCTCCTGGTAACTATTCTGATTATTTCATCAACCCCGGTACCCTCGGCTATGCTGTAACGCCCTGTCCTTATTCCCCCTGTAAGCTTCAATTCCTTTAAACGGTCGGTGAAAGCATCCTTTTGTGCTATAAGTCCATTTTGCAGCAATATACTATCCAGTCCCATGGCAGTTGTACCTGCCTCAACAACAATGCTTATTACCTTAGGCTGCACAGGAGGCTCAGGCTGATTTTCAGGCTCGTTATGCCTCTCCTCATCTAAAGCCCCGCTATTATCCTCAGGCTTTGATGCCCCATTATCGGCGGGTAACGGCTGACGGGCACTCACAGCGGCAGCCTCAGCCCTCTTTTCCGCTTCAGCCACAAGGCTGGCATCCACCATTCCGTATTCTCTTGCCTTTGAAATAATCTCCTCCCTGCTCATTTCCTGATAGGACTTTATTCCTGAAGTATAAATCATGCTGACAATCGATATCAGAACCATTCCTATCCCTATCCCAAGAACTATGCTTTTTATATGGAAGTTTCTCATTTTTCCCCCTTAGTGTCACCTGTTCAGACCCAGTACAAGCTGCACCTCGCCCTTTCCCATGTTTAAAAGTCTGGCAATTTCAGTGTGATCCATACCCTTCTGTGCCAAATCTAAAACCTCCTTGTACCTTCCGTTTAGAGGAATTCTCTTTCCCTTTTCCTCCTCTCGGGCCTCTTGCGCCTCGTGAATCCCGCTTACAGCGTCCTCAACCTTCAACGTGTCCAGATAGCTGTCCTTCCTTCCGTTAAAAGCAAATATCTCCTCATCCGCCGCAGAAACATCCACCGCTGTCCCTATTGTGGGTTGTGCAGACTCATTTTGCTTTGTTGGCCGCATCTCGGAGCATCTCTCGTATTCCTCAAGGCTTTTAAGCTTTAAGCTAAGCTCCTCATTCTTTAAATCTATCTTTGTCACCACATAGTCGGAAAATTTGTTAAGCTCATCAATCATTTGCTCGGCATCACTTATAATGCCCTCAAGCTCATTTTTCTTTTCATCAACTCTTTTTTCATAATCGTATGACTTTTTTCTGTCATAAGCAATCCACACCATTGACACAAGTATGAGGATAATACCCAGAAAAATTATACTGACATAAAATTGATTCATATAAAAAACACTCCAGTTATATTTTGACATCTATTGTACTGGTCTTTTCCTGCAGCTCAGCCTTTTTGCTGGAATTGTAATTGTACTTGCCTTTTTTCTTGCCCTTGCCTTTCTCTTCCTTATCCTTTTGCTGCTTTTCATGAATGGCAGCCTCATTAGCTTTATCCTTAGAATGCACAGTCTTAGTGCTGTTTTGTGCATTTTGCTGCACGGCAGATGCCTGCTGCTGCTGCAAAGCATCCATTCTGTGCTGCGCGTCATTGCTGATTTTAGCAACCTCAGGAGCCTTTGGCAGCATAACCTGAAAATCAATGGGCTTTATAGACATAACTATCATCTCCTATATGCAAAATACACCAAATTAAGGCTATTTATCTATGGGCCCAACTCTTATATCTGCTCCGTCTCTATAAAGCGTACAATATTGCAGGTTTTCTTTTACATACATAACACAGCTCCCTATTGTAACCTTAGAGCCGGGATATATAAAATTATATATTTTTATCTTGCCATATGCATCCTGTTGAAGCTTAGCCTCAATTTGAGTGAATTCTTCCCTCAGCTCCGAAACTCTGCTTCCAAAGAAAATTTTTGTTCTTACGCTTTTAGCCATCATTTCCTGCTTATCAGGCGTAAGCATACCCGCCGCTTCTATTTTTTTAAGTATGGAAATGGCCTGATCAGCCTTTTTCATATCTGCTTCCATGGTATTTATTTCTTCCTTCAGTGCCTTATATCTTTCCCTTAAGGTAGGATCCATACCAACCTCGATATCCGTTACTGTAGCCATATGAGATCCCACAACCTTTGCGGATATCTCCTTGCCCACCTTGCATATTCCCCCTACCAGAAGGCCCTTCCTGCCTGTCAGCTCAAGCTTGTTTCCGCATTTTACATTACTGTGCATTATGGCCTCTGATGTTATATTATTCTGTGCTTCCAGAGTGCTGTGTTCGATGTATCTTGCAATAATACTCCCTCCGCTCTTTAATACACCCTTTCCAATGCCCTGCATTCCCCGCCGAAGGACTATGTCTCCTCCCGCTTTTATAACCGCTCCCTCTACAACACCCCAAACCTCAACACTTCCCCCGGCTTCAACAGAAAATCCCGACAGTACATTCCCTCTTACTATAACATTCCCTATAAATGCTATGTTTCCTGTCGAGTTATCTACGTCGGCATGTACCTCGTAATTTGAAAAAACACTGACCTTTCCGTCTATATAATTCACCTGTCCGTCAATAGCCGCAATAAGAGACTGCCCGTCGGCACTTGCTTCAACATTTCTCCCCCTGGGAAGAACCGCCGGCTTGCCGTCTAAGGCAGCAATTTCGGCACCCAATACATTTCTTCCATTAGTGCCTTTAAGAGGAGCCGACAGCGAGCACAGCAAGGCTCCCTTCTGAATACTTTCTATAAGATTCAGCTCTCTGTAGTCAACCCTTCCGTCTTCAAGGATTGTGGGCCTTCTCTGCTTGTTTGAATCAAAGTGAAATTCAACCCTCCCATTCTGCCCGTTAACAGGCATGGTGCCTTCAGCCACACAAATCATCTGGTTATATACCGGAAAACGCGCCGTGTCCTCAACAGCGGCTTTATTTATGCCATATACAATTCTGCAATCACTTATGGCGCTTAAAATTTGATCCGCCGTCAAATCCGCTCCGTTTTCAGGCGGAATTATGGTTAAGAAGGCCTTCAATTTATCGGGAGTGATAACAATGGATGCTCTTGCATCCACCTTCTCCTCCTCCTGAGGCCCCGCAACAATAACCGGCATTTTGTCCGCCTTAATTACAGCCAGCTCCACCGCTTCCCTTTTAAAATTTTTAACGCGCTTATTGTTAAGCTTCTCCAAAATCTCCGAGGTATCAACCCTTTTTCCTTTTGCCACAGGAGGGTATACCGTGAGAAAAACCCCGTCCTCAGAAAACGCAATCTCAAAAAAACCGTCATTTACATCCTTAGAAGACCTGTTTAAATTATTATGCATTCTAAATCTCCCCGCTTTAAATCAAATTAGCACTTCCGCACAAGCCATGACGAACTTGCAAGGACATTCTTTAGATAATTAAACATCGGCATTTCTTAGATTATATATGTATATTATTGAGCCTTCAAGCTCTCTATCTACTCATGAAGTATTGTCTTATGTCTTGCCAGCTTTCCCTTAAGACGCATTATTGCCTTTGTATGAAGCTGTGAGATCCTTGACTCCGACACCTTCATTATTGCACTTATTTCCTTAAGCGTCAATTCTTCGTAATAGTATAGCGAAACTACCGTCCTTTCCTTTTCAGGAAGCTTTTCTATCGAATCCGCCAAAATATTTTTTATCTCTGATATCTCTACATAGCTCTCGGGTCTGTCATCCCTGCTGGAATTTGATAGATCAACGCCTATCTCATAATTCTGCTCTAAAAACTCCTCGAGAGATACCATTGAGGATACGTTTACGTCATTTAAAAGCTTATAAAATTCATCTACGGATATCCCCAGCTTTTTTGCCACCTCGTTATCCGTCGCGGAACGTCCCAACTGGTTTTCAATTTCCCAGTAAACCTTCTCAAGCTCCTTGCCCTTTTGGCGCAGAGACCTGGGAACCCAGTCAATTTCTCTTATGCTATCTATAATTGAACCCCTTATTCTGAGAGAGGCATAGGTTTCAAACTTTACTCCTTTATTTAAGTCAAACTTGTCAATGGCATCAATAAGCCCAAAGACGCCAAATCCAACCAGGTCATCATATTCCACATTTGACCCGAAATAGATATTCAGCCTTCCTGCAATAAATTTTATCAGATGAGCGTATTCAAGTATAAGCTTTTCTCTTATTGCAGGCTCCTTTGACTCACTATATTGTTTCCATAATTCTATCTGTTTGCTGTTGGCTGATGACATCAAAATCCCCCACCACTTTAAGTCCCTTTACGCTTTAAAAAACCTTAAAGAGCTATTTTTTCATTTGTTTATTTCCATTTATTACCTCGCTTACGGTCAAGGGAGTAAAATCCTCCCCAAGCGGCAGCTCTTCATCTGTACCGCCCACTGTGTAGTCAACACCGCTTTTTTCCTGTGTCTGTTCATTTGAAGCATTTATATTGTTTTTTTCATTTTCCAGCCTCTCAAGCTCAGCCTGCTTTTCCTGCTCCTCTTTCTCCTTTTTCGCCTCTATATCGTGATAAATGCTTAAAATTATGTTTTTTAGATACATACCTATTATAAAGAATATTATCATGCAAATTGCCATTCTTATATATGTCTCATTGTTGCTGCTTCCGTATATATTGCTTATTAAGCCCATAATTATTGCCATAAAGGTCGCTAAAATGAATGGTAATCTTTGAATGTACTCCATATAAATTCCCTTCTGTCCTTAAATTTGGTAACCAGACCAAATAATTATCATATGTATTTTATACCATGTCCTATTGTTTTTATCAATAGTCTTCCATCCTCAGAAAAAAGCTCGATTGTGCGTCCGTAATTACCCCCCGTATCCTCGGTAATGATAGGAATGTTCAGTTCCTGAAGCTTTTCCTTTGAAGAAATAACGTTCCTTGCTCCTATTCTCATCATGTCCGAGCTGTCGCTGAAGGCAAACATCTGCGCTCCTCCCGCGAGCTTAGCCACAATATTTTCTTTGCGTGCTCCAAGCTTTAGCATATCATTTAACATTTTAACAATTCCCGTATCCGCAAATTTTGCAATATTTGAATTATTTCTTGCTTGCAGGCTCGATGGCAGCATTATATGGGCAAGTCCTATTATTTTTTTATTTGAATCATACAGTGCAATGCCGACACAAGAGCCAAGCCCAAGGGTGGTAAGCACACAAGGATGGCCTGATGTTTGCAAATCCGCCATTCCCACCTTAATAAGATTTTCCATTAGCTTATTACTCCCAATGCTTTTAATAAAATTTCATACGATTCAACATCCGGTATCAGGAAAAAATCTCCTACCACTCTGGTGTTTCCATCTAAAAATTCTGTCTCTATGTATAAAACCGTATCTCCTATTTTACCAAATTCAATCGCAGGGACACTCAGTATGGCTCCTGCCATGTCAATGGCTATATCCGGAACTGACGGCATGATATTTAAATTGGTGAGTGAAGACATCGCAGAAAGATATGAACCTGCCAGAATATTTCCAATCTCCTTTAAAGCCGACAGCTCCAATTCGTTGAAATCATTCAATTCATCTAAAGGCTTGCCCAGAAGCATATTTACCAGTACCTGTGCCGCATTGTATTCAAGGATAAACATTATATTTCCGTTTAATTCCCCGTTTACTCCCAGCAATATGCCTATTACAAGAATTTCAGCCCCTCCCAGAGTTTCGCTTACCTCTTTAAACTCCATTACCTTCACTTTAGGCACATCCATATTTACTTTTTTGTTCAGCATTTTAGCCAAGGCTGTAGCAGCACTGCCCGCACCTATGTTTCCTATCTCTCTTAATACGTCAATATGCAGGTTGTTTAAATCCTCAATATTAATAGTCATATCCACCTCCATGCCAAGCAGCACATTTGCCGCCAGCTTCCAACTTACGGCGTTATAAGTTATCTTCCAGCTTAATAAGCTTTTCCATGTTGAGCAGTGTTACGATTCTTCCATCCGCCTTCCCTACACCCATTATGTAATCCAAGGAAAATTCAGTGGTAAAGTTAGTAACATTTTCTATATCGGCCTCGGTCAGATTCATTACCTCTGCAACACTGTCAACTATTATGCCTATTGAAATCTCTTCAATTTTAATTATTATTATCCTTGTATCCTCAGTGTCCGGTTCAACAGGCAGGTTAAATCTTTTCCTCAAATCCATTATAGGTATGATGTCACCTCTTAAATTAAGCACACCCTTTATATAGTCAGGTGTACGCGGAACCCTTGCTATGGGCTTCACCTGCTCTATTGTAGTCACCTTCTGTATATCTACTCCATACTCATCCTGCCCAAGCTTGAAAACAACATATTGCCTTACATCGGTATTGGAAGACAACTCCATTTACGACACCTCCATCAATTTTTACCAAACCCCGGTCATTTAAGCTAAAGAATTCACATCGAGAATTAATGCGACATTCCCGTCTCCCAGTATTGTGGCTCCTGCAATGCATCTAATTCCCTGAAGAAGTTTTCCCAGAGATTTTATTACTATCTCCTGCTGGCCTATCAGCACATCCACAAGGAATCCTGAAAGCTTCTCACCCTTCTTTACAATAACCACGGTAAGCTGCTTCTGCTTCTCTTGGGACTTCTCCGCAGGCACACCCAACACCTTATCAAGCCGTATAATAGGCACAACCATATTTCTAAGGAGAATTACCTCCTGCTTCTGAACAAATTTTATATCTTCCGGAGAAATATTAATAATCTGGCTTACCGAGCTTATGGGTATGGCGTATTTCTCATTGCCTATCAATACAAGCAGCGCTTGAATTATAGCCAGAGTGAGAGGAAGACGTATTATAAACCTGCTTCCCTTTCCCTTTTCCGTCTCCACTTCAACGCTTCCGTTCAAGGACTCAATTTTTGTCTTTACTACATCAAGCCCTACCCCTCTGCCTGAAAGATTTGTTATCTTGTTGGCGGTGCTGAAGCTTGGCTTAAAAAGAAAGTCTATAATGTCCTTCTGAGACAGGTTATTTGCCATCTCCTTGCTTATCAGGCCTTTTTCTATAGCCTTTTTCTTGACATTCTCGGTATCAATGCCCTGTCCGTCGTCAGATACCTCAATAATTACGTTATTCCCATCCTGATATGCCTTGAGGTTAATATGGCCTGCCACCGGCTTGCCGGAGGCCTTTCTCTTGTCAGCCGGTTCTATTCCATGGTCTACGGAGTTTCTCAACATATGAATGAGCGGGTCCCCTATTTCATCAATAACAGTTCTGTCAAGCTCTGTCTCTTCACCTGACATGTTAAGAACAATTTCCTTTCCGAGATCCTTTGAAATGTCTCTTACCATTCTGGGGAATCTGTTGAACACAGTCTCTACCGGAACCATTCTCACCTTCATAACCGCATCATGCAGGTCTGTGGTAATCCTTTCAAGCGATTCCAAAGACTCATTAAATGTCTGGGATCTGTCTACTCCGTCCATCCCCTCCAGCCTTGTTTTCTGAATAATGAGCTCGCTCACCAGATTCATAAGTACATCAAGCCTGTTTATGTCAACCCTCACTGTTTTGCCGGTAACAGCCTTTTTAGAAGCAGCAACAGTCTTTTGCTCGTCCTTTTCCTCTAAGAGCTCTTCCTCGGCCGCCGTTTCTACAGCATTAACCTCTGCGGAGGTTCCGTTGTTATTCTCACCTGACGTGTCAATGGGGCAGGCGCTCAAAGAACTTATAACAACCTTCTCCACTTCCGCTATGGAATTCAGCTCCTTGATAAACAATTCCGAGCTTTCCTTTGATACTGCCACTACTGTAAATTCAAAATCAAATTTCTCATCCTCAATATCCTCAACCTTGGGAATTGACTTTATAATATCGGAATAGCGCTCAAGAGTCTGAAAAATTATAAAGGACCTTGCCGATTTAAGAACACATCCCTTGCTGAGCACCACCGTTATCCTAAAAGCATTCATGCCCATTTCGACAGCCTTGTTTATTACATTTTGCTCATACTGATCAAGCTGCACATTTGCAGTGGGATATATGGATTCTTCCTTAGGCAAAGCGGCCTGAACCACGGGAGCAGCTTTATCCGGCGGCGCCTCCGCGGCATCAGTGTTTCCCGTATTGCCATGAAGGACATCATTTAAATCCTGTATAATGTCCTTATATTCCTCATCTCCCTCTCCACTTGTATTTACTATGCTGTTTAAATAATTTTCCAGCGCGTCAAGGCATTTAAACAGCACGTCCACAAGCTTGGTAGTAACGCTTATTTCATTGTTTCTTAAAGCATGTAATACATTCTCCATATCATGCGTAAGCCTGGCCATTTTTGTAAAGCCCATTGTACCTGCCATACCTTTCAGCGTGTGGGCAACCCTGAAAATTTCATTCAACACAGTGGTATCATCAGGATTTTGCTCTAACTGGAGAAGAGACTGGTTCAAGCCCTGCAAATGTTCCTTTGTCTCGTCAATAAAAATTTCCAGATATTGTGTCATATCCATTATTTGTGCACCTCCACAATTTTCATTATCTCCCTGGCTATCCCTTTCAGAGTAACCACAGCATCTACAGCCCCTGTCTGTACTGCTACCTTCGGCATTCCATATACAACACATGACTTTTCATCCTGTGCAATTATATAACCCTTGTTTATATTTTTAAGCTTTTTTATACCTTCACTTCCATCAGAGCCCATTCCCGTCATTATAACGCCTATAATGTTTGTAAGCCCCGTATCGGAAAGAGACTCCATCATTACATTGACTGCAGGTCTGTGCCCCCCCTCCGGAGGAGATTTCGACAGCCTTATCTTGAGCTCCCCTGCCTTTGTTTTCTCAACCAGCATGTGATAATCCCCAGGGGCTATATACACAAACCCCGGTTTTATAACATCCCCTTCCTCCGCTTCCTTCACAGTGAGCTCGCTTATTGAATTCAACCTTTCGGCAAGAGAACGCGTAAAGCCCGGAGGCATGTGCTGGACTACAAGGAAAGCCGCAGGCACATTTCCGGATATTAATGGTATTACATCGTGCAGTGCCTTAGGTCCCCCCGTGGATGTACCTATTGCCACAATTTTTTTAATTTCCCTACTCTTTACTATATCATTTTTTGGCTTAATATGTAAATTATTTATTGAATTTCTTTTAACTCTCGTTGATTTATGTGCTATTTTTACCTTCTCAATTACTTCAAGCTTTTTTATGTCGTTTGCCATTTCAAATATATTGGTGGGCTTGGTAATAAAATCCACCGCGCCATCCTCAAGAGCCTTAATGGTATAATCAGCACCCTCTCTGGTAAACCCGCTGAGCATAAGAACCGGCACATTTATTTCCTTAAGCAGCTCCCTTAAGCAGGTTAGTCCGTCCATTACAGGCATTTCAACATCAAGAGTAATAACATCGGGCTTAAGCTCCTTTGCCTTTTCAACAGCATCCAGACCGTTTTTAGCCGTGTCAATAACTCTGATAGCGTTATCGCTGTTTAAAATATCCGATATAACCTTCCTCATAAATGCTGAATCGTCCACGACCAACACTCTTATCGCTCTTTCCAAATCACTCGCCATATACCTATATCAGCCCTTTTTTTCTAAGTTTTCGCTGCTCCTGAAAAATGTATCTGATAATTTCTTCCCTGTGCTTACTATCAATCTTTTTAAACCAAATCCCTTCCTCATACTTAAAGCTGTCGTTATTTTCAATAGGCGTTACTCTCACAACCTTTCCCGGCAATTTAAGGCTTATATTATCATTAAGCTTTATTTCTATCTCCAGAAAAGTGCCGTACTCCAGCCTCTCAACGGTAAGCATACGCATACCGCAGCCGCTCAAGTCTACCGCAAGAGCCCTTTTATATTCTTCGCCGCCGTCCGCCGTCTCCTCCTTGCCTGATAAAACCAAAGCCCTGTAGTATACCGCCGTAGAGCAACTAAACCTGAAATACTGTCTTCTCTGTATTTTTTCTATTTCTCCCTCAGGAATAATTTCCAGCAGGGCAATGTTATCAACCACTCGTCTGCCTCTAACCCTTGCTCTTAGCTTATACATGTTCATGCCACGGGCATTGTTCAGCTTATATCCAAAAAAAATATCAATCACAGTACCCGTATGCACAGGATAAATAATCCCTTCATGTATTGGAGCTGCTATTACGGCGAAGCCGTCATCCTCAGCCCATTCAAATTCACTAATAAGTATCGGCTCCATTGCTTTGCCATCTCTATCATACAATTCCATTTCAAGCTTTATACCCGGTTCTAAATCTGTTATTTTCATATTTAACACATCCTATGCTGATAATAATGCGGTTTACAATACTCTATATTATATTTTATTTAAGACAAGTATATATGGCAACCCAAATTATTCTACGAATTTAAAAACTTTACCAACCTGCTTACAAAGCCCTTCACTCCTGTCTGCCCATTCCCCGCGGCAATCTTTCTCTCCTCCATGAGTTTCCTTGATATTTCCCTGACGAGCCTGGACGCGTGGCTTTTTGGAAAGCTCAAGGTAAAAGGCTTTTGCAGCTTCACCGCCTTAATTACCATCTGATCCTGAAGCACATACCCCAGTGACTTAAGCTCAATAGATAAAAACCTCTTTGCAACCATTGAGAGTCTGCCCAGTATTTCGGAAGCCTCATTTTCATCCTCCGCCCTGTTTACAACCACCCTTATAACCTTATCCTTATCCCTTCCCACAACCATTTTAATCAAAGCATATGCATCGGTAATAGAAGTGGGCTCGGGTGTGGTAACTAAAATTACTTCATCGGCCGCCATTACAAAGCTCATTACACTGTCCGACAAACCCGCCCCCGTGTCAATCAGTATGATGTCGGCAAGCTTGTCGAGCATTGCAATATTGCCTACAAAATTGTCAAGCTGCTCCTTATCCATTTTAACCAGATCCTCTACCCCTGAGCCTCCCGATACAAACTTAACATCCTTTGGCCCGTCGGCAAGAACCTCCAATATGCTTTTTCTCCCATGTATTACATCAACCAGTGTATCCCGGGGATTAATGCCGAACAGAACATCAATATTGGCTAATCCTAAATCGGCGTCAAGTATTATAACCTTATAGCCCATCTCACTCAAGCTTATGGCAAGGTTTATTGTGATGTTGGTCTTTCCCACTCCGCCCTTGCCGCTTGTAACGGTAACCACCTTAGCCGACTTTTTTTCGGCAGCTTGTGCGACGGCGGCATAATTAGTGTTTTGACGGGATCTCAGGTTGTCAATTATTTGCCTCAGCTTATCTGCCTGATCATTCATATTCCAGCAATACTCCCTAATAATATTTTTGCTATCTTTTCAGTGTTTACCACCTCTATATCGTCGGGCACGCTTTGCCCTACTGCCATATAAGATAGCTTTTTGTCGGTCCATACCCTCGTGTTGAGTATGATCCCCATAAGAGGAGTCTCATCCACCTTTGTAAATATCAGCTTGTAATCCTTCAAAAAGCTGTAATTATTTAAAATATCCCTGCAGCTTCCGGCATTTGTGGTGGTGCTCATCACCATGTAAATCTCGTCCGCCCCCAAGGCGGTAATAGTGTTTTTGAGCTCTTCAAACTGCTCCTTGTTCCTGTGGCTCCTGCCTGCCGTATCTATAAGTATAATGTCCTTGTCGGAGTATGCCTTAATGGCATCGTCTATTTCATTTGCCGAATAAATCACCGTCGCAGGTATTCCAAGAATCTCCGCATATGTCTTAAGCTGCTCCACCGCAGCTATTCTGTATGTATCGGTTGTTATAAGCCCCACGCTCTTTCTCATGTTCAGCAAATAGCTGGCGGCAATTTTTGCAATAGTAGTTGTCTTGCCCACTCCCGTAGGACCTGTAAATATTACAACCGTGGGCTTGCCGTCGTCCCTTAGCTTTATAACCTCCGGCTTGCCCAGCATATCTATAATTATATCATATAAAGCGGAAGAAATGTCACTTGCACTCGGACTTTGACCCAATTTTCCGCTGGCAGCTTCAATAATCCTCTTTGCCAGTTCTGCGTCAACATCATTTTTTATAAGGTTATTGTAAAACAGCTTCATCGTTTCGGAGGACAGCTTGTCCCTTTGCGGCTCTGCCTCGGGCGCAATTTCATTTTCAGGAGTGTCCATGCGCTCATATATCCTTTTTAAAAGCACCTCCATGCTGTTTACCTTATTCTCCAGCCCGGAATATTTATCGTCTTTTTCATTTAAAGCGCTTTTGGAATACATTGCTGCCGGCAAAGGACTCTGTACCGGCATTGCCCGGCTTGCAGGCTTCTTCATGGTATGCTTTGCGGCGTCGCCTTCCGGCTTTTTGCCAGAGTCAATTTTTGTACTGTAGTTGTCGTCCACAGCAGCAAGAATCTCGATTAAGGGCTTGGAAAAAAAGCTCAATAATCCTTTTTTTCTTATTTTTCTTGTATTAAGAATAACCGCCTCGCTGCCTAAGTCCATTTTTACCTTTAACATTGCCTCCTGGGTGTTATTCCCCACATATCGACGTATTTTCATCTCTATACATTCACCATCCCAACTGATTGTACTTCTATATTAGGATCCAGCTCGTTGTATGATAACACTATCAAGCCCGGCATAAACTGCTCCGTAAGCCTCTTAAAATAAAGCCTTACAACTGGAGACGCAAGAATAATGGGCTGCTGCCCAAGCTGTACAAGCCTTTGAACCTGCTTTGACAGGCTGTTTATGATAGTATTTGTAATAGACGGCTCAAGATTAATGTATGAGCCATGCTCAGTTCTCTGAAGTGAATCCATAATAATCTGCTCAAGCTTGGGGTCCAATGTTATGACATTGGACTTGGTATCATTTATGAATTTCTTGGAAATAGCTCTTCCCAGAGCCTGCCTCACATATTCAGTGAGCATATCGGTGTCGTGAGTAACAGGCGAATAGTCGGCCAGAGTTTCAAGAACGGTAACCATATCTCTTATAGAAACTCCCTCCTTGAGCAAATTTGCAAGCACCTTCTGAATCTCGCCTACAGCCATTTGCTTGGGCACCAGCTCTTCAACAATTGCGGGGTAATTCTGCCGTACATTGTCAATAAGCTTCTGTACCTCCTGTCTTCCTGTCAGCTCATGAGCGTATTTCTTAATGATCTCAGTCAGATGTGTGGCTATTATAGACGGAGGATCAACCACCGTATACCCATACATCTCAGCCCTGTCGCGCTGGCCTTCGCTTATCCAGATTGCAGGAAGCCCGAACGCAGGCTCAGTGGTCTTTATTCCATCCAGCTCCTGCTCAACCATTCCGGGATTCATAGCCATAAAGTGATCTAAAATTATTTCTCCCTTTGAAACCTCAACGCCTTTAATCTTTATAATATATTCATTAGGGCTTAGCTGTATATTATCTCTCAAGCGTATTATGGGCACTATCATCCCCATTTCCAGCGCAAGCTGCCTTCTTATCATTACAACCCTGTCTAAAAGGTCTCCCCCCTGATTGACGTCGGCTAAGGGTATTATACCGTAGCCGAACTCAAGCTCTATAGGATCAACCTGCAGAAGAGCAACAACATTTTCCGGCTTCCTTATATCCTCTACCTCGCTCTCCTGAACCATTACCTCCTCCTGCTTCATTACCGCATTTTCACGCCTCCCCAAGCGGAAGCCCACAAAGGCAAGCACAGCGGCTATAAGCAGAAAGGGAACCTTAGGCAGAAATAGCGACAGAATAACGCATGTAGCCGCAGCTATATACATAACATTCTTGTTTACAAACATCTGCTTTAAGATGTCCTGACTCATTTCACTGTCTGAACCCGCTCTGGTGACAATAAAGCTGGTAGCGGCGGATATCATAACAGCCGGTATCTGGCTTACAAGCCCGTCCCCTATAGTCAGTATTGTAAAGGTCTCAAGGGCCTTACCTGCCTCCATGCCCATCATAACCATGCCTATGACAAAGCCTCCCACTATGTTGACAATGGTTATTAAAATTCCTACAATGGCATCGTTTTTAACATATTTGCTGGCACCGTCCATAGCACCGTAAAAATCGGCTTCCCTTTGAATTATCCTTCTTCTGTTCTTTGCCTCAGTTTCAGTAATAATGCCTGAGTTTAAGTCGGCATCTATAGCCATCTGCTTTCCGGGCATGGCGTCTAAGGTAAATCTGGCCGCTACTTCGGCAACCCTCTCGGAGCCCTTTGTTATAACCACAAAGTTTACTATCATTATAATTATAAACATTATAAAGCCTATAACCGGGCTTCCCCCTGCGACAAAGCTTCCAAAGCCTCGTATTATCTCCCCCGCATCACCGCTTGACAGTATAAGCCTTGTGGCTGTTATATTAAGAGCCAGCCTGTATAAGGTGGTTACCACAAGCAAAGACGGAAACGACGACAAATCCAGGGCATTCTTCATATATACCGTGTTTAACATAAGAATAAGCGTTATTGCTATATTAATTACGATAAGAAAGTCAAGTATGGTATGGGGAATAGGTATAATAAATGCTAAAATAATAACCACAAGTATTGCAGGCACCGCATAATTTCCCATTCTCATTTTGCCTCTTTCCCCCCTCTTCATTAGTCTGTTTTACTGGATTCAACCAACCCTGCCCTTTTTCTTTAAATTATACACAAATGCAAGCACTTCCGCTACTGCCTGATACAATTCAGGCGGTATGGACTGCCCTATATCAACAGTGTCATAGAGATTTCTGGCCAAAGGCTTGTTTTCTACTATCTCAACGCTGTTTTCCTTTGCCACCTCCTTAATCCTTAAGGCCATAAAGTCCTGACCCTTTGCTATGACAACAGGCGCATCGGAAACCTCGAGATCGTATTTAATTGCCACTGCAAAGTGTGTTGGGTTTGTTATTACCACATCCGCCTTAGGAACCTGCTGCATCATCCTTCGCATTGACATCTGTCTCTGCTTCTGTTTAATTTTTGACTTTATCTCAGGATTACCCTCAACCTGCTTATATTCCTCTTTTATCTCCTGCTTTGTCATTCTAAGGCTCTTTTCATACTCCCACCATTGGTATGCATAATCAAGAACGCCTAAAAATATAAGAGCTACGCATATCCTTATTGCCACGTTGATTGAGGCTGAAGCTATATAAGCGGCAGTGCTTATAACGTCCATGTCCATTGAGTTTATTACGTTATTTTCCTCAGATCTTAAATATGAGTACGCAATATATCCTATAATCACTATTTTTATAATTGATTTTAAAAGCTCCGCTATTGAACGGATTGAAAAAATCCTTTTAAGCCCGTTTGCGGGATTTATTTTGTTAAACTTCATAGCCAGAGTTTCAATTGTAAACAAAAAGCCAATCTGGGCATAGCCTGCTACAAGTCCCGTTATCATAGCTATCGCAAATATGGGGCCCAGACTTCTTAAAAAAACCAATACCACATCTGCAAAAAGCTTAAACAGGGCATCTATTGTAAACAGTCCATCCTCCATAGGATATTGGGATAGCGCTCTCCTCATAAATTCAATAATTTCTCTGTATATATTGCCTCCGAAAATCCGAAGGCCCATAAAAACAAATATAAGCACAACTGCTGTACTGATCTCCCTGCTTTGCAGAACCTGACCTTTTTTTCTGGCATCTCTCCTTTTTTTGGGAGTGGCCTTTTCGGTCTTACCGTCTGCCGCAAAAAATTGAAGGTTTAACGGCTTAACAATCATTACCTTGGCCCCATATCTTTCATAAAATCAAGCATCTCACTATTCATTCCATTTATTAAAACCTCAATAAATGCTACAAAGGCAGGAACAGTAATTATCATGACAGCAAGTCCTATTAATATTTTCAAAGGCATACCCACAACAAATACATTAAACTGGGGTACTGTCTTTGAAACAACACCGAGCGCAACATCCGTTACCAATATTGCAATAAGAATGGGGGCGCTTATTTTAAAGCCAATTACAAATACATCTCCAAAAACTCTCATAACATCATTCATCAGCTCACTTCCGAACAGCGCACCTCCCAAAGGGATATAGCTGTAGCTGTCAAAAAGAGCTTTTATCAGCAAATGATGTCCGTTAAACATCAAAAATACCATCATACTGATTATAAAATAAAAATTCGATGTAACGGGAACTTGAATGTTACTGACGGGGTCGAGCACATTTACCATACCGAAGCCGATCTGCATGTCTATAATCTGCCCCGCAATATAAATTGCTGTGAAAATCAGGTATGATACATATCCCAAAACTATCCCGACCATAAACTCTTTAAAAACAATAAGTATAAATCCAATAATAGTTGCGTTGTAGTCCGGCAAATTAAGACTGGTGGTACTCACACTCACCAGTATGAGCGCCAAAAAAAACGCAAACCCTATTTTTAAATATGTAGGAACATTCCTCCTCCCAAAAATAGGTGCTATGACAAACAAGCCCGTCATTCTCACAAAAACCAGCAAAAATATCTCTATTCCGCTTTGCAGTATATCAAAAGGTATAATCATAATACTTTTAAAATCATCAGCCCTCCATTATCAAACATGTTATGCTATAAAAAATCATTTATGTGAAGGAATAAATCCTGTGTATACTCAATCAACACTCTAAGCATCCATGAACCAAACAGTGCCACTGCGGCAATAACCGCAAGAATTTTAGGAACAAAGGTCAATGTCTGCTCCTGTATCTGAGTGGTAGCCTGAAAGATACTTATGGTAACTCCAACCAGCAGGCTGAACCCAAGCATAGGTGCCGAAACAAGCAGCACGGTATTCAAAGCACGCTGTGCAAGACCTATAACAATTCCCTGATCCATAAGCTTAGACCTCCTTATAAAAGCCATTGAATTTAAATCTATGTAAAGCACAATTTTAACATACTCTTAAGGTTTCACATTACAAAGCTGTTCACTATGGACTCAACTAAAAGCCCCCATCCTCCCACCATTATAAAAAGCAATATCTTAAAGGGCAGTGATATCATAATGGGAGGAAGCATCATCATACCCATCGACATAAGTGTACTCGAAACCACCAAATCAATAATCAGAAAAGGTATGAATATTAAAAATCCGAATTTAAAAGCAACTGTCAGTTCATTAACCAAAAAAGCAGGAACCACTACCGACAGAGGAAGTTCCTCCGGCGTGACGGGGCCTTCTATTTTAGCAAGCCTTACAAACATGGCCAGATCCTTTTCACTGTCTTTTCTCATCTGCTTAAGCATAAAATTTTTTATGATTGAAGAGGACTTGTCTATAGCCTCTTGCTGCTGTATCTGCCCCGTGCTGTACGGCTGAAAGGCCTCCCTGTTAATCTGGTTGCCCACAGGGGCCATAATAAAAAATGTCAGAAATAAAGCCAGCCCAATCAACACTTGATTCGGCGGCATTTGTTGTGTTCCCATTGCATTTCTTAAGAACGATAATATAATAATTATCCTCGTAAACGAGGTCATCATTATTAGTATGGAAGGAGCTATTGACAGTATGGTAAGAGCTATTAAAATTTGTATACTGGTTGAAACATCCTGAGGATCTTGCGAGGGCTCCATATCAAATCCGAACCTGAAGGAAGGGATTGTTGGCTCGGCATAAGCCGAAGATACAAATACTGCAAGTATTAAACTGATAACTGCCGCCATAAGGCATACTCTTTGAATCCTCGTCCTTCTTATCTTCATTTGTCTAATCATCCCCATTTTCTTCGCGTTGCCGATAGATTACATCGGTAATGGACTTTAACCTGCTGAGGTTACTCTTAAAAACCTCTTTGCCCAAGCTTCCTCCAGCACCAGCTTGCCCTTTACCAATGATATCTTCAACGCTTTCATCTTCTGTTTCTTGTGCTGCATTTTTTGATTCCTTACCATTTTTCTTATCCTTATAATTTTGAAGATACTTGTTAAAAAAGGTTTTGAAATCGAATGCGTTTTCATTTTGAGTTAATTCATCGTTGTCTACATAATTATCAAGCTTTACTATAGTGAGAAACTCCACATTTTTACCGGCGGTGGCAACAAGAACGAACTGCCTGTCGACCCTTATGAGATGAATTTGCTTATCCACCCCAAGGCTCATGGATTCTACTATATTCATGTATTGGCCCTTCATAGTTCTTTTTGCCTTCCCTGCCATAAATCGTGTAAATATAACAGCCAAAAACAAAACAGACCCAAACGCCAGTAAAATCCCTATTACTTGAGCAAACATTTTATAACCCCATTTAAGTTAAAGTTTAAAGCAAGGTCTAGCCAAGTACCTTTTTAACTGCCTCAACCACTCTTTCTGCCTGAAAGGGCTTTACTATAAAATCCCTTGCCCCAGCTTGAATGGACTCAATAACCATTGCCTGCTGGCCCATAGCGGAGCACATTATTATTTTAGCATCCGAGCTTATTTTTTTAATCTCCTTAACTGCCTGAATTCCGTCCACCTCAGGCATTGTAATATCCATTATAACAAGATCGGGAATCAGGTCTTTATACTGCTGTATTGCTCGTCCTCCATTTTCTGCCTCTCCAATTACCTCATAACCGTTTTTATTAAGAATATCCCTTATCATCATCCTCATAAAAGCAGCATCGTCAACAATCAGAATTCTCTTTCCCATTACTTATCCCTCTCCTTAAATTATAATTTGTCCCTACAATGCATTTGCATTACAATGTCTTTACATTAACCCGCTCAAGCAAAAAGCAAATTTTAGCTGTCTAGCTAAAAGAAATTGCCTATAAAATCAATTACTTTTCGTCAAAGTCTCTTTGAAGGGTGTATAATATCGGTAATTCTGACACCGAAGCTCTCATCTATTACCACTACCTCTCCCTTGGCAATAGCCTTGCCGTTTACAAGTATATCCACCGGCTCGCCTGCAAGCTTATCCAGCTCTATAATCGATCCCGGCCCAAACTCAAGTATATCCTTTATAAGCTTATTGGTGCGGCCCAGCTCAACAGTTACCTGAAGCGGTACATCCATAATAAGTCCTATGTTCTTTTTCTCCAGAGCTATTCTTCCTTCATCAAATGCCTGAAACTGAGCAGGCTGAACATTTACATTGCTGTTTTGCCGGGGCTGCTCATAATAAACGGAGCCCTGTCCCATAGGCGGCGCGTAATTTTGCTGCGGAGGCATCTGGGGCATCTGCTGCATTTGAGGCATTTGAGGCATTTGCTGCATTTGAGGCATTTGCGGCATTTGCGGCATTTGCGGCATCTGAGGCATCTGAGGCATTTGCTGCATCTGGCTCTGCTGCACATTAGGAATATTGTGTACAACACTCTCCGCTTCCGAAGGCTCCCCCGCACTTAACAAATTTTCCACAAGGCTCTTTGCAAATTTTATGGGAATCAGCTGCATAATCTCACTGTCTATGAGATCACCCACCTCCATTTTAAAAGCAATCTTCACAAGCTGCTGAGAGTCTTCATCAAAATCAGTATACGGCTGTGAAGAATCAAAATGCATTATAAAGGACTGAGGGGGTGATATGTCTATTTTTTTATCAAACATGGAAGACATTGAGGTGGCGGATGATCCCACCATTTGATTCATGGCTTCGCTTATTGCGCTTAAATGTAAATCTGTCAAATCCCCTGAAGTGCTGCCTCCATCTCCTCCCATCATCAAATCGGTAATGATTTTTACATCCTCTTCCTTAAGTATGAGTAAATTGCTTCCGATGAGACCGTATGTATATTCTACTCTAACAGCAACATAAGGCACACTGTAATACTTTGAAAGCTCCTCCCATGTTGTTACACTGACCTTGGGTGTTGTTATCAAAACCTTATGCCCAAGCAGAGTGAACAAAGTGGTAGCCGAGGTACCCATGCTTATATTCCCTATCTCCCCTAATGCGTCAATTTCTTGTGTAGACAGATCTCCCTCAGACGCAGCCTCAGGTTGTGAAGCATCGCCGTCGGGCACAGGTGTTCCGTTTAATAAAGCATCTATTTCAGCTTGAGAAAGCATATCCCCCATTTTACTCATCCTCCCTTTTAACAACATCAGTAATTTTTACCGCTGTCTTGTTTTTCCTGACCCCCGGCTTTGCATAGAACTTTAAGAGATCTCCCACCAATACCTCCAAATTACCGTTTACAGCGGAATCCAACGGAAGAACATCTCCCGGCTGCAGCTCTATAAAGTCATTGACGGATATTGTAGTACGTCCAAGCACCGCCTTTATAGGAATCACTGTGTTCTTTATTTTCACTTCTATCAGTTCTTTGGACTCTCCGATAATCTCCTTCTCTACCGTTGAAAACCAGAACCTGGTGCTGAGCTTTGATATTATAGGCTCAACCACCATATGCGGTATACATATGTTGATCATTCCCTCCACTTCTCCTATTCTGGCATTAAAGGTCACAAGAGCAACCATCTCATTAGGAGAAATAATCTGGGCAAACTGTGCGTTTGTCTCTATCTTTTCCAATCTAGGCCTTATGGCTATTACGTTTTCCCACGGTTCCTTCATTAAATTGAGTATCTGAATAATTATTCTTTCAATAATTGCAAGCTCAATCTCGGTGAAGCCCCTCACCTTGTCAATCATAGTACCCTTGCCGCCCAATATTCTGTCTACAAGGGCAAAGGATATTGCAGGTGATATCTCAAATATTATAGAACCCGACAGCGGTGTAAAATCAACCACCGCAAGCACCACGGGATTTGAAATCGAATTGTTGAATTCATAATATGAAACAGCCTCAACATTAGCAACCTCTACTTGAACAAGAGTCCTTAAGTATCCCGAAAGAAAGTTTGTAATAAGCCTGGCATATGTATCATTTATTATTTGTAAAGTCTTTATATGATCCTTGGCAAACTTGCTGGGTCTCCTGAAATCATGACTTCTTATTTTCTTCTCCTGGGTAGTGGTCTGCATCTGCTGTACGTCAATTTCTCCGGTATTTAAGGCCTTAAGCAGCTCGTCTATTTCGTTCTGAGATAGAATATCTCCCACCAGTTACCACCCCCCTATGTGCAAAACCACTCACTGAATATTATGTCATAAACAATGGGATATTTGTTTTGCTCATTTTTATTAAGCAAATCGTTAATGCTGTTTTTAAGGTCCTCAGCAGCCTTTTTCTTTGCATCCGAATCCCTTACATCCTGAGAAGTCAGCCCCATAAAATATGTGCCTGCTATTTGCTTTATCTCGTTCTGATAAAGCTCAATTTTTGCAAGAGGGTCTTTTATGCTGCTGCCCTTAGGCGTTTTCTTATAGTGCTTTAATTGTAACCCTATCTGAATTACAGGTACCGTCTTATCGTCGGTAGCCTTTAAATTTAAATAGGTCTTTCCTTCATATAGAGAAAACATATCTAAATCATCGTCGGATGGAATACTTGTATCTATGTTGCTTGCAACAGCCCCCGAGTCTTTCGAGCCCCCTCCGAGAACGACATAACCCGCCAGTGCAGCAAGGGTTAAAGTGAGAAAAGCAATAATGATCAAAAGAATAATATTAAATAAACTTCCCTTTCCCTCCAAAACTTATGCCCCCTTTTATCTTTTGAGTATAGTTTAAACAAATCATTTCAGGCTCAGCCTGTTTTTATATTCTATAACCTTAAGAACGATTTCCTCGGCACTTTCCGCCACAACAAGCTTTTTACCATTTATAGTAGTTATAACAGAATCAGGTGTCTCTTCTATCGTCTCTATCAGCTCGCAGTTTAAAATAAAACTGCTTCCATTAAGCCTCGACAATCTTATCATAATATTTTTACCTCAAAAACTCAATAGAAAATTTCGATTTAACCTAAGTTTTATGAATTTATGTATATATATGGCTCATTTAAAAAATAGCAGGCTTACGGCACACATTTTTGACAAAGAATACTAAAAATATAATTTTACCGTAGGCCGCCCCCTCCTTCAGGATTTGTCGGCAGCCTACGGCCAGATTATTAATCACTACCTTTTCAGGTTAACCAGCTCCTGAAGCATTTCATCGGATGTAGTAATGATTCTGCTGTTTGCCTGAAATCCTCTTTGAGTAACTATCATCTCGGTGAACTCTCTGGACAGGTCGACATTTGACATCTCCAGACTTCCCGGATTTAGCATTCCCGTACCTCCCGAGCCTGCCTTGACCGCTTTTTCAAAATCTCCCGAGTTTGTGGTGGGAAGGAACATGTTCTCCCCTACCTTCTGCAAGCCCGCAGGGTTACTGAAGCTTGCCAGAGCCAGCATAGCCAGCGGCTGCTGCTTTCCGTTGCTGTATACTCCCGTCAGTATGCCGTCTCCGCCTACATTGAAGGTCACCAGCTCTCCGGTGGTATATCCGTCAACATAGGATGTCTGAACTGAATTGTCGGAGGCATACATTGTAAGATTCCTAAAATCTAAGGAAACATCAAAGCTTGTAGTACCCGAGCTTGTGGCAGGGGTAAAGGTGACATCTGTGCCTGTAAGCGAGGAAGCCAGCACCCTTCCGCTTTCATTAAATATTAAAACTCCCGAAGCGGTGGCCATTGAAGGCGCCCCCGTATCCACAGACCATCTCCATGAGGTATTAACTCCCGAACCTGTATCAACCGAGCTGAGCTTCCAGAACTGTATTCCCACCTTATGGGCCGTGCCAAGGCTGTCATAAACCGTCAACGGAACGGTGACCTGCACGTTTGACGCTGCGGCAGCCGCACCCAGAGCAGAAAGCCCTACATTCAAATTGCCTTCAAATGCGGCATTTGAGGTAGCCTTAGCGGCTATCATTCTTTTGCCAGTATATATGTTTATGGGCTCCAGAGCATCCTCAGTATTGAACTCATATGAGCCGTCAGGGTTAACCTTATAATTCTGCCAGCCCATTACATTCATACCGCTTGCCGTTACCAGATTGCCAAGCTTATCAAGTCCGAAATTCCCTGCCCTTGTAAACCTGTAGGTGTCGTTTCTGCCGCCCTGCACTATAAAGAAGCCGTCACCGTCAACGGCTACGTCGGTGAGGTTATCCGTCCTTTGAGGACTCCCCCCCGTCATTATAGTATCAATAGACCCGACTCCAACCCCCAAGCCTATCTGCATAGGGTTCTGCCCGCCTCTTCCCGTCTCGTCGCTAGGAGCAGTTGCTCCTTTGACGGTCTGGCTGAAAACCTCCTGAAAGGTTACCCTTCCTGATTTAAAAGCAACGGTATTTACATTGGCTATATTATTACCAATAACATCCATTCTGGTCTGGTGGGTTCTGAGCCCCGACACACCAGAAAACATAGACCTCATCATAGTTAAAACAACCTCCTTCGTTTTCTATTCCTTCAATCGTTCCGGAATAGCCAGCCTCCCGAAAGGGTCCGGCTGCAATCATAATTTTACCGAATATATTATCGGGATATTTTCAAAGGCACTTGAGCGTCATTGAAATTTTGAGACCTTTTACCTATCCTGCGATAGTACCCCTACCCCATTCTAAAAATCAAGCAAAAACCGCTCCGTCAATATTCGTAAAGACATTTTGCTTCATTTCATCACTGCTTATAGCTGTTATTACCGTTCTGCTTTTAACGTTTATCACAAAAGCCACGTTATCCGCAATAACAAGCGAATCCCTTACCCCTTTAGCCTGAGCTTTATCTACCGCACCACTGAGCTTGTCTTTTAACGCGCCGGATATATTTATGTTTCTGGCCTGAAGTCTTAACTCGGCATGTTTTGAAAACTTCAGCCCGGAGGTTTCATTTACCTTTTCCTTAAGTATTTTATCAAACTCACCGTGTGCCGGGCCGGGACTCTTTACGGTAGAGGCAATCGGAGCACCGTTCGGTATTCCGTTAATGCCGTTTAAAAACTTGTTGTTAACTACCATATAAGCACCTCCCCTTATTTATATCAGCTCTTTGGCAGTACATCGGTAATGTCATTCACAGGAAGGTTCACCTGGTTTATTACCGCAATAAGCTTACCGTCCACATTCTCATAGCTTGCAAGCGTGCCTTTAACAGCAACCCTTTGTCCGCTAACGGAATCTCTTATTATAACGTCTATTTCGCCCGATTCTCCCTGATGCTGGTTAAGATAGTCTATAATAGCGTTTTGATCGGAAGAAGAGCTTTGGCCGTTTAATTCCACAATCTCTGCTCTTATACCATCTACTATGGCATAGTCCTCATATAATCCAGATTTAACAGACTTGACAATTCCGCTTATACTCACTGAGTTAGTCATATTTCCGTTATATATGCTGCCCTTTATCTGATGGTCTATAAGGCTTGTATATGTAGATATTGAAGGACGCCGAGTACCGCTTACGTCGGTCATGCTTTCCACAGGAACATTTACTTTATCGAGAACTGCCTTAATCTTCCCGTCGTCACCTATTGAATAATCCTTAAGTATGCCTTTAACCTTCACCTTGGCATTGCTGCTTCTGTCTACGACCTCAAGAGTTACCTCCTTGCCCTTGTTTGCATTCAGATAATTCTTATTGAAATCGGGATCGGCAGATGGAGTATCGGTAACTATCCTGGATACATCCACCTCCACTCCGTCCATTACGAAGTAATCCTCATACGCTCCCATTTTCAAGGATTTAACCATTCCGCTTACAGGAACCAGAGAACCGGTTGAGGAATCATAAACAAAGCCTGTGACCTTAGAGCCTATAAGCCCGACATACTGCGAAAGATCAGGCTTTAATGTGTTTGCCGCGTCAGTTACGTTGCTTATATTCTCTATGGGAACATCTCTTTCATTTACAACCACATACACCTTCCCGCTAATCATTTTGACTCCTGTGACGCTGCCTTCCACAGTACTTATAGCTTTAGTTGTTTCATCGGTCACAGTCGCCGTAACGGTCTTGCCTATCAGAGAAAAGCCCTGTGCCTGTGTGAGCGTGCTATTCATATTCTGCATTTGCTCAAGAGATGTAAATTGAGCCATTTGAGCTATAAACTCCTTGTCCTCCACAGGATTTAAAGGGTCCTGATACCTGAGCTGAGTTACAAGAAGATTTAAAAAATCACTTTTTCCAAGCTCCCCTGTGTTTCTCTTATCGCTCTTATTTGCGGTATCCTGTATAATTTGCTCTATAGTCTTTTGACCAGATATCTGATCAACAGCCATTTTATCTCACCTCCTGTCCTTTTATTAATTTAATTCAAGCTGGTTTATGCCGTGAGATTAATGCTGCTGTCTCCCCATGCATATGGATTTGCGCTGCTGATGCCTTCTAAAAGGGCAGCCTCATCCTCCGTTATTCCATCTACCCTGCCAAGCCTTGCACCGGCTTCGCCGCTCTTTGCATTATACCTGTCCTCCCTGTAAAACCCCTTGTGGGCATCCTGCCTGACTGATACGCTAAAGCCCTGTACACTTAAGCCCTGCTTTTCAAGAGAATCCTTCAGGGTCTGCATATTTGCCTCAATAGCCTCTTTCACCTGCTGGCTTTCAGCAATAAACTTTGCCACAACCATTCCGCGCTCAGTGACTATTTTAAGTGACAGCTTACCTAAGCTATCCGGCTTTAGATCCATTATCATTTCTGATTTTTCACCTGAAATGATCACTCTGGCCTTATTTACAACCTGATCTAAAATGTCATTGCGGGATACACTGCTCTGCCTTGCTTCCTTTACTGCCTCAGATGCTTTTACACTCTGTGAGGGCTGGTTTTCAACCATGCTTGCAAATTGCAAGGAGCTTTCACTATCTACCTGTGTATTCATCTCGGGGGAAGCATTCAGAGATACTTCGTCTCCATTGCCCCGTGTGCCGGTATCCCCTCGCGCGTCCTTACGAAGGCTCTTTCCCTCACTCTCTTGCGAGCTTATTTGCTTCATGCCGTATACATCGGAATTTTCATCCTCCTGCATGACCGCTTCTTCTGCGTTTAAGGAAACGGAATTATCCGCTGCCATAGACTTTATGTCTTCAGACACTTCTGCCGCAAAAGCAGCCGGGTTGTTCTGAAGCTTGCGGGAAAGTTCCTCAAGGTTGACCTTGAGCTTTGCCATTGCCTGTAAAATATCAATGGCAGGCTTGTTGTCTTCAACAACAACTATTTGCGGAGAATCTGCGCTGCCAGCCTGCCTGCTTTTAGACAGCTTGCCGCTGTCATTCGAGATTAAGCCGCCTTGCTGCTCAAAAGTATACCCTGCGCTATCTTGATCTGCATATGCTTCACTCAAGGCATTTCCCAAAACGGAAATAATCTGCCTGAGCGCCTGTGACTGACTTACGTCAAGGCCCACAAGCACGGAAAGCCTGTCGGAAATCATTGCTGCTTTGCTCTGGTCAATAAGATCCTGCGGCTGAATATTAATGCTCTCCAGTATCTCTTTAAGCTCCGACGGCTGCAAGCCAAGTATATGAGCAAGACCCTCCAGTGCCATATCAGCCTGCTGCGTGGAGGATGCCTTATCAGACTTGCTGCTTTCGGCTTCATCCATATCGCCCTTACTTCTGCAAGCCTTATCCGACGGTAAACTTACGCAAGCCGGCTCCTGTTGCTTATTTACTTCCCTTGCTTCTCTAAAGCTCTTTATTGTACGTCTTTGCTCCACTGCACTGTCACGGACGGCACCAATCTCAGTGCCCTTTTTTACTGCTGCCGGACTGCCCATACCACTCCTTGAGGCAGTACTTAAAACCTCGTTAAAGGCCGAAGTACTCACGGCACTTCTTTCATATGCGCTGCCGCCAGTATTAAAAGACGGCGATATGCCCATAAGCCTCCCGGCAAGTTCAAATGAATAGTCCTGTTTTATCATAATTTCACCTCCTTTCACCTATGCTTTTATATTACAAATCAATTGATTGTAACATACGCTGCTCTGAGCTTGTCGGCAAGCTTCGCTGCATAAGAGGGGCTCATTGCCGACAAAACCTCGGCCGACACTTCCTTTTTCATATTTTTCAAAATTTCCACCACAAAGTCACTCTTAGAGCTTCCCATTTCTTCAAATATTTTTGCCGCCGACGATGCATCCATGCTTTCATAAAGCTTTGCATAGCTCCTTATCTGCTCATTTGCCTTTTCTTCCTTTACGATTTCACCATATACCCTTTCAGCAGTCTCTTTATCCACCTTCTCGAAATACTCCTTAAAGCCCTGCTTATCACCATTTGCAATCAATCCGTTAACAGCCTTGCTGTCCTCCTCAAATTGCTTTCTGTCATCATCAATCTGTTTCTGCTGTGCCTCCACATCACTTTTTATACGGGCATTCTCAGCCTTAATCCCCTCATGCTCCGTTCTTTCCTTCTCAAGCTGTTCTATGGCCTTATGCTTTTCCTCAAGCTGTGCCCTCAAATCATCCCTTAGCTTTAAAAGCTCCCTGTACTTCTCCCTTACCTCGTCCTCCGTCATTTGCTTGTCATCCTCGGGATTTACCGGCTGCGGAAGTGCCAGCTTAAGAACAGGTATGCTTTTTATATTCATTCTGTATTTGTCTGCAAGGCCGCCCATATTATTATGGATTACAACATAAAAAGCCCCTCCTAATACCGCCGCCATTATGAGTGTCGCTATTGCAAATGCCAATAACCCAAACAGTGCTCCATTTGGCTTTTTCTTGTTGTTATTCGTCGTACGCGGGGTGGGGCCTTCACTGATATTATTTTTTGTAGCCATTTTTCTCTCCTGCCATAACCCTGTTATAGTTGTAGCTTATTATCTCATCATTAGTATTCTGCTCTTCCCTCAACTGCTCTGCGGAATACTCCTCATATTTCTTTTCCTTGAGCTTTTCGAGCATCTCTTTCTCCTGAACCGCCTTTATAAGCTGATCTCTATATCTATCGACATTACCTCTGGCATAGTTTATATTTTCTTTCTGTATCTGAGCCTTTTGCACCAGAAAGGAAATATATCCTCCATATTCCTTAAGGCTTGAAACCCGAATACCCTTGCTTGACTCACAGCACATCTGCCCTATAAGCTGCTCTCTCTCAAACTCTATTTTATTCAAGAGCTCCCGTTCCCTTTCAAGCTTCCTTATGGCCTTGGCCAGCTCGTTCTTCAGGCTGTCCTCCATTTGAATTTTAAGATTCAGCACCGACTGCAATCCAAAAGTAAATTTAGCCATTCAGCACCTGCCCGAGCATCTCCATTATTGTATCAAAGTTAAATTTTTCTTCGGTACTCTGCTGGAGGAAAGCCGTAATATTGTCTATAAAATCAATGGCATAATCAATTTTATCATTACTTCCCTTAACATATGCTCCTATATTGATTAAATCCTCGGCATCCTTATATACAGCCATAACCTTTTTTATTTCACTGGCCGCAAACTTATGCTCCGGCGTCACAATGTCCGTCATTACCCTGCTTATGCTTGCCAGAATATCTATGGCGGGGTAATGGTTTCTGTTTGCCAAAGACCTCGAAAGAACTATATGCCCGTCAAGAATACCTCTTGCAGTATCTGTCACAGGCTCCATCATGTCATCTCCGTCAACCAGTACCGTATAAAGCCCCGTAACCGATCCCTTCTCTGAATTGCCCGAACGCTCAAGAAGCTTGGGCATTACTGAAAAAACAGAAGGCGTGTACCCCCTTGATACAGGAGGTTCTCCTATAGCCAGACCAATTTCTCTCTGCGCCATGGCAAACCTTGTAAGCGAGTCCATCAGCAAAAGCACATCCTTTTGCTGATCTCTGAAATACTCGGCTATGGCAGTGGCGAGCAAGGCTCCCTTTAATCTCACCAGAGCAGGCTGGTCGGAGGTTGCAACCACCACTACAGATCTTGAAAGTCCCTCTTCCTTTAAATCCTTTTCTAAAAATTCCCGTACTTCCCTTCCGCGCTCTCCTATAAGTGCAATAACATTGATGTCGGCTCTGGTGTTCCTTGCGATCATTCCCATCAATGTGCTTTTACCGACACCGCTGCCGGCAAATATGCCTATCCTCTGTCCCTTTCCCACCGTCAGCAGCCCGTCTATGGCTTTTATTCCAAGGGGCAGCGGCTGTGCTATCCTCTTTCTTGTAAGAGGATGAGGAGGCGCGTTGCTTACCTGATAATACTGCTCGCTCTCTAAGTTTCCCTTTCCGTCAATAGGATTTCCCAGGCCATCCAGAACCCTTCCTATCAAACCTCCCCCTACAGCCACCCTGAGGCTGCCCCCTGTGGCTGTTACGGTGCTTCCCGGCCCTATACCAGCCATATCTCCTAAAGGCATAAGCAAAACATTGTTGTCCTTAAAGCCCACAACCTCTGCATCTATAACTCCCCTATTCCTTACAGACTGTAAATGGCATAGCTCTCCTATATTAACCTCAGGCCCTAACGACTCTATTGTGAGTCCCACAACCTTTGTAACCTTTCCGGTATACTCTATAAAATCGGAATTCCTTAAAATTTTCCTGTATCTATCCAGATTAATACTAATCATTATACCCTCGTCCTAAAGCCTGCCTGAAGCACTCCTCAATTTTACGCATTTTAGTGTCCGCACCTGCGTCTACGCTTCCAAAAGGAGTATCAACCATGCACGCTCCTCTTTTTAATGAAGGGTCTCCTTTAATCTCCAATTCGCCTATTCCTGCTGTCATTGAAAGCAGCTTATTCTTGTTGTCCGATACATAGTCATAATCGTCCATGCTCACCCTTAAAATCAGCTTCTCCTTATTTATGCATTTCTCAAAGGCCTGCCTGACAAGATACAGAATATTTTCATTATCCAATTCCAGTTCCCTGCCTATAACGCTCTGCGCTATTTCAATAATAACACCGACTGTATCGGCCTCCATACCTTCAAGAACCTTGTTATATTCAACTTTCGCGCTCTGCTTTATGTCCCCCGCTTCGTTAATCAGAGCCTCATACTGCATTCTTGCCTGCTCCATTCCCTCGGATAAGCCCCTTTGTCTTGCTTCCTCCTCTATGGCAGCACTGCTTTCATTGGCACGTGCCTCCGCGTCTTTAATAATCCTTTCGGCCTCATAATGGGCCTCCTTTATAATTAATTCAGCTTCTTCCTTTGCAGAGCTAATTATATCCTCGGGAATTTCCTCACGGCTATCCTCAATGTCCTCATTCTTGCTTACCGTGTTAATTGTATGAAAATTCACAGCAGACTTTACGGTAAAGGGTATCCCTAAGTTTATCTGATAATTTTTATAAATATTACTAGACAACTATTTCATCTCCTCCGCCTCTGGATATAACTATCTCCCCTGCGTCCTCAAGCTTGCGTATTACATTTACAATCTTCTGCTGTGCCTCTTCAACATCCTTAAGTCTTACAGGGCCTAAGAATTCCATGTCCTCAGATATCATTTCAGAAAGGCGCTTGGACATATTTGAGAAAATAAGCTTCTGCACTTCTTCCGTTGAGCCCTTAAGCGCAACCGCAAGCTGCTGGTTTTCAACATCTCTTAAGAATCTCTGAATCGATCTGTTGTCAAGAGTTAAGATGTCCTCAAATACAAACATCCTCTTCTTTATTTCCTCCGCAAGATCGGTGTCCTCAATTTCCAAAGTCTCCATGATATATTTCTCGGTACCCCTGTCTACACTGTTGAGTATGTCTACAATAGACTGTACCCCTCCGGCAGCGGTATAATCCTCGGTGACCAATGAAGAAAGCTTCTTTTCAAGAACTCTTTCCACCTCTTTGATTACCTCCGGTGAAGTTCTGTCCATAGTAGCTATTCTTCTTGCCACATCTGCCTGTTTATCCTGGGGAAGCGCCGACAGCACGGTGGATGCCTGCTGCGCCCTCAAATATGCAAGTATTAACGCTATTGTTTGTGGATGTTCATTTTGTATAAAATTCAGAAGCTGAGATGGATCTGTCTTTCTTATGAAATCAAATGGCCGTACCTGTAGTGAAACTGTAAGCTTATTTATTACATCAAGCGCTTTTTGCGCTCCAAGCGCCTTTTCCAGTATATCCTTTGCATACCCTATTCCGCCCTCGGCTATATATTCCTGTGCCAGACAAATTTGATAAAATTCCTCAAGCACCTTTTCTTTTTCTTCAGGAGTCACAGTTCTTATGTTTGCAATCTCCAATGTCAACTGCTCTATTTCCTCTTCCTTGAAATGCTTAAATATCTCGGCGGATTTTTCAGGCCCAAGAGATATAAGAAGCATAGCAGCCTTTTCCTTTCCAGAACGATCTGTCTTCACAGAAGTGCTAC
The DNA here is from genome assembly GCF_003337415.1 of Anaerobacterium chartisolvens. Taxonomy (GTDB): domain Bacteria; phylum Bacillota; class Clostridia; order Acetivibrionales; family DSM-27016; genus Anaerobacterium; species Anaerobacterium chartisolvens. The sequence goes on along the minus strand of NZ_QPJT01000013.1, from coordinate 105,749 downwards.
GAGCCACATTATCAACCCCCGTATAAATTAGCAATTATTAAAATTTTATTTTAACCTTCCCATTCATCCGAAAGCCAGTTTCTCAACAATTGTGCAACGGCATCCGGCTTTTGCTTAACAAACTTTTCAATTTGCTTTTTAACCTCCGACCTTTCTTCAAGATCAATTTCGGGAATAGGCTCCAACTGATTTTCGGGAACAATAAACCTCGGAGCTGTAGCCGGACTCAAAGAAGGCTGCTGCACAAGCTTTTCCTCCTTCTTTCTTCTGGGCAGCGCGGCTATCATAAGCGCTATTGCCAGTAAAATTATCAGCGCGAATACTCCATATGTATCAAACAATTCCCTTATTGTGTCAGACAACTGGGTTTGCACCTCTTCAGGCGCGGCAATTCTGAATTTATTTACAGAAATATTGTCCACAGGTATACTTGTCGCCATGCTGACCTGCCGCCTCACACTCTCAATTTCCTCCTCCGGCACATCCGTGGCCTTAATACCGTATTTTACATTAACCGCTATTGTAGACTGCTCAGGTACTATGTCGCCTATAGAGTTTTCAAGCTCCGTTAATGTCTCATTATATTCGTTATTTATAACTTCATTTTTTTCTTTATAGGTTGAATTTTCCCCGTTTGATTCTATTTGATAGGAAGGGGTTTGAGTAGTGCCGGGATTGGTTCCCATACCGGGAGAGCCCCCGGTGACATTCCCGTTTTGCAAATCTACCGTATGAGTCTGCCTGTTAGTCACAGCCGGCCCATCCTCTGTAGGATTTGTAAGCACCTTTGATTTTGATGTCTGCTTATTGAAATTAAGCTTAGGATTTGCTACAACAGCCATGTTGTCAAAGCTTGTATACTGTCCGTCAAAAAGTCTTCTGACCTTCCGCTCCAGCTCGGCTGCCCATTTTACCGTCATTTCGTACTGGTCGTTCGCCTTGGCTACAGAACTGTCTGCGGTATCGGCGGTAAGCTCATTCAAATTATGATCCACAACGGTAATATCGCCGGGTTCAAGCTTTTCTACGCTCTTTGCAACCCACATAACCACAGAGCGAACCTGCTCCTTGCTAAGTTCCTGCTTTGGCTTTATCATTACCGACGCGGTAGGCTTAGACTGCTGCTCATCGGACAGCAGAAGAACGGGAGGATTCGGCAACGCCAATGTAACCGAGGCATCCTCTATGTAATCAAACATCTTTAGCTTGGCAGATAAAAGCCTTTCCTGAGTATTCTTGTCAAATTTCCTTTTGTCGCTTTCAGTCGTGCTGTATTGTATCTTGTTGCTGTACCCGTCATCAAATATAGCATCCAGTGACTTAGGGTATCCTTTCTCCACCAATAACGCCTGTGCCTTGTTTTTGTTTCTTGAATCAATAAGAATATTGTTGTCTTCAAGCTTGTATTTAAGCTTTCCCGCTTCCAGAACCGCCGCTATCTCACTTAATTCTTTTTGCTCAGGAATTCCGCCAACGAACAAAGGGACATAGGTAGTCCTTGCCGCAATAAAAATACCAATTACCACAGCAGCTATAAGTATGGCCGCTATAATATATACTCTAATTCTTTGAGACTGCTCAAGTTCCTTCCAAAAATCAGCTACACGCCGCTGCAGCTTTGAAAATACTTCAGGCATGTAATTAGTCACCACCTTGCTTCTAAGGGTTCCTCTTTAGTAATAACACAAAACAATGTATTTTAAAAGCATACACATAAATTTTATATCTGCATCCTCATGATCTCATTGTACGCATCAAGTATCTTATTCCTTACTTGAATGGTAAGCAGCAGCGCCACCTCGGCCTTCTGCCCCGCAACAACCACCTCATCAATATTGTCAGCCTTTCCGGCCGCCAGTGCATTCGCAGCTTCCTCGGAATAATTTTGCATATTGTCGACACTGTTTAAAGCATTCTTTAAATGATCCGCAAAGCTGACCGTGTCTTGCTGATTCTCCCGAAAAGCTTTTATTTCGAGAGCTTCAGACGAAAACGCACCAACACCGCTTATTCCTCCCACATTCATAAAAATTCCCCCTAAAAATTATTATCATTAGTATAGAAATCCAAAGCACTTACCTTCCTATCTCAAGCGCCTTCATTGCCATGCTCTTTGTGGTATTTATAGAGGTTATTCCAGCCTCATAGGATCTTGTTGCGGAAATCATATTCACCATTTCTGTTATTACGTTTACATTAGGCATTTGTACATACCCTTCATTATTGGCATCAGGATGGCCCGGATCATAGACTGATTTAAACGGTGAGGAATCCTCAACAATTTTCGCCGCCCTCACTCCTCCGCCTGTCGAATACTGCCCTGAGCTTTTTTCAAGAAAACTGGAAAAAGAAGGTGTTTGAGTCCTTTCCTCAAAGACCACTTCCTTTCTTCTGTATGGAAGCCCGTCCTCGGATCTCGTAGTATTGGCATTTGCTATGTTTTGGGATATAACGTCCATTCTGAGTCTCTGGGCTGTCAATGCGGAAGCTCCTATATCAAGAGCACTAAAATAACTCATATGCTATCTGCTCCCTCCGTTTATAACCGATTTAAGCTTGCTGAAATATCCTCCCACGCTTTGGGACAAGGCATAATACTTAATGGCGTTTTTAGACATCGCCGCTGCCTCTCTTTCAAAGTCTACATTATTCCCGTCAAGACGGTAGCTTAGGCTGCTGTTATCCTCAACAACAGTGGGGGTCACATTGGGATATTTACCTGTTCCATATTTATTCTGTTGATATGTATTGGTCATGGCATTATTGAGCAGTTCCTCAAACGCCACCGACTTCTTTTTATACCCCGGAGTGTCTACATTCGCTATATTCTGAGCAATAACGTCATTTCTAAGCCATGCCGTTTCCAAAGCCTTTTCTCTTAGTTTCAATCCGTTAAACATTCCCTGAAGCATTTTTACCCCCCTACGCATATCAAAATCAAGTGCTAAATGCTTAGATCTCTACTCACAAGATCATATTCGACATATTAGTTAAATTTCCTTCAAGCTTTCCAATTTATTATGTTAATTTAAGTTAAATTTCCTCATAATAGAACGCTTGAATACATAATACATAATATACCATAAATTATTATAAGAATAACATATTATATATAAAAACACAATAATAGAATATCTGAAATATTTATCATAGGCCTATATATTTCTTGGGCGGCTCCTGGCCTCATGCTCTGAAGCACACTGAAATCAATACATATATGGAATGCTTAAAAAAACAAAATAGTTCTATTGCACTATAACCTTATAGTCCAATTTTAGGACCGCATTTTTTAAAAAAGAGCTTATTAATTATTCTGAAAGACTATCCCTGACTGTCCTTATTACATCCAAGGCTCTCCTGGCTATTTGAGAATTTTTCTCTCTTTTATCCCTTATCCTTATTTTAAGGCCTTGCATAAGCCCAAAATTTATATTCATGGGCTGAAATTTTTTAATCGAGGGGTCTGATATATAGCTGCTTAAAGCTCCTGTTGCGGTGGTAGTGTCAAAAATCACAGGGGGCTTTCCCAAAAACATCATAGCGGCGTTTATTCCCGCAACAAAGCCTGACGAAGCCGATTCAATATAGCCCTCAACTCCTGTAATTTGTCCGGCAAAATACAGCCCTTCCCTGTCTCTGACAGAATATGAGGCATCAAGAAGCTTAGGGGAGTTTATATATGTATTCTTATGCATAACACCGTACCTTACAAAATCCGCGTTGCCTAAGCCGGGGATCATGCTGAATACCCTCTTCTGCTCGGGCCATTTTAAATGCGTCTGAAACCCTACGATATTGTATAAGCTCCCTGCGCTGTTGTCCTGTCTTAGCTGCACAACAGCATAATCCTCTCTTCCTGTAGCGGGGTTTATTAGCCCTACCGGCTTGAGAGGACCAAAGCGCAGTGTATCCTGCCCCCTTTTTGCCATGCTTTCGACGGGCATACAGCCTTCAAACACCATGTCCTTCTCAAACCCCTTTACTTCTGCCTCACCTGCCTCTATAAGCTCGTTCCAAAACAGGTTATATTCTTCCCTGTTCATGGGGCAATTTATATAATCCTCACTGCCTCTGCCGTATCTTGCAGCCTTATATGCTTTTGACATGTCTATTGACTCATAGGTTACTATAGGGGCGGCGGCATCAAAGAAATACATATGCTCATGTCCTGTAACGCTTTGTATTTCACTGCACAGGCAATCGGAGGTCAGAGGGCCTGTTGCAATTATTGTTATTGCGTCCTCTGGTATCCGGCACACCTCCTCGTTAATAACTTTAATGCTTTCACAGCCTTGTATATATTCGGTTACCTTTTTTGAAAATCCCTCCCGGTCCACTGCAAGCGCTCCTCCTGCGGGAACTCTTGTCAGGTCGGCACACCTCATAATCAGAGAGTCAAACATGCGAAGCTCCTCTTTCAAAAGACCGACGGCATTCTCTAGCTGATCAGACCTTAGTGAGTTGCTGCATACCAGCTCTGCAAAGGTTTCCATATGATGGGCGGGGGTATATGACTTAGGCTTCATCTCAAACAGCCTTACCTTTATTCCCCTTTTAGCTATCTGCCAGGCCGCTTCACAGCCTGCCAGACCCGCTCCTATTACATTTATATAGTCGGACATTGTCTCCTCCGTAAGCTTTATCCTTTATAGGCTTCTTCTTTTACGTAATCGCATTGGTCACTGCTGCATTTTAATATGGCTTTTTTGCCCGAAGATTTTTTTACAAGAAAGTTTCCGCACTTGGGGCAGCTTTCATTTGTATGCTTATCCCACGTCATAAACCCGCATGAAGGATTATTCTCGCAGCCAAGATACCTTTTGCCCCTTTTGGACTTTTTGATAAGAACCTTCCCTCCACACTTGGGGCATGTAACACCTGCCTCCTCCAGTATGGGTCTGGCATTTCTGCACTCAGGGAATCCCGGACACGCTAAAAACTTTCCGAACCTCCCGTTTTTTATAACCATATTTCTTCCGCATTTCTCACATAAAATATCGGTAACCTCGTCGGGAATCTCAACATGGCCTATGCGGTCATCGGCTTCCTTGAGGACATCAACAAACTGAGTATAAAAGTCCTCCATAACCTGAACCCATTTCTTTTCTCCCTCTTCCACATCGTCAAGCTGTTTTTCCATTTGAGCCGTAAAGTCTATATCAACGATATCCTTAAAATGGTTCTTCATAATGTCCGTCACAATTTTACCCAGCTCGGTGGGCACAAGCAGCTTTTTTTCCTTCTCCACATAGCCCCTTGCAAGTATTGTCGTTATGGTTGGGGCATAGGTGCTTGGTCTTCCTATCCCTTTCTCTTCAAGGGTTTTTACAAGCGTTGCCTCGGTATATCTCTGGGGCGGCTGTGTAAAGTGCTGCTTGGAATCAATTTTTTTCAGGTTGAACTCCTCTCCCTCATTTATCTCAGGAAGACTGACCTCGTCATCCTCGCTCTCCTCGTCCCTTCCCTCAATATACAGCACCATAAAGCCGGCAAACTTAACCTTTGAGCCATTAGCCTTAAAAATATAGCCCGAGGCCTCGATGTCCACCGACAGGGTGTCATATACCGCAAAAGCCATCTGGCTTGCAATAAACCTCTCCCATATAAGCTTATAAATTTTATACTGTTCGTTTGACAGAGATGCCTTTATAGATTCTGGATCCATTGTTATATGAGTGGGTCTTATAGCCTCATGAGCGTCCTGAGAAGCCGACTTGTTTTTATAGTTCCGCACCTCTTCGGGGGCATACTTATCTCCGTACTTTGACTTGATAAAATCCTTTGCCTCCGTCTGGGCCTCAGATGAAATCCTTAAGGAATCCGTACGTATATATGTCACAAGTCCCAAGGCACCCTGCCCCTTAATTTCTACTCCCTCGTAAAGCTGCTGCGCAACCATCATGGTTCTTTTAGTGGTAAACCCTAATTTTCTTGCCGCTTCCTGCTGAAGTGTACTGGTTGTAAAGGGAGGCGAAGGATACCTCTTCTTTTCACTGGTTTTAACCTTTTTTGCAATATACCGGCTGCCTTCGATTTCACCCAATATTTGCTTTACCTGCTCTTCATTTTTCAGTTCAATTTTGCCGCTGACGGAACCGTAAAACTTTGCGTCAAATGCCCCTGACCTCATTTTCTGCTTAAGAAGCTTTGCGGTAATAGACCAATACTCGTCGGGCACAAACCTTTCTATTTCTTCCTCGCGGTCGCATATAAGCCTGGTGGCCACCGATTGGACCCTTCCCGCGCTCAAGCCCTTTCTAACCTTTCTCCACAGCAGAGGGCTTATTTTATATCCCACAATACGGTCAAGTATTCTTCTGGCCTGCTGTGCATCCACCAGATCCATATCTATCTCCCTTGGAGCTTTTATGGCACTCTTTACCGCATTTTTTGTTATCTCATTAAAGGTTATTCTGCATTGCTCGTTCTCATCTATATTTAAAATATTGGCCAAATGCCATGATATTGCTTCCCCTTCACGGTCAGGGTCAGTAGCAAGATAAATCTTACGGGCATTTTTGGCTTCTTTTTTCAGCTTGCTTATCAAATCTCCTTTTCCGCGTATGGTTATATATTTAGGCTGGAAGTTTTTATCTACGTCCACACCTATCTGGCTCTTTGGAAGATCCCTTATATGCCCCATTGACGCTTCTATTTTGTAGCCCTTCCCTAAAAACTTGCCTATAGTCTTTGCCTTTGCAGGAGATTCAACAATTACCAAATATTCTGCCATTTCGTCCCTCCGTAAAAACTGTTTTATAGTGCTTATTCAATATAATAAGCTTTCATTCCCTATTTTGCCGCACCTTTTAATAAAAATATTTTCCGGAAGCTTTAATTGCATTTTTATAGAAATAATCCGGTATATAAATAATTATTTTAAAAGGTGGAAAACTATAATTATATTAACACATTTTTTTATAATGTCCACAATCTTTTATTGTAAAACACAATTTATTTACTCAATATTGAGTCTTTTAGCCTATATATTTTCCCCCTTATTTTTATCTATTATGCCCGTAAATACATAAGGAGGGGCATCATCGCACAGCGTTAAATGCCCCTCCTGTTTTTTTTAGCTTATTTTGTCAAAAATCCTATTTCAAATATGCCCCATACCCTCTGCCCATATTTCCCGGCACATGTCATCCGCGTGATTAAATCCTGAGCCGGTATATCCTTCCCGGAGCTTGCTCTATTATTCCCTTAAGCTCAAGCATAAGCAGCAGAGAGTTTACATCCTGAATTCCAAGCCCGCTTTTTAGGCTTATTCTGTCAATATGAAGTGCATTTCCCTCCAAGCACCTCACAATTTCCTTCTCATCTCCTTCAAGGCCGTCAAATCTTGAATCACAAATAAAATTACCTGCTGCGGCCTTGTCAATTTTACTTGCCATTCTATTAATATCCAGCTCCTCCAAGATATCTTCAACGCAGGTTACCATTTTTGCGCCGTCTTTTATAAGCTTATTGGCGCCTGTGCTGTTTACGCGGTCAACATTTCCCGGAACCGCAAAAACCTCCCTCCCCTGCTCTAAAGCAAAATCAGCGGTAATGAGTGATCCGCTGCGGCCTCCCGCCTCAATAACCACTACCCCTTGAGAAATTCCGCTGATTATTCTGTTTCTCGCAGGAAAATTCTGAGGAAGAGGAGGAATCCCCGGAGGATATTCCGATACAGCCGCGCCGGATACGGCAATACTTTCCATCAGTTCCCTGTTTTCTGCCGGGTATGCCCTGTCAAGGCCGCACCCCATAACGGCTATAGTTGTTCCTCCCGCCTTTAGACAGCCTCTATGAGCCATTGTATCTATTCCTCTTGCCATACCGCTTATTACCGCAATTCCAAGCCGGGACAGCTCATATGCTATCTCCTCGGCCATTTTCATGCCATAGGGAGATGCCCTCCTTGAGCCTACAACAGCCACCGCCTTCTGATCCTTATTAAGCCTTCCCCTCACATATAAAACTATAGGAGGGTTATATATATTTTTCAGATAATATGGATATGACGGATTATTTACAGCTATCGCTTTTATTCCGTGCCTGTACATCGCATCCATTAATCTTTCGGCATCATTTCTGTATTTTGGGTTTAAAAGATTTTCTACTGTATATGCGGACAAAAAGCGGGCAGCCTTTAAGTCAGCTTCCCTCATATTCCATATCTCCTCCGGGCCTCCGAAGCGCTCAAGCATCTGCGAGCACCTTCTTGGCCCTATATTAGGAATAGAGCTGAGCCAAATCCAATACTTTATATTTCCGCACATAAGGCACATCCTCCGATAAGGTTATTGTTTTCATTCGCTACTCCCTCCAGAATTTTCTGTCAAGGCTCCTGTACTGTATTGCCTCAGCCAAATGAGAAGGCTTTATATCCCCGCTTCCGTCCATGTCGGCAATTGTTCTTGAAACCTTAAGAATTCTGTTATGGGCTCTGGCGCTTAAGCCCAGCCTGTCGAAGGCATTTCTTAAAAGCTCCTTTCCTTTTGGGTCAAGCCTGCAGTATTTGTCAATCATTGACGGCTGAAGCTGTGAATTTGAGTATATTTTAATCCCTTTATACCTGTCCTGCTGAATCCGTCTCGCTTTATTGACTCTTTCCCTTATTACACACGACCTCTCTTCAGCGGTTGTGCTGTCCAGATCCTTATACTTAACCGAAGCAACCTCTATGTGTATGTCTATTCTGTCTAAAAGCGGCCCGGAGAGCTTTCCTAAATACTGGTGAATCTGCTTGGGGGTACAGGTGCATTCTTTTGATGAATCCAAAAAGTTTCCGCACTTGCATGGGTTGGCAGCCGCTATAAGGGTAGTTTTTGAAGGGTAGCTGAGGCAGGCGTTTACTCTGGATATGGTGACCGTTCCGTCCTCCAGCGGCTGGCGCATGACCTCAAGCGCATCCTTTCCAAACTCGGGAACCTCGTCCAAAAATAAAACTCCATAGTGTGAAAGGCTGATTTCTCCGGGCTTTGGGTATCTTCCTCCCCCTATCAGGCTTATGGCAGAAATGGTATGGTGAGGGCTTCTGAAGGGTCTGGTGGTTATCAGTGAGGTGTTCGGCGGGAGTGTGCCTGCTATGCTGTGAATTTTTGTAACCTCTAAGGCCTCTTCAAACGTCATGGCAGGCAAAATGGTAGGAAGTCTTTTTGCAATCATGGTTTTGCCGCATCCGGGAGAACCGAGCATAAGACAATTATGCCCTCCTGAGGCTGCTACCTCAAGTGCCCTTTTAACATTTGCCTGTCCCTTTACATCGGCAAAGTCTATTTCGTAGTCAAGCTTTCCGCTAAACATTCCGTCGATATCAACAGTATGCCGCTCCAGCGGCCTGTCGCCATTTAAGTGGTATATTATTTCGGAAAGCTCCTTTGCCGGCATAATGGCAAGCTCCTTCACTACCGCTGCTTCATCGGCATTGCCGCACGGAAGCACAAGGCTTTCAATTTCAGACTCTCTGGCACATACCGCCATCGGAAGCATGCCCTTAACGGGCTTTATTTCTCCGTTTAGAGACAGCTCTCCTATAAACATGTATTTATCTAAAGCATCACTCTCAATCTGACCCGTGGCAGCTAATATTCCAAGGGCTATCGGCAGGTCAAAGGCCGATCCCTCCTTTTTCAGATTTGCGGGAGCCAGATTCACCGTTATTCTCTTCACAGGAAACTGAAAGCCGCTGTTTTTTATGGCGGCCCTTACACGCTCCTTTGATTCCTTTACGGCAATATCCGCAAGACCCACAATATCAAACCCCGGCAATCCGCTGCTTATATCCGTTTCTACCTCAATTATGTATCCCTCGATGCCATGCAGCCCGCAGCTTTTAATTTTTGAAAGCATAATAAAATACTCCTTAAAATGCGATATTATTACAGCAATTACAGTATAATACTACATTATTCTACCAGACTGCATGGGTTCTTTGCAATTTATTTTTTGTATTTTTTGTAATAGTTATCGTCACTTTTGCCGCTGTTCGTCTGTGCAGGCTTGATTCAGGCCAAGGTAATCCATAAGGGCAGCTTGAAAGAGCTTTGAATAATTAACTCCCTGAGCTTCTGCCAATTCCTTCAGCCAGGCAGGAATAGTCAGGTTTGTTTTTACTGCCCTATTATCAAGATCATTTCTTACAATGTCGGGGAAAACAGTAATAGGACACACCATATACCCAGAAGCTGTCTCAGCATCTACTTGCGGCATTTTAGACGGAGCAGGTATATTATCTCCGTCTTTTTCCATACCGTATATATGCAGCCCAAGCGCATCAGCAGCCTGCTTCTGCGCTTTTTCAAAATCTTCTCCATAACTCACACATCCGGGAAGATCCGGAAAGTATACGCTATATCCAGTCGTCTCCACCGGCTCAAATACTGCCAAATAGGTAAGCTTACGCATAATCATATCTCCTTCTTTAAATTCAGGCATCAACTTTATTTTAACCCTGCCTGTCTATAAATACTATTAAGTGTACCGGGAGCAATATCCCCTTTGTGATTTGGTACTGTGACCTTACCAGTCTTGGTTGGATATTTCAGTTGTATATGAGAGCCTTTTGTCCTTGCTTCAATTTCTATCCATCCATCATTATGTAATATTTTTAATATCTCTCTGACGGTCATCTTTGCTCCCTCCTGAATTTAAATTATACGCCTAATTCATGCGCCTGTCAAAAGCTGTTTTTATCAGTTTAATATTCACATATCCTATAGCATAGGGATAAAATTAAAGTATTCAATTAGGAAAGCCATATGCAATTTATTTTTTGTAATTCGCTGCGCAAAAATTTGTCAGGTATCAAAATTGTCGTTTTGATTATAATAATATTCGCAGGGCTCATTAATGATTATTCAGGGTTATTATAAAACACAGAGTGATTTTATGGAAATGCCTGAAGGCTGGCAGTAAAGCCTCCTAAAAACAGGACGCTTTTATTAGGAGGAATGGCAGAGGACTTAAATTTTTAGGGCTTCATAGGAAATTTTACGAAATGGATTTTATAGAAAGCAGACATTTGAGCTCACTTGTTTGCAACATCTTAATTCCTGTTTCTGTAATTTGCATAAAGACTGCGGCAGTTTGATTACTTCCTGCAGGCTTTCTGTGAAAGAAGCTCATAAAAATAATCCTTAAAACGCCGGGTTAAGGTTTTGAAGTTCCTATAGGCTCATTATGAATGCTGCTTACAGGCATGTAAAACCACCTTAAATTGAAACAGCCAAAAACATTATGAGCCCTGCTTTTATTTATTGACAATCCTCATCTTTTACTTCTAGCAGCTCCTTTATCTTTACCAGCTTTTGCTCTAACATACTGTTCTGTCTTTCTATTGCATTCATGTAGGCATTCTTTACAGAGCCATAATTTGATGTCTCTTTTAATGCTCGTTCCAGCTCTGCCTTAATTAAGTAAAACTCTATTTCAATTATTCTCTTCAAAACAGAGTCATATATAGGTGACTCAATTACGGCATCGGCAAGAGTGCTTATTTCGTCTACAGTCCTTTTAAATGCCTTTTTGTCTCTCGTGGGATGATAAACCTCCCTTTTTATAAGGTCTGCAAGCTTTTTCTGCCTTTTTGAGCACTGGCAGAGCCTTTCTATTTCGCGGTATATAATTTCATTATAGGCTTTAAGCTTATCTTTTACTTCCTCTCCAAAAAGGTTTGACTTGTATATATCTCTTATTTTACCTTCAATGTTGGCCTCCCTGAAGCTTCCCTTTTGAATTGTACTCTCTAACGTATCGTTTGTTGCAAAGTTGATATTCAGTCCCCCTTCGGTGGCATTTATAATATCGACAATATCCTTTGCCTTCTCAAAATACATTTCGAACCAGTTCTTCATGGAAATAAAATCCGCTCGAGTGTATATGTCCTGTCCATATATATCCTTTGTGAGAGTATATCCCTTTTTTTCATAGTCCGAACTATCAGCATGAGCCTGTCCGTGTGCTTCCTCTCCCGCGTATTTTATTCCTCCCGTAAACGCAAGATCCTGCCCTACAAGTATTATAGGGTTGCAGCCCATTTTCAGGAGGAGGTCAAAGCAGGTGTTGGCAACCGACGGTCCGCTTGCAAACAATTCGGAATGTACTCCCGCGTATTTTAAAAACCTTTCACTGTAAACATCCACAGGAAAATTCATAAAATATTTAGGCCCCCTGTAGCTCTCAACAGAGCCTGTGGCAACCTGATTTGAATAAATAAAATATATATCCCTCGACCGTACCTTTTTATGAATCTCCGCCTCGCCCTCAGTTCCGTCTGTTCCAACCATAAAATGAGGCGTTACTCCATACCTTTCAAGGACATTCACCGCTGTTCCCGCCGCCATAATTACAGCCTTGCTTTTCAGCTCGTTCAGAAGATGAACGTTTTTAGAGAGAGAAGGCCCTGCCGACACAAGAATTCCGGGTATGTTTCTGAAATTCCCGGCAAGCCCCCATGCGTTTGAAGCCTCATGAAGCCTTGCGGCATTTTTTATGTTGTTGTGAACCCATAATTCTCCGAAAAGCCTTATGGTTGATATGTCAACATTGAAATTATGAGCAGCTTTTATAAACCTTTCCCTTAAATCGTCCCACAGCCCGGGGAACATCTCTCCGTATACCTCGAACGGCTGGCACTGTATTCCTCCCTTGTCGGCATCCCACAGCAGCGTATTTAATTTCCCCAATATCACATCCACCGGCTCATCCACGAATATGTCAGCTTTTGTAATTACAAGCTCCATGTTTCTTACCTTAAGTATCTGATAAAACAGCTCAATATCAGGCTCTATCACCGTAACCCTTCTGTTTTTAAAGCTTGTAAGCAAAACCTCTATATGGTATCCGAAGCCTAAGCCGAATACAATATCCGCCTTGCTGGAAGGGTCTATATACCTGTCTATCCAATTATATGCCTGGCTTATGGGATCCTCGTGATCGCAGATAAGATGTCCGGCTCCATTGCATGTCACAAGCATATTTATTATAATATCATCCTGATTTGCAAGCGCAATTTGCTCGATATTATTGTTTAAGGGCACATATACACCCTTTATGTAAGCGTCCAGCTTATTAAAAACATCCGGCTGACAGCTTTTTATCAGGCTTAAATTCTTCTCGAAAACATTCATTTGAAAATACCTCTTCCGTTACACTATAAAATTTACCCTGCAAAAAAAGAGGTGCCGTTCCCACCTCTGGCTTATGCTTAAAGCTGCTAATATTTTATTTGTCCTTCAAAAGATTTCTGAGTTCATCCATAAACGTATTTATATCCTTAAACTGCCTGTATACCGAAGCAAACCTCACATATGCCACCTCATCCATATCCTTAAGCCGCTCCATTACCATTTCGCCTATCTCCTCGGAGGTTATCTCTCTCCGCATGGTATTGTACGCCTGGCTTTCAATGCTGTCTACAAGCTTTTCCAGATCATTTACCGATATAGGCCTTTTGCCACATGCCCTGAGCAGCCCGTTGATAAGCTTTTCCCTGTCAAAGGTCTGACGGGTCTTGTCCTTTTTTATAACCACCAGAGGAAGATTCTCTATCTTTTCATATGTGGTAAATCTTTTTAAGCATTTAGCGCATTCTCTTCTTCTTCTGATAGCCGAATTTTCATCAGTGGGCCTTGAGTCAATTACTCTATCCTCCAAAAAGCCGCAGTAGGGACATTTCATATGCTTCCTCCAAAATTCCCCTTAAAGTCGGGAAACTTTTACAGTATTCTTACAGTATTTTAATTTATATAATACATTTTATCATAGCATTATTCAATATAATTAATATTTTTTGTCAATAATCGAAGTACTTTCTTATAAATCTTTCATCCATATCCACAAGAATTATATCCTCTCCTATTTTCTTTATATTGTCCCATACTATAACTATCTCGCTGTCCTTGCCTATTATTCCGAAAAACTTCCCCGCTCCCGGTATAACAATAGCGTCCAGCCTTCCGTCCTCAAGGTTAATAATCACATCCGAAACAAATCCAAGCCTTCTTCCGTCGGATATGTTTATTACTTCCTTCTGCTTAAGCTCCAATGACCTGCACATAAAAACACCACCGTTTACAAATATTGCTGCACTTCTTTATATAAGTATATGCGTATGTCGGTATCCATATGAAAAAACACCCATGAGCATTTCTCTCTAAAGGTGTTTTATATTTAACGGCATTTGAACCAAAATAAATATTATTTTGTGTTTTTATATATATTTTCTCATATGAAGCAGGGCGGTTTTTTCAAGCCGTGATACCTGTGCCTGAGATATTCCTATCTCCTCCGCAACCTCCATCTGTGTCCTTCCCTGAAAAAACCTGAGGTTTAATATAAGCTTCTCCCGCTCGTTCAGCCTTCTCATGGCCTCCTTTAAGGATATTCCCTCCAGCCAGTTTTCATCGTGGTTCTTGTCATCACTCACCTGATCCATTACATATATTGCATCCCCTCCGTCATGATATACCGATTCAAATAACGATATGGGGTCCTGTATGGCGTCAAGCGCAAATACCACATCCTCCTTCGGAAGGCTCAGCTCCGCGGCTATATCGGTAATAGTCGGCTCCTTGGCGTTTTTGCTTGTCAACCTCTCCTTTGCCTGCAAAGCCTTATATGCGATATCTCTTAAGGATCTGCTGACACGGATTGAATTGTTGTCCCTTAAATACCTTCGTATTTCACCTATTATCATTGGCACAGCATAGGTGGAAAATTTTACATTCTGTGTAACGTCAAAATTATCAATAGCTTTAATAAGCCCTATGCACCCTACCTGAAAAAGGTCGTCAACATATTCTCCTCTATTATTAAATCTTTGAATCACACTTAATACAAGCCTTAAGTTGCCCTTTATAAACTCTTCCCGTGCCGTGCCGTCCCCCTTATGCATCCTTTCAAAGAGAACCTTCTTTTGTTCATTTGTTAAAACTGGCAATTTTGATGTGTTTACTCCACAAATCTCCACCTTGTTGATTAGCATAGAAAAACCTCCCGGCATTTTTTCCCGAACTAAGATACTAAAAACATTGTCTTGCGTTTTCAGCGTCAATATCATTATTGCCAGAGAGGTAGTTTTTATACTGAAAAAACACACAAAAATTTTTTGATATAGACCTTGACAAACCTTATTTCATCGTGCTTTCAGCTATTTAAGCCATTTTCAAAAGAGCCCCCTTACACAAGCCTGTTTATTTCCTTTTTAAGCCTTCCTATTATTCTTTTTTCCAGTCTCGATATATAGGATTGAGATATTCCCAGCATATCCGCAACCTCCTTTTGAGTCCTTTCCACTCCATTTGCGAGGCCGAATCTCAGCTCCATAATCTTTTTCTCGCGCATAGACAGCTTTTTCATGGCCGTACCCAAAAGCTCCTTATCCACCTCATCCTCTATGCTTCTGTAAATGAGATCGTTTTCAGTGCCCAGAATGTCGGAAAGAAGCAGCTCATTTCCATCCCAATCTATGTTTAACGGCTCGTCAATAGATATCTCGGTCTTTATTCTGTTATTTCTTCTTAAATACATCAGTATTTCATTTTCTATGCATCTCGAGGCATATGTAGCCAGCTTTATGTTCTTAGATGGATTAAAGGTATTAATTGCCTTAATTAGGCCTATGGTGCCTATGGAAATCAAGTCTTCCACCCCAACCCCCGTATTTTCAAATTTCCGTGCGATATATACCACAAGCCTTAAATTTCTCTCAATGAGAATGGACTTAACCCCATAGTCCTGTTTTTCAAGCTTTCTCAACAAATAGCTTTCCTCGTCGCTGCTTAAAGGGGGAGGCAATGCTTCACTTCCGCCTATATAGTGTATGGGATAATCCTTATAAAGTCCCAGCCTTCTCAGTAAGTTTACATAATTCACCCTAAGCGTCAGCTTAATTCTGCTAATAAGTCTCATTTCTCCATCCCCTTTTTAATTATTTCATAAATTAATGCACTAAACTTATTTTTCATATTTTACGATGCCAATACAGGGTTAAGAAGGGCCTTATACCTTTCATTTTTAGACAGAGCCCTGTTGTATATTCCCACAATCACATCATTGACTCCCTTCTTTTCTTCATTTTCACCCACCTCTATATAATCCGGCTTAAAGCCTATAAGCATTCCGTTTTCCTTACCTAAGGATGTAAAGGGAATAAGCCTGAATCTGGGCGACCATGATGAGTTGGAAACAATGCTTGTAACACAATTCAAATCATTTTCCTTTGCATCCTCAAAAATACTCTTTATGTCTCCGGGAAGTATTTCCTTTATGGCCTTAAACTCCACAACCATAACGGGAGTGTTGGTTAAGGGATCATAGAGTGAATTGCCGGTATCAATCAAGGCCGCCATATCTATAAACTTGCTTTCAAACGCTATTTTTACCGGCACAAGGAGCTTATCTCTTATAAACCTGTATTGAATGACCTCCCAGAATACTCTTAATACAATTCCAAGCGTTATAATGGACAGAAAAAGCAGCGTCCATTTTGACTGCCAGAACACATATACAATACCGTTTTTTACAAAACCTCCGCTTTGATTGACATATAGGAAGGCAAAAGCCGCCCCGGCAAACATGAAGGTGGATACATAAAAAATAGAGAGGATTTTGAAGAAAGCAGACAGCTTTTTAGGTGAAAATGCCACTGCAATTATTAAAAAGGACAGCACTATTTTTGCCGTTGTGGTATAGTAAGCCTTTATACCGGGAAACAGTATCAAAACCACCACATATACAGCCCCTATAAGTGATGCTGCAAGCAGGCGAAGGCTCGAAGCGGGGCTTTTGGAAAACTTGGCAGTCACAAGCAGAATCAGAAAATTCATTATGATATTCTCCAGAAAAAGAATATCCACATATATTTCCATCTGCATTACCTCACTTTATCTTTATATTGTGTGCGGACATCACGCTGCATAAGGAATTTTGTTCTTTTAGTGCTTAAATAATATTCCGCGTTATATTTATATTCCCCGGCATATATATATATGTCCCTGAATTTTAATTTATGAAAGTAATATAAATATGCTTGCCGATAGCTTCCCTGTAGCTTCCGCAATCGATAATGTACTACCATTATATATTCCATAAATACATTATTTTGTCAAATGCACTTGTAGAAAAAGAAAAATCGTATGACAAAAAACACCGGGAAGCACTAGAGGCCCCCGGTGTTTTTCAATATATAACTCTATTTAAACCTGTTTCGTCTTAAAAACGTAGGTATATCAAGCTCGTCCTCGCCCATTGGACTGACAGCGGCTCTGTCCCTGCTTGTGGGGTTTACCGTTGAAGCCTTTTCAGCAGCCTTCTCAAGCTTCTTTATAACAGGTACCTTGTCAAAGCCTGTGGCTATGACCGTTATTAACAGCTCATCCTTTAAATTTTCATCTATCGACGCTCCAAAAATAATGTTGGCATCGGGATCGGCAGACTTTTGAATCATTTCAACCGCAGTATTGGCCTCAAACAATCCCAGATCCACTCCCCCTGTAATATTTACAAGCACACCCCTTGCCCCCTCTATCGAGGTTTCAAGAAGCGGACTGTGTATCGCCTGCTTTGCTGCCTCCTCGGCCTTGCTGTCCCCCGAAGCCCTGCCTATTCCCATATGGGCAATACCGGTGTCCAGCATTATTGTCCTTACATCCGCAAAGTCAAGGTTTATAAGCCCCGGAACGGCAATCAAATCCGATATTCCCTGAACACCCTGCCTTAAAACGTCATCCGCAATCTTAAACGCGTCAACCATAGACGTTTTCTTTTCCGCAACCTGAAGCAGCCTATCATTCGGTATGGTAACCAGAGTGTCTACCGCGGCCTTGAGATTTTCAGCACCCCTCTCTGCGTGCTGCATTCTCTTTCTTCCCTCAAACATAAACGGCTTGGTAACAACGCCCACCGTCAAAATTCCCATCTCCTTTGCAACCTGAGCAACAACAGGGGCCGCTCCCGTACCCGTGCCTCCTCCCATTCCTGCGGTTACAAAAACCATATCCGCGCCCTTTATTGACTGCGCTATCTCATCACGGCTCTCATTGGCCGCCTTTTCTCCGATTTCTGGATTAGCTCCGGCTCCAAGGCCCTTCGTGAGCTTGTCGCCTATCTGTATCTTTGTATTGGCTTTTGACAGGAACAACGCCTGCTTGTCGGTATTTACAGCTATAAACTCAACACCGCGAAGGCCCGCCGTTATCATTCTGTTTACGGCATTATTACCGCCTCCCCCTACTCCAATAACCTTTATCTGCGCAAATTGCTCCATGTCTATATCGAACTCCAGCAACCTTAAGTCCCCCTTTATATATAACTTTTTTATCATTCGTATTTAAAACTATCCTATTTTTAAATATATTATAAACTAAAAATATTATGTTGTATACGTAATTTGTATCTTTTCCATTTATGCCAGAAAAAGTTTTATACCGGCAATAGATTGTCCTGTGTCTTGGATGGATAATTCAAAATATTTTTTTTATAAACTCCGATACTCTTCCCAAGAAACCCGATTCCTTGGGCAGTCGATTATTCTTTTGAACAGTTATGTCACTTCCGAAATTACTTCCCTTATGCCTGTTTGAAATATATTTTATAATGCCCGCCGCGGTTGCAAATTCCGGCTGCCCTATTCCAAACGATTTATAGGAAGCTATTCTTACCGGCAACTCAAAAACCTCTTCCGCGATTTCTTTTACGCCGTCGGAGTACGAAATCCCTCCTCCCGTTAAAACAACACCCGCACCTATCCCCCCTTTAGCCGCTGATCCGTCGATTAAATTTTTACATAAGGAAATTATTTCATATACTCTGGCCTCAATAATTTCTACAGCCTCGGATATTCTCACACTCTTTTTATTATTTCCGTCCAGATCATTTACCGTTATCTCCTGATCGTTTTTTATAAGCGACGAAAGAGCCAGTCTATATTCCTTTTTTATCTTTTCTGCGTCTGTGTACGGTATTTTAAGCCCGATGGAAATATCGTTGGTTATATGCTCTCCTCCGACGGGGAGTGAATTATAAAAAACAAGATTTTGCTTTTTATATACTGAAATATCGGTTACTCCCGCTCCAACATCAATCAGTATTACTCCCATATCCTTTTCGTCGGATGCAAGCGCGGCCTGTCCCGTCGCAAGGGCTTCGACCACTATTCCGTCAACCTTTATACCTGTACGCTCAACGCTTTTTACTATATTTTGAACAGACGTGATTTTCCCTGCCACAATCTGGGCATCAACCTCCAGCTTTACGCCCATCATTCCCACAGGGTCAATTATTTCATCATACCCATCAATTATATACTGTTTTGTAATAATGTCTATAATTTCCCTGTCTTCGGAAATATTTACATTTTTTACCCCATACAACACTCTCTCAACATCTTTTTGAGTTATCTCCCTGTTTTCCGCCGAAATAGCTACGCAATTTCTGTTGCTTGTGATTGACACATGGGCCCCTATTATGTTGACATAAGCAGAGCCCACCTTCATATTGGCCATTTGCTCCGCTTTATGCACCGAAGCCCTAATGGAGTCGGCAGTAGCTTCTATATCAACAATTACGCCCTTTTTCACCCCGCTGCAATATTCCATGCCTTTTCCAAGAATGTCAATCTGGTTGTCCTTACCCAACTGGCCTATTACAGTACACACCTTGGAAGTGCCTATATCCATTCCAACAATTATATCATTCACATGCACGAACCCCCCGAGAATATATGGAATTCCAATAAAACCTATAAAACACAGCAATTACTTCTCTATTATATTATCTTTTTTAAAATATTTATTCAACACAATTCTTCTAATGAGGGCAAAATTCAAGAAAAGCCTGTTTCCAAAAGCAAATATTGCCGCAAGATAAATCTGTATACCCAACTGATCCCCTATGTATGCCAGGCCTGCCGCCAATAAAGCATTGCCGAAAAAGCCGGATAAAAACACTTTGATGTTGAACTTGCCCTGAAGCGTTGCGGCCATCCCCCCGAAAACAGAGTCCAGTGCCGCAAGTATGGCAACCGCAACATAATTGGAGTATTGATATGAAATATTATACGGTATAAATATTCCTATTAAAATACCTGCTATTAATCCAAGAACCGGTATCATATTTGCCTCCCGCTTTTATAGTTTTATTTCCCTTGCCGTTATATTATTTTCCTGGTATAAAGCTTGGGTTTTCAATCGTAAGATCTAAAAACCCCTTATCCTGCTTTTTCAGACTTTTTGAAACAATATGCCTGAAAAAATTGATTTTGAAATCCAAATCTAAAAGCTCCCCGAAATTTGCATTTATTCTGCCGTCCCAAAGCAATGTAAGCCTGGCCATGTCAGATGCGTCAACAGCGCTTATAAGCCCGTAGAGCTTAAACTCATTGCGCTCGTCCGACTCACGGATCTTGTTTAAAAGCAGCAGCGCCTGCTCATAATTATAGTTATTCTTAATGTCTAAGGCCTGTCCCACTTCAAAGGCTTCAAACTCAAGCCCCTTAATCATCAAAAGCCCTTCCGGCTGATTTTTCCCTGTCATTTCAAGCACATACAGCGCATCATCAATTATAATATTGCCCTTCGGACAGGAAATAAACGCTATAGGCACCCTTTCCCGGAGAGTTATTTTTATCTTGTCCGGCACGGCAAACCTCGCTTCAGCACTTTTAATGTAAGGATACTTATTCAGTATGGCTTCTTCGGCATTTCCATAGCTCAATGTAAAAATATCCTGTATGCTTCTTCCTATGGCCTTAAAGCCGTTAACTCCCGTAACAAGCCCTGCAGTTCCAATTATATCGGAGTGCTGGTATCTCGCTGTGCCCGTTACCTCTATTGAATTAATATTAAACAGGGGTGACAGTGCCAGAGATACTATGGTTGTACTAAAAAGAGCAATAATAAATATGGATTTTATCCAAAAAAGTATTTTTTTAATCCTTCTCTTTCTTTTCTTTTTCTTCCGCGCCAGAGCCTCGCTGTCTATGTACTCTCTTTGGTATTCTCCGTTCAATTTTATCCCTCTATCCTCCTGATTAAAGCCCCCACTTGAGCCAGCTTTCCCTCCAGATTTTCATATCCCCTGTCTATGTAATTGGTACCGCCAATCAGCGTTTCACCCTCGGCAACCAGCCCTGCCAGCACCAGTGCCGCCCCTCCCCTTAGGTCTCTGGCGTACACACTTGCTCCGGCAAGCCTTTTAACACCCTTAATGACCGCTATTCTTCCCTCGAGCTTTACATCCGCTCCCATTCTTATCAATTCATCCACATGCTTATATCGATTTTCAAACACCGTTTCCACAATAATACTGGTTCCTCTGGCTATTGTAAACAGGCTTACCATTTGAGCCTGCATGTCGGTGGGAAATCCGGGATAAGGCAGTGTCCTTATTATATCTATAGCCTTTGGCCTTGCAGGCCCGGATATATGAATGGAGTTTTTCTTAACGTTTATCCTGCATCCCGCGTCTCTAAGGTTTGCGATTACCGATCCTATATGCTCGGGAATAACATTTTTTAAGTACATATCCCCGCCTGTTATGGCTGAGGCAACCATATATGTACCTGCGACGATTCTGTCCGAAATAACCGAATGTTCAATATTTTTAAGCTTATAATCTTTGCCCCGTATTCTTATCGCACTTGTGCCTGCACCCGAAATATCAACTCCCATGCCTGCCAGATAATTTTGCAAATCAATTATTTCCGGCTCCTTGGCAGCATTGCGTATGTATGTGTCTCCGTCCGCAAAAACAGCGGCGAGCATTATATTCTCCGTGGCTCCCACACTGGGATAGTCAAGCTGAATATCACAGCCCTTTAGTTTGTCTACCTCACAGTATATTAAGCCTCTCTGTACATCATGTATTGTGGCGCCCATCTTTCTGAGGGCCTTTAAATGCAGGTCTATGGGCCTTGGGCCTATTTCGCACCCTCCCGGGCATGTTACTGTATTGAAAACATCATCCGCTTTATATTCTATCACTTCATGCAGATTGTATCAATTATAAAATTACAAGCATCTGATATAAATTATAGAAATTCCCGCTATAGCAAGCAGCAGTAAATGCCTTTCCAGCCTATTGACTAAAATATAAGATATAGGCTCTCTGGTGTAATCCGTTTTATCCTTGACTATTACATCGCTTAATATAAAAATAGAGGCAGAAGCCAAGCACATCAGTATGCTTGCCGTATTATCCAGTATTCCCGCATAAAACGCCGCCGCAAAATATAATGCCACGCCAGGTAAAACGAAAATCAGGTAGAACCACGGCTGCCCAAAAACAGTAGTGCCTCGGGGAGCCTTGGACTTAAACCCGGTGCCACGCTTAACGGCTGCTGTGCCTGTCTGTGCAGACTTCGGATAAGCTGCTGCCACTCCCGAATTTGTATTTATAAGGCGTTTGCTATTTACAGAATTTGCAGTAGAATCACTTTTTTTTACTGTGCCGGCTGGAATCGCCGCTGTTGCTATACCAGCCGGCTTTTCCCCGGCATTGACCCCTTCCCCGCCTTTGGACACTGCAAAATTACTGCCATGCTCCCTGATCTCTAAAGGCGAGCTGTAGGATAGCCCCACAGAATAAAATATGCACCTGAACAGCTCGTCCACATCTATCTCGGAATACCCGGTAGTTTCTACAACCTCCTGAAATATTATCTTTACTCTTTGGACATCTATTTCCCGAGCCGTGATAATTTCATTGAGGCATTTGGAACGCATTATACCCACAATCTGATTTCTGAACCTTTTACTCACAGCGCGCTTCTTATCGGTAATAATGCCCTCTAACCGTTTTTCCTCTAAATATATGTCTCTTCCATACTCATCAACAATTTCTTTTAACAAATGCTTCATAATGTCAACCTCAAAACACATTTTTTATAGCGCCTGATACCGCTTCAGGCTTCAAATACTCCCGTTACATTGCCCCCAAAATCTATGGAGTTATTATTAAAGGCAGGCACCGTCGCCATCGGAGGCACCGTCTTGGATACGCCCTTGCTGTTTATGAAATTCCATGTGCCGCCGCTTAAGTTTTTCAGCCCACACATATTAGGGTCTGTGGGATGCCGGACTATTTCCCCCACAGCCATCACCCCTTCCGCGGGATCGGGGCTTATGCTCAAGTGCCTGCCCAGCAGCCTTGCTCCGGGCCTTGCAATAATTGCAGAAATTAATATGTTGTTGTTTCGATTTCTGATTCTAAGCCGCACAGGGGTATTATATGTCTTCCCGCAGTTCCAGCATCTAATGGTATTCTCTCCTCCGTTTCCGTTATCATACCAAAAATTCTCAGCCCCGTCGTGTGGGCAGCTTGTAATTGCATCCTGTAAAAGCCTGAAGGTCTTTATCCATTTTTGCTCTATAACCCTTTTGTCAACATCCCGCACTCCTTCAACAAACGCATGCCCAAACAGCTCCCTAAGCTCACGCGGACAGGCCTCCCACATAAGCCTTATATAATTGTATTCCGGGTCATGTGGTACTTCATTGGACCTGTCGGTGGGGTGAAAAATAAACACTGGATTTTTGCCGAAAACCTGCACCTTAGCGGCCCTGTCCCAGCACCTTGTATTGTATTCCTTCAGTCCCTCAAACGGGTGTCCCCATACCCAGAACTTAAACAGCAGCACCGCCAGAGAATGATAGTCGGTATATTTTGACGGCCTAACATTGCTATTTTCTGCAATTATCTCAGGGGCCATATAGTCAATCATTCCTATGACATTGGACTTGGACGCTCCGTCAAAGCCTACGTTATCGTTATCGCAAATGACTATATCTCCCGTGAGAGGGTTGAACATGAAGTTATTGTCATTTATGTCACGGTAGCAGTATCCCCTGTTATGCAGCTTGGCAAATGAGCTCACAAGCTTTAAGCTGATACGGCATTTTGCTTCTAACGACGGAATATTTTCTTTTCTGCCCCCCAGCATTTTGCCTATAGCGATATACCTGTTGAAGTCAATAACATCCATAATGTACCCGAATTCAGGACCTTCCTCCACAAGATCCAGAGGCCAGACAAATGAGGATTTCTCTCCCTTGTCCGGAGGGCCCCCGCTTATAAGCCTGTCAATCGCCAGCTTCTGATCGGCAGTCCCCGACTTTGAATTATACCACTTCAGAGCCTTATTCCCCATGTCTGTACATTTTACCAGATATACCGTGCCCTGTCCCCCCGAGCCCAATTCCTTCAATACCTCTATTTTATCACGCGATATTTTTCCCTTAAGAGCCTGTCCCGCTTTCAGCATTGCTGCTCCCCCCCCGTCAATACTTTTTTATATATGCATGAAACTGTAATGTCGTCGCCGCTTCCGTAGTTTGTGCATCTGCTCAAAAAGACAGGCAGGCTGTCTAAGGCGGCCTGAGGGCCGTACAGAACAATATATTCCTTAAGCTTAAGCACAGCATTATTAAAAGCCTCCTCATCCTCGTTAAAAGAATCAATGAAGCCGTCTGTACTCAGCACCGCAAAGTCAAAATTATAGCATACCTTTATCTGCCATCGGCTTAATGACCTCATCTGCTGACATAACGAGTAGGTTTCTGTCCCAAGCAGATCATCTGCCTTTAAGCCCATCTGAACATCATTTCCTGATATTATCACAATATTTCCGTCGCCAAGCCTCCCGTAAACAGCAATATCGTCAACAACCACGCAGAAAAGAAGGGTTGTACCATACCTTTTTAAAATCTGCGGCGTGTCATCCAAAGGCTGTTCGGGGAATCTTTCGGAGAAATCCCTTATTACATTTTCTTTCCATCTCTTAAGCAGGTTTTTGGGGAATTCCGCATTAATGCTTTTATATAACACATGTATATCCTCACCGCTTTGCACAAGCATTTCCTCCAGCAGCTCATTGGCAGCCTTCACAGCGAGACCCGAGCCATATTCGCTCAAGTCGTGCCTTACGCTGCCATGTCCGTCCGCAACGGAGGCTATTATCACTTCCTTGCCCTCAATATCCTTCAAGGTGCATAAAAAAGCGTCCTGGCAATTCTTCCCCGCTTTGATATGGGAAAACCCGGTAACCCTTGTCGCAAATACAGCAAAATCTGAAGTCTCCAAAACACCCGAGCTTTTATTTTCATTAACCTCCATTTTAATCCTCCATACAGCTTTGCTGCAAAAAATCAATTTTATATAAATTAGGATGCAAACTATCTATATATTTAATATTTAGCAATAAAGATTTTACATGGAGGATATAACTTGATGGAAGAAATTTTTTTGACCCGTAAGGAATACATCTAAGAAAAGCGCCTGATGATATACCCGTGAGACATTTCCCCGCAAGGCGTCTTTTCGTTGCTATTAAAAATTTCTGTAAGCAATTATATCCTCCATGTTTGTAAAATCTTTATTGCATCCTTTTACATCCATACATCATCCGGGTCTGCCGTGCCGGATCCGGAATTTGGAGCTGCGCCCCCACTGTCTCCGCTGCCCTGAGAGGTATTGCCGTCGGGTGCGCCTGCTGTGCTGTCAGCCCTTTGTTCCGTTGCCTCGGTAGTCGCCGTTCTGACATATTCAATAATCTGCTCAGGTGTCTGGCAGTTAATATAGCTGCCCCGGCTGTTTACAAACTTGCGTAGCGAAGCATCGTCATAGTCATTTCCGATTGTAATTACTATTCTTGCCGCCTTTTTGCCCCAGCCCAGAGAGTTAAGCCTGTCAATTGCCCTGTCATAGTCCTTTTCCGGGTCGGTGCAATACCCGTCCGAAACAAGCACACACACCGGGGCATATCCTCTCTTGGGCATTCTTTCTAAATCCAGCTCCTCGCACAGCAGGTTAATGGCCTGAGCTGTCGCAGTACGCCCCTGGACCTCCAGAGGATGCCATGTAAAAGCATTAATATCCACTCCCTCACGCCCTCCTACATGGAAATCTGCTGTATCTGAAAATTTAATCACCTTGATTTTTATCCTCAAATTAGGGTTAGCAGCTTCAATTCCCTTCAATGCCTCCACCGTCGACGGAATGGCGGTATTAAGCGCTCCAATTCGCCCGTCGTCGCTCATGGACTGTGAATGATCAAGCACAAAAAAAACATTCAGCGTTCTTTTTGTTACTGTAACACCTTCCCCCAAAACAGGTATATTACTCATCTCAATTCCTCCATAAAAATTTATTTTTTTAGTAGATATAATAAAGGTAATTAACTCACCCCTAGCCCCTCTCTTTTCAAAAGAGGGGAACAGATTTCCTTTCTCCCCCTTATTTACTTAAATTAAATATACCCTATCCCCGTGCTGCCGGCGGACGAGCTGTAAATAAATGCCTGATTATCCCCAAGCCCCCCGATATCCTCAGGCTTAATGACAGTTTCTCTTTTGACCGAAAGGCTTATCGTTGAACTCGTGGATCTCTTTCCAAAGGCTTCAAGCATTCCTATATCGTTTTTGCCCTCTGTGCCGGAATATGACAGCTCCTGCTTGTCGTATTCCCCAAAAAATTCAGACCATCTCGCACAGCTTCCCAATGTGTGCCTGTACAAAACAAGCCCGGATATATTCCCCACCAGCGCCGAATAGCTTTCATCATTTGCGCCTGTCGCCGTATACAAATCATCCGTGCTTATTATATACCTGCATCCGCTCTTTAGGGCCTTCATCAGCATTTGGCTTTCATTGAGAGCTATGGAGTCCGCCACAAGCACAAATTCCAGTCTCTCCTGAAGAGCCAGAATGGCCTGAGCCGCTATAAGCCCCACAACCAGAGTATTTGCCACGGATTTAACGTCAAGCATAAGCAGCCTTCCGTCGCGGACAGCCGTTAATATATTTTGAGCGCCCGGCGTATTTCCTTTTTTACACAGAATATGAGCTATATGGGTTTCCAGATCGCAAAAATAGCCTTCAAGCTTTATGCCCTCATCCTGTCCTATAGACAGCATGGACTTTATTCTCCTGCCGCCGTTATCGTCAATCAGCCCAGACGACACGAGATTGTCAGCTTTTTCAAACAGTTCCGCATGAGGACATCTCACATATGCATTGCAAAAGGGCCGTACTCCCTTCACACTTAAAATTTCGGACATGGCATCCAGATATTGCCGTGCCCCCGGCTCAAGCTCCCGTTCCTGCGGAACGGCATCCATTATAAGCCTGGTTATTTGCTTGTTATCAAGCCCGGCAAACGGTTCAAACACGGGGTTTTGTGCATTAATCACCGAAATGCGGGATTTATCCTCACAGGTATTTATTATCTCCCTCTCAAGCATTGCATTGGATGCGTGTATTACAATTACAGGCACTCCCTGCGAGTGCAAGCCGAGTATTGCCGGAACAACAGCTCTATTTCGCATATCCCTGTTCCCGCCGGATATAACTGTATTTCCCGAAGAGGCCACCTGCGTAACAAGCCGCCGCCCCTGCTCAGGGGAAAGGGCAGCCACGCCCCTGCTTGCTGCGTTATTTTTATTAATCCTCCTGTAAAACGAGCCCCGTGTAAACAAGCCTGCGATCGAACTCAAAACAAACCATATCCCTTTAAAGATAAGTAATGCCACTCCAAATATAAGCTTAATAATTCCTCCAAACAAATCTGACGCCGGATCGGACATTG
Organism: Anaerobacterium chartisolvens; assembly: GCF_003337415.1. Classification (GTDB taxonomy): domain Bacteria; phylum Bacillota; class Clostridia; order Acetivibrionales; family DSM-27016; genus Anaerobacterium; species Anaerobacterium chartisolvens. Next base: position 78,176 of record NZ_QPJT01000013.1, on the reverse strand, counting down.
TGATTCCCTTTCCTGCAAGAGCCCTTGGCTTAAGGCTCTGTGCATAATCTATATAAATTAAGATGCAAACTATCTAAAAAGGATGTAAAATAATTTCCGGAAGGATATTATTTTACATCCTCCGTTATCCCATATGCAAAAGCCTAATTTATATAGTGTCTTTAATAATACAGCTATTGCCCGCAACTATTTATATTCATCAAACAGCATTTTAAAAGGAGGAGTAAACGGCAGCCCCACTATTGCCTCTCCAAGCCTTAAATCAAGCATATCCCAGTCCTCCACCACATAACCGCTCCTCTTTTCCTCCCTTATGCTTCTGTCGGTCATCTGAAACTGCTCAAGCAGAATATTTTTACCAAACAGGTTGCTTACAAACTCTCTTGTCGCGGCATCGTTTGCCCTGAACGCAAATATTGATGAAAAGCCCGCCGCAATATTCCTTCCCTTTTCCCTTCCATAAATCTCATACAATTGCTCTATGCTTTGCAGTCCGGCAATTATTTTTACTCCAAGACTCCGCCCGAAATTAACACCGTCGTCAATGTGCTGCAAATACGGCAGCAGCTTAAACTCATCAATAATCAGGTATACATTTCCCTGAGTCTTATTCCTTCCGAGAGCCTCCTTGAGAGCCAGATCAAAAAGCAGTCTGTAAACGGGGGTGAGAATACTACCTATGCTTAAATCATACTCAACAAACATTACCCTTCTGCCCTTGCTTCTCACCGTATCCCTCGCTGAAAGCCCTCCCTTCCCCGCAAATACTCCTATGAAAATTTCCCTTACTACAGAGTACAGCTCCGAAAGCACCCCCTGTGACTGTGCGCTGTTTTCTCCTCCCTTTATATATGTAAGCACCGATTTGAGATCGTCATATCTGCCGAGCAGGTCTGTGTAGACTTTAATTGTCGACGTATCAAAAAAATACTTCAGTATGTCGTTATAGAGGCTGTTCCTTTTAAAAGCCGGATCCTCCCTTGCCATTCTGACGAAGCATATTAGAACGGCGGCAAAAATATCCATAGCTGATTTAGGAAAAAATATCTGATTTGTCTTCTGAGCCCGTTCATGGAAAAGGGCCCGCGCTATCTCCTGTGCATTGAGCGTTATCTCTTTGTCGTCCCAGCCGTCCGCAACAATCTCCTTAAAAATATTCCAGTACCCCGTAACCCCCTTATACTGGGAGGAGTTTCCCACCAGCAGGTCGCCCTGCCTATAAAACCTGGAGTAAAAGTCCCCTTTTGTATCAAAAATAATCATTACGTCCTCATCCGTCATTCTTTCCCTGAGCTGTGACACAAAATGGTAGAACAAATTTGTCTTTCCGCTTCCCGTGCCTCCCACCATAAGCATATGCTTGCTGAGTATGGCATCGTCAACAGTCAGCGACACCCTCCCCGCTTGGTGAAGCCCCCTAAGTGTAACTCCCGGGCTGCTTAAAAGCACCGGTGCATTGTTTCTTGACACGCTGCTGCCGTACAAAACACTGAAGGCAGGCTTCATTTAAATGCCCCCTTTTTATCTTTCCATCCCTTGACCCTCATCTTGACCATGTCCTCCATCCGTCTCTTGGGAATGCGCCTCGGAGCCTGCCGCTTCCTCGCCGTTCCCCCGGCTGTGGGAATTGTCCTCACCGCCGCCTAAAAGCCCTCCCAATTTTTCCGTAAAACAGCTCCACCGGCTTTTAAAGTCGCCTCCACCGCTGCCCTCATCCAAGCTTTCACCGTTTGCCTGCTTCATTTCCTCTTTTACCTGCCGCATAGTCTCCTGTGCAAAATCATTTGCATCCCTTTCAATGGGCTGGTTGTTATATGCATCCTCATTGCCCGGCCCCGGCTGAACACAATTCTCTTCCTTCATATTTTCAGTCCACACTTCGACCTCTTGCTTGTCGGGATGATCTATTTTGCCTGTTACTGCGTCGTACTGATAGGCATGTCTGCCCTCATGCAATATTGTCTCTAAATGGCTGTCCGCTTCGTTTCCGTGCAGGGACAAATTCTCGAGCTGCCACCCGTTAACTTGAATTGTGCGGCTCTCACAGTCATAAACCCCCAGCTTATCATCATCACACCATTCGCGGCTAATGTGTACCTTGCACGGTTCCCTGCCGGATCTTAAAGCCATTTCATTTTCCATTGCCTGCATCGCCTCGGCCTTTTCCTCAACGCTTAAGCTCTCCCACCTGCTTTGCTGGAAGCATTTCAGGCTTTCGTTATATGTCATGGACTAAGTCACCCTCCTATCCCCACCCACGCCGGTGCTACCGCAAGCACACACATAAAAATCATCGTCGCGTAGTATACCAGTTTTTTAGAAGCCAATAAGCCATAATTTATATTAACAGCCACAGACCACAATCCCATCACAACCAGCACCCCAAAGGCCAGCCAGTCCCACTCAAGATGTCTCAGTACGTCCATAAATAAAAGTACAATAGCCACATCTATGCATATCTTTTTAATTTCGCCGTAATTAAGGATTTTTGCTGCTATAAGAAAGGCCGCCAGCAGAACTCCAACCGCAGTGAGGCTCCACCAGCTTTCAATAAACGCATTGAAATTCCTTATAAGCACTAAAATCCCCAGTAATACAGCACCAATTGCTCCCTGAAGCAATATGCTGAGGTTTTCCCACGGATGATCGCAATCGTCTATGCTTAAATAGCAGGCAACTATTTGCGCTATTGCATAAACAGTAAAGACAATCCAGCTCCATCCCGCAAAAAGCAGTACTCTGCAAAAAAAAGCAAAGAGAATTGTACTGCATACTATATTGCTCACCGTTTCATCATCAATATGTAAAAGCACAGGTATTGCAGCGGCAGCTATTGCCGCCAGAATTCCCACGCTCCACCAGCCATTTAAAAAATTGCCGCTTATCGCCGAAATAGCAGATCCAAAGAATGTCGTTGTCATATTACCTCCTGCATGGGGAAGATAATTACCTGCCGCAACCAGATAATCCCCCGCAAGCACGAATACAAAAACCGTCAGCAGTCCGCTGAAAAATGCACCGTAAACAAACCTCCCCAAGCCGCACCTGTCCGGGCATAAGGCAATGCTCACACATGCCGCAATACTTATAGCCGCAAGTATAATGAACGCACTCCTATACCAGCTCACATAATGCAGCAGCAGCGAAAAAAATGCCGTTATACATAATGTATTGGCTATAGCAGTAATTTTTTTCTTTCCTATGATTTTCACTACGACATTTAAAAGAATACAGCAAGCGGCTGTAATTCCGAATTGTTTCGCGGCATCGGGGCTAATATTTCTTACCTTAGCTACTGCTTGAGAAAAATCGGTATTTTTGTTTGCAAGCATGTCAGGCATAAAAACTATTATCAGTCCCAATCCAAAATAAAACACAAAAATCGGAAGATTATTCAGTACACTCATGCCTCTGCTTCCAAGATAGGAAGTCCTTATGCACAGCAGTATGCACATTGCTATTAAAAAATAAAAGCATATGGAATTCCAATTATATACTGATAATATAATAAGACCCGCGGTTATTCCAACAGATGTTAAAAGATTTTGCAGCTTTTTACTCATTATGTTTATTATTTTTACCCCTTTCGCAGGCATTGACACTTCTTATACAGTAAAATATGGCTTTATGCACGCTTTTTAAGGCTTCATTTATTTTTAAGAAAATTATACCATTTTCTGTTTTTTTAAACAAGTCATAAAGTATTTACATTTTTAAACGAATTATATATGTAGCGATAAAGATTTTATATGGAGGATATAACTTGATGGAAGAAATTTTTTTGACCCGTAAGGAATACATCTAAGAAAAGCGCCTGATGACAGACCCGTGAGACATTTCCCCGCAAGGCGTCTTTTCGTTGCTATTAAAAATTTCTGTAAGCAATTATATCCTCTATGTTTGTAAAATCTTTATCGCATCCTATATATCTGTAATGTTAAATCAAAAAATATATATGTATAAACGATCCACAATGTGCTATAATCTAATGTAATTTAAACCTCGTACAAATTGTCTCACATATGCTTATGAAATCAGGAGTGTGTATGAATATTAGACTTATTTTTACAATAGCTGTTTCCAAAATTATAATCAAAGCCTGCAGGCTTGTTAAATGGGGGGGCACCAGCCTTCCGGGAGAAATTGCAAGAAAGCTTTATCCTGATGTCATAAAGGAAATAACCAAAGATTTTAATACAATTATGGTTACCGGTACCAATGGAAAAACCACAGCCACGCGCATAATAAGCCGGATGCTGAGTGAGAATAATATTTCCCATATTACCAATAAATCCGGTGCAAATCTCGTAGACGGAATTACTACAACGTTTATAGAGAATGTGGATCTTATGGGTAAAAGCAATGTCAAAAACGCCCTGATAGAGATAGATGAAGCTGCCTTCAATAAAATGACGGATCATCTTCAGCCAAATATACTTGTAATTACCAATTTTTTCAGGGATCAGCTGGACAGATACGGCGAGCTCTACTCCACATTAAAGAAGGTCAAGGCGGGCATAGATAAATCTCCCTTTGTAAAGCTTATACTTAACGCAGATGACTCCCTTTGTGCTTCATTGGGAAAAGACAGCCTCCGTCCCGCCGTTTATTACGGGGTGGACAGCAATGCCTTCAATTACTCCGATAAGTCCTCAAATTCCGATGCCGCTTTCTGCATATACTGTAAAACAAGATATGAATACTCCTACAGAACCTATGGACACCTTGGGGGATTTCATTGTCCCGGCTGCGGCTACCAAAGGCCCGATACACAAATAACCTGTACAGGCATAGACAAGCTGACCAGCTCCTATTCAAGCATTAAATACACAATGGACAATGCCGCGGATTTCTCTCAGGACAACATGTATTGCGCCAAAATCAACCTTCCCGGGCTGTACAACATATATAATTCTCTTTCCGCGATAGCAGTTGGAAGCCTTATGGGAATACCCCACGAAAGCATTTCGACGGCTTTGGAGAATTTTGAGTGCGGCTTTGGCAGAATGGAGACAATAAAATCAAACGGAAAGCAAATAAAGCTTATTCTGGTAAAAAACCCTGCGGGGTTTAATCAGGTTATCAACTATCTTCTGACAGAGGAGCAAAGCATTTCTCTGGCAATCCTCATTAATGACAGGCTGGCTGACGGTACTGATGTTTCCTGGCTTTGGGATGTCGATTTTGAAGCATTGCAAGACATTCAGGACAGGCTGTGCAATGTCTATACCTCTGGAACAAGGGCTGAGGATATGGCGGTAAGGCTGAAATATGCCGGAGTATACACCGATAAAATTAAGATATTGCACGACTATGAGGAGCTTTTGAGGGAGGGCCTTTTACGGACACCCGAAGGACACAGCCTTTATATCCTTCCCACCTATACCGCAATGCTGGGAATCAGAAGGGTGCTAAAGCAAAAATTCAACCTCAGGGAATTCTGGAAATAGAGATATTAAATAAGGAGAATTAAAACATGTATGAAATAAACATATGTCATATGTACCCCGATCTATTAAATATTTACGGAGACAGAGGAAATGTAATTACTCTTGCCAGAAGATGCCAATGGAGAGGAATTAGGGCCAATATACATAGTGTAACTCTTGGAGACAGCTTCTCTTGTGAGAATTATGATATTATCTTTTTGGGAGGCGGACAGGATTATGAGCAGGAAATAATACAGCATGACCTTTTGAAAAACAAAGGCACTGAAATTAAAAATGCAATCCAAAACAATAAGGTTGTGCTTACCATATGCGGAGGGTACCAGCTTCTGGGGAAATATTATAAGACATGGGACGGGAAGGAAATCGAATTCCTAGGTGCTTTAGATCTCTGGACAATAGGAGGTGAAAAAAGAATGATTGGAAATATTGTATTCGAATGCGAATTTCTGAAATCGGAGCTTTGCTCGGGACAGGTAGTAGGGTTTGAAAATCATTCGGGCAGAACATATTTAGGGCGTGAGGTAAAGCCCCTCGGCACTGTTATAAAGGGCTATGGCAATAATGGAGAGGATTCATGCGAAGGCGCCATATACAAAAACACCTTTTGCTCTTACTCCCACGGAAGCCTTCTTCCTAAAAACCCTGCATTGTCGGATCATCTGATAACAATAGCTCTGAAAGAAAAATATAAGGATTTCGTGTCCCTTCAGCCGCTGAACGATGAATTGGAAACTCTGGCGCACAACAGTATGATAAGTGTAATAACAGGATAGTATAAAATTTATATTAACAATTCATTTTGCATAATCGAAAGCTAAATATTTCTGATATAATATTACATAAGAATAATTCAAAAATCATATTGCATAAATAATTCAGCATAATTCCAGTTTGAATATAATATTTAAAAATCGGGGGGCTTCAATTGTTACCAAATATTGATGTTTTTAAAAAAACCATGCTTTCTAAAGGCTATACCTTTATTGAGCTTCTTTTCTATCTGGCGTTTTTAACAGCCTTGACACTTAAATGCTTCTATTTTCAGTTTACCACCAGATTAAACATACCGCCGTTTTCACATGTGCTCAATGTTAAAATGGTTATATCTACAATAGGAGTTATTTTAATAATTGCGTCCTTTATTTTTCTGCTGTTCAATAAAAAGAGGCTATGGGTACTATTAATTGTCAACATTATTTTGTCCACGGTAATTATCGCCGACACCTTATACTTCCGCTATTACAATAACCCAATTACAATACCTGTGTTGCAGCAAATCGGCCTTGTGGGGCCTCTTGGGGACAGCATCACAAATCTTATAAGGCAAAAGGACATTATATTTGTCTTAGACCTTCCATTTTTGCTGGCAGGCGCATTAATATTAAAAAGGGACAGGCTTTTAGGCTTTAACAAGCTAAAAAGGCTGGTAATCTTTATGGCCCTCTTTTTAATTGGTGTGGCGTCCTTCGGTGTTGTATATGCAAACACACATAAAGACATCTTCTCCTTTGATAAAAATTATATTGCTGTCCGTCTGGGCATACTCTATTACCATGCAGAGGACACCAAAAGCTTTATAAAGGAAAACATCCTCACAAGCCGCTCTGTGTCTCAAGAGGAACGGGCTGCAATAGACGAATTTTTCAGCAGCAGGGAACCGCAGGGCACTGATTTCAACGGCTTTGCAAGGGGCAAAAGCATCATAATGGTTCAGAGTGAGGCTTTGCAGGAGTTTTTGATTAACAAGACGATAGAGGGAAAAGAAATCACCCCCAACTTGAACAGTCTGATAAAGGACAGCCTCTATTTTGACAACTTCTATTTTCAGGCTGCCGGAGGAAAAACCTCCGATGCGGAGTTTCTCGCCAATACCTCACTGTACCCGTTGAAGGAAGGAGCCGTGTATTTCAGATACCCTTCAAATACCTATCTTTCACTCCCCAACCTTCTTAAAGCACAGGGCTATACCTCGGCATCCTATCACGCATACGACCCCAGCTACTGGAACAGGTCAACGGCATATAGGGCTATAGGATTTGATGCCTTTTACAGCAGGGATGATTTTGAGCCCGGTGAAAAAACGGGCTGGGGCTTAAGCGATGCCGGAATGTTCACACAGGCCCTCGATAAAACCGACACAAGCAAGCCCTTTTACAGCTTTCTGGTAACGCTGTCCTGTCATTATCCCTTTGATGATTATGAAAATTACGACTTTGATGTGGGAGAGTTTGAGGGGACATTTCTTGGAAACTATATAAAGGGCCAGAATTATGCGGATGCCTGCATAGGCATATTGATAGAGCAGCTAAAGGCACGGGGACTGTATGACGACACTCTTTTGCTGCTATATGGAGATCATTACGGGATACCCAGACTGGAGGGAGGAAATGACCTGATGAAATTCATGGGTGTTAAAAACAACAGCTTTGAGTGGGCAAAGCTGCAAAAGGTTCCATTTATAATACACTATCCCGGCCTGAAAAACGGACAAACCGACAACACTGTCTCTGGCCAGATTGACATACTTCCCACCATAGCCAATTTGATGGGCTTCGAAGCACCGTTTGCTATGGGCAAGGATCTGTTAAATACCGATAAGGGATATGCTGTGCTGAGAAACAGCTCGGTAATTACCGACCGCTACATTTATTGGAGTAAGGATGAGACAATCTACGATATCCAAACGGGCCAGCCTGCAGAGCATGGCAGATATGATGATGAACTGGAACAGTATCAGGATCAGCTCAAAATTTCCGATATAATCATACAGAAGAATGCTTTTAAGTAAGCAGCTCCACCCCTTTATTTAAGACGGTTTTAATGCTTTAAGCTTACAATTAAAATGCCCCGGCAAATTTCGCCGGAGCATTTTTTTAGGGGGTCAAAATGTATTTTGTGAGGCATTAATAATTATTCGCAAATTTTACTTTATATATACATATAAATATAAATTTTTTTATAAAAAGCACTAGCTTTTTATATTGTGCTTAAACGCGTATATGGCTGCTTGAGTCCTGTCGGAGACATTAAGCTTTTTAAATATGTTGGACACATGATTTTTCACCGTCTTCTCACTTATATAAAGCTCTTTTGCTATCTCCTTGTTTATCATCCCCTCGGCAATCAATTCAAGCACCTCTATTTCCCTTGCCGTAAGTAAATTTTCCTCGCCCTTTTCCTTTTCATGCAGCGTTACACGGTTAAACTCCTTAACAAGCTCCGTCGTCATATTTGCCTGTATATAAGACTGACCGTTAAATACATTCCTTATTGCCTCTATAAGCACCGAAGGCTCGGCATCCTTTAAGACATAACCCTCGGCTCCCATTTGTACGGTTTTGAAAAGATATTCTCTATCCTCATGTATAGTAAGAACAATTATTTTGGAAGGCAGCCTCTCAAGCTTTATTTCCTTAATTGCTTGCAGCCCGTTTATTCCGGGCATGTTAATATCCATAAGTATTACGTCGGGCTTTTTCTCCCTTGTGAATTTAACAGCCTCATCACCGTTGCAGGCCTGAGCAATAACGCTTATGTCATCCTCCAGCTCAAGTATTTGCTTCAAGCCCTGTCTGAACATTGAGTGATCATCTGCTATCAATACGTTTATATTAGACATTATGAACCTCCTCCTGAAGTAAGGGTATAGAAACGTTCAGCCTTGTACCCTTACCTATCTCTGAAGCTATTTTAAATTCACCGCTTAAAAGATCTATTCTCTCTTTCATACTCAAGAGGCCAAAACCACTATTTACATCCTCTGTTCTTATCTTTATCTCGTCCACATTAAACCCATCCCCATCATCATATATATAAAGCTTTAAATCCTCATCCATAAACTCCAAATTCACAGCTACATTCTGTGCTTTAGAATGCTTTCGGATATTGCTTAATGCCTCCTGAACAATCCTAAAGACAGTAAGCGATATTACAGGCTTAATATCGTCATACACACCTATTGTCTTTAATGAGGCGGCAATTCCCGTATCCTCTCCAAATGTGGCAATATATCTCTGAAGAGTGGGGACTAATCCCAAATCATCCAAAGACATAGGCCTAAGATTATATATTATTTTCCTTACATCGTGGAGACTATCTCTGACAATCTTTTTCAAATTCTGAAGCTCAATTTTAGCCCTGATTATGTCTACGTCGATCAGTCTTTCGCATATCTCAGCCTTCAGCACGACATTTGACATTGATTGTGCCGGCCCGTCATGCATGTCCCTTGCAACCCTCTGCCGTTCCTCCTCCTGCGCTTGTATTATCCTCAGCCCCAGAAGCTGCCTCTGGTTCATATCGTCAAGCTGAACGCTCAATTGCTGCAAATCGCCTGTCAGACAGCCCAGTGCCACTCCAACATGGGATATGAGGCTGTCCGCCTTCTGCACAGTTCTAATTGATTCCTTTATTCTTATCTCAATGTCGTTTCTGCGCCTGATCAGGTGTTGTTCCTGCTCACGCTTTACTGCTAACTCTATACGAAGATTATCGGCTTTTTCGTAAGCCTGCTTTAGTTCTTCCTGAGAATACTTTTCATGATTTTTGCTCACCAGAAGGAGCCTTCTCTTTCTTTCCTTTAATTCAGATTCTATAAATATTACACTTTCTATCAGCTCCTTTACATTAACCTTCAGCATATTAAGCTCTTCCTCGAGCCTTTTGCATTCCTTTTTCGCGCCTTCGGCTATGTCATATATCTCATTTTTAGAAAGGGTAATGGCTTCAATTGCTTTTTTTAGTATTTTATCAAGCCTTACTGCATCAACTTTATTTTTACTCATTTACAGATTCCTCTTTACATTTATAAGGATGTCCCAGCACCTTTGTAATATTATACCACACATATTTTTCAAAGGAAATTGCAATATAAAATGAAAAACAAATTGCTATAGTATGTAGCGATAAAGATTTTGTTCTATGTATTGTCATCGCTGCCAAGCAGGAATGAAACGGCAAAGCCAAGGCAAAAGGCTATGGCGGCAGCTAATCCGCTCCAGATTGATACCGAAGATATGCCCGCTTCATATATCATGGCGACGGGTGAGCCAAAAATCAGCCCGAAGATGGCAAAGTAGGTTAATACAGGGGCCCTTGCAAATAATAGCTCAATCAGCTTTGCCACCAGGCCTATGCCTGCCAAAACTCCTATACCGAACGGCAATAGCACCGCTGTCCCATGGATTAGGGCAGGGATGTCAAAATGAAGCAGGGCTGAAATAAAATTGCTTATGCTGCTTATTATTATTCCGTAAAAGCCCAATATCATCATTACGAGAGAGCCGCTTACACCGGGTATTATCATAGTGGCGGATGCAATTATCCCCACAAAAAACAACAGAACAACTGTACCGGGATTGACAGCTATGTCGGTAGCCGAGCCTTCACTCCCGTTAAGGAATGCCATTGCTGAAACCACAAGGAAGAACACTGCAAATACCGCAACATTTGCCGCAGTGAGCTTGGCCCCTTTTATCCTCTTTGCCAGAAGCGGTACTCCACCCATAATCATTCCGATGAATAATGTGCTGGTTTGCAGGGGATAAGCGCTTAAAGCATATTTTACAACAAAGGATAAGAGCGCTATGCCAATAGCCGCTCCCACCCCATAAGGAAGCAGAGTCAAAATGCTTTGCCTGATATTTTTACGGAACCCGGTAAGTGCCCTGATTATTTTATCATATACTCCCATGGATACCGCCATTGTGCCGCCGCTGACCCCTGGAATTATATTGGCAATGCCAATTAATATCCCCTTCAGGAATTCCTTGACGATATTCATATTGTTTTTCGCAGACCTTTGATTTTTATTTAAAAGCAACGGTATTATTCCCCCTTCTTACATTATCATTTGTGCTCCTTTATAGATAAGGAAGCACTGATACCTTCGTGATATTATATCATATATTTTTCATGTAGAAATTATAATATAAAGCCAAAGAAAAAATTTCTTATTTTTATTTATTTTATTGTTGACAAGATAAGATTTTGCTCTTATAATATAAAAGTGTTCGGAAGACATGCGCCATTAGCTCAGTTGGTAGAGCACCTGACTCTTAATCAGGGTGTCCCGGGTTCGAATCCCTGATGGCGCACCAAAAGGAAACCGCTTATCTTTATATGATAAGCGGTTTCCTTTTTTTCTTTCAATATATGTTCTAAAATACTTTAAACTGCTGAAAAAGTTGTGACAGGGTTGTGAAAAGACTTCTTCCTCAACAACGCTCATCTATACCTACTTATCCCATGCCTATTTATCTATATAATAAGCATTTTCTAAATATTTTACATAAAGCATAGCAGCTAAAAAGTAAGGTTTATACAGGTATACAGTGAAATTTTATCTTCAATTTTTTTGGAACATGCTTGTCAAGGCGCAACGTCACTGCACAAACCCCAACTTCCCCGGTTGAGTCAATTGGAATTCATGTAATCAAGCTTTCTTCTTCCGAAAACATCTCAATAATATATTTGTATAAAACCTCAATATAATATTCCTGTGAACTATCTACTATTTTATATGCGGTATTCTCACGGCTGCCCCTTGAAGTTATAAGTATTATTTTACCTTCCGTATCCAAATTGGCAATATTCTCACTGATGCTACTTTTTTCACTTAGTATAACCACATTTATGTCCACCTCATATTTCTCTTCCAGTCTTTTTAAATAATCATATTTCTTATCTGTTCCGCTGATACCTAAAAGAATTATGTCTGGGTTATATACTCTGTTAATATGTTCTAAAGAAATATGTTTTTCTTCATTCAAGCATATATATTCCACTCCTGCTGCAATTCCTAAATATGAATCCGATACCGCAATAGCATTATAGTCATTTATACGAAAAACTTCCTGCAATTTGCTTATGCAATTTAGGAATTCCTTGCCATCAAAATCATAAACAGCAATTATTGGCACTTCAATAAATGCTGTTTCGCCACCTGTGAGGCTTCCATATACAGATGGATGGAATATTTTTATTCTTCTTCTGGAAATATCCTTGAAAATGTTCCAATCCTGTGAATTTTCATAGAGGTAAACCAAATTTTTACCCATACTCTCCATCGTATTAACCAGCTCAAATAGTCCAACATTGTCAACCGTAGTATTTGAATCATGTATTATTACTGCAATTGTATCAACTTTGCTCAAGACAGTCTTACTTTTCTTTATGTATTCATTAACCTGTTCTATTGCCCCTTCTTTATCTGTACATTCAATTGGGACTGTTTTTTTTACTGTGAATTTATACGGTATATGCATCTTCGAGTTGTTGGCACAATTTATATCAAACAGCAATGCATTTTCTACCCAATTAATATCCTTGCATATATTTGAAGAGTATGTATGCGGCAAAATATTCACTGCACCTTCCTCAATCCTGTTTTTGACTTCTTCAAGGGATAAGGATGGATTTTTCAATAAAATATTGTACACAATCGCAGTTATCATAGGCGCCGCAAAGCTGTTGCAACAAGATGTGGTTTTCACTGTGCCATCATATTTCACAATTAAATGAGATGAACAGGACGTTATTTCAATTCCATCCAACGGATAAGGATTATGCCTATACTGGCCTTCTTTTAACTGCTCTTCAGAGTCACCTTTTACACCTATAACATTTGACAAGGACGCTGGATAGGTGTATACGTTTTTGTTATTACAGGCAGCTACAATGATTACGCCTTTTTGGTCAGCATAATCCACGGCCTTCCTCACCTCTTCATAATCTCTAAAGTCGGTAGTTCCAAGGCTTAAGTTCACAAGCTTTATATCATTGTCCGCACACCAGAGCAAAGCCGTTACCAGTTGGTCCCTTACCCCTCGCCCCTTATCATTCAGTACCTTTATGCTGACTATTTCAGCATCAGGGCTATATTTTTTTATGATTGCTCCACAGGTAGTGCCATGGCTGGGTAAGTACCTGTCATATCCAGTCCTCTCTACAAATTCAAGTGTAGGTGTAATTTCCATAGTATATTTCAGATGACCAATATTATAAAGCCCTTCATTTATACCATCATCTAATACTGCAACCGCTATCATGATATCTTTACACGGCCGGTAGATGCATTGTTTGAATCTAATTCACAATGAATCATATGTACAATATCAGACAAATCCATATTAAATCTTTCCTTAATTATCATTAACAACCTTTCCATATTTTCATCCATACTTATTTTTCTCCTCTTAGACACACTCGGTTTCTCCATATTCAACAAGCTTATTAATCAAGCAATTTGTGATACCATCAGCACCTTCTCTATTGAGTACATTAAAAAGCGGAGTATCAAGCTTTTCATAGGCCCTCAACTTTTCATCAATGAACCTTGAATTAAGCGAAGTATATACCATCTTGTCATTATTTTTTGAATCGTTCCAATCAAACATGATATTGCCCATGTTGTAGCAATCTACTTTACAGCCAAGCCTATATCTAACAGCTTCGGCCGTCCTGCTGAAATATTCCGGATAATATTCCGCGTAATAACAGCAAAAAATACTCGTATCAGGCGTTACAGCCTGTGATATTTCATATGCGAGAATACCAAATCTATTCGGCAACATGTTATTAAATGGCATAATTCCACCAGGAACTCCTATAATGATTACATTGGGACACTCGTCTTTTTCCAGCTTCTTAATAAAACGATTAAACAGTACGATCTTATTCGTTTCAGATATTGTATTACTGTACATGAACCTTGGAAAAGAGTGAAAGCCTAACAGCTCACAGTATCCTCTTGTACCCACCTGGGTTATTTTATATCCCATTTTCAGAATATTCTCTCTCAGCGCAAGCTGAATCTCAAACTTATTTGCCCTTTCACCAGTTCCCATGACAAAAATTACAGGGGTGTCAATATCATATAGAAACTCATTTTCAGCCTCAATTCCATGAAAAGCTTGCACCATATCGGAGTAATTGTAATACTTAAAATTTACGTTACGGGCTTTACACTCTTTTGAAATTGTATTATATGCATCATTTTGCAATGGGAGGGTGAATACTATATCCTTACCGCTCTCTACGGCTTTCATAACCTTAGGCATTATAATTTTTTCAAACTCCAATTCGCTTCGCGATTCACTGAACAGGACAGCATCACATAAGTCTATACTACTGTCAAAGTCACTGGTGATATTGATGCCTAAATAACAACCGTTGTCAGCCTCCCCTGCGTCCTTGCCCGTTAGCCCCCACCCGCGGGGGGATACTAGCCCTACGACCTCATATTCCTTTAATAGCTCCTTATGCCTCAGGACAGGACTAAACTGTTCATCATATGGATATATAATTATTTTTTGCTTATTCATCAAATCCCCCCATCAAAATATACCCGTAATTATTTTCAAAGTTGTGTCCGAATTCATTAAGCGTACAATAGTCTTTAAAGTTTTGTTCTTGTGATGCCCTGACAGCATTACAATTTGAAAGCTTTACAGCGGGAGATAATCCTTTTGTATCATCCGCCATTGCTGCACATAAAGTACAAAACCTGAAAGCCCAGCAATCCAGACAGCTTTCTTTGGTTATCCTTCCGACGTTCAGAAGATTACGGACTTTTTCAATATTGAATCCGGTATCAATGTGTCCGATTCTCATCACTTCAGAATTTTCGGACACTTTCTCACAGGGATAAAAATTTCCGTTTACATCTACAAACAATCTTTGTGCACCGGGAACACAAGGACCTCCATGGTGTGCTTTTTCGGACAATTCCTCCGTGCGTTCTCTTTCTTTAAAAATTTTCATTCTCAACATTTCATAGTTGCTTGTTACCAATTTTGACACATATTTCTCATCAAGTCTATTGACTTTATTAAGGTATAACTTAAATAATTCATATTTTATATTAATATCATATTCCTCAGATGACTTGCTTTCAACCTTTGCGTAATGCGTTGATATGCCGCTTGCATTTATCATAGAATCCTTAATAATATCATAAGTGGTAAAAAATTCGTTTACACAATTAAAATTGTTATTTCTATCTAAAACAACATTAAACACCACTTTTTTAAAGTACTCCGGATAACCATCCTTAAAAAACTCCAGATTTTTGTTTATACTTTCAAATGTACCGCAGCCACTTACTGCAAACCTTCTGTTCTTATCATTAATCTCTTTGGGTCCATCAAGGCTGATGGTGATGGTTGCATCATGCATTTCAAAAAACTCTATAATTTCTTTGGTAAACACAGTACCATTCGTAGTAAGGCTAAATGTAACTTTTTTACCTTCAGAAATTTCTTTTGCATAATGAATACAATTTTTTATGAGTTCAAATTCCAAAAGAGGCTCTCCACCATAAAAAGCTATATTTACCCTATCGACATCTCTTGAGTTATCTATCAAAAAACCAATGCTTTTTTGGGCTGTTTCGAGATTCATTCGAAGGTTGGCATGTCCTCTATTTAAATAATTGCCGGAATAAGCACAATATTCGCACCGTAAATTACATTGTTGTGTAACTTGTAAAATAATCATTTTCAATTTATTAGCCAAATGGTATTCCAGTATATCGTTAGCAGGATGAGAAACCTCTTTAATTCTTTTTGATGATAAAAATCCCTTTTCTTTTATCTTTTTTACTGCATTTATGGTATCATTATTATCATTGCTCTCAAAGCATGCTTCATTGTTAACACAGCTTCTTTGACCGCCTTGCAAAAAGTCATAGATTGATTTTTGCGTCTTTATTATTGCGTTTGTATTAACATCATATATATAATGTCCCCCTGGAGTCTTAAAAAGGTGAATAAATGGCTTATCCTTCTTCATAACGATACTCCTTTATTTTTAATGTGTTTTACCACAAATAAAATTTCACTTAGTTATAACATAATTACAGGCAGAGTAATAGACGATATAACCAGAATATTGGTTTATTCTGGTTATATCGTGACACCACTTCCTAACTATTATAGGCATTAATAACCCTAGCCAGGTCTGTACCCATAGCCTTACTGGTACCATTACCTGCATAATATGATGCTGTACCATTGCCTCCACAAGCACAAGGGCAGCCGGAACACGTAGCTGAACAGCTACAACTATAGGCCTCAACTGTCTCTTTAGTTGGTTTTATGTTTTTTCCAAGCTTCTTCATTATCTCACCCCCTTCCCAAACTTCACCATTATAGAAGTTCGCGAATTCTTCTATTACATGGCTTTATTTATTTGAATCCCAGCCCCTCGAGGTTTTAATGAAGGGATCAAACACAAACTAGACTTAAATAGCCTGATTATCCTTAAAAGTTTCGTGGGCCTCCATCATCTTTTTATATTGTTCATTCCTCATACAGAGATCATTATGCTTTCCGATATCAACAATACTGCCATTTTCCAGAACAATAACCTTGCTAACATATTTTAAAATGTCAGGCTTGTGGCTGATAATAATTGCTGTCTTTCGACTAAGCTCTTTTCCTATGAATTTATTAACCGCAGCCTCCGATTCCATATCATAATTTGCAGTTGCTTCATCGAGCACCAGAATTTTGGAAGCCCTGATAATAGCTCTCGCCAAAGCAATTTTTTGTTTCTCTCCTCCCGATACTCCGGTACCGTTTTTACCCACCACAGTCTCATACTTTTCTGGGAGCTTTTCAATAAATTTGTCTATCCCACATTCTTTTACGGCTTTATGTATGTTCAATTCATTTGTTTTTGTATTGAGGGTAATATTTTCTTTTATACTGGCGTTAAATAAATACATATCCTGACTCACAACAGAAATCATGCTTCTGTATTCCCTAAGGTCAATGGAATTTATATCAATTCCATTCAGCAGTATTTTCCCTGAAGTAGGCTGATAAAATCTTAATAAAAGGTTGATAATGGTGCTTTTGCCTGAACCATTTGCACCCACTATGGCAACCTTTTCTCCTTCCCTAATCTCAAAGGAAACCTTGTCCAATATCTGCTTTTCATTGGTATATGAAAATGACACATCTTCATATGTAATAACCACTTCACTGTCTTTGCCGGCGAAACTTTCAGTGCCCCTATTCCTGCCGTAAGGCTCACCTTCTCTGTCCATATAATCAAAATATCTTTTTGCCGATGGTATTATATTCACAAAGTTATACCCAATATTCAGTATGGCTGATATTGGCCCGGTAACATATGAACTATAGGTTATAAAAGCAAATAGCTCTCCTATTGTAAGGCTGTTTTGGAATACAAGGTATGCACCCATAATGTATATTACGTCCATTATTACCTGGAATAATACTGTTTCGGAAAACTCATTCAGCTTATCAATTAATCCCATTTTGATATTGATGTTTATCAGCTCACGTTGGCCTTTTATGAACTTGCCTATCTTTATCCTGTCAAGACCCCAAAGCTTTATTTCCTTGACCCCGGATACAGTATCACCATAGAAAGCAGCAAAATCCTTATTAAGTTTCAAATATTCCTCAAACAGCTGTTTTCTCTTCTTAGCAATATATTTTACAAGTATGTATCTGAAAGGTACAATTACCACTACCATAAGGGTTAATCTCCAGTCTATGAGTAATAGCCCGATAAATCCCCCTACCATCTTAAAAATACTTGATAGTATATAAAATGTGCTGCTGTCACAAATTCTGCCAATATTGCCTACGTCCATCCCTATGGTACTCATAATTTCTGCAGTGTTGGTGTCATTTAAAGACTGCATTTTCATCCTAAGCGTATGTTTAAATGCATTTTTAGATAATGTATATGGAATAATGGAATTAAGGTATATCCGGTTTTTTGTTTCTATAAAACCAAGGCCTTGCTCAATTAAAAGAAGTGCCAATCCCGCAAGGGTAAAAATAATGAGCAGTTTATAATTATGGGCTAATAATCCCCTGTCCATAAGCTGCTGACTGATTCTCGGAATCATCATGCTTATTCCTGCTGATATTAACATACATACCAAAATGAGAGTCACTTTTTTGATGTATGGTTTAAACAAGTATAAAATTCTCTTTATTACTTTTTTATCCTCATTATTAAACTTCATTTAACAGGCTCCAATAATTTTATTTTTATTTGCTTAGATATTACTTCACATATACTATTAAATGTATTAAACCCGCCTGAGGCTATATCATGCTGTGGTATTTGTATATTAAATTCTTTTTCTATATCAAAAAAAACATAGATTAAATCTCTTGCCGCAAGACCTATTTCATTGCCAAGCAGGGGGGAATCTAAAATGCTTTCTTCATAATTATCAAAATTAATATTTAACCTGTTCACAAACAGGCTATTTAACCTGTCGCTTATCCCTGTATCTTTCATAAATCCAACAACCTCCTTTATATAGACTCCACATCACTATAATTTTGCAATCTATTCATTAAATATTCTCCTGTTCGTTCAGCATCCTCACTATTGAGCATATTAAAAACCGGACAATTAAAAAAGCTAAAGCTTTTCTTTTTTTCATTTATCATTTTTGAATCAATGGTAACATATGACATCATACCATTTTGTTTGGAATTGCCCCAATCAAACTTGACATTTGACAAGCTATAGCAGTCTATTTCCGTGGCAAATCTGTATTTTATCATTGTATGTAGCTCTTTGAAGTATTTATCCTGATATTTTTCATAAAAAACGCTCATAACCGCAGTATCAGGTTTAACTGCCATTGAAATTTGAAATGCCGTCATTCCAAATCTATTAGTAAACTTATCATTAAATGGAATAACGCCTCCTGGTATTCCTATTATAATTGCATCTGGCTTCTCACTCATCTCTATGCTTTTCACATAATGATTGAACAAGATGATTTTTTTATAATCTTTAATAGCATTACTGTACATAAATGCAGGCATGGAATGAAAGCCAAGCATTTCGCAATAGCTTCTTGATCCGATTTGACTAATTTTGTAACCCATTTGCATAAAATATTTACGCAGTGAAAGTTGAATTTGAAATTTATTTGTTCGTTCTCCCATACCAATAACAAATATTATAGGAGTATTGATTTTATAGATATCTTCATCTTCGCATTCATCCAATATACATGAATTTCTGTTATTGTAATACTTGAAATAAACACCTTGCTTATCGCATTTTTCAACTATAGAGTCATATAATTCAATATCAATATTCGCCGTACATAAAATATTCTTATGCTTCTCAATAGACATGCTGATTTTTGGGTACAGTATTTTTGCAGGATTTACTGGTATATGGGATTCGCTGAAAATAACAGTATCGCAATTATCCAGCAATAAATCGAAATCACTATGGATATCTATACCTATCGGCTCTCCACAATCGGCAATTCCAGCATCTTTTCCGCACAATCCCCACCCGTTTGGCGATGACAATGACACAATATCGTAGTTACCCAGCATGGCTTGATGCCTTAAAATTGGTGCAAATTCAACGTCGAAAGGATAAACCATTACTCTTTCCCTTTTGGGCATTATTACTCCCCCCTGGTATTTCATATTTTTAATATCTTAATAATTATTCATGTTATCCTCAAAATTGCACCCAAACTCCATGAGAGTACAGTAATCTTTTATACTCTCCTGACTTGTCTTTATTACGTTCGGACAGTGTAACAATTTATTTTCAGCAGATAACCCCTTTATGTCGTCTGCTGAAGATGCACATAAGGTACAAAATCTGAAAGCCCAGCAATCTTTACATTTATCTTCGGTCAGCCTGCCTATATTTAATAATTTCGAAATTTTACTCATATCAAACCCGTTTTCTATGTCTCCTATTTTCATCATTTCAGAAATTTCACTTACTCTTTCGCATGGGTAAAATTTTCCATTTATATCCATGAACAGTTTGTGTGCACCGGGGATACATGGCCCGCTATGATGAAAATCATCAGCCAGTCTTTCCGTCATTACACGATTGTCGTGCATAATAGCCCATATTTGATCATAATATGGCGTGACAAGCTTTGAAACATATTTTATATCCAATCGGCCTACTTTAGATAAAAATAATTTAAAAATTTCATATTCACGTTTAACAACATAATCATCTGATATATTTATTTTTTCCTTTGAATAATCACCGTTGATTTCTGATGAAGTTATCATAGAGTCTTTAATAGTTTCATAGCTTGTAAAGAATTCATTAGTACAGCTAAAGTCATTCTGTGGATCCAATACGGCATTAAAGCTTATTTTTTTAAAATACGATGGGAATTCAGCCTTTATTTTCTCCAAGCCCTCCATGATTCTATTAAATGTTCCCCCACCGTCAGCGGCAAACCTTCTGTTCCTGTTATGTACCCCCACAGGTCCATCAAGGCTGATCAGCAAACTTACATCATGCTCCTCAAAAAACTCTATAGAAGCGTGATCTAAAAGAGTTCCATTAGAAGTAATACTAAAAGACAAGCTTTTACCCTCTGCTTTTTCTTCAGCGTATAATATGCATTTCTTTATTAATTCAAATTCCAGCATTGGCTCTCCCCCATAAAAGCCTACATTTATTATTCTGGAGTCATTGGAATGACTGATTAAAAAATCAATACCTTTTTTTGCTGTGTCAAAGCTCATATTCTGATTAGAGTGCTTTCTATTTAAATAACTTCCCGAATACACACAATAGTTGCATCTTAGATTACATTGCCGGGTAACCTGAAGGGTAATTGAGCGAACAGCACTATTTAAAATATATGGAAGCAACTCACTTTCAGCATGTATAACCTGCTGAACTCTATTAGAAGATAGCAACCCGTCTTCCATCATTTTTAATATCGTGGCGGCATCTTCACCTTCTTGGCTTTCTGCAGACCAGTTCTCTTCAAGCAACATATAATATACGGATCTCCTAACTCTCAAAATGCGATTTGTATTTACATCGTATATATAGCACCCATCACGTGTCTTGAACTGGTGAATAAAAGGTTTATTCTTAAGCATACAAATTCTCCTTGTACAATTAGTCCCTAAACAATTAACAGTACAGTTATAGGATATTTAATATTAAAAGATATGAGGTTATATTGGGAAGCCCTAACCAATGTAGCCTCCCAATATAGCTTTTGAATCAAATATAAGCTAATCTCTGAAATTTCTATTATTAAATCTTGTAGTGTTTTTAATCAGTATGGAGCAAAGATTACATGCGCATACACACTCAGCGAATGCTTCTATGGTTTCATATGTTGTATGTAATTTCTTACCCAGCTTTTTCATATTATTTTCCTCCTTTCCTCTTACCTTTTCTCATGCAGCGCGCTTTACACGATAGTGGTATTTTTATTTGAATCCCAATTACCTTAATGGCCTTAAAGTAACTGAAAGAAACAAGCGGTATATAATTGGAAAACCACTTAAACCACATCTGGATCTTGAAAATTTCTATTTATGATAAGGCAAAATTATTACCTCCATGTCGTTAAATCAGTGTATTTTGTATTTCAATCCATATTATGTATGTATTTACGACCTTTTTCTGGTTTTATTTATTGTAACATCTTATTATGGCAATATAATTCAATAATTCCATAAAATATGGTATCAGAATATTTCATCGCTGTCAAATATATGTTGTAATATATTGGGAAATAATTTAAATTATAGTATTATTTTTCAGCATCCTTTTCAGAGCATCAAAAAAACGCAAGCCATACTTTAGCTTGCGTTTTACTTTCCCCTATTTAAATTATGTTTACAATATAATACCGAGCCTCAGTACTCTTTATCTGCTTTGTATTGTCCGTCCTCTTTTATCATTGAAACGGGCAAATTTCTTTGCAGTAATATGGAGTCATAGGCCGTATCTATCGTAAGCCATTTTCCCTTCTCTTTTATGTAAACCCCGTTCCACGAATGATACGTTTCAATATCATTTTTATGCCCCATAATAAGCTTTGTGGGAACGCTTACGCTCCTTAGCATAGCCGCAAACAAGGAACAATAATCATAGCAAATGCCTTTCCTGTCTTTTAGAACCTCATCAATAACAGGCATGTAATCAGGACCTATCAAGCTTATCTTTTTATTGTCATAAGCTATTTGCCGAGTTACATATTCATAAATGGCAATAACCTTATCCATATCTGTTTTTGAATCCCTTGTGAGCTCCTTTGCCTTCTTAACTGCATCGGCATTTTCATTCCAATTTATAAGCTTGATGGATGTGAGAAAAACATCATTTTGATTTTTAAGCTGAAGATTAACTGTATCCTTTTTAATTATCCTGTATTTTTTCCCTTCAACATTCTCAAGTATGGCAATTGTATATTCCCCATTTCCAAATTGAAGAGGAAAACTGTCTCCCGACGCCAAATCGTAATAATATGCGTTAGACTGCTTCTGTACCATGCACTTGAGCTTTGAGCTGCTTTGCCCGTTATAGTTAACCCTGATTATGCCTGTACTTAAATGGCTTTTATCAAAAATAACATCATCCTTTGCAAAAACGTTGAATGCCGCCGTCATTAAATATATTGCCGCAAAAAGGCTTATAACAAACTTTCTCCACATAAAAAACTCCCCCTTTTGGTAGCTGGCTGCCATTTTACTTTAATAAAAAGGCCCTATAGCTTTGCGCCACTGGCTTTCGCCAGATTTGCCTTTATCTTAAGAAAAGCTTCTATTGATAACTTGTTATTTTATTATACCTCATCAGCAACTCTTTCTCCATATGTCTTTTGGCCTATTTTCTATTTTTTTACACCAGATTCAGACACATCTTCTTCAAGCCGTCCCTTTACTATTATTCTATGCGTGGGATTATACATGGGGGTACAGGTTATAAGCGTAATTTCTTTTTCATAATCCATCTTTTTATACAACACCCACGTCTCTTCAGGCATAACTACAAATTTTTCAAAAACAATATAGCGGTATACCTGCTTTCCACACTTAACCTCAATAATATCCTGCGGCTCCAATTCATCTAAACGATTGAAATTTTTACCGTAGGCATGGCTTCTATGCCCCGCAATGCAGTAGTTTCCTGCCTCCCCAGGCTTCCCCGTTCCCTCTACACCGGCAACAGAAATATTCATATGCTCTTTGGAAGCCCCCGTTATGATTGGAAGCCGCAAATCAATTTTGTTTATTGTCAGTATTCCTTCTGTAATAGAGTCAACATATTCCTTCCATTTCTTCCGTTCCTCTTCTTTCTTTTTCCGATTAGCTTCCTCCTTTTCAAGCTGCCGCCTTCGCAAATCCTCCTCATCGGCATTTTGCTCTATTGGTTTGATGCTTTGCCCCAATTCCTCATGTACAGGGGTCTTTTCACCCAAATCCCAAGATTCATAGCTGTCCTCAGTTTGCTCCTCCAGCTCCAGACTCATGAGAAGCTTATACCGCATGTAATCCTGGTACCGTTCCACTCCATATGGATAGAGAAAAACTCCTATGCCCGCTAAAATTAATATTACCGATAGAACTTTTTTCATTCTGATTATACTCCTTATTGCAACTCGGTGAAACTTTATATCAAAGAAAGCAGGGCAGAGATTTCTCCCCGCCCCGCTTTGAACACTATGCAGTCTTTCTCCTTCTTAGAAATATCCCCGCCACAATCAGCAGAAGTCCGCTTATATAGAAGCCGATATTGCTCTGCTCTCCTGCTTTCGGAAGCACATTTGGTGTTCCTTCGGGAATTTCATTTACATCTATTTCTATAATCTGCTCTGTCTCTTGCCCGTCAGGCCCTATTATTATTATTATAAACTTATCCTTGCCTTTAAAGTCCGGATCAGGTATATACGTCCACTTCCCGCTTTCATCCACTGTCGCCGTCCCATGCTCCGGCTGCTGCCCTATGACAGGTACTTCATTATCGGGTACCGGAATTTCTCCGCTCACAGGAGTATTGGTTGTAGTTTCTTCTTGTACCGATGGCTTTTCAGGCTCCTTTTCAGTAGGCTTTTCAGTAGGCTTTTCAGGCTCTTTTTCAGGCGGCTTTTCGGAAGGCTTTTCAGGCTCCTTATCCGGCTTTTTCTCAGGCGGCTTCTCAGGATCCTTACTAGGCTTTGACGGCGTCCAGCCCGGAGATGTCTTTGAATTTGCCATAGTCAGCACGAATTCCAGCCTATCCTTGGTTATTTCAACTGTTTTTGGAGATGAATTTAAATCATACCCGGCAGGTGCCTTTGTCTCTTTAATGGTATATTTCCCGAAAGCTAATCCCTCAACGGCTGCTTTTCCGTCACTGCCGGTTGTAGCCGTTGCTGCCAGATTTCCTTCTGAATCCCTGATTTCAAATTCCGCACCCGCAAGCTTCACGTCTGGGCTGTCGGCATCCGTTTTTTCTATTACCAGCTTTCTCAGGCTGTCATTTTGCACTGTAACAGTCTTTTGTGCAGTATCAAGCTTTACGATGGTTTCATTGTTTGAAGGCAGCTGATACCCTGCGGGAGCTTCTATCTCTTTTAAAGTATAGTCCCCAAAGGATAATCCGTCGATGGCGGCTTTACCGTCACTGCCTGTCGTAACAGTTCCTACCAGAGTACCTCCTGAATTCCTGATTTCAAATTTGGCACCCGCAAGCTTAATATGAGGGTGGTCGGCATCCGTTTTTTCTATTACCAGCCCCCTGATTCTGTTATTTTTCACAGTAACAGCCTTTTGTGCCGCATCAATCTTCACCGGGGTTTCATTGCTTGAAGGCAGCTTATACCCCGTGGGAGGTGTTATTTCCTTCAAAATGTAGTTCCCGTAGCTAAGCCTGTCTATTATTATCTCACCGTTTGCATCGGTTGCCAGCTCACGGATTGTATCCCCTTTGCCGTTAATCAACTGGAATAATGCTCCGGCAAGCTTAACAGTAAGATCGTCGGCATCAACCTTATTAACTATCAGTTTTCCTCTTACCCCGCTTCCCGTTCCTGATCCCGCTGTAATTTCTGCCACAATTGTCTTTGAAGATGTGTCGTTTGATATTACAACTCCCGTACCGTTAAGCTCAACTTTGTTGGAGAGACTTGTGCCATTTTGGTCAGAGGTGATATCGGTTTGATATTCAATCACATATTCTGAGCTGATGATATCTTTAAAACCAAGGGTAAACGACTGGATTCCTGTTACAAGGTCTGCGATCTTGATTTTCAGTTCATAGTCGGCACCCTCTGTTAAGAGGACCCTGTTTGTTGCCGGATTTGGACCTGTAATTCTGTATACACGGAAGCTGCTTTCCACATATTCGTGCCCTACGCTCAAGGTATCATTAAGTACGGCGTTCTCAATAACGGACAGGCTTTTGTTCAGATTAATGCTCCAATTAACCTTCATCCCCGATTGTATTGCTGTTTTATTAAGAAACACCTCTGAATTGACAAAGGGTACCGCCGCAGTATATGACTCGCTTCCCACACTTGCGGTATTGGTATATTGGGATTGGGACTGTCCCACAAGCCTTGTGGTATATGTAACCATGTATGGACTGCTAATGGGCGCATCAAAGGTAATCTTAAAATGATCCCCTGCTTTTTCGGTATTATAGCCCGTTAAAACTTCCGATCCCTTTACCTTGGACCCACTCGCACTTACGGTATATGAATAAACCTTCAGTGAGTCGGTATCGAGCTCCTGGCTGCCAAGCATGGGATCGTCTATAATCAGGCTATTAATAGGCTCGGATAAATAATTGGCATTAATAATCCAGTCAATAGCCCTGTCTGTCCTGCGAAGCGCGCCCGATTTACTTCCATTGCTGGCGGCTTCAGGAGTAATCCTCCCATATGAATTAACTGTTGCGGTCTTTGTGACCCCCGGCACCGTGGCCTCCTCCCATTGGATATCCGCCCTGTTCCTATAGTATTCCGGTTCTCCCGGCTTGGTATGCCATGCCCTGTCAAAAGCTGTTGTATAGGTTATTGTATAGTCGGCTCCTGTTACGTCCGTTAAGAAGTTTATTAAAAATCCGCTCCTCCAGTCGGGCCCATTCATGGCAAGTGTGTAATCAGTGTCTTTAGTTAATACTATGCTTCCTTTTTTAACCACAACGCTGCTGTCTTTCAGCTCCAATCCACCATTTGGAAACGTGTCTGTTATCATAAGAGACTGCATCGCTTCCTTTCTGGGGCGGATGGTTATACTCCAATTCATGGTCTTATCAGAATAGTTAATGGTAGCGTTGCTTTTAATTGCCGTATTCTGTATAGAGGGGTTCTGAGGATCTGTTATCGTAACTCCCGGCCCTATTCCCTCACCGGTGCCTGTCAATTCCGCATTGTTGCTGAAGCCTGTTCCGCCGTTTGCGTTGACATCGGTAATATCAGCCTTATACCTTATTCTATAGGCACCGCTTATGTTTCCCAATGAAACGGTAAATCCTGTAGGGCTCGATGTTACTGTCGGCTGCGGTAACACCTGTGTTTCGTTCTTGACACTTCCATCGGCATTAAATACAAGACTGTATACTTTAATAGATGTCTCGTCCAGACTCAGTCCCGCTCCTAAGGTATCGGTTACGACAGCACCTGTTATTTCCTGCTCACAGGTATTAACGTCGACAGTCCAGTCAATGCTTTTATCACTGTACCCTATGTTTGATGTTCCTGTCTTTTTAAGCAGCTCTCCTCTTTTATAGGAAATTTCACTGCTTACGGGATTAGTGAGAATAATGCCGCTATCATACAGCTCCACCTGATTGCTGAATCGGAAATCGGACGGATCGGCCAAAATAGGTGTGACATACTCTATTTTGTAGGCCTTGTCAATGGAATTTAAGTACACAGTAAGAAGCCTGTCAACAATGCTTATACTTCCCGGAGCAAGCGTCTTTTCTGTTTCGGTATTCACACTTCCGTCATCATTAAGCGTCAGCTCGTACACCTTCACATCACCTTCAGATATACCAAGACCCTCCGGCAGAGTATCGTTTATTACCGCATCGGCTAATGCTTCCTCCGCTTTATTTACGTAAACCGTCCATGTAATTTCTGTCGGGTTGAAGCTCCTATCGGTCTGCGATGTTTTTTCCAGCAGGGAGCCCCTTGTAACATTCACACCCGCTTCCGATGAAGCACCGTCAAAATCGGCCGTATTTGTGAATGAAGACTTTGAGGTATCGGTAATTAAAGTTTCATAAATAATCCTCCGGGCTTCGGTAATATCCCCCAGATTTATTTCAAAGCTGTCCGCGTTAAGAGTTAAATCACCAGGATTAAAAGCAATACTGTCTCCAACATAAGCTCCTCCATCCAGCTCTACATCCAGCCTATATATCTGTATGGAACCGGTATCTAAGCTTATTCCCTCATCTAGCGTATCTTGCAGCACCGCACCGTAAACATTTTTCAGATTTTTATTTACGTCTACAATCCATTCTATGCGGTCAGGATTTACCCCTTTGTTTGGGGTTCCTGATTTTTCCACCTGGCTTGATACCCCATTGGGACTGAATTTGATCTGTATAACCTTCTCCACCCCGTTTGAAATGGGAAATCTGAATACTACCGGGTTGTTTTGCGGAACAGTTTCCAATTCAAAGCGTGTATTCAACGTCACAGTACCTTCTACGTTGAGTAAATTTGCGGCATCGTTGTTGAAGGTCAGTCTCAATAGACGCGTATCCTTAGACAGCTCCCATGTTCCCACAGGAGTATCGTCAACACGTTCCAGATCTCCGCTGACATCATTTGCTATTCTGAAACCCGCCGGAACCGTCGTCTCTAAGTAGTCTCCCTCGCTGAAAATTGTTGTATCCTCTATTTTCCATGTGTAGAATAGAGACACGTCGGTATCTTGGTCAATAGGCTCATCCAAGGCTGTATTTTCATCCACATCCACTCCGTTGATTTGAAGCTTTATCGAGGTAATCGCAGCCTGAGACGAGTCTAAAGGTGCCGCTGCCTGCACCGTTTGAAGTAATCCCGGAAAAATGCCGCTTATTAATGATGTGAACATCATGGCAATTAAAAAGCTGCTGATTCTTCTATTGGCTTTCGTCTTTTTGAACATTCATGCATCCCCCTTTGCGTAGCCAAATTATTGTTAATGCTTCGGTGTGTATCACCTTATGATATTAATAAAATTTCTTTATCTGTTTCCGGTCTTCACCCCCTTATCCTTTTCCCTCCAGTGCCTTATAGATACCGATAAGTGCAACGCTTAGTATTGTTTGCCTTAATGACACAATAGGAGCTTATGCAATTTCATCTTGCTCGCCGGCTCTTTTCCCAGCTCTTGAGCATTGCTGTTATAGCGTTAAGCTATCCGTTATATAATTTGTCATATTTTCAAACATAATTATGCGTCCCGCGATACCTTTATGTAATATAAGTTAAATATTACCACGATAATTATACAGCCAAATCCAGCAACATGCAACCTAAATGTGTTGCGCAATTAAATATTATGCAAGAATTAACATAGTCAGTGGGCATGACATTGGTTATTCAACAAAAGTGTCCCTCTATTGGGGGTAAAGAAAAAACTCACCCCCAGCCCCTCTCTTTTCAAAAGAGGGGAGCCGGAAGTGAGTAAAAAAAATGCCGTCCGGATATTCTACGGCCCGATTACCGTTACGGTGCATTCGGCGTACTTGTCTGGGTTGCCTACGCTTACCGCTCTTATTACAGCCGTACCGGGATTATTCGCAGTGACAAGCCCCGTTTCCGATACTGCCGCCACATTATCCCTGCTCTGGCTTATAACCCTCCATGTTATACCCTTTACCACCGAGCTTGCAGGTGCAACCGCCGCAACGAGCTGCTGGCTCTGTCCGCCCTCTAAAGTCACCGCTGCTTTGTTTAGGCTGACCCCCGTTATAGCATCTCCCGGCGGGTTCACCGTTACGGTGCATTCGGCATATATGGATGGGTCAGCGGCGCTGGTTGCCCTTACCACAGCCGTGCCATAGTTTAATGAATTGACTGATCCGGTCTGTAAAACCATTACCACATTACTGGCGTTCTCACTTTGTACCGTCCATATAACAGCCTTATTCGCCGCATTCTCAGGTTCAACTGTTGCTACAAGCTGCTCAAGCTTATAGCGGGACATGCTGAGGGATGTTTTGTTAAGCGTTATCGCTGTTACTGAACCGGGAAGGGTTACCGTTACGGTGCATTCGGCATATATGGAAGGGTTCGCTGCACTCGCAGCCCTTATTACCGCCGTTCCCGCGCCAATTGCCGTCACAAGCCCCGTTTCCGATACTGCCGCCACATTATCCCCGCTCTCGCTTTGCACCGTCCACACCACTTGCCTATTGGTGGCGTTTTCCGGCATTACCTGCGCCGTAAGCCGGCGGCTTTGGCCTTCTGCCATGCTTAAAGATTCCGTATCCAGACTCACTCTCGTTACAGGTATCACGGGAATATTTACTGTTAAGGTGCATTCGGCATATATGGAAGGATTCGCTGCACTCGCGGCCCTTATTACCGCCGTTCCCGCGCTAATCGCTGTCACAAGCCCTGAAGCCGACACCGTTGCTACATCATCGGCGCTCTCGCTTTGCACCGTCCACACCACTTCCCTGTTGGTGGCGTTTTCAGGCATTACCTGCGCCGTAAGCAGTTGGCTTTGGCCTTCTGCTATGCTTAAAGATTCCGTATCCAGACTCACTCCCGTTACAGGTACCGCCTGCGAACCTACCGTTACCGTACACTCGGCATACTTGCTGCTGTCAAAGGTGCTGGTAGCCCTTATTACCGCCGTCCCCTCCGCTTTTGCCGTCACAAGTCCCGTGGCTGATACCGTGGCGGCATTGTCCGATCCCTCAACCGTCCATCTGACATTTCTGTTGGTGGCGTTTTGCGGCAATACAACAGCTTCAAGCTGCACGCTTTCTCCTGCGCTGATATCGGCAGAACCTGTGTTAAGACTTAGCCCCGTCACAGGCACAAGCTCGGTATTTACCGTTATGACACAATCGGCATACTTGCGCGGATCCCATACGCTGGTAGCTCTTACTATAGCCCAGCCGCGGTTCTGTGCTAAAACCGAGCCTGTTGAAGACACCACCACCACCCTGTCTGCACTCTCGCTCTGAACCCCCCATATGACATTTTTATCGGTTACATTGTGGGGATGAATGTCTGCGTTTAATTGAGATTGCCTATACATAGCCAGGCTCATAGAGTTTCTGTCCAATGTAATGTCGGATACAGGCACACTTTTAATAAGCGATATATCATCCAGATACATATTTCCGCTTCTATTGCCGGTGGCGGTAAATGCTATTTGCAGGCACGAAGCGCCTCTATATTCATCAAGGCTCAGTATATACTCCTTCCAGCCGCTGCTGCCGTCATACCTGTCAATAGCATTCCCGACATTAACCCAGTTCCGACCTCCGTCTGTAGTCACCTGAACCTGTATGCTGCTCCCCGGGTTCGTTATCATATCATGATACATCCAGAATTTCAGGCAATGGCTCCCATCATCAAGGCTTACGCCCTCATCTCTGTATAAACGGGTAACAGCTCCGGCAACATCATATGAATTGAACTTTGCCATCTTAGCCCCTGATCTTGGAGCATCTACAACAGGTGTGTTTCCATTTGAGACAACGCTCCATACCCCCCTGTCGCCACTGACATGCTGAACACTCCATCCGTCAAAAAGGCTTCCCCCTGAGCTTTCAAAGCCTTCCTCGAATAATACTCCCTCCGGCGCCTCGGCAACAGTCACCGCGCATTCGGCATACTTGCTGAGGTTAGAGCGGCTTGCCGCCCTTATTACCGCAGTACCGGGGAGCCTTGCGGTAACTGTGCCGTCCTGTGCCACTTCAGCCACACCGCCAGTACTCTCTTCCCTCACCGACCACACTATGCTCTTGCTTGCTCCCGCCGGAGTTACAGACGCTGCCAGCTTAATTTTCTTACCCGCAGTTACACTTGCCGAGGCAGTATTCAAAGCAATTCCCGTAACATCCGGCAATGGCCCTTCCGCAATGTTTACCGATGTGTTCCGGGTATTGTGCAGCCTTACTGGCCAGTCCATGTTATCCGCGCTATAGTCACCGCCTGTTGCGATAACCGCTAAAGCCCCGCCTGTGATGACATCCTTTTCATCCCATAATGCCTGTGCGACGGCAATATCCACCCTGCCGTCACCGTCAAAGTCACCCAATACCGGGCTCGACGTTGAATAATACGATCCGGTTAACGATTTATCGGGCCTTGCCCCTCCCGGTCCAATAACTCTCCACCTACCTGCTGTCCGTGCATTTCTGTCAATGGCCACCACTTCATTATGTACATATTTCCTTCTTTCGGAATCCCATGAAACATATTCTTTTTCCGATATGCGGTATGCTACTATTTCAGGATAACCATCGCCATTAATATCACCTATGGAAAAATTGCCGTAATACCGCTCCCTGTATATGGGCCAAGCGTTCGACATTGGCGTTCCGTCAATCCGCAGCACATTTATTTCATTCAGTTGTGAATACACAATTTCATCTGTTCCGTCCCTGTCCATATCAGCAATCGCCATATCAAGTTTCGAATCGGGGACAGCATACGGCCAGCCGCTCCTTACGCTTCCGTCGGAATTAATTACATATATGTACTGTATGTCCAAGTAATTCAGGCCTCCTGCCCATATTACGATTTCTCCCAGACCGTCGCCGTCAATATCCCCGCCTATCATATTCCGTACATATTGGGCTTTAGCAAAGGAGGGCTGCTGCTGCTGCCAGTTAAGAGGCGTGCCGTCCCATCTGTAAATATTCAGCGTAGTTATATAGCCGTCATCCATCTGCTGCGTTATAATTTCATTTTCACCATCATTGTTTATGTCAAACACCAGAAAATTAACGTACATCATAGTATCAAACCGTCTGGAATCATCGTAAGCTATAAGAGGAAATTTGGGGCCCAAAATAGAGCCATCCAGCCTATACGCATATAACGCTCTGTTACTATTGCTTCTGTTTACACCCAGCACCATAATTTCCGGCACATAGTCGCCATCCAGATCCTTAAGAATAACAGGGTTATTCCGAAAGTCATATTCACTGTTCAGGGCAAATTCGGTATATGAGTTGTCCCCCTTTAAAATGCACAGCATATCATCCCTTACAAAAACCGTTTCCTCTCCGGGTAAGTCGTCAATGTCCCCCACCGCCACCTGGCTGTGTGCGACATTTACAAAAGGCAGCTTATATTCAAGCGTTCCATCGTGAGAGTGTTTAGCAAAAAACGTTTGCTTGGGCTGCAAAGAATAAATCCCCACAAGGCTGTTCTTTCCCGTAAAGCTGTCCGATGGCAGAACCCCCGAATTTTCTGCAAGCGGGACATCTATTTTCTTAGGCCAGTTATCGGAGGCTAAATCAGGCTGCAGGTACACAATAGTTCTTTCCTCATTGGTAAAGCCGTCATTTTCCACAAGCAGCCTAAGCTGGTAATACCCTTCTTTTCCTGAGCATACACCCGAATCCCACTTGCCTAAAGCTCCCCCGGATACGGGAAGGCTGCCTCCGCCCTCCAGTGTAATTCCCTCAGTATTCCATTCTGTCGGATTTAAGCCCTCTCCCCATTCAATGCTGTAGCTGCTGAACGTCTGTCCGGCAGCAAAGCCCTGAATGTCTATTACCCTTCCCGGCCTAATCCCGGAGGCATAGCTTGGGTCGGGAGTGGCCTCAGGCGCGGTAAAGCCTATCTGATCCACCTCAATCTCTACCCTGTTGACAAACCTCTTTTGAGGAATGCTGTTGTCTCTAACGCTCAGCCTTATCACATACCTGCCGTCCGCAAGCCCTGACAAATCGAGATCTCCAAGCTTCCCCCCGTCCACCTCGGTATCTCCCTGCCCTATGATACTCCAATAAGCAGGATCCTGCCCATATTCAATTATCTTTCCGCACTCTAACGTGTAGCCGGAGAAGCCGCTTCCCTTTGCGCTGCCCGTTACCTCTATGCTGCTTTTCACAGAGCTTCCATGAGAGGGGCTTTCTATCTCCGCCTGAATAGAGCTGTTTATCTGCAACGCCTTTCCTGCATTCACGCGCCCATAGCCTGAATAGTAATCAAAGCCTTCGGACATGATATCATCGGCAGAGCTTTTTAATGCCGAGGAAATCTGAGCATTCGACATTTCCCTGTTATTGGACAGAATCAGCGCAGCTATGCCCGCTACATGGGGCGCGGCCATACTCGTTCCGCTGTGTGTTACATACTTATCCCCCACCACGGAGCCTATTGAAGCTCCCGGTGCAGCTCGCGCAGCACGCAAGGACAGTATGTCCACCCCCGGAGCCGCTACGTCTATGCAGCTTCCCCAATTGGAAAAATACGCCCTTTGATCCATATTATCAACAGCGGCAACTGTTATAGCCTCCTTTATGCCCGCAGGATAATACTCACCGGCGTTATCGTTTTTGTTCCCTGCCGATACGACCACAACAGCGCCAAGCTCGACTGCCTTAATGACAGCCTCCTCAAGTATCTGCGAATAGCCACTACCTCCAAAGCTGCAATTTATTATATCCGCTCCGTTTTCAGCGGCATATACAATGCCCCTGGCAAGATCCAGCGCATCTCCAAGCCCTTGACTGTTTAAGCTCTTTACCGCCATGACCCTTGCACCCGGCGCCACTCCTATGATACCAACTCCGTTATTCCCGCTTGCGGCAATTGTACCCGACACGTGAGT
Organism: Anaerobacterium chartisolvens; assembly: GCF_003337415.1. GTDB lineage: Bacteria > Bacillota > Clostridia > Acetivibrionales > DSM-27016 > Anaerobacterium > Anaerobacterium chartisolvens. The sequence continues at coordinate 44,182 of NZ_QPJT01000013.1, read as the reverse complement.
TCCATGCCCCTGGTCGTCTTCCGGATTGTTACTGCCGTTTACAAAGTTCCATCCCCAGATATCGTCAATATATCCGTTATTATCGTCGTCAATTCCATTGTTGGGAATCTCCCCGGTATTTGTCCATATATTATCCAGAATATCGGGATGAGTGTTGTCAATTCCCGTATCGACAACAGCCACCGTTACACCCTCCCCCATCGCCGTATCCCACGCTTCAGGGCATGAAACAAGCTTTACTCCGTAAAGATCGTCAAACGGCTGGCCCCATGACCTTCTGCTTAAGAAATACGGATCATTCGGTGTCATGTCAATAGACATTACAATATTCTCTTCGGCATATTCAAACCGGGGGTCTTTTTTCAGAAGCTCCAGAAGTTCTTCATATTCCTGACGGCTGCCGACATCCGCTTCAACAACATATGTATTGGACAGCTCAACGCCCTCAGCCTTTGCATTGTCTCTGCTCCGCGCAAACCTTTTTGTAAAATCCCTTTGGATTTTATTATAATATTGGGCTTCGGTTTTTCCGGTTTTTTTCTTCCAGCCTACCAGTCCCTTATACACAGGCTCCATGCTTTTTATCTTGTACCTGCTGAAAATATCACCTGTGTTTTTAGAATTACTTCTTTGCAGAGCCATGCTCTTCTGGCTGATCTGCGCTTCAGCCTCTGCCGCAGTCTCATTATTAAGCTTTACTATAATTTTGTAGCTTTGCTGAGAATGTGGGCTTAAAGCCTCCGGCTCTGAATACTGCTGTGCAAAAGCAGTGTTAAACGAAAAAACAGATGATAAGAAAAATGTTAACAGTGTGAATATGGAAATTGCCGTCCATAATTTATGGTGTCCCTTTTTGTCCCCTTTTTTTAAAAAAGTCATACTTTTATGTCCTTTCCATGAAAAATTAGTATTTTTATAAATCCTTAGGCCACTGACATTACTAAATGGATTCCCACCTTCTCTCCAGCAAATCCTGCACAAATTTCTTAAGTTCTTCAATATTTTATTTATGGGGCATTTCGCTATATATTTACATTATTATACACTATCCATATGGAATTTTAAAGAAATTTAAGATGATTATACCTATAAATTAAAAATCTCAAAATTAAAATTACGGCAAACTTTAAAGCATTTTCAAGCTGTCTGAACATGATTACGGGATTAAAAGATTTACAGGATGAGTGCTTTTGTTATTAATCCTGCCTATCTTTCAATCCTGTCTATCCTTTAATCCTTTAATCTTGTTCAGGCTTCCCATTATTTGCATGGCCTGATTCTGCATAAACTTTAGTAAATTGCCCAAATTATTATTAGCACTTCAAAACAACAAATAAAGCGAGGTGATATAATGTCAAGAAGCAAAGAGGTTTTTGAAAGTATGAAGCACGGTATAGCCAAGGAAGTGGGTGTTAACCTTAAGCAGGGCTATAATGGAGATTTAAGAGCATCGGATGCAGGCAAAATCGGCGGAAGAATAACTCAAAAGGTTTTTGATGCTTATGTTAAGAGCAATTCTTAGGTACCTTTTGTGAAAAAAATAAAACATGTGCCTGATAAGAGGGTTTATATCTTGTCAGGCACATGTTTTTATAAAATATTAAAATTAACTGCCTAAATTCAGTCTTTCACTACAAGAGTCCCTGCAATCATATCATGCAGTGCCTGCTTTTTGGCAGTAAAAGCCGCCATAATATAGCCTATCAGTAAAATCATGGCTGAAATAATTTTTGAAAAATACCTTCCCGTTGCCCTTGCAAAGGATACCCTGTTTCCGTCGACATCAACAACCCTGATTCCCAATGCCATTTTGCCAAGAGTAGCCTGCTTCTCAGAGCTTTCCATTACTGAAAAATAGAGCCATCCCGCAAGAGTTGTTAAAAGCCCTCCTGCTGTATCACCCGCTGCTGCCCTCAATATAGATCCCGCTACACCTACAACAAGGGCATCAATCAAGCTGGCGACAAACCTCCTCCAAAAACCTGAGTACATTATTAAATCCCCCCTATATATTAATTGCTTTAATACATAATAATTATAGTGGCATATATAATATACTGTCAAAAGAATTTTTGACCTGTACAAAATGCTGCTGAAATATTACTATGAAATATATATATGTTTTATACTTAAATATAAAAAGGCTGGTATTGATATGCTTAGAAAAAATGCAAAAAGAATAGTAATCGCTCTCCTTTTGCCTGTGGGAGCAATATTGTTTTATTCCTTATCACTTATACCCGGTTTAGTAGAACACTTTTATTCAAATGGCGTGGCAAAATTCTTTATAAGTGCCGTAAGCATTGTCACAGGAGCAATACCCGTATCGGTGGCAGAATTAATATTAATTCTTCTGGCAGCAATATTTATAGGGTATATTGCTTATACCGTCTCTAATTCCCTACGGCAAAAGGAAAATAGGAGAAAAATTATAATGCGTTTTTTTCTGAACCTTTTCAGTGCCGTGTCGGTAGCATATTTTCTGTTTGTTGTCACATGGGGCTTAAATTACAACAGGCTTCCATTTTCTGAGGCTGCCGGACTTGATATCAGGCCCTCGGAAGTTTCGGAGCTTGCACAGGTGTGCGAGGCATTAATTGTCAAGGCAAACTCATTCCGGGATGAGGTCAGCGAAAACTCACGGGGAGTAATGTATCTGCCTGAAGGGTATGCGGAAGCATTCAGACGCGCCCATAAAGGGTTTGACAACGCCTCGGTGCTTTATCCCCAGCTTGGCGGGAGCTATGGCCCTCCCAAAGGAATTTTGCTTTCAACGCTCATGTCCTATTCTGGACTGACAGGCGTATACTTCCCGTTTACTGCCGAAGCCAATGTCAATACCGATATCCCCCACCCGTTTATTTTAAGCACCGCATGTCACGAAATGGCTCACCAGCGCGGCTATGCAAGGGAGGATGAGGCAAATTATATTTCGTATGTGGCCTGCACCATGAATCCCTATGCCGATTTCAAATATTCAGGAACGCTTCTGGCCGCCATAAATTCAATGAACGCCTTGTTCAGAAATGACAGAGAAAGCTTCAACCGTCTCTATGAGCTTTATTCCGAAGGGGTTATAAGAGATTTGCGCTATTTAAATGAATATTGGAGGCAATTTGAGGGGCCTGTACAGGAGGCGGCAGACTCAATCAACGATACATACCTTAAGGCCAATCTGCAAAAGGACGGGGTTAAAAGCTACGGCAGAATGGTAGACCTCCTCATTGCACAATACAGAAGGGACGGGCTGAAATAAAACGCGTGGCTTTAGGCGCATTCCCATATGAAGCTTTCCTCGTCGCTCCTTTCTAATAGCGCATATCTTACCTCAGCGGGAGAAGTTCTGATTCCAAGAATCCCTTCGGTTCGGCATTATTACACCTCTAAAGTTAATTGTTCCGACGCTACTCTATTTTTGGCAAGGTAAGTGAAGCTGGATTGCAGCCGCACTTCATCATGCGATATAAGCGCATATTCCCAAGGCTTTCCGCCATTTTTTGCATTCCATTCCGTAACTGCGCGACAATATTCCTGCGCGGCGATTGACTTCACCCAAACATCACCATTCTTGTTTTGTAGCGCATTCTGCACTTCATTAGCAGCTTTCGTTTCGGCCATGTAAATGGTATCAGCCGTTTCAACAATAAAGTCTGGCTCATAACGACTTACTCCACCTTGTCCGTAATAAATATTGAATTGCTTTGCCGAAGGCCTCATCCACTTGAGAACACCTGTATCGTTTTCCAGCACAATAGCGAATTTACGCTCTGTGTTGTTATCAAATTTATATAGGGTATGGCATGCTTTAGTAAATCCTTTAAATATCTTGGATTTCACCTCTGAATCGGGCATGGTTGCACGCAAGTCGTAGAGGTCATCCGATTTGAATTTTCCGCCGAATCCAGTTTCGATCCGAGTAAATGGGCGCATGTTTGAAGCTCTATACCCGGTTTCCTCTTTGTAGAAATGTTCGTTCATCTGAGCATAAATAATCTGTGCCAAGCTACGCTGGCGGTCCCGCATGACTTTCTCTGTTTCCTCCGAAGTTAAGTACGACAAAAAGTGCTTTCTGGCATCGGCTATAAGAGAATAAATAAGCTCGAAGGAAGTGCTGTAATCAACGTTATCGTGGACGATAATATGCCTCACGATTTCATTTTCGACAGTATCGGTTTTGGGAAACAGCGCAAAATCTGCATTAAACTCGAAAGTTTCGCCGCCTTCCTGTAACTCCGTCCCAATAAGAGTATCCTCCGAAGGATGCCATTTCATATTGCTGGTGTCCAATTGAAAATCATAAAATCCATGCTTAACCTCAGTAAAAGGCTGTACCACCGCTTGAGGAATGGGGATAATATTTTCGGTCAGTGCCTGGGTGCAGGTTTCAATCGCTTTTTCAACAACTGCAGTCAAGTCCTCTTTTTTCAATTCAAGCGTGGGGAATTGACGGATGGTTTCAGCTACGATGCTGGTATGTACAAGTTTCTTTGTTTCCTCATCCGTGGTTGCATCAAAAGTTTTGACCTGCTTGCCGAGTTCCATGACTGTCCTTGACGCAAGTCGTGCGATAAATTGAGCCACTTGCATCGCTTGCTCCGTAGGCTTACTGACAACATGTTCAGACGCAGTTTCATTCAGGGTAAGGACGAGCTGCTCCGTAAAACTTTCCGCATTCGTCAGTTCATCGTATACGGACGTCAATTCTACTGTTTCCCGCTGTTCATCATTTTGAGGATCAGCGGGGTCGATATAGTAAACCCTTCTTACAAGCGAATTTGGATCATTGGCAAGCTTGACTATCGCTTCATATCGGTCGTGACTTACAATCGACAGGCGGTCCACTTCATCTTCTCTTGTTCGTTGTCCATATGGAAGACGCAGTCCTCGCCCAATGGTTTGCTCAGTAAGAGTTTCTGAAGCAGATGCTCGCAAAGGGATAATTGTATAGAGATTGGTAACGTCCCAGCCTTCTTTAAGCATATTTACATGAATAACTATTTCGATGCGGTTAACAGGATGTTCTAAAGAGAGAAGGAGCTCAATATTCTCATCTTTTTCCGCTCCACGCTGGGCAGAGTTAATTTCCAGAACCTTGTCCTTATAATATCCGTGGAAGAAGTCCGTCGAGGTCAGATATTCTCTAATCTGACGGGAATGTTCAGTATCTTTGGCAACAACAAGTACAAAAGGCTTAACCAACGGCTTACGGAAGGTGCGGGCATACACATCCAACTTGCTCTTGGTTTCTTCATGGATGCGGATACCATCGTTTAATTTCTCATGGTCAAGCTGTTCCGGCGAATATTCCTCCGGCCTGAAATCCTTGCGGGTTACCACCACCGGCACTTTGACATACAGTCCGTCATTCAGCGCATGGGCAAGCGAATATTCATACACCACATTCTTAAAGTCTATTTTGCGTGTGCCGTTTTGAATCTGGGGCGTCGCAGTGAGTTCCACGCCCAATATAGGGCGCAATTCGTTAATAACGTCAAAGCTACGATCAGCATGGTAATGGTGACTCTCGTCCATAAAGATACATAAATCCGGAAGGGACTGCAAGTATTGAAAATATGACTCGCCTAATACTTCATTGAGCCGTTTGATACGGGCAGGCTTACCATTAGACGTCTTACTTTCGGAATTCAACTTAGATATATTAAAAATATTGATAATAATATTACTGTAACCAATCTTTTGTGAGTAACGGAATTCCTCGTAATTGTCTCCGTCTATTATACGTGGCGGATTTACAAACCTGTCCAGCCCTCGAAACACATATTTTTCACAAGCGGGATCGCCCAGGTCAGCCTTCAATTTTTTATAAATCGTTAGATTAGGGGCCATCACGAAAAAGTTTTTTATGCCTTTTTGGTAGTGCAGATAAGCAATAAGTGCTCCCATGAGCCTTGTTTTACCGATACCGGTGGCAATGGCGAAGCAAACAGACGGGAAGTCCCGTTCGAAGCTTGTTAACGTCGGAAACGCTTCGCGGATCTTTTGTAGTTCTTCAATCAAGTCTGGCGTTTTGGAGAGTGATAGGATATCCACAATCTGCTGAAAGCGTTCTAAACTATCCCTCTGAGGCGGGCGAAGGGCAAGGCGGTTATTGATAAATTTAGCGTTACTATTCAGCATCATCCCATTCCTCCTCATCAATCTCCGGCGGGTTGACAATATTTAAGTTATAATTGTCCTTACCGAATTCACATTTGTTCAGAACCGATTGCGGTATTTTCCTCACATCTATATTGTCATAGCGCTTCCCAAGCCCTGTATCAAATGCCGGGGCGCATATAAGCAGCTTTTCATAATCGGGCAGGTCGCGGGCAATGTCGTCGAGTTCTTTTGCGGTCAAATATTGTGTAGTAATGTAAATAAAGCTATTCTCAACATTTTTGCCCTGCTTCCAGAACACCTCCGGATCAGGGGAATAGATAAATCCATTCAATTTTGCTACTGCTGCCGCCAGCATCTCTGGATTATATTTATTGGTATCGATGACTGGGTTGCCATACTTGTCCTTAACAATTAGAGTGGGAGCAAGCTCATAGAACTTAAAGCCCCCGCCGCCTTTCCATTCCGCCGTTTTGGAGATGCCACCCTGTTCGCCATCAACCACTGCTTTGAGGCGGGGTAAACAGTGAGTGTAGCAGTGATCGCCAAGCTCAATACCAATATAGCGTCTACCTATTTTGTGCGCAACCGCAGCTGTGGTGCCAGAACCGAGGAAGCTATCAAGGACGAGGTCATCAAGGTTGGTGGCAATTTGCAGAACATGTTGGATTAGCCGCTCTGGTTTTGGCGTGTCAAAAGATTTATCTCCCCCAAACAACTGCTTGATTTCAATTTTTGATGTCCTGTTACTACCGACTTCATTGTGATGCCATACGGTTTCGGGCGGAGTGCCGGATAAGGAATCGGCATAGATTTTATAGTATGGCATCCAGCCTTTTTTGCCATCAATCCATTCTATCATGTCGGGACTGTTGATCACCTTGTCTTTGCTCCAACGCCAATTGCCATCTGAACCATTTGTCCTAATAGGGAACACTGTACTGCCATCGGGCGTAGTTATGCCATAATACAGATTGGGTCGGGCCTCGCGAGCATCATTTTTCCCCATTGAACGCAACGGCTTCAAATAGTAACGTCGTCCGCTGGCATCTGTTTTATTATAGTGAGCTGGGATTTCCTCGCTGACAAGCCGGTTTATCAATACACTGTCCACATTTTTTGCGTAGACAAGAATATGATCGTGTCTGCTAGAGAATATTTTTGCATCCATGCGAGGGCTATCTGACTTTTCCCAGATGATATTGGCAAGAAAATTACGCCGCCCAAAGACTTCATCCGCCATCACTTTTAGATAATGCACTTCGGTATCATCCAACGTGATCCAAATACTTCCATTGTCACTCAGTAAATTTTTCAATATGCTAATGCGTGGCTTCATCAGTGACAGCCACGTTGAATGCTCAAGATTATCATCATAATGTTCAAACGCAGACCCAGTATTATACGGAGGATCTATGTAAATACATTTCACCTGTCCGGCAAATTCCTGTTCGAGAGCCTTCAATGCCAGCAGGTTATCTCCATGTATAAGCATATTCTCTGCGGCAGGATCACCGTAATCTTTCGAAGCGTCATGCAACAATATGCGCGGCTCCTCGGCAGGTTCGCTGCCCTTACCAATCCATGTGAGTTCAAGTTTTTGCATGATATGTATCCCCCTTATTCGTCTAACATCAACTTTTTCTTTGAATTCCTGAGCCTGCGAATTTCTTCCCGCTCAATTGTCTGAATACTTTTATCCGGCACAGGCAAGTCCTCCGGTAGAGTGGCGCCCATTTCAATAATAGCTTTGCGAATCTTTTCAGCAACCTCATAATGAGTGTTGTTTGCAACGGCAGCAGTTGTAACCTCATCCCGTTTTAGCTTCTCTTCTGTCTGAGAAATCCTGAACAGGTTGGCAATCAGCTCGGTGCTGCCCATGTAATCAAGAATTTTTTCCTTTTTCTTCAAGCCTTTTTTCACATGAATATCTGAAACGGTCATTCCGCCATAAAGCCCCATATATCCGGCATTCTGAAAAATGGCGAATTCTTCATCGGTAATAACTCCTGCATTATGTGCAGCTTCCGCAAGAAGCTGATTCCACTGCTTGATATTACCGCGTGCAACCAGGCGCTTATTATTTTCATCGAGCTGATTAAAAGCGTCCTGGACTTCCTGTCGGCGGGTCTGTATGGCAAAATAGGTCTGACCCAGCGCAATAATTTCCTTTCGCGGATCACCATTTTGAACAATTAAGTAACACGCATAGCGTGTGAGCTCATAATCTTTTACTTTTCTTTGTGTTAAACTCCCTATCTCGACCATTTTGCTGACCTCAGCAAAATGGTCGTTGACCTCAAATCCGCTGTTTTTACAGGCAAGAATTGCTCGGTCAATTACCTTTTGAAAATTTCTCCACTGAACATATTCCAAAACTTCGGCAAGCTCACGAGCATGCCAAAACTCAGTTCCGTTTTCCCGATCATGCTTGATGCTTTCAAAAGTTTTATATTCCTCGGCATTCAGGTTCGACATTTTTATCCCTCCATACCTCAAACAATCTCAAAAGAGAGCATCATAATGTGTTCTGTTCTTGATGTTCCAGACAGCTTGGAGCGAATTTCATCCTGCAAACGCTCATTCGCGGCGTCAATCTCGTCCTCGCGCTCATAGAGTTCTCGCCGCATTTTTTTGCGCCGTTCTTCAAGCTTATTCACTTCGGCTTTCATATCCAGCATTTCTGCAAGCGGTCGGTCGGTACTGCTCTTGAAAATCCGTTTTTTCTCCGTAATTTCCTTGCCTATTTCCTTGAGCTCACGTTGTAAACCTTCTTTTAAATCTTCACTATAGGCGTCTAGCTTGGCACATTCTTCCAGAAAGTATTTTTTGTTTTCCTCTTCGATTTTCGCTTGTTGTTCTGCAATTCCTGCACTGCGTTTTTTAACCAACTCCTCAGTTTCAGGGTCGCATTTGCCAATTATTGAGGCAGGCAATTCCATAAAGCGATTGACCATATCTTCGTCAATCTCGGTATCATCTTCTGTGATAACAGAATATATAAGGTGTTCTTCATTTTCAAAGCCTGTATATATCAGCTTGTCCAGCGAGAATATTCCCTTTAAATTCGGGTGACTCTCCAGAAAGCTGATTTTATGATCCGGCGAATTTGTGTGGTCAAAGTGGAGCTTCACAGCCGGCACTGGGACAGAAAGCGCATGATTCAGCCATTTTTGCAGTAACGGATCGTCTTTGCGCAGAAATATATCACCCTTACGTTCTGCGTCTTTCCACTGCACGTTATATGTAATACGAACGCCATCGTCTGTATAAGCAAATCGCCACTGGTCTAGCGGTTCTACACGTTCAGCGCCCTGCATGATGAAGAAATTGCACAGCCAGCGGCTGAATTTATCAAGACCCATCAGAGTATCTTCCTGACACCCTTTGAGTCGGGCTGCTACTTCTTCGTCAAAGTTTTCGAGGATTGACTGCCGGGCAGCAGACATTTTTTCGTTGATACGTTCGGAGAGTTCTTCTTGCAGGCGGTCGAACTCTGCTTGTATCTGTTCTTGCTTTTTACAGTTTTGATAAATTGATGCTATGCGTTTTTCAAAATCGACACCTGCCTCGATTGAACCAAGCACTTCATCGGAGGAGCCGAACAAGCCGCTGAAAAGGCGGAATTTCAGGTCGAGCAGTTCATATACACGAACATCAGCTGCATTTTTACGGTTAAGGAAATTCACAACCACAACATCGTTTTTCTGACCGTACCGATGGCAGCGGCCAATGCGTTGCTCTATTCGTTGTGGATTCCAAGGGAGGTCATAATTCACTATCAAACTACAAAACTGTAGGTTAATACCTTCGGCAGCTGCTTCTGTACCGATGAGGACGCTGGCTCTGTCTCTGAACTCCTCAACAACGGCAGCTTTCATATCAGCCTGGCGAGAACCGGAGATAGCTCCATCATTTTTATGCTGTTCTTTCCATTCTGCATATATTTTTTTAGATATTTTATCGTTATTTGAACCATTGAGGAAAACAATCTCACCGCTGTACCCATTATCAGAAAGCAGATTCAACAGGTACTCTTGGGTTCTGCGGGATTCTGTGAATATTACTGCCTTGCGTTTACCGCCGAGGCTTTCGGTTTTCTCGAAGCCTTGCTTCAGTGCAGAGAGTAAGTTTTGCCCTTTGGCGTTGTATGTAATGCTTCTTGACAGGTCGAAATATTTTCGAAGCTCATCTAATTCTGCTTTTATGCCTTCACGATCTTTTAGTAAATCATCCGATGCCGAACCATCAGCATCTTCCTGTTCTTCAAGCAATTCTTCGTATGTGTCATAATCATCAAGACAAAGTTCTTTCTCAATGCCTTTTAGCTTCCCTTCAAGCCGTTCTATCAGCGAATTTAAGGTATCAGAGATCGCAAAGGATGATGATGCAAGCAACTTGCGCAACACCAGTGTAATCAGCGTTCTCTGCCCTTGGGGAAGGGCATAGAGTCTATCTGAACGCAGATAATCTGAAACGTAATTATAGAGAGTTTCCTCGTCTGCCGTCGGTGTATACTCCTGTAAAACGGCTATACGGTTTGTGTAATTAACATATTCGGTAACCTGTTTGCGCAGGGTGCGTTTGCAAAACTGCTTCAATCGTTGCTTCAATGCATGATTACGCATTTCTTCATTATTTACCGAGACATACATATCCCTATATGTCCGGGCATCCCCGAACACATGCTCATCAATTATACTTACCAAACCGAAAAGCTCCATAAGGTTGTTTTGGAGCGGTGTTGCCGTCAGTAATAATTTGCGCTTGCCGGATAGGGCACGGCGCAGCCTCGTTCCGGTCACATTGCTGGATTTGTAAACGTTACGGAGTCGATGCGCCTCGTCAATAATAACCAAGTCCCAAGCGATAGATTTGACGTCAATTTCTTTTAGCGATGCAAAATTGTATGAACAGATTACGACTTCATCTTTTATATCAAATGGGTTATATTCTCCGTCTTTTTTGGCTTTATTGTAGTTTGTGGACTCAAGTATTCTTGATTTTATATAAAACTTTTCGTCAAGCTCTGTCCGCCATTGAGTTCGGAGTGCGGCGGGAACAATAAGCAGGATGCGCCGTTTGCGCTCTGACCAGCACTGGGCAAGGACAAGACCTGCCTCAATGGTTTTGCCAAGGCCGACTTCATCTGCGAGAAGCGCGCCATTGGAAAGCGGGGATTTCAAAGCAAACAATGCGGCATCTACCTGATGGGGATTTAAGTCAACCTTAACGCCGGACATGGTCGAAGCAAGCCCGTCAATACTTGACTGCGGGCGTTTTAACAGTAACTGCTCTGCAAAGAATCTTATTTGATGTGGTGTATAAGAATCCATAAATATCCCCATCTCCAATTTATCATTTTACTTCACCATTCATTTCCATAATATCGGCTATGTCACAATTCGAGGCCTTGCATATTTTCGCAAGTATTTCAGTATTTACATTTTCATTTTTGCCGAGCTTCGTTATTGAAGCAGAGCTGATACCTGCAAGCTTTTGCAGAGCTTTCTTTTTCATATCCTTATCTATAAGGAGTTTCCAGAGCTTTTTGTAACTTATCGCCATTTTGTCCACCTCGCCAGGTTAAATAGCACAAATAAACAACTCTATTATAACATGAAAACACGAGAAAACAAGAAGTATACAAGGGAACGTAGGAATTACTTAATCGATGTATTAATTTCACTTTACTTTTTCGAAAGCCAGTTTGAATCCCGTTAACTCTGAGAATCAGCAATTATCAGCAATTCTGCCATTGCTATTTTAGTCTCATAAGGGTATAATATTGATATAAATTTGACTATCGGGAGTGAGAAAATTGAGTACAATAATTAAGTCATCAAGTGAGCTTCGGAAAAATTACAACAGTATAGCTGATATTTGCCGCAAAACGAAAACACCTGTATTTTTAACAAGAAATGGCGTCGGCGATACCGTTATCATGGATATGGAAACCTTCAACCGGCGCGAGGAGAATTTGCTGGCAGCCGAGCATTTGCTTGCGACAGAACGTTCCCGCTTGCTTGGAACGGGAGGATATACTGTTGATGAGTTCGAAAAAAACATGAGGGAAGCAATCGCCAGAGGAGCAGAGCATGGAGAGTAGCGAAAAGGTATATCAGGTGATTATTGCATCCGATGCAAACGACAGAATGTATGAGCATTTTGAATTTTTAGCGCGTGTCAGCGTTAATGCAGCAAACAGGCTTTTGGATGAATTGCTTGAAAACATCCGCAATCTCCAAACCGATCCGTTCCGTTATCCCGCATATAATCGCCCATATCTTACAGTCGGCAAATACCGCTATATATTGTCAAGCAAAAGATATCGGATCGTTTATCAAATTATTGAAAATCAAGTGTTTGTGGATGATATACAGGATTGTCGGCAAAACGACGACAGCAGCAGCTTAAACAAGTAGCTGTAAATCGAAACTTTTTATTCCTTAACAGAGTAAGAGCTGAGGATTTCGGCTCCATTCCCTGAAATAGTTATGGGATATATGCCGGGCAATGTATCGGGGCTTACAATCCAGTCCCATGAAACCCTGCCCTCTCTGTCCGCCATTTTAGTGCTGCGCACGGTGTATGATTTTTCTCCCACCCTGTAAGTGGATATAATTTCATATACTCCCCCAGCATCCCCCTGTACTGTGATTTGTGACCTTTCACCTGCTTTTACATCTTTAATAGAGCTTATAACGTTCAGTCCGCGCCCATAAGCTCCCTGCTCATGCTGGAGCTTTATAAAATCTTCCTCACCAGGTGTCTTCGTTTGTCTCTGTAAGCCGCATCCCGACAGCAGTAAGCTTATCACAGCCATTCCAATAAAAACCCGTCTCATAAATTAAGCCTCTCCTTAAACCAACTTTATATTTTTAATATTCCCTTAAAGCTAAATTTATATTATTTATAAACCGATATGTTATAATGTACGCTATGAATGAATATTTTTAAAATACAATTACCGCAAGGAGACTTTTTATGCAAATTCAAAATTCAAAAATCGCGCTGATGGACATAATAATTTCTATTTCCAGCCTTATTGATCTGGTAAGTCCCATTCTTACCGGGCACCATAAGCGGGTTACATATATTTCATTAAAAATTGCCGGAGAAATGGGGCTTCCCAAGGATATTCAAAATGATATAATTATTGCTTCTCTCCTGCATGATTCAGGGGCCTTATCTCTAAATGAAAGGATTGAAACCTTAAGGTTTGAGGATCAGCACGCAACCAGACACGCTGAGATGGGCTACCGGCTTTTAAAGGATTTTCCCCTCTTTAAGCAGGCAGCCCGCATTATAAGGCATCATCACCTTAAATGGAATTATGGGGCATGTGAATTCTGTGACATGGGGAAAATACATATAGGCAGCCATATAATACATCTTGCAGACAGAGTGGATTGCTTGATTGATACAAATTCCAACATTATCAACCAGACCGATGACATTCAGAGTATTATAAAAAAGCATAGCGGAGCTGTATTCAGTCCCCAGATCGTTGAGGCATTTTTGTCGGTATCCTCAAAAGAAGCCTTCTGGCTGGACACCATACTCAATCCCGACACAATTTTCAGAAATTTTGATTTGGGATACCTGTCGATGCACTCTGATGAGTTTATGGACATTGCTGTTATTTATAAGCGGATTATAGACTTCAGAAGCAAATTCACCTCCACTCATTCAAGCGGAGTTGCCGCAGTAGCCGAATTGTTAGGAAAAATATTCAAAATTCCCGATGAAAGCTGCCGGCTTTTTAAGGCAGCAGGGTACATGCATGACCTTGGAAAGCTGGCAATCCCGTCTGAAATACTGGAAAAGCCCGGCAAGCTGACTAAAGCTGAAATAAATATTATGAAAAGCCATACCTATTATTTATACCATATACTTGAAAAGGTGAAGGGCTTTGAGGTTATAAACACATGGAGCTCATTTCACCATGAGCATCTCAACGGAGAGGGCTACCCCTTTAGGCTGAAGGAAGAAGATCTCTCAATAGGGTCAAGAATTTTAGGGGTTGCCGATATTTTTACCGCAATAACAGAGGATCGGCCTTACAGAAAAGGAATGGAAATAGAGCAAGCCCTCAGCGTTTTGAACTCCATGGCTAAAAAGAATCAAATAGACGCTGATATTGTCAACAGTCTTATAAATAATTTTGACACGGTAAATTATGTACGCTTGCAGTCTCAGGCAGAGGCACTTGTGGAATACAATGCCTTTTTAAAGGATGAATGATAAAAAAGGCGGCCCTTTAATACTTTGTTGCAAAAATCCGGCCAATGCCGCTGTCCAGCTTAACCTTAGTGTCATAGCTGCTTACAGTAAACTCATTTACTTCAACTGTTCCCACATTCTCAAAGCTCACCTTTGAATCTGATGGAAGCCGGACATCTATATTTCCCGCCTTGGTACTTAAGGTGCTGCTACCGCCTTCGTCAATGCGGGCTTTTATATATATATTTCCCGTGTCTACGCTTACGCTTAAATCTCCTCTTATTCTTCCATTCTCGATCCTGAGGCTTCCTGAGTCCGCTTCCAGATTCATATTCCCCTCAAAATATTTTATCTCTGTGCTGACACCGCCCAGCTCAGCGGTAAAATCACACTTTAAATCGTCAAAAAACTTAATGCTTCCTCTTTGAATTTTGCAGCTTATTTTTGAAACCTTTCTGGGTATAAAAGCCCGCAGGCTAATTTCTGCATCGTCTGTACCCCTGCCCCTTCTGCCACAACTGCTTTTAAAAAATATATTGTTACCGTCACATTCTACTTGTGAGTAAAAGTTTTTAAACGCGTCCCCGTTTGCAGTATCACCCTCATCACATGTAAGCCTTCTCGTAATCTCAAGCTTAACAGCCTTTTTCTCCCATGAATAAGCCTCTAAATGACCCGAGTCAATTTCAATATGCAGCTCCGGCACTCCCGTCAGCTCAATAAGCTCTTCCTTGTAAGAAGAAGCCTGCTTTTTAGCATATGTCTGCGGCTTTGAGCCGGAATAGCCTGTCAGAAGAAGGCTTACTGCTAAAAATATGGCTGCAAATGCCCTTACTCCCATCCAATCTCCTCCCACAACACAATTTCCGAGGATGTTTCTATTGGTAAATAATAGCATTTAGGCAGGCCTTTCCGCAACTATTTCCCCAGACATGCCAAAAAGCGGCACTTGGCCGCTTTTTGCAAGAGAAATCAAATAATGTAATGACACTTGTGGGAGAGGTCAGGCTATCGAAGGCCTTTCCCCTTTTCTCTTCCTTCCTCTTATCCTGTTGTGCAGGTCGTCAAGCAGAGAATACACAACTGGAACAATGAGAAGAGTAACCAGAGTCGATAATGAAAGCCCGAATACAATAACCGTCGCCAGAGGAGACTGAATTTCAGAGCCCTCTCCTATACCTATTGCAAGGGGTATCATTCCCAAAACGGTTGTAAGGGTGGTCATCATTATTGGCCTCAATCTGGTTGGCCCTCCCTTTATTATCGCCTCATCCTTCCCAAGGCCTCCGCGCCTTAGCTGGTTTATATAGTCAATCAGTATTATGGCATTGTTTACAACAATACCCGACAGCATAATTATGCCGATGAAGGCCGCTACATTAAATGTTCTTCCCGTAAGCAGAAGGCCTATGGCGGCTCCCGAAAATGCAATGGGCACTGAAAACATTATTATAAAGGGCTGCAATAAGGATTCAAACTGTGCCGCCATTACCATATATATGAGAACGATTGAAAGCAGCAGTGCAAGACCTAAGCTCGTAAAGGAATCCTCAATTTGCTTGTTTTGCCCCGCAAAAGTCAGCGAATATCCTTCGGGAAGAGGAATTTCACCAACCGCCTCCATCAATTCGCTGGTGGCGCTCCCCACATCCCTTCCGTAGAGATTGGAGGTAACGGTAACAAGTCTTGTCTGATTATTTCTGGTTATGCTCACCGGGCCTTCCTTAAGCTCAATTTTTACTACATCCGAAAGAGCCAGATTTGCTCCGTTGGGAGCTGAAATATTAATGCTTTTAAGCTGCTCAAAGGTCTTCGCCTCATTCTGCGGGAACTGTATCCTTACATCTATTTCATCCCCGCCAACCCTGTATCTGGTTGCAACCTGGCCCTCTAACGCGCTTCTCACTGCGGATGCCACCATCATGGTATTTATTCCGTATTGTGAAGCCTTGTCTCTGTCCACATAAATATGTGCTTCCGGCCTGCCCTTTGATACACTGGATTGTATTTCCCTTGTACCCTCAACACCTTTAACCTTTTCCTCCACTTCCCAAGATATTGCCTTAAGCTGGTCCAGATCATAACCCGATATTTCTATTGATATAGGGCTGCCTCCCATACCTCCCATGCTCATACTGATATTGCTCACCTCAATATTTGCACCGGGTATGTTTTTAACCTGCTCTCTGACCTCCTCAACAATATTGGCAGTGCTTCTTTTTCTCTGATTCAGCGCTACCAAGGTTGTATCAATAGAAGCGATATTGCTCTCTGAGGATGTGGAAATGCCCATCTCACTGCTTCCGCCGACAGATACAAATATTTTTTCCACCTCGGGAACAGAGGCTATTATTTCCTCCACCCTGTTTGCTATCTCATTGGTGTTTTCAATATTGGTGCCTTCCGCAAGGCTTATGTTTACAATAAACTGCCCCTGATCGGTTTCCGGTATAAACTCAATGCCTATCAGCGGTACAGCCGCAATGCTCAGAATAAAAACAGTAATAACCACTAAAGCCGTTACAGCTCTTCTCCTTAAAACGGTTTTGAGGATTTTCCTGTAAACCTCATCCACCCTGTCAAACAGCCTTCCCCATCCGTCAAAAATCTTATTTAAAATACTCTTCTTCTCTTTATCGTTGCTCGATATTTTAAGCATTTTAGAGCTTAACATGGGTACAACCGTCAGCGCCACTACAAGAGACGCCAGAAGAGAAAACGTAACGGTAAGCGCCATCTCTTTAAATATTTCTGCCGCCATTCCCTCTGTGAATATAATGGGCACAAAAACAACTACCGTGGTAAGAGTGGAAGCAATAATAGCCCCGCCCACCTCCTTTGCGCCCTTTATTGCCGCGTTAATTACCGTTTCACCGCTTTGCCTGTGCCTGAAAATGTTTTCAAGCACCACTATAGAGCTGTCAACCATCATACCCACGCCAAGCGCAAGCCCTCCCATTGAAATAATGTTAAGGGAGGTATTGGATAAAAACATAAGGATAAAGGTTGAAATTATAGATACGGGAATTGCTATAGCTATAATAAGAGTGGTTCTGAAATTCTTTAAAAAAATAAACAGTATAATAATTGCCAGAACAGCCCCTACAAGCGCATTTGACGCAACGCTTCCAATTGACTTTTCAATATACATTCCCTGATCGAAAACAATGCTTATATTTATGCCGGGGTTTTCACTTTTAATCTTATTTATCTCCTGTTTTACCAGATTTACAACCTTAACGGTATTTGCAGTTGTTTGCTTCTGCACCGATATTCCTACGCTGTCCTTGCCGTTCATTCTTGTGTATGTAGATTGGGTCTTAACAGAGTCCTGCACATTTGCAAGGTCTCTTATATATATAACCCTGCCTCCGGGCATGGTTATAGGTATATTTTTTATATCCTCTACGGAGCTGAACTCTCCCTTGCTTTTTACAATAAGCTCCTTACTCCCGTATTCAACACTTCCTCCCGGCTGGTTTATATTTTCCATCTGAAGTATGTTTATAACCTGGCTGAAGGGCACCCCATAGCCCGCCATCCTTGCCGGATCCACTTCAACCTTGATCTCTCTCTCCGCTCCTCCTGATACCTGTACCGACGCAACCCCTTCAAGCCTTTCAATCCTTGCCTTTATGGTATCCTCCACAAATTCTTTAAGCTCGACGGCGTCTCCCTTTTCAGAGGATACTCCCACTTGCGCCACAGGAAGCATGTTTGGATCAAGCTTAAGCACCATAGGATTTTCTACGCCGTCAGGCAGATAGTTCTTTATCAGGTCAAGCTTTTCCCTCATCTGCAGCGTAGCAAAATTCATGTCGGTTCCGTCAGTAAACTCAACCATAACAATAGATGTTCCCTCAGATGTCTGAGACCGAATGCTTTTCATATTGTTAACGGTAGCCATAGCGCTTTCAACATTTTTTGTAACAAAATTTTCCACCTCCTCAGGGCCTACCCCTGAATAAGTAGTAGAAACAATAGCCATGGGCAAATCCATGCTTGGCATCAAATCCATTGGAATTCTCATAAAGGATACCGCTCCGAAAACAACTACAATGAGCATACACATTATAATTGTTACCGGGCGTTTTATAGAAAGCTCTGAAATATTCACCCTATCACCTCCATTCGTCAATTAATAACAGTAACCTTTGTACCGTCTTTTACAAAATCCTGTCCTTTAAATATAACTGTATCGCCTTCCTTAAAATCCCCTGATACCTCCAAAAGCTCTTCATCGGAAAGCCCTGTAACGACATCCTTTTTTACTGCAAGCTCCCCGTCGACAAGGTAAATGGCCTTTTTACCTCCATCCTCCACAACACAATCTATAGCAACAGCCATAACATTCTTCTTTGACTCTTCAACAAGGCTTACGGTAGCAAGCATTCCTCCCTTTATTTTTCCTTCTTCGCCGGATATCGCCAATCTTATAAGGAAGGTGTTAGACGCAGGGTCTGCATCAGGGCTTACGCTTATAACCTCTCCCGTATACTCCTGGTTGTCCAGAGACTTGAACACAACCTTGTATTTATCCCCTACATTTATCTTGTTTATCATGTTTTCCGTAACATTTATTTCCACAACGGCATCCGATACATTTACAAGGGTAAAGGCGGGAGCGGCGTTCGATACAAATTCCCCTGCGTCAACCATCCTTTTTGATATAACTCCGTCCATAGGCGCGGTAAGCGTTATATTTTCCAGTTGGGTTTTGGCTATTTCATATGCCACCTCGGCCTGCTTTACCTGAGCCTTGACTGTCTCTATGCTCTCGCTGTTTATCTTAGCCTCTGTGAGCTCAGCCGCACTCTTTGCAGTATTGTACTGCTCCAATGCAGTCTTGTATCCCGTCTCGGCAGAATCAAGCTCCCTTTTGGAGGCAGCCCCATTTTCATATAGCTTCTGAACATTTTCGTAAGCGGTTTTTGCATTATCCATTGCCATTCTGGTAGTCTCAAGAGTAGATTTGAGCTGGGCAAGCTGAAGCTCCATAGACCCCCCCGATGTCCTGTCAAGGTTTGCACTGGCTGCATTCAAGGCTGCCTTGGCCTGTTCCACCTGAAGCTTTATATCCTTATCCTCAATTGTAAGCAGCGGATCTCCCTTTTTTACCTCCTGTCCCACTTCCACATAAATTTTGCTGACCTTTCCCGGTGTCTTTGCAACCACACTAATATCCTGTGAAGGCTTCACCTTTCCTATTACCGTCTTTATGCTCTGTATATCCGTTCTTAACACCTTTGATACGCTTATAGCAACAGGCTTTACCTCCTCGGCATTCTCATCCGACGTGCCGGAGCTGCATCCGCTTAAAAGAAGCGATATTCCCAGCGTTAATATAATGGCCTTCTTTAATTTCATGAATATTTACCTCCCTGTTTTGTTTTAGTAATTAATCCAATTTAGTAACTATTTCCCTTGCCTCCTGCATAATTTCATTCAGCCTTTTTATATCATTTTCATCAAATTTTTCAAGCTTATTAATTATTTCCTTCTTGAACTTGTTTGTTTGATCACATAAAAACCCCCTTCCCTTTTCGCTAAGTCTTAGAAGTATTACCCTCCGGTCCTCGGGCAAAGTATTTCTTTCCAAAAATCCTTCCTCTATAAGCCTGTCGGCAATTATACTAAGGTTCGACTTTGACACCAGCATTTTGGAGCAATAATATGTCATAGGCTTTTCATCCCACTGGCCTACACAATACAGTAGCTCGAACTGCTGCTTTGTAATTTCACACACATCCAGCCCTTTAAAAAATTTCTTATAAAGTATAGGAAGAAATTCTATTAAATTTTCAACCAAAATTTCTCTATTCATTCCCAAGCCCCCATATTAAAGCTTTTATAAAACTTCAAAACTATAACTGTTCAGTTATTGAATAGTTATGGTTTTGAACTATTTAATAATAGCATTTTAGCTTGTGAGCGTCAATAAAGTGTTAAATATAATTAACAAATACCTTATATATTAATTTTTCCATAAATGAAAAAAATTTTTCTAATAAAACATATTATTTTGCACAATTTATACTTATAACCTCAATACGGACTTTACATATTTGCCGGACAAAATTTTCATCCCACAGTATATACGGAGGTTTTTCCCATTAGTCTGAAAAATTTTATTTTTCAGAAAATAAAAATGAAATTTCTTTTAGTGTATACGGAAAGGAGCTTTAAAATGCATTATCATTTGCACATGTACAAGCTTGAGACTAATACCGAAAACGGCCATAAGCACAGAATGTGCGGCTACACCGAAAGTATGCTGGGCTTTAATGCAGTACATTTTCACTATTTAAGAGGAACTTGTTCATATGCTTCCCACACTCATTACTATTGTGCAATTACAGGGCTGCCTATAAAGACAGAAAACGGGCATGTGCATAAAATAGAAGGGTTTGTTGAGCAAGGCTGTATGCACCGGCACAGCTACAGCGGCTGCACAAATGAAGACACCGACTGTATGCGTGGAGGCAGCCCACAGGAGATATATATGACTTAAATTATATTATCCGCCTGCTTTCCTTCTTTAATTTAAAGCAGATAATAAAATCCATAAAAGCATAAATTTTATGAATTTTTTAAAATTAAAACTTGCATTTTTAATAAAAAAACGTTAGTATATATATTGAGAAAAATAAAAATGTTTAAACAATGGCGTTTTAAACTTATTTAATTTTAGACGGACAAAGGCGTTTCAAATTTATTTTGATGCGCTTTTTTTATTTTTCCGCAATATAAATTAATTAATAATTATTTTCATTTTAGAAAGGGGATATAAAAATGAGCAATTTAAGTGAATTTTTCGGTTCAAATGTTTTTAACGACGCGGTAATGAAAGAGCGTCTTCCCAAGTCAACATATAAAGCTTTGAAGAAGACTATCAATGAAGGTCTTGCTCTTGATCCCGCAGTTGCAGAGGTAGTTTCAAACGCAATGAAGGATTGGGCTATAGAAAAGGGCTGCACTCATTTCACTCACTGGTTCCAGCCCATGACAGGCATCACCGCTGAAAAACATGACTCCTTTATAAGCCCGACATCAGACGGTAAGGTTATTTTGGAGTTTTCCGGCAAGGAGCTCATAAAGGGTGAGCCCGACGCTTCATCCTTCCCTTCAGGCGGATTGAGAGCAACCTTTGAAGCAAGAGGCTATACCGCTTGGGACTGCACCTCTCCCGCTTTCATAAAGGACGGTACGCTCTGCATCCCGACAGCCTTTTGTTCCTATACAGGAGAGGCACTGGATAAGAAAACCCCTCTTTTAAAGTCAATGGAAGCTTTATCGTCGCAGGCAATGCGTATTTTAAAATTATTCGGAAACACCTCCGCAAAAAATGTTATCACTACTGTTGGCCCCGAGCAGGAGTATTTTTTAATTGACAAGTCAATGTATGACAAGCGCAAGGATCTTATTTACACAGGCAGAACGCTTTTCGGTGCAAAGCCTCCTAAGGGTCAGGAGCTTGAGGATCATTACTTCGGCAATATAAAGGAGAGAATTTCCTGCTTCATGAAGGAGCTTGACGAAGAGCTGTGGAAATTAGGCATATCGGCTAAAACAAAGCATAACGAGGTTGCCCCCGCTCAGCATGAGCTGGCTCCGATATTCACCACTACCAATATTGCCACAGACCACAACCAGCTTACAATGGAGTTAATGAAGAAGGTTGCTTTAAGGCACGGCCTTGTATGCCTGCTCCATGAAAAGCCTTTTGCCGGCGTAAACGGTTCCGGCAAGCACAATAACTGGTCAATGGGTACCAACGAAGGTCAAAATTTATTGGAGCCCGGTTCTACTCCCCATGACAATGCCCAGTTCCTTGTATTCCTGTGCGCTGTTGTAAAGGCTGTAGACGAGTATGCCGACCTTCTCAGGGTTGCTGCCGCAAACCCCGGCAACGATCACCGTCTTGGTGCAAACGAAGCGCCTCCGGCTATTATATCAATATTTTTGGGAGAACAGCTTTCCGACATACTTGAGCAGATTGAAAACGGCGGTGCCACCAGCAGCAAGCAGGGAGGAGAATTAAAAATAGGAGTCAGCACCCTTCCCGCTCTTCCTAAGGATTCTACAGACAGAAACAGAACTTCGCCTTTCGCGTTTACAGGAAATAAGTTTGAGTTCAGAATGGTAGGTTCATCAGCATCAATTGCAGCGGCTAACTTTACTCTCAATACTATTGTTGCCGAAGTGCTCAGCATTATAGCCAGCAGGCTTGAAAAGGCAAGTGACTTTGATTCTGAAGTTCAGTCGATACTTACCGAAATTGTTAAAGACCATAAGAGGGTTATATTCAACGGCAACGGTTATTCCGACGAATGGGTTGAGGAAGCTGAAAAGAGGGGACTTCCCAACATCCGCACTACTGTTGAGTCAATAAAGGCATTGATTAGTGAGAAAAACCTTGCTGTAATGGAGAAGCATTCCGTACTTAGCAGAGTTGAAATGCAGTCAAGGTATGAAATTTCCCTTGAGCATTATATAAAGACAATTAATATAGAGGCTCTTACTACTCTTGAAATGGCAAAGCGTGAGATTCTTCCCGCAGCAATTAAGTTTACTTCAGAGCTTGCCGGCTCAATTAATTTCATTAAGTCCACCGGAATTGCAGCGGACATAAGCGCACAGTCAGAGCTGCTTACAGAGGCTTCCTCGCTTGCTTCTTCCTTAAAGAAGGAAATAGGTATACTTGAGGATTCGGTTGAAAAGGCTTCAAACCTTCACGGTGACACATACAGCCAGGCTTATTTCTACACCTTTGATGTGTTCAAGAAAATGGGCGAGCTGAGGGCTGCGGCCGATAAGCTTGAAGCTATCGTTGATGCAGACATATGGCCATTGCCTACTTATGGTGAAATGCTGTTTAAGGTATAAGAATTTTTAATTTTACATTATATTTAAAACAAAAAGAAATGGCGCTGATTCTCTAGTAGAATCAACGCCGTTTCTTTTTGTTATTAATAGCTCATTCCCAGCTCTAAGGCTTTCATTTCTTCAGGAATCATATAATGCTTTTTAGGAGGTAAAACCTTGATAAGAGCCTTCTCAAAATTGGACTTGTCTATTATTGCCGTTTTGGCAATAAGCTTGCCGAGCATAATTATATTTGCATATGTGAGGTTTCCCATATCCGATGCCATCATTGTGGCAGGAATTTCACAAGCCTCCACATCACTTCTTTTTACCTTTCTGTCAACAAGGGAGCTGTCTATAATTATAATGCCCCCCTTTTCCACCACTCCTTCAAACTTGTCCAGAGAAGGTCCGTTCATAACCACCAGTGTTGTTGCGCTGTTTAAAATGGGCGAGCCCACCGGCTCCTCCGAAATGATGACATTGCAGTTTGCGGTTCCGCCCCTCATCTCAGGGCCGTAGGACGGCAGCCATGATACATTCTTGTTCTCAAGCATCCCTGCGTATGCCAAAAGCCTTCCCGCCGACAGAATTCCCTGTCCGCCGAATCCGGCTATGATAATATCCTGTTGAATACCCATGTCACACCTCCAAATCCTTACCCTTAAAATTTCCAAGCGGATATATAGGAACCATTTTATCATTTATCCACTTTAAAGCCTCTACAGGGGACATCCCCCAGTTTGTAGGGCAGGAGGACAGAACCTCTACAATAGAGAAGCCCTTCTTTGCCATTTGAACCTCAAAGGCTCTTTTAATAGCCTTTTTAGCATTCATTATATTCTTTATGTCATGCATTGAAACCCTTTCAATAAAAACAGCTCCCTCAAGGGTTGATATCATGTTACAGACATTTATGGGGAAGCCGTTTATATCGGGCTTTCTTCCATAAGGCGAGGTGGTTGTGACCTGATCAAGCAGGGTGGTAGGAGCCATCTGGCCTCCTGTCATGCCATATATTGCGTTGTTTACAAATATGGTAGTGATATTTTCTCCCCTTGCCGCAGCATGTATTATCTCGGCAGTACCAATGGCAGCAAGATCTCCGTCTCCCTGATAAGTAAAAACTACATTATCGGGATTTGCCCTTTTAACCCCCGTACCCACGGCAGGAGCCCTCCCGTGAGCCGCCTGGACCATGTCGCAATTAAAATATTCATAATTATTATAGGTGCATCCGACAGGAGAAATTCCTATCGTCTTACCCTCTATCCCAAGCTCATCTATGGCCTCGGCTATAAGCCTGTGTACTATTCCATGCGTACACCCCGGGCAATAGTGCATTGAAGCATCCGCCAATGCGTGTGGTTTTTTAAAAGCTACAGCCATTTCAATTCCCCTTCCGTAAAGACATCCTCACTTTGCAAGTATCTCTTTTATTTTGTTCAATATCTCACTTTGAGCAGGCACCATGCCTCCCATTCTGCCATAAAAGTAAACCGGCCTTTTACCGTTAACAGCCAATCTTACATCCTCCACCATCTGCCCGGCATTCATCTCCACAGAAAGGAAAGCTTTAGCAGTCTCACTATACTGCCGGAAAGCAGCGTCAGGAAAGGGCCACAGTGTAATAGGCCTTATAAGCCCAACCTTAATGCCCTCCTTTTCAGCCAGCTTTATAACATTTTTAACAATTCTTGCAACGGTGCCGAAGGCAGTCACTATAATATCAGCCTCCTCACAGTTAAAGACCTCAACTCTTGTCTCCTCCTGTGCTATCGTTGCATATTTGGCCTGAAGCTTCTGATTATGCTTTTCCAAAACCTCAGGATTTATATATATTGAAGTAACGACATTTTTATCTCTCTTCATCTGTGTGCCTGTTGTGGCCCAGTCTTTATCATAGGGAATGACCTTTTCCTCATGCTCGTCCCTGAACTCAACAGCTTCCATCATCTGTCCCAAGATACCGTCACCCATTATCATTGTGACAATTCTATATCTGTCGGAAATGTTGAAGGCATCTACCGTCAGTTCATAAAGCTCCTGTACGCTGCACGGAGCCAGAGTATATATCTTGTAGTCTCCATGTCCTCCTCCCTTCACAGTCTGAAAATAATCACACTGTGCCGGAAGTATTCCTCCAAGCCCCGGGCCGCACCTCACTATATTTACTACCACAGCAGGAAGCTCCGCGCCTGCCATGTATGAAAGCCCCTCCTGCTTTAAGCTTATACCGGGGCTTGATGAAGATGTCAATACCCTCACCCCTGCACTCGCCGCTCCATAAACCATATTTATGGCCGCAACCTCACTCTCAGCCTGAACAAAAGTGCCATTGACCTGAGGCATCCTTTTTGCCATATAGTGTGCTATTTCAGTCTGAGGCGTTATAGGGTATCCGAAATAGTGCCTGCAGCCGGCCCTTAAAGCAGCCTCCGCAATTACCTCGTTCCCCTTCATTAATAATTTTTCTCCCATCATATATCCCCCTTACAATGCTCACGCAAGAATCAATCCAAACTATTTTACTTTTCAACCTCAATTACACAATCAGGGCAAATAGTCGCACAAAATGCACATCCTATGCACTTTTCCATGTCCTCGACCCCGGCGGGATGAAAGCCCTTAAGGTTGAGCTTGTCGTTTTTCATAACAACAATGCCTTTAGGACATACCGTTGTACAGAGCTTGCAGCCCTTGCACATCTCTTCATTAAATATTACCCTTGCCATAATATCCCTCACTTTATAGTCTTTAATCGTTGTCCTTAAAAATTCCCGGCTTTAACCGTAAAACCGCAAAGCTACCGCGTGTTAAGTCTATAAAACACAGGTAAAAGCTTATTAAACACACAACTAATGCCCTGCATGCTGGGAATAAATTTTTATTACAGGGCACTAATTTATTATAAAACTCTTTTTTTCTATTTGCAAGTCAGGTATTATCTGTCCCTTTTCGCCTCAGCTTGTTTTACGATTGTCTTAATGTCTATGTTATCAAGCCATTCATGGCGTTCTTTGGTATAATCGCCGTAACCAGAGTCAAATTGCCGTATAAATTCAACCATACCCACAGGACCAAGCTTTTCTGTTAGAGCCTTAATGCCCATCTTGCGTATAGTACCTAAATCTCTTGCCATACTACTCATTTTCATCCACCTCCATAAACCAATTCAATGGATTTACTATTATGATATCCAATTTTAACCGTCCTGCCATACGCAGCAAGTTTTTATCAGTGGTCAGAAATATGTCTGCTTTTGAATATTCAGCCGAAGCCACATGTAAGCTATCAAATGATTTAATACCAAAGCTTTGAATTTCATATGCCCGCTTTATTATTTTATCATTTAACATTATTTTTTCTTCTGCCAGGTTATAAAGCTCATAGACCTTACTCTTTTTCCATTCGTCTTGAGTGTTTTCAATTTCAATATCAAGCACTTCACTTGATAGCAAATGCCATTCTCCTGATATACATTTTGACAAAATAGCGAGTACGGCATCGCTCTCAATTCGTATCTTATCCTGAGTTTGGTCGTCGAATGGCCTGTTGAAACAGCAAACGTCCATATAAATCTTCATTAACACATCACCCTATATTTAATATTATATGGTAGTCCCGGTTAAATATCAATCTGTTTATCCGTTTAGTAGCCGGTCTTACTACGGAAAGTTAACATTACATAACTTTTATGAATGCTCTAATGCTTCTTGCTGGTATTCAATCCCATGGCAGCTTTATAAGCTTTTCCATCCTCAGTATCTCCGCTCCTGCCCGGATCTCCAATTCCTCCCCGCTTTTTCCTATCAAGCTTGTAAAGCCTATAGGTATATTCATTTTTTCCGAAACCTCGGATATCATCCTATGCCCCTCCTCAATGTGCTCAAAGGTGGTTTTTCCAAGCAGGTTGGTATTGTTTACAAGGCTGGTGATTTTAAGCCTTGAAGAATACTGTATTTCTTCCGCCATATCGCAGATTTTGCGGACTGTGTCTGTCATGGGCCTTTTTATATTAATAACAAAAAACATTTCATAGTCGTCTTCCCCAATTTCATTCCTGTATCTGGAAAGCACTCTCGCTCCTAAGTCATCTCCCCCCACATCAAATACAACCCTGTATTCCTTTTTTTCAAATATGGCGCTTATTTCGGCAGGCAGTGCCGGTACATCGACATTTGTGTTTGCATACATCGGTGCAAGCACATATATTCCCCTGCTTTCAAGGCGCTCCCTTGCATCTGCAGTTCTGAAATACGGGTTTACTATATCAAAATCCACTATAGCCGTTTTACAGCCCTTTTCCGCGAGCTTTAAAGCATAGTTCACAGCCACCTCAGTCTTACCGCTTCCAAAATGTCCTGTAAATATTCCGATACGTTTGTTGAACATAACACTGATCCCTTAGCCCTTCCCGGCGGCATCACTTGAATACTGCATAGAATTGCCGCCCCTCATAATATCCTTAATTACCTCACCCGCTATAATCATCCCCGCAACCGAAGGAACAAAAGAAATGCTTCCGGGAATCTGGTGCCGAACAGTGCACTTTCTCGCGGTGCCGGGAGGACATATGCATTTGCTGCTGCAGCTTGAAGTCTCTGTTTCTACAGGCTTTATGGGCTCCTCCTTTGAATACACAACCTTTAAGGAGGATACCGCCCTTTGCCTGAGCTCCTTTCTCATAACCCTTGCAAGAGGGCATACGGATGTCTTAAAAACATCCGAAACTTCGAGCCTTGTCGGGTCAAGCTTGTTGCCTGTACCAAGGCAGCTTATAATGGGAATGTCCCGCTGCTTTGCCGCCAAAACAAGACCTATTTTGCCGGTGACGGTATCTATCGCATCAACAATATAGTCAAGGTCCTCCTGTATAAGCTCGTCCTCGGTGTCAGGAAGATAAAATTTCTGATGCGTTATTACCTCAGCTCTGGGGTTGATGTCAATTATTCTTTCCCTCATCACTTCCACCTTGGGCCTGCCTACTGTCTTTCTGGTGGCATGAAGCTGCCTGTTTATATTTGTAAGACATATGCAATCGTCATCAATAAGCACAAATTTTTCTATCCCCGAGCGTGCCAGACCTTCCACTGCAAAGCTTCCCACCCCTCCGATTCCAAATACCGCAATTTTACTTCTTCTAAGCCTGTCTAAGGCCTCCGCCCCTATTATCATCTCTGTTCTTGAAAACTCATGCAGCATAAATTCCACTCCGTATTTATAATAATATATCGCTGTTACAAAAAGTCTCAAGTATTAATATACTACAATTATATAAAAAAATAAACCTTGGTCTGTACAAATGCCGTTCTTTCCCGGGCAAAGATATCTTAAGCCGGAAACATCGGGTTTTGCAGAGCATGGGTTTATTTTTTAAATGCTTTTTAAAGCAGTATTAAAGTGTTAATTATTTAACCTGTTCGAGCACCTCTTTTATTTTATCTGCCGACTTTCTAAGCGCCACCAGATCTTCCTCGCTGAAATTAACGTCATACAGGCTTACGAGTCCTTCCTTATTTACAATCGAGGGTACGCTCAAAGCCACATCATTAATGCCGTAGTGCCCGTCTATTACACTTCCTACCGTAAGTATTGAATTCTGATCCTTAAGAATGGCTTCGCATATCCTTGTAATGGAAACACCGATGCCGTAATAAGTAGCACCCTTATACTTGATTATGTTGGCACCCGCATCCCTAACCTCCTGAAATATAAGCTCTTTATCCAGTGAGGTGTCATCCTGCATTCTCTTTCCTGCTATGTGGGTTACACTCCATGCCGGAACTTCGCTGTCTCCATGCTCTCCCACTATATACCCGTGAACATTCTTTACGTCTACTCCCGCATGTTTGCTTATCTGATAGCGGAATCTGGCGCTGTCTAAAACAGTCCCCGAGCCTATAACCTTGCCCACAGGAAGCCCTGATAATTTCTGAACCATATACGTCAATATGTCCACAGGGTTTGAGACAACAAGGATTACCCCTCCATTGTAATGCTCCATTATTTTAGGAACCATGTCCTTGATAATGCCAACATTCTTCTTTGCAAGGTCAAGCCTTGTCTCGCCGGGCTTACGTGCCGCACCTGCGGTAATTATTATAATGTCGGCATCCTTTACCGAGCTGTAATGTCCATCGGATATTGACATCTGCCCCATAAAGCACAGTCCGTGATTTAAATCCATTGCCTCTCCCATTGCTTTTTCTTTAAACACATCAACAAGCACCAGTTCAGATGCCATACCACTCATAGTAAGCGAAAATGCTGCCGTAGCTCCTACAAATCCTGCGCCTATTATAACAACTTTTCCTTTTGATTTAGCCGATTCCATATCTTTCTCTCCCTTTTGTCTAAATTAATTAGTTATATGTTAATTCCCTTTAAGATTAACCAAGATTAATAGTAATAGCGTATTTTGTTAAATTTTTGTCATACAAACACCCAATTAACCATAAAATTATTATACCTCTAAATTACTGAAGATATTATTAACAGAACTCCTCCAATTAAAAGCCGCACCTAAGGACATTCCCTATGGATTAAGCATGAACTCCCTGATACAATAAGATGCTTCTGTAAATCAAGCCCCACCTCATTGTGAAGAACTGACAAGGATTTAACCGAACTATTTTTTAGTATATTACTTTTTTTATTCATTTTCAATATAGGTATGCACAAAAAAAAACTTTTTTTTTGTGCACGTTAAACAGCGTAAGCCTTTATATAAGATATTCATTCAATCTTAAAAAGCTTTATGGAATTCAGTCCCAAAATCAATTCCTTTTGCTGCCTGCTCAGATTCATTTTTAAAAACCTTTTAATGTCATGCCCCGGGCTTCCCCATGGATAATCGGAGCCAAAAAGCATTCTATGTGCTCCTATTTCATTTACCGTTTCAATAACAGTTTGGTCATCCAGCCAGCTTGGCTCATTAACATCCATAATTGAAGGATAGCCCGTTATTACAATAGATGTGTCAAAAAAAACATTATCGTAGCTGCGTGACAAGCTCACAACAGCCTGCCTGTCCCCATCAGCCATATGGGTTAAGACAAAAGGAATTTCCTTATATTTCTCTATAAGAGGCAAAATCATATCAAGATCCGAATATTCATTCAATCTGGCATTAGATACCCTTCCGCAGTGAAATACTATTGGAAAGCCTGTCTCATTGCAAAAATCATATATACTCTCTATGCCCTTATGCCCCGGCTCAAAGCCCTGAGCCATAGGGTGAAATTTTATACCCCTTGCGCCTCTCTCAATATAGTCTTCCAAAAGCTCCGTTAAAGCTCCCTCCATTTCGGGATGAAAGCTTACTAAAGGCACCAAGCCCTTATTATTTTTTGATGCTTCAAGGCTCCAGAGATTATTTTTATGAAGAATCTTAGGAGGGGCAAAATTGGCCATTACCGTATAGTCTATACCCTCCTTATTCATGTTACTCCGAACATCCTCTATACTTCCCGTACCGGGATTTTCAAATTTAATGTCGTAAATTTCATTAAATGCCTGAATAATCCTGTGTGCAATCTTGTCTGTCGCATATGTGTGAACATGTCCATCTACAATTTTATATCCGCTTATCATATTATGTCTACCCCACAAACCAGCCTTAAGGCAATCTAAAATCCTTGCACACATTAATATACTACTATATATCAATGTGTGCAAGCCAATCTTTAATTTTTTTCAAAACGCTGTTTTAGCTTCTATTACGGCTTCCTCAGAAGCTCGATACACTTTTTGCAGCACCCATAGAATTTCACCCTGTGATCCTTTATTATAAAGCCGTTCTTTTGAAGAATCTGCTCCTCAAGGGACTCAAGCAAATCCTCCTGCACCTCCTCTACCGAACCGCACTCGGTGCATATAAGGTGATGATGCCTGTGGTCCTCATTATCCTTATTGAGCTCATACCTGCTGCACCCGTCATCTAAATCAAGCTTATAAACAAGCTCCATTCTGTCTAACAGCAGCAAGGTTCTATATACTGTGGCAAGTCCTATCTCAGGATGATTTTTTTTAACCAGCTCATATATTTCCTCAGTGCTTAAGTGCTCTCCCTCATGTTCAATTATTGAATTCAGAACAGCCTGCCTTTGCATTGTGAGCTTATAACCCTTTTCCTTAAGTTGATTCCTGAAATCTTCCATTCTATCAGCCATTTAAATCACTCCCAAAAATTCTTTCCCACAGCGATATTGTTTCTATATAGTTAAGCATATTATAACTCCCGCTGTACATATTTGCAATTTATTTTAAGAAATCCTTATGGGTCTGCCAAATAGCACAAATGGGAACAATGATTATTTTTAATGTTTGCACAGCTTACGAATTTTGCTATAATATTTGGTGGTGAAATAAACATATGTGTTATCCAAATATAAACGAAAAGAAGGGCAGGCTTATGAAATATGTAGTTGTTCTGGGAGATGGAATGGCAGATTACCCAATGCCTCAGTTAAATAATAAAACTCCTCTTCAGTGTGCAAAAAAGCCCAATATCGATTTTCTTGCAAAGCATGGCGAAACGGGCATGGTAAAGACAATCCCCGATGGCATCCCTCCGGGAAGCGATGCCGCAAACCTGTCGGTTATGGGATATAACCCCAAATTATATTATACAGGCCGTTCCCCTTTGGAGGCCATAAGCATGCAAATTGAGCTTTCTGAAAGTGACGTTGCTTTCAGGTGCAATCTGGTTACACTGTCAGATGAACCAAGCTACTCTGACAAGGTAATGATTGACTACAGCTCAGATGAAATATCAACCGAGGAATCGGCACAATTAATTGAAGCTGTTAATCATCACCTTAAAACAAAGGACATTGTCTTTTATCCGGGAATCAGCTACCGTCACTGCATGATCTGGACAAACGGCCCCGAGGGCCTGAATCTTACTCCTCCTCATGATATACTTGAAAGAAAAATAACCCGCTACCTTCCAGAAGGAGAATACGGAAGGCTTCTTCTCGACATGATGGTTGAAAGCAGCGCGTTTTTAAAGGATCATGCCGTAAACAGAGACAGAATTAAAAGGGGCCTTCGGCCAGCCAACTCAATATGGCTGTGGGGTGAGGGTAAAAAGCCAGCCATTCCTGAGTTTCATGAAAAATACGGCATTAAGGGCTCGGTAATTTCCGCTGTGGATCTGATAAAGGGCATAGGACTGTGCGCGGGTCTTGAGTCTGTGGATGTGGAGGGCGCGACAGGAAATATACATACCAATTTTGCCGGCAAAGCACATGCGGCCTTAAAGGAACTGGAATCGGGCCGGGATTTCGTATATGTGCATATAGAGGCTCCCGATGAATGCGGGCACAGGTATGAAATAGAAAACAAGGTCAAGGCAATAGAATTGATTGACGAGCAGGTAGTAAAGCCTTTGATGGACGGGATGGAAAAGTACGATGACTATAGAATACTTGTGCTGCCCGACCACCCTACACCGTTGTCTCTCAGAACCCATACTCCCGAGCCTGTTCCGTTTATTCTTTATCAAAAGAGCCTAAAAAAGCCGTCTGCCATAATAGAGGGCTATGACGAGTTTGAGGCTAAAAAAAGCGGAATATTCATTGAAGAGGGCCACACTCTGATGGATAAGCTCATAAAGGGATAAATTGCTTAACAAGTGCAAGCCGGACACAGGCTGCGGGGGCCTACGTCCGGCTTGTATTTGTTATAGCACTTTCTCTTTAAATGCGCTTGTGGAGCGTTATGCACCGCCAAGGCCGCTAAACCACTATTACTTCCTTTATAAACAAGGTAAGGCTTTTAAAAAGGTCAACCTCGCCTATTACACTTGAATCATTGTAAATTCTCACTACCGGCCTTTGCGGGCTTCCGAGATTCTGTCTTATTACAACCCCCTTAAGCCCATTGCTGAGTAATACGGTGCATCCATTAGGGAAAAACACGATGGTATCCCGAAACAACTGTACAAATTCAGGATCAAGTATCTTATCCGAAAGCGCCAGCACATACTCAAAGGCCTGATGAGGCATTACAGAAACATTGTTGTTGTGGTAGCCATGCAGTACATTGTCGTACACATCGGCAACTCTGATAATTCTGCTGAACTCCGATATGGATGATCCCTTGAGCTTTCGCGGATATCCCGTGCCGTTGAAATTTTCGTGGTGCTCATAGCAAACAATAGCTGAATGAAGGCTTAAGCCCCTGCACCTCCTCATGGCGTCAAACCCCTTTTGGACATGCTCGGGGCTTTCTTCACTTATGTTCTCTCTCCCCATATCATGAATCAAGGCGCCTGTAACCAAATCGCAAAGCATATTGTAATTATAATTTATCCTGCTCCCCAGATATGCTGTGAAAATCGCCACATTAAGAGAATGCCGGGTTATGTAATTATCGACCACATCGGCGGCAAGAAGGCTTATTCCTTTGTCCTTGCACCCCCGTACATACTCAATAATTTCTTTTGCAATGTCCTTTATAAGATATTCGTCTATTTCCTTTGACTTCTGAACACGCTCATATGTATCCTCTATTACCTGCATTGCATTATTTTTTGTTCTTGCATCAAGGTTCTCCATTAATTCTACATCATCAAACCTTCCATCATCTATGTAAACCTTATATATCTTAAATTGCCTCAGCTTATCAATATATGCGTCGGTAAGCACCACTGCGGAATTTAAGATGGTCTTTCCGCTTGAAGTAAGAACAGGCATTGCCAGCACGTCGCCTGCGGTCAAGGATTTTGCCCCTACAAGCCTCATAAATTGCCCCCTTGGTCTGTATGAATTAAGATCTTTTTATTAATTCGTTTTTAATTTTTAGCTTTCAACTATAAAAACATTTCCAAAGAGGTATAAAAATGCTTTAAAACGGAAATATTTTTAATTAAGAGCTGTCTAAACCATGTTGTTTATAAAAGCTCTCTGCAATAAGGCTTGTTTAATAAACAAGGCACGGTGCTCTGGCAATGCCGGCCAATGAAGTCCGGCATTATCAGAGCGTTTAAACCATTCTCTTTACAGTTAAAACTTAAAAAATGAACATCAGCCAAGTTTTATTTTTCTAGCGGTGTTTTTTAACCTTTCCTAAAAATACATATAAAATTATATATGCTCCAAAGCAAAAGTGCAATATGCTTCAAATGTTAAAAAAAAATGCTCGGGTGCTTTGCCGCACCCGGCATTTTTTTATTTCTGTGCTTCTAAAGGCTAAAATTCAGCTGTGCTATTCATAAACTCGCTGTAATTAAAGGAGTTCTCGGCATTAACCTTGGGAAATTCTATATTTACTGGCTTGTTAATGTTTTTGGTGTCGCTTTTAACATCGATTTCCAGATTATAAACGCCTTGAGCATAGGACTCCGCATCATTTCCCGTTACCTCATTCATAGCCTTCTCAATCGCGGCGGCATCAACTACAATATTAATGCTTAAATTTTGTTTTATTATATACCCGTTATTGTCTATAAAATAATCAACAACAACGCCCTTATCGCCTATTATTTTTACGTCCTTAAAGACCTCCATCACTCTGTTGAATTCTTCAAGGAATACGGGAATTTGATCTTGAACCATCTCGAAGGATTCGTCGAACTCAGCCTTTGCGGTGTCAACATCAAGATCCTCATAGGCTGCCGTTTCTATAGCGGCATGTGCAAGCTCATTTATAAAGCTCATAACATCCTTTCTCTGGGAAAGGTCATTTACAGTTGTTCCAAGCAACGTCTTAAACGCCGCATCGTCGAGCTTAAGCTGATATACGCTTACTTCCTTATCGTTTATTGCCCCCTTGCCCTTTGCAGTTATAAGCTTGGGAGCATCCTTAACATTCAATATGTAATTTTTCAATATCATTGTGAGCTTTGGCTCAAACTCCCTGCCCAAATTCATTAACTTCTTCAGGTAATCCGAAGGCATATCAGTCTCACTGAGCATGTTTTCAAAATCCATCACCATGTATTGCTTTCCTCTGAACTGCTCCGGCATGGACATTGTCAATATGGGAGGTATGCTTATTATCTGGTTTATTTTAGGCTTGTCACCGGCAAGGTTGACATCAGCCCATACGCCCATATTCATCTGCATACCCATAAAATCCATTTTCATGCCAGCCTGCTGCTTTGCTACGGTTTTTTTATCATTTCGGATTATTTTTTGGCTTATATCCAGCTTTGAGCCATTCAAAGCAGTAACTATTCCTCCATTTAAAGCCTTTTCCTCCTCAGAGATGCCTGATACATCCATCTTAAAGGTAATTACCGAATCTGTTTCCATTGACTTTATGTCCGACATTTTGTTTAAAGCATCGAATACTGTAATTTCATCCGACGAACATCCTACAAGCATGGATAATGTAAATACTGCTACTGCTAAAACTGCAAAGATTCTGCTAAACTTCCTCATAGTAATCCTCCAACCATATTATTTGTAATGTTTTGATTCACTTCCTTAATTATACATATTTTTTTAAATAAATATACTTCTTAGGAAGATTTTTATTATTTTTATTATACTACTTATAATGGCGCAGCGTCAAACATAAACCTTATTATGTTTACCAAGTGAAATTTATCAATGAAACGCCCGCGGTTTTCAAATTTTTATTGTAAACCTATTGTATTTTTATGGGTTATGTATTAAAATTAATACACAACCCATATTGCAGAAGGAGGTATGTACCATGACGGATATGACCATTAACCTTTGTGCAGAAAACTCAGATCAGACAGGCTATGCTAACTACCTTTCCCATCATCCTAAAAAATGCTCCTGCGGGGGGCTGATTCACGCGGAAATAAGCAACAACAAATTTCACGGACTGACAGTGGTATACACATGTGAGGACTGCGGCTTTACTCTCGATCTTATCGAGGAATAAAAAGTACAGCTTTTATTAAAAGCCTGCTTCGGCTTTAAGCTCAATGACTACAACTCTTTTATGGAGGCATGGTGGAAACTGCTCAAGTTCCGGGCCAGAGCCTCTCGGGAGTTTATCCTCAATGTCATAAACGTCAATTCTCTCTACCATAGCCTTTACTATCTCGTTATTTATGCCGTTTTCGCGCACAGACCGTATTATTTTATTCATGGCCTCAAAGCAGTCAAAGGTTCTTTGGCTTTTATTCCTTAGTGTATTTATTTCGCTTTGCAAATAAGCAATTCTATTTTCAATATTTGAATTAATTCTCAAAAACAACTGCTCGGATATTTTCCCCTCCAGCTTATCCATATACAATAAATCCTGCTGTCGGCCTTTGGTGGACAGAGCCTCCTCCATTCTGTACAACTCTGAGCCTATCTCCTCCATTCCTCCACCAAGAAGCTCCTCAAGCATTTTGCAGGCAGAGTCTTTTGCGGTAGCACAGGTCAGCATATTTATCAGCTCCTCACACAGCATGCGAGAAATTTTACCTTCATTTATATAATGGCTTGTACACGAGCTTTTACCCTCTTTTGCATAGCGGCTGCATATATATCCCATTCCCCTGTCCTTTCTTTTTCTGGCAAGCATGGGGCTTCCGCATTTTCCGCAGTATATCATTCCTCTCAAAAGGTGAATAGTTCCCTTATGAGATCCTCTGCAAGCGTTTTTAAGGCTCCTTACCGACTGCACCTCATCAAATTTTTCCGCGTCTATTATTGCCTCATGGGTTCCGGGAGTTACAACCCATTTTTCAGGGGGAAGCCTTCTGGTCTTTTTGCTCTTAAAGCTCAGCCTTTCTGTGGTTCCCTGCACGGTGACTCCTTTATATACGGGATTGCATATTATCCGTTTGACGGCAACCGCGCTCCATTTGCCCGTTCCGCAGCGCCTTCCCCCTCCCGACGCCGGTGTAGGTATTCCCTTACCGCTAAGCTGCTTTGCAATATATGCATAGCCGTACCCTTGTGAATACATTGCAAATATGTCCCTGACTGCCCCAGCAGCCTCCCGGTCCACGCAAAGCCTGTTTTTTTCTTCTCCGCTTTTGGTATAGCCATACGGCGCATGACCGATATATTCACCCTTCTGTATTTTGAACTTCAAGCTTGAGCGTATCTTTCTGGAAATGTCCCTTATATACCTCTCGTTGTACCAGGTTTCAATCCCCACAGTCTCATTATCCCTCAAGCTGTCATACTTTCCGTCAAAGGTAACCACCCTCACCCCGTTTTCCTCCAGATAGTCCAGAAACAGAAGGGTTTTGGCATTATTTCTACCCAATCTTGAGAGGTCTTTGATGATTACCATATCAATATTTCGTTCCGCCACATCCTGCTTAAGCTGTTCAATGCCCCTTCTTTCAAAGCCCGAGCCCGATACATTGTCATCTATGTATACCTTAACCAGCATTCCCATGCCGTTTTTTTTCACATAATCCATGAGAAGATCCCTTTGAGTCTCTATAGTCTCAAAGTTTTCCTCATTGTCATCCCTGCTCTCCCTTACATACACCCCTATTCTATTAATCCCATTGCATGTATTGTCCATAGCCTTCTATTCCCCTCCCGGATCTATGTTTGCCGCAAGAAGCCTTATCAGCTTATACAGCAGCCTATCCTTGCGTATTCTGCCGGAATATTTTTTAATTATCAATACATCTCCTCCGCTCTTC
Organism: Anaerobacterium chartisolvens; assembly: GCF_003337415.1. Lineage (GTDB taxonomy): Bacteria > Bacillota > Clostridia > Acetivibrionales > DSM-27016 > Anaerobacterium > Anaerobacterium chartisolvens. Next base: position 6,390 of record NZ_QPJT01000013.1, on the reverse strand, counting down.
TGTCTTCCGCGCATGGCTGTCCCCCTTACTAAAACAAATATTTTCCCGGTATAATATATATGCCCCTTCTCCCATCTTTAAAATATGTCCATTTAAGTTATATAATTGTAAAGTGTCGTAAATTTTTTACTTAGTATATTGACATATATTTTTGCACGTGTTATCATTAAAAAAACTAAATTTCCAAATGCAATGAAAAGGAAAAGTAAATTATCACATAATATTCTTTAAAGCGAGCCGGTGGCAGTGAAAGTCTGGCAGGGGTAAGATAATTGAAGTTCTCCTTAGAGCTGTTGGCTGAAAGCTTTTAGTAGGCTAAACCGGAGTCCTCGCCGTTAAAAGAGGGGGTGTATCGGAATTTTATTTTTCCCGTACATACTTTTAAGAGGGCTTATTTATTTAAGCCAATATGGGTGGTACCGCGTGGATTATACTCTTCGTCCCAAAACAATAGCATGTTTTGGGCGGAGAGTTTTTATTTTGTCCGTAAATTAAACATTAAGGGGGATTATTTTAATGATTATTGTCATGAAAGCTTCTGCTACAAAAGAGGAAATAGACAAGGTGGAGCACAAGCTGTGCGAGCTTGGGTTCAGCACTCATCCTATATTCGGCGAGGTTAAAACTGTTATAGGAGCCATCGGAGATAAGCGCCTTTTAAACACTCACTCCATATCGACAATGCCGGGAGTAGAGAGCCTTGTGCCCATAATGAAGCCCTATAAGCTTGCGGGGCGTGAACTCCGGCATGTTCCCACCATAGTAGAGGTGGGAGATATCAAGATAGGAGGCGATGAGGTAGTTGTCATCGCGGGGCCATGTGCGATCGAGAATGAAGAGATTTTTATTGAGACAGCGTTAAAGGTAAAGGAGGCAGGGGCCAAAATTCTTCGCGGAGGAGCGTTTAAGCCCCGCACATCTCCCTATGCCTTTCAGGGGCTTGAGGAGGACGGACTTAAAATAATGGCGGCGGGACGGGAAGCGACAGGTATGAAAATTGTGACCGAGGTGGTAGACACCCGCGATGTCGAGCTTGTGGCATCATATGTGGACATAATACAGATTGGCGCAAGGAATATGCAAAACTTCCGTCTTCTTCATGAGGTGGGTATGACAAAAAAGCCTGTGCTTCTGAAAAGAGGCCTGTCCGCAACCATAGAGGAATGGCTTATGGCATCGGAATATATAATGGCGGCCGGAAACCCCAACATAATATTATGTGAAAGGGGAATAAGAACATATGAGACAGCCACGAGAAATACAATAGACTTAAGTGCAATACCTGTAGTGAAGGAAAGCTCGCACCTTCCCATAATAGTAGACCCAAGCCATGCCACCGGAACATGGAAATATGTCCCTGCTCTTTCAAAGGGTGCGGTAGCCACAGGAGCAGACGGGCTGATTATAGAGGTGCATTCCGACCCGGCTGCCGCACTGTGCGACGGCCCTCAGTCCCTCCGCCCTTCAAAATTTGCCCAGCTTATGAAAGAGCTTGAGCCTGTTGCCCGCGCCGTAGGGCGCAGCTTATAATGTAATGAGCGAGAAAAGCTGCAGCCCGCCACCGCTGCGGCATCATGGGGTACGGTTCCTCCGCTTTCCCTTCGGTCCTTCGCTACGCTGCGGAAGCGGACGAATCCGTCCCCAAGATTCCTCCGCTACATTTTTGCAAGAATTATAGCTTGAAATTTCACTCAAAATAGTTTTCACACAGTCTGGCGTTCCGCTTTATTTTGCTATGCATTATTGGTTTTATAACTTATTTAACGCTGTCAGTGACGTTGAATTGTATTTCGTCACCCGAATACGCCGCCTCAATAAGCGTCCCGTCGGGCCATTCATCCCTTATAAAGCTGTTAATCCTTATGTATATCGTTGTGTCGGTTTTGACATTTACATTTATTCTGTCAAATATGTCGCTCTGGAGTATCTGTATTATGCATTTGATATACTTTAAAGGTGAATGAGGGGTCTTGCCCTCTATTACCACAGGTATCCCCTTCTTTCTGGGACTATGCAGCTCCACATGAATACTTCCCGGATCAAACGCGCCATCGGTAGGATACAAAAGGTCCCTTTCGTATACAATGCTTTCGTCCATTTTACGATCCCCTCTCATAAAGTTTTTTGTAGTTTGAGTAGTTATTCTTTACCTTTTTTAAAAACCTGTCGGTCTCCTTAAACGGAATCTTTTCAAGAGTCTGCCCCGATTTGCTGAACTCCTTGTTTTTAAGCCACTTGCTCACATTGCCGTTGCCTCCGTTATAGGCTGCAATGACCAGATCAGTGTCATTGTTAAACTGCTTCATAAGCCATGCAACATACCAGCACCCTATTTGTATATTTATATCGGGGTCATACAGGTCGTCTTCGTTAAATTCGCTCATTTTGAGCTTATCCGCAGCCCAGCAGCCTGTCTCTATGGTAATCTGCATAAGGCCTCTGGCTCCCTTTCTGGATACGGCGTCCGGGTCAAACCCGCTCTCAGCTTTAATAATGGCAAAAATAAGGTGCGGGTCCACATTGCTTTTCTCCGAATACCTGTAAACCTGCTCCTTATACTTTATCGGATAAAACTGCTTCAAAACCACCGATGAATTATTTATAATAAACGCTACAGCTACCAATACAACCGCGATAAAAGCTATTGATTTAAAACTTATATAGCAACTTTTTTTCAAAAATATCACCTTTAATCCAATAGTTTTAAAACCTTTTGTGTCAAATCCTCAATGCTTCCGTTATTGTATACCGTCTTATCGGCTATTTTCATATATTCCTCATCGCTCATCTGTGAGTTTATTCTGTCCATTACTTCATGATATGACATCCCGCTTCTTGCCATTACTCTTTTTATCCTCGCGTCCATGTCTGCCACTACCGCCCATATCTCATCGGCCACATCAATAAACCCATGCTCAACCGGGATAGGGACATCTAAAACCAGAATTCCTCCCTCACCCCCATTTACAGCCTCGGTAACTATTTCGATAATGTTTTCGGTAACTGCCTTGTGGACTATGCGGTTCAAATCACTCAGTCTTTCCTTATCTCCAAACACAAGTTGCGCGAGCTTTTTCCTATCCAGCCCGCCTTCACTGTCCAGTATTCCCGTTCCGAATGCCTGAACTATTTCCGTAAGCGTGCCCTTGCCCTTTCCGACAGCCTCTCTTGCAAGCAGATCGGCGTCAACAACTCTCGCACCAAGGCTCGAAAGTATGGCGGATACGCTGCTTTTACCGCTTCCTATACCCCCCGTTATACCTATTATCCTTAAAATTCCTCTTTTATCATTCATATATGCAATGCTATTTTGTTTCATACCATGTGCTCCCCGTCTTTACCTCTACGCTAAGAGGCACCTTCAGGCTTGCGGCCCCCTCCATGCTTTCCTTGAGAATGCCCTCCACTTCCTCAATTTCACTCCTGTCCGCTTCAATAATCAGCTCATCATGCACCTGCAAAACAAGCCTTGATTTGAGGCCCCGGCTTTTAAGCTCATTGTACACCTTTACCATGGCTATCTTTATGATATCCGCCGCACTGCCCTGTATGGGTGTGTTCATGGCTATACGCTCTCCGAATGACCTCATATTGAAATTACTTGACTTAAGCTCGGGCAAATACCTCCTCCTGCCGAACAGTGTGGCAACAAAGCCGCCTTCCTTTCCCTGCTGTACTATATCATGCATATATTGCCTCACTCCGGGGTACTTCTCCAGATATCCGTCTATATACCTTCTGGCCTCCTTTCTGGTTATTCCCAGATCCTTTGAAAGACTGAAGTCTCCTATACCATAAACTATACCAAAGTTAACGGCCTTGGCTCTGCCGCGCATTAAGGAGGTAACCTCCTCCTTAGCCACTCCGAATACCTGTGAGGCAGTGGTTGCATGAATATCCTCATTGTTCTCAAATGCCAAAATCATATTTTCATCGCCGGTTATATGCGCCAGAACCCTCAACTCTATCTGAGAATAGTCGGCATCGCAAAGCACAAAGCTTTCGTCGCTTGGCACAAAAACCTTTCTTATTTTTCTCCCCATTTCAAGCTTCACCGGTATATTCTGGAGATTGGGCTCAGTGCTGCTGATCCTTCCCGTTACCGTTACCGTCTGATTAAAGCTGGAGTGTATTTTTCCGGTCTCTGGGTTTATTACATTCAGAAGCCCCTCCACATAAGTGGATTTAAGCTTTACCAGCTGCCGGTACTCAAGTATGAGTGATATAATCTCATGCCTGTCCGACAACTGCTCCAACACCTCGGCATCGGTGGAATAGCCCGTCTTTGTCTTTTTGATTACCGGAAGCCCCAGTTTTTCAAAAAGTATTACTCCAAGCTGCTTTGGAGAATTTATATTAAACTCCTCGGAGGCCATATCATATATGCCCTTCGTCAGCGCGCTTATTTTTTCCTCAAGCTCCGCCGAAAACTCCTTAAGATAGCCGGGGTTTATTTTAAAGCCCCGGTATTCCATATCTGCCAGAACCTCAATGAGCGGAAGCTCTATATCATAGTAAAGCTCCCTTTGCCCATTCTGCTCCAACACCTCTCCGACAGGCTTTATAAGCTTAAACAAAGCCTCCGCATACAACCCCGCCGCAGAGGATATTTTCCCCAGCTCCATATTGAAAAAGGATACAAAGGCTTTTCCCTTGCCTGAAAGCTCCTCTATTGACCCGATATTGACTGCAAGGTATTGCTGCGCCAGCTCTGAAATCCTGTACGTTTCCTTTGAAGGATTAATTACATATGCAGCTATCATGGTATCAAAATCCAATCCCTTAAGCTGGATGCCTTTTCTTTTGAGGTACAAAATGAAGTCCTTCATTTCATGTCCGTATTTCTTAATACCCGGGTCTTCAAGCACATCCCTGAATTCATCCAGAAAGGCGCTCTCTTCAATATATTTCACGTCTGTCAATTGATATCCGCTTTTTAAGCTTACATACGCACTCTCATTCTCAGCCCAGCAAAAGGCCGCTCCCGCAAGGCTCTTTTTAAAGCCATCCTCCTTGTCAAGCAGGTATACAACAGCGCAGTGATCCGAGGATATAATTTTATTTTTGAGGAGCTTTAACCCGTCAAGATCGTCTATAACAGCTATTTCTTTTTGAACCACAGGCAGTGCCTCACTCTGCTGTTCGCCCAGACCGAACTTTTCTATGAGCTTTTTGAATTCCAGCCTTTTAAACAAGTCATAAAGCCTCTCTCTGTCAAAGTCTCTTCTCCTTAAATCAACCACCTTGCATATCTCAGGCATGGCACAGTCTATTGCAGCCAGCCTTTTGCTTAAAGCAGCCATATCCCTGTTTTTTTCAAGCTTTTCTCTGATACCCTTTTTAGTCACCTTTTCAATATTTTCATATATATTTTCAATGCTTCCGAAGCTTCGTATGAGATCTAAAGCAGTTTTCTCCCCTATTCCCGGAACACCGGGTATGTTATCGGACGGGTCCCCCATAAGCCCCTTAACATCTATAAACTCTGACGGGGATACCCCGTATTTCTCAAGTATTCTGGCTTTGTCGTACTCATCCGTCTCTGTTTTTCCTGCTCTGGTGGTGGGCATCTTCACGCGCGTGGCATCGGTCACAAGCTGGAACGAATCCCTGTCCCCCGTCACAATTACAACCTGCATCCCCACGCTCTCGGCACATACAGAAACAGAGCCTATTATGTCATCCGCCTCATACCCTTCCATCTCCAGCCTTACAATATTCATCGCATCGAGCACATCCTTGAGCACAGGCATTTGCATAGCCAGCTCGGGAGGCATTCCCTTCCTGTTGGCCTTATAGCCTTCAAACTCCTTATGCCTGAAGGTGGGGGCCTTCAAATCAAATGCCACGCATAAATATTCGGGATTTTCCTCCTCAAGGTACTTGTATAAAATGTTTATGAACCCATAAACAGCATTTGTATACAGCCCGTCGGAGGTGGACAGAAGCTGCTTGCCCTGAAGCCCGTAAAATGCTCTGTTTATAATGCTGTTCCCATCGATTATCATTAGCTTCTCATTGTTCATCATCATACCTCTGCATTTTTTTCTATATATAATATTCTTTGCCTTAAACCTTATTTTACACAAAAAAAAACCAACCGTAAACGGTTGTTTAAATATTGGATGCATAAATTATTTGTTATACATATTTTTTAAAACATATTAAAAAAATACATTATAATCATGTATTTCTTTATAGACATGAATATCCAATAAAAAAAGGAGATACATTATATAAATCACGATAATGAAGTTACAAGGCCCGTCTTTAGACTTTAACACCATAATTTTTCAGGAGAAACCAGCATACAAAACTCAGGAAATCGGCGCAAATACGCGCTTTTTTTATTCCAAAAACACTTGAAAAAATAATATTTTTAGTGTATAA
>NZ_QPJT01000012.1 GCF_003337415.1 Anaerobacterium chartisolvens | reverse complement strand
CACTGCTGCCTCCCGTAGGAGTCTGGGCCGTGTCTCAGTCCCAATGTGGCCGTTCGACCTCTCAGTCCGGCTACCGATCGTCGCCTTGGTGGTCCGTTACACCTCCAACTAGCTAATCGGACGCGGGTCCATCTTATACCGGATTTGACTCCTTTGCCGGGCTTTTGATGCCAAAAGCCCGAGTTATGCGGTATTAGCACAAGTTTCCCTGTGTTATCCCCCTGTATAAGGCAGGTTACCCACGCGTTACTCACCCGTCCGCCACTATTCGCCACTCAACACTCAATACTTATGTGTTGGCTTTTTTAACGCGTGAAGCGCATTTCATAAGCGCGCTTGACGCTGGCTGTTCACCTGTTAAGCCTTCTATAAATACTCAGTGTTGAGTGACGAACCGTTCGACTTGCATGTGTTAGGCACGCCGCCAGCGTTCGTCCTGAGCCAGGATCAAACTCTCAATTTAAAAGAAAAACTTTTATTTGAAAGCCTTTTGGCTCAAATTACTTTTTTTAAAAAGTATCAAACTATCACTAGCTTGCTAAGCTCGTTTATTATGCGAACTTAGTACTCAAATTATTTTAACGAGTTCCATGATTATCTTGCTTTTACACTGTTTAATTTTCAAAGTCCATTAGCAATCTCTTATCAAAATTTACTTTAGAAAATTCTTTTAAGAAATTCCTTAGCATTCTTCTCAAAACATACTCCACTCTTGCGGTGAAAGCAATCTTGCGAAGCAGCTTTTACATACTATCACGCCTACACTTCTTTGTCAACACTTTTTTTTAACTCTTTTTTAACCTTTCTTTACCTTTATAAACTATAGCTTTAAATGATATTAAATTCGCTGAAGCCCATCTTAGATGTTTAGTTATATTATGTAGCGATAAAGATTTTACATAGAGGATATAACTTGATGGAAGAAATTTTTTTGACCCGTAAGGAATACATCTAAGAAAAGCGCCTGATGACATACCCGGGAGACATTTCCCCGCAAGGCGTCTTGAAGACTCTTAGAGTCTTACGTTGCTATTAAAAATTTCTGTAAGCAATTATATCCTCTATGTTTGTAAAATCTTTATCCGGGTCCTATTTATGTAGCGATAAAGATTTTACATGGAGGATATAACTTGATGGAAGAAATTTTTTTGACCCGTAAGGAATACATCTAAGAAAAGCGCCTGATGACAGACCCGTGAGACATTTCCCTGCAAGGCGTCTTTTCGTTGCTATTAAAAATTTCTGTAAGCAATTATATTCTCTATGTTTGTAAAATCTTTATCGCGTCCTATATATATAAAAGATTTTTTAAAAAGGAAAGCAGAACATGTCAAAGACAATCCTGCTTTCCTTTTTCGGACTCTGTTAATAATGTAATTTCACTATCTCCCCGGCATTTATATATTAAACATTAATTGCTTTCGGCCGGCTCTTCTGCCTCTTCTGCCTCTTCTGCCTCTTCTCCTTCAAGCTCGCCTTCATTGACAATTCTCGCTACAGTTACAACCTTAATTCCATCATCCATTCTCATAAGGGTTACCCCTTGAGTTGCCCTGCCAAGCACATTTATTTCTTTTACTTTAAGCCTTATTATTATACCGTCAGAGCTAATAAGCATAATGTCATCCTCTTCGCTTACAAGCTTCATTCCTGAAATTTTACCTGTTTTTTCGGTTACTTTATAGGTACGGACACCTTTTCCTCCCCTTGACTGAATCTTATACTCATCAAGCTCAGTTCTTTTACCGAAGCCGTTTTCTGTAACCACCAGAAGGTTTACATTTTGAGTACACACTTCCATTCCTATTAAATAATCATCCTTACGCAGTTCTATTCCCTTTACTCCCATTGATACCCTTCCTATGGCTCTGGCATCTGTTTCATTAAACCTTATAGACATACCGTTCCGGGTCACAAGTATAATATCGCTTGTGCCGTCCGTCAGCCTTACCTCTATTAATTCATCGTTTTCTCTTAAGCTGACGGCAGCCAGCCCTCCTTTTCTGATGCTGTCATACTCCATAAGATCGGTTTTCTTAACAAGTCCGTTTTTGGTAGCCATCATAAGATATAGCCCCTCTGTGTACTTTGATACGGGTATTACAGTGGTAATCTTTTCGTCAGCGTTAAGCTGAAGAAGATTTACAATAGCCATGCCCTTTGCCTGTCTTCCCGATTCGGGTATTTCATATGCTTTTAGCCTGTAAACCCTGCCCTTATTGGTGAAGAACATTATAAAGTCGTGAGTGGAGGTAACAAATAATTTTTCAACAAAGTCTTCCTCCCTTGTACTTAGGGCCGTTATTCCCTTTCCTCCCCTTTTTTGGCTCTTATACGTATCCGCCGGAAGCCTTTTAATATATCCGAAGTGGGTTAAGGTAATTACACTCTCCTCTTCCTCAATTAAATCCTCTAAGTCAATTTCTCCTTGATCGGAAATTATCTTGGTTCTTCTGTCATCCCCAAATTTCCCCTTTATGACTTCGAGCTCTTCCTTTATTATATTCAATATCATGTATTGATTTGCAAGTATTTCCTTTAAATGCCTGATTTTTTCAAGAATCTCTCTGTACTCACTCTCGAGCTTTTCTCTTTCAAGACCGGTGAGTCTTCCCAGCCTCATATCAACTATAGCCTGAGATTGCTTATCGCTAAGAGAAAACCTTTCCATCAGACTTTCTTTGGCTATAGTCTCTGTTTTAGATCCTCTTATGATTCGGATAACCTCATCAAGATTGTCTATTGCAATTCTAAGGCCCTCCAAGATATGAGCTCTTGCTTCGGCCTTGTCCAGCTCAAACCTTGTTCTCCTTGCAATTATTTCCTCCTGATGCTTTATATAGTAATCTATGGCTTGTCTTAAATTTATAGTTCTGGCCTCATATTTCTTATCTTCCGTTTGAACCAAAGCCACCATATTGATACTGAAGCTTTCCTGCAATTGCGTATTTTTATAAAGCTGGTTCAATACTACATTTGCATTTGCATCACGCTTTACCTCAACCACAATTCTTACCGGCTCTTTTCTTCCCGATTCATCCCTTAAGTCAGAAATACCTTCTATTTTTTTATCCTTGACAAGCTCTGCAATTTTCTCAATAAGCCTTGCCTTGTTTACCTGATATGGAAGCTCGGTTACAATTATTCTCTGCTTATTATTCTCCAATTGCTCAATAGCCGCTTCAGATCTTACAACCACTCTTCCTCTTCCTGTCCTGTAGGCCTCTTTTATTCCAAGCCTCCCCACAATTGTAGCCCCGGTGGGAAAATCAGGCCCTTTGATAATTTTATTGATCTCTTCGGTTGTTATGGATGGCTCGTCTATAACCTTTATTATTCCATCAATCACCTCTACAAGATTATGTGGAGGTATGTTTGTAGCCATACCCACTGCTATTCCTGTGGATCCGTTTACCAAAAGATTGGGAAATCTGGACGGAAGCACTACCGGCTCCATGTCGTGCTCGTCAAAATTGGGCTTAAAATCAACAGTATCCTTATTAATGTCGCTAACCATTTCCATGGATATTTTTGACAATCTTGCTTCAGTATACCTGTAAGCAGCAGGAGAGTCCCCGTCAATGGAACCAAAGTTGCCGTGGCCGTCTACCAACGTGTGCCTCAAAGACCAACTCTGAGCCATACGCACCATGCTTTCATATACCGCTGCATCTCCATGGGGGTGAAATCTACCTAATACATCTCCCACAGTAGTAGCGCACTTTCTATAGGGCTTGTCGGGAGTAAACCCTTGCGTAAGCATGGAATACAATATTCTTCTGTGTACAGGCTTAAGCCCGTCCCTTACATCCGGAAGCGCACGGTCTATAATAACACTCATGGCATACTCAATAAAGGACTTTTTCATTTCGGTTTCTATATCCACCGGTATTATTCTTTGCTTTATTTCGTTTGTATCCTCCATTAATCTCTCTACCTCTTTTATATTTATTTATTTCTCTGCGTACTAATATGGAAAAGTCATTCATATATATTTTAATAAACTTTTATAAGACTGTCCACTTTTTTAGGTAAAACAGCAATTTTAACCAAGTCCGCTTGAGGCAAAAAAGGAGCGGCTTTTTTAGCCCACTCCCCATTAAAACGATTATACTCAATCTGCTTCAAGCCTCATAGCTATATTATCTATAGAGCTTATTTTTGAAAGGTCTCTTTTTTAGGTATCCTTACTATAAACTCTATATATTCTCCTCTGTCAATCTGGGCAGCCTTTGCGTTTACTCCCGATTTTTTCATAAGGTCTATCGCCTGTCTTATTGTGTTTACAAATATTCTTATATCCTTTATGGACTTTGTAAGCTTTCTTTCTCCCACAGCCTCCTTTTTTTCCTTCGTGTACCTTTCTATAGCCTTTTCTACTAGCTCCTCAGTCTTTTTCACATTCATGCTCTTTTCACAAACATGCTTTAAAACCTTAAGCTGAAGCTGCTCGTCATGGAGCTTTAACAACGCTCTGGCATGTCTTTCTGTAAGATTGTTGTCGGCAAGAATTTTTTTAACTAAAGGAGGAAGCTTCAAAAGCCGTATTTTATTTGCAATCGTTGACTGGCTCTTTCCTATCTTCTGAGCAAGATCCTCCTGAGTAAAATTGTGATCGTTTATGAGATTATTATACCCCTCCGCTTCCTCCATATAGCTCAAATCTTCCCTTTGCAGATTTTCTATTAATGCCATTACCGCCGAGTTGTTATCATCTACATCTATAATTATCACAGGAATCTCTTTCAGTCCTGCCATAGTTGCAGCCCTTAGCCGCCTTTCACCCGCAACCAGTTCAAACGTGCTGTTGGAAATTTTCCTTACGTTTATAGGCTGTATTACTCCGTATTGTTTAATAGATTCGCATAACTCTTCAAGCGCTGCCTTATTGAACTGCTTCCTTGGCTGATATGGATTAGGTCTAATACACTCGATGTTTACATACGTAATATTTTTTAGCTCTTCTTTTTTTTCTGATTTTGTTACATGTAATCTGTTATCCAGCATTCAGGCACCTTCCTTTGTATTTATTTGACGCTAAGCGACAATTTGGTCAAGAGCAAAAACGATTTAATAAAACAATGCAGCATTTTTAATGGGAATTTTTCCAACTATTGCTTACTAAAGAAATATATTCTTCACTGCTCTTTCGTTTCCTTCTTTTGCCTCTTAAGTTTCGTTCGCCAGAATGCTTTATTTTGCTTCATATTGCCATTTAAATCAACGGTTCTTTTGAAGGTTTGCCTGCTTTCCTGGGGTATGTTGTCGGCGTTTGTCGTAACTTTTTTATCAGCACAATATTTCTTTTGATGTCACTAAACGGAAGCGTTATGCTCTCTATCTTTTCAATTTCTCCTCCAAGCACCCTAAGCGCTTTTTCAGACGCTCCCAGTTCCTCAATACTGCTGCCCTTCATGGCAATAAACCTTCCTCCTGTTTTAATAAAAGGCATACAATACTCAAGAAGTACAGGCAGGCTTGCCACAGCTCTGGCAACAGCTACATCGAACTTTTCCCTGTATTCTTTTTTTAATCCAAAGTCCTCGGCTCTTCCATGCACCGCAGTAATTCCTTTAAGCTCCAGATCATTTACCGCCTGATTAAGAAATTTAACCCTCTTTTCAAGTGAGTCCAGAAGCACAATATTCAGGCTTGAACACGCAATTTTTAAGGGTATGCCGGGAAATCCCGCACCCGTCCCGATATCGATCAGGTTTAACGATATATTCTCCAGATGGGAAATAATACTCAAGGAATCTATATAATGCTTTATTATCACGTCCTTATCCTCTTCTATTGCAGTGAGATTAATTTTTTTATTCCATTCTATAAGAACGTCCTTATATTTAAAAAATTTTTGCACCTGAATACAGTTAAGAGAAATGCCATACTCTTTTGCACCATTAATAAGAATTTCCTCCAATGTCATTTACAACACTCTTCTTTCTTTAAATAAAATTAAACTCTTAATATCTCCTCTTCATCTGCTCCATATAAATAAGCAAAACCGATATGTCTGCGGGAGATACGCCTGATATTCTTGAGGCCTGTCCCACCGAATCCGGCCTTATCTTGTCCAGCTTCTGCCTTGCCTCTATTCTCAGCCCTTGTATTTCAGTATAATTAATGCCTTGAGGTATCCTTTTGCTCTCAAGCTTTTTAAACTGGTCCACCTGCAGCATTTGCCTTTTTATATATCCTTCATACTTTATAGATATTGAAACCTGTTCCCTCACCGCAAAGCTTAGTTCAGGCCGTTCAATGTCTATCTCCAAAAGATCGTCATATGATATTTCCGGCCTTCTTAAGAGCTCGGACAGTCTTGCGCCGCTTTTAATCGGCGAGCTTTTTTTCTCCTCCAAAAATTTGTTAACTTTTTCGCTGGGAGGCACAATGGTTTTATCCAGCCTTTCAATTTCTTTTTGGATTTTTTCTTTTTTATCCACAAATTTTGTGTATCTTTCCTCATTTATCAACCCAATGTCATATCCTATGTGGGTAAGTCTGAGATCGGCATTGTCCTGTCTTAGCAAAAGCCTGTACTCGGATCTTGAGGTCATCATTCTATAAGGCTCTCCTGTGCCTTTTGTGACAAGGTCATCAATAAGCACTCCTATATAGGCTTGAGATCTATCCAGCACAACCTGCTCCCTTCGGGATATTTTAAGGGCGGCATTTATTCCGGCAATAAGCCCTTGTGCCGCCGCTTCCTCATACCCTGAGCTTCCGTTTATTTGACCCGCTGAATATAAGCCCTGAATTTTTTTAAATTCAAGAGTTAAATTCAGTTGGGTGGAATCTATGCAATCATACTCAATTGCATATGCACTCCTCATAACAGCCACATTTTCAAGCCCCGGTATGGTTTTTAGCATTTTTATCTGGACATCCTCGGGCAGGCTGCTGGACATTCCTTGCAAATACATTTCTCCTGTGCCAAGGCCCATTGGCTCAAGAAAAACTTGATGCCTGTCCTTATCTGAAAACCTTACCACCTTGTCTTCTATAGACGGGCAGTACCTTGGCCCAACCCCTTTTATACTCCCAGAATATAGCGGGGATCTGTGAAGATTTTCTTTTATAACCTCATGAGTTTTTTCATTGGTATAGGTAAGCCAGCATGAAACCTGCTCTTTCTTAATATCCTCGCTTTCAAAGGAGAATGGCACTATGGTTTCGTCTCCCGGCTGCTCCTCCATTTTTGAAAAATCAACGCTCCGCATATTTAACCGGGCAGGAGTTCCCGTCTTAAATCTGAATAAATCAATGCCGTTTTCTCTAAGGCTGTCAGATAGCCTGTTGGACGGAAAAAGCCCATCAGGGCCTCCGCTGTAGTTTACGTCTCCAATTATAATACATGCCTTAAGATATGTTCCTGTAGTCAATACCGCCGAACCACATTTATATATCGCTCCCGTATGCGTTCTAACTCCGCTGACTTTTTTTTCGCCGTCTGCGGAATCTATAATAATCTCCACAATTTCAGACTGCTTTATATCCAGATTGTCCTGCTTTTCAAGGGTATGTTTCATTTCCATCTGATACTGTCTTCTGTCTGTTTGAGCCCTCAGAGAAAAAACTGCCGGACCCTTTGCAGAATTCAGTATTTTAGACTGTATAAAAGTCTTATCGGTATTCTTACCCATTTCTCCTCCCAAGGCATCAATCTCTCTAACAAGATGACCCTTGGCAGTGCCTCCTATACTGGGATTGCACGGCATATTTGCTATGCTGTCCAAGTTCATTGAGAAAATTGCAGTCCTGCTTCCAAGACGGGCCGCGGCCAGAGCCGCTTCACAGCCTGCATGACCTGCGCCTACGACTATAACATCATAATCTCCCGCATAATATTCCAAAATGTCTCCTCCTATTTGCCTATACAAAATTTCTTGAATATTTCATTCATAACATCCTCTTTTATCGACTCTCCCGTTATTTCACCTAAAAATTCCGCAGAATTTCTTATATCAATGGTAACACAGTCGAGAGGCATATCATTTTCACATGCTTCACATGCTTCATTTATGCTTTGTATAGCTTTATCCACAAGATTTTTATGTCTTAAGTTAGTAATAATAACATCATTTTCAGAATTTAGTCCCCCTTCAAAAAACATCTCTATTATTTGGTTTTCAAGAACGTCAATCCCTATATTGTTTTTAATAGATGCTTCTATAATTTTTTTATCCTTTATTTTTTTCTTCATATCATCTACTACATGGCTGCTGGAGGCTATATCTATTTTATTGGCAATTATCAGTACCTTTTTTTGGGATACCATTTTAATAATTTCAACATCCTCATCCCCAAGCCCCGTGCTTGCGTCAACTACAACAATTACCAGCTCAGCGCTGTTAATAATCTTTTCCGCTCTTTCAACTCCTATTTTCTCAACAATATCATCCGTTTCCCTTATTCCCGCGGTATCCATCAGACGTAAGGATATCCCGCCCATATTTATATATTCTTCTATTATATCACGTGTTGTGCCCGGTACATCTGTAACTATTGCCCTGTTTTTGCCCGACAGCTCATTAAAGAGAGACGATTTTCCTACATTAGGCCTGCCGACAATTGCGGCACTGATTCCCTCCCTTAAGATTCTTCCTCTTTCAAAATCTTTAATTATATCCACAAGCATTTCTTTTACTTCCAGAGCTTCGGCGTATACCTTCCGGCAGGTTATTTCTTCTATATCGTATTCCGGATAATCTATAGTTGCCTCAATATGGGCTATAACCCCAATCAGCTTTTCTCTTGCCGGGGTCAATTTTTGCGACAGCCTTCCCTCAAGCTGATCCACAGCAGCCTTAGATCCGGCTTCTGTTTTCGAGTTGATGATATCTATAACGGCTTCAGCCTGAGAAAGGTCTATCCTGCCGCTTAAAAATGCACGCTTTGTAAATTCTCCCGGCTCCGCAAGCCTTGCACCCTCATGTAATACCAGCTCCAGTATGCCTTTTAATACAATACCGCTTCCATGACAATTTATTTCCACTATATTCTCTCTGGTGAAGGTATTAGGTCCTCTCATTTTGGTTATCATTACTTCGTCTAAAGCTTTTCCGTCCTTAGGATTTATAATTTTTCCATAGCTTATGCTGTGTGATCTCATATCCCTAAAGCTCTTTTTTCCCTTGAATATTCTTTCAGCTATATCAAATGAATTTTCGCCGCTTATTCTTACTATTCCTATTCCCCCTGTTCCATGAGCAGTTGAAATAGCGGCTATAGTATCACTGGAATAAAACATTCTCTTATCCTCCCCCAAGTATTTTGGGAAATAAAAATTATATAGGATGCAATAAAGATTTTACAAACATAGAGGATATAATTGCTTACAGAAATTTTTAATAGCAACGAAAAGACACCTTGCGGGGAAATGTCTCACGGGTATGCCATCAGGCGCTTTTCGTCGGATGTATTCCTTACGGGTCAAAAAAATTTCTTCCATCAGATTATATCCTCCATGTAAAATCTTTATTGCTAAATATATAGTTATAATAAATAAAATGGACAGTTGTATAATCAATTGTAATAAATACAGAATAACAACTGATTTTAAAACTATCCATTTCCAAATTCCGGCTTTTAATCTCTCTTACTTTAACTTTATTACTACTTTTCTGTTAGGCTCATCGCCTACGCTGTATGTCTCAATATACTTATTATCCTGCAAGGAGGCATGTATTATTCTTCTTTCATAAGGATTCATAGGCTCAAGAGTAACACTTTTCTTGTACTTAATAACCCTTTCGGCCAGCCTGTCCGCAAGCTTTATAAGCGTTTGCTCCCTCTTTTGCCTGTAATTTTCAATATCTACTACCACTCTTTTATAATCATCCTTGCCCTTGTTTATAACAAGGCTCGCAAGATATTGGAGGGCATCTAAGGTCTCTCCCCGCCTCCCTATTAAAATCCCTATATCCTTGCCTTTAATATTTAACGTCAGGCACTCCTCGTCCTCTTCATGCTCTACTTCAGCATTTACGCCCATCTTATCGAATATATCCATTAAAAAGCTTTTAGCAATCTCTGAAGGAGACTCCTTTACTGTTACACGAACCTTAGCCATTTTATTTCCGATTAAGCCGAATATTCCTTTGTTTCCTTCATCAATTATTTCTACCTCGACATTTTCCCGCGCTGTTTTTAATTCTTCAAGGGCGGCCGATATTGCCTCCTGAACTGTTTTTGCAGTTTTTTCAATACTATACCCCATTTACTTGCTCGCAACCTCCTTTTTCTTCAAAACATGCTTGTTAATGTATAGCTGCTGGAAAATCTGTATTATGTATCCCATCGTCCAATATACTCCCAAGCCTGCAGGGAACTGAAATGAGAATACCAATGTCATTACAGGTGCAATATACATCATTGTATTCTGCATTCCTCCCATTTGAGGATTTGCATTCTGTGTTGCTTTGGGCATGGAAATCTTAACTGAAAGAAAGGTAGTTGCAGTAGCCAGCAACGCAATTAATACCAGCCCTATACTCTGCCATGTAAATTGAATATGATAGCTTGGAATATCTCCTAGATTTAATCCCAGAAAATGCATACCATCCTTTAAATCCAGTATTTTATGAGATAAATCCGAGCCTATAAAATCTCCTACCTTATCTGCGGTAAATTTTTTAATAATTTCTATTTCGGGGTAGCCTGTAGCTTTTACATTAAAGATCTGTACAAGCCCATTTTTTATAGCTTTTCCGTTCTCAACAAGGCCATATATCTGTTCATGAGTCATTTTAAGCATATAAGTAAAGGGCTTAGTTATTACATACCAAAGAGAAAACAGTATCGGCATTTGAACAAGCACAGGCAAGCAGCCACCGGCGGGATTATATTTATTGTCCTGATAAAATTTCATCATTTCCTGCTGCATCTTTTCCTTATCGTTTTTATACCTTTTCTGTATCTCCGCAATCTGGGGCTGAAGCTCCTGCATTCTTGCCGAAGACTTATATTGCTTAATAGTAAGAGGAAGTATCAGAAGCCTTATAATAATGGTAAAAATAATTATGGCAAAGCCATAGTTATGAAAGGCAAGATTATTATATATAAAGTATAAAAATTGCCCCAACGGTTTTGCTATAGGGTCAAGTATATTCATTGAACAACTCCTTTTCTTTGCATCAAAAACTTTTTACAACGCAAGGGATACATTATCTATTTCACCGGATCATAACCTCCGGGATTAAAAGGATGACACTTAGCTATCCTTTTTGCAGCCATAACAATTCCCTTTAAAGCGCCGTACTTTCGCACGGCATCTACCGCATATTGGGAGCATGTAGGATAAAATCTACAGCTTGGCCTCTTTAAAGGAGATATAAACCTTTGATAAAATCTTATTAAAATAATCACAACATCCTTGAGCATTCCCATTTCTCCTGATTAAACACACCTAATCTTTTAAAAAGGAACTTCATTTCCCTCTTTATATCTGAAAAGGCAGGCGTTATCTCATTATTTCTGGCAACAAAAACAAAATCAAAGCCTTCCTTGAGATAATCCTCATACGCTCTATAATTCTCCCGTATCAATCTTCTAATCCTGTTTCTCCTTACACTTTTTCCTACTTTTTTGCTTGTAGTAATTCCTATACGGTTCATGCACGTATTGTTATTGAAAATATAAAGAATTATAAATTTCCCAACATAAAATTTCCCTTTTTTATATATCCTTAAAAATTCATAATTCTTTGTGATTGAAACAGTCCTTTTCATAATTGAAAATACCCTTTCCGTTAAATACTATACCCACGGAAAAGAAGACCTTAAAAGGCAAAGGTAATATTTAATATTAAAGAAAAAGACCACATTTATGCGGTCTTATGCTGAAAGCACTTTTCTGCCCTTTAACCTACGTCTCAGCAATACCTTTTTGCCGTTAGAAGTTTTCATTCTCTTCCTAAAACCGTGCTCTTTCTTCCTTTGTCTATTTTTAGGTTGGTATGTTCTTAACACTGGTATACACCCCCGTCCTATTCCTTTATTATAAGCATATTCTTTATAAATTAATTATTTATTGCAATAAATAATATCTGTATTTTAAGACACCGGACTAATTATATATTAAAACATTAAGAGCTGTCAAGAAAGTCTTTTGTGGATAAGTGCAAAAAAAATTATTTTTTTGTGGATATCTTTATTTTTTTATATTGAATATTGAATAAAAGTCTGATATATTATTAATACTTGTTGATAACTTCATCTTTTTTTGAGTAAAAGCTGTTGATAAGCAGCAAAAATATTCACATTTTAAAAAAATAATTCACAGAGAATATTGTGAATAATTTTTTTGATATTCGCTTAAAAAGGTGGTCTAAAATTTTAATTATATTTTTTATCAGCCCATGTTATGGGCTTTATTATACGGCATATGTGTCAACAATTATTGTATATAAGGGTTTTACCGTTACTTTCAATGGCTTGGAGGAAGTTATATGAGTTCACAATTATCAGAAATATGGCAAAGGACAATGAATCTCTTAAAAACCGAGCTTACTGAGATAAGCTTTAACACATGGATAAAGACAATCGAGCCTTTATCATTATCCTCAAACACTATAAATCTCGGTGTTCCCGCTGAGTTTAACAAGGGTATACTTGATTCAAGATATTCTTCATTGATAAAAAACGCAGTAAGACAGGTTACCTCAAAGGAATACAATATAAATATAGTAATACCCTCCCAAGAGAATTCAAAATATAATAATCAGGGGGAAAATGGTGCAAATGAGGATCAGTCTGCATCCATATTAAACCCTAAATATACGTTTGATACCTTTGTAATAGGAAACGGGAACAGGCTGGCACACGCAGCTTCAGTGGCCGTTGCCGAATCTCCGGCACATGCCTATAACCCTCTTTTTATATATGGGGGAGTGGGGCTCGGAAAAACTCATCTCATGCACGCCATAGGCCATTATGTACTTAACCAGAATTCTTCAATGAAGGTTTTATATGTGTCGTCAGAAAAATTTACCAACGAGCTTATAAACGCAATAAAGGATGGAAGAAATGAAGAATTCCGATCAAAATATAGAAATATAGACATTTTGCTGATAGATGATATTCAATTCATATGCGGTAAGGAAAGAACCCAGGAGGAATTTTTTCACACCTTCAATGCCCTTTATGAAGCCAATAAGCAAATAATTATCTCAAGTGATAAACCTCCAAAGGAAATTACCACTCTTGAGGACAGGCTTCGTTCAAGGTTTGAGTGGGGACTTATCGCAGATATTCAGGCACCCGACTTAGAAACCCGAATAGCTATACTCAGAAAAAAGGCTCAGCTTGAAAAGCTGGATGTTCCTAACGACGTGATGGTTTTTATCGCCGACAAAATAGCTTCAAATATCAGAGAGCTGGAGGGGGCTTTAAACAGAATAATAGCTTATTCGTCCCTTACGGAGAATGAAATCAATATAGAGCTTGCCACAGAAGCCCTAAAAGACATACTAAACATGTCAAAGGCCAGAATAATAAACATTGAGGTTATTCAAAGCGCAGTGGCCAGATATTACGACTTGAAACCCGATGAATTTAAGTCCAAAAAAAGAAACAGGGAGATTTCATTTCCAAGACAGATAGCAATGTATCTTTGCAGAGAGCTTACGGAAATGTCTCTTCCTAAAATAGGTGATGAGTTTGGGGGAAGAGATCATACCACTGTAATGCACGCCTGCGATAAAATATCCGGGGACATGGAATCGAACTCCGAGGTTCGCAGATCTGTTGAAGAGCTTAGACGCAACATAATTGGAAAATAAGCTTATACTTTTAACAGGAATTGTGTATATGGTGATAAGATCCTGTGGACAACTTAATAAAAGTTTGAGCAATGTAAAAGCTGTTGATTAATAAAGCAATATAATCAACATTTTAATAACAGCATAAATATTATTGTTCCGCTGAAAATTTAAGTTATGCACAGAATCAACAGCACCTACTACTATTATTACTAAAATTATTATATTCTTATATTAAAGAGACGTAGACAAATTCCACTATACTCTATTTTTATAGGAAAGCCGGGAAACTCGGCTTTAATAAAGCTTTACGGAGGTGCAGCCATGAAATTTATATGCTCAAAAGAAAATTTAATGGAAGGGATAAATATAGTACAAAAAGCAGTTTCATCAAAGACCACTATGCCCATACTGGAGGGAATTCTGCTTGAGGCGGAAGACAGCTTTAAGTTAACGGGAAATGATCTTGAAATAGGCATAGAATGTTATGTAGATGCCGATATAAAGCAAACAGGATCGATAGTTATAAACTCAAAAATGTTCGGAGATATAGTGAGAAGGCTTCCTGAATCGGAGATACTTATAGAAGTAAAAGATAACAATATAGTGGTAATTGAATGTGAAAATTCATATTTTGAGGTAAAGGGTTTACCTTCTTCAGGATTTCCGTCAATACTTGAAATAGAGAAGGAAGATGCTTTTAAAATCAGTCAGAAGCTGGTAAGGGATATGATAAAGCAAACAATATTCGCCGTCAGTGTTGAAGAGAGCAGGCCTATTCTTACAGGAAGTCTAATTGAATGTAAAAATAACGAGATATCCTTTGTTTCTATAGACGGCTTCAGACTGGCGTTGAGAAAAAATAAGATAGAGAGCGATCACAGGGATTTCAATGCCGTTATTCCGGGAAAGACGTTAAATGAAATAGTAAAGATACTTCAGTCCGTTGATGAAGAAATATCAATATACATATCAAATAATCAGGTCATGTTTGATATGGGCAGGTGCAGAGTTGTCTCAAGACTGTTAGAGGGTGAATACTTAAATTACAGGGGAATAATACCCGTTGATCACGAGACAAAAATACGTGTAAATACAAAAGAGCTTCTATTAAGCATAGAGAGAGCTTCTCTTATTTCCGCCGATGAAAAAAGGTACCCCGTTAAATTCAGCATCACTGATGAAAGGATGATAATATCCTCCAGTGCCGAAATAGGAAATTCAAGAGAGGAGCTTAGGGTTGAGACTACAGGTAAGGAGCTTGAGATTGGATTTAATCCCAGATATTTTATAGAGGCGTTAAGAGTAATTGAGGATGAATTTATAGAAATATATTTTACCACCAGTATGGGGCCGTGTATAATAAGGCCCGAAAAAGAAGATGCCAGGTACGAATACCTGGTGGTTCCTATAAGAATGAAAAAAGATTAACTTTTTTAAGACGATAAGTAAAGCTCTAAAAAAGATAAATTCTATATGGGAATTTATCTTTTTTAATGGAAATATTAACAAAAAGCATAAGAGATTAAAGTATGGTATAATATACAGTGAGTATTAGCAAATCAGGAGGAAGAATGGAGAAAATAGAAATTACCACAGATTATATAAAGCTTGATCAGTTTTTAAAATGGGTGGGAGCTGCCCAAACGGGTGCTGATGCAAAAGCTTTTATTAACAACGGAGCTGTTCGTGTTAACAATGAAATAGAGATGCAAAGAGGTAAGAAGCTTAGAAAGGAAGATGTAATAGAAATAGGCAGCAATAAGTTTATAATAGTTTAAAACCCTTAAGACAGCCTGCTTTATAATTTGGAGGGTTAGTTTTGAATATAGAAAGCCTAAGGCTTGTAGATTATAGGAATTATAAGGAAATAGATATAAGTTTTTGTAAGGATCTTAATATTATTTACGGAGAGAACGCACAGGGGAAGACCAATATTTTAGAGTCCATATTTTTATGTGCGTCGGGCAGATCACACAGGACCTCAAAGGATTCCGAGCTAATAAGATTTGATAAAAAATCATACTATATAAAACTCAAATATGAGAAGCAGAATCGCAGCTCTCAGATTGAAATAATGTATGAGGCGGATCAAAAAAAGAAAATAAAGGTAAATGAGATACCTATAAAAAAATTGGGAAATTTAATGGGAAATCTTAATGTTATTATATTTTCTCCTGAGGATTTGCTGGTAATAAAGGAAGGACCTTCAGGAAGAAGAAGGTTTATAGATATTACTATAAGCCAATTAAGGCCAGCATATTTTTATGATTTACAGCAATATTCAAAAATTCTGGCACAAAGAAATACATTGCTGAAGGAAATTCAAAAAAAAAGGTCTTTAACAGATACTTTGGATATATGGAACTGTAAGCTTGCAAATACAGGTGCCAGAATAATGAAGGTTAGACACGAGTTTATAGCCAGACTAAATAAGTTTGTTGAAATAAATCATGATAGGCTGGCGGGAGGAAAGGAAAAATTATGTATAAAATATGTTCCTGCGGTAAAAACGAGCTTATATGAAATTTACGATATTGAAAAATCATTTAAAAATGAATTGGAGAGAAGCCTTGCAAGGGAAATGATAAAACCTACCACTGCTACGGGAATCCAAAGGGACGATTATGATATATTCTTAAATGACGTAAGCTTAAAGCAGTTTGGATCTCAGGGACAGCAAAGGACGGCAATACTTTCTGTAAAGATGGCTGAAATGGATATACTAAGAGAAGAGACAGGGGAATTTCCTATACTTCTGTTAGACGATGTTATGTCTGAGCTGGATGATATCAGGCAGCAATACCTGATAAAAAATATGGAAAATGTTCAGACCTTTATAACCTGTACAAATATTGATTTATTCAAAAAAATAGATGACAGAAGGAAGATAATGTATAATATAAATGCCGGTAATGTTGTAATTGAAAACTAAATCCTGTTTCCAGTATGCAAATGATGTAAAAATTTGCATGAGAGAATCAATTAGGTTAGAATATATATGATTAGCTTTGAGGAGGGCTGTATGTTTTTACATATTGGAGGAGATGTAGTAATACCTGTAAGAAATGTAATTGCCATATTGGATATAGAAACTACAACTGTTTCTAAGGATACGAAGGAATTCCTAAAGGTAGCTGAAGAAGAAGGCTTTATACAAAGTATTTCAGAGGATTTGCCCAAATCTTTTATAATTACTGAAAATGATAAGAAAAGTAAAATATATCTTTCACCTATCTCTTCGGTGACTCTGCAAAAGAGGGCAGGTTATATAAGCGAAATATCAAACATTTAAAACAGAAAATAGTGAAAATATAGTGGAATATGATAATATTAAAACAATTGTATCATCCGCATATATAATAATAGAGATAATTAGGAGGAAATATATGGAAGAGAATGAAAAGGTAAGTGCTTCCTATGATGAGAGCCAGATACAGGTACTGGAAGGACTTGAGGCTGTCAGAAAAAGACCTGGAATGTATATAGGCAGTACTTCACTGAGGGGCTTGCATCATTTGGTATATGAGATAGTGGACAATAGTATAGATGAGGCTTTGGCAGGCTATTGCAGTGAGATTGAAATAAAGATAAATAAAGATAATTCCATAACAAATACGGATAATGGAAGAGGAATACCTGTAGGCATACACCATCAGATTGGAATTCCTACTATTGAGGTGGTTCATACCATACTTCACGCAGGAGGAAAATTTGGAGGAAAGGGTTATAAGGTATCGGGGGGACTGCATGGTGTAGGTGCTTCCGTAGTAAATGCATTGTCGGAATATTTGGAGGTAGAGGTTTCAAGAGACGGAAACATATACAGGCAAAGGTATGAAAGAGGAAAGCCGGCAACGGGACTTGAGATTATAGGTCATTCGGATGTAACAGGAACAAAATCTACTTTTAAGCCTGATCCTGATATATTTGAAGAGCTTGTTTTTGACTTTGACACATTAATTACAAGGTTCAGGCAGATGGCATTTTTAAATAGGGGAATAAAAATAAGACTTGTGGATGACAGACCCGAAGAGAGAATACAAGAGACTCTTCACTACGAGGGAGGAATTGTGTCCTTTGTTGAGTATATGAACAAAAATAAGGAAGCAGTTCATGAACCCCCCATATATATTGAAGGAAGTAAAGACACGTCCTATGTTGAAATAGCGATGCAGTATAGTGAGACATATGTAGAAAATATATACAGTTTTGCGAATAATATAGAGACAACTGAGGGAGGAACTCATTTAACTGGATTTAAGGCGGCAATAACTAAAGTAATAAATGATTATTCAAGAAAATATAACATAATAAAGGAAAATGACAAGAATCTCTCGGGGGAAGATGTGAGAGAAGGATTAACTGCCGTCGTAAGCGTAAAGATATCGGATCCCCAGTTTGAAGGACAGACAAAAACCAAGCTGGGAAACAGCGATATAAGAGGACTTGTAGAGAGTGTTGTAAGTGAAAAGCTTGAGAGCTATTTAGAGGAGAATCCTTCAATTGCAAAAAAGATTTTGGAAAAGAGTATAAATGCCGCCAGAGCAAGAGAAGCCGCGAGAAAGGCCAGAGAGCTTACAAGAAGAAAAAGTGTGCTGGAGAGTAACGCATTGCCTGGAAAGCTTGCTGATTGCTCGGAAAGAGATCCCTCCCAGTGTGAGATATATATAGTTGAGGGAGATTCCGCAGGGGGTTCCGCCAAGCAGGGAAGAGAGAGAAGGACTCAAGCAATACTTCCTTTATGGGGCAAAATGATGAATGTTGAAAAAGCCAGGCTTGACAAGGTTTATGGAAATGAAAAGCTTCTTCCCGTAATAACGGCATTAGGGTCCGGAGTGGGAGAGGATTTTGATATTTCAAAGCTTAGATATCATAAGGTTATTATAATGGCTGATGCCGATGTTGACGGATCTCATATAAGAACCTTATTGCTCACCTTTTTCTTCAGATATATGAGGCCGTTGGTAGAAAATAATCATATATATATAGCTCAGCCTCCTTTGTTTAAAATAGCTAAGGGTAAGGAAGAATTTTATGCGTATAATGAAAAAGAGCTGGAAAAGAAGGTAATGGAAAAAAACTGGAAGAAGGAAGAATGCAGCATACAGAGATATAAAGGTCTTGGAGAAATGAATCCTGAGCAGCTTTGGCAAACCACTATGAACCCTGAAACCAGAACAATACTGAAGGTCGAGCTGGAGGATGCTGTTACTGCGGACGGTATATTTACAGCCCTTATGGGAGATAAGGTTGAGCCGAGAAAGGAATTTATACAGGCTTACGCAAAAAATGCAGTTAATTTGGACATTTAATTATATAGAATAGCTGTCTGTTTTGTATGAGAAGTGATATAGAAGCTTCTGAAGCAGAGCCGCCGGAGATATATTTATATTGTGGCAGCCCTGCTTTAATTATGTACAAAATTATTTATATAGGACACGATAAAGATTTTACAAACATGGAGGATATAATTGATTACATCAAGTTATATCCTCCATGTAAAATCTTTATCGCTACATATATAGTAATACTTCAATATCTTAAAATTTTCCAACAATGAGGAGAAAACCGATTATTATGAAGGCTATCCCTGAGCCTAATTGTATATAGATCTCGGGTATATACTTGTTAATAAAAGAGCCTGCTATTACTCCTATAAGAGAGGATAGTATAAGAGCACATGCCGATCCTATGAATACATACCAGATCGATTTAGATTTTGAGGCAAGCAGCATGGTGGATAACTGTGTTTTATCACCAAGTTCTGCAAGAAAGACCAGTATAAAGGTTGTAAAAATGGTTTTCCACATTTAAAATCTCCTTGACATAAAAAAATCATATTAATATACCTAAAAATTATATTCACTTGTAAAAAAAATATGAATTGTTTCACGTGAAACAATTCATGAAAACCTTATAGATACTGCGTTTAAGGATAATAATATTATTATTTTTATGTTTTTAAACTATATAGTTTAGGCTTTTGCATATCGGATAACGGAGGATGTAAAATAATATCCTCCAGAATAATTTCTACTCTAACTATAGAAGCATGTATACCTGTAGAAGGCGCTTGTGATTTTAGTTAGCTTTAAATATATCGTGGTCACGCATTTCGGGGAAATTATTCCTCCGGAAATTATTTTACATTATTTTTAGATAGTTTGTATTCTAATTTATATAAAAAACATGAGGATATATAGTTTGTTATAAGGTATAGATATATGATATAATCAGTTAGTATAAAAAGCATTTAAGTAATAGTGTTCATTGTGAGGAGTGAGATTGTTGGCCAAAGTAATTGCAATTGCCAATCAAAAGGGAGGGGTCGGTAAAACCACCACTTCTGTTAATTTGAGTTCATGCTTGGCCTATAAAGGGAAGAAGGTTCTTGTTATAGATATAGACCCTCAGGGTAATACCACAAGTGGACTTGGTGTAGATAAAAAAGGTATTGAGAAATCAATATATGATGTGTTAATTAATGATGAAAGTATCGAGAATGTTCTGCTTGAAACACCAATGGAGAACCTGTGGCTATGTGCCTCAAATATACAGCTTGCAGGTGCTGAAGTGGAATTAGTGTCGGTTATGTCAAGAGAGACAAGAATGAAATCAGCTCTGGCACATATTAAAAATAATTACGATTTTATAATTATTGATTGCCCTCCGTCTCTTGGATTATTAACACTTAATTCTTTAACCGCCGCAGATACTATTTTAGTCCCTATACAGTGCGAATATTATGCTCTTGAGGGCTTGAGCCAGTTGATGAACACTGTTAAGCTTGTGCAGAAGCATCTTAATCCTGCTCTTGATGTGGAAGGAGTCGTACTGACTATGTTTGATGCACGCACGAATCTTTCCTTACAGGTAGTAGAGGAGGTAAAAAAATATTTTAAGAATAAGGTTTACAGAACTATTATACCAAGAAATGTGAGACTCAGCGAGGCTCCTAGCTTTGGATTGCCGATAATATTATATGATTCGAAATCAAAGGGATCCGAATGCTATTTAGAACTTGCTGAAGAAGTGATAGAATATTCGGAGGAGGAAGAGAGCAGATGATGAAGAAGGGGCTTGGAAAAGGTCTTGGAGCACTGATTACTTCTGCAGGCAGCGAAAATGGAGATAATGGAGTAACAGAATTAAGAATCACTGAAATAGAGCCCAATATCAATCAGCCCAGAAAGAACTTTAATGATGAAAGCTTGATCCAGCTTTCAGAATCAATAAAAAGTCATGGTATAATGCAGCCTATAATAGTAAAAAGAGAGAAGGATACATACAGAATTGTAGCAGGAGAAAGAAGATGGCGTGCAGCGAGGATGGCAGGCCTTGTGACTGTGCCTGTTATTATAAAGGAGCTTTCGAATAAGCAGGTAATGGAAATGGCTCTTATCGAAAACTTACAGAGAGAGGATCTAAATGCAATAGAAGAGGCTGACGCTTTTGACAGACTGATGAAGGAATATAATCTAACTCAGGAGGAGGTTTCTGCTGCCGTTGGCAGGAGCAGATCTGCTATTGCAAATTCCATAAGGCTGCTGGGTTTGGGGGATAAGATAAAAGGTTACCTTATAAACGGAGAATTAACCAGCGGACATGCCAGAACATTGATAGGTATTGAGGACAAAGAATTGCAGGAAAAAATAGCAGGAGAGATTATTGCAAATGGTTTAAATGTAAGAGATACAGAAAAGCTGGTAAAAAAATATTTGCAGAAGAAAATTAAAAAGGAAAACAAAAAAAATATTGAATTAATAGAAATAGAAGACAGGCTTAAAAATATTTTTGGAACAAAGGTTCAATTGCTTTCAAACAATAAAAAAGGGAAAATTTTGATTGAGTATTATTCAAATGAAGAATTGGACAGAATTTTGGAAATGTGTGTAAAAATAGGCGATAAATAGTGAATGCTTAAAATTGATTTAGAGCTACTTTTCATGTAAGGGTAATATGTTTTTATATAAAAAGGTTATAATCGGCCAAAAAGCCTTATAATGATAAATAGAGCGATTTGATAAAAAAATGAATTTGATTAATGAAAAGCTATACTTTATAATAAATAATGTTTCACGTGAAACATTATTTATGAATATTTTTTATTTATATAGATAGCTAATTATAAAACCAAATATTTATCTGAAGGAGTATATAAATGGAGGAGATTTTTAAAAATATATCAATGGAATTTATAGTTCTTGCCTCTGTAAGTGTTATTTTTATAATAATTTTATTTTTAATGAACATGTCAAACAGAAAAAAAATAAAATTGTTAAATGAAAAATATTTTAAGCTTACCGATGGAGTAGAGGATATTAATGTTGAGCAAATACTTGACAGATGCATTACTAAAATTGGTGAAATAAGTGCAAAAGGAAAGGATATGGAGAATAAAATCAATAATATTGAAAGAAATCTTATGCGGTGCATTCAAAAGATAGGTGTAGTAAGATATAATGCTTTTGAAAATGTAGGAAGTGATCTAAGCTTTTCCATTGCCATGCTGGACAATAATGATAATGGGCTTATTATAAGCGGAATATATTCACGTGAGACTTCATTTACATATGCTAAAGCCATTTTATCGGGGAAATCCAAGTATGCGTTGTCGGCAGAAGAGATCCAATGTCTTGAAATTGCAAAAAAATCCTCAATGGATTGGACATACACTGAAAAATAGAAGTAAATAATAATTTAAAAAGGCCCTCTGTTTATAAATGAGGTGATATAATTGTCTGATAAAAATAATAATAAAAAAAAGCTTTGGCTTTATGCGGTGATACTATTTACGAGTGCTTTTATAGTGTTGCTTTTGACAGCATTCAGCCAAATTAGAATGAATAAAAATATAAGCAGGTATAAAGATCAATTAAACAGTGAATCCAAGCTCAAAAGTGATTTCCAGTTGAATTTAAATTCATCCTTAGACTTAAATAAAAAGCTGACAGAGGATCTGAAACTATTAAATGAGGATATATCAAAGGAAAAAGATATAGCTTTGGAGGCAGAAAAAAAAGCTGAGGAATTGCAAAGCAGGCTTAAGAATACAATGGCTTCTTATGAGGCTTTAATTGAGGCACAAAGGAAATACGACGATGGGGAATATGTAACAAGTGCATTGTTGCTTTATGAAAAATGTAAGCTGGCTCTATTTGATAAAGAGGCATATAATCAATATGTAAAATTAAAGGAGCTGGTGTTTCCTAAGGCTTCCAAGATATCTTATTCAGATGGATTAAAGAATTATAAACAAGGCCAATACAGCAAGGCTATTGAGTACTTTAAAATTTCCACAGCTTTGGCCTCCAATGAATACTATTCAGATGATTGCTATTATTTGATGGCCTATTCATATTTTTATATGAAAGATAATATTCAGGCTAAAAAGTCTCTGGAAACGTTATTTAAGAATTATCCTGAAAGTACATATTTAAAGAAAGCAAATATTTTATCAGAAATGATGAAATGATATAAAGCTATATAGGACGCGATAAAGATTTTACAAACATAGAGGATATAATTGCTTACAGAAATTTTTAACTACAACGAAAAGACGCCTTGCGGGGAAATGTCTCACGGGTATGTCATCAGGCGCTTTTCTTAGATGTATTCCTTACGGGTGAAAAAAATTTCTTCCATCAAATTATATCCTCCATGTAAAATCTTTATTGCTAAATATATAATGAGGTTGGTTAATTAAGATATTATTTTAGAAGGAGAGCTTATATGTTAGATATTAAATTGTTAAGATCAAATCCTGAAATATTGAAAAGGGCAGCTTTAAAAAGTAAAGGCAGCTTAGGTACCGATGCATTTTTATCCCTTGATGAAAAAAGGAGAGGGTTGCTATACAGCGTTGAGCAACTGAAAAACAAGCAAAATACCGATTCCAAGCTTATACCTCAATATAAAAAGGAAGGAAAGGACACCTCTGCTCTTATGGAGGAAATGAAGGGCCTTTCAGATAAGATAAAGGAGCTGGATGTTGAGGTAAAAAAAGTAGATGACGAATTGGACCAGCTAATGCTGACAATACCTAACGTACCTAATGAATCTGTCCCTGAAGGGAGCTCGGATGAGGACAATGAAGAGATAAGAAGATGGGGTGAGCCTGTAAAATTCGATTTTGAGCCCAAGGCCCACTGGGATATAGGAGAAAACCTGAACATACTGGATTTTGGAACGGCAGCCAAGGTTACAGGCGCAAGATTTACATTTTACAAAGGGCTTGGTGCAAGGCTTGAGAGGGCTTTGATTAATTTCATGCTGGATTTGCATACTGAAGCGCACGGATATACGGAGGTTTTTCCTCCCTTTATGGTACACAGAAACAGTATGATAGGGACAGGACAGCTTCCTAAATTTGAAGAGGATGCGTTTAAGGTTGCGGGGACGGAGTATTTTATGGTCCCGACGGCGGAGGTTCCAGTAACTAATATGTACAGGGATCAAATACTTGAGGCAAAGGATCTCCCGATACACCATACTGCATATACGGCGTGCTTCAGGGCGGAGGCGGGCTCGGCAGGCAGGGATACCAGAGGCTTGATAAGGCAGCATCAGTTTAATAAGGTGGAGCTTGTCAAATTTACTTTACCTGAAAATTCGTATGATGAACTGGAAAAGCTGACAAGGAATGCAGAGGAGGTTCTTAAGCTTTTAGGGCTTCCTTACAGAATAGTGAAGCTTTGTACTGGAGATCTCGGATTTGCATCTGCCATGACATACGACATTGAGGTATGGATGCCCAGCTATAACAGGTATGTTGAAATTTCCTCATGCAGCAACTATGAGTCTTTTCAGGCAAGAAGGGCGGGTATAAAGTTCAGGAGAGGTCCAAAGGATAAGCCTGAGTTTGTGCATACTCTCAACGGCTCGGGGGTTGCAGTAGGAAGAACGACGGCATGTATTCTCGAAACCTATCAGCAGTCTGACGGGTCTGTAATAATACCCGAGGCTTTGAGAAAGTATATGGGCGGGTGTGAAGTAATTAAATAGTAAGACAAGATATTGCAATTAAAATATGTAATTTTAAGAACTTCAAGAATCTTTATTTTTTATATTGACAAATGTGTTTAGGACATGTTATATTATCTATTGTGGCTTAAGAAGCATAAGGAGAGATGGTCGAGCTGGTTTAAGGCACCGGTCTTGAAAACCGGCGTAGGTGTGAGCCTACCGTGAGTTCGAATCTCACTCTCTCCGCCACAAAAACAAATGATTTGTAAGGCTGTATACGGTATGGCCTTACAAATCCAAAATCAAATTTTATCGAAGCTACAGCTATGGAGAAGTACCCAAGTAGGTCGAAGGGGACGGTTTGCTAAACCGTTAGGTCGGGTAACTGGCGCCGGGGTTCGAATCCCCGCTTCTCCGCCATTTAAAAATGAAGTAAAAGGACTTGGACCATCGTGGTTTAAGTCCTTTTGCTTTTACAATTTTTATGTTACATTGTATGCAGATTATGTATATTTTCTTTAAGGGAGTGTAGCCCATGAAAATGCCAAGTACAATTGAAATTAATATGTTTGCTCCATGTGGTATGAATTGCATGGTTTGTTATAAGCATTGCTATTCAAAAAAATCTTGTGCAGGCTGTCTGGCAGGAGATTTAGGAAAACCAGAACATTGCCGCAAATGTAAAATTAAGGATTGTGCCAAAGATAAAGGCATTACATATTGCTACGAATGTACAGGATTTCCCTGCAAACAAATAAAAATACTCGAGAAAAGCTATAATACACGATATGGTGCAAGCATTATTCAAAGCAGCATTACCGTCAAGGACAGTGGGATAGATGTCTTTATGAAAGCGGAATTAGATAGATGGACTTGCCCGCATTGTGGTGGAATAATCTCCTTACATGATGTCAAATGTAGCGAGTGCCAAGAAAAAGCAACCTTAAAAAAATTAACACAGCAATCATTGACTTAACGGCTCTCTTTATTCACCTAACTTTCCAAAATCCAGTATTTCAAGGTTTGAGACACTGGTTTTTTATTGTGCCGTTTTTAGGGATATATCTATTGGGTGGGTTGTATTGTTTTAGGTAGGACACAATATATTATAAAGAAAACATAATGTTTATAAATAATTTATTTATAATTTCTTTGCAGTTTATCTCTCTGATTTATAATATATTTATATATATTTAAATCCTTTGTATTATGATAATATTAAAGCATTAAATTTAAAATAAGGATATGATAATTAAAGAATCAAACTTAAAATAAGGAAGGACTTTTAGACATGAAGTATATTACATTTGTAGTTCCAAGCTATAATTCTGAAGCCTATTTAGAGAGATGTGTTAAATCTCTTTTGCCGGGTGGAGAGGATGTAGAAATTATTATTGTAAATGATGGTTCTACAGACAACACCGGAAAAATAGCAGATATGTATGCAAATCTTTATCCAAATATTATAAAAGCTGTGCATAAGGAAAATGGAGGCCATGGTTCGGGTATAAATGTTGGAATAGAACGAGCAAACGGAATTTATTTTAAAGTTGTAGATTCTGATGATTGGGTGAACGAAGGCAGTTATTTAACACTGCTTAACAAAATTAAAGAGGTAGTGGAGCATAGTGATAAAACAATCGATTTGTTTGTTTCCAACTATGTGTATAATCACTTGGATAAAGGTAGTTTTCACCGAATTCATTATAGAAATGTATTTGATTCAAACAAGATCTCTACATGGGAGGATATAAAGTACTTTACTATATCACAATATTTTTTAATGCATGCGCTGACCTTCAGAACAGATATTATAAGGATGGCAGGCGTAAAGCTGCCGGAGCATACATTTTATGTTGATAATATATTTGCATACCAGCCTTTGCCTTATGTAAAAAATCTGATATATCTTGATATAGATTTTTACCAGTATTATATCGGAAGAGAAGACCAATCTGTGAATGAAAAATCTATGCTAAAGCGAATTGATCAACAGTTTACGGTGACCAGAACAGTTTTGAATAGTTATAACATAAAGCAAATAAAACAAATGTCTCCGAAGCTTACAAAGTATATGATACGGCAAATATGCATTTTAATGTCAATAACTTCTGTTTTATGCTCATTGGCAAATACAAATGAATACAAATCTGAAATGAAAAAACTGTGGGCAGAACTTAGAGATACAGACAAATGGCTTTATAATCAGGTTAAGTATTTTTCATTCAATGTGGTTTCTACACTGCCGGAGCCTATATGTGATAAAGTATCAATTTCGTGTTACCGCTTTGCCAAGAGAAGGTACATGTTCGCTTAGAGGGAGATTAAATGAAAATACTTACTTTTTTAAAAAAACATAAAGCATTTGTAAATGGGCTGCTGTTTTTAATGGTAGCCTTTCTTACAGGCTATACAATATTCTATGGAAATAACATATCGGATTTAATAAAAAGCCTCGGTAATGTATCTTTATTTGTGAGTCTCCTTTGTCTTACGGCTGCACTGGTATTTGTGTATACAGAAAGCATTATTTTATGGATACTGTTAAAGCTAAAGCATAAAAAGCTATCTATATTTAGATGCTTAAAATACGTATTAATCGGATATTTTTATTCGGGAATAACGCCTTCTGCCTCAGGCGGACAGCCGGCTCAGCTTTATTATATGGCAAAGGATGGAAACGACGCCGCTAAAAGCACAGTAGCTCTTTTATCTATGGCACTTTTTTATAAACTAGTTATGGTCATTATGGGGATAGCATTATTCCTTTTTTGGTCAAAAGGCATTACTGAATACTTTGGTGTTTATATATGGGTGTATTATCTGGGGTTAGCGTTAAATATTTTAATTCTTTTTGTGATACTTGCTTTTATGCTGATACCTGAAAAAACAAAATCTATTATCCATAAACTCATGAGATTATTAATAAAATTAAAAATATTAAAAGAGAATAACTGCCGTAACGAAAAAATAGATTCGTTTATAGAAGGATATAAAGATTCGGTGGATTTTTTGTTTAAAAATAAGCTTAAAATGGGAGTTTTGACTTTGCTGACATTTATACAAAGATCCTCGCTTTTACTGATCCCCGTTTTTATTTACTTAGGACTGCCTTTGGAAGGTAAAAGTATTTTTACTATACTTTATATCCAAGCTGCAATTTATGTGGCGGTAGATATGCTGCCAATACCTGGAGCTCAAGGTATAACGGAGCTTATTTATATAAGTGCTTTAAGAAGTATATTTACGAAAAAATATTTGGCTGCCTCAATGATTATTACAAGAAGTGCTAGTTTTTATCTAATCTTTATTGTGGGGATATTTGTTGTACTATTTAATAGGAAATTTATACGGAATAGGAGTTTGTTACATGAATAAATTTGATTATTTAATAGTAGGAGCAGGATTATTCGGCTGTGTATTTGCCAGTGAAATGACAAGCAGAGGTAAAAAATGCTTAGTGATAGAAAAACGCAGTCACATAGGCGGAAACATTTATACTGAAAATATTGAGAATATCAATGTCCATAAATATGGCGCTCATATTTTCCATACGTCAAATAAAAAAATATGGGATTATATCAACCGGTTTGCTGACTTTAATAACTTCATTAATAGCCCTCTTGCTAACTACAAGGGGGAAATATACAATCTTCCGTTTAATATGAACACATTTAACAAAATGTGGGGGGCTGTTACTCCAGATGAAGCAAAAGAAAAAATAAGAGAGCAATCAAGCCAAATTGGGGAGTATCCTAAAAATCTTGAGGAAATGGCGATTTCCCTTGTTGGCAGAGATATATATGAAAAATTAATAGAAGGATATACTGAGAAGCAATGGGGCCGAAGCTGCAAGGAGCTTCCGGCATTTATTATTAAAAGATTACCCGTAAGGTTTCAATATGATAACAATTATTTTAATGATACCTATCAAGGCATTCCTATCGGTGGATACACACAAATCTGCGAAAAAATGCTAGAGGGTACCAAAATATATCTTTCGGTAGATTACTTGGACCAAAAAGAGCATTTTGACAGCTTGGCCAAAACTGTTGTATATACTGGAGCCATAGACAGATACTTTTATTACTGTTACGGTCCATTACAGTACAGAAGTATTAGATTTGAAAACAAGATTTTAAATACGGATAATTTTCAAGGTAATGCAGTTATAAATTATACTCACAGGGATATTCCTTATACCCGCAGTATCGAACACAAGCATTTTGAGTTTGGTAAACAAGAAAAAACAGTTATTAGCTATGAGTACAGCGATGAATGGAATATTGACAAAGAGCCTTATTATCCGATAAATGACACATACAACAATGAGGTGTATACTAAATATAGCTACCTTGCGGCAAAAGAAATTAATGTAATTTTTGGAGGAAGATTAGGAAGCTACAAGTATTATGATATGGACAAGGTGATTGAGTCAGCATTAAATGTAATAGCCAGATTATAACATGCGAATGTGTTTCAAAGTAAATAATATTAAGTCTAAATTTAAGAAGGGATATGTTAGAAATGAAGTATATAGATGAATTTAATCAAGCAATTGCAGAGCTTATTGAGAATCCCATTGTTCAATCAATGGATAAACTGGAACAGCATTCAAAAAATGCAACTCTATTAAACCATTTGGTGTATACTTCTTATATAAGCTATGTCATATGCAAACGATTGGGCTTAAATGAGAATAATGCAGCAAGAGGCGCATTGCTTCATGATTTTAGAACAAAAGATACAAAATCTATTATTTATAATATTTTTACCCATAGCAAGTTAGCACTCAAAGAAGCAAACACACATTTTGAGTTAACAAAGCTTGAACAGGATATCATTAAAAAACATATGTGGCCAGCTACACTATTCTTGTTTCCGAAGTATAAAGAGTCTTTTGTTGTATGTATGGCAGACAAGTATTGTGCGACAATGGAGATGCTTGGATTATATAAAAAAACTAAAACTACAAGAGAATTATCTAAATTTAATATTATGCTTGCAGGATAAAGTGAAATTAATGTTTAATAATACTCCAAAAAAATGCCGCAATTATTTGCCGGATGACTATAATTAATGGCACAGCACATGCTTTTACTTTTGAATTATTTATGATATACTTGGTGAAAATTATTTATACAGGATGTAATCGGAATGAAGCAATTAAGTATAGTAAAAGATGTAAACGCGGGGGTGTGCGGTGTATCGTATACTGATTGTCGAGGATGATATGACGATAGCAGGCCTGCTGTCTGACAATATGAGGAAATGGGGCTTTCATGCAAGTGCTGTTACGGATTTTCAAAATGTTATGGCTGAATTTGACAGTAATCAGCCTCATATTGTGCTGCTTGATATTTCTCTGCCTTTCTATAACGGATATTATTGGTGCGCACAGATACGCAAGAAATCCAGCACGCCTATTCTGTTTTTATCCTCACATGCGGAGAATATGGACATTGTAATGGCTGTAAATATGGGCGGAGATGACTATGTAACAAAGCCGTTCTCTATGGATGTGCTTATTGCAAAAATACATGCCCTGTTGAGGAGAACTTATAGCTACTACAGTGACAGGTCTGTTCTTGAAGCAGGGGAAGCTGAGCTTGATGTGGGACGTGGGGAGCTTATATATGGAAATCAGAGCATAGAGCTTACGAGGAATGAGCTGAGAATTATGCGATTACTTATTGAAAACAAGAATAATATTGTATCAAGGGAGCAGCTCATGCAAGCCCTGTGGGACAGTGACAGCTTTATAGATGGAAATACGCTTACCGTGAACATTAACCGCCTCAGAAGGAAGCTTGAGGACATAGGGCTTTCGGACTTTATCACAACGAAAAAGGGTATAGGGTATGCTGTACATGATTAAGCTGTATCTTAAAAGCCGAAGGGCTGTGATTCTTCTTTACATGTGCTTTGTGGCTGTGTTTTCTGCTGTTTTTTACGTTTACGGGATGGATATGGGCATATTGGGGTACGGTGTCTTAATGTGTACCTTCCTGTTTTTGCTGTGGCTTGCCTATGATTTAAGTAGGTTTTTGCGCAAGAGGAGGCAGCTCGAAGAAATAAACCGGCACATAGGCCAATACTCACACCGCTTTCCCGGGGCGGACGATGATATAGAATGGCAGTACCAGCAAATAGCAGGCAGCCTGTACAAGATAACAGAGGAGCATTCAAATGCTATTTCTTCGGCACACGCGGAGCAAATGGATTATTACACCATGTGGCTGCACCAGATAAAAATTCCCATCTCAGCCATGCGTCTGGCCTTGGACAGCGGAAGGGGTGATGCCTCTCTTTTCAGGCAGGAGCTGTTTAAGATAGAACGGTATGTTGAGATGGCCCTGCAATATGTAAAGCTGGAGGATCTGTCAAGTGATCTTGTAATACGGGAATATGAGATTGGGGTAATTGTCAGGCAAAGCCTTAAAAAGTTTGCTGTGCTGTTCAGTTGCAGCGAGCTTTCCGTAGAGCTGGGCGATATGGAGCAAATGGTGACTACAGACAGCAAGTGGCTGGGCTTCATAATAGAGCAGCTGCTTTCAAATGCAGTAAAATACACCTTGAGGGGAACAATAGAAATTGGACTTGATGGGAAGGGGCTTGTTATCCGGGATACCGGAATTGGGATACGCTCTGAGGATCTGGCCCGTATTTTTGAAAAGGGATATACCGGGTATAACGGAAGGCTGGATCAGCGCGCAAGCGGTATCGGGCTCTATATGGCAAAGCGTGTGGCGGATCAGCTCGCAATTGAGATAGTAATTACTTCAACTCCGGGCGCCGGTACCAGTGCAAGAATTGTCTTCCCCGACAGGCTTCAGACGGCGGAATGATAATACGGTATAAAACTTACAATAATGTAAGCTTTGAAGGGAGAAGTGTAAGCCTGTGTATATGGCGGAGAACTTCTCCTTTTGTTATACTTCTTATTAAAAGACAAGGAAATACCGGTAAATTATTAATATAAGGCTAAGGAGTGTAAAATGGAACTGCTAAAAGTACAACATATAAAAAAGATATACAATACACGGCTGGGAGGGAAACAGTGTACGGCGCTTACAGATGTAAGCTTTGAGGTAAACAGGGGTGAATTTATTGCTGTTATGGGTGCATCCGGCTCGGGAAAGACAACACTTCTAAACATCATGGCTTCACTTGATAAGCCAACCTCCGGCGATATTATTATGGACGGAAAAAGCTTTGGCACAATAAAGGACAAAGAAATATCTGTGTTCAGGAGAAATAACCTAGGCTTTGTGTTTCAGGACTTTAACCTCTTGGATACCTTTTCAGTTAAGGACAACATTCTTCTTCCGCTTGTGCTTGCAGGGACTCCTGTAAAGAAAATGGAGGAAAGGCTTAAGCCTCTTGCAGAGGATCTGGCGATACAGCAGCTGCTTGATAAATTCCCGTATGAAATTTCAGGCGGAGAAAAGCAGCGCACCGCTGTTGCAAGAGCAGTTATAACAGAGCCTAAGCTGATTTTGGCCGATGAGCCTACAGGTGCCTTAGACTCCAAGGCTTCCGCAAACCTGCTTGAGATATTTGTAAAACTGAACGGCAGCGGGCAGACCATTCTTATGGTTACGCACAGTGCAATGGCGGCAAGCTATGCCTCCCGCGTTCTTTTTATAAAGGATGGAGAGCTTTTCAGCCAGCTGTACAGGGGCGAAAGCACACGGCGCGAATTTTTTGACAAGGTCGTGTCAACGCTGTCGGTTTTGTCTGACGGGGGTGTTGACATTGGTTAAGGGATTGTTTCGCAAGCTGGCCAGAGCAAATCTGGTACGCAACAAGGGTATGTATATCCCTTATGTTATTGCAACGGTAATTATGTCATCTATGTATTTTATAATAATAAACATAGTGTTCTCAAAAAGTATTTCAAACATGAGCTTTGGTCCTACAATGCAGGCAATGCTGACGTTTGGCCTTGTTGTAATGAGCTTGTTCACCATTGCGTACATGCTGTATATAAACAGCTTTCTTATTAAACGCCGCAAGCAGGAATTCGGGCTTTATGCCGTTCTGGGTCTGGAAAAGCGCCATGTGGGAAAAATTATTCTATGGGAAAGTGCTATGCTCAATACCGCGTCTATGGCACTGGGGTTTCTGTTTGGAGTAGTGTTCGGCAAGCTGGCTTTTGTGCTGCTGCTTAAAATCGTGAAAACTGCGCCGAACAGTAAATACGTGCTGTCTCCTTCTGCGTTTGTTGTCACTGCCGTGATATTTGCGGGCATATTTGTGCTTACTACAATTTATAACCTTAATCAGGTGCGCCTTGCAAAGCCTGTGGAGCTGCTTTCAGGTAAAAGGAAGGGTGAGAAGAAGGTAAGAGGCGTTGTGCCACTGACAATTATTGGGCTTATTCTTCTGTGTACCGCATACACCGTATCGATTACAGCCAAAATCCCTGCATCGGCGCTTCTGCTTTTCTGGCCTGCCGTTATACTGGTTATAATCGCTACCTGGATGCTCTTTACTGCGGGAAGTGTGTTTTTGCTCCGCGCTCTGAAAAGGAATAAAGGATACTATTACAAACCGGGAAACTTCATAGCAGTATCAGGACTTATGCACCGTTTAAAGCAAAATGCCTCCGGGCTTTATAACATCTGTATTCTTTCGACTATGGTGCTGGTGACGGTTTCGGGCTGCTGCGCTCTCTATTTCGGACAGGAGGAGATACTTTCGGTTCAGAATCCAAATGATTTGGTTATATCTATAAATTATAATAAAAATTATGCAAAGTTTCCCAATGCCGACAAGGCCAGAGAGACGATTGATGCTCTGGCGCGTGAGCACGGCGTTGCCATTGAAAGCATGTATACCTACAAGTCCCTCAGTGACAACCTTATTATAAAAAACGGTGAATTTATATTCAAAAATAAAAATGGAGATATCAGTGTCGGTACGGAAGACTACAATGATAATTACTTTTATGTTTATATAACAACACAAGAGGAATATAACGCTGTAACAGGAGAGAAAGAAGATCTTGGGAGCCATGAGCTGCTGCTTCTGACCGATGATGATATAGGAAGCCACTCACAGCTTACCATTCAGGGAACAACATATGCTGTAAAAGAGATTATTTCAGGCACAAAATTTACCGCAGGCAAAAATTCCGTAAGCAAGACAAGGCTGTTTATTGTGGCCTCGGATGATGCCGCAGCTCTTGAGCTGAGGGCGGTAATTAATCCGTCTGCGGGCAGCAGCTCTAATGATAGGGGTAAGTGCTTCTCATTTACTACCGTTATTAACCTCAAGGGGGACAATAGCGACTGTGCAGCTTATTCAGTAGCCTTGTCCAAACAGCTTTACAGTGCGGCAACTGACGGGCTGGACACCGGAATGGGATATTCCTACAGAAATATTTTCACCAACCGTCAGCAGAGCAACGGTATGTTTGGGGGACTGCTTTTCCTGGGAGCCTTCTTCACTATACTTTTTCTGACAAACACAATTTTGATTATTTACTTTAAGCAGATATCCGAGGGCTTTGACGATAGGGATCGTTTTGTCATTATGCAAAAGGTGGGCATGAGTGACGATGAGGTGAAGAGCACAATAAACAAGCAAATACTTATTATATTTTTCCTTCCGCTTGCCACAGCCCTTCTGCATGTAGCGGCGGCGGGCAATATGATTATACGGCTGCTGGAGGCATTTGCACTGTTTAACGGCGGTCTGACGATAGTGTGCATTTCGGCGACAAGTGTAGTTTTTGCACTTGCATATATATTTGTATACCGCTTTACGGCTAAGGCTTATTATAGAATTGTCAGGTGGTAAGAACGCGGCTATGTCCTTGCCCGATTTATAAAATACGGCATCTCAAAATATGAGGTGCCGTATTTTTGTAGTTATAAACAGTTATAATCAGAATGTTATTTAAATGTGGATAACTTATTAAAATAAATATTAAAAAGTGGATAGAATACTTGGTAAAGGAGGTGCAAGCTCAATGATGACTTATTTAATGCTTACAGCAAGGATTATCTCTATAATGCTTTTGTTTCTGGTAATGACACTGCTCTCGGGAAGAAGGAAAATAGGTGAAATTCCTGTGTTTGATTTTTTGGTAATTATAACTTTAGCTTCAGTGGTTGGTGCCGACATAGCGGAGCCTGATATAAAGCATTTGCCCGTTGCATATGCTGTGGTGCTGATAATACTTATGCAATATTTTTACGGAGTTCTTATTATAAAGAGCAAAAGGCTGGGGAAGCTGCTTACCTTTGAGCCTGTTGTTGTTATAGAGAACGGACAATTTGTAAAAGAAAACTTAAGAAAACTGAAGTATAGCATTGATACAATACTTATGATGCTCCGGGAAAAAGAGGTTTTTGATGTCAGTGAAATAGAGTTTGCCATAATAGAGTCCACAGGACAGCTCAGTATACTTAAGAAATCCCAGTATCAGCCGTTAACTCCAAAGGAAATAAAGCTCAACACAAATTATAAGGGATTATGCATCCCTTTGATTGTTGAAGGAGAAATATACGAGGAAAACCTGGTCCAATTGAATTTGAGCAAGGAATGGCTGCATAATCAGCTCGAAAAAAGCAGCATAAGCTCAGAAAGAGATGTATTTTATGCGGCAATAAATACTGATGGGCAGCTATATATATCAAGGGGCAAGGATGATATAAAGGACATACACAATATAAGGCATTGAAAGCATAATACTTTTATTTGGACATGCCACAGAATTTGCTTCAGCAGGAAGGGAATTTACTGCAGGATGGAGAATATTTGAAGGTATTAAGAGGACTGCAGAGCGTTTTGGATAGGATATTCCTGTCTGGAGGGGAAATGATGGATAAAAAGCTGCATGAGGGACACCGGCAAAGAGTAAAAGCGAGGTACTTAAGGGAAGGGCTTGATGCGTTTGAGGATCATCAGGTGCTGGAAATGCTTCTTTTTTTCTGCATACCTATGAAGGATACAAATGAGCTTGCACATAAAATGATAAAGGAATTTGGGTCTCTTTCGGGGCTGTTTGAGGCCGGCCCGGAGGATATCTGCAAAAGGTGCGGGGTCAGTGAGAATACCGCAATTCTGGCATCTCTTGTTCCGTCGCTGGCAAGAAGATATTTTAAAGATAAGTGGAGAGACAAGCCCCTGCTTAACAGCTCGTTAAAAGCGGGGGAGTACGCGGTTTCTCTGTTTGCAGGCAGGATTTACGAGGCTTTTTTTGTAATATGCCTGGATTCTCAAAACAGGGTAAACTATTCTGCTCTGGTACATGAGGGTACAATAAATGAAGCGCCTGTGTACCCAAGATTGATTGTTGAGGCTGCGCTGAGGCATCAGGCCAGCGGCGTAATACTTGCACATAATCATCCCGGGGGCAGCTTAAGGCCGTCGCAATCAGACCTTGAAGCAACTAAAAGAATAATCACGGCACTTGAGGCAATATCAATTAAAGTGATTGATCATATTATAGTGGCGGGGGACAGATATACCAGCTTGACTGAAAGAGGGCTTATAAATGCTTGATATTTTAATTCAATAAC
This sequence comes from Anaerobacterium chartisolvens, assembly GCF_003337415.1. GTDB lineage: Bacteria > Bacillota > Clostridia > Acetivibrionales > DSM-27016 > Anaerobacterium > Anaerobacterium chartisolvens. Next base: position 111,666 of record NZ_QPJT01000012.1, on the reverse strand, counting down.
TATATAGAATATAAATTATTTTTTGCAGACAAATTAAAAGATCTATCGTACTATTCTTATATATCATTAAAGATTTTAAGGGGTAAATTCTCTATGAAAAAATTTGTATTGATTTTTATATCAGGCATAATGCTTGTAATGCTTTCGGGATGTGCGTTATCAATAAACGGAAAGAAGATAATTTCCTTTAACGAAAGAGAATCCTTTAAATGGCCGGCGGGTAATAATTCTCTTGAAAAGGCGGAGGTAATAAGCGAGCCGTTTAAGAAAGACGGAAGGCTTGTTGTTGCCAACACAGCAGGAGAAATAGTATTTAAATCATGGGAAGAGGATTCAATTCAGATAACTGCATTAAAGAGTGTAAAGGGCGGAGGAAGCCAGAAGGATTTAGAGCAGCTTATTGATAAAATTAAGATTGATGTGGATAATAACAACGGAAATATAAACGTAAATGTAAAATATATTACGGGAATGTGGGGCATTAACAGACAGAAAGTAAATTTGGAGATTGCGGTTCCCCAAAATGCCGAGATTATAAGCGGTAACTCGACATCGGGAGACATAAGAGCTTCAGACATTAACGATGTTAAAGAGCTGAATTTATCTTCTGTGTCGGGCAGAATTGAGATAAGAAGCTCCTCATCGGAAAAATTTAGTGTAGGGACAACATCTGGAGGAATAAATGTTGAAGATTGTAAAGGGAATATGACACTGCAAACCATTTCAGGAGAGATTACTCTGGAAGAGGCAGTGGGAGAATTAAAATGCAGGACTACCTCAGGGAGAATTAAAGCGGATGATGTAGAGGGGAGTATGACAGCTTCAACTATATCGGGGAGCATAAATGTAAGCGGTACGTACCTTGGGAGTATATCCGATTTTCGCACGACATCGGGGAGCATATATGTAGAGGCCGAAAGGATAGACGACAGAGGAGAATATAAGCTAAGCTCCGTTTCAGGCTCTGTTAAGTTGATACTTGATGAAGAAGCTTCTTTTAACTTAAAGGCCAGCTCTACCTCGGGACATATAACAAACAGGTTTGACATGAGCCGGGAGAATGAGGGTGCTTCAAAAAAGAAAGTAAGTGGCAGGGTCGGTTCGGGAGGTGCTGATATAAATATAAGCACTGTATCGGGAGGTATAAGTATATTGAACTAACAGGCAGGATAGAGCGAAAGTTAATTGAGTCTGTTTTTTTCTAAAAACTATAAGGAGTATTTGACAATTTAATATTACAAAGATATAATATAATTGTGATTAGACTAAAATAAAATATATTATTTGATGTATCGGTGAGATATGAAGAAATTTATTGGTAGAGAATCAGAATTAAAAACCCTTGATCGTGAGTTCAATCGCGGAAGCGGCTTTGTAGTCATATATGGACGAAGACGAGTCGGAAAGACTACACTGATAAAGGAGTTCATTAAGAATAAAGATGCGATGTATTTCCTTGCTACAGAGGAATTGGAGATTGGGAATATGAAGCGCTTTACTAATACTTTGACGGAATACACTAAGCAGGATTATTTAAAAAATGCAAGTTTTTCTGATTGGGAAGACTTGTTCAAAATATTTGCAACACATAAGCCTGATGCTAAAAAAGTACTGGTAATAGACGAATTCCAATACCTTGTGAATGTTAACTCCGCGTTTGCGACAATTTTTCAAAGAATATGGGATGAAATACTGAAAGATAAAAATGTGATGATTATCCTTTGCGGGTCGCTAATCAGTATGATGATGGCTCAGGTACTCTCATACAGTAGCCCTTTATATGGAAGAAGAACAGCGCAAATACGTTTGTCTCCTTTAAAATTTACAGATATTATGAAGTCGAATGCCAATAAATTTTTTGAGCAGCTTGTAGAAGTATATTCTGTTACAGGGGGAGTTCCGAAATACTTTGATTTCTTTGATAATGATGAACCATTAATAGAAAATATTGAGCGTGAAGTTCTTCAAAAAGGTGGCTTTTTATATGAAGAACCAGTTTTTTTGCTGGAAAAGGAAGTCAAAGAACTTGTGAGTTACTTTTCTATTATGAAGAATATTGCAGCTGGTAATCATAGGGTATCTCAACTTGCAGGTGTTCTGGAAATGCCTTCAAATGCATTAAGTCCATATCTCAAAACTCTTATGGATTTGGATCTGGTTGAAAAACGGATACCTGTCACTGAGAAACAGCCTGAAAAGAGCAGGAAGGGTTTATACTTTGTTAATGACCACTTTATAGAATTCTGGTTCAGATTTGTTTATGCTTACAAAGGAGAACTTGAACTTGAAAATACTGAATATGTTTTAGGAAAGATAAAGAAAAGCTTTATTGAAAAGCATGTCAGCTTTGTATATGAAGATATTTGCAGGGAGCTGCTTGCGTTGTTGTGCAGTGAAGGGAAGATAAATTTTATACCAAGTAAAATTGGATCTTATTGGGGTCCTAACATCGAAATTGATGTTGTAGCACTTGACGAAGAAAGAAAAAAGGTATTGCTTGGGGAGTGTAAATATCACAACCAGCCGGTGGATGCAGATGTTTTTTTTGAACTGAAAGGGAAAGCTGAGAAAATTATTGAACTAGCAGAATATGAAAAAACTTTTATATTATTCTCTAAGAGTGGTTTTAGTGATCGACTAAAAGAATTGGCAGAACAAAATTCCAATGTTATACTTGTAAATAACGATAGTATTGTTTAATTGTGGTATGAACTGCTCTTTTATAAATGAATAGAGATTTATACAAAGCACAAAACAGATTTGAGAAGGGCTTTTGGCTTTGGCATCAAGTTAACAACTGAAGTATATAGCAGCAAAGGCGGCATATCCGATGAAGATTTGGATATGCCGCCTTTGCTATGAGAAAAGGTACGGAAACTTTATAAAAAAAGCATTGTTATTTTTTCATAGAAATGGATTTTTTAACCTTTTCAATTATATTTTCCTTGTTCAGACCGAATCTCTCCATTAGTGCTTCGGCATTGCCCGATTTGCCAAAGGTATCCTCCGTGCCCACTTTCAAGACAGGAACGGGAACAGTATCAGTGACAACTTCACTGACGGCGCTTCCAAGGCCTGTCAAAACATTGTGTTCCTCGGCGGTTATAATGGCCCCCGTTTCTTTTGCCGCGTTTATAATAGCATCCTTGTCAATAGGCTTTATAGTATGCATATTAAGGACTCGGACATTGATATTTTCCTTTTCCAGCTCTGCGGCAGCCTTAAGTGCTATTTGCACCATTATTCCGGTTGCAATTATGGTAGCATCCGTGCCGTCCTTTAAAGATTGGGCCTTACCTATTTCAAATTTATAGCCGGGGAATTCGGTGACAACGTCAACGGCCAGCCTCCCAAGCCTTAAATAGCAGGGCCCGTTATAGCTTGCTATTGCACGCACGGCTTGCTTTGTTTCATTTCCGTCGCAGGGGCAGATGACAACCATTTCGGGGATAGCACGCATAAGCCCGAGATCCTCAAGACATTGGTGTGTAGCACCGTCCTCTCCCACGGTCAGGCCTGCGTGAGTTCCTACTACTTTGACATTGAGATGGGGGTAGGCCAAGGTATTCCTGATCTGGTCATATGTCCTTCCGGCTGCAAACATCGCAAAGGTATGGATAAAGGGGATCTGCCCAAGAGTAGACATACCGGCGGCGATTCCAACCATGTTGGCTTCCGCAATACCTACATTATAGAAACGGTCAGGATATTTCTCGCCAAACATGCATGACATTGTGCATGTTGAAACGTCGGCATCAAGCGCGACAACATTAGGCTCCTTCCCGAGCTCGGACAATGCTTCTCCATATGCGTGTCTTGTTGCTATTTTATCAGCCATTTTCAACCCTCCAGTTTAAGATTTTTATTATATAATTCTTCAAAGGCTATTTTAAATTCTTCATCATTTGGAGTTTTACCATGCCATTTCGATTTGCCCTCCATAAAGGAAATACCCTTGCCTTTAACCGTGTTGGCTATTATAATTGTAGGCTTTCCCTCTGTGGCGTTGCCCCCGTCGATAGCAGCGGCAATTTGCTGTACATCATGCCCGTCAATAGATATTACATGAAATCCGAAGCTTAAAAATTTCTTTGTAATATCACCCGTATTAAGGATTTCTTCGATGGTTCCGTCAAGCTGTACCTTATTTGAGTCTAAAATTACTATGAGGTTGTCGAGCTTGTGGGCTGCTGCAAACATGAAGGCTTCCCATATCTGACCTTCGGCAATTTCACCGTCGCCAAGTATTGCATAGGTGGTGTATTTTTTGCCAAGCTGTTTAGCGGCAAGAGCCATCCCTACGGCTGTTGACAGGCCCTGGCCCAGTGAGCCCGTAGACATGTCCACACCGGGTACGTGTTTCATCTCAGCGTGCCCCGAGAGGTAGCTGTCTATATTCCTGAAGGTGCTAAGGTCTTCAATGGGAAAAAAACCACGGGTAGCAAGGGTAGGATATAGAGCCACCGTTGCATGGCCTTTTGAAAGAACAAATCTGTCCCTGTCTTCCCATTGCGGATCCTCGGGACGAATATTCATTTTTTCAAAATACAGAACAGACATAATTTCCGAAAGGGAAAAGGCGCCTCCTATATGCCCGGAATGGGCGCTTTGAACCATTTTAAGGCCTGTTATTCTTAAGTTTTGGGCAATACCGCCAAGCTCTCTAGCTCTCTGTGCATTCATTGTAATCATCCTTTCTTTATTTAATAGCAGCAGTAACCGCCATCGATAACTATATTGCAGCCGGTAGTGAAGGACGAAGCACTGCTTGCAAGATAAAGAACCGCGCCGGCCAGTTCATTAGGCGTACCCAGACGCTTTATAGGAGACATTGCAAACCATGTGTCCATCCATGCTTTGTTTGAAGTGGGGGGAGTCATATCCGTACAGATATATCCGGGACTTATGCAATTTACCCTTATATTGTGCTTGGCCCATTCACATGCCAAAGATTTTGTCAGATGAATTACACCTGCCTTTGCCGCATTATATGCAACCTGTTCCTGGGGATAGTTTACGATAATTCCGGACATTGAGCCGGTGTTTATAATTGAACCGCCGTTTCCATCGGCTATCATGCACCTTCCCGCAGCTCTGGCTACAAGGAATACAGCATCAAGATCTATAGCTATTACCTTACGCCATTCCTCAAAAGTCATGTCCTCACACTTTACACAGTATGCGATGCCTGCATTGTTATGAACTATGTCAATGCGCCCGAATTCATTTTTAATCTGTGCAAAGGCTTCGTTTACTTCTGATTCCTTTGTCAGATCCACTTTGATGGAAAAAGCCTCTCTTCCAAGCTCCTTGATTTGTTTTACCGTCTCACTGTCTTCAAGTATATCAAGAATTGCAACATCTGCGCCTGCCTCAGCAAGAGCAATTGCAGATGCCTTGCCTATTCCTCTGATTCCTCCTGTAACCACAGCCTTTCTGTCAGTTAACATAAAATAATCCAGAATACTCATGAGTATCACTCCTTTTAAATTGTATAATAAAACATTAAAATTGTAATTTTTATGATATATTTACATAATATAACATGGCATGATAATATAATACTTGAGTAGAATAGTAAGAAATGCTATCCCTGAAAGAATATTTTGTTCTAAATAATAAAATCGATTATTTTAAAAGTTTCCAAGTAATATTTTGTCATTGCGATTGATGCACCGATTAGAATTCCCGATTCATTAAATTCGGATATTCTAAGATCAAGCCTGTCGTAGAGTACACTTGGAAGAAACTCCTGAAGGTGGTATCTCAGCTTTGCCAAAAAACGCTCACTGTGAATAATCCTGTCTCCAAGCACTATTACCTCGGGGTTTATGATAAATATAAGTCCTGTAAGACCATAGGCCAGCAAGCGGGACATACGGTTCATTGCCCACACGGCAAGCTCATCTTCCTGCTCATATGCTTCATATATATCGTCTAACCCCGATTTATCATTTAGCGAGGTTTCAGGGAAATCCATGAGCCTGTCCAAAATATTATTCTGCAAGGCGCGAGGTGAGGCATACTCTTCAAAAGTTCCGCGGTATTGGCTGCTGCTGTTGGGGCTGTAATTGACGGCATTAAAATTGATTCCCATATGCCCGACCTCACCTGCTACACCATTGCTGCCGTGAAAAAGCTCTCCGTTTATTATTATACCGGCACCAAAACCAATGCCTCCAATTATGCTCAGCATTGACCCCGCAGCAGTTTCTGAATTTTTGGTGTAAGCATTCCATTCCGTAAGTGCGCTTAAATTGGCATCATGATCAAGCATTATATGATAATCCGGAAACATTTTGGACATTTTCTCCCTGAAATCAACCTTGCTTAATTCCGGAAAGCCGTCGGTCTTTGCGATTATATGTCCGTCATACCTAAACAACCAGCCTAATATAGCTATAGATATCCCCATTACCTTTTTTTCTTTACGGTTGTCAAGCAAATATTGCGTGTTTTTGCGAAGAAGCTCCAATATGGTATCAATGCCGTCGTCATTTGCAAAATTCTCTTTTCTCAAGTCACTTATGTCTCCATGAATATTACAAAATGCAAAGCTTATTTCGTAACGGTTGATACGGATAACCAGAGTAACGACATCAAGCATATCAAGCCTTATGCCGGCAGTTTTACGACCGTTGCTGGCAATCACAGAGCCTGCGTCCCTGACTATACCAATTTGGGTAAAGTCATTTATAATATTAGTGATTGTAGCTTTATTAAGGCCTGTCTGTCTTGCGAGATCAGCACGCGAGATGCTATCATTCCTTAATAAAATTTGAAGAACCGTACACCGGTTTTTTTTACGCATATCCTCGGAATTTCCGCCCAATTTCATGCAACTATGCCTCTTCTCGTAAAAATAATAAAATTAATAAATTATTTTTGTCACCAGACACGAAATATTTGTTAATCGTATAAACTATTTAACTTATATTTTTATGATATTGGATAAAGCTTTTTTTGTCAAGCTATTTTTTCATAATAATTTTGACTGTCCTAAAGTATACTTATATAGAGGCCATTTACAATATATTTGTTGAGACAATGCTATTCTTGGCTTTGCATATTTTATTTAATGTTATATAAGCGTTTAAAAAGTTTACCCAATAAACTTTTATTTCAAATAAACTTACATAAGAACATGGGAAAAAAGCTTACTAAATATATTTAAAAAATACATGCTTTTACCACAGGAAAAAGATTTTTTGTAAATCATAATAATATAAACACAGAGTCCAACAAAAAAATAGGTTTATTAAATAAACAAATGCAAGCCTGATATTTATGTTAATTCATCAAATTGCACAAATAATAGATTTAAAACTGCTTGACAATTAGTAAAAATGTGATAGTATATAAACTATAGACGCGAAATAAGTTAAATCAATAAACTAAATAAAAAATTTAAAAACAAATCAATTGCTTTATATTCGGGAGGAAACAATTATATGTTAACAAATTCCCCGGTATCACAAATATTTTATCTTTTATAAAAACAACTAAAGAAATCTAACTTTTTGACTGCCTTGCTGAATTTTATAAATTTATATGGATTATCTGATTTATAGTTATTCTGGTTATTTTTGTTCTTAATGCATAAAGCTATTTACAATCAGGATTTTGTTGCTGTCTGATAGACAGTGACTTTATTCCGCATACATATTTTGGGCCCATTTATGTGTGCGAAATATATAAACTAAAAAACTTATAAATGGAGGTATCAAAATGAAGAAGAAATTTTTCAAATCCTTGAGCCTGATTATCTTATCTCTGGCAATTTTTGCCGTATCGTTTGCAGGCTGTGGGTCGGGGCAAAATGAGCAAAATCCATCTGCAACTACTCCTGAAGGAACAACGGCTGATCAGCCTAAAAAAAGCACCGAGCTGGTTGTGGCATCTGTTAACAATGGCCCTATGGTTACTATGAATGAGCTTTCAAGTGAGTTTACTAAAGAAACCGGTATTAAGGTTACCTATGTAATGCTGACTGAGAATGACATACGATCCAAAATACAACAGGATGTTGCGGTTGGCAGCGGACAGTTCGATCTTGTCACCCTTGGTACGAATGACATAGGGACTTATCTTGATAATGGGTGGACAACCGAGCTTCAGCCCTTATTTGACAAAATGTCCGATGCCGATAAGACCGCATATGATTTTGATGATCTTATCAAAGCCAATATCCCTGCTTATTCTTCTGCAACAAAGGGACTGGCTGCCATTCCCCTTTACGGTGAGAGTACAATGATCATGTATCGTAAGGATCTCTTTGATGCAGCCGGGCTTACAATGCCTGAAGAACCTACATGGGAAGAGGTTTACCAGCTTGCAAAGAAGCTTCACGACCCTTCAAAGAACATAGTCGGTATGGCTCTTCGCGGAAAGCCCGGCTATGGTGAAAATATGTATACCTTCGGAGCAATTCTCTATGGATATGGAGCGCAGTGGTTTGACATGAACTGGCAGCCACAGCTGCAGACACCTGAAATGAAAGCTGCGTGGGAATTTTATAAAAAGCTTGAGACAGAATGCGGTGCAAAGGATGTTACTTCAAATGGGTATACCGAGACGTTGAATCTTATGGCAAGCGGAAATGCCGCAATATATTATGATGCTACGGTATCTGCCGCAACCTTCGAGGCTGACAATTCACCTATCAAGGGCAAGATGGGCTACGCCCTGTCGCCAAGCGGCCCCGGCAAGGGAAACACTCAGACAATAGGCGGATGGGGACTGGCTATTACTTCTTCAAGCAAAAATCAGGACGCTGCATTTAAATATCTTACCTGGGTTACCGGCAAGGACTATGTAAAGCTTGTTGCCGAAAAGAAGGGCTGGATCAATGTCCCCTCCGGCGCGCGTACCTCAACCTATAAGGATGCTGAATACCAAAAGGTCGCAAGCTTTGCCGACATTACTTTAAAATCTCTGTCCGGCGCGTCCTTTGACAAGCAGGCTGTAAAACAAACGCCGTATACCGGCAATACTTTGCCCAACATTCCCGAATACGCAAGCATAGGTGAACAGGTCGGACAGCTTCTTGCAGATTATGTATCGGGAGGAAAGTCTATTGACAATGCTCTTGCAGAAAGCCAGAAAGTGGCCTTACAGGCTATGAAGGACGGTGGCTATATAAAATAAAATACCTTACTTTAAGGGATTTTAAAAAAGACCTTCAAAACGATATTTAATCCGTCAGCAAAGCTCTACGGCGTGATCATAAACGCTCACGCCGTAGAGTAAATGACAACAGAAAATAAATTGAAAGCGGGTGGAGCTCAATAATGCAGACAACTAAAACCTTAGTGAAACCCAAAAAGAGTCCGATCAGATACCTCTTATTACCTGCTGTAATTTTTGTGGCGGTTGTGACACAGATCCCATTTTTGATGACCATAATTATTTCTTTCTTAAAATGGAACGTTAAAAGGCCGGATATACCTGTAACCTTCGCCGGATTTGACAATTATGCCTATATATTTACTGATTCCAAATTCTACAGCGTGCTGATAAACAGTCTTGTTCAATCCGCTGTTTCACTGGTTTTGTGTACCGTGCTGGGCTTTCTTCTGGCTTTGCTCTTCAGTAAAAGCTTTAAAGGGATAAACATTGCGCGTTCCTTTATCATAGTTCCGTATTTTGTTATGGAGTCGGTAACTGGTATTATATGGAAAACATTGATGTTAAGTCCGTCTTTCGGAATAAACATGGTATTGTCTAAATGGATTGGTATAGAGCCTGTTGCATTTTTCAGCAGTCAGCTTTCCTTAGTGACTATTATAATTCTGATAGTGTGGCAGTGGACTCCATTTTTGTTTATGATCCTTCTGGCGGGCCTGCAGAATCTGTCGGAGGATGTGCTTGAAAGCGCAAAGATAGATGGCGCACATGGACTGAAGCTTTTGTATTATATTAAGATACCTATGCTTAAGAGTTATTTTGAGGTTGGTATGATGTTCGGACTTATTAATATATTAAAAGTGTTTGGCCTTGTATTTGTAACGACACAGGGAGGGCCGGGAGTTTCATCGGCAAACCTACCGTATTATGTTTACCGCACAGCGTTTTATGACTGGCAGATGGGACGTTCGGCCGCAATTGCAGTTATAACCGTAGCTATTACCCTTATTGTAATTCAAAGCTTTTTCAACCTTATAAGGCGCAGACAAAAGGGGGTGGCCTGATATGGATATATCATTAAAAAAGAGAATGGGAAAGCATATCGTTAATGTTTCAATATGGATTATTGCATTGCTTTATTCATTTCCTATACTGTATATGGCGGTTACAGGATTCAAACCGGAGGAAAAGGTTGCTCCTCCTCAACTGTTTTTTACGCCTACCTTTGAAAATTACAGGGCAGTTATTTCAAATGAGCTTACACTGCATCTTTTCAATTCAAGCGTAATAACTGTTATTACGGTGCTTATAGCCGTGTTGCTGGCGGTGCCTGCCGCGTATGCCATAGCATACGGAAAGCTGAAGAGTGCCCAAAGCTATTATTACTGGTTTATAACTACTACACTGCTTCCCGCTGTGGCAGTTGTAATTCCTATTTACCTTGCGCTAAATTTTACAAAGCTTATTGATTCAAGAACGGGACTGGTGCTTTTATATGTCGGTGCGGGCGTGCCGCTGATGATATGGCTGGTCAAGACGTTTTTTGAGGATGTGCCCTTTGAGCTTATAGAAGCTGCTGATATAGATGGTTGTAACCGCGTTATGTCATTTTTTAAGATTATACTTCCTCTGATAAAGGGAGGCATTTTTTCAACGGCAATGCTGGTATTTATAACTACATGGAATGAATTTTTCTTTGCGGTTAACATGACGTATAACAAAGCGGCAACACTAACCGTCTACCTAAACAGGTTTTTAACGCAACAGGGATATTTTTGGGCAAAGATGTGTGCCGCAGGCACTATTGTAGTTTTTATTCCGATAATTCTTGGATTTTTTACCCAGAAGGCTCTTGTAAAGGGGCTTACAGTCGGAGCTGTCAAGGGATAGGGTAAATATCGGGAGCAGACTGTGAGCAGTAAGCCTTTGGCTGAGTATTGTATAGAGCTTGGCCGGTTAAGAGGTATATTTATGGATATGAAAGGTATAGAAGGAGTGGGCGGTATGGATGGTATGATGAAGGTTGCAATGATGAATAAACCCGGAAGGTTTGACTTTGAACAAAAACCGATACCGAAGCTTAAGCCCGATTGTGTGCTGGTTAAATTGGAGTATGTCGGTATATGCGGTTCAGATATGCACCTGTTTGAGCATGGATATATAGGAGAAAATTATGTGAAGGAGCCTATGGTACTTGGGCATGAGCCCGGCGGTATTGTAGCGGAGGTTGGCAGCAATGTAAGCAGCTTGAAGGTTGGAGACCGTGTTGCCGTTGAGCCGGGAGTGCCATGCTGGCACTGTGAATTTTGCAAGAGCGGAAAATATAATCTTTGCCGCAATGTATATTTCTATGCTTCACTGCCTGTCGTTGAGGGCTGCTTTGCAGAGTATATAGCTCATCCGGCAAATCTTTGCTATAAGCTTCCCGATAATGTAAGCACAATGGAAGGGGCGCTTATGGAGCCTCTGGCAGTAGGAATGCACGCCGTAATGCAGTCCGGCATCAGAGTGGGCTCTAATGCTGTTGTAATAGGGGCGGGATGTATAGGCATTGTAACAATGCTTTCTCTTAAAAGCATGGGAATCAGGAACATCACTGTTGTAGATCTTGTTAAAAGCAGGCTGGATCGCGCTTTGGAATTGGGGGCTGCAAATATTGTAGATGCTTCTGAGACTGACGCGGTGAAAAAGATCCTTGAGCTTACCTGCGACGGGGCGGAATTTGTTTTTGAAACAGCGGGCTCAGAGGTAAGTATATTCCAGACTGCAAAAATGGTAAAGCGCGGAGGCACCATTACTCTGGTGGGCTATACAAAGGACGGAACAGCTAAAATGAATGTAAACTGGATTATTGACAATGAAGTTACAGTTAAAACGGTTTTTCGCTACAGAAATATTTATCCACTGGTTATTGAGGCTGTATCCGGCGGCATAATTCCGCTAAGAAAAATTGCATCCGATATTTATGATTTTAATGATATCCAGACTGCTATGGAGAATGCCATTAATAACAAGGATACCGTAATGAAGTGTGTTGTCCGTATCAGCCCGGATGCAAAATAAGGCAAATTGACAAAGGAGAATGGCGCAGAATGAGGAATCTTGTTGCAGGTGCTGACTTTGGAAGTGATTCGGTACGTATTATAGTTATTGATGCCATGACTGGCGAAAGGCTTGTAAAGGCTGTTTGCAGCTATCCCAGATGGCAGAAAAAGCTGTATTGTGATGCTGCAAAAAATCAGTTCAGGCAGCATCCGCAGGATTATATTGAAAGCTTTGTACAATGCATGAATTCTGTTATGGAGCAGCTTGGGGAGAACAGGAGGGGTGAACTCCGAAGCATTGCCATTGATGCTACGGGATCTACGCCTTGCCCTGTGGACAGAAGAGGAGTTCCATTAGCCCTGCTTGAGGAGTTTGCAGACGATCCGGACGCCATGTTCCACCTTTGGAAGGATCATACGGCGGTTGAGGAGGCTAAGGAAATAAATGAGGCTTTTTCCAATGCTAAAATCGATTATACAATGTATCAGGGTATTTATTCGTCCGAATGGTTTTGGTCCAAAATACTGCGAACTATCAGGAAAAATGAAAGAATAAGGGAAAAAGCCTGGATGTGGGTGGAGCATTGCGACTGGCTGCCATCACTTCTGATTGGAAAGACTGATCCGGAAACCATGTACAGGGGATCTTGCGCCGCGGGGCATAAGGCCTTATGGAACAGCCATTTCGGCGGGCTTCCCGATAGAGAATGCTTAGAGAGCATTGATCCGTATCTGGCGTTGGTCTATGATCGGTACGGGAGCAAGCCCCAGCCCGCGGGTACGTGTGCGGGAGTGATTACAAGGGAGTGGGCTGAAAGATTGGGTGTCCCTCAGGACACTATAATAGGAGGAGGTTCATTTGATGCACATGCGGGTGCAGTAGGTGCAGGCGTATCTCTGCGTACAATGGTCAAGGTTGTAGGCACATCCACCGTTGACATGCTTATTGAGGCTTCGGAGAATGTTGAAGGAAAGGATTTAAGAGCATATTGCGGACAGGCGGAGGATTCAATTGTTCCGGGATATATAGGAATAGAAGCCAGTCAGGCGGCCTTCGGCGATGTTTACGCATGGTTTGCGGGTATTCTGATGTGGCCCGTACGCGAATTGATAAATAAATCCCAGCTGCTTGACAGTGAGACCAGAGAAAGGCTTGTTAATGAAACAGCCGCTAGCCTCATCCGGCAAGTGGAACAAAAGGCAATGCTGATTAATGATACTGACATAATTGCTTTGGACTGGTTTAACGGCAGAAGGTACCCCAACCTAAATGACAAGCTGAAAGCTGCCGTAATGAATCTTGGCCTTGGAAGCACGGCACCGGAGATATATCATGCGCTGGTAATGGGTACGGTATTTGGCTCCAGACATGTATTTGACAAATATACAGCCAGCGGCATTAAGATAGAACGCATTATAATGGTAGGGGGAATAGCCAAGAAATCACCTTTTGTAATGCAGATGATGTCCGACGTATTGCAAAGGCCGCTTATGGTTTGTAATGAGGAGCAGACCTGTGCGTTTGGCGCGGCAATATATGCGGCAGTCGCGGCGGGCTTTTACCCCGATGTACCTACGGCACAGCGGGCACTGTGCGAGCCTTTCGAAGCAAATTATTACCCCATTGCCGGCAACCTTGCAAGGTACGAGGAGAAGTACCAAAAATACCTTGTGCTTGGCGGCTTTGTAGAATCAGTCACATAAAGAAATACAGGCGATACAAACTAAGAAATGCTTCCTTAAGAAGGAAGCATTTCTTAGTTTGTATCGCCGTTGTTTTTACGGAAGCACCGTGCTTCCCATTAAATACTTATCGCATTCTCTTGCCGCCGCTCTGCCCTCGTTTATAGCCCACACAACAAGACTCTGCCCCCTGCGCATGTCTCCTGCGGCAAAGACTCCTTTAATATTGGTTTCAAAGCTGCCGTAAGCAGCCTTAACGTTTGATCTCGCATCCTGTTCCACACCAAGCGGCTTTAAAACAGTATCCTCCGGACCAAGGAACCCCATCGCAAGAAGCACAAGTCCGGCAGACATTACCTTTTCTGTTCCGGGAATTTCAACGGGGACAAAACGTCCGGCACCGTCCTTCTTCCATTCTATTTTTACTGTATGAATTTCTTTTACATGCCCATTGCCGTCACCCACAAATTTTTTGGTGGTAATGCAATATTGACGCGGATCTGCTCCGTACAGAGCTGCTGCTTCTTCCTGACCGTAGTCCATTTTATAAACCTTGGGCCATTGAGGCCAGGGGTTGTCACTCTGTCTTTCAGAGGGGGGAGAAGGCATAATTTCAAGCTGCGTGACACTTTTGCAGCCATGACGGATAGAGGTACCCACACAGTCTGTTCCCGTGTCCCCTCCTCCTATAACTATAACATCCTTACCGTTTGCATTTATATAGTTTCCGTCTGCGTGAGCAGAATCAAGCAGGCTCTTAGTATTGGCATGAAGGAATTCCATAGCAAAATGGACACCTTTTAATTCACGGCCCTCTATGGGAAGGTCGCGGGGCTTTGTAGCCCCTCCGCACAACACTACCGAATCATAATCTGCAAGGAGCTTTTCGGCAGGATAATCCTTGCCTATCTCTGTGCCTGTAACAAACTCAATGCCTTCAGCCTTCATTATATCAATCCTGCGGTCTATAACAGCTTTGTCCAGCTTCATGTTTGGTATGCCGTACATCATAAGCCCGCCAACTCTATCGGCACGCTCGAATACTGTGACAAGATGGCCTGCCTTGTTTAATTGAGCTGCACACGCCAGCCCCGAAGGCCCTGAGCCTACCACAGCAACCTTCTTTCCGGTACGGGATACCGGAGGCTGGGGTATAACCCAGCCCTCCGAGAAGGCTCTGTCAATAATAGTGCATTCATTGTTTTTTATGGTTACCTGAGGCTCGTTAATTCCTACGGTACAGGAGCCCTCACAAGGGGCAGGACACACCCTTCCCGTAAATTCAGGAAAATTATTTGTCCTGTGAAGACGCGCGATGGCTTCTTTCCATAGTCCCTTATATATAAGATCATTCCACTCTGGAATTAAATTGTTTATAGGACAGCCTGAGGCCATTCCGTTCAGCAAAATCCCCGTATGGCAAAAAGGTATTCCACAGTCCATACAGCGTGCTCCCTGATTGCGCTGTGCCTCTTCCGGCAGATGCAGGTGAAATTCCTTCCAATCCTTTATCCTCTCCAGAGGAGGGCGATCTGCGGGAAGCTCACGCTTATATTCCATAAATCCAGTTGGTTTACCCATTGTACTTCCTCCAATTCTAATTAATTGCCACCTACACGGGCAACATCCTTATTGTTTGCTTCAAACGCCGCCATAAGAGCATCCTGGCCGCTTAAGCCCGCATCCTGCATCTGCTTTATAGCCTGAAGCATTCTCTTATAGTCCTTAGGCATAACCTTTACAAACAAAGGAACGGTTTTATGCCATTCGGAAAGGATTCTGTCGGCTAAGCCGCTGCCTGTATATTTAAGATGTCTTTCAAGCATTGCTTTAACTTCCAGTATTTCCTCGGTATCCTCAAGACTTTCAAGGCTGACCATTTCCTGATTGCATTTTGTGCTGAAGTCTCCCGTGCGGTTAAGAACATACGCAACACCACCTGACATACCGGCTGCAAAGTTGCGTCCTGTAGAACCGAGAACAAGCACCTTTCCTCCCGTCATGTACTCACATCCATGATCGCCTACAGCCTCTACAACAGCATGCACACCGCTGTTTCTTACACAGAAGCGTTCGCCTGCTATTCCGCGTATATATGCCTCGCCGCTTGTAGCACCATAAAATGCTACATTTCCGACTATAATATTTTCTTCCGGTACGAATGGGGATTCCTTAGGAGGATATACAATTATTTTCCCTCCGGACAGCCCCTTTCCTATATAATCATTTGAGTCACCCTCAAGCGTCATTGTAATGCCTTTGGGTACAAAGGCTCCAAAGCTCTGGCCCGCCGAGCCTTTAAAGGTAAGTGAAATAGTATCCTCGGGCAGTCCGTCTCCGCCATAACGCTTAGATACCTCACTCCCCAGTATTGTACATGCAACCCTGTTAATATTCTTTATAGGCAGCGTTGCAGTCACCTTTTCAGCATTCTCAAGTGCCGGCTTGCATATTTTCAGCAATTCCTTCATATCAAGGGTCTTATCCAGCTCGTGATCCTGCTCTATCTGGCAATATCTGCCGATATCTGCCGAAACATGGGGCTGATACAGTAGCGGGGACAGATCTATTCCTGAAGCCTTCCAGTGATCCTCAATTTTCCTTGCCTCCAGCTTGTCAGTGCGCCCTATCATTTCGTCAATTGAGCGGAAGCCAAGCTCTGCCATAAGCTCACGCATTTCCTGTGCAACAAAGTGCATGAAATTAACCAGATGCTGGGGATCACCACTAAACCTCTTTCTGAGCTCGGGGTTTTGTGTAGCCACTCCGACAGGACATGTATCAAGGTTGCAGACTCTCATCATAACACATCCCAGAACAACGAGAGGAGTGGTTGCAAATCCGAATTCCTCAGCTCCTAAAAGTGCAGCTACTACAACATCCCGGCCTGTCATGAGCTTGCCGTCTGTTTCCACCGTAATACGGCTTCTCAAGTTATTTAAAATCAGTGTCTGATGTGTTTCGGCAAGACCCAGCTCCCAAGGAAGTCCGGCATGTCTTATGCTGGATCTTGGCGATGCTCCGGTTCCTCCGTCATATCCGCTTATCAGAACAACATCGGCGCGTCCCTTTGCAACTCCTGCCGCAATAGTTCCGACCCCTACTTCTGAAACAAGCTTTACACTTATTCTTGCATCCCGGTTTGCGTTCTTTAAATCATGAATAAGCTCGGCAAGATCCTCTATGGAATATATGTCGTGGTGAGGCGGTGGGGATATAAGCCCTACCCCGGGGGTTGAGTGCCTTACCTTGGCAACCCACGGATATACCTTTCTTCCCGGAAGCTGGCCTCCTTCACCGGGCTTTGCGCCTTGAGCCATCTTTATTTGAATCTCTTTTGCATTCACCAGATAGTGGCTTGTAACACCAAAACGGCCTGAAGCTACCTGCTTGATTGCACTGCAGCGCGAATCGCCATTGGAGTCGGGAGTAAAACGGCTGACGTCCTCTCCGCCCTCTCCGGTATTGCTCTTGCCCCCGATTCTGTTCATGGCTATTGCCATAGCCTCGTGAGCTTCCTTGCTTATAGAGCCATAGGACATAGCTCCTGTCTTAAACCTCTTGCATATCGACTCAACAGATTCAACCTCATCTATTGGTATGGGGTTTTCAAGCGTTTTAAGCTCCATAAGCCCACGTAAGGTACACAGCTTCTGGCTTTCATTATTTAAAAGACGCGAATACTCCTTAAACAGTCCATAATTATTCGTACGGCACGCGTACTGAAGCGTATGAATTGTTTCTGGATTAAACATATGGTATTCGCCGTCTTTGCGCCATTGGGTGTTGCCTCCTGAGTCAAGAGTGCCTTCTTCTGCCACATGGCTGCTGAATGCGCTGCTGTGAAGCTTTATCGCCTCATTGGCGATAATAGTCAAATCTATTCCGCCTATACGGGAGGGGGTTTTTGTAAAATACCTGTCTATAACCTCCTGACGGATGCCTATTGCTTCAAAAATCTGGGCGCCCTGATAGCTCTGTATAGTGGAAATACCCATTTTGGATAATGTTTTTACAACACCTTTTACAGAAGCCTTTATATATTTGCCTATGGCATAATCAGGCTTGATATCTGTAAGCATACCCTGACTTATCATAGACTCTATACTCTCAAATGCAAGGTATGGGTTAATCGCTGACGCTCCATAGCCTATAAGCAGCGCAAAATGGTGAACCTCGCGGGCCTCACCTGTTTCAACAACAATGCTTATACGCGTACGGGTACCCTCACGAATAAGATGGTGGTGCAGACCCGAAACTGCAAGCAAGGCAGGAATGGGCGCATAGTCCTTGTTCATGCCCTTATCGGAAAGTACAAGTATGTTTGAACCTTGAGATATAGACTCACTGGCGCTTTTAAATATGTCCTCAAGAGCTGCCGCAAGGCCATTTTCTCCCTCGGAAACCTTAAAGAGCATAGGAATGCGGCAAGTCTTAAAGCCATCTTTGTCTATGTTCAGTATTTTAGACATTTCTCCGTTATCTATAACGGGATATTTCAGCTTTATTTGGCGGCAGCTTTGAGGGGACGGAGTTAATAAATCCCCTTCGCTTCCCATCATGGTCTCCGTTGCAGTAATAATTTCCTCGCGAAGAGCGTCAATGGGAGGATTGGTCACCTGCGCAAAAAGCTGCTTAAAGTAAGTGTAAAGAAGCTGCGGCTTTTCCGATAAAACAGAAAGAGGTGTATCTATTCCCATAGCTCCTATCTGCTCTATCCCATCCTTGGCCATAGGGCCTAGTACTGTTTTAAGGTCTTCATAGGTATAACCGAAGGCCTTTTGGCGTATAATAGTAGTGTTGTAATCTGGTTCATCCATCTGAGGAGCAGTTGGAAGATCCTCAAGCGTTATTAAATTTTCATTCAGCCACTGCCTGTAGGGATGCTGTGCCGACATCTTCTCTTTAAGCTCATCATCATTTATAATTTTGCCCTCGACAGTATCTATCAAAAGCATTCTTCCGGGATGAAGTCGTTCCTTGCAAAGCACGCGCTCAGGCTCAATATCAAGAACGCCGACCTCCGATGCCATTATAACAAGGTCATCCTTCGTAACATAGTAGCGTGCGGGGCGTAAGCCATTCCTGTCAAGCACGGCACCGACAACAGAGCCGTCTGTAAAGCCCATGGCCGCAGGACCGTCCCATGGCTCCATAAGGCAGCTATGGTACTCGTAAAAGGCCTTTTTCTCATCACTCATGCTTTCGTGGTTTGACCACGGCTCAGGTATCATCATCATGACGGCATGTGGCAGCGAACGCCCTGCCAGTGCGAGAAACTCCGTGCAGTTATCAAACATTGCCGAGTCGCTTCCGTCTGGGTTGATAATAGGGAATATCTTTGAGATATCGTCCCCGAATAAGTCCGATTTAAGCATCGACTGACGGGCAGACATCCAGTTTACATTACCTCTTAGTGTGTTAATCTCTCCGTTATGAATCAGGTAACGGTTAGGATGTGCGCGTTCCCAGCTTGGGAAAGTATTTGTGCTGTAGCGGGAATGCACAAGCGCAAGCGCAGATTCCACAGAAGCATCCGCCAGTTCGGTATAAAAGGAATCAACCTGTTCTGCGGTAAGCATTCCTTTGTATACAATTGTTTTAGAGGAAAGACTGGCAATATAAAAATGCTCGTTGTTATCTATAGCACTTTTTTCACAAAGCTTTCTTATTACATAAAGTTTTCTTTCAAATGCCATTGAATCCTTTAAATTCGGGCTGCGGCCTATAAAGGCCTGGCGCATAAAGGGCATACAGGCTTTAGCCGACGCTCCTACGGAGGAATCGTCTACGGGGACGTCTCTCCAACCCAAAAAATTCTGTCCTTCTTCCTTAACAATACGTTCAAAAAGCTTTTCAATGGCTGAACGCTTATTTGCATCGGATGGCAGAAAGACCATTCCAACGCCATATTCCCCAGGCGAAGGCAAATCAATACCTGCTTTTAGACATTCCTTTTTAAAAAACAGATGAGGAATCTGAATAAGAATTCCCGCACCATCTCCACTGTTGGCTTCCGCGCCGCATCCGCCTCGATGAGACAAATTAACAAGGATGGTCAATGCCTGCTGTACGATTTGGTGGGATTTTACACCTTTGATGTTTACCACAAAACCCATACCGCATGCATCATGTTCAAATTGAGGATCGTAAAGTCCCTGCTTAGGAGGTATTCCATTAAGTTTCATGTCAAGCAACCTTTCTAAACTTCATTGTTATATTTTTATGTTAAAGCAGGGGCCTGTTTTGGCCTCCTGCATCAGTGCCATGCCTTTAGGGGATTTTTCCACCAGTCTGTAAGTTAATTATGATAAATAGGTCAGACTTAAAATGAATAATTATCAAATCAATCCTTCAAAAAGAGCATTATCTATTTTAAACCGCGTATCCTTAAATTTGGGATACAAAAAAGACATAACAACAAAGACGCTTGCCCTCTTCATTGAGTATGTCTTGGAAAAACCTTTGAGTACATCTTCGCACTCTAAAATTATTCAAAAAATATGCTTATCCGCATTATAAACAAATACATTTGACGTAATGTACATATTTAGTGCTATAATTATAACATGCTGATGTGCTACATTCAATAGAAATTATAAAAAAAAATAAAAAAACTGCAACTTGTGGAGATAATTCTTGCAAAAACCCTCTGCGTTGTACATTCTAAAGTACACGAATGCTCTTGCTTTTAAAGGCAAAAGACGTTTTTGTACTCTAACCTTTAGACACTGAAGTATTATAAAACATTTTTCACAAACTTATTATAAGCTACAGCGGCTATAATAAATATTGAGATAATTCTTACTGCAAACTTTGCTGCTGTGTCAAGCTTTACATTTTTTTTGAAGGATATTAAGCTGCGGCTTGCAATAATTACATTTATTCCATATATAAGATATAAGATTATCAACGCTGTCAGTATTTTTAATATAAATAAGTTTATATATAATGAGCAGTATATGTAAAATAATATTACAATAAGATTTCTTGTGATATGAATTCCTATATCAAACCTTTTGAAATCTAAAGAGTCATTGTCGCTGAGATCCCGCTTTTCGGACATATTGTTTTTGTCCGAAGCTTTATTTTCTTCAGGATCATTCGCATTACCTAAAAATATAAATGCTATAAATTTGAAAGAATCTGCAACGATAATAATTGATACAAAGGTAAAAAAAACATCATGGTTTGCAAATATAATTACTAAAGGCAGTACTACTAATAAAAATAGAACTAACATAAATTTTTGAGAAGGCATAAAAATACTCCCAGTTTTAAATAATAGGATAAATTACCTCTACATTATAAATTAAATATACATTAAATGACAAGTTTTTTTGATATATATTTATTTTTTTAAATACAGAGGTCTGAAAATATAAAATTCAGAAAGGCCGCCGGACACTTTAAGCATGTCCTTGAGAATAAATAAAGAGATATTAACTAAAAATATAGTAGTAAATAATAAAATCACAAAGGAGGAGCAGCGATATGGCGAGGACACTTGTAGCTGTTTTTGATAAGTATGATCATGCCGAGAATGCCGCGAGGAAGATAAAGGACAGGGGCTTGAAAACCGACGACATATCTATCGTGGCAAAACACGGAGAGGAACAAGGGATGGATCAGCCGGGGGGAATAGGGGCAAGCATGGGAAGAAATGACGGACAGGTAAACGATAACATATCTGACGGAGTAGTCACAGGAGGTATCTTAGGAGGACTTGCGGGACTTGTTATAGGAGCGGGAAGCATGGTGATACCGGGATTTGGAATAATTGCGGCAGCGGGTCCTATAACAGGTCTGATATCAGGTGCGGTAACAGGAGGGATAGTGGGAGGACTCGTAGACTTAGGTATTCCTGAGAATGAAAGCAGGCAGTACGAAGAAGACATAAAATCTGGAAAGATACTGTTCAGCATGAAGACAGATGAGGATAAAATAGACAGTGTATCTTCAATTCTTAGAAATAATGGTGCGTCAAAGATAAAAAGCTATTAAAACAAAGTCTTAAGCAGAGAGAAATCCTGTCCGCAAGCTTTTTAGGAATTCTCTCTGTTTAATTGATTATACTCAAATTACATCTTCCGTATTGATATGGTCATTAATGGCACTATCATCCATGTCGGGCCTGGGAAGCTGGTCAAGGGGAATACCTTCCGGATCTCCGGCATTATCGGCAGAGTCTGACTCTGCATCGGGCAAAAAGCTATCAGGCTCAGAATTCTGTGCAGGGTCTGTATCTGTTGAAGCTCCATTCTGCCCTTCACTATTCGGAACGGAATTTCCTTCGTTTAGAGGGTCTTTATTTGAGGGAGTTTGTTGAACCTTTTTGGTTCCCCTCACCACCTCTTCCACCAGAGGCTGGTAGACACTTGTGGTTATCTTTATCTTTTCAATGACTTTTCCATCCTGCTTTACGGTTTTGAAGGTATCTATGATAGCCCCGTTATGACCCTCCTGAATGACCTTGGTAGTGCCTTCGGGGAGATTAGGATCGTCGGTATAGTTGGTAGTAAAAGGCTTCTCGTTCCTTTTGGAGGATGTAAACTCTACCGTTTTACCGGGAGTTTCATTTGTACCCTTAAGAGAGAAGACAAGGTAATTGTCCTTGGTTATCTGGCTATCTATTTTTATGGGCCATTTTGTAGAGTTCTTGAATCTGAAATCTGTGCTGCCGTAAAAAACAGTGGCATCCCTTCCTTCAGGCACATAAACTACTGAAAACATATGGTTTCTGCGCTCCACCACTTCAAGATCACTGTGCAATACGGCATTGTATAATGTTGAGGAAACCTGGCAGATACCCCCGGCAAGGTCACTTACCACCTTGCCTGACTTATATATGTATGCATCCTTATAGCCCGCATCAACTGTCCTTTTTCCAACGGTCTCATTAAAGGAAAATATTTGACCCGGTGCAAGAATTATACCGTTTATTTTAGAAGCCGCTATTTTTATATTTTGGCTTCTGTTTAAATTATTTTCGGTATTTGTATTAAAATGAGTCTTCATTGTATAAAGATTATCCTTAAACAAACGTGAGTGAACATCAGCAGTGGTTATTTTAGGCGTTTCGGTTGTTAGTGGCACAACTTTTTCGGAGGACTGTCCCTTTTCCAGCTCGGAAACTGCCTGGGCTATTTTGCTCTTATCCACACTTATGCCGATTACCTCAGGTATGATTTCAAGCTTATTGTTTTCCACCTTGAAGGATGCGTCCTGTGCCCTGCGTGTTACCTTGCCGTACAGCCCGTCAACGTCTATAGCATCGGGGTAGACAGTTTCAACAGGTATTTTTAGAGTGTCTGTTTTAAGGTTTTTTATGCTTTCGGTCAATTCCCGGAGTGCCGCGATTCTGTCTATGCGTTCTCCCGAATGCCCCCGCCTTATTATCAGCTTATCCTCCCGTATGGAAAAATCGGACTGCTTAACATCAACAAGAGTTTTAGAGTAAATGGACTGTATAACCTCGTTTGCCTTTTCTTCACTGAACAAAACAGGTATGGAAAGCTTTATGCCATTATGGCGCGCCTTAAATATATCCCCCAGCTTGCTAAGAAGGCTTCCCTCTCTGCCTATATTAAAAGCTGAGTCAACAGCGACTTTTACATCATAGGCCGCATTTATGGAGGAAAATGGAAGGCTGTTGTAAACTCCCTTGCATACTATATTAAGCTCCAATTCCTCAAGATTTTTTTGATATTTGAGATTTAAAGTCTCAGTCAGTTCTTCCTTGGATAAATTTCCGGCATAAATATCATTAATATATATGCCCTTATATACTCTGTCTGAATTTAAAAGAGTATAGCCTAACTGTGCAGTTATTGCCAGCATCAGTAAAATAAAAGTTATCAGCGATATTACGATAACTTTTCGGGAAATAAATTTAACGGCCTGCTTTTTCTGTGGTTCAATGTTTTGCACACTTGTCTCCATTTAAATAAACACTCCAATTTATAATGCCTTTTGTAGGTATTTTCTTAAATAAATGCTTCATGAACGACGGCAGAATTTCTTTACCCAAACAAATATGACGTAAAAAAAATTTTTTTGTTCCATATAAAGCATATCTATATTATCGCAATTTTATAGTAAAAACACAATATATTTATATTAAGCGATGTGAAAATATAATTTGTTGCTGCTATCTAAGTATTGTTACATATAAATTAAGAATTGTGCAAGGTTATAGAAAAAGCCATAAAAAAGTATTAATATAAAGGTAATAATATATAGCTATGAATGGACATATGTCCTCATGGGGGAGGTAGAGTAGAGATGAATACATTTAATCGGAATGAATTGCTTAAAATATGTGAAGAGCTTGGTACGGATCCGTGTTCTCAGGACATTACAATAAAATATATAAACAGCAGCTTTTTTAATAAAATGAAAAAATCCATTGAGAAGGATAGGCGCGGGGAGGTAGTGTTTTGTGTTTTAAGGCCAAACAATAAGATTATCACAGTCACTTGCTCGGAGTATCCCAAGGGTATATTCAGAATTCCTACAGGAGGGATACAGTATGGAGAGGATATTATAAAAGCTGTTTTCAGAGAGACCCGTGAGGAGCTGGGTATAGATGTTAAAGTGAGCAGCTTTGCGGGTGTGTTGAAAATAAGGTTTGAGCACGAAAATAAATTTATTATGTTTTATTCCTATCTGTTTATATTGGAGGAAATGGGAGGAAGGCTTCTTATCGATGCCAGTGACAATGAGGTCAGCGAAATAAAAGAGGTTACGGTGGATGAATTGGGGGAGGTTGCCGGTTTACTGAATAATATTGTGGGAAAGTGGTCCGATTGGGGAAAGTTTAGATATGCCACAACAAATGCGATATATGAATATTTGAGGTCAAAAGAATATTAAGACAGTCAAATTCAATTATATATTTCTTTTTCTTTCATAACCAACAAGCTTATCTTTCAAAATTAAAACCCGTTGAATATCTATCTGAAATTTTTCTGGGCAATGCATATAAATGGTAAATTATGCTTATACTTTTAATATATTTATAAAGTATAGGGAGAATTTACATGCAGCCTAATCCTGAAAAAAATTATAATGTAAAACTGAATAAAGGCGGCTTATTTGCAAGAATTTTAAGAAAATTCAGCTTTAAAGCACCGCAGGCGGTACCTGAAAATGTCCCGAATGAAAACGAAGAGCTGCTGCAAAGCATCAGGAATGCCAAGATGGATTGGATTAATGCAAATATAAATTTTGAAAATGCCGACGAGAGTGAGCTGGTAGACTATTATGCTTACAGAATCAAGGCATGTCAGGTAAAATATGAATACTACATAAAAAAGGCCAAGGAAAAAGGCATTAGAATAGATAGCATTGACTTTAAGCAGCAAACCTTTCAATAAACCGACGAGGGGAATGTGGGTGTATGAGTGTGGATTACGGAGTATTGTTTGCTTATATTGTAGGGATAATATTTCTATTTATACTTGGAAGAGTCTTTTTGATTCCTCTTAAAATAATTTTTAAGCTGGTGTTTAATGCTGTGATAGGGGGGATCGTGCTGGCTCTTATCAATTTTATAGGAAGCGCATTCGGATACCACCTTCCTTTAAATATAGTATCTGCATTAACAGTAGGGTTTCTTGGTGTACCCGGTGTAATATTTCTTGTTATAATTAAAATTATCTTTAACATATAGTACAATCAAATTGTCATGAAGGATTTTGAACGTCTGGCAAATAATATATGCCGGACGTTTATTTATGCATATTTTTTTTGTCTGTATACAGGTATCACGCGCACATGAATTTATAAGGATTATTGTATACAAAGAACAAACGTATAATTAAAATTTCGTGTATATATGGGCATTCTCACGCTTAGTTTCGACTTGACAAGAAATAAACAAACAAGTATACTTTTATTTGAGTTTAGCATAAATTTAGTAAGCCTAAGATTTTTAGCTAATAATATTAAAATTAATTATAAAGAGGAGGTTTACCCCATGGGAAAGATTGTTGAGATTAGATGGCATGGGCGTGGTGGACAAGGTGCAAAAACAGCATCTTTGCTGCTTGCTGATGCGGCATTTAATACGGGAAAATATATTCAGGGTTTTCCAGAGTATGGTCCCGAAAGAATGGGAGCGCCTATTACCGCTTATAACAGAATAAGCGATGAAAGGCTTTCTATTCACAGTAATATTTATGATCCTGAGTATGTGGTTGTAGTAGATGATACGCTTTTGGAGGCTGTTGACGTAACGGCGGGTCTTAAGGAAGAAGGGGCGATTATCATTAACACCGTTAAGGCTCCCGAAGAAGTAAGGCCTTTGCTTAAAGGATATAAAGGAAAAGTATGTACTATTGATGCAAGAACCATTTCTATTGAAACTCTCGGCAAATACTTCCCCAACACTCCTATGCTTGCCGCAGTGGTTAAGGTCAGCGGCGTAATGGAAGAGAATGAATTTTTAAAAGATATGGTTGAGTCCTTTAAACACAAATTTGCAAAAAAACCAGAGGTTGTTGACGGAAACGTAAAGGCTCTTGAGAGGGCTATGCAGGAGGTGAAGGGTCTATGAGTAATAACGCTGCTGAAAAAACAAAAATTCAGGCAGGGAGCTGTACCTGGAAGGAAATATCGGAGGGCGGCATGATTCCCTATGCCGGAAATGCTGAATTATTTAAAACAGGCGACTGGCGTTCAATGAAGCCTATATGGCTTCAGGAAAAGTGCAAGCAGTGTCTGCTGTGCTACCCTGTATGCCCGGATACTTCAATTCTTGTAGATGAGAACGGCAAAAGAATAGAATTTGACTATGACCATTGCAAGGGCTGCGGCGTATGTGTAAAGGTTTGTCCTTTTAAAGCCATTGACTTTGTAGAAGAAGGCAAGTAAGTGAGGAGGGAATTTATAAATGGGTATTAGAGAAAGAATGAGTGGCAATGAAGCGGTAGCTATTGCCATGAAACAGATAAATCCTGACGTTGTTGCGGCTTTTCCGATAACTCCGTCAACAGAAGTACCTCAATACTTCTCGACATTTGTGGCTGACGGTGCCGTAGATACGGAATTTGTAGCTGTTGAATCAGAGCACAGCGCAATGTCGGCTTGTATAGGAGCTCAGGCTGCGGGAGGAAGGGCGATGACCGCTACCTCGGCTAACGGGTTGGCTCTTATGTGGGAATGCCTTTATATAGCATCATGCTCAAGGCTTCCTATAGTTCTGGCCTGTGTTAACAGAACACTTTCAGGCCCATTAAACATCCAGAACGATCACAGTGACTCTATGGGTGCCAGAGATTCAGGATGGATACAGCTTTACGGAGAAAATAACCAGGAAGCATATGACAATACTCTTATGGCTAACAGGATAGGAGAGCACCCTGATGTTATGCTCCCTGTAATGGTCTGTCAGGATGGCTTTATTACTTCTCACGCAGTTGAAAACATAGAGCTGCTTGAGGATGACAAGGTTAAAGCGTTTGTTGGAGAATATAATCCCGAGAATTATCTTTTAAACAGGGAAAACCCTATTGCGGTAGGTCCGCTTGACCACTTTACGCACTGCTTTGAGCATAAGAGGCAGCAGGCCCAGGCGATGATGAACTCTAAGAAAGTAATACTTGAGGTTTCTGAGGAGTTTTACAAGCTTACAGGAAGAAAATACGAGCTTTTTGAGCAATATAAAACAGAAGATGCGGATGTTTGCATGGTTATACTCAGCTCGTCTGCCGGTACAGGGAAGTATGTTGTGGATCAGATGAGGGCAGAGGGCAAAAAGGTTGGACTTATCAAGCTGAGAGTATTCAGACCTTTCCCTGTGGACGAAATTGCGGCAGCCCTTTCAGGATTTAAAGCCATAGCGGTAATGGATAAGTGCGACGGCTTTAATGATGCGGGAGGACCTCTCTTTACTGAAGTAACAAGTGCTCTTTATAAGGCTGGAGCTTTTGGGCCTAAGGTCTTAAACTATATATACGGTATAGGCGGAAGGGACGTAAAGGCCGGGGATTTGGAATCGGTATTCAGTGCATTGTTGGATACAGCAAATACAGGCAAGGTAACTTCTGCATATAATTACCTTGGAGTAAGAGAATAGGAGGTGTGATAATGGCTTATAATTTGAAAGAAGCTGCTAAGAAGCCGGAGAGATTCACCGGCGGACATAGAATGTGTGCGGGCTGCGGTGCTCCCGTAGTAGTCAGGCAGATACTCAGAGCGTTAAAGCCTGAGGATCATGCTGTTATAGGAAGTGCTACAGGATGTCTTGAGGTTTCATCATTTCTTTTCCCATATACGTCATGGAAGGATTCCTTTATTCATAATGCCTTTGAGAACTCTGCCGCAACAGTATCAGGCGCGGAAGCGGCTTATGTTGCAATGAAGAAAAAAGGGACTTTAAAGGGAGAGACAAAGTTTATAGCCTTCGGCGGTGACGGAGGAACTTACGATATAGGTTTGCAGTCATTGTCAGGAGCTATGGAGAGAGGGCATGACATGGTTTATGTTTGCTACGATAACGGAGCATATATGAACACAGGTATTCAGAGATCCTCTGCTACTCCTCAATTTGCCGATACGACTACTTCCCCTGCGGGAAAGAAAATACCCGGTAAAATGCAGGTAAGAAAAGACCTTACAGAGGTTATGGCTAACCACCATCTTCCGTATGTTTGCCAGACTGCGGCTATAGGCAATATGAAGGATCTTTATGAAAAGTCTGAAAAGGCTCTTTATACCAAGGGACCTGCTTTCATGAATGTGCTTGCTCCCTGTCCTAGAGGATGGAGGTACAATACTCCCGACTTAATGGATATTAACAAGCTGGCTGTTGAGACTTGCTTCTGGCCGCTGTATGAGGTTATAGACGGGGAATATACAGTTAATTATATTCCCAAAAATAAACTTCCTGTCAAAGACTTTTTAAAGGCTCAAGGGAGATTTAAGCATCTTTTTAAGGCCGGAAACGAGTACATGATAGAGCAGATACAGGCCGAAGTCGATAAGAGATGGGAAGCCTTGCTGAAGCTTGCAGGAAAGGCTTAATAATATAAAAAGATAAGGCTTGATACAAAGAAGGGGTTAACGGTTGCCCCTTCTTTTTTCAACCTGTATTTAAATAAAGTTGCCAATATATTATTTTATACCATACCATATATTGACATTGAATCCAATCTGTAATAATATATCGTTATATAAATAAATATATACTTAATTATTAAATAATTACAGCTTGGGAAAACCTGACAGCATTCTGGATAAATAATGAAAGGGATGATTTTTTATATGGATTACCTTTTAAGCAGATTGATTAAGGAAACAATAAAGTTTTTGGAAATATGTCAGGAATATTCGTTAAAGAAGGCTATAAGTGTTGATCAGTACCGTAATTTAACCAACATAAAGTTTAAATTCATAAATGATGTTTTAAATATTGAAAAGAAAAACATTGTTATAGATATAGAGCTTCGAAAGAGGCTGAATAAGCTTTTTATTAACGACTGCCGAATAACTCATCCAAGTAAGTTTATTGTGGGATAATGAAAATAAAAATTTTCTTCAAGATGAAGTAAGGACTAATCACATCCAGTCTATGATATAAGGCTGCCCTTTTTGATTCCGCTACAGGATGTCAGGGCAGGCTTTTGCATATTTATGTTTTTAGCTTTTATAAAATGTCCGAATCCTTTCGGCATTTCTGTCTGTATTAAATAGCCTGATAAAACTTCTTAAAGCTTAAAGCGCTAATTTTATTCTTCTATGTAAAATAGACTTAGCATATATTATTAAAGAACACGCTAAAGTGCTTATGCAACTTTCATTTCATAACTGCCGGAGGTTAATTATGCAAGACAGAGAAAGGGAATTGGCATGCAAGTATAATCTGGAGGTAAAGAGCTCTGTTCCTTACAAAGACGGATATTTACTAAATACTCAGAGAGGCAAAATATTTTTAAAAAAAAGCTTGCTGTCAGCAGAAAGAATTCTATTTATATATGGAGCTAAGGAGCATTTATATAATAACGGATTTAAAAATCTGGACAGATATTTATGCAATGAGGAGGGCTTACCCTACTCAAGCATAGATGGCTTTAATTATACTGCCTGTGAGGTAATTGAAGGCTCAGAGTGCAATTTTGATAATACAGATGATGTAATAAAAGCTTCTGTTATGCTTGGAAGCCTGCATAAGTCATCTATGGGATACGTTCCCCCAGAGGGGAGTAAAAGCAGGGATGATCTTGGAAAGCTGCCGTGTTTTTTCGGTAAAAGACTTGAGGAAATTAAAAAGCTTAAAAAGGTTGCAAAGAAGGGAAGAACTAAATTCGATTACATGTTTTTAGAGCATTTTGACTATTTTAACTGCCTTGGAGAGGATGCCATAAGTATGCTTTTGAACTCCCAATATGAACAAATCGCCGATAACTCAAGAAAGCAGGGAATTTTTTGCCACCATGATTTTACTCACCATAACATTTTGCAGAGTGCAGAGAAGTTTTTTTTAATAAACTTTGATTATTGCTGCTTCGAGCTTAAGGTCTATGACCTTGCCAATCTCATAAGGAGAAAAATGCGTAAGTGCAAATGGGATATAAACGAGGCCAAAATAATTGTAGACAGCTATAGAACCGTAGAAAAAATTTCGAGTGAGGAGCTTTTAATAATGAAAATAATGCTTCAATTTCCCCAAAAGTTCTGGAGGGTGGTTAATAAGTATTATAACAGTAAAAGAAGCTGGTCTGAAAAAAGCTTTGTATTTAAAATGCAGGAGGTCATTGATGAAATTGAGTGCCACAAAAAATTTCTGGAAAATTACGAGGTGCTATGCTAAGGCTTAAAAAAGCCCTGTTATAACACCGTTTTCGTCTATGTCTATTTTTTCTGCCGAAGGTATCCGCGGCAATCCGGGCATAGTCATAATTTCACCTGTGACGGCTACTATAAAGCCTGCGCCTGCTGAGAGCTTAAGCTCCCTCACTGTTATATCAAAGCCCTGAGGTCTTCCTAAAAGAGCTGGGTTATCGGAAAGTGAATACTGGGTTTTAGCCATACATATGGGCAGCTTATCCATTCCCATTTCCTCTATCTTCTTTATGGATTTTTCGGCCGATCCGGTATACAGTACATCTTTTCCGCCGTAAATCTCTTTGGTTATAATTGATATTTTCTCTTTTATTGTAAGGTTTACATCATATAAGGGCTGAAAATGTGATGGCTCTTTGTCTGTCAGCCTTACCAGCTTTTCTGCCAGATCGGCTCCTCCGTGGCCCCCTTTGGAAAAAACCTCAGAAAAGGAGACTTCTATGTTCATATCCTTGCAAAAGTCTTCAACGTATTTTATTTCATTTTCGGTATCGGTATGGAAGTGATTTATTGCTATTATTACAGGAACTCCAAACTTTTTAATATTCTCAACATGCTTTTGCAAATTTACAATCCCTCTTTTTAGGGCTTCAACATTCTCGGCATTTAGAGCATCCTTTTTAACCCCTCCGTTGAATTTAAGAGCGCGAATAGTTGCTACCAGCACTGCCGCATCGGGCTTTAGGCCTGCGCATCTGCATTTTATATCGAAAAACTTTTCCGCTCCAAGATCAGCCCCAAACCCCGCCTCAGTTATTACGTAGTCGCAGAGCTTTAAAGCCAGACGTGTGGCCATTACGCTATTGCAACCGTGTGCTATATTAGCAAAGGGGCCGCCGTGCATTAATGCGGGAGTATTCTCTAGGGTTTGAACCAGATTTGGTTTTATAGCGTCTTTTAACAGCACTGTCATTGCTCCCGCTACTCCAAGGTCTTTAGCGGTGACGGGACTGCCTTGATATGTATACCCTATTATTATGCTTCCCAGTCTGTTTTTTAGGTCATTTAAGCCTGAAGACAGGCATAGTATTGCCATTACCTCCGAGGCAACCGTTATATTAAAGCCGTCCTCCCTGGGGAAGCCGTTTGCTTTTCCTCCAAGACCTACCACAATATTTCTAAGAGCCCTGTCATTCATATCCATAGCTCTTTTCCAGACAATCTGGCGAGGGTCTATGTTAAGCTTATTGCCCTGCTGGATATGGTTATCTATGGCAGCGGACAATAAATTGTTTGCTGATGTTATTGCGTGCATATCGCCTGTGAAGTGAAGATTTATATCCTCCATTGGAACTACTTGAGAATACCCGCCTCCGGCAGCTCCGCCTTTAACACCCATAACAGGTCCAAGTGACGGCTCACGAAGCGCAATGACGGCATTTTTTCCTATTCTGGACATTGCCTGCCCAAGCCCCACGGTTGTTGTTGTTTTGCCTTCTCCGGCAGGAGTGGGATTTATGGCGGTAACAAGAATGAGTTTGCCATCTTTGTTGTCCTTAACTCTGTCCCAGATTTTATCGGTAAGCTTAGCCTTATATTTTCCGTACAGCTCCAACTCATCGCAAGCGATATTTAATACTCCCGCAACTTCATCTATAGGTTTAAGGCGGCATTTTTGAGCAATCTCAATGTCTGTCGTCATTTTGAATTTATCTCCTTATTTTTACAGGCAATATAGCTGCCTATATTATATATGCAAATTTATTATACCGTTTGTTATTGCATGGAAGCAATAGTTATTTTTTTTGTAACAGCATAAAATTCATACGCATATTATGTACTAGAAAAATTTATGCGATCCGGAGCTTGTTTTGAAGTTGCCTTAAAACTATAAAAGGACGAAGGTGATTTAGTGGGAGAACTGAAAATAGGGGATACTGTGGCAAGAAAATCATATGGAGGGGATGTTTATTTCAAAATAGTGGATATAAAGGATGTTGAAGGCGAGAAAGTGATAACACTCCAAGGCATAAGCTACAGGATAGAGGCAGATGCCCCGGAAACGGACCTGTACGTGCTTACCGATAAGAATCTGATTGAGCACAATTCCAGAATGGCGTCAATGATTAATAAAAAGTGCAGGGACATACAGCAGATTCACCAATATAGGGGTGGTTTAAAAAAAGCAGTATATAGGAATACCACACCTGATAATACCCGGAAATTTTCGAGACCGGGGAAGATACTACATATAGACGGAGATGAAGATTACCTCGACACTTGTTTAAAGCAATACAGAAAATTTGGTCTTGAGTGTACCGGAATATATATACCCGAAAACCGGCAGGCGGAGCAAATATATGATTTGCTTCGGGAGCACAGGCCGGATATTCTTGTATTAACAGGCCACGATGGTGTAATTAAAGGTAATGGAAACTATTGCAATATCGAAAATTACAGAAATTCAATGTGCTTTATTGAGGGGGTACGGGAAGCGAGAAGATATGAGCCTGATATTGACAGTCTGGTAATTTTCGCCGGTGCTTGCCAGTCCATGTACAATTTGATAATAAAGGCGGGGGCAAATTATGCAAGCTCGCCTTACAGAGTCTTAATTCATGCGCTTGATCCGGTATTTATATGCCAGAAGGTAGCTTTTACAGGGATAGGCAAAACGCTGGGACCATCGGATGTCATTAAAAATACAATAACAGGATCGGAAGGGATAGGAGGACTGGAAACACGTGGAAAATACAGGGTTGGTTTTCCTGTCGAACCATACAATAATTAATATTTTAAAAATAGTACTTGACATAATTAAAAAATCCTTGTTATAATATTTATTTTTTTTGACAAGCCTATTTTTATATGATATAATATTTCCAAACAGAAGATGAGGTGATTCAATGATAGGAAAAAGTGATCTTTCACAAATCAAGAAAGACATTGAAACCTGTATTGGTGAAAAAGTTCAGCTTAAAGCCAATAAGGGCAGGAAAAAAGCTTTTATCAGAGAAGGAATCCTTGAAAACACCTATCCCAGCATCTTCATAGTGAAGTTTGAAAACGATTATGAAGCAACTAGAAGGGTATCTTATAGCTACACCGACATACTTACAAAGGCTGTAGAGCTTATAGTATGCAAGGATAATAAAAAGATACAGGTTAGCTGATAGCGGTAGGACAGAATGGGATTGGCGGGATACTTAAGGGATATTAAACTATATACTTTTATGACACTATGACTAATGTTTACTTTAAGGTAAAATTAAAGGAGCGGGAATTTATTTCCCGCTCCTTTAATTTTGCCCGCAAACGTTGCATTAAATATAAAACAAAAAGCCAAGGTTGTGCTTAAAAACATTCAATATATCCGCATCAGAATATCCGTATCAGATTTGCATTTTTCATCAAAGATACTTATGTTTCGTTAAATTTCCAAAAAAATATTGACACAAATTAAATTGAATGGTAATATTTTCAATAAAGCAAAAACTTTTGAATGTTAAAGTTTTATGGAATAATGTAGAAAAGCGGAATTATATATATAATTATTGGTATTTATTATGACAAAGGGACTTATGGAATTAATAGTAACAATAGGCATTGCATTGTTGGAATATTTGCTTTTAGAAAAGTTTATTGGTTTAAGAAGTCAATTGAAAAAAGTTATAAATAACTCCTTAATTTATTTATTTGTTGTTATATTTATAGCTGTAATCTTATACTATATTTTCAATTTGCTTTTTAGCAAGAATGAATACTATTATTTAATAAGCAAAATTCCGATGGGTACAATGGTATTTTTGCTATTAAGCGATTTCAAAAAACTTATAAAAAAATAATAACTTAATTAAAGGCAGGATATCAAAATGACTACTAATCTTGTTGAATTTTCAGCAGATAAAGATAGGATTTAAAGTATCTGTCTTAAAATTGCAACACACTACACAAGATATACAAAAAATAAACAATCGAAAAGGAGTTTTAATTCATGCGTAAAACAACAAGGTTAATTTCATTTCACTGGAATCAAAGATTACTAAACACTTATTGACGGATACTGATTCTTTATATCCCGGTGATAACAGCAATAATTGCAGTCTAACAGCACTTGCCACTATCTTTGAATATCACAAAAATTATGGCGGATGCAGTAGTTTACCTTCTGGATTCACTGCTATTTATAAAGATATTCACACTATCGCTAAAGATAAAGGTTGGTGGACAAGTTCAGGTGGAACAGACCCAACTTACATCGACGATATAGCCACAGCAATGTTCAAAAAATACAATTATACAAACGGTAGGGGCAATAATGACTATGTTCTTGATTGGAATGTAGCAAAATCTCAAATAGACCAAGGACGACCATTCGTATTCAACATGGCTAATGACTATTATGCAAACCATTCAGTGTGCGTATTTGCGTATTGTGCTTATAAGAAGTCTGGTAAAAGTGATGTTTGCTTCTTAAAGGTTGCTGATGGTTGGTCAACAGGCTCACGTTACATAGACTGGAACCAGTTTGTTGGCTTCGG
This sequence comes from Anaerobacterium chartisolvens, assembly GCF_003337415.1. Classification (GTDB taxonomy): domain Bacteria; phylum Bacillota; class Clostridia; order Acetivibrionales; family DSM-27016; genus Anaerobacterium; species Anaerobacterium chartisolvens. Next base: position 76,487 of record NZ_QPJT01000012.1, on the reverse strand, counting down.
CAGTTGGACAAAGGTATTGCCTTATTAGGAAAAAAAGGAACTCTGTAGGGTAATTAGGAGAGCCTTAAGAGTCCCATAGGAAAGCAATAATATAGCGTGTAGTGTGTTGCAATTTTGGTACAGACATTTAATAGTTATTTGTCTGTATTATTTTTATTGTAGTTTGTTAAGATTTCCAACTTTGCTTTTCTTTCTGTATCAACCTTAAATAACCTTCCTCCATAAGAAGGGTGGTAACAATACACTGTATTTCCAATAACATTTATTGTTGTCGCTTCAAAATTATCTATAAGCTTTGTGATATTTGCCCCGTTAATGTCCATTTTGTAAAGGCTTGGGGTTGAATTTTCACTTGAAATAAAGTATATGTTATTATCCTTAATATCAAATGTACCTGTTGTTAGTTCTTTGTCTAAAAGCTTTTTCATTCCTGTTCCATCAATATTTATCCTATAAATATAATGTGAAATTTTGTTCCCATAAATTTGAAAGAAAATATAATTGTTTGACATCTTAAAATCATGTGTGGTTTGGTCTGAAATTTTCTGTATGTTTGAACCATCTAAATTCATTTTATAAATGCCGCCATTACTACTATCATTATTTGTTGGAATTCCTGAAAAATAGAGCTTTTCATTATAAAATCTAAGTGTATTTGCTAGGACATCAGAAAGCTTCTCTAATCCTTGACCATTTTTATTAATTTTATAAATACCATTATTACCTGTGAAATAAATAAATTCATCGTGAATAACTACATCCCCATTAACATTTGCTAATAATTCTCTTTTTGTACCATCCGTTCTAATTCTATATTGCTTTTGGTCATTTAGATTTTGATAATAAATGTATTCCCCATCAGCTATTAAATTTACAACATAATCATCACAAAGCTTTTTTCTGTTACCACCATTCATATCCATACTGTATAACTTAGAACCATCTGTAAAGTCCTGATAGTACAAAGTATTGTTTGCCTCAACAATATAGAACCTTGAGTCTAATGACATGTTAGGCTTATTTCCAAACATTTTTAAAATTCCTCCCCCATAAAAAAGTGAGATATAAATTCCGGCGATAATTATTACAAATGCTGCTGCAATTGATGAGATTCTTTTTATAGGGAGGTTTCGCCGGGGCTTTATAGGTGTGGGCATTTCGCACTCTATATCGCTTAAACGGCTTTTCTGATTGTTTTTAATCTTATCCCACACATCTGGCATATCCTTTTCAATCGCATTTGAAAGTATGTCAAGAATCTCCTTTTCACTCTTGTTTTTCATAGATACCATTCCTTTCCTTAATAATTTTTTAAAAGATTTTTCAATTTCCCTATTGCTGAACGGTATTGCCACCGTTCCGTTGCTTTTGGGATATTAAGCAAATCAGCTATCTCATGATGTTTTAATCCTTTTACTGAATATAGCAATACAATTTGACGTTCGTTATCTTTAAGTTTGTTTAATGCTTCCTTCAAAACAAATCTTTCTATTGAGTTTTCAAATTCATTTTTTTTATCATATGCATATTCTGGTTTTTGGCTTATATGGTCAATGCTCTCAAAACCCGGACTTTGTTCGTTTGTTGAAAAATTCACTTCAAATTTACGTTTTTTCAGGACATTCAAACATATATTCCTTGTTATTCTCAAAACCCATGCTGTCCCGTTTGTTCCGGAAGCGTAAGAATTAGCCATAAGCTTAACTCTAATAAATGTTTCGTGTATGGCATCTTCTGCTAATGGCTTGTCGCCTAATATTGAAAATGCTAAAGCATATACCCCTTTAGACATTTTTTGATATAGCAATGCAAAGTCATTGAGGTTTCCGCTTTTTACATTTGTAATTAATTTATCAATTTCATTATTCAAACTCTTTCACCCCCTCAATAATAATAACAATTTATGGGAGCGTTTTGTTGGAAATTATAAAAAATTTTTTCAAGAAACCGATGTTCCCCAAAAAAAGCTTAATAAGCTCCTCACCCTCTGCTCCCCTCTTTTGAAAAGAGAGGGGCCGGGGGTGAGTTAATTCTTTGCCCATATTTACCTTATTTTTCAGTAAAGTAATATTTTTTTTGCCTTTTCAATATATATTAACTAATAGTAAAAGCCCATTTTTAAATTAAGTTGGAGGAGGGTTAAAAAATGTCACTTGAGCTTATAAGGGAAGAGGTAAAGGTCAGCAGATTAATTGGCAGTAATTCCACTCAGACGGTGATAGAGAATGATATAATCGTGCCTGATATAAAGCCTGACATAGTAAAGATAATTCTTTTAGACGGAGATGTTTATATAGGCGACACCGATGTTATGCAGGATAAAATACTGGTTAATGGAACAATACAATATAAGATACTTTACATTTCGGATAATGAGGAAGAAAATATAAAAAGTATAAACAGCAGCTCCAATTTTTCCTGTGGACTGGATATTGATAATGCAAGGCCCGGGATGAAGGGAAGGGTCAAATGCGAGATAGAGCATATGGATTTTGATATCTTAAACGGAAGAAAGCTTAATGTTAAGGCTGTTGTCAAGGTGGAGGGAAAAGCACAGGAGGAGACTGAGTACAGCGTAATAAACAATCTGAGAGCGGAAGAGGATGTACAGATTTTAAAGGAGAGCATAAGGATAAATTGCTTCCTTGGTGATAACACAGAGGAGTATTCAATGAGAGAGTCTCTTGAGGTTCCCTCAGATAAGCCTGCCATGCTGGAAATTTTAAGAAATGATATAAAAATAGCGGGGAAGGAATATAAGGCTACTGACGGAAAAATAATTGCAAAGGGGGAGCTGAACATTTCCACCCTGTATGTAGGAGACGACGAGAGCAGAAGTATATACTTTATGGAGCATCAGATGCCCTTTACGCAGTTTGTAGATTTGCCTGAAATAAATGAGGACTGCGAATGCAGGGTTGAATATGATATAAATGACACTCTTTTTGACATGGAGGAGGACAGCGACGGAGAATTAAGAGTTTTAAATGCTGAAATAGGACTCAAAATATTTGCCGAGGGCTACGGCAAAAAAAATATAGAGGTTGTAGAGGATGCTTACAGCAGGTATTTTAAGATAGGCATGGAAAAAGAGCTAATTAAATCAGAGGAGACGTTCAGTGAAAATAAAAGCCAAATAATTCTTAAGGACACTATGCAAACGGAGGATGAGGATTGTGAGATAGCTGAAATATTTAATGTTGTGTCAAAGCCTGTAATTTCCGAGCTGATAATATCCGATGAAAAAGTAGTGATTGAGGGATCGGTTAACAACACAATACTGTATCTTGCAGAAAACAACCCGCAGGCTGTTTTTGCGTGTACCAAGGAGGTACCCTTCAAGCACAGCGTGGATATAAGAGGCATAAAGCCTGAAATGCAGTGCGAAGCGGAGGCTGTAATAGACAATTGCAGCCATAGCTCTGTTTCTCCAAAGGAAGTGGAGCTGAGAGTGGTTATAGGAATGAACATCAGAGTAATTAATCAGATACAGCTTTCCGTTATTTCAAAGGCAAATGATTTTCCGATGGATGACAGAGGCGCCGATACGCAGCCAAGCGTAGTGATTTATTTCACAAAGCCGGGGGATACCCTGTGGAAAATTGCAAAAAAATACTGTACAACTGTGGATGATATTGAAAGGGTCAACAATATGGCGGATTACGAGGCCGTTATACCGGGACAGCAGATATTGATTCCAAGGAAAATATCATAACAGCTAAAGGCTCCCTTTGTATTAAAAATTGATATTGTGATAGAAAAAAGTGCCTGAAATTTAGAATTCAGGCACTTTTTATTGAAACGATATTGTTCTTTGTATATAATATACTTAATTATTTAATAGTTAAAGAATAAAGGTAAAAACAGCTTGTAAATTGTTAACAATAATTATATCGGACGGAGATATTTAGGAAATGAATTCAATAGAGCTTGAGGCGAGGGCTAAAATAAACCTGTCTCTCGATGTGACAGGCAGGCGCGACGACGGCTACCATACAGTCAAAATGATTATGCAGACCGTTGCGCTGCATGACCGGGTAATGCTTGAGACGGCGCGTGAGGGAATAGAAATACAGTGCAACTGCAGGTGGGTTCCTTCAAACGAATCAAATATTGCATATAAAGCGGCAAAGCTGCTTATGGAGACTGCCGGCGTTAAAACAGGAGTCAAAATAGTAATTGATAAGAGAATACCTGTGGCAGCGGGATTGGCAGGAGGCAGCTCCGATGCTGCTGCCGTTTTAAAGGGGCTTAACACCTTGCTTGAGCTGGGGCTTTCTACTAATGAATTAATACGGGTGGCAAAGCAGATAGGAGCTGATGTGCCGTACTGCATTTTGGGAGGAACAATGCTTGCCGAAGGAATAGGAGAGATCCTTACCGCCCTTTCTCCCTTGAAAGGAGTGGCTGTTGTGCTGGTAAAGCCTAAGATAGGAGTGTCTACGGCGTGGGTCTACAGCAACCTTGATTTGAAAAATATTTCCCGGCACCCTGACACCGATCTGTTGATATCTGCTATTAAAAACAGGGACTTAAGCACGCTTTGCAAAAATACTCAAAATGTTTTGGAGACAGTCACAATACCAAAGTATGGAGTTATACAAAGGATAAAGGATACCTTGATGGAGCTTGGGGCCATAGGCAGCATGATGAGCGGGAGTGGGCCCACTGTTTTCGGGGTATTTAAGAATGCGGGGACTGCCGAAAGGGCATATAGGCATGTCAGGAAGTTTAATTGGGAGTGTATATTGACATCCACGTATTAAGAGTACCTGGACCGGTATTAGAAACACAAAGAAAAAAGTAACGCTTACAATAGCTTTACAAAGGAGAGATACGTATGGCAGGAAAACTTTCAAAGGTAAATTTGAATGATTACAAGCCTTTAAGAGAAGTTATTTTTAACACCTTGAAAGAAGCAATTATAGTTGGCGAGCTAAGGCCGGGGGAGCGGCTTATGGAGGTGCAGCTTGCCGATAAAATGGGAGTGAGCCGCACTCCGGTACGTGAGGCTATAAGAAAGCTTGAGCTGGAGGGTCTGGTAAATATGATCCCAAGAAAGGGGGCGCAGGTTGCGGATCTGTCTGTTAAGGACATAATGAATGTGCTGGAGGTAAGAGCCTCTCTGGACGGATTGGCAACAGCTCTGTCCGCTCAGAGAATCACAGAGGATGAGATTAAGGAGCTAAAGCATGTGCTTTCCCAGTTCATAAGTAATGTTGAGAAGGAAAACCTTCCCGGAATTATAAAAAAGGATGTTGAGTTCCATGACATAATTTACCGCTCATCGAGAAATGAGAAGCTTATACAAATATCCAGCAATTTAAGGGAGCAGGTTCACAGGTTCAGAGTTATATACCTTAAGGACTATATAAGCACAAAGGATATAATGCACGAGCATATGGAGATATATGACGCTATAGTGTCTAAAGACCCAGAGAAGGCTTTGGTGCTGGCCCAGAAGCATATAAAGAATCAAGAGGTTACTATAGTAAATTCAATAAAAAAGAATAATCTGACTTGAAAAAAGGGGAGAATGTAACATAAAACACATATCTCCCTCCTTTTAATGCTATTGTATTACCTCATACCCTATAGAGGAAACATTTTTTCTGATTTCCTCAGGATTTATGTCATGAGGCTCATAATCTACGTTTACTGTTTTGGTCTTTAAATCTACAGAAACAGTATTTACTCCCTTGACACCCTTAAGGCTCTGCTGTATCTTATTTGAGCAAATGCTGCAGGTTATTGAGGGAACGTTAAAAGTGGTTGTTTCCATGTAAAAGGCCTCCTTGTTTTAAGCTTTATGATAGTTAGTATTATTCCTTTGCGGCATAAAAAATATTATCAAACATAAAAATATATTTATATTGACTAAACATAGAGTATTACATTATAATCTATGCTGCTTAATACTATGACTGCGGTTTTTTAATTTAATAAGTTATATACTATAAATAATAATTCTGTTAAGAGGCAGGTTTTGTTAAATATGTGGTATGATGAGTTTTTAAGTAAATATAGGGCGGGTATTTCCCATGAGTTTCTCCTGTACTTTAACGTAAGGGATGTGGTGGACAATTACAGACACATGGATCGCTTTCTTTATGAGGAGTTTGTTAAAGCACGGGGCTTTGCAATAGTGGCATTTTATGATATTTCAAGAGGACTCACGTTTGCAGACCCCGGCATGGAGAAAGAGTTTAATAAAATAACCTCAAATGAGGCTTCCGGCTTGCTACACTCTCTTCCGTCGAAGATATTTCCATATATAGACATGGCTATAAGAAGCACCAAAATGATTTTGTTTTTAAATCACGCAGAGAAGATCATTCCTGCGGTAGATATAGGAAGCATGTCTTTAGAGGAACGTGCTGCATTAATATGGATTTGCGAGTGGTCTGTGGACGGTAAGGTATCTTCCGTAGGAAGCACTATAATAATGCTGGCGGACAACCTTGCCGATGTCAGCAAGGAGACTCTTAAATCATCCTATAGGATAGAGCCTGTGCTTATAGAGCTTCCCGGAGAGGATGAAAGAAAAAAGTACATCGAATTTCTTTTAAAAGACAATACTATAAAAACAGATATTTCTGTAGAAGAATTTGCAAAGCTTTCGTCAGGCTTAAGCAAAAAATCCATAAAGGATATCAAGCTTAAGGCGGAGGCTGAGGATGTGCCTGTGAGCTTTGAATTTATTAAGGAGAAGAAGCATTCCGTCCTTAAAAAGGAATACGGAGATGTTCTGGAATTTATTTATCCTGAGATAGGCTTTGAAGATATCGGGGGAATGGACAGAGCAAAAGGATATCTTATGAAGAATATTATAGAGCCTGTAAGAAAAGGGGATTTGAGAAGGGTTCCGATGGGCATACTGCTGTGCGGGCCGTCGGGGACGGGAAAGACACTTCTGGTAAACGCTCTTGCCAAATCCAGCGGCTTCAACTGCGTAAAAATAGACATGTCAAGAATTTTAGGGCAGTATGTGGGTGAAAGTGAAAAGAATTTTAAGAAATGCCTGCTGGGAGCGCAGTCTCAGCAGCCTGTAATAGTATTTGTAGATGAAATTGACACTGCTTTCAGAAGAGGCGAAAGCGGAGACAGCGGAGTGGGAAGAAATATCTTCAGCGAATTTTTGCAGTTCACGGGAAATACAAGCAACAGGGGGAGGGTAATTTTTATTGCCGCCACAAACAGGCCGGATCTTCTGGACGCTGCATTAAAAAGAGCGGGAAGGTTTGATAAAAAGATACCTGTTCTGCTGCCTGAGGTTGAAGAGAGAGCTGAAATATTTAAGATAATGATAGGCAAATATGGCTTTGAGACCGATATAAAGGATTTTATGCCATTTGCCCAAAAGAGTGAAAGCTACACCGGCGCTGAAATTGAGACGGTGGTAAGAAAAGCGTATGAGCTGGCAAATGAAGACGGGTGCGATGGATGTGTTCTTACGGGAAATATATTGCAGAAGGCAATAGACAGGTGCAGGCCAAGCACTCAGGAGGTTGAGTTCATGACCATGCTGGCAATAAAGGAATGTGACGATAAGGATTTACTTCCGGAAAGGTATAAAAAGTGGCTGGACAACAGAGAGGCTCTTGATATGGCAGAGGGTTAAAAAATATCAGACATGGAAATAAAAATCACGTATAATACATATTATTATAGTAATTTTTGTTTACAAGATGTCTTATTTATAATAAATTAATATTAAGAAGAATATATAAATGGGAGGCAATGCTCTATGGGTTTATTTAGCAGATTGGGTTCCGTAATAAGAGGCTTTTTCGGGCTGTTTATAGGAGGGGTTGAGGAAAGAAACCCCGAAGCTCTTTTTGAGGATATTAAAAATCAGATTGACAGAGCGAGAAAAGAGGCCGAAAAGCAAATTATAGAGATCCAAACCAATGCTGAGATGATAAAAATTGAGATGAAGAATGCCGAAAAGAGCTTGCTTACTATAAAGGCAAGAGTAGAGGCTGCTCAGAGGCAGGGAGATAAGGATGTGCTTGTGGAGCTCCTAATGCAGGAGGAGGAGTATCAGACGGTGTTTGATACTCATAAGGCAACTTATGACAACGCTATGGCAGAGGTTGCAAAAATCCGTGACGACTATAAGATATTTGAATCTGAGATGACCTCCAAGCTTAACGAGCTAAGGACATTAAAATCTCAGGCAAAGATGGCGGGCCTGAGGGAGAATATAAACTCCGTAAATGCTAAATACACCTCTAAAAACAGTACTGTAGGCAGTGTAAACGAGAGCATGGACAGGGCCAGAGAGGTTGTAAACAGGAAGACGGCAAGGGCAAACGCTATAGAATCGTTAAATGATGACAATATGGATATGAAGCTTAAAAGGCTGGATATGAACTCCGCAAGAGACAGGGCCCGTGCAAGAGCTGAGGCTATGTTAGGAAGCGAGCAGGGCTTTGAGGTTAAGGAAAAGATTAATAATAAGACTACAAATTGATTTTAAAGAGGGTAATATGAAATTTAGAATGGTGATGAGTGCATTTTTTAAATTTAAAAATCTTGGCTGGATGTGCTTGCTTCTGGCTGCGTCTGCTATTGCCGCAAATATGCTTAGCGGATTGGATGTATTTGGGCTGTCGGTTTTGATTGACCCTACGACTCCGGTTGTATATCTTCCCGCGCTGGTCATATATCTTGGCATTATTGCAAAAACTCTTTTAAGCGAGGAGTTTCATGAGGAGTTTAACCGCAGAGAGAAGAGACGGGAGATACAGGATTTAAATTATAAATGCTTAAAGCTTGCCAATGAAGCGAAAAGACATACCAATGCTGCTTATATGAAGAAGCTGAGAAGGGTTATGGACGATAAAAAGGATATAGTTGAATCCTATTTCAGAGGAGAGCACAGCTATATAAAGGAAAAAATAGTAGAGCAGACGCTGAATCTTATAGTTGCTTATATAAAGCTGCTTATTAATTTCTGCATAAGAAGCAAGGAGCTTGGAGAGATGGATGTAAGCACTATAGCCGACAGGATTAATGCAAATGTCCGCAAGCTCAATTTTGCAAATGACCCGCATATAAAGGAGGATGTGAAAAACCTCATAGAAATGGATGAAAAGATAATAAACAGGCTGAAGGATGAAAAGAAGGAACTGGAAAGAATCAGTGCAAAGCTCGATTATATGGAAAGCACGGTAAATATGTTTAAGCATCAGGCTATATCGAGCATTGAGTCGGAGGAAATGGTAGAAAAGCTGCAAACGGCTGTAGATGAGGCAAAAGCACTTGATAACGTTCTGGAGGAGAGGCGAAGAAATAAAATTAATTTGTAAAAACCAATTGTTATTTAAGATAAAAGAAAATGGCTTAATTATTAAGCCTTTTTTTGCATAATAAAAGGGAAAAAGTATTTTATGTCGAATAATTTAAGTTAATGGGGATTTTTTGCTAGAACGAATTACTCTATATATAAGAGTGAGTGGGGTTTTAAGATGAGGCATGATATTATTTTTTCATCTGATTACATATTGATTACAAAAAGGCAGGATGACTTTTATATTGAATCCTTTAAAAGAGGAATGTCGGTTGAAGATTTTAACAGGCTTGTGCTTGAGCATAACAATATTAAAATCATAAGCTTTATTGCTGTAAAAAATGCACTTCTGTTTGCGCCCAAGCCTCCCGTAAAGTTTGGGGAGCTGAGGGAGAGAGTGGCTGTCGAGATTTCCAGTGATGAATTGAAGGCCTATATAACTCTATGTGTAAAAGAAGATGAGCTTCAAAACGAAAAGAGAATAAATCTCATAAGGGAAATTGTAGGTAAATTGGGGGAGAATGGCGTAATATTTGGTGTAAAGCATGACGTATTGCTCAACCGTCTGGAGAATGGCAAAAAAATACTTATTGCCGAAGGAGTGGCTCCTGAAAACGGAGATGATTCAGTAATAAAAATGTATGAGATGAAAGAGCCTAAGCCGGAGGTAAAGGAAGACGGAAATGTCGACCATTATGAGCTTAACCTTATAAATAAGGTGCATGTGGGAGATTGGTTGGGTGAAAGAAGGGACCCCACTCCCGGTACATCCGGAAAATCGGTTAAGGGAAATACTCTGCTTGCAATGGAAGGCAAAAAATATCCTCTTTTTTATGATAAAAAAACAGTTAAAGAGGTATATGAGAATAATGTTTCGACATTGTATGCTTTAGTGGATGGTGCGGTTAATTACTCAGGGAACAGGATAGGGGTGTCAAACCATCTTGAAATAATCGGCAATGTAGGCTTTAAAACAGGGAATATTGATTTTGACGGCTTTTTAACCATAAAGGGCTCTATAGAAGATAACTTCTCGGTGACTGCAAACAGAGATGTGGAAATTCTCGGAGATTATGGTGTAGGGAGCGTAAGAGAGATAATAAGCCGAGAGGGCAGTGTTTTTATAAAGGGTGGTATTGTAGGTAAGAATAAGGCGGTTGTTAAATCAAAAAAGGATATTTACACAAAATACATTTCGGATGCAACAATTATTTGCGACGGAAGCGTACATATAGGATTTTACTGCCTTAACAGCAACATTATAGCAAAGGAAGTAATTCTTGATTCGCCTAAGGGACAAATAATAGGGGGAAGTATTGAGGCCGAAATCAAGGTGATATCATCTATTATAGGCTCCCAGAGTGAGAAGCGCACCTCTATTTGTGTTAAGGGATTTGACAGAAATAATTTAAAGGATAAGCTGGAGAACGTCATACGTGATATTGAGATCTCTAAAAGCTGCTTAAGCAGGTACAAGCAGGAAATGTCAATATATTCAAGCTCCTCAAATCTCACAAAAGAGCAAAGTGTAATGTGGGATAACCTAAGAGAGAAATACAACAGTGAGAGAGACAAGCTTAAGCTTTTAGAGGATGAGAAAAAGGTTTTTATTAATTATTTGAAGACTCATGGAGAAGGAGAAATTTGTATACTCAAAAAGGCTTATCCCGGCACTGTAATAGAAATTAACAGAATACCAAAGGAACTGAGCAAGGTAACCTTAAGTACGTGCTTTTATGTCCATAATGGGGTTCTGAAGGAGCTTTGATATATTTATCTTAAAAGGAACAATACTTAAATAACTTCTCGAATGTAGGATTTTTAAGGGGGAAGGCTAATGGAATACAAATCTATCCTTGATAGAATTGAAGAGCAAAAGAAGGTCGAGGATTTATCGGTAAAATTATTCAGGTACGCGGGACTGATACAGGCTATTGAGTTCTTTTCACAGAAACTGAATTTTGAGCAGATAATAGAAGCGGGCTTCGATTTTGTCAATGAGCTTCTTACTATAGGAAGGTCGGCTGTTTTTGTGTTGGAGGGAGACAGCTACGTTTTAAGAAAGATTAAGGGCTTTGATAATGCCGTTTCTACCATAAAAAATAATGACAAACTGCAAAGCTTCGCCTTATTGAATGGCAGCCTTATATTTGACAGGGCTTTGCTTAAAGAATTTTTTGATGAGGAAATACTGGATGCGTACAGTATCTCTGTTTTTATGCCTCTGATAATTGAGAGCACGCTGTTTGGATTTATATTTATATCTAATAAAACCACAGGTCCGTTAAACGATGAAGACTACATAATATCTGAGGCGTTGATAAAGCTTTTAAATAATGCTCTTGAAAACTACAGGAGCTATGAGCAGCTTCAAAAGGCCAATCGGGAGCTGGACGAAAAGATATTCAACCTTTTTGCAATAAACCAGTCGTCAAAGGCTCTCTTAAGCGAGCTTAGTCTTGATTCTCTCTACAGTTTGTCGGTAGATGTCTTTTCAGAGCTGACACAAAACAGCATTACCGGCTTTGTTTTGTACGACGAGAAAAGTGAGAAGCATGTCTTAAGGGCATTTAAGGACATCTGCTATACCTGCATGGATGCACAAATAAGTCTTACCCTTAACAAGGGGGCAAGGATAGATGCAAATAAGGTAATTATAAAGCTTTGCGACGAGCGGGATGCACAGTATTTTAACGATATTTTCATTGAGGGGGCTGGAGTACTTGCTCCTTTAAGGCCCGATTATATAATACTGCTGATAAAGAACAACACAATAGCAGGCTTTGTGACGCTGGGTCAGTCAATAACGGGCACAGAGTATAAGCACAGCATGTTTGAGCTCATAGAAAGCCTTGCATCCTCAACATATATTGCTCTTTCAAACGCCATGCTGTTTAAGCAGGTAAACGAGCAGAAGAAGATGATTCAGGGCAAGCTGGATAAGCTTATTACTTTAAACAATCTCATGAAAAACATAAACAGCTCTCTTGATGTCGATACGCTTATAGATATTACGTTAAAAACTCTTGAGGTGTCGTTTTTTGTAGAAAAAGCCGTATTTGCGTTATACGATAAGGAGAAGAATGCCTTTAACCTTTACAGAACCCTGAACATAGAAACCGCGGAAAAAGAGATTGCTGTAAACGGGAACTGGAAAAGAGTCATGGAGGGCGACAGAATATACAGAGTAGGTGAAGCTGCGGTTTTTGATTATATGGGAGAGAAGCTTGCATCCGATATAGATGTAAGTCCGGGAATAGTAATTTTCCCTATATATATAGACAGGGTAGAGATTGAGGTTTTGGGAGTGCTAATTGTATTTAAATACAAAAATACCGCTATTGATGATACCGAAAACATGATTACTCTCGAGACTGTTGCGGGACATATTGCACCAGCTATAAGCAACCTGTTTACAATTGAGGCTCAAAAGAAGTTTTTACTGCCTAATTATACCGAGCTATTTAAGAAAGACTTAACGGAAGCAATAGAAGAGACCTTTGAGGTGTTAAACAAGCTTGAGGTATTTTATATATGTGATAAAAGAGATCTTCTTTTTAAGGATAATGCCATAATTGACAGGCTGAAAGGCAGCTTCAGGAATGTATATCCCTTTACGCAAAACAATATTTTTATAATTAATATGTACGAATTGGATGCCGATCAAAAAATAGAGCTGATAACGGGCACTGAGGATATTGCAGTAAGGAAGATGGTTCTGGGAAAGGACTTTAATAACCTTCAGGAGTTTTTAGCATTGTTCTAAATAATTTAGGCTTTTGCATATGATATGGGATAACGGAGGATGTAAAATAATATCCTCCAGAATAATTTCTACTCTAACTACAGAAGCATGTATACCTGTAGAAGACGCTTGTGACTTTAGTTAGCCTAAATTGTAGCGCGGTTACGCATTCCGGGGAAATTATCCTTCCGGAAATTATTTTACATTCTTTTTAGATAGTTTGCATCCTAATTTATATAAATAACAAGGCAGTATTGAAAAATATCAGGCGATTTAAGGGGCTGCCGCAAAACAGGTGCCGGATGCATTATGTTTTGTGAGGAGCCTCTTTAATATTAAAATGTCGGCAGGGGGTGGTTTCTAGGGGTGAAAAGTGTAAAATTTCTTCATTGTGCGGACATGCATCTTGACGCTCCGTTTACTTCTTTGGCAAGCTATGAAAAAGTGCAATTAAGGCAGAGGGATTTAAAAGAAGTATTTAAAAGGATAATTGACGCGGCAAGGGATGAGAATGTCGACATACTGCTGGTAAGCGGGGATCTCTACGAGCATAATTATGTAAAAAAATCCACTGTAGAGCTTATTAATGATGCTTTTAGCAGTATAAAGCATATAAAGGTTTTTATAGCACCGGGCAACCATGATCCTTATATACCCGGCTGTTACTATGAAAAATTTAAGTGGAGCGATAATGTGCATATATTGGCGGGAGAAAGCTGCTGCATAAAGCTTGATGATATGGGAGTGTGTATATATGGTGCGGGCTTTGGCAGCTTTTATGAGGAACGGACACTGATTTCAGGAATAGCGCCTGTGGATGAAGGCTGTATAAACATTCTTCTAACTCATGGAACTGTGGATATGAATTTTAAAGCCTCCGTATATAATCCAATGTCGGGAAATGAGCTGGCGGCATTAAATATGGACTATATAGCTCTTGGACATTTCCACAACAGGATAGAGGATATAGGGGGATATGGAGTGGTATACAATCCCGGAAGCCCTGAAGCGCTTGGGTTCGATGAGCCGGGAGAGCATGGGGCTTTTATGGGCAGTATATACAAGGACAATGAAAAGTCAAGTAAGCTAGATTTGAGGTTTCTGACGCTTGGGAAAAGGTTTTATGAACAAAAGGACATCAATATAGGAGGGTGTTGCAGCGAGCAGCAGGTGATATCAAAAATTGAGGATGCAATATGCCTGTGCCCTGCCGGAAGGCCCGGTGGAAAAAAGCCTGCCGACGGATTGTATTCCGTAACGATAAGAGGATCCGCCGGAGACTTTAAGTGGGTTAAGGCAGAGCTTATAGAAAACTATTTTAGGGATAAGCTGTTTTTTTTAAAGCTGGCGAATGAGGCAGGCACGGATTATAATATAGATGAAATAATAAACGAGCCGGGACTTAGAGGGCTGTTTGTGCGTAAGGTTCTTAAGCTGATGGATCAAGCTCAAGGGAACCATGACAGAGAGCTTTTGCACAAGGCCATGCATTATGGCCTTGAAGCACTGGAAAAGGGCAGGGTGGATATTGACTATATAATTTAGGCTTTTGCATATCGGATAACGGAGGATGTAAAATAATATCCTCCAGAATAATTTCTACTCTAACTACATAAGCATGTATATCTGTAGAAGACGCTTATGACTTTAGTTAGCCTAAATTGTAGCGCGGTTACGCATCCCGGGGAAATTATTCTTCCAGAAATTATTTTACATTCTTTATTAGATAGTTTGTACCCTAATTTATATAGTGATTGGATAGACTTCTGTTGCGGTGCGTTGCTATAAAGGGGCGGTTTTGACGGGGGAGCTATGAGGATAGAAAAGCTTGAAATAAAAGGCTTCGGGAAATTGAGAAACAGAAAGCTGGAGCTTAAACCGGGGCTGAATATAGTTTTTGGAGCTAATGAATCGGGAAAGACTTCTCTTCAGTGCTTTATAAGATCGATGCTTTTTGGAATTAAGGGTGGAAAGGGAGCAAGGGACGGAACGCCTTCGCCTCTTAAAATGTATAGGCCGTGGGACACAAATGAGTTTTCAGGCATTATGGAATATGTGCTTGACAACGGCGAAAGGTATAGAATAGAAAGAAGCTTTGTAAACAATTCTGTAAGAATATTTGATTCTTTTTTTAATAACATAACGGACACCTTCCATGTAGGTAAGGATAAAAGGGCGAGATTTGCGGAAAAGCATACGGGGATGAATGAGGTATGCTTTAGTAAAACTGTGTTTATAGGGCAAATGGATGCCAAAATAGGCGAGGACGGCGGCAGAGAGCTTTTAAGCAGGCTTACAAATATAGCTCAGACCGGCTATGAGGATATTTCCTTTAAAAGAGCGAGTGAGGCGTTAAAGGATGCCTTGAAAAACCATGTAGGAACCGATAAAACCTCTACACGCCCGCTGGACAGAATTACTTTACGGCTTTCGGAGCTGAATTCAACGCGCGGGCAGTTGCTTGAAAAAATCGCTCTGCTGAATGAGACAAAAGGCTGCTTGGACAGAGCTGAGATTGCTAAAAAAGGGTTGGGAAAGAGAGAGGCTTTTTTAAGAAGCCTTAAAGAGCTGCTGCGGTTTTATTTGGAGCTTGAAAGGTGTGTAAGCTTAAAAACGGGCTTGGAGCAGGCTCTGGAAGGCATAGACGGATATGAAAAGGAGCTTGGAAGCGTTTCTCTTCGCATGGAGGAATACAACAGAATAATAGCGGGATCTTCAGGAATACATGCGTTCGGAAATGATGATATGGACAGGCTGGATGAAGACTATAACAGTCTTTTAGGCATTGAAGCCGTTATACGGACGCTTAACCGGGAAATAGACCGCAAGAGGCAGGATGACGAAAGCGGCATGATAAATTCTGGGGACATAATAACACCGAGGGATGAAATTGAGTCTATCGAGAAGGGTAAAAACAAAGGCAGCGAGGCTATTAATGAGAAAATCAGAAATATGCAGTCAGGTCAGAGAGTATATGCAATAGTAATGGGTGTTTTGACGGCATTGAGTGCGATGTGCTTTGCAGCGGGGCTTATAAAGGACTCTGCGGCAGCAGCAGTGGTGGCAGGCTTTGTGTTGCTTGTGTGTGCCGTCGCGGCCTTTTTTGTGAGAAGTAAAGGAGCAGGAGAGCTGAGGAGGCTTAGAGAGCAAAAAAGAGCTGCTTTGATAAATGAAAGCAGGCTATCTGAAGATATTAATAAAAAGAGGGAGCTTTTGAAGCTTGATTTAACCAGGCTTGAGGAGGAGCTTCAGGAAAATGTGAGAATAAGGCAGGCGTTAAAAAATAAAATTGAGGCTGTGCTTAACTGCGGAGGAATAACAGGCGAGTGCGGCGAACAGCTTTCGCAGGAGGGGATTAAAGCCTTCCGGAGCTTGGTAAGAAAATATAGTGAAGCAAAGTCGGAGATGGGCTATGCTCTAAAGAGAGGTAATGAGCTGCGGCGGGGGCTGGACACATATTTAAAAAATGCTTCTGCATTGTGCGGAGAGGATGTTAACAGCAGGCAAAGCATAGAGAGCAAAATTTTAAGCGCATCGGAGAGAATAAATTGCCTTGAAAAAAAGGCAGAGGAGACATCGGCGGAAGTTGAACAGCTTTTTCTGCATGAGGCTGTAAGCGATTTATATGCAGGTATATATAACGACTTTAAAGTATTAAAGAGCACCGGGGCCGATATGGGTGCCGAAGGACTTGAGGAATTACTGGAAAGAGAGCATGTCAAAACCTCCCGGCAGCTGGAGGAGGCATCTCTAAGCATAAGGGAGTATGAAACCATTATTAAGGGAATAGAGGAAGCTGCGCCGGATGTGCAAAATATTGGCGCTGAAATAGAAGAGCTGGAAGCACAAAAGTCTAAGCTTGAGGACATAAATGCTTCATTAAAAATAGCTGCGGATGTTCTGGCGGAGGCAAGCATGGAGCTGCAAAGAGACTTTGCGCCTGCTTTGAATAAAAAGCTCGGGGATACCATAAGCAGAATAACGGCAGGGAAATACATTGATCTCAGAGCCGACAATTCACTTCTATTAAAGGCTATAGTGCCGGAAACGGGAGAGGTTGTGCCTGTTGTGGCCTTAAGCGGAGGCACTATGGATCAGATGTACCTTGCACTCAGGATTTCTGTCGCTCAGCTTATTGCCAGAGACGGTGAGAATGTGCCGTTCATTATGGACGAAGTGTTTGCACAGTATGATGATAAAAGGACAGAGGAAGCGTTTGATTTTTTATATGAGCTGTCGCAAGGGAGGCAGGTATTGCTGTTCACCTGCAAAAGCAGGGAGGTAGAGCTTGCGAGACAAATATGCGGTGAAATTAACGTTATAGAACTGTGATAGAAAAAAATACAACAAATATGCAGAGGGACAGCTTTCCTGTGCATATTTTTTTGTGTACAGACAAAAAATATCTGCATGGGTAACAATTGAGAGAGGAGGAAGGAATGCTTGAAAAGGGTAAAGATTCTATCGATTGTTCTTGCGGCGGCCTTTGTAATAATTAGCACAATTTTTTATAACAGCCCCTTTTATGCCGAGGGAAACGGAATAGGAGAAGAGCAGATGCTGGCCAGAGCGATAAACGGAGAGGCGAGAGGCGAACCCTACGAGGGCCAGGTTGCTGTGGGTGCTGTAATTCTGAACAGGACAAGAGACGCGGCCTTTCCTAAAAGCATAGCCGGAGTAATATACCAGCCGGGGGCATTTACAGCGGTGAGTGATGGACAGATAAATGTCCCCATCGAAAGCAATTCATCAGTAGTAAGGGCAGCGAGGGATGCTTTAAACGGATGGGATCCGACAAACGGCTGCATCTATTATTGGAATCCGGCCACTGCCACAAGCAATTGGATCTGGAGCAGACAGATAGTCACAAAAATAGGCAAGCACAATTTTGCAAAGTAAAGTGCTGCGTAAGGCGAATAAGCTATTTGGGATAAATTTACGGAGGTGGGAATTTGGGCTTGAGAGAAAAGCTATTGGATTTTAAGCAAAGGCTGTCCGACAGGAAAATGTACAGTGTTGTTATCATTGCTATAGCGATAGTTGCCATATGGGGAATATACCAGTACAAGCGTGCTGCTGACCTGACGCAGCATATTAATAATCAGTACAACAGGGCTTTTTACGACATGGTGGGATATGTAAATAATGTAGATGTGCTGCTGATAAAGTCGCTTATATCAGCTTCACCGGCAAAGACGGCCTCCACGCTTCAGGAGGCGTGGCGACAGGCCAACCTTGCTCAGGAGAACCTTGGGCAGCTTCCTGTTTCTCAGCAGGTACTTGCCAACACGTCAAAGTTTCTCACGCAGGTGGGAGACCTTTCTTATTCTCTGAATAATCAAAACATGCAGGGAAAGGCTTTGACGGAGGAGCAGTATAAAACTATTGAAAAACTGTACGGAT
The DNA here is from genome assembly GCF_003337415.1 of Anaerobacterium chartisolvens. Lineage (GTDB taxonomy): Bacteria > Bacillota > Clostridia > Acetivibrionales > DSM-27016 > Anaerobacterium > Anaerobacterium chartisolvens. The sequence continues at coordinate 58,044 of NZ_QPJT01000012.1, read as the reverse complement.
ATGCTTCAACTCTTGGTAAAAGCTTAAACGAGCTTCAGACGCAGATTAACTCGGGAAGGATAAAATGGGGCGAATTAGCACAGAAGGGGACTCCGTTTTTTAAAAAGGCCTCTGCCCAGATGCCCTCAAAGCAGTTTGAGAACATAGATAAAACCTTTCAGGACTATCCCACGCTTATTTATGACGGGCCGTTTTCAGACCATCTTGCAAAGGCTGAATTAAAGGGACTGACGGGTGATGTGATAAGTGTGGAGGAGGGGAAAAAACGTGTAATGAAGCTGTTTAACGGAAATAAGTCTGCGGTCGTTGAGGAAAACGGTAAAAATGATTCTCCTCCCATCAAAACTTACAGCTATAAGGTAACATTTGAAAATGCCGATAAGAACCAAACCGCTATTGTAGATATAACTCAAAAGGGAGGGCATTTATATCAAATGCTCTACAACAAGCCTGTGGCAAATGCAAAAATAGATGTGGATCAGGCGAAGGCCATGGGGAAAAAGTTTCTGGACGAAAATGGCTATAAGAATATGAAGGACACTTATTATCTGAAGGAAGACAGCACGGCGGTAATAAATTATGCCTATGAGCAGAACGGCGTTGTTGCATATCCTGATTTGATAAAGGTTAAAATTTCATTAGACGACGGAGAGGTTCTGGGCTTTGAGAGTAGGGGCTATATTTCCTCACACTCGGAGAGGAAGATCCCCAAGCCCAAGATAAGCGAGAAGGAGGCAAGAAAGCTCATAAATCCCAAGGTAAAGATTTTGAGTTCAGGCTTTGCAATAATACCCACAGAATATAAGACGGAGATATATACCTATGAGTTCAAGGGAAAGCTTAACGGAAGAGATTTTCTCATATATATAAACGCGGAGACGGGCAGAGAGGAAAATGTGCTTATGATACTCGAGACACCCGGAGGGATTCTCACAATATAGTTTTTAGATATAAAAATGCAATAAAAACCGGCTTGCTTAAGTCGGCTTTTATTGCATATATTTTTGTATAGCGGTAATATAGGACTAGGGAAATTTGCATTTCCGTGCATTAAGCAATGCTTTCTAAAACAGTTTGGGGGGTACAAGGTGGATAAGAATGACTATACAAACAACATTGATCTATCCGCAGAGGGGCTTTGCGGACAGCAGCCTCGAAGGCCAAGCATAGCTCAGGCAGCACTTTTGTATTCCGTGGCGGTTGTACTGCTGCTGTATGTAGGGTTTAAGGCGCAGAATGCCAGCAGGTATCCCGGGCTTTTGATAACTGAATTTTTGCTTATACTTGCACCGTCTCTTGCTCTCTTGCTCATAGGGAGGTATGACTTTAAAAGTGTGCTGAGGATAAAAGGGGTAAGCCTCATAAACCTTTTTATTATCCTGTGCATTATGGGAGCCGCGCTGCCTATAGTGGGCTTTTTAAACATGCTCAACCTGTTTGTAATTGAGACTGTATTTGGAAGGGTTGTACTGCCGGATATTCCTGTGGCCTCCAATGGGACGGAGCTGCTTGTAAATATTTTAATCATAGGCGGCTCGGCGGGGATTTGCGAAGAAATTATGTTCAGGGGTGTTATACAGAGGGGAATGGAGAGGCTCGGGGCCGTAAAGTCTATTTTAATTACAGCCTTTTTATTTGGTCTGATGCATCTTGATTTTCAAAGATTTTTAGGAACCTTTGTGCTTGGGGCACTGATAGGGTTTATAGTATACAGGACAAACTCAATATTTGCAGGCATATTCGCACATTTTGTAAACAATTCTATCGCTGTAGTCGCATCGTATGCCGCAGCGCGCATAGGTGAGCTTGCAAAGTCAATGGGAAAGGATCAGCTTACCGCAGAAACGGGTAAATACCTGTCCAGCCTGACAAGCCTACCGTTTGAACAGCTTATAGGAGTAATAATTGTCTGGGGATTTATGTTTATGTCCTGTGCGGCAGTACTGACAGGCCTTATTGTAGCACTTATAAGAACCACAGAGCAAGAGGTCCGGCCTGTGGTAAAAGAAAGCTCAACAAGGGGAAGAGCGGGATTGCTGTGGGCTTTGCCGGGAATTCTTATTACAGCGGCAATTTACTTTGCTCAGGGGCTTAAGCTAAGTGATCCGTCCAATGCGCTCGCCGACAGAATATTAAGTATCTTGAGGCTTTAAATAAGAGGTTCAGCGAATATTTCTTCTTATATCGTCCCCTATGAACATAAGCCTGTCAAAGCAGCCTATGATACGTGAGGAAACCCTTTCGGTATAGTATTCGTCAAGCTTTCTTGCACCTATATTTGTAGAAATTATTGTTTTGCAGGGGGAGCTGAAATTGTTCATCTGACGGGTATTAATTATTGTGAGCAACTCGGCATATCTTGCGGCGGTCTGGGACTCTGTGCCGAGATCGTCAATTATCAACAGACCCACTTCAAAAATACTGCTGTAATTGCCGTCTTCAAAATCGTCCTCCTTATAGGCCTTCATTTTGAACTCTGCAATGGTATTAAAAAGCACAGGTGCGGTCTGATACAAGACAGTGTGCCCTTTTTTCATAAGCTCTAAGGCTATGCAGTTGGACATAAAGGTTTTCCCTACGCCTGTCGGGCCGCTGAAAAAGAGGTTCTTTTCATCAGAAGAATTAAAATTTTCTATAAAGCTTAAGCATCTTCTTTTTATATTCAATATATTTTCCCTAGGAGAGATTTTTAACCCGTACCTGCTTTCATCTGAGGTTTCAGGATATACATGCTCATTGAAGGCGGAAAAATTCTCTTTTTGAACCAGCTTGAGATTTGACTGGCTATATATGGCGTTTATCAGCATCTGCTTATAGCAGGAGCACTTTTCCGCTCCTGCCGGATTTTCGATAAAGCCCGTGTCCTTGCACTTGGGACAGGTATAAGCAATTTCAAGGTGATCTGCGGTATAGCCATGCTTCAAAAGCAGGGTTTCCCGTTTAGTTTTCAAGACGCGCAGAGTTCTGGTGAATTCCTCAAGCAGATTATCTTTCGCACTGTTTTCAACAAGAAGCATTCTATTGTATTTGATACCGGAAAGATTAATTTCCTTGTCTATTTCCTCAAGTCCGGGCACAAGCAGATAGGCCTGTGACTTTTTAGCCATAAACCTGTCAACGGCCGCCCTTTGCCTATCGTCATATTCCTTTTTAATGGACTGATAAATATGCCTGTTCATGTGTATCTCCAGTACAATTATTTTTCACCCGCAACATTATTAAAAAAGCTATTATAGTAATCATCATCGTGCTTTCTTTGCTCAAAATTGTCCTTCTGCGGAATAGCCTGACTTTTTACCTGAGCTTTAGGGGTATTCTGCTTTTTGCTTTTTTCATGGGCAATGACCTCATCTCTGGTCCGCAAGCCTCTTTCATACCAATCTGTTAGTATTGCGTGAACATACTTAAAATTGGGGTTGGTCTTGGCAGTGGTCTTTTTAAGCGACAGGTCAATGACTTCAATTGTATATTTATAATCAACCACCCATTTTTCCACATACTCATCTTCATATTCGGTAAGGTTTCTGCCAAGCTTAAGCTTTTTCACTATGCTGCTTCGGATGTCCTTTATTTTCTGATACTCAATAAAATACTTGTCCAGATCAAAGCTGTTCTGAATGTTCTTATTGTGCCAGTTGTCGGCAACCTTCATTATGTAGTTTTTTGATAGCCCCTTATGGTCATAGCAGTGCTGAAAAAGAGCGTACATTACGTCCTCCTCAAACTTATACTTATCAAACCATGCGTCCAGATCGGTGTACCAGGACGGAGACATGACTCCCTGAAAAAAAGAGTTGTTTATTGCGGTAATAATTCTGTTCCGCTTCTTATTTCTTTCAGAGCTGAGTGCCGCCTCCTCGGGGGTGGAGGTTGTCTTTAGCCTGTACAGCTTATTTATCTCCTTCTCCTTGAGATCGGACATCACGATTCCATCGTTTGTACGGTCTATTACCCCTATGCTCTCAAGGAAGGTAAACGCACTCTTTACCTTATGTATGTCTATTTCCAGCTTTTTGCACACCTCTTCAGTGGAGGTTTTTTTGTTGTGCTTGCTTAAAAAAAGGCAATACATATAGATCTTTACAAAATCCGAATCCATAGAGGGCATGTACTCGGTAATAAAGATATCCGGTACCATTGTATCTGAGTACAGCATTGACTTGTACGATTCAAAAAACATATATTCCTACCTTTCAAGGCGCCTGTTATAAATAGCATTGTCTATTTTTACTAAAATTATATCATATAAGATTGCCTCATTACAAAATGAATAAACATCAAAAACATGTTGTCGGGATATTATTGCTGGCTATTTCTGCACTTTTTTTGAATTATCGGGGCAATGTAAGGATTAAAAATATGCAAACTCCGAATTGCAAAATAATCGTTGAAATACTTATTTTAAAAGGGTATAATTATTTAGTCAATGTTGTTATGGTGTTACTTATTAATGATTTCTGCAAAATGGAGGTGAACAGCATGGAAAGTGAACCTGGTGGTAGTAGTCACATACGACATTTCCAATTATTCCTTGGGTTTATTTGTCATGCTGTTAATATTAGTTTAACACTATGACACATAAACCCTCTGGCATTAGTAAAAATATGTTTGAGAGGGTGATTTTGTTGATTAAAATGTTTAAAACTATTAACAATGAATTAGTATGCGTAGAAAAAATTGACGATGGTGTTTGGGTTAATTTAATTAATCCAACAGAAGAAGAGATTAGCAATATTTGTGATGAACTAAAAATAGATCCTGAATTTGTTAAATCGGCATTAGACGAAGAAGAACGTTCTCGAATAGAAAGCGAAGATGGCCAGATACTTATATTGGTTGACATACCGATTATGGAAAATACTGGGAAAAACAACACATATTCAACCTTACCTTTGGGAATTATATTGACAAAAGAAAGTATTATTACCATATGCCTTAAAGAAACACCGATTATTTATGATTTTATCAATAAGCGTGTAAAATCGTTTTATACGTATTACAAAAGTAGGTTTGTTCTGCAAATTCTTTTTAAAAACGCAACCTATTACCTTCAATATTTGCGTCATATTGAGAAATTAAGCAATAGAATTGAGAATGATCTGCAAAAATCAATGAGAAATAAAGAGTTAACCCAATTGCTAAAACTTGAAAAAAGCCTTGTATATTTTTCTACCTCCTTAAAATCCAATGAATCTGTTTTTGAAAAAATGTTAAAGCTGGATTCTATTAAGAAATTTGAAGAGGACAAGGATTTATTGGAAGATGTCATAATAGAAAACAAGCAGGCAATTGAAATGACCAATATCTACAGCAGTATTTTAAGCGGCATGATGGACGCTTTTGCTTCGATTATATCAAACAATTTGAACATGGTAATGAAATCGTTGACGCTTATAACAATTGCGCTTGCAATTCCAACAATGATATCAGGTTATTTTGGAATGAATGTGCCAAATTCATGGGAAGGAAGTAATGTGGCTTTTCCTGTGATAGTGGGGGGATCAATTTTACTATCTGTTCTAGCTTCAGTTATTCTTATAAAGAAAAAGCTTTTTTAATAAAGAATAACAATTAAAACGACATAAAGTGCTGGCTTCTGAGAGGCAGCACTTTTTAAAATTGGGTTTTGTTTTTGATTATATTAACAGCTTTAGCCTTCTCTTAAACAACCCTCGCTGTCATAAAAGTTTTCACCTGCAATTCGCAGAATACCTTTTCCGTCAAAGAAATTTTCGCCGGCTTCGCGTAAAATCCCCTCATAATCATAAAAGCTTTCACTAGGCTGTCTGATATGACCCTGATAATCATAATATACTTCTCCCGGACTACGTAAATAGCCCTCGCCGTCATAAAAGCTTTCCGATTTTGAATACATTAAGGTTCCTCCTTATTTATAAAGATTTCTATAAACCCTTTTAATATTTCTACATCTATAAGAGATTATACCATACCTCTTTTGTTATTTAAAAAATTTTTTTGGGTTTATTAGAGGACATTTAATGTGAAAATAAAGTGGCAACGTCACGGATGCTCTTATTTTATTTAAAAATTTGAATTCACTGCCACTTGACTTTTGGAATTTCAAATGCTAAAATTAATGTCTACAGGAGATGCAAGTATTTGCTCTCTTGACATAACAACAGAATATTGAAATTATAATATGCGCCCATAGCTCAACTGGATAGAGCGTCTGACTACGGATCAGAAGGTTGTGGATTCGATCTCTGCTGGGCGCGCCAAGGCTTGCTGGTATTAAATTCCGGTAGGCCTTTTTAATTTCTTTAGACATCTATTTCCCAATTTTTTATATATTACCTTCGCTAAGGCTGCATTTGCTTTGTCAGGTGAAGATAGAAACACCGCTGGTAAACGATTACTTCATTTGGTTGAAACTATTTTTATTTAATGATATAATGTCATAAATAAATATATGATTTAAAACACAAGGATACTATTATCGGGAGCGTATCATATGGTTAAAATAGAAGATGTGGCGGCTTTGGCCGGTGTTTCGGTTGCTACGGTTTCAAGGGTTTTAAATAATAATTACATGGTATCTAAGGAGAAAAGGGAAAAGGTACTGGAGGCAGTCAAAGCCTTAAACTACCAGCCTAATGCTCTGGGGCGCAACTTGAGGCGTGCCGAATCTAAAATGGTGCTCGTTGTATGTACCGCGGTAATAGACGAAGCTATGCGCGGGATACAGGATGTTGCAAAGGATCTGGGCTACGATGTAATACTCAGCTATTCCGACAGGACGGGCGGTATGAATTCCATAAAGTTTCTTGAGAATGGCCTTGTCGGAGGAGTAATTTTCTTAAACATGCTGTTTAAGGACGAGGAATTGATAAATATCAGCAAGCAGTATCCTGTTGTGCAGTGCGGTGAATATGTTGACATACCTAATTCCTATCTTGTGGCGGTTAACGACGGAAAAGCTACCTATGATATGACGAAGCACGTGATTGAACTGGGAAAGAAACGAATCGCGTTTGTTGCCTGTGAAGGCTATGGCGAAAATCCGCACTTTTCAAGAGACAGGGAAAGAGGCTATAAGCTTGCACTCGCGGATTTCGGTCTGCCCCATTATCCTGAATTGAGGAGATCGGGAGATTTCTCAATAGAGAGTGGTATTGCCGCCGCAAAGGAATACTTAAAAATGGATCATAAGCCCGACGCGGTAATATGCGCGCAGGACAACATTGCCTTTGGGTGCCTGAACACCTTTAAAAACGCAGGGCTCTCTGTGCCGGGCGATATCGCTGTAACGGGCTTTGACAACATTGAAATTTCCGAGGTCAGCGATCCGTCAATAACAACTATTGCACAGCCCTTTTATGAAATTGGCCGTGAAACAATGAAAATGCTGGTTTCACTTATGAAGGGTGAAATTAGTGTGGGAAGGCATCTGTTTATTGACTATCAATTGATTGTCCGTGGCTCTACTGTCGGTAAAAAGTGATTCAAGCAAGATATTTCAAGGCTTCTCTAAATTGAGAGGCCTTTTATTTTTTATTATAAGCACGGACCGCACGGGTAAAAGTAATCGTTTTCTGAAATACTGCTTGTATTTTCAAAAGCATAGTGTTATAATATTATCATGATAAAAGAAAACGATTACAAAGCGATTGTCTTGCGAATAACAGCACAAATAATTTTAATTTAAGAGGAGTGTTTAAAATGAAAAACGGAAAATTGTTAATAGGCATTATAGGATGCGGGGGAATTGCAAATAACAAGCATTTGCCTTCACTGGCTAAGCTCGGTGAACTATGTGAAATGACAGCTTTCTGTGACATCAAGGTGGAAAGAGCCGAAGAAGCGGCAAAGAAATATGGAGCAGCCGACGCGAAGATATACTCCGATTATAAGGAGCTTTTAAATGACGACTCAATTGATGTTGTGCATGTGCTTACTCCTAACGTATTCCATGGACCTATAACGGTAGACTCTTTTAACGCTGGGAAGCATGTTATGTGTGAAAAGCCTATGGCTCATACGGCGGCGGATGCTAAGAAAATGCTAGATGCGGCTAAAAAATCGGGTAAGAAATTTACTATAGGCTACCAGAACAGATTCAGGAACGAAGTGCAGACATTGCATAAGGCTTGTGAAACAGGCGCGCTTGGAGATATATACATGGCCAAGGCTCATGCCGTAAGGAGAAGAGCGGTTCCTACATGGGGAGTATTCCCTGACAAATCGCTTCAGGGCGGAGGTCCTCTTATCGATATAGGAACACATGCGCTGGATATAACTCTGTGGATGATGAACAACTATAAGCCAAAGAGCATAACAGGCTCAGTGTTTTACAAAATGGCGGACAAGTTTGAAGGCAACCTGTTTGGGCCTTGGGACCCAAAGACCTTTGAGGTGGAGGACTCAGCGTTCGGATTTATTAAAATGGAAAACGGAGCAACAATTTTCCTTGAGGCTGCATGGGCACTCAATGTTTTGGATTCAAAAGAAGCGGCAACAACTCTTATGGGTACAGAAGCGGGAGCTGAAATAAGATCGGGCATGAGCTATGCTCAGAATGAATTAATAATAAATAACTCAAAGTATGGCAACCTTTTTGAAGAGAAAATTTCAGGCGGGGGACACATAGCTTACTTTGAAGGCGCATCCAATGAGCCGGGCTATCTGGAAGCAAGGCAGTGGCTGCTTTCGATAATAAACGATACCGAGCCGCTTGTAAAGCCTGAGCAGGCATTTGTGGTTACGCAGATACTTGAATGCATTTACAAATCTCACGAAACCGGAAAGATGATTGAGCTTTAAAAATACTTGAGTTTTAAATTATATTTTTTAAATAAGAGGGTTTGATGGTTATGAAGCTTGGAATTATAGCTGCGGTAAAAGAGGAAAGCTTTAAAAATGCCGCCAAAAAGGGTTTGGATTTTATAGAGCTCTGTATAAACGGTGGGTATAATACTGAAGAATTTTTCAATCAGCTTTCTGAAATCAAAGGCTGGATTAAAGGGTATAACGTTGGCGTTGGTTCGGTAGGCCGCTGGAAAGCCAATGTATTAAAAGAAGACGGAAGCATAGACGAAGAAGAGCTTGAAATAGCTTATAAGCTTATAGATGCTGCGAGTTGCCTTGGATGTGAGGTATATGTATGCGGCTGCAACTATATTGAGTCTATGTCATATTACGAAAATTGCACTAAAGCTATTGAGTTTTTCTCAAAGCTCATAGAGTACGGTAAACAAAGGAAGGTTAATATTGCGTCATATAATTGCAGAAAAATAAATTTTGTTCATAATCCTGTGGCTTGGACGATTATACATGGGCATCTGAAGGAGCTTGGGATAAAGTATGACCCCTCCCATGCTGTATATAACGGCGGAGATTATCTTAAAGAAGCTGAGGAATGGGGACACCGGTTTTATCATGTGCATTTGAAGGGCTCTCTCATGATAAACGGAAAAAGAGTGGATGACCCGCCGGCGGGGCTTGATCAGACAGACTGGAAGGCTTTTTTGTCCATATTATACGCAAAGGATTACAGCAGAGGCTTAAGCATAGAACCCCACTCTCCTCACTGGCAGGGGGAGCTGGGAGAAAAAGGCGTGGATTTCACTATAAGCTATATGAAGGCATTAATTCTGTAACTAAAGCTGTAAAGAATAGGGGTGAGGCAAATGCAGAACAAATTAAAATATGCTTGCATCGGTGCCGGAGGAATTGCGGACAAGAAGCATTTAAATGAATATTCAAAGCTTAATGCAGTAGAGATAACCGCTATATGTGATTGTGATATTGAGGCGGCAAAAAGGCTTGCGGAAAAGTACAAAATACCGCATGTATATACCGACTATAAAGCGATGCTTGCGGAGCAAAGGCTGGATTTGGTAAGCATTTGCACACCCAATTTTCTTCATGCCGAAATTTGTATAGATGCTCTGGAGGCAGGAGTAAATGTTCATTGCGAGAAACCGCTTGCACTTAATGCGGAGGAAGTACTGAACATTATAGAAGAAAAAAACAAAAGCGGAAAAAAACTTATGGTAGCCTTAAATAACAGGTTTACAAATGAAGCGGCTCATATTTATGAACTGATTGAAAAGGATTTCTTCGGAGAGATTTATCATGCAAAATGCGGTTGGAAGAGGAATAGCGGTATTCCGGGAATCGGAAGGTGGTTTACCGATAAAAAGCTTTCAGGCGGGGGGCCTCTTATTGATTTGGGAGTTCATTTTCTGGATTTGGCGCTATATTTTATGCAATTCCCCAGAGCTGTTTCGGTGTATGCCGCAACTTATTCCGCATTCGGACGGGATGCTGATAGAATAAGAGTGGGGTATAAAAGCATAAAGGACGGAGTTTTTAATGTTGAGGATACGGCAGTGGGCTTTATAAGGCTTGAAAATGATGCAACCATTGATTTCGACTTTAGCTGGGCCTCCAATATCGAAAAAGAACAAAAATATGTGGAGCTGTTAGGAACGAAGGGCGGATTATCCTTTGTCAATGGAGAAATAAAGCTATATTCTCAAATCGGGAATGCGTGCTATACTTTAACACCTGATACAAAGACAATTCCCTTGGCTCAAAATGAGTGTCGGCATTTTGTCGAGTGCATCATTAGCAATAAAGAGCCGTCAGCTTCAGTTGAACAGGCGTATGAGCTTATGAAGATTATAGATTCCGCTTATGACTCAGCCTCTAAGAAAAAAGAGGTTAGGCTTACAAGCAAAATGCAATTCGGAAAATATGGACAACGTATTTTGGCACAGAGTTATTAAAAGAATTATTTGTATTGCCGGAGGTAGAATATAGGTGGAACAAAAGCTCGGAAGAGATTTGACTGTTGGCAGCATCCCAAAGCATTTGCTTGTTTTTTCAATACCGACATTAATAGGAAATCTGCTTCAAACAGGGTACAGTATTATAAATACAATATGGATAGGAAATATAGTGGGGGAAGACGGCATTGGCGCAACTACTGTTACAACCTCGGTTATATTTGTAATAATAGCTTTAGCCATAGGCTTGACTACGGCAACAACAATTTTGGTATCCCAATATTATGGTGCGAAAAATTATGAAAAGGTCAAGCTTACAGTTAATAATTCGTTTATAGTTGCGCTTATAATAGGAGCAGTAATGACGATAGGTGGAATTTTGTTCCGTGAAACTATACTAAGATTCATGAATACCCCTGAGGAAATTTTTCAGTCAGCCAGCGGATACTTGAAGATTACACTTACAGGACTTATTTTATATTTCCTTTCAGCGCTGATTATTGCCATACTAAGAGGAGTGGGAGACTCCTTTACACCGCTGATTTTCACAGCTATAGGTGTAACCATTAACGCAGTGCTTGATCCCATGCTGATATTGGGAATAGGGCCCTTCCCCGAGCTCGGGCTGAATGGTGCCGCTTATGCGTCAATTATTGCGCAGGGGATAGCCTTTATGTTTTCTTTATATTACCTTAATCATAAAGAAAACTTTATTTCCCTTGATTATAAGAGATTGTTATTTGACAAGGAAGTGACGTTGAAAATTTGTAAATTAGGCTTGCCATTTGCTGTTCAGTCAGCGTTTGTGTCAATTGGAGGACTTTTTATTAATACCTTTGTAAATGCCTTCGGGGCTTCAGCCATAAATGCATACGGAGCTGCCTCAAGAATTGACCAGATTGCTTTTATGCCCGGACAGTCAATAGGTGCGGCGGTAGCTACGCTTACGGGACAGAATCTTGGAGCAAATAAGCCTGAAAGAATAAAATTGATTTTCAAGTGGAGCATAATATTCACGACTGTTTTCACTCTGGCGGTATCGGCATGTGCTGTAAGCCTGCCGGGCCACATACTTTCTATATTTGGTTTTGACAGCGGATCGCAAGGTTTTGATATAGGCATTGAATATTTAAGAATTGTCGGCTCCTCATACGTCTTTCTTTGTGTAATGTTTGCTATTGGAGGAATATTCAACGGGTCAGGGCTGACTACCGTATCCATGGCCTTGGCGTTATTATCGTTATGGGTTGTGAGGCTGCCTCTTGCTGCCGTTCTTTCAAAAACCTCCCTTGGCTTAAAAGGGATATGGCTGTCAATTGGTATCAGCTTTTTTGTAGTTATGTCGGTGGCTTTGATATATTACTATTCCGGCAGATGGAAAAAAGCGGCCTACAAGGTTATTAAAAGCGTATCTTAAATAGCTTGCCAATGCATTGCTTCTATAGTATACAGCGATAAAGATTTTACATGGAGGATATAACTTGATGGAAGAAATTTTTTTGACCCGTAAGGAATACATCTAAGAAAAGCGCCTGATGACATACCCGTGAGACATTTCCCCGCAAGGCGTCTTTTCGTTGTAGTTAAAAATTTTTGTAAGCAATTATATCCTCTATGTTTGTAAAATCTTTATCGTGTCCTATATAAATGCAGCATTATTTATGTAAAGGAGAATGAAATATGTATGATAAGTACATGGTCCTGAGAGAGGACATACAAAGTGTCATTGAAAACGGCGTAGGCACAGGCTTTGAAGTGAAGCTCCGTATTCCGTATTACAGGGGAGTTTTTTTAAGCCTTGTAGAAGACGTCACCGTTACTTTTAACAGCACTGTTTTTACGCGTGACCAGCTCAAATTTTCAGTGGGCGGGGACACTTATACCTTTGATGAGATGGCTACAATGTCAACGTTAAGGTGGGAATACGGTGAAAAGGCCACTGTATTTGTACCACTCAAGGGAGGAATTCCCCTAGGGCTCCATAGAATAGAGGTTTCGGTTACCATTCGTGTCAGTTATATGGGCGGAGGACGCCCATTCACTGTAGTTCTGGAAAATGTAAGCCCTATGGGGGGCTAAATAACCGATTAGGAGGGTTTTAACATGTCGATTAAACGTGGAGTTTCATTTTATAGCTATCAGCAAGCATATTACAAGGGTATATACAACCTTGAGGATCTAATCCGTATTACTTCCCAAGAGGCCGGCGCCGAGGGTATTGAGATTGTGGCGGAGCAAACGCCTGTGGGTAGCTATCCAAATCCGTCCGACGCAGATGTTGACAGGTGGTTTGGCTGGATGGATAAATATAAAACGAAGCTTGCCTGCATGGACTCTTTTATAGATTATTTAATGTTCAAGGGCAGGGTATGCACCTTAAAAGAGCAGGTGCAAATGATGGAAAGGGATTTGAGACTGGCGGCAAAGCTTGGCTTTCCCGTTATCCGTGTTTTGTGCCCTGTGCGCAAGGAGGTTGTGGAGGCGAGCATTCCCATCGCCGAGTACTGCAATGTAAGGATGGGGCTTGAGGTGCATTCTCCCATGATGATACATGCCAGGTGGATTGAGGAATACGTGGACATGTATGAGCGCTCCGGCTCAAAGCATGTGGGAATAATACCCGACTTCGGAATTTTTCAGAAAAGGCCTGCACGAAAGATGATTCAGGACGCACTAAAGCGCGGTGCTGATGAAAAGACTCTCATGTATATTTCGGAAGCCTTTGAAAGCGGGACGGATATTAATAAAATTATTCAGCAGCTCAAGCAGAGCAACGCGGGGCCGAATGAAATGCAGGTTGCCATGTCTCTGATACGCACGCGTAGAAGCAAGCCTGAGGATTTGAAGGATATTGCAAAATATATATTCCATGTGCATGGTAAATTCTACGATATGGATGAGAACTGCAATGAAACCTGTATAGATTATGAGACGCCCTTTAAAGTACTCAAGGAGATTGGATATGAAGGGTACATCAGCAGTGAGTTTGAGGGACAAGGCCTATACAAGGGAGAAGAGGAAGCAGATGAGCTGGAGCAGGTTAAGCGGCATCAGGTGATGCTCAAAAGGCTTATAGGAGAGTAGAACTTTTAAGGCTATATTTATATATAAAGCTATATTTAATAAAAAAACAATCGTTCCTTTGTAAGGAACGATTGTTTTTTAGCTTTATATTGTGTTTTTTACTCAATACGTCAACACCTCTAATCAAAGTTTTTAGTATGGAACAAATTTACATAGGTATTATAAAATTATAGTTTGAGATTAACAGAAGGACATATTTGCCACAAGCCAATTTCTGCACAAAGGTGAGACAATAATTGCCGGCATAATACCGCTTAAATGCTTGTAATTATTGCATAAGCAATAATTGTCTCTGTTTTCTGCAAAGTTTGGCGTGTGGGAGACATATATATATGTTAACCTCTATATGTAATTGCGCGTCACACATTCAACTAGAACTGTTATTGATAGTTTCCTACATTTCGGATTTTCTATATTTAGTACTTTTGGTAATTATGGCATCCATTAAAGGCGTGGAGAGATGCGAGGGGTCTCAAAGCAGATCTTGAGGGAGCCAATAAATAAAAGAAAGGATGAAAACTACTATGAAGCTAAGAAAATATTCAATTTTCCTTGCCTTGGTTATGATTCTCATGACATTTGCAGCTTGTGGCAACGGAGGGACTGACCAACCGGACCCATCGGGAACAGTTTCCAATTCTACAACGGGTGATGCACCCAATGAGGGGACTGCAGGCATACAGAAAGGTACCTCGTTTAAATACTGGGTTAATTACGATATGCCTTCTCATATGCCATGGAAGGACAGCCGCGGAGCTGCTCTGTATAATCAGCTCTACGATAACCTTCTCTACAAATACCAGATGAACCAGAACGACATTCGAGGCAATCTAGCCGAGAGCTGGAAAGTTTCCGATGACGGAATGGTATGGGTGTTCCAAATTAAGAAGGACGCTTATTTTACAAGCGGTAATCAGGTTAATGCGGAAGCCTTCGTAAAGACGTGGGATATTACTAAAGAATTTCAGCCCCGCTACTTCTCTGCTGTTAAAAGCTATGAGGCAACAGGTGAGTTTGAGCTCACCATCACTCTCAACAACCCCTCGGCAACATTCATTTACGATCTTCCCATGCAATCACTTTGCGGCGTTGTAGACCCTAAAGCCATCGAGCAGTATGGCTCTGAGGATAACAAGGCGGCTATTGGCTGCGGCCCGTATTATATAGAATCCTATACCTCAGGTAAGGGCTTTGTACTCAAAGCAAACCCTAACTATCACAACCCCGACAAAGCTCCGTCCATTGAGACGTGCGAGCTCGTGATTATACCGGACGAGAACACAGCTCTCATTGCGCTTATGAATGGTGATCTCGATTGCTTGAATACCGTAAATATCGAAGTGTACAACAACCTTAAACAGAAGGGCTGGGATGTTCTTGAAGTGGAGGATCGCGTAAATCCCTTCTGGTTCAACGCCCGTGAGGTTGAAATTTTCAAAAATGACGCAGTCCGTGAGGCTCTTTGCCACATGGTTGACTGGGAGGCAGCGTCACAGCTGGTGTATGACGGCAAGTATCCCGCCTCTAAGAGCTACTGGGCAGGCCCTGGCATGGTTCCATATTCCGACAAGTATAAGTATGACCCGCAGTTGGGACTGAAAATACTTGCAGATGCAGGCTTCAAGCCGGAGGATATCAAATTTACCATGCTGGCTGACCCCGACTTCACCAACCTCGAGATTGCCATTCAGGCACAATTAAATGAGCTTGGTCTGGTAAATGTTAAGACGGTAACTTATGACGGAGCTACCTGCTACGGTATGCTCAAGGGAGGCACATATGAAATGTTCCCCTGCCATAACGGCTACGGTGTCGAGTCGCCTCTTACGCCATTCTCCATGGGACTTACCCCACAATCAACCCAGCGTGTCATGTGGCTGGACTATATTAACAAGGATCGCTATGCTGAGGCTATGAAGCTTTATGAGGCAGCCAACACATCTGCTACAAATGAAGACTATCTCAAGAATGTTGAAGCACTGACTTCTCTTGTTCAGGATGAATGCCTTGCTATGGGCGGTGTTCAGGTTTATCGCTTCTACGCTGTCGCCAAGAATATAACAGGTGTTCATGTGGCTCCTATTACCGGGTATATGGATTTCTGTTATCTCAAGGTTAAGTAATAACCCGGCAGTTATGTTAAATGACCATAGGCTTAAATAATATTGTGAAGGGTACCGGCGAAAGCTCTGTCTTATCGGTACCCTTTGCGAAACTGATACCACAATCTAAAATATATAAAATGGTAGTTTCGGACTACTCCATTAGTTAAACGAGGTATTATATGATAAAATATACAATAAATAGGATTATTATGGTTCCCATTTTGCTTCTGCTTGTTGCTTTTTTTATATTTATTCTCTTAAATCTCTCAGAGTCAGACCCCGTTGTCCTTATGCTGCCCTCTGAATACACTCAGGCGGATTATGACGCAATGGAGGCTAAATTCGGACTTGACAAGCCTATGCCCGTTCAGTACTTCAACTGGGTTGTCAATTTTGTACAGGGTGATATGGGGACATCCTTCAAAACACAGGGGCCTGTTGCGGATGATGTCGGGTTCCGCATTCCCATAAGTCTCAAGCTGGCATTTATAACAACATTAATTATGGTGATTTTAGGAATTCCGTTGGGTGTCATGTGTGCTGTTAAGCAATATACGGCATTTGACAGCATTGTTAATGTTCTGGCTAAGTTTTTGGGGTCTATACCGGGTTTTTGGCTGGGTCTGATATTGATCATGACCTTCTCGGTAAATCTTGGATGGTTTCCGACATATGGAACGGGGACACTTCGTCATTGGGTCTTGCCTGTATTTACGCTGCTTTTGCCATTTCTCGCAAACTATGTCCGTCAGGTGCGCAGCGCGATGCTGGACTGTATAAGGCAGGATTACATCAGAACGGCACGCAGCAAGGGAGCTAAAGAGGGCTATGTAATTTTCCGTGAGGCCCTTAAGAATGCGCTGCTGCCTATTATTACGCTTACGGGAGGTATCTTTGCTACTATGATCGGCGGTGCGGTTCTTGTCGAAAAGGTTTTCGCCATCCCCGGCGTCGGCTTTAAAATTGTAGAGGCCATTAACAGCCGTGATATGCCTACGCTGCTGGCCTGTACCATGATACTTGCCATATTTACAATTATGGTTCAATTGATTGTAGATCTCTCGTATGCGTTGGTTGATCCGCGTATAAGGAGCAGCTTTGCGGGCAAGAAAAAGAGAAAAGAGACTAAGAAGCTTAAAGAGGAGGTGGCGTGACATGCTGAAAACTGAAAAAGCTGCCGCAGAACAACTGGTTAAAAGGGAAAAAAGTACAAAAAACAGTCAGGGCAGAGAGGTGTGGCATCGGCTAAGCTCACGTCCTGTGGCAATGATCGCCTTTGTGGGTGTGTCACTTTTAATTTTAATCGCTATATTCGCAGATTTGATAGTTCCGTATGAGATGGCCATTAAGCAGATAGCGACTGATAAATTAATGCCGCCGGGAAGCCCGGGACATTTGCTTGGCACAGACAATTTCGGCCGTGACATCTTCGCCAGGATTATACACGGCACCCGTACCGCGCTGCAGATTGGATTAATATCGGCGGCCTCTTCGCTTTTTATATCTGCAATATTGGCCTCCGTCTGCTCTATGCTGGGGGGAATTGTTGACAATATAATCATGCGTGTTATAGATGTAATAAGCTGCATACCCGGCTTGGTTGTTGCTCTTGCAATATGTGCCGCGCTTGGCAATGGGGTGCCGCAGCTTATTGTTGCGCTGACTTTCTCAGGATTGCCCATGCATACAAAAATGGTGCGAAGTGTGGCACTGACGCTGTCAAAGATGGACTATGTGGAATCTGCCGTGGCTTTGGGAGGGAAACCGTCATATATAATGTATAGACATTTATTTCCGAACCTTACCAGCATTATGATAATTAACGGTACAGCCCAGGTTTCCATGAATATTATGATGGGCGCTACATTAGGCTTTATCGGACTGGGAGTGAAGGCTCCTACGCCTGAATGGGGAACTATGCTTGCGAGCGGACTCAACTTCATGATGCGCAACCAGTATATGGTTCTTGTTCCCGGCTTGGTGCTTGCCATATCTGCGTTACTAATCAATACTTTAGGAGACTGCCTGAGAGATGCTTTCGATCCGCAGCTCAAGGGCAGAGCATAGGAGAAAGAATATGGGAGAAAAATTGCTTGAAATTAAAAACCTTAGCGTACGATACACTGCCGATAAGGTAGTCTCAAGAGCGGTAAACCAAGTGAATCTGTCAATAGACAAAGGAGAGGTGCTGGGCCTTGTCGGCGAGACGGGAGCGGGTAAAACTACAACTGCCCTGTCAATACTCGGCCTTCTGCCCAAATACACTTCAACGGTTGAGGGCGAAATCATATTTGACGGTGAAAACCTGAAAGGCGCAAGCGAAAAGAAGCTCCGATCCATCCGGGGCAGCCGTATATCAATGATATTTCAGGACCCCATGACCAGTCTCAACCCCGTCTTTAGGGTGGGTTCTCAGATTGCGGATGTCATAAGGTTTCATAACAGGAATATCAGTCATCATGAAATAAACCAAAGAGTTGATAACATCCTTAGTCTCGTTGGAATTCCGCCGTCCAGAAAGAATGAATATGCCCATCAGTTTTCGGGAGGCATGAAGCAGCGCGTCATGATAGCAATAGCTATTGCCTGCAACCCTGATCTACTCATAGCGGATGAGCCTACTACAGCACTAGACGTAACAATACAGGCCCAGGTTATTAAAATGATGCGCGGGCTGCAAAAGGAAATGGGCTCATCCGTTATGCTTATAACGCACGACCTTGGCATTGTGGCAAACTTCTGCGATAAGGTTGCTATAATGTATGCCGGAGAGATAGTGGAGTATGGCACTTTGGAGGATGTGTTTGATAAAAGCCGCCCTCATCATCCATATACAAATGGGCTTTTTAACTCCATTCCCAATATCACAGAGCGCACTAAACGCCTGACTCCGATAAACGGGCTGACTCCGCACCCTTCAGAGCTGCCGGACGGCTGCAAGTTCCATCCCCGCTGCCCAAAAGGCTCAGAATACTGTCAAAGCGGCGATAATCCGTCCAAGTATATAAACGGCACACATATGATACAGTGTCATCAGTTTGACAAAGGGGGTGCAATTCTGTGAGCGAAAAAGTACTGCTTGAATGCAAAAATCTTAAAAAGTATTTCGAAACGCCAAAGGGTATGCTGCATGCCGTCGATGATGTCAGCTTCAAAATTGGTGAGGGAAAAACCCTTGGCGTCGTCGGAGAATCCGGATGCGGAAAGTCAACTCTTGGAAGAACGATACTAAGGCTTCTACCTTCTACAGACGGAAAAATTATTTTTGACGGTAAGGATATAACTGATATAAAGCCAAAGGATATGACGGCACTTCGCCGACAGATGCAGATAATCTTTCAGGATCCCTTCTCATCACTTGACCCCAAGATGACAGTGTATCAAATTATTGAGGAGCCGCTGTGTATTCACAAGGTCTTCAAAAATAAGCAGGAGCGCACTGAAAGGGTTGCCGAGCTCATGGAAATTGTAGGCCTTGACAGAAGGTATTTTAACACCTATCCGCATGAGCTGGACGGTGGGCGCCGCCAGCGTATTGGCATAGCGCGTGCCCTTGCGCTTAACCCCAAGTTCATAGTCTGTGACGAGCCGGTGTCGGCACTGGATGTATCAATACAAGCACAGATTTTAAACCTGATGATGAACCTGAAGGATAAGCTGGGCCTCACATATATCTTTATTACTCACGATTTATCGGTTGTAAAGCATATAAGCGACGATATACTTGTACTTTATTTGGGTAAGATGGTTGAAATGACAAGCTCGGACAGCCTTTTTGAGGATCCTCTGCACCCATACACCAAGGCACTTCTTTCGGCAATACCTATTCCCGATATATCGCACAAGGGGAAAGAGGCAGAGATTATGAAGGGCGAAGTGACTTCGCCTATTGACCCGCCGGAGGGCTGCCGTTTTGCGGCGCGCTGCCCTAAAGCCACTGAGCGTTGCTTTAAGGAGATGCCTGAATTTATTGAAGTTAAGGAAAAGCATTTTGTGGCCTGCCATTTGTATAATTGACGCGGCTCTGCAAAAAGCTGTCAGTATTTATTTTTTATAGGTGGTGTAAAAATGGAACCGACATTTGAACAAAAGGTTAAAGAGCTGTGGGATGTGCAGGAAATAAAAAAGCTTATGGCCCGTTATGTATATTACGGATATGGACGTGCATGGGAAAATGTCCCTGGAATGTTTGCTGATCGTGATGATATTTGGATAGACTGCGAGGGCTTCGGAGTATTTGACGGCCCTAAAGGTATTGAGAAATTTTTTGTGGAATGGCATCATTCCATGGAGGGCGACGGAAAAGGCATGTTTGCGCTCCACCTGCTGACAACTGATATAGTAGAGGTTGCAGCCGACGGTAAGACTGCGCGCGGACTGTGGCTGTCGCCCGGTGCCGAAGGCCGCAAGGATGCCGGTACAAAAGAGCCGGAGGCCTTTTGGGTATGGGGAATGTATGCAATTGATTTTATAAAAGTGAACGGAGAATGGAAATTCTGGCATTTCAGAATACCTCATTTGCTGTTGTGTGATTACCACCACTCGTGGGTTGAGCTGGACAGGGTCAAGCTGGGAAGCCAGATTGCAAACGACGGACGCCCTGAAGCTGACAGGTCTTCGACCTTCGAGCCTACGTTCTTTGGATGTGAAAAGACGACTAATATGTTCTTTGAGCCTCCTCGCCGATACAATTCTGAGGAGGATCTAAAGGATTTCTGGGTAAAAAAATAATCGCATATTTTGGCTTAAGGCTAAAGGGAGTGTCTCGAAACTACTTTTTCGGTAGTGAGGGATACTCTCTTTATTTTGCTCAAGCTGTCTTTCCCGCAGTGTGAGAATCTTAAAAAATCTGAATAAATGTGAAATTTGCATCATTGTTAAGTGCTGAAAAATTATTTACAATTATTATATACCCTAATTATTTTACGGGTGAATTTATTTATAAAATAATATGTTATTATATAATTTGCAGGTATTACACAAATATATAGTAACAATTTTCAAGCTGCCATTTTTTCATTAAAACAATTGTCTCACCCCTGACCCCTCTCTTTTCTTTAAGCCAATTATTCAAATAAAGAGCCACAAAAAATGTCTTACAAAGGTAATGTTATGACACGCCTGAAATTGGGGACTATGATAAGCTATAATCAGTTAATAAAATTGCCATTATAAATTTTGGCTCGGGGCAACAATAATATAACGGAGAGGAGCGTTCACATATGAAAATAGGCTGTAGTCTGGATTTGGTTGACCTGCGCTATCAGGAGCCGAACCGTAACAAGAGGGAAAGCCAGTACTATTGGGAAGAGCTGTATAAGATGATATCTGCTGCGGGGTTTAAGGGGATTGAGCTTCCTTACGAACCGTATTGGGATTTTGGAGGGCGTACAGGGATACCCTTTACCTTGTACACGGTAAAGGCTGCATACGGATCAGTAAAGAAATATGTTGAATTCTTGAACAACTCAGGTATAGAAGAAATTGCGAGCATTCATTTCAATCCTACCATGTTCATTGGAAAGGATCTTGACAGGTATTTCGGGGCATTTATGCATTTTGCCGTACAGGCAGTGGAGTTCGCGGCACAGGCCGGAACAAAAACGGTAATTGTTACCCCTACTCCCGATATAGGGGAGCTTCAGCTTAATGTAAGCGTGGGACAGGGCGAATGGCCGGTATGGGTAGAGGACTTTCTGAAAAGGACAAATGAGACTCTTGCCAAGCTGGGTGAAATAGCTTCAAAAAGCGGTGTGAAGCTTGCTATAAAGAATGAATTCTGGAGTCTTGCCCACGGCGGGAGGATAGATGACTTCCTTAAGGTGCTTGAACCGGGGCTTGTAGGCTACAGCGCAGATACAGCACATCTTTCCATAGGACGCACAAACCCTGCGGATATAATAAAGAAATACAAGGACAGACTGGACTGTGTGCAATTTTGCGACACAGCATTTGAAGACGTTGAGGATTACTACAAAAAATTTAATCCCGAATATCCTGCAACCGGCACTCAGAAGGTTTTCTGCGATATGGGGCAGGGCAAGGTGGATTTACCGGGCATATATAACACTCTTAAAGAGTGTGGGTATAACGGCTGGGTGATTTGCAGCTGCAGACAAACGGCTGATGTTATGAGAGCATTGCTCAGGATGAGGTATCATCTGGACAATGTAATTTTGAAGGCGTAAGGGGGCATGTAAAATGGAAAATTTAAAATACTCATATATGATGCACTGGAAGCTGATACCGTATAAAAAGATAGAGAATTTCAGAGATTTCTATTATATAGACCGCAGCAACAAGGCATATTTCTCTGACTGGGACAAGATAGTCAAATATCATGTCGGAGCCGGATATAAGGGAATAGAGCTGATGCCCTTCGAGCGCCATCAGATGAAAACACTCTTCGGGTCAATTCAGAACTTCGTGGACTTCATAAAAGAAAGAGGCCTTGAGGGAATATCGGGTATGTTTCACGGGCTGGGGGAATCGTTCGACAGATCTCAGCATAAGGCGATGATTGAGGAGGCTCAGGAAATAATTGACGATACCTATGCCTTTGGCGGTGAGCTTATCAATTTATGCCCTGTTGCCAATTACAACAGAGTAGGCCCTTTGTCCACCGAGCAATTAAAGGCTATTGCCGAGGTGGTTGATGAAATAGGAAAAAGGGCTCTTGACAAAGGGATATCGGTTTGCCTGCACAATGAATTTTTTTGTGCCACAAACACGGAGAATCATAATCAATTTTTGGAAATGACAGACCCGCGGTATGTATTTTACTGTCTTGATACGGCTCAGGTGGCTCTCATGGGAATTGACCCGGTTGAGTTTTACGATAAATACCATGACAGGGTAAAGACCTTCCATTTGAAGGATACCGCTTCGGCGCCTCTCCCCGACAGCGTAAGACATTCTCAGGACCCAGAAATTCAGCCTGACGGCCATCGCTGGTTTTGGGAGCCGGGTGAGGGCGACTTGGATTTCAAGAGCTTGTGGAAGCTGCTGAAGAAATACAATCAAAAGGGCTGGGTAACCATAGAAACTGACGGAACTCCTGATTTGCTGGCATCCATGGTGCTTACAAAGTGGTACATCGACCATGAGCTTTCACCTATTTATAAATAGTATAAAAATACTTTTCGTTGAAGATAAGGAGGTCTTAAGCCATGAGAAGGGTTAAGGTTGGAATTATAGGCTGCGGAGTGATAAGCGGCATTTATTTGACCAATATGACAACAAGATTCAACAAACATTTGGAGGTGGCAGCATGTGCCGATATGTTTGTTGAAAAGGCAAGGGAAGCTGCTGAAAGGTTTAAAATCCCCAAGGCCTGCAGTGTAGAGGAATTACTCTGCGATTCCGAAATTGAGATTGTAGTGAATCTTACCATACCGGCGGCGCATTATGAAGTAAATATGGCGGTGTTGAACGCCAGTAAGCATGTGTATTGTGAAAAACCGCTGGCTCTTACAATGGAAGAAGGAAGGAAGATTGCTGAATTAGCGGCGGCTAAGGGACTGCTTGTTGGAAACGCACCCGATACATTCATGGGAGCCGGCATACAGACCTGCAGAAAGGCTCTGGACGAAGGCTGGATAGGAAAGCCGCTTGTTGTAACTGCCAATATGGTTTGCCACGGCCATGAGGCATGGCATCCTGCTCCTGAGTTTTACTATAAAAAGGGAGCAGGGCCCATGATGGATATGGGGCCGTATTATATAACGGCACTGGTTTCTCTTCTGGGGCCTATTAAAAGGACTATGTGCTTTGCGAAAAAATCCTATGACCAGAGGACAATTACAAGCACCTCGCCTCTTAAGGGGAAGGTAATAGATGTAGAAGTGCTTACACACTATTCGGGCATCATGGAGTTTGAAAGCGGAGTAGTGGCAAATATAAACATGAGCTTTGATATGTGGAAATCAAAGCTGCCGTGCATAGAAATACATGGCACCGACGGTTCAATGGCCGTTCCCGATCCCAACATGTTCGGAGGGCCCGTTAAGATCATAAGAGGAGAAAGCATGATTGCGGCCGTCGATGGACTTAGTACCGGAGAAGCGGTGATGAAATTCCACTCGCCTGAAGTAGCGGATTTATATAAGGAAGTACCTATGCCGTACTATTATGTTCACAACAGCAGGGGCTTAGGAATACTGGATATGGCTTATGCCATAGTCAACGGCAGGAGGCATAGAACAAACGCAGAGCTTGCATATCATGTGCTTGAAGCACTTATAAGCTTTGATATATCCGCAAAAGAAGGCACCGTATATAATATGAAGAGCACCTGTGAAAGACCCGACTCAATGCCTGTAGGCTTGTCAATGGGAGAATTGGACTAATATCTATTTAAAAACCTTTATTAATTTAAAGGGGAAATCGTGAAGCCGTTCAAACGGTTATGATTTCCCCTTTTAGATATTTAGAATCATCTCACTTCTCATTTCTCACCTCTCACCTCTCACTTCCACATTGATAGCCGGAGACGGCAGAAAGGGCTGCTAAAGATCCGCCGCATGTCTGAGGCTGGAAGGAGTAGAGCCTTTAAGCTCCTTGAAGGCCCGGTTAAAGGTGCGGAGGCTGTTATAGCCGCATTCATAGGCTATATCGGTAACGGACATTGTCGTAGTCTCTAAAAGGTTATGTGCTTTTTCCACCCTTGTTTTATTAAGGTAATTTTTATAGGTTAAGCCGGTAACGCTGCTAAAAATCCGTGAGAAATAAAAAGGGCTGATTTTAAGATACTCGGAAATTTCGTCCAGGGATATATCCTGCGAATAATTATTTTCTATATATTTCATAGCGCTTTGAACCAGCGTTATACTTCTTGGGCCGGCTGTATTTCCATCTAGCTCAATAGCCGACTTGGGTATATGCCTTGAGAATAATCCAAAAAGCTTTATTAGGTCTGCTTTGACAAATAGCTTGTAATCATGTCTTTGTGCGCTCATCTCTTTATAAATGGAGTCTATGCAGTATGTCATTTCATTAAGAGCGGATGCTTCCAATTTTAATTCTTCCACTGCGGCACTATCCAATAAGGGAATTGTAGACTGCTTATATGCTGACAAATCAACTGCATTCCCCAAAAGCTCAGGGCGAAAAATGATTGTCACAACAGTTGAGTGCATACCTTTACTGTTAAAATAATGAAGATCTCCCACACCGCAAAAGGCTATATCACCCTTTTTCAATACCCTGTATTCCGAATTTCTTCCCATACCGACGCTTCCTTCGCACACCAGCGAGAGCTCATATTCTGGATGCCAGTGGGGAAGAGAGGTAGCATCGGTGAGCTTCTTTGCAATAATTGGGAAGTTTGGAGAGTAGCCTGTGTTTTCATAGAATGCCATAATCAGTTACCTCCTATGCTTTATTAATATAGTTTTGTGACACAAAGCTTTTCTTTTTAGCTATGGAAATTATTAAAAATGACATCAGGGAATATAAAAATAAAAGAACCGCGGTTAAGGTGTAGATTCCTCTGGCGGAAAAAGAAGGCACCAGATGGCTTAATACTGAAGTGAAAATGGGCGCCCCTGACATGCCCAGACTTATAGATGACATAAAAACTGCCGTTACAAATGTGTTGGATGCCCCGGAGGAGGCTGAAGCGATCATGCTCATGAAAGCTGCGACTGAAAGCGCCGAGCCTGAGCCTAATATTAATGCCGCAAGCATCATTATGCCGGCTTGGTGTGTATTGGCGGCTATAAATATACCCAGCCCCGCCAGAAAAATGGCCAAAGTAACCACAAAGCGGTTTAAAATTCTGGAAAGCTTTCCGAAATAAAGTCCGGCCATTAACCCGCCTACACTGGTAAACATAGTAATAATACCTGTTGTGGCCGCATTTCCTATTCCTTCGCCTGTAATTAAGAAGGAAAGCCTAGCGGTGAATACCGAAATGAGTAAGGCTGCTGCAAACACCAGAAAGCAAATAACAAGCTGCCTTTTAGAAATAAGGGCTGTGCTTTTGTTTTCAGCCTTGTTTTCATGCTTATCCTTACCGGGCAGGTAAAGCATAACCAAAGTAATAACCAAAAGCCCTATGAAAAAAATAGAAAAGTTCAAATGCCAGTTGATGGCGCCGAGCAAGCCCCCCAATACGTAATAAGTAATGGAGCCAATGCATACGAAGGTTCCTTGTATTCCAAACAGATATTCTCTTTCGGAGCCCTCAAAAAAATCGACAATAAGACTTACCATAAAAGGAATAACCAAACCAACACCAATCCCTGTAAAAATACGGACAATGAGTATCAAATAAAAATTGCTGACAAACATGGGGATTATTCCGCTAACGGTAGTAAGTGTAATTCCAAATAGCAGAATTGTTTTTTTAGAAAGCTTTTCCGAAAGCTTTCCGCTGATAAGAGAAGCAGGAACAGTAAAAATAAACGGCAGCGAAAGCAGCTGCATAACCAATACCTCACTGACATCAGGGAACGCCCTTTTTATGTCGGCAAGAACAGGCGATATGCCTGAAATAATTGCTTGAAGCATTGATATGGAGAGAATGGAAAGCATTAATGTATATTTTTTCATAGCTGCTCCTGTATCCTTTCACAAGGTTAAACATAGAATTGATAGCTATTAATATACATTATTAAAAATACAATTGTCTTGCCATTTATTATTTTTACATGGACAGAATTTGTTCAAGGTAATTTTAGACATGAGAAATTATAAGTATATGAGAGATATTATTTCAGGTCTGCGCTTTCGCCCAAATAAAACAGTATCTTTACAGATATCAGGATTTCTGCCAGCTCATCGCCATTTTCCAAATTGCTTCCTATTATATTTTTGATTTTATCTACCCTGTAAAAAAGGGTATTTTTATGAATGTGCAGCTCTGCGGATGTCTTTGTGGGGTTTTTCAGGTTCTTTAAGTAATGATACAGTGTTTTCAGCAAGACCGTATCGTTTTTTTTATCGTATTCCAATAGTACACGCACTGTCGGACAGCAGAAATTCCAAAGGTTTTCATGCTCGCCGCATAATTCTATCATATGAAATATCGAATAATTTTCATATTTAAATATATATTTACTGTCATTTAGCTTCACGCCAAGCTCAGAGGCCTTAAGAGCCTGCTTGTAATATCTCTGGATTTCCCATATGTCTGAAAAGCATATGCTAAGGCCTGCTATTTGATTTATATTACTAAGGTACGCTTCCAGCTCTTGGAACTCATATTCAGTTATATGAGTATTTTTAGGACGGCTTAAAAGAAGCACTATGGTATCCCGGTATATAACATATATGCTCCCCGGCAAAAGCCTTATCAGCTGTTCTGCGATATTGTGCCTTGCCTTGGAGGATTTGTAGCCTTTTGGGCTTGTTGCCAGAACATAGAGGTTTTCTTTTAATGTATATCCCAGCACGCGGAATCTTTGATGTATGTCCTTTATATTGCCTACCTTATTTTCCAGCATATCGGCGAGTAAATTTGAGTATACAAGGCCCTTGTTTTCCTTGTACAGCTCATTTTTTTGCAGCTCCTGCGAGACAATGTTTCCAAGGTTGTATAACAGCTTATAGTCATTTTCAGAAAATTTTCTATTAAGCTCGTAAAGTGCAATATGGGCTACCTCAATCTGATGAATACTGACCGCTACAATCAGCATACCCTTGCCTGTGGCTTTATTGCTTAAGTAAAAGGGATAATTGTTCTTTCTCACCTTTTCATCCAAACGGCTTTTTTTAATGCTCTGAACGTTTTTATCAAGTATATAACCGAGATTTAATTCCTCCTGCAGGTCAGGATCATTAGTAAGTACCATTTTTGATTTTGCGATGTATTTAAAGCTTGTATCGACTATAAAAACAGGGTTTTCAAATATGGCTGAAGCAACGTCGGTTATGTATTGCAGCCCCATTTCCGAAAACAGCGCGTCGAGCAGCAGCTTCATATCGGATATAATTTGCTGGTCTTCTATAAATAACTGCTGCAGCTTTTCAAAAATAAGCTCTGCGTCAAAATCCTTTTTAATCAAAATAAGATTTAAATTGTTTTTAGTAAAAAAATCCGAACGAATTTCCACGTCACAATAGCTGATTATATTAATAACAGTGTCATCAGGCAAGACTTCAGGAAGCTGTGACGCATACCCATAATAAATTATATGCGGTAAAAAAACCTGTTGTCCTTTAGACAGCATTTTATACCCGAGCAGCTCCACTGCAAAGTCAGATTCAACACGTATTTCAAACTGCATATCGCCTAAGCGGGTTATTAAAAGGTGTAAATCCATATTATCATTCCTTTATAATTAAACCTAAATATGTCTATATTCTCCTGCTATGGAAGCGTGAAAATATCCTTTGTGTTCTCAACACAATCAAAGCAGTAATTATGCATAGAAATTTGTGCGGCAATACGATGAATAAGCTTATTTAATTATATACAATTAAGATAACGTAAGCAATGGGAAGCACGAAATTCATAATATTACCCTATCGGTTCATTGTGTTAAAAATCTAAAATCTGAAACTTTCAAAAGAAAAGAGGTAAATATCATCATGAATTTAAATGAAGAGGTATTGGAATTAATCATCAAAAAAGCTTCAGAACTTTTTAAAAAGGATGCCGGCAGCTTGAACGGAGGCACTATGTTTGTGGAAGAGCTGGATGCCAAGTCGGTGGATTATGTAAAAATTATTGCGGTATTAGAGGATGAGTACGGCGCAGAGATTAATTTTATGGAATTCAGAAGAAAAAAGACGTTAGGTGAGGCTGCTGATTACGTTGCAGGTCTTTGCGGCTGATAGCAGAGTTCTACTTTGATAAATAATTCAAAGCTATATATAATACTGAAAGGGGTACAAAATGGCTGAAAATTTTGAGAGAATAACCAAAAAAATTAAATTCGGCGATGAGGAAATAGAGTGTATTTACCGAAAGGCAAGAAAGCCTCTCACAAAGGAAGAAATTGAAGCGAACAATGGCGAGGTTACCTTTGCCTTTTGCCCGGAATTTAACCAGCGTACTTACATTGCGGAGCCGGGAATTATATGCGAGCAGGACGTTGCTGTAAAAATGAGGGATGGAGTAATCATATATGCGGATATATACCGCCCTGAAGGGATGACCGATATACCTGCCATAATATCATGGAGCTTTTTCGGAAAGCGTCCCGGTGACGGTCAGGATGAATGGAAGATAATGGGGGTGCCGCCGGGAACTGTTTCAAACATGGCTAAATTTGAATCCCCCGATCCGGGCTATTGGTGCCATCGTGGATACGCTGTGGCAAATGTTGACTTAAGAGGCTGCGGGCACTCGGAGGGTGATTTGCAGGTATTTGGCACACAGGATGCCCGTGACGGATATGATTTTATAGAATGGCTGGCAAGTCAATACTGGTGCAATGGTAAGGTGGGTATGAGCGGCAATTCGGGAGTTGCCATGACACAATGGAGAATAGCGGCGGAGCAGCCTCCGCATCTGGCGTGTATAGCTCCCTGGGAAGGCACCGGCGACGTATACAGAGAGTCGGCGTTTGACGGCGGTATTCCCGCATATGCCTTTATGGAGGGTGTTGTAGGGTTTACCACCGGGGAGGGCTATATTGACGATATGATAGCTATGGCTCAGAAATACCCTCTCATGAATGCTTACTGGGAGGATAAGATTGCGAAGTTTGAAAAGGTAAGGGTGCCGGCTTACATAACGGCAAGCTGGAGCCATTTCCACCTTCGCGGGGCAATTAACGGTTTCAAAAAAATACGCTCAACAAAGAAATGGCTGCGCGCGCACAGGGAGTTTGAGTGGCCGGATGCATACTGCTCTGAAGGGCTTGAGGATTTAAGGCGATTCTTCGACCGCTATCTTAAGGGCATACGCAATGGTTGGGAGCTGACGCCTAAAATACGCCTGGAGGTTATGGATGCCTATGATTATGACTATCAGACAAACCGCCCGGAAAAGGAGTTTCCTCTTGCCAGAACTCAATACAAAAAGCTCTATCTTAACGCGGAGAAAAAGTCTCTTTCATTTGAAGAGAGCGGCGTAGAGTCCAAGGCTTGCTATGATGGCAATACAGGTGAGGTTACTTTTGATATAAAATTTGAAGAGACTACGGAAATTACCGGGTTCATGAAGCTCCATGCATGGGTGGAGGCAGACGGACATGACGATATGGACATATTTGTTACAATTCAAAAGCTGGATGATGAGGGTAATTTTATACCGACAAAGGTATTGGGTGAGCCTCACCCCGGTGCGTGGGGCAAAATGAGAGTTTCGCGCAGGGAGCTTGATCCCAAGCTTTCAACAGACTATCAGCCTGTTCAGGCCCACCGCAAGGAAGAAAAGCTAAAACCTGGAGAAATTGTCCCGGTGGAAATAGAAATATGGCCGCACAGCAGAATATGGCACAAGGGACAGCAGCTTCGCCTGCATTTAGCGGGACGTTATATCCGCGAGGGCTGGTTTGAGAGGCTTGAATGGGAAACTGACAACAAAGGGAGCCATGTGATTCATACAGGCGGCAAGTACGATTCATTCCTGCAAATACCGGTTATACCTCCTAGGTATCAGGCCGGAGACTATATATATCGCTAAACTGAAATGTATATGATGCGATAAAGATTTTACAAACATAGAGGATATAATTGCTTACAGAAATTTTTAATAGCAACGAAAAGACGCCTTGCGGGGAAATGTCTCACGGGTATGTCATCAGGCGCTTTTCTTAGATGTATTCCTTACGGGTCAAAAAAATTTCTTCCAGCAATTTATATCCTCCATGTAAAATCTTTATCGTGACTTATATAGAAGCTTGGAATTCATTATATACGGTGGTTAACTGTCTTAGCCGCCGTTATATAATATACGGCGGAAAAAAGGGGTGCGGTATGGTGGTTGGTATTGGAACGGACATTTTAAAGATTGAACGTATAAGAAACGCCTTAAGTGACGGCTACAGCGCTTTTCTAAGAAAGACCTTTACATTGGAGGAGCGGGAGCAGGCGGCATTGAGGCCAGACCCCGCAATGTATTTTGCAACAAGGTTTGCAGCTAAGGAGGCCGTTTTTAAAACCTTAGGCATAGATGGAAGCTTTGTCGATTTGACTGAGATAGAAATTATCAATAATGAATTTGGGCAGCCTGCTGTGCAATTGTTCGGAAAGCTTAAGCAAGTAGCCGAGAGTAAAGGAGTAAGCAGCGTAATGGTATCCATTTCATATGAAACGGAGTATGTGTCTGCATTTGCTGTCGCGCAAAGATAGAGAAGCTTATTTATCCTGAAATTATACGAGGAGAGTTTAAAATGGGTACAGATTTTATGAGCAGGCTTTTGGAGAGAGCAAAGGCTGCTCCAAAAAGAATTATTTTTCCCGAAGCGGAAAATGAAAAGGTTATTCAGGCTGCAAGAAGGATTAAGGATATGGGAATTGCTTATCCCATCCTTGTAAGTAAAAAAGGGACAGCCGAGGGCTTAGCAGCGGGGCTTAATATATCAACTGACGGGTTTGATTATATCGATAATACAGACGAAACAATACTGGTCGACACTGTTCGGTCATATTTGGCGGTAAGCAGCGAGCTTACCGAGAAAACCTTAAACAGAAAGCTTAAAGCTCCTTTGAATTTTGCCGCGGCTATGGTCAAAATAGGAAGAGCCGATTGTCTTGCCGCAGGTATTGACCATACGACGGGTGAGGTTATACTTGCAAGTCAGATGTTTATCGGCATGGAGGAAGGGATTAGCACAATATCCAGCATAGGTATAGTTGAAGCTCCGGGTTATCAGGGCTCTGAAGGCAATCTGCTTGCTATTACGGACTGCGCGGTTTGTCAAAACCCAAATGCTTCGGAGCTTGCGGATATTGCATGTACATCTTCAGATACAATGAAAAGCTTGCTTGGCTGGGAGCCAAGAGCGGCGCTGATCTGCTTTTCTACCGACGGCAGCGGCCAGCATGAAATTACAGAAAAGGTGGTGGAGGCCGTAAGGCTTGCTAATGAGCGCAGGCCTGACCTTGCCATAGACGGGGAATTCCAGCTTGATGCCGCATTAAACCCAATGGTGGCCGCTAAAAAGGTAAAGAGAGAAAGCGGTGTTGCAGGCCGTGCCAACATAATTGTATTTCCTGATTTAAACGCAGGCAACATAGGCGTAAAGCTTATACAAACCTTCGGAAACGCTCTCGCGCATGGCCCGCTGCTGCAAGGCTTTGCAAAGCCCGTAACGGATTTTTCAAGAAGTGCTCCGGTGGATGAAATAGTCGGCAATCTTGTCATGCTTGTGGTAAGGGCGGGTAAATAAGTGTATGAAGGGGATCAGCATGGATAAAAAATATAAACTGTTTGCAATAAATCCCGGTTCAACCTCTACAAAGGTTGCTCTGTTTGAAAACGATAGGCTTATTTTCTCGTCAAACGTTTCTCATGACGCATCTAAGCTTAAGGAGTTTCCTGAGATAAGCGACCAATTTGACTATCGCAAGGAAACTATTCTTTCAGAGCTTGAAAAAAGCAGCATCAGCCTTGAAGGCACAAATGCTTTCGTAGGGCGTGGAGGCGGGCTGGTTTCACTATCAGGAGGGACATATACAATAAATGAAACTCTTCTTAATCATGCAAGAGTTGGGTTTACTGTAAAGCATCCGGCAATACTGGGAAGCCAGTTGGCATATGATTTTGCATGTACCTATGGCGGGGAGGCGTATGTTGTAAATCCTCCCGATGTTGATGAATTTGATTCCATTGCCAGAGTTACAGGTATGTCTGAGGTTTTCAGAGAGAGCAGAATTCATGCTCTGAATCAAAAAGAAATAGGTATCAGGTATGCCGTAGGCATAGGAAAAAGCTATGAGGAGGTAAATCTGGTTATTGCCCATATAGGTGGCGGAGTATCGGTAACCGCTCACAGAAGGGGGCTTATGGTAGATTCAAATGATATTGTAAACGGCGACGGGCCTATGGCTCCCACCAGAGCAGGCTCCATACCTGCTAACGCTCTGATTAAAATGTGCTTTTCCGGCAAATTTACTGAAAAGGAAATGTATGCCCGCATTACAAAATCAGGGGGACTTGTTGATCATCTGGGAACGTCGGATGTGAAGGAGATTTTGGGGCGCATTGAAGAAGGAGATCAATATGCAAAGCTGATATATGATGCGATGATTTATCAAATAGCAAAAAATATAGGAGCCTATGCCACTGTCTTAAAGGGAAATGTAGATGTAATAATTCTGACTGGAGGGATTGCAAACGACCGGTATTTAGTTGAGCAGGTCACTGAAAGGGTTAAGTATATCGCTCCGGTTAAGGTGATGGCCGGGGAGTTTGAAATGGAGGCTCTGGCTAGTGGTGCCTTGAGGGTGCTTACAGGCGTGGAGGAAGCAAAAGATTATACTGGAATTCCCGTTTGGAGCAGCTTTGAAAAAAATGCTATATAGGATGCGATAAAGATTTTACAAACATAGAGGATATAATTGCTTACAGAAATTTTTAATAGCAACGAAAAGATGAATTTGGGGGAAATGTCTCTAGGGTCCGAGCATTCATTCACTTTTCTTAGATGTATTCCTTACGGGTCAAAAAAATTTCTTCCATCAAGTTATATCCTCCATGTAAAATCTTTATCGCTACTATAACATCTGAAAAGTTTATTTCTAAGGACAAAATTTGTCTATATTAACTTAAGAAGTGGCAAGCTGGCGATAGAATTTATTTTTATAATTAAATTATCAAGATAATTCTATATAGGATGCAATAAAGATTTTACAAACATGGAGGATATAATTGCTTACAGAAATTTTTAACTACAACGAAAAGACGCCTTGCGGGGAAATGTCTCACGGGTATGTCATCAGGCGCTTTTCTTAGATGTATTCCTTACGGGTGAAAAAAATTTCTTCCATCAAACTATATCCCCCATGTAAAATCTTTATTGCTAAATATATATTATCAAGCTAATGCAATTAGTGAAAGGGGTAAAATGATGAAATTCGGATGCAGTCTCGAATTGATTAATATGCGTACAAGCGGGCCTAATTTTATAATCAAGCAATCTAAGCTGTATTGGGTTGAGATGTTTAAGCTGGTTGCTGCTGCGGGGTTTAAAGGCATTGAGCTGCCGTACAATCCTTTTTCAAGTGACCCGATGGCCTTTGAAATCGGCAGGTGCGGAGTTCCTATAAGCGCATTTGCAGTCAATGCCAAATACGGTTCGCCCAAGGAGTTTATGGCATTTCTCAACGAAGTGGGAATAGAAGAGGTCACAGGCGTTCATATCAACGCAAATGATGTTATGCTGGAAATTATTGCTTCGGGACAGGACATGTCGGTTTACTTTAACCTGTTCGAGAAAATGGGCATGGAGGCCATTGATTTCCTCTGCTCTCTTGGAAGCAAGGTCTTGGTAGTATCCCCCACACCTGAAATAGGCTGGCTTGAAAGAATGGTTAACGGAGATTTGAATGGGGAATTTGCGGCAAAGACCACAGAGCTTTTGAAGAAGCTTGTTGCCGCCGCCAAAGAAAAGGGGATCAGCACAGCGATAAAAAATGAGTATTGGAGTCTGATGAGGGGAAAGGCGGCAGCTGACCTCTTAAATCAGGTGGAAGGAGCTTTGTTTAGCCCTGATCTGGCGCATATACAAATTACAGGCGATGATCCTGTTATGGTGATAAACGCTCATAAGCACCAGTTAGCAAATGTGAGATTCAGTGATACTGATTTTACAGATGAGGTGGGCAATTATAAAAAGATTAATGCTGAAATTCCTGTGCAAGGAAATCAGAAGGTGTTTTCAGATCTGGGAGAAGGCAGCGTGGATTTGCTTGGAGTTGCAAAGGTGCTTAAGGACAACGGCTATGATGGCTGGATAATATGCGAGTCAAAGAAAACTCTGAATATCCATAGGGCATTATTAAAAATGCGCTGGTTTATAGACCATGAAATCGTCAACAAGTTAGGAGGTGATAAATAGTGTCAAATTTAAAATATTCATATCAAACGAATATGTGGGGACTTATGGTACAGTATCCTAAACTGAATAACTGGAATGAATGGTACCAGAAGGATTTTAGTAATGCTGTTTATTATCTGGATTGGGATCAAATTTTAAAATATCATGTGGGCGCGGGTTTTAAAGGCATTGAATTAATGTTTCACATGGAGCCTTATATTGACCAGTTCTTTGGACATGCTAAAAATTTTTCCGATTTCGCTAAGGAAAGAGGGATAGAGGAAGTAACGGGTACATTTGCTATAGCGTTTAATTCGCAGGATAAATCAATGCATGAAAGTGCATTAAAAAGCCTTCAGGGCATTATAGATTTTACGGCAAACCTGGGCGGCAAAAGAATCAATATCATGCCTGCGGGCGGATATTATGGACTTGGGCCTCTTTCAAAGGATCAGGTAACGGCGGCTGCGAGCTTCATGAATGAATTTGGAAAGCGCTGCTCCGAAAAGGACATTATTCCCTGTGTTCATACCGAGTTCTGGGGGTCAATAAATAAGAATGAATTATATAGCTATATAGAGCAATTGGATCAAAGGTATGTCGGCTTCTGTCTTGACACCGCTCAGGTTTTGATAATGGGCTATGACCCTGTAAAATTCTATGACGATTACCATGAGTTTGTAAAGTATTTTCATTTAAAGGATACAACCTTCGCATATGCTCCTGATGAATTAAGGCTGAAGGCAGGGGCGGAATTTCAGGATGGTGGAGACCGCTGGTTCTGGGAGCTTGGCTCCGGGCAGGTTGACTTTGTCGGGCTGTGGAAGCTGCTGAAGAAGCACCGCTACAAAGGCTGGATTGGACTTGAAACCGACGGCACGCCTGATCCTATGGCGACCATGCTTTTATCAAAGTACTATATAAACCATGTGCTTTCACCAATTTATGAATAAGCAAGCAAAAGATAATGAGTTAAAATTAAAAATTATTTTACGGAGGGCGTTAATATGAACACTCAATTTTCTAAATTCCTGCAGATAGGAATAATTGTGGAGGATGTAGAGGCAGCTACAAAGCGCTATGAGGAAGAGTACGGAATCGGGCCGTGGAACATAATAGAATTCGGACCGAAAATGTTCCCTAAGATGCTTGTAAACGGAGAGCCGGGAATGCTTGAAATGAAGAACGCTTTTTGCCAGATTTACGGCTTTGAGCTTGAATTAATCCAGCCTGTATCAGACAGCCCTTATAAGAAATGGCTTAAAGAGCATGGCCCCGGCCTGCATCACATAGCTGTAATAACAAGGGACGGCTTTAAGGACGTTATTTCCGAGCATGAAAAGCTTACTGGAAAGAAGCCGTGGATCTGGTGCAAGGAAGACAACGGCAAGGACGGAGAAGGAATGGAATTTGCTTATCTGGATTTGGTTAAGGAGCTTGGACTGTTCGTTGAGATTTACAATGAGGACAAAAAGGGTGGTCTGGAGGCTTAAGACCTGAACATCAAAATAAATAAAAGGATTTTAAAAAGGGGGTATTCTCTTATGGGAAGATTGGTAACGCTTTTCACAGGCCAATGGGCAGATCTGGAGTTTGAAACAATGTGCCGGAAGGCGCAGGAAATGGGCTATGAAGGACTGGAAATTGCATGTTGGGGAAATCACCTGGACGCCATGAAGGCTGCAAAGGATGACGCTTACGTAAAGCTTATTCTGGATACACTGGCGAAATACAACCTAAAATGTGAGGCAATAGGCTCACATATTATAGGCCAGTGCGTGGGTGATTATAATGACCCGAGATTAAACAATTTTGCACCTAAGGAGCTGTGGAACAAGCCTGACGAGATTAGAGCCTGGGCAATTGAGCAGATGAAATATTGTGCAATTGCAGCTAAAAGGCTTGGTGTAAAGGTTGTAACAGGATTCACAGGGTCCCCCATTTGGAAGTATCTATATTCATTTCCTCAGACAACGGAAGAAATGGTTGACGAAGGCTTTAATGAAATTGTGCGCTTGTGGACTCCTATATTGAATGTTTTTAAGGCCAACGGCATTAAATTTGCTCTGGAGGTTCATCCGGGAGAAATTGCATTTGATTATTATTCCACTGAAAAGCTGCTTGCAAAGTTTGCCGACAGGGAGGAATTCGGACTCAACTTTGACCCCAGCCACTTAATATGGCAGGGAATCACACCTCACGTGTTCCTAAAGGATTTTATCAAAAGGGTATACCATGTTCACATGAAGGACGCAGCGGTTACTCTTGATGGGAAATCGGGTCTGCTGGGCTCACACATAGATTTTGGCGACTTAAGAAGAGGCTGGAATTTTAGATCTCTTGGACATGGAGATGTTGACTTTGAAAATATTATACGTGTATTGAATGCTTATGATTATCAGGGGCCATTGTCTGTGGAATGGGAGGACAGCGGTATGGAAAGAGAATACGGAGCTTCCGAGGCCGCCGCTTTTGTTAAGAAGGTCGATTTTGCACCCTCAAATGTTAAGTTTGATGATGCCATAAAATCTTAAAGGGGGAGTAGCTATGCAAAGGAAAAAATTACGTTACGGTATGGTCGGCGGAGATTTAAATGCGTTTATAGGAGGCGTACACCGCGCTGCTATCAGCTTTGAAGGAAAAGCCTTTTTAGTGGCGGGATGCTTTAATCCTGACCAGAGCGCAAACAGAGAATGCGGAGAGTTTTACCAGTTAGCTGATGACAGAATCTATGCCGATTACAAAGAAATGGCTGAAAAAGAAAGCAAAAGAGAGGACAAGCTTGATTTTGTAACTATAGTTACCCCCAATTTCCTGCACTATCAGGTGGCAAAGGAATTCCTGTCAAAGGGAATCAACGTGGTTTGTGAAAAGCCGTTATGCTTTGAGCTGGAAGAAGCAAAAGAGCTGGAAGCGCTTGCGAAGGAGAAGGGGCTTCTCTTCTGTGTAACCTATGGCTATTCAGGCTTCCCTATGGTTAAGCTTGCAAAAAAGCTGGTTAAAGATGGAGTAATAGGAGATATAATAAATGTAAATGCGGAGTACCTGCAGGAATGGCTTATTGATGATATAGGAGCCGGTGACATAAGCACCAATAAGCTTTCGGTTTGGAGAAAGGACCCTAAGGTAGCGGGAATTTCAAATTGTGTTGGTGATATAGGCACCCATATTAAGCATACAGTTTCATATATTACCGGCCTCAAGCTTAAAAAAATAGCGGCTAAATTGGACTATTTCGGACAACCGCTGGACTTAAACGCAAATATACTTGTAGAGCTTGAAAATGGAGCAAGCGGAGTTTTCTGTTCTTCACAGGTATGTGTGGGACATGCAAACGGACTGGTTGCAAGAATATTTGGAACTAAGGGAGCCATTGAGTGGGTGCAGGAGGACCCCAACTATTTGAAAGTGACACTGAAGGGACAGCCGCCGCAGATCTACAACAGAGGAATGGGGTATGTGACAGGAAGAGCGTCAGAATTGAACAGAATTCCAAGCGGGCACCCCGAGGGGTTGTATGAAGCATTTGCAAATATTTACAAGACTTATATAAATGCGCTTTTAAAGAAAATCAACGGAGAGGAATTGTCCGAAAACGATTTGGACTTCCCTACAGTTTCAGAAGGCGCTGAGGGCGTTAAATTCATTCATGCCGTTATTGAAAGCAATAAAAAGCAATCGGCATGGGTTAATTTATAAACATAAAAGCTGTAAAACCAATGGCATTATTTGTATAGCGGTTAAGTAAAATTAACCGCCTTTTTTTACTCCAAATCAAAAACAATCACATAAAATATTTGAGGATGATATTATGTATACAAATAAGGAAATTGTTTTAAAAATGTACGAGGTTATTTTTAATGGGCATGATTTAAGCCGGGCAGGGGAATTTATTAAAGACGATTATATCCAGCACAATCCCGGCGTTGAAACGGGCTTGAAGGGCTTTGTAAAAGCCTTTACCTCTCATTTCCAAAGGTTTCCTCAGTTTCATGTTGAAATAAAGAGGATTATTGCCGAGGGTGATTATGTTGTGGTGCATTTGCATTCTAAAGGCTCGCCTGATGAGCTAGGCGGCGCCGTAGTGGATATTTACCGCTTTGAAAACGGCAAGGCTGCAGAGCACTGGGATGTGCTTCAAAAAATCCCCGCTGAACCGATACACAATAACGGAATGTTTTAACTGGAACTACAATGGTAAACCCTGGAATTAAAATAAAGCGGCTTGCATATTACATGTTAATTCTCAGGGGGTCTTTTTGTTTCATAATGCTTAAACGGATATCTGAAGGGGAATAACCTTTTATTGATTTGTATACCCGGTTAAAGGTTCTTATGCTGTTAAAGCCGCATCCATAGGCAATATCAATTATAGGGTCGGGAGAAGATTTTAAAAGGTTATTTACCTTCTCAATTCTAATAGTATTGAGATAAGCTTTAAAGTTCTGCCCGGTAATTTTATTAAATATTTTTGAAAAGTAGGCAGGACTTATTCCTAGATGATTTGAAACATCCTGAAGTGATATGCTGTATAAATAATTATGCTCGATAAATTTTATGGCTTTTTGAATTAACCTTATGCTTCCGCCCGCTGTGTCATAATTATCCCTTTCGATAGGCTGCTGGGGCAGGTGCCTTAGAAATAATCCTATAAGCTCAATTAAACGGGAGGCTACTAAAATTTGATAGTGCGTGTCCTGCCTTTGGATTTCCCGGTAAATATAGTTTATGCAAGCCTTCATCTCATCTATGTCATTAACGCTCAGACCGAGGCCGGAGATTGTTGACTTATCAATAAATGGGTATGAAAAATGTAAGCCTGATGGAAGCTTTACTATTTTGTCAATCAGCTCAGGACGGAAAACAATTATTAAAACGGTTGAATCCGTGTTTTTTTTGTCGTAATAGTGTATGTCCCCCCCGGTGCATATTGCTATATCGCCCTTCTCAAGCACCTTGGTTTCGCAATTAATACTCATTGTAAGATTTCCTTCACATACCAGAGCTATTTCAATTTCAGAGTGCCAATGTGCCAAAAAATTAATGTTTTTAAAAACAGTGGCATGGATGGGAAATCCAGATTTGTATTCACGATTTTCATGATACACCATAAATGAATTACCTCATAATTAAGATTTTAACATCATTATAGCTTAAACCAAAAAGGATGTCCAGCCTTAGAAAAATAATGCCTCCAGCCCAAGATGAATATGAAAATATCTGAATAAATATTAAATTTACAGCATTGCTATATCGCTTTAAAAGCTTTATAATTTATATAGATCAACAAAAATAAGTTAACATAATACAGTCACATACTAAAACCTGTGTATTTGCATTAACCGATGAAATGGTAAACATCTTTTATAGATTTATCTCATCGGTTATTTGCTTTATCCGCCTTTTTGGCAGGCGGCACTTTTTAACACTACACACCTCCATAAATTGGAATATATTATAAATTTATCAGTATTTACGCCATATGGGGCAGATGATATAATTTAAAGGATAAAGGAGCAAAAACATGAAAATAAGATCTTTTGTATGTATTTTGCTGTTGGCAATAATGTTCTTTTCATCTTTAACGGGCTGTGCGCCATATGGCATAGCGTTCTTTAATAATGCCCCAAACCAAGGGGACAAGTATTTTTCAAAATCTGATATTAAAATAGTGCTTAACTACTACACGTGGATAGCTGCGGAAAAAGACAATCCCATATTTAAACAGTTTTCGGATCTGAACCCCAACATTGAAATCAAGGTAAATTTGCTTCCGGATTCACCTTCAAATATACAGGCCAGATTAGATATATTGGCATTAGGCGGAGGAGAAATGGATATATGGCCTTTTGACGGGGCTCAGCTTACTGAGATAAAAAGAGGGCTGGTTAAAAAAATAGATGAATTTATTGAAAGAGACGGTATTGATATGGAAAAGTGGTTTGGAGCATCTGCTGCAAGCGTGTATTTTAACGGCAGCTATTATGGCCTTCCGTATCGTTCCTCTGTGCCAATGGTTTTTTATAACAAGGATATGTTTGATGAGGCTGGAGTACCGTATCCCACTGATGAATGGACTTATGATGATTTATACCGCATTGCCGGGAGGGTTACAAAGGGAGGAAACAATATCGGTGACCGTAAGGTGTTTGGCTTTATGCAGAACTGGTTTTTGATAGCGGGCGGCCGCCCCGGAAGCAGCACAATTCCTTTCTATGGGCCCGATGGACTAAGCTGCTTTTCAAGCCAGCCATACTGGGAAAAGACGTTGAGCTTAAGAAAGAAAATGCAGGACGAGGGGATTGAAATGCCTTATGAGTATGTCAGGTCAAGAGATACTACTTCAAGCATTGAATTTCTGAGTGGGAGGACTGCAATGACCTATGGGGCAAGCTGGGCAATAAGGGACATGAAGGATAAAAAAAGCTTCCCCGTCCCAATTAATGTTGGATGTGTGCTGCCTCCTATTATAGACAAGTCTGCTGAGAATATTCCTCAAATTTCTGTAGTAGAATCCATGCTGGGAATACCTGAGACTTCCAAATATCCCGAGGAGGCTTGGCGGTTTATAAAGTTCTATATAGAGAACGGTTCTGAAAGCATAGCCAAAAACGGTGATGTTCCTTTATATCTTCCTGCGTACAGCGACAGCCTGATAGAGACTTTTATCGAAGGCTCGGGACTGACCTTTGAGGATGGCAAAAAGTTTTTTCCCGACAAGTATCGCTATGACTTTATTCCAAGAGGCACCGCAAGCTCTGAGTACGTGGATATAATAAGGAAGGAGAGTGAAAAATACCTTACAGAGCAGCAAACGCTTGAGCAGGCGATGGAAAATATAAAAATAAAGGCAGACAAAGCAATAGTTAAGGAAAAGAATTTTCTGAAATATAAAACTACAGATAGTTAAGGTGCGTATAATGTGGTTTAAAAGGCTTGCGAAAAAAGGGTCGGCTATAAAAGGGAATAGGGGCAGGAATTACAGGCATATTCGAAAAACGACTATATCAGGGCGTTTTATCAGAATTTTTATTGTCATTTTTCTGATACCTCTCCTTGCGGGAGGCGTCGTAAGCTATGTTATACAGTCGGAGGCTTCCAGAAAGAATGCTATTACTGTAAACCATGATATTAATACCCGTACCAATATGAACTTGGAAATGATGCTTCAGGGAATTGAAAGAGTTGCAAATGATATTGCCTTTAATGAAAATATTCAAAGTACACTGATAGACTACGAGAAAAGCGGAAAAGCTCCCCTTTCGGGAAAAATGGTTGAGCTGAAAAGCATACTGCTGGATGCTCAAATCAAGACAGATTATTTGGTGTCAAATATAGTATTATTTTCTTATAAAGGCTTTTATTTTACCGACATAAACTTTTACAAGGACTGGTTTAATGTAAAGGATTACCATTTTGGAGAGCTTCTTTCAAAGTCGCATGGAGAAAATATTTGGATACAAAGCCACATTGATAAAAATGATACAAAGACGGGAGCTGCTCATGTAATAACATTAGTAAAAAAAATACGGGTGTCTAAAGGGGACGATATGGGGGTAACCATTGGCTACCTGTTGATTAATGTCAAAGAAAGTGAGCTGTATAAGCTTTTGCATAACTTCGACAATCAATCGGAGGAATTAATGCTGGTCGGCCCCGATTCAAAAATCATAAGCAATAAGGATAAGAGCATGATAGGTAAATCCTTCGATTTATCACAAATATCAGGAAAGTCTGCGGGGAATTATTTTACAAAATACAATGGAGTGGACTGCCTTATTGTTTATTCATGGATGAAAAAAACCGGCTGGTATTTAGTTGGAATCCATGATACTGAAATAATTTTGAGGGACAGCACGCAGTACCTTTATATAGCAATTATAGTTACGTCTATATTGTTTTTGATTTTTGTATTTATTATTACATTAATCAGCAGAAGAATATCAAGGCCCATTATTGGGCTGTACAAGCAAATGAAAAAAGTCGAAAACGGTGATTTTGACGTTACCTTTGACAAGCATAGTGATACAATGGAGGTAGATGAGCTTATCAGAGGCTTTAATGTAATGGTTTATAAGCTTAACAACCTTATAAATGAGGTTTATGAGGCGGAAATAAAGAAAAAGCAGCTTGAAATCGAGGTAAAGCAGGCTGATCTTGAAGCGCTGCAGCAGCAAATTAATCCTCATTTTTTATATAACACCTTGGATTGCATTAACTGGATGGCAAGCTTGGAAGGGAACGAGAATGTTTCAAACATGATTCTGGCGCTCGGCAACTATTTCCGCTCCAGTGTGCACAGGGGGAAAAACTTTGTAACAGTGGAGGAGGAGGTAAAGAATATAAAGGATTATTTATATATCCAGAGTATTCGCTACCGTTTTAAATTTAACGCCGATATCAAGGTTCAGCCCGAAGCGTTAAGATGCAGAACCATGAAGCTTTTACTGCAGCCGCTGGTTGAAAATTCAATTATACATGGGATTGAGCCTAAGGCCGGTACGGCAACTATTACAATAGATATATCAATTTCGGAGGACAGGTTAATTATTATTGTGTCTGACAATGGAGTTGGGATGCCGCCTGAGGTTTTAAATAAAATTCTATACGCCCTGCCTGAAAAGGGAGGAAGCATAGGGCTTAGAAATGTACTGGAAAGACTCAAGCTTTACTATGGAGAGGATACTTATAAAATAGAAAGCGTGAAAGGCGAAGGTACTGCTGTTACTATCAACATTCCATGCTTTGAAAGCACTGATAAAATATAGAGTGATTCTGGAGGGTATCATGTATAGGATATTAATTGTAGACGATGAATACTTGATAAGAAATGGCTTAAGGTATGCTATATCATGGAGAGATATTGGGTTTAAGGTAGCCAGTGAAGCTGCATCGGCGGAAGAAGCGCTGTATAAGCTGGAAAATATTCATGTGGATGTGGTAATCGCTGATATTAAAATGCCGGGTATGAACGGCTTGGACTTAATAAGCATAATCAGAAAACGGTTTCCTCATATTAAAACGGTAATTATCAGTGGCTTTGACGACTTCAGCTATTCTGTAACGGCAATGAAAATGGAGGTTCATGACTATATTTTAAAGCCCATAAATAAAAATACCGTTATTTCTACCTTTACAGCCTTGAAACAAAAGCTGGATGATGAGCATCAAAGACAGGGCATCCAGCAGGCAAGAGAAAATGCCGCCAATAAATTATTTTTTCAAAGGCTTCTTAATAACGATTTTTTAAATAAGGAAGAGTACCTCGAGTTTGTAGACAGGCATGGAATAACTTATCCTTTAGGAGAATGCTGCGTAATTGCGATAAGGATTAAACAGCTTGCGTTAATGGTTAAGGAACAGTTTAATGGCAGCAGAAACAGGCTCGAAGAGGCTTTGGATGATAATTTGAAAAAAGTAAACCGGAAATTGGGACTGGAGCAGTCAAAGTCCTTTTCCGTTATTAATGGCGATAATTATTCGGTGCTGGCAACTGAGGATATTGCAGAGGAGCTGTCCTTACAGCTGAAGGAGGCTATGAGCGGGCTGGCAATTTCTTTCGATATAGGGATAGGACAACCCACAGATGACTTAAATTACATCAGTGTATCATTTTTACAGGCGATAGAGGCTATAAATGAGAACGCTTCCGACAAGCCTCTATATAAATTTACCTCAGATACAGCAAAAAAGGAAATGGACGTAAGCAGAAAATTTTACTTAAGCAAATTGGTTATTCAAAAAATAGAGGAAGGTAAATATGAAGAGCTTGATTCGC
This sequence comes from Anaerobacterium chartisolvens, assembly GCF_003337415.1. Taxonomy (GTDB): domain Bacteria; phylum Bacillota; class Clostridia; order Acetivibrionales; family DSM-27016; genus Anaerobacterium; species Anaerobacterium chartisolvens. The sequence continues at coordinate 13,391 of NZ_QPJT01000012.1, read as the reverse complement.
TGGTAGCTACAATTTTTGAAGAATTTGAGGGATCAGACTTAAATATTGTTTTTAACTGGTGCGTAAATTCAATATACAGCATATTTGATTACTTTAGCTTGAATAGCTTCTCAAATAAAAAAAATTTTAATGACTTTGATATAACGGTTATTTCTTCGGATTTTTCCATTAATGCAATAAAGGACGCGTATAAACAGAAGTTAAATAAGGTTAAGGAAATGATGAACAGCCTGCACGCAAGCTCGGCTGAATTGGTGGTAAAAAAGGCCTGCGAAATTGCAAACGCCGAATACATGGATGCCGAGCTTTCTCTGCAGGGGATAGCCTCAAGGCTGGATATCAGCTATGGGTATTTAAGCTCGGTTTTCAAACAAATTACAGGTGAAAACTTTTCAGTGTATTTTACCAATATAAGAATGAATCACGCCAGAAGGCTTATTCTGGAAGGCGAGTATAAGATATATGAAATTGCTGATCGAGTGGGGTATACAAGCGCCAGATATTTTACAGATCAGTTCCGCAAGCAGTTTGGCGTTTCTCCAAGTGATTACAGGGCAAGATTTTAAGACGCAAGCAATTGATGCTGAGGGAGTGCAAGTGGGTTTTCACTTTTTTATAAGCTCCTTCAATCGAAGCGAAAGCATCAATCTTAAACGCTCGGAAGGGCTGTCCAGATTTATCCCCATAATCTTCTGTAAGCGGGACAGCCTGTATTTAAGCGTGTTAAGGTGTATATGCAGCTCCCTCGCGGTTGTTGCCTGATTTCTTTCGTTATTCAGGTACACCTCCAGAGTATCAAAATAGGAGGTGCCGTTATTGCTGTCGTATTCCATAATAGCCTGAACAGCAGGGTGCATGAAGGTTTTTCTGTAAGGCTCGGAAAGAGAGCCTGAAATAAAATCCTCCAGTGCATAGTCATGGTAATTGAATAAATACTGCTTGCGGCCTGACTCAATTCCTAATCTGACTGCCGCCTGTGCCTGTTCTAAGAAATCCCTTGCTGATATCAGATCATTAAATACCTCGCTTAATCCTGCAAAAAGCTCCGACTTCTGTAAAAACAAGGAGACATTTTTTTCAAGGTCATTATAGCCTATGCTTTTTGCCGGAATAACAGCAACTACGCTATCCTGATAGGGGAATACCTTAGAGTCGCATAAAATGCCAGAAAGAGCTTTTACATAATAGTCTCTTACCTGATTTAACATATCCTGTGAGTTTAATCGCACATATAATACCCTATACTGCTCATTTACATTCCAGTTTACTCCTGAAAAATATGAGGTCAGAAAGGCCCTGTCGCTGAAGCGTCCGCTAAGCAGCTCCGAAAGGTAGTATTCGTCGGTATATACTCCTGCATTAAAGGTAGATGCACGCTTTATCATAAGATGATTAAAGTATTTGCCGATAAAGTTAACGGTATCGAGAGCGGCACAGGAAAATGGCGTTATGTTCTCTATTATAATGAGCCTTCCAAGAAACCCCTCTTCATCAAAAAAATTTAACGTTATGCTACGGGAGGGAAACAGCTTGGAATTGTAAAGATGAGCGTTTTTCACCTCATACAGCCTGCGCAATTCGTTTGTTTTTTTAAGCGAGGCGATAAAGGATAGCGGCAAAGGCTTGTCGCAGGGAACAAAGCCGGAGGGCTCACTGCCGCCTTCTTCAAAAACAGGCTCCTCTCCCGCGATATAGCTGTGTGCAGAGTCGTGTATCTGGACGCGGTTTTTAAAGAATCTGGCACATATCCTTACGAAATACGGTATTTCCTTATTTGCCAGCAGGCCGTCATTAAGCTCGCGCTCCAGTGCTGAATAGCGGTTTACTGCATCGACGGCAGCGGCATACACTTCATTTATGCTTCCCCGGCATACCAGAACAGGGCAGGGAAGGGCAATCGGCTGTTCTCCCGCACAGATAACCAGACATGAGGCATCAATATTATCCATACTATACAATAGATCCCCGCTGACAACATAAGCCTGACCGGGCTGAAAGGAATTCTGACCCGGAAAAACCAGTTGGACAGACGCATAGGTATGATAAAAACTCTCAGGTATTTCAGCTTTTATCAAGTGCTTACCCAAATGCTCTTCAAACATCTTTGCTGTAATTTGCAAAATAAACACCTCCCCTAATAATTATAGTCTATTTTGGACAAATTGCCAAAGCTATTTTCTGCTTTATAAGACAATTGTCATTAAATTCAGTTTTGTTATAATTAATCATGAGGCTTAATTAATATAAAATTATCAAACGAGACAAACAATTGAAAAGAGGAATGAAATAATCTGAATAAATATTAAATTTGCGTCATTGTTTATGTAAATCAATTATTTTATCATTAATATATATAGGACGCGATAAAGATTTTACAAACATAGAGGATATAATTGCTTACAGAAATTTTTAATAGCAACGAAAAGATGAATTTGGGGGAAATGTCTCTAGGGCCCGAGCATTCATTCACTTTTCTTAGATGTATTCCTTACGGGTCAAAAAAATTTCTTCCATCAAATTATATCCTCCATGTAAAATCTTTATCGCTACATATATAGCAAAGCTTTAAGTCTAAAATGTCAAACCTCTGATCAGGTATTTATTGTTCAGATAATTCACATATAACAAATAAACATAATTAAAAATTATTAACAGGAGGGCGTTATGAGAGAGCTGGAATGCGATATAGTTGTAATAGCGGCCGGACCTGCGGGACTTGCGGCGGCTATCTCAGCGGCTGAAAGAGAAGCAAGCGTCATTGTGCTGGAAAAGTCCAATGCAACCGGAGGAGCAGGGAATATGGGAATGGGCCCGCTTGGCATCGAGACCAGATACCAAAAGGAGCAAATGATTAAGCTGACAAAGGAAGAGGCGTTCAAAAAATTCATGGACTATACTCACTGGAGAGTTGACGCAAGATTGGTAAGGGAGTATCTTTACAAGTCTGGCGACACTATACAGTGGCTGGAGGACATGGGAGTGGAATTTACGGGAGCATCAAGGTATTTTGCCGATTCTGAAGCCACGTGGCACATTGTAAAGCCTGAGAGCGGACGCCCCGGGCCGAGAGCGGCATCAAGAATGTATAAGATAATGACTCAAAGGGCTGAAGAATTGGGAGTAGAGATTCTGCTTGAAACCCCTGCGAAGAAAATACTTAAAGAGGACGGGCGCATAGCGGGAGTTATAGCAATTGATAAAAACGGAGAGGAAGTAAAAATTCAGTGCGGCGCTGTTGTCGTTGCAACAGGAGGCTTTGGAGATAATCCCGAAATGATAAGGCAGCTCACCGGGTATGAGTGGGGGAAGGACATGTTTTCCTTCAGAATCCCCGGCATAACGGGAGACGGTATAAGAATGGCAAGGGAAGTTGGAGCGGGAGAGACGGAGTATAATATTGAAATGGCATATGGATGCCCCAGCGAAAACGGATACACAACGGTAGTGGGTATACACATGCAGCCTAATCTTATGGTAAACCTGCTGGGCGAGCGTTTTATGAATGAGGAGGTTCTGGCAAACACAACCTTTACATCCAATATTCTTGCTGTCCAGAAGGAAAGGTGCGGGTTTTCAATAATAGACGACTCTATTAAGAAGTATTATTTAAAATCAGGAATAGATGACATGAACCTGGTTAATCATGTGAAATCCTCTGAAAACTATGATGTTGAAATAAAGGACGCGGTAGAGAAGGGCGATCCCTATATATTTGCCGCTGATTCCATAGAGGAGCTTGCCGAGAAAACGGGAATAGATGCCGAGGCCCTGAAAAAAACGGTTGAGGAGTATAACAGCTCCTGCAAGGAGAGAGATTTCTTATTTAATAAAAACTACAGGTACATGAGACCGCTGGTTGGGCCTAAGTTCTATGCCGTCAAGTTCTATCCGGGCGGGTATGGAAGCTTAGGAGGAATAAAGATTAATTACAGGACAGAGGCTGTAACAAACGACTTCCAGGTTATTGCGGGGCTTTACGCGGCAGGTACGGACGCCTGCAGCATTTACGGCGACTCCTATGTGTTTGTGCTTCCGGGAAACACAATGGGCTTTGCTCTGAACAGCGGACGCATGGCCGGTGAAAATGCAGTAGAATATTTGTTGAAATTGTATGCAGAGGACTAATAGAGGACTAATACAGAACTAATACAGAATAAATTATGAGGGGGATATAAAACATGAAGGTTTTAGGTATATCATTCGGAAGGAAAATGAAAAATTGTGAGATTCTCGTAAAGCACGCGTTAATGGAGGCTGAAAAAGCAGGGGCAGAGGTGTCATTCATCCGAATGATAGATCTTGATGTAAAGACTTGCAACGGCTGCGGAGGGTGCGGCAAATCTCTGGACAGCGGAGGAAACGGAAGATGTGTGATAAAAGATGATCTCCCATATGTTGATGAAGCTGTTTTAAGCTCTGATGCCATAATTGTTGCGGCTCCTGTATATGCTTTAGGGCCTTCGGGGCAGTTAAAGCAGGTGGCGGACAGGTTTGGGCCCTCCCACGATCTGGCTTTCCTGACAAACGCAAATGAGCAGAGAAAGGCGGCGGGAAAAACAGGCGACGAGCTGGTTGACCCCAGGAACTTCAAGCACAGATACGCGGGACTGATTTCGGTAGGCGGGGCAAAGACTAAAAACTGGGTTTCCTTTGGACTCCCCACAATGCATATTTTATGCTTCCCCGCTCAGATAAAGGTTGTTGACCAGATTGACGCATATAATATGGGAAGCATAGGCAGCCCGCTTCTGGATAAAAATCTTATGGAAAGAGTTGCAAGGCTGGGACGCAATGTGACCTCGGCAATAGGAAAGCGCCATGAGGAGGTTTCGTGGATGGGTGAAGAGGACGGGACATGCCCTGTCTGTCACTGTGATCTTCTCTCGGTAAACGGAACTACGACTGTAGAGTGTCCTGTGTGCGGAATTTACGGTAAGCTTGCCATAGAGGGTGAAAAGATTAAGGTTACCTTCAGCGAAGCAGAGCAAAAAAGATCAAGGTTAAACTATGACGGCAAGCTGGAGCATTACACAGAAATAAAATCCTTTGGTTCAATAGCGGGCCCTAAAATGGCGGCAGCTAAGGATGAACTCCCTAAAATGCTGGAAAAGTACAAGGGCTATAAAGAGGTAAAATTTAAATAGGTAGGGGCAGACCTGCGTGTCTGCCCTTAATTACCCACGAAAATTTTGTTTCAACCACGGAATATGCAAAAATTCAGGGCAGACACATAGGTCTGCCCCTACCACAAAAATATATAAATATGTTGAAACAAAATTATGGAAAAATGATTATTGCAATCAGCAGACCTAACAGATTTTAAACAGGTTCTTAGATGGTTTACAGCCTAACCTATATAAATAAATTAAAATAAAATGGAGGATAGCGTTATGGATATTTTAACTGCGATAAAGGGCAGAAAAAGCATAAGAAAATATAGCACAAAGCCCATTGAAGAGGAAAAGCTGAATAAGATATTGGAGGCTATAAGATTTGCCCCCTCAGCAAGAAATGGACAGCCGTATAAAATACTGGTTATAAGAGATGCCGCAAAAAAGGCGGCATTGAGAAAGGAGCTGGAGGCACCGGCTTACTTTGAGGATGCTCCCGTATTATTGGCGGCTTGTGGTCTTGACCATGCCGTTATGAATAATGGACAGATTAAGGACACAATTGACGCGTCAATTGCCATGGCCTTTGCCGTGCTGCAAGCTTATGAGCTTGGACTCGGAACGGTGTGGACTGCGGGATATGACGGAGAAAAAATGAAAAAGGCGCTTGGAATACCCGCACAATATAGCTGTGTAACTGTAATTCCTCTTGGGTATGCCGCCGAAGACCCCGATCCCAAGCCGAGAAAAGAATTAAATGAGATCGTATGCTACGATGAATTTAAAGAATAGAGGTAAAAGGTGGTGACTTTATGGGTAACATTAAATTAACAATAGACGGCATAAGTGTTGAAGCGGAAAAGGAAATGACAGTTTTACAAGCAGCCCTGGCTGCCGGAATATATATACCGCACCTTTGTCATCACCCAAGCCTTCCCGATGTGGGACAATGCAAGCTGTGTGTTGTTGAAATAGCGGACCGGGACGGAGTTCAGACCTCTTGCACTACAATGGCAGAGGACGGTATGGTTATAAAAACAAAGACAGACAGGCTTAATCATATGAGGACGCTTTCCATGGAGCTGATGCTTGCCGCTCATCCATCCGAATGCACCTCATGTCCAAAGTACTTGAAATGTGAATTGCAAACCCTTATTCAATATTTGGGGGTCAGTGATGCAAGGCTGAGGAAATTGTCATATAACTTTCCTATAGAGACTGGAAATCCCCTTTTCGTGAGGGATATGAACAGGTGCATACTATGCGGAAGATGTGTAAGGGCCTGCCGCACTCTAAGAGGAGCAGAGGCTATAGACTACAAAAAGGACAATGAAAAGGTATATATAGGGACTGAGAACGGCGGTTTGCTTGCCGATGAAAATTGCAAATTCTGCTGCGCCTGTGTTGAGGTATGTCCGACGGGGGCGCTTAGAGACAAGGAAGAGGTTGTTTCGGGCTTTAATAAAGCCGAAGAGGCGCTGCTGCCATGCAAGGCGTCCTGTCCGGCCGGAACGGATGTGCCAAGGTATGTTAGGCTTATAAAGGAAGGGAAGTATTCCGAGGCGGTAGCGGTAATCAGAGAAAGAGTACCCTTCCCATTAACACTGGGATATATTTGTATGCACTTTTGTGAATCGGGGTGCAGACGCGAGGCTGTAAATGAAGCTGTTTCAGTAAAGGAATTAAAGAAATTTGCCGCAATGCGTGATAACGGGCTATGGAAAGAGAATTCAAAGATTGCTCCGCTTACAGGAAAAAAGGTTGCCGTCATAGGATCAGGCCCGGCAGGGCTGACTTCGGCCTACTATCTTGTAAAGCAGGGACATGATGTAACCATATATGAAAAATTATCTTCTCCGGGAGGTATGCTGAGGGTGGGTATACCTGAATACCGCTTGCCAAGGAGTGTAATTGACAATGAAATCAGTGAAATCACAGATGCGGGAGTAAGGATTGTATATAATACCGATATAAAGGACTTAAATTCGCTTAGCTCCTTGGGCTATGATGCGGTTTTAATAGCAATTGGCACACATAAAGGCGTAAGGCTCCCAATTCCGGGAAGTGATCTTAAAGGAGTTATGGTCAATACTGATTTTTTACTTAAATCAAGCCTCGGGAAAAAGGTGGAGACAGGAAGCAGGGTGTTGGTGCTTGGCGGAGGCAATGTTGCTTTCGATTGTGCAAGAGTTGCAAAAAGGCTTGGCGCAAGTGAGGTGAGCATGGCCTGTCTGGAGTCGCGGGCAAATATGACAGCCAGCGCAGAAGAGGTTGAGCAGGGGCTTGAGGAAGGTATCGTAATCCATAATTCAAGAACCTTCAGCAAAATTATTTCGGAAAATGGAAGTCTGGGAGTAGAATGCTCAGAGGTTGATAACTTTTATTTCGATGATAACAGAAAGCTGGTAATTAACACTGTGCCTGATTCCCTGCATGTGCTTTATGCAGATACAGTTATATTTGCCGCCGGGCAGATAGTAGACCTGCCGGAGGAGTACGGGGTTGAGAGCGGAAGGGCCAACATTATAAAATCAGAAAATTATCAAACAAATAAAGCCGGCGTATTCGCCGTAGGGGATTGTATAACAGGCACTACTTCTGTCGTTCAGGCAATTGCCGGAGGCAGGGGTGCGGCGGCTGCCATTGACAAATACCTGGGCGGAGACGGAGTAATCGACGAGGTTCTTGCTCCGTGTGAGGAGCCCGGAGCATTCATTGGAAAAGAGGAAAGGTTTGCTCATAGAGAAAGAAAGCAAATAAGCTGTAAGCCCGTAGAAGAAAGAATAAATAATTTTGACGAGTTTGAACAGGCTTTTGACGCTGAAACCGCACACTGTGAAGCGGAACGATGCTTGCAGTGTGACTTAAGGCTGCGCATACCGAAGGTGAAATTGTGGGGAGATTATGCTCATAAATAGAAAAAGGCGGTGAGGAATTTGATTTGTGAGAAAAATGCGGAGGCCATAGCTGGGGTGGATATTGAGTTTCATAAAGAAAATAATTGTGTCGTGAGCTGGGCTTTAAAGCTTCTTGAGGCTGTATTTGCACAAACCTGCGGGAAAACGGTGTTTTGCCGCGAGGGAACGCTGCAAATGCGCAAAATAATAAAGGATATTTCTGAGGGCAGAGGGCATAGTGAGGATTTAGACATAATTATAGAATTATGCAAGGCTATTAAAGAGATGGCCGACTGTGAATTATCAAAGAAAGCTGCCATGAGTATATTAAATTCCATAGATGAATATAAAGACGAATGGGATGCGCATATCGTAAGGAAGCGTTGTCCGGGGCTGATATGCAGCCGTTTAGTTACTTTTCACATTTTGGGCGAGAAATGCAGCGGCTGTATGCAATGCCTTGATAAATGCCCTGAACAGGCAATAAGCGGGGCAAAGGACATGATTCATGTCATAGATCAGGATCAATGCAGCAGGTGCGGCATATGCATTGATATTTGCAGCAATGTTTGCGGCGCAATTGTTAAGGCCGGAGGAGTAAAGCCCAAAACTCCCGACAGCCCCATACCTGTGGGTACATGGCAGGCAAAGGGCCTTGGGGGGTTAAGGAAGGGATTAAGGAAATAAAAATTAATATATAGGATGCAATAAAGATTTTACAAACATGGAGGATATAATTGCTTACAGAAATTTTTAATAGCAACGAAAAGACGCCTTGCGGGGAAATGTCTCACGGGTATGTCATCAGGCGCTTTTCTTAGATGTATTCCTTACGGGTCAAAAAAATTTCTTCCATCAAGTTATATCCTCCATGTAAAATCTTTATTGCTAAATATATAGCGAAAAATTATAAAAGCGATATACGGCAATTTGCCCGGTATATCGCTTTTTATATAAATTAGGACATAAACTATCTAAAAGGGATGTAAAATAATTTCCGGAAGAATAATTTCCCCGGAATGCGTAACCGCGATATAATTTAGGCTAATTAAAGTCACAAGCGTCTTCTACAGGTATACATGCTTCTATGGTTAGAGTAGAAATTATTCTGGAGGATATTATTTTACATCCTCCGTTATCCGATATATCAAAGCCTAAATTATATAGTTGGGTTGGGCAAGTAATTAGAGAGGGGAGTTAATCAGATAATTTTATAATAATGAAAAAATCTGAACAAATCTGAAATTCATATCGTTGTTTAACTTATAGGTATGGCTTATAATGAATAATGTAATCCTCATCTGCAGATTAAATTCATAACAAAGCATATTCATAACAGAGCATATTCATACGAAGGGGGATAATCAGGTGGCATCAATAAAGAGCTGCAAGAGCAGGAAAGTATGGATAGACTGTATACCTTATTTTCTTATGATGATACCGGGCCTGCTTTATTTGCTAATCAATAATTACCTTCCCATGGCAGGACTTATAATTGCTTTTAAGGATGTTAATTTCTCGAAAGGGCTATTTAATAGCGACTGGGCGGGCTTTAAGAATTTTCAGTTTCTATTCGGCACCTCCGATGCTCTTATCATTACCAGAAACACTATATTATATAATGCGTCATTCATTGTTATAAATACAGTTGTTGCTGTCGGTGTTGCTATTCTGCTCAATGAGATAACCAAAAAATTCCTGTCCAGATTCTATCAAAGCGCTATATTGCTGCCGTACCTTATTTCTATGGTAATAGTCAGTTATCTTGTATTTTCGGTACTTAGCGTGGAAGCAGGGTTTATTAACAACTCAATACTTCCTCTGTTTGGCAAAGACACGGTAATGTGGTACAGTGAAGCGTCATATTGGCCGTATATTTTAGTGCTTGTTAATTCGTGGAAGGGATACGGCTTCTTTTGTATAATTTATCTAGCGTCTATAATAGGTATAGATAAGGAATATTATGAAGCCGCAATAATTGACGGGGCCGGCAAATGGAAGCAGATATGGACCATAACGATACCTTTAATTCAGCCCACAATAGTAATGATGGTGCTGCTGGCAATCGGAAGGATTTTTTATTCGGATTTCGGACTTTTTTATCAGGTTCCCATGAATTCAGGAGCGTTATATGATACCACCAGTGTTATTGATACTTATGTATACCGCGGGCTTCTGCAGCTTGGAGATATCGGAATGTCTTCTGCGGCGGGACTGTACCAGTCTGTTGTAGGCTTCATATTAGTATTGGCCGCAAATCTGGTTGTTAGAAAAATAAACAGAGACAATGCTTTGTTCTAAGAGGGGTGAGATAAATGAAAATCAGAAAAATAGAGTCTCTCAATTTGGTTGCACATGTTGTATTGGCTTTACTGTCCGCCGCAAGTATTCTTCCCTTTTTACTGCTATTTATATCATCCCTGACGGATGAGGCGGTTATATTGAAAAACGGGTATTCCTTCTTTCCTGAAAAATTCAGCTTAGAGGCTTATGAATATCTGTTTCAACAGTCCTCATTAATTCTGAACGGCTATAAAATCACAATACTGATGACGGTACTGGGAACGTTGTTAAGCCTGATATTTACAATATTTCTCGCCTACCCTTTGTCAAGGAAGGAGCTCCCTTTCAGAAACGTATTTTCATTCCTTGTATTTTTTACGCTTCTGTTCAATGGAGGGCTTGTACCTACGTATCTGATGTACACCCAGATATTTCACATTAAAAATACAATTTGGGCATTACTGGTTCCGGGCCTTTTGATGAACGGCTATAATGTTATCTTTGCAAGGACTTATTTCCAGACGAATATACCGGATGCAGTTATTGAGGCGGCAAATATAGACGGTGCGGGAAAGTTCAAAACCTTTCGCCTGATTGTATTTCCCCTATCCTTTCCTATAATGGCAACCGTCGGACTGTTTCAGGCAATAGCTTATTGGAATGACTGGTATAATGGGCTAATCTATCTCACTAATCCCAAGCTGTTTAGCTTGCAGAATATTTTAAACCGTATGATGACGGATATTCAATTCCTTGCCAGTACAAATCTGGGAGCAAATTCAGGGTCGGCAACGGCAGGTATACCCACTACGGGAATGAGAATGGCTATAGCCGTTATAGGCGTTGTTCCCATCATCGCGGTATACCCGTTTTTCCAAAAGTACTTTATTAAGGGCATCACTATAGGCGCTGTTAAGGGATAGTCAATTCTAACGCTTACTTCTTTATTCTATATAGGATGCGATAAAGATTTTACAATCATAGAGGATACAAATGCCTGCAGAAATTTTTAATAGCAACGAAAAAGTGCCTTGCGGGGAAAAGTCTCTTGGGTTTGTCACTCGGCATTTTTCTTAGAGGTATTCCTTATAGGTCAAATAAAAATTTCTTCCGGCAAGTTATATCCTCTATGTAAAATCTTTATCGCCACATATATATCAAAAGCATTAAACATAATTTTTGCGGCATTTAACGTATGCCGCAAGGAACAGAATATATGTACCCAATTCCATCTCAAATTTAAAGGAGGAAGAGCATGAAAAAGAGAATTTTAAGTTTGGTATTAGCACTTACCCTTATTATTTCGGTATTGGCTGGATGTGGAAATGGATCCTCCGCGCCTGATGATTCAACAAAAGGTGCCGGAACGGAACAAAGCGGCTCCGACGGAGCAAATTCGGAGAACGGACCGCCAACGGAATTATCCATGGTAGCCTTGATCTTTTCAAACCCCCCTGCGGATATGAATTTGGTTGTTGATGAAATCAACAAAATTTCAAAGGAAAAGATAAATGCAACCATAAAGCTTACACCCATTAACGTAGGCGCTTACGCACAGCAGGTTAAGCTTATGCTGGCGGGCAATGAAAAGATCGACTTGCTGGCAACGGGAGTTTTAGGGCCGATATTTGACTATTACGGCCAGACCAGAAACGGACAGCTTATGGAGCTGGATGACCTACTGGATAAATACGGACAGGACATAAAAAGTGTCATTGGCGAAAATATGATTGTGGGCACTCAAAAGGGCAAGGTTTATGCCGTTCCCAATTACCACGATTTCGCAAACAGCATCAGGCTGTTCATGAGAAAGGATATGGTTGAAAAACACAACATTGATATTACTAAAATCAAGACGTTGGATGACATGGAGGCTGTATTTAAGGTAATTAAGGAGAAAGAACCCGGTATTACCCCGCATATGTTCGGGCAGGATGCCCAGCAGGGCTTGGATCAGGCATTTTCAATACCCGGTGGAGACTATCTGGGGGATTGGTTCGGAGTTCTTATGGATCTGAATACTCCAAAGGTTTCAAACTATTATGAATCACAGCTGTATGCCGACACACTCAAGGTGGCAAGGAGATGGTATACCTCAGGGTATGTTCTCAAGGATTCCGCAACAAATTCAGAGCCGGCACAGAGCCTTATGAGAAGCGGAAAGATATTTTCATTCTCACAGGCCGGAAAGCCGGGTATAGACGGTCAGATATCCTTGCAAACAGGAATTCCCGTCGTAAGTGCTGAAATTGTGCCCGCACAATCACTGACCTCCAACCTGATGACATTTATGTGGGGCATCCCCAGCTACAGCAAAAATTCGGAAAAGGCCATGCAGTTCTTAAACCTTATGTTTTCTGATAAAGATATCCATAATCTGTTTGCATGGGGAATAGAGGGCAAGCACTATGTAAAAACGGAAGACGGGGTAATCGATTACCCTGAAGGTGTTAATGCACAAAATACAGGGTATGCGTTGCACTCGGCGTTTGAATTTGGCAACCAATTCCTGTCACATGTATGGAAGGGCGATGCGCCTGATCTGTGGAAGCAGATGGATGAGTTTAATAAATCCGCCAATAAATCGGTTGCATTAGGCTTTAGCTTTGATTCGAGCAGCGTAAAGAACGAAATGACGGCGCTCCAAAATGTTTACGGACAGTATGTAAGGGCTATGGGAAGCGGAATAATGGACCCTGATAAGAGCCTGCCTGATTTTATAGACAAGCTTAAAAAAGCCGGAATTGACAAGGTTATTGCTGAAAAGCAGAGACAGCTTGATGAATTTTTAAAGAGCAAGTAACAGCATAAAGCAAAAAAATTAGAATCCAGACAGCAGCTTGTTGGCTGGATTCTAATTTTAGCAATAATTGTATACAACAAAAACTGACTATCAAATAATAAAAAGTGGCAAGCAATTAAATCCTTTATTTTTTATAATGTTGGAGTCAACTCATAATTATAAAACATTTAAAGGTTTATTTATCATATACGAAATCAGGCATGGGGGTCTTAAATGAATAAATTAATAAGCATAAGCGAAGCCGTCAAGTTTATAAATGACGGTTCCACAATAATGATTAACGGCTTTATGGGAGTT
>NZ_QPJT01000011.1 GCF_003337415.1 Anaerobacterium chartisolvens | reverse complement strand
CTTTTTTCTTGCTACCAAATCATCACCTCCAACTTGTAGCAACAAATTAATTATAATCTTGTTGCTACAAGTTGTCAAGAAGTACTTACTTTAAAGGAAAAGCTCCTAAAGTAAACATTCACCGCTATAAGCATTGAAAAAGCAGGAGTGTCCCCCTTTTACAAAACTTAAAAAAAATCTTTATATGGGTGAAATTTCAACATTTTATCTAAATTTGTTTTGTCCTTTATTTCAGATGTGGCAATATAACGTGCAATTGTTGATAGTTCAAGGTCTGTTAGTTTTAAGATTTCTTCAATAGTGAATTTATTTTTAAACATTCTTTTGACTAAAGATTTTTTTAAAAATTCAGGAGTAATTTGCTTTTGTCTTTCAATAGGTAACGGGTAAACAAAATATTTTGAATATCCCTTAATTATGTTGTTAATGGCATTTTCACTTAATGGTCCACTCTTATATTTGCTATAATTACTATAAAATACGAACCCACTAAAATCAGCATCGTCTTTTATTGAAATAATATAATCTTTTAATTTTTGTGCAATACCCTCTGAAAGTGGAACTGTTTTTTCGCCCACACACAGGTATTTCTTTTCCAAATCAATGTTTTCTTCCTGTAAATTTCTTATTTCACCTCTACTTAGACCAGCATAGAGGCATAATAAAAAAATTAATTTATTTCGTTCAGAATCTTGATAATTTTCGTAATAAGATAGTATTTTATTTATTTCATCTTCTTGTAAGGGTTCAAATTCTTCATTTTCTTCAATATACTCAATACCCTCTAATTTTTTCTCATTACTTAATAAGTCAAAAGGATTATTAGAGATCACCCCATTTTTTATCAGGGTATCATAAAACCCTTTAATGTATGCAAATTTATTAAAAATTGTATGGATAGATTGAGCGTATCTTTTTTCCTCTTTTTTCTTCAAGTCGATCTCATAAGTAATAAATTCTTTGAAATCATTGTAGTCAATATGCTCTAATTCTCTATAATGTTTTTTTTCAGCCATATATTTAAAAAAATTTAGCAGAACAGACTCATAGCTTATCCATGACGAAATTTTATTGCTTTCACGAAGTTTATACGACTTGAATTGCATCAAATACAGAAAGTAATTTGTAACCTTACTTTTAAATATTGAGTTGAATGAAAAATATTCAAGGTAGTCTTCTGTCGAAGTAAAGCGCAAGTTAAATTGTAATACTTTCTTATGCTCATATTCTCCATCAATTTTGCTATTTACTAAAATAAAATCTTTTCCATTACATACTATTCCCCAATCAATTTGAGAATTAAAAAGAGTATTTACGAAATGTTCAAAAACATCATTTCCTATTTTTGAGTTGCCTTCTAAAGCTCTTATAATAATTTTATTTTTGGATGAAAAATCTGAAGCAAAAATATCGATATATCCAGTATTTTCGATTTCTTTAAAGTATTCTTTTTCATAGCCCAAGTTGGCTAAAAAGGTATAAACTATTTTTCTTTTTATAGTGCAGTAATGTAAGTCTGTCAATTTTGCATATTCTTTTCTAAGAAAATCAAGCCACTCATAATTCATTTATACACCTCCATTTTATATGTTTTCCAATAAGAATATTTATAAAAATAAAGTTCGACATTTTTTAGGATATTCCTCTATAAATAGTATTATATGATTACACTTCTCTTAATACTGCAAATTAATTTTTTATACCGTTTACCATTGGGACGCTCCTGTTTTTTTGTTATCTGAAAGCGGTTTGTACGGAACGTCAGACTGTGTAAAAACTATTTTGAGTGAAATTTTAAGCTATAGTTCTTGCAAAAAAGTAGCGGAGGAATCTTGATGACGGATTCGCCCGCTTCCGTAGCGGAGCAAAGGATCGAAGGGAAAGCGGAGGCACCGTACCCCATGATGCCTCAGCGGTGGCGTGTTGCAATTTCTTTGGCAATTTTGGAGTTTTCACACGCTCTGACGTCCCCTGTGGCATTCCGATTTCATCATCTTACCGCTTTATTTTCACATTAACCGTCACCCTTCAAAAGAGATAATCATAGAAGTGATTATTTAATGAACATATTTTCTGATAAATTTAATATTCAAAATTCTGGTAATAATAAAGTGAATAACTTTTAAGGAGTTGAAGATTATGCCCGAACACAAATATATAAAAGGGGACACTCCTGTTTTTTGCTATCTTAAATAAAACCTTCATTGCATATACATATGTTTGTATAAAGCAAACATTCGTTGTCATAAAAATATTGAAAAAACCAATATTCCTTTATTTGCATATCCTTTATTGTATATAAATCCATAAAATGTTTTGGATTTAAAAATTTTGGTGTATAATGTACTTATTAACTTTATAGGGGGATGATTCTATGATGGAAGGCAATTATATATCAGAATATAGTTTGGAGCAGGATGCCTTTGTTGGATTGCACAGCTATTTTTTTGAGACTAAATTAAGTAAATTAGCAGATATGGCAAAAGATGAACAATGGAATTTTAAATCAGAAAAATATAAAGACCCTTCAGGTCAAAGGAACTTCCCGATATTAAACAATTATTTATACTTCACTTATGATAGATTGAAAGCAGAAAGTAAAATAGCTATTCTGGATGATGAGTCTGCCATGTGTTTTAATACAGGGCTTCAAACTAAAGAATACGAAAGAGACATTTATGCATATTTTACAAAAAATATCCGATACCCTGCTACAACATCTAAGCAATGGAACTTTGTGAAATTTTGTAAAAGTATTGATAATGAAATGACTTCATTTAGCAAGTTACCAGATATAGCCGAATATTGGGACAACCCTTCCGACCTCATATTTGACAAAAGGTTAGATATTCGTTTTAATGACGAGCATATAGTTGAGCATAATATTTCAAGGTTTCAAGATGTGGGACTTGATGGTAGTCCAAGTGATTTACTTAGTTGGTTAGAGCAATCAACAAAACGAGCAGAAAAAAGAGTAAGAAGAAATTATAAAATTGCAATACCTCAATTTTTTACAGATAAAGATACTAATAAGTCAAAAATCCAATTATTATTGCCATTATGCCCACCTAATTCTACTAAGGCTCTCCTTGCTTTAGTTATAACTAAAGCAGGCGAAACCTATTTGGCAAAAACTGTACTTCCACTGGATATGGCATATATGAATTCAAGAAGAATTGTAACTCCTGATGCTGATTGGATAGTAAATATTTAAAAAATACTTGCATAAAACATTTTAATTAGTGTATACTTTATATCATAGATTATTTTTGTATTTAAAAATTTCAGTTTCTAAAAAGATATAGATATTTTTTATATTCTTGAAAGGTAACAGCTTTAAGGTTTTTTAAGAGATTATTTTTAAGAGATTAAAACTAAAAGACTTCATAAGAAAACTTTACTTAGCAATTAGGTAAGGTTTTCTTATTTTTTTATAACATAGAAGTGATTCTTTAATGAACATATTTTCTGATAAATTTAATATTCAAAATTCGGGTAATAATAAAGTGAATAACTTTTAAGGAGATGAAGATTATGCCCGAACACAAATATACAAATAAATTGATTAACGAAAAATCCCCCTACCTCCTCCAGCACGCACACAACCCCGTAGACTGGTATCCTTGGGGGCCGGAGGCCTTCGGGAGAGCGGCAGGCGAGGACAAGCCCATTTTCTTGAGCATAGGCTATTCCACCTGCCATTGGTGCCACGTGATGGAAAAAGAATCCTTTGAGGACGAGGAGGTCGCAAGGCTTCTTAACAGAGACTTTATCTCAATAAAGGTTGACCGTGAGGAGCGTCCCGATATAGACCACATTTATATGACGGTGTGCCAGGCATTGACCGGCAGCGGCGGATGGCCCATGACAATATTTATGACAGCCGATAAAAAGCCCTTCTACGCCGGAACCTATTTCCCTAAAAATGACCGCATGGGTATTCCAGGTCTCATGTCCATATTGGATAGAATAACTCATGCATGGAAAAATCAAAGAAGCTCGCTTGTCGATTCGGGAACTGAAATAGTAAACGCAATTAAAGAAAATGTTACGTCGTCACACTATGAAATTCCTGCGGAAATCCCTTCCGAGGCCTTCTCCGCACTTACCTCCCACTTCGACAGTGCTTACGGGGGCTTCGGAGCCGCGCCAAAATTCCCATCCCCCCATAATCTTTATTTTTTGCTGCGCTTCTGGTATACCTCAAAGGAGCCCAAAGCTGCCGAAATGGTTGCAAAAACACTGGACTCAATGAACGCCGGAGGCATATATGATCACATAGGCTTTGGCTTCAGCAGGTATTCCACCGACAGAAAATGGCTGGTGCCTCATTTTGAGAAAATGCTCTATGACAACGCCCTTTTGTCAATAGCTTATATGGAGACTTATCAGGCGTTGAAAAATGAAAAATATGCAGATACCGCAAGGCAGATATTTGCCTATGTGATGAGGGATATGACTTCTCCCGAAGGAGGATTCTATTCGGCTGAGGATGCCGATTCGGAAGGTCATGAGGGCAAATTTTATGTGTGGTCGCAGGAGGAAGTAATAAGGGTGCTTGGAGAAGAAAAAGGCCGCAAATATTGCAGCTATTATGACATTACCCCCAAGGGCAATTTTGAGGGCCTTAATATACCCAACCTTATAAACGGCCCGGTGCCTGAAAATGACAAACGGCTTATTGAGGAATGCCGGCAAAAGCTGTTTGAACACAGGGAGGCACGCGTACACCCGCATAAGGACGACAAAATCCTCACCTCATGGAACGGACTTATGATAGCCGCCATGTCAATGGGAGGACGCATTCTGAAGGATAAAAGGTATACTGCCGCCGCTGAGAGGGCTGCCGGATTTATTTTTGACAGACTGGTGAGACCCGACGGGAGGCTTCTTGCGAGATACAGGGACGGCGAATCGGCCTACCCCGGCTATGCAGAGGACTATTCCTTTCTTATATGGGGACTTATTGAGCTTTACCAGACAACCTATAATCCATATTATCTCCAAAAGGCCCTGAGCCTGAGTGATGACCTTGTCCGGCTGTTCTGGGATAAAGAAAACGGCGGCCTCTTTCTGTATGGAAGCGACGGTGAACAGCTTATAGCAAGACCCAAGGAAAGCTATGACGGAGCGGCACCCTCCGCCAATTCAGTAGCTGCTATGAGCTTCTTGCGGCTTGCAAGGCTTTCAGGCAGGCACGATCTGGAGGACCGGGCATTGCAGCAGTTTAGGGCCTTCGGGCAAAGCATTTCAAGCAGCCCCGCAGGTCATTCCTTCTTTCTGTCGGCCTTTCTGTTTACCCGCTCTGCGGCAAGGGAGGTTATTCTTGTGGCAGGCGAGCAGGACGTCGGCACTAGTAAAATGCTTGAGGTAATACAGGGCCAGTTCAGGCCGTTCACCGTTTCAATGCTCCACACCTTAGACAGCAGTGACAGTCTGAAATCGGTTATACCCTTTATTGACAACTACAGAGTGGTTGACGGCAAGGCAACGGCATATGTATGTGAAAACTTTTCATGCCGAACACCTACTACAGACGCGGGACAGCTTATGCAAACAATGCTGCAGTAAATGGCGGGGAGTATCCCCGCTATTTATCCCTTCTTAATAGAAAGTAACAGAGCCGCAGAATTATTCATAGCATAATGGTAGGAGAATCCCGTTGAACGCAATATGTGTTTGGCACCGGCGGAGGCATGTGTGAACAATAATTCGCTATCTTACCTAAGGCTCACAAATCTTCTGCTTTATTTTATTATATATTCTTTTATAGGCTGGTGTATTGAGACTGTCTACCTTTCTCTAAGCAAAGGGCATTTTGTAAGCAGGGGCTTCCTCATTGGGCCTTTCTGCTGTATTTATGGCTTGGCAGCAGTATTTCTTATAAAGCTGTTAAAGCACTTTAAACACAATATATTTTTAGTATTTACAGGTGCATCTGTTATAGCCACATCACTCGAGTACATTGCAGGAGTGCTGATGAGGCTGCTATTTAACATTGTACTGTGGGATTACAGCCATGAGCTTTTTAATGTTCACGGCTTCATCTGCTTACGCGCATCTATAACATGGGGAATTATGTCGGTAATTACACTGTATTTCATCCATCCCTTTATAAGACTTGCGGTGTCATCCGTCCCATTATCCTTAAAATCCTTTATACTCCCCATATTAGCCTTTTCCCTGATATTTAATATTATTGTATCCTCAGCATATGCGTGGGGAATAAGTATGGATTTAGGCCATCTTGAATGGATATCAATAAAGCTGAAGAGCATGGCAGGCTTTTAAGACCTGTTTTCATTTCATTTCCTTTACGTCGTTTTCTCTTATAAAGATTTTCTCCCACTTTGACACATAGCTGCCAGTTGACCATTCAGCCATAACCACAGAAGCTCCCGTTTCCAGCCCCACCTTCTTTATGGGCCCTTCCGAAAGCCTTCCCGAATCTATTTTATATAACATTATAGAATTCTTTGTTACAATAACGGCAATATCCTCGTTAGGAGAGGTGAACGCGTCCAGAGCTTCGGGGATTTTATCCTTTATCTCCGTCCATGACAGGTGCAATATGTCATACGCCACAAGCTCCCGCGGCGGAATGAGGTTTATGTTATAGTCAAAATACCTGCTGGAACCCCCCTCGTCTATGTCTATCCTTCCCTTGACAAACCAGTGTCCGGTTTTTCTGAAAAGAGCAAAGCTCTGCTCGTGCGTCCATAGATCCAGCCCTCTGGGCATATAGTCTTCAGGCAGAGCGTCGATTGCACGTTCAACACTTATTCTTCCCTCCGAACCCATTACATCCGATATTTTTATTCCCTCCCTGTTTGATACATTATCGACAGGCAGTACAACAAGCTTATTCTGTTCCCAGTTTTTCCCGCTATCCTTGTACTTTCCCGCCCCTATCTTTTTTACAGATATATAATCATTTCCGATATATAATATAGACTTTCTCAACGTGCCCTCTTTATATTTCCAGAAGAAGGGGTCCCCAGAGTCTTCATAAGCGGCCTCCTCATCCTTTTTTGATATGCTGTACGCCTCAATGAAATCCTCAACCCTATTTCCGTCATCACTTTTATTTTCTTTTACCTGTACTCTCCAAAAGCCACTTTTCCTCGCAAGAAAAATTCCGTCCGCCCTAAGTATAGGTCCCGGCTTTTCATAAGCCCAAGAGATCCACAGAGTGCTGTAGCTATACTTAGGAGGAAACGCAGCATCCGCCGAATTGCTGCCGGGCTCGGCAGAGCGTATGCCTAAAAGCAGCCCGGAAGCAGATGTCTGCCTTTGCGCTATTAAAACGTGCAAATTTCTTTCATCCGTATCCGGAACCCTTTTCTGCGACAGCACCTCTACCTTATCCATAATTTTCTCAAGACGGAAGAATTCATTATCCATGTTTAAAATAAATTTATTGTCGTCTATTTTTATAAATTCGTACAGGAATTTGTCTGTGGAGGAAGCGGTTATCACATGAATATCCTTGCTTGTAATTCCCATGCCCTCAATGGGCCCCTTATACTTATACAAAAAATATTCCTCTGTGTTTACCACCTTTATTTTATAGCTTACACCGTCCCACCTCAAGCCATCCAGTGCCAGAGTATCCTTTGTAAACTCCATTATCCGCCCCTCCCACTGCTCCTCTGACTGCTTATGCATATCGGCAGGCTCTTCGGTTATATGATTCATAATTACCCATCTGCCCTCTAAAGGAACAAGGTTGTTCTGAGGCGGGACAATCTTTTCCGCAGCATCAATAGGTGTCTCGGCACACCCCGATATATTCAGAAGCATAAAAAGGGCACAGCATATCAAGCAAACTGTTTTAAAAGCATATTTACCCATCTGCAATCCTCCTTTTCTAAACCGGCAGCTTTATAAGCGTTTCAGTACCCTTATCCACTTCACTTTTTATCTCGAAGCTGCCGTTCATCAGCTTTATTATCTCATCACATACCGAAAGCCCTATTCCGTTTCTTGACTTGCTGTTTCTTCCTTTATAAAACTTGTCCTTCACCTTAGGCAGCTCCTCACCCGGTATTCCGCAGCCCGAATCCTTTATAAAAAATTCAATGTATTTACCAGTATAACCGGCTTTAAACAATATGCTTCCGCCTGAGGGTGTAAACTTAAACGAGTTGTCAAGTATGTTTATAAAAACCTGCTTAAGCCTGTTCTCATCACTCATCATAAATGGCAGGTCATCCGGGTATTCCACCTGAAGGCTGATATTGTCCCGCTCTGACCTTGGCTTAAGCTGTTTTCTTATATGCTCCATAACCTGCCCTACATCTACATATTCCTTTTTTATAGCAATCTTTCCGCTTACAAATCTGGAGAAATCCAATAGCTCCTCAACCATGGTGGTAAGCCTGTCGGCCTCCTTTTCAATTATTTCCAGGCCATCACGCAGCATTTCCTCCTCATAGGCATTCCCTTCCTTCAGAGTAACAGCCCATCCCTTTATAGACGTGAGCGGTGTTCTCAGCTCATGAGACACGGAGGATATAAAATCATTTTTAAGCTGATCCTTTTTCGTTATTTCTTCAGCCATATAATTAAGGGTGTCCGACAGCTTTCCCACCTCATCATCGTATCTCTTTCGGCTCTGTACCTTAAAGTTTCCCGAAGCCATTTTTTCAGCCGCCTCGGTAACCTCCTTAAGAGGATTTACAATGCTGTTTGAAAGTATTACGCTAAGAAGGCTGGAAAGTATTATTACAATACCTCCTATAAGAAGAAACACACTCTCTACCCTTTTTATATCCTCATTAACCTTGCCCAGAGAGCTTATAAACCTTAATGCCCCTACAATACGCTCCTGAGATCTCAAAGGGTATGCTACCGCCATAACCTGCGAGCTGTCATAATTTACGCTTCCCATCCATTTGCCCTTTTCTCCCTTAAGGGCCTGCACAACATCGGGCATATCCATGCCCTCCGGCGGAATAACGCCTATGGAATCCATGATTAGCTTGCCCTGCGTATCAATTATCTGCACCTGAGCAGGCACCTGTCTCCAAAAGGTATCCACATTATTCATAACATTATCATATAGAGTCGAGTCTGAGAAGTACCTCAAATACAGGTCGCAGGATACCCTGATCTGGTTGGAAAGGATGTCTTCAAGGTTTTTGTAATAATTTTGCCTTACTATATTTGCAATCAGCACCTCAAGAATAATTACAGTGAATACTACTATAAATATAAAATATAGTACCAGACGCTTTTTAATACTATCCATATTATCCCTCTTGCCATCTGTATCCATATCCCCATACCGTTTCAATAAAATACGGCTCGGACGGATTGTCCTCAATTTTCTCCCTTATACGTCTTATGTAAACATCTACTGTTTTTAAGTCTCCAAAGTAATTTTTTCCCCATACCGAGTTTAGCAGCTCATTCCTGCTAAGTGCCTTACCTGTATTTTTCATGAATATTTTCAGTATGGAAAATTCGGTGGGGGTAAGCTCAACCTCCAGAGAATTTTTAAAGAATTTCTGGGATTTCAGATCAAGCAACAGATTCTCAAAGCAAATAGTCTCCTGAGGCTGTTTATTTACAGATATACGCCTCATAATTGTCTTTATCCTGGCGACAAGCTCCAGAGGATTAAACGGCTTTACCATATAGTCGTCCGCCCCCAGCTCAAGTCCTGATATTTTATCCATATCAAGTCCTCTGGCTGTCAGCATTATAATTACTATATCGGGCATTTCCTCCCTAACTCTTCTGCACACCTCAAAGCCGTCAATTCCCGGAAGCATTATGTCAAGCACCATTATATCAGGCTTAAAGCAGTCTGCCATTTCAAGAGCCTTCTCGCCGGATACTGCTTGGAAAACCTTAAAGCCCGATCTTTCAAGATTTATAGTAATAAACTTTCTTATTGATTCCTCATCCTCAACCACAAGAACCTTTGTCTCCATTTCACTCATACTACCCTCCATACAACTGCAGCGTATAAAATTCAGATACATAAAGCCTATAAATAGCAAATAGCCATTTCGCCTATAGCATTATTGTACTATAATTAAACGAAATTGGCTATTTGCTGTATGCATCAATAATATCGCATTCATCAACGCAAACTATTTTAGCTGTTCTATAGACCAGCGCAGGAAGCTGCCCCTCCGATTCAAGCCTTGCCATGGATTTATAAACTCTTACAAAAACCTCCTGAGCCAGTTCGCTTGCTCTTTCACGGCTGCCTGCGGCTGCAAGGGCTATATTGAAAATCCTTCCTTCATAAGCGCTCATGAGTTTTTCAAAAGCGGGTATATTGCCTTTTTTAGCCATAAAAAAGCCATCCCTGCCTGTAATTGCCATAGTCAATGCTCCCCTAAAATAAAACATGCCTTATTAAAGCAAATCTTTATATCTATATAATATAGGTGTTTTAGCTTCAACAATTTAACAAATAGTTAAATTTTAATAGGCTTTAACGGTACGGCAGGGACATGCAGCCTGTTTTATGGGTTATACACTCCATCCAAGGCTATCCTTCTGGATGCTGTAGAGTCTCTGATAAAGTCCCTTGTTTTGAATCAGTTCCTCATGAGTGCCCTCCTCAACAAGCTGACCGTCATTTAGAACTATAATTTTGTCCGCTCCTACAACGGTTCTCAGCCTGTGTGCAATGACAATAACCGTCTTTCCCGCTATCAGCTTGGAAATAGCCTGCTGAATCAGAACTTCATTTTCAGGGTCAAGTGACGCGGTGGCTTCATCCAGCAAAACAATGGGTGCATTTTTTAAAAGCGCGCGGGCAATAGAAATCCTCTGTCTCTCTCCCCCGGAAAGCGTGCTTCCGTTTTCTCCCAGCATTGTCTGGTAGCCTTCCGGCAGAGCACCTGCAAACTCATCACAGCAGGCTGCTCTGGCGGCCTCCATTACCTGCTCCTCTGTTGCATCCATGTTACCTATGCGTATGTTGTTGTAAATGGTGTCATTAAAAAGCACTACATCCTGAAACACAAACGACATATAGCTCATAAGATGCTCCGGCTCCAGCGTTTTTACATCAACCCCTCCGATTTTAACGGCACCCGCGCTTACATCCCAAAACCTCGCTATAAGCCGCGAAATAGTACTCTTTCCGCAGCCAGAAGGCCCCACCAGCGCCGTAATAGCGTCGGAAGGAATGGAAACTGACAGGTTTTTAATGACTGCATCCGAGGGTTCATTATTTGCATTATAGCTGAAGGATATGTTATCGAGCTCTATGCTCCAGTCTGAAACAGGCTTCTCCGAGCTGCCCTCCATAGTAGGCGCATTCATAAGCGTGCGCATTCTCTCTGTGGAGGTGCGGTGGTAAAGCAGCTCAGGCAGCAGCGTCAGCTCAACTAAGATTGGCCCGTAAATTCTTACGACAATGACAAAAAACATAAGCAGCGGAATAAGCTCAATTTTGCCTCCCGTCAGCAGGTATGTCCCAACAAAAACAGTCAGCCCCACACCCGCCTGAAGAAACATTTGCGCTCCCGTCACAAAAATCCCTGTGACAAATTCCATTTTAATAGCCATTTTCTTCATCATGCGAAAGGCGTTATCCAGAGCTGAGAACTTGCTTCCGTCAAGCCCGCACGCCTTTATGACTTTAATTCCCTCAAGGTACTCCTGCACCTGGCCCGACGCTTCAAGCTTGGCCTCCACATGCCTTTTACTTAACTTCCTCTGAATTTTCCTGCTTCCCAGTACTATAAAGAAAGCTATGGGAACGGTGCAAAATATGGCAAGCGACAGCCTCCACTCAAATATGGCAAGCATTGCGCAAATCACCGTAACGGATATCCCGTTTGCAAACATCTGGGGAACAATATGGCTCAATACATGCTCGGTGGTAGAGCAGTCGGCCATTATATTTGTGGTAAGCTCCGATAAATCCTTTGAGTTGAAAAAGCTCATGGGAAGCTTTCGTATACGTTCCGCCACGCTGATTCTCGTGCTTTCGGCCTCCATATATGAGGTGACATAAGTCTTTTTATAATCGTTTTTGCTTGCGGCAAACACTACCGCCGCCGCTATAATGCCGCAGCCTAAAAGCATCCACATTCTCGTCCATGAAATCTCCTGTCCCATCATGGGTCTTAAAAGCTCTGCAAAAATTTGTATTGTTACTCCAAACGGCAGCATCATTGAAAGATTTGTGAGTGTACACGCGGCAATCGCCTTTTTTAAATCTGAATATCCCTTATCGGTAAGCATAAGAGCTTCCTTTAATTTAAACATTTACCTCAAAGCCCCCTTCCTCTCCATCTTCCAGTCAAGCGTTTTTGTATACATTTCCCACATTCCAAAATACTTTCCCTTCAGTGCAAGCAGCTCGTCATGGTTTCCCTGCTCCGCCACACGCCCCTTATCCATTACAATAATGTTATTGGCACTCCGTATGGTAGACAGGCGGTGCGCGATCATAATAACCGTCTTGCCGTGCATGAGCTTTTCAAAGGCGCGTTGGATGAGGTACTCATTCTCGGGGTCTGAAAAAGCTGTCGCTTCATCCAGAACTATCACAGGCGCATTTTTTACAATGGCCCTCGCAATAGCAATACGTTGCTTCTCGCCACCCGACAGGTGGACTCCCCTTGTTCCGATAACGGTGTTGTATTTATTTGGAAGCCTCTGGATAAATTCGTGGCACTGGGCGGCCTTAGCCGCCGCAACAATCTCCTCCTCCGTTGCATTTTGATTTCCGATACGGATGTTTTCCATAATGCTCTGCTTAAAAAGAAACACATCCTGGAAAACAAAGCTTACCTTTTCCATAAGGTGCTCGGAGGTCATATCTCGTATATCTATGCCCCCTATGCGGATGCTTCCGTCCGATACGTCAAAAAAGCGCGGGATCAGATGAGCTATGGTGCTCTTGCCGCCTCCCGACGGGCCTACTATAGCGGTGATTTCATTTTCTCCCGCAATAAAGGAAACCCCCGATAGTGCCTCATTTTCCTGACCGGAATATGAGAAGGACACATTATCAAAAGCAATATCATGCCTCTGGGCCGTTTTGGGGTTTTGAGGCTGCGGCAGGTGAGGAGTATGCAAAATCTCGTCCATGCGCTCAACCCCTCCCATAATATGCATTCCGCTGCTTGTGACGTACATTATTTTCATCATGATGGATGCTATGGACGGAACAAAGATTAAATAGAAAATAAACTTACCCGCAAAGGAAACATAATCATTTGTATTGATTCCTATCAATATGCCGGTGGGAATAAGAAACAGATAAATGTTATTGACAATGGTTGTAAATGCCGACATGTAATTTTCCCAGCTCAGAGTATACGGAATCACCATTTTTGTATAATCCTTAATTGCGTCATGCATCCTCGTGAAGGAGTATACCGTCTGCTTAAAGGCCTTAACAACGGTAATGCCCCGGATATACTCTACCGCCGCGTTGTTCATGTCCTCCATGGAGGACTGGTATTTCTTCATCATCGTTTTTGCGCCTTCATTGCCGTAGGCCGTAATCTGGACGGCAAAGGCAATTACAATGCCCACGACAGCAGAAAGTCCAAAACGCCAGTCTACAGACAGAAGAATAATAAACATTACAACCGGCGCTACAAGGGATGCCGCAAGATCGGGAAGCTGATGAGCAATGAAGCCCTCTATCTTCTCAATGTTCTCATCCATAATCTTGCGCAGCTTGCCGCTTCCTATAAGGATATGAAATCCCAGCGGTACTTTTGCAATATGGGATGCAAATTTGACCTTAAGATCGTACAGCGTTCCAAATGCCGCCAGATGTGAAAACATCAGTGCTATGAAGTACAGCAGAATGTTCAGCAGAATACCTCCGAACGCAAGCCATCCGAAGCGGATGATTTTGTGTACGTCCATACCCGAAAAATCAGGATAAGCCACAAGTATCTCCCGCACAACATAATATATTGCAATGTGCGGAATAAAGGAGGCAACGGAGGCCAGAGCAGACGCCGCCACCGAAGAAATTATCAATGGCTTTTTTGATGCCGCAAGCTCCATCAGCCTTGCCATACCTGTCTTGGGCCGTACCGCCTTTGCTTTTTTTTCTTTCATAACTAACTCCCCTTTTCTTTAATAAAAATGTTTTTAAAAATTAAGTAAGAATTATTTTGTTCGTTTTAGTTAGTCAATTCTAACTTTAGCATAATTTTTTTGAGGTCCCTTTGGAACCTCAATATATCAGGGTGTCAAAATAGTCTTCCAGCCTGCCGTAAAAAACTGCCTCAGGCTTTCTATATAGCTGTCGGCGGCTTCCCTCGTCATATCATGCGCCACCACCTCGAATACCGCTGAAAAATACGCGCTTGAAATAATATGAATGAGCTCCGGTGTCGCCCTGCCTGAGCTTAATGCGTCATTACCCGTCGATTCGACAAATCTCAAGGTGGCCTCCTCCTCCGCCTCAACAAGGCTGTTTATAAAATCCGAAAAGGCCGTGCCCCCCGAGCAGGTAATAAGCAGCTTGAATTCAGTAAAATGATCGTATATATATGAAACCAGCTCGTTATGATAACTAATGGAGTAGGTGTATACACAGCTCTTTTTGACATCCTGCGGCAGCTCGTCAAAGCTTTTATGCGCAGATAAAAGCAGCTTCATCAGCCCATTTACGGCAGGCGATACCATGGCTTCAAAAAAAGCCTCCTTATCCCTGTAATAGCCGTAAAACGCGCCCGTAGTCACTCCCGCCCGCTTTACAATGTTGCGCAGCGAGGCATCGTTAAAGCCTTTTTCCAGAAACTCCCTTTTTCCTTCTTCCATGATTTTTTCCAACGTGTTTAAATCACTGCCACCCACCGCATCACCAGCCTGTTTTATTAAGTATAAAAAAAAATATAACAGCATTATATAACACTGTTATATTTTATTTCAATCATGATTATTTGTCAAGTGGCAGGATGCAATAACTTTACCCTCCGCATTCATCGTGGTGCTGGTGCTCATGGCAGACCGAGCCGGTCGATTTCAGCGCTCCCTTAAGATAGCTCTCGGCGGCACTCAGGGCAGTGCCTGAAGCACCTGTTATAACCTCTATTCCTCTTTCATTAAAGATTTCAATGGCTCCTCCTCCCATTCCGCCGGATATAATAACGTTCACACCCATATCCCCCAGAAAATTAGGCAGAAAGCCCGGCCTGTGCCCCGGATTTGAAACGGACTCCTCTTTAATTATTCCGGTTCCTTCAGCCTCAAATATGTTAAAATTTTTGCAATGCCCAAAATGCTGGGTTACATTCTTGCCCTCGCTTGCTACTGCTATTTTCATTCTTTTTCCCTCCATATCCTTCTTTTTTTATTTATTTTCTTTCTCACTTTCCCGGCCCATAGAAAAGCCACTGTGCCGGTGCCTTCTGCAGCCTCCGCAGCCGCAGCTTTCCAGAAGTCCGTCACACAGCTTGAAGTCCCCTCCTTCAATGACCAGAACCTTTCCATTTACAAGACAATCGGCAAGCTTTTTCCTTGCATCATTATAAATGCGCTGTACCGTTGTTCTTGCAATGTTCATCTGCTCTGAGCATTCCTCCTGTGTGAAGCCCTGCAGATCTATCAGCCGTATGGTTTCATACTCGTCCACCGCCATAACCACCGGCTTCTCAGTATCAGCTTTGGCATTAACCGGCCCGAACCGGCTGCTTTGCGGCAGGCAGCAGACCCTTCTACATTTTCTCGGCCTCGGCAACAAAATCACCCCATCTCAAACTACAAACGTCTTAAGAGCCTGCCAATAAACATTTATTTAAAGTTATTGACATATGTCATTTTCAATTATTATTATAATATATTATGGGCATATGTCAATAATCTTTTTTACAGAATTAATATTTTCTTTATCGCTTCAAGGTTTTATTCTTTTGTTTTTTACAGTATAATAAGCCTTGTTACATAATTTCGTCTTTAACACATTTGAAAAACAGGGGGTATTTAAAAATGAAGGTCCATTATGACTCATCCTTATGGGATAAAAAAAATGGGATTGGCGGGACGGCCGAGAGTACAGACTGGCAATTTGAGCATTTAGGGCTTACGCGCCATATCCCCTGCATATATAAATTTGCAAACGGCATCGTTTTTGATTTGCTTACTATTTTGGACGAGGACAGGCTAAGGGCATATTATAAAAAGTATTCGGATATGGAGGAGAGGCTGTCTCCTGTCGAAAAGCGGTGCGCAGCCCAGGAGCACCCCTTCCGGGATATAAACATCAAGGAAATATGGATAGACGGGTATAGAGCTGAGGAAGGCTACTCCTCCAGTTCTTGCGCATACATTCCCTTCGCAGGGGATGGCAGTGAGCTTGGGGAGATACGGGAAGCATACCGCTCTGCTCTTAATGGCGCTGCCTGCTTTAGCTGCAGCCGCTTCAAAATCCCATATCCAAAAGCTCCTTCTATTCTTCACAAGCTTCTGCGCATGTTGCGTCTTGGCAAGGTACACAACCTAAAGCTCATTACACACGAGCAGCGCCGGTTTTATCCCATCGAACTCAGCTTTACGCTGTCGGAGGAGGAAGGTGAAAAAAGCATTTCGTTTGTCCACCCCGCGACAGGAATAACTCATACATTGTATTTGCGGCTTGGCAAGCCCTTTGAGCTTCCAAAGGATGCTCCCATAAGGCAAAGCTTTCATTGTATGGAGGCAAGCTATGAAATACAGCCTCCGCTGGTTCAAAATGACCGCCTGAAATTCGACAGCAGTATTTCATATACGCATGCGCTGGAGGAAAACCCGTCTCCCGAGGCTTGTTCCATAGGCATTATAGGGGGTGCCGACGGCCCCACCTCCATATTTGTAGCTGGCAAGGGCCAAATTCCACTGGGGCCTCACGGTCTGCCGCTTAACACCTGCTTTTCTGTCATAACATCTGAAAAAAGCCAAGCAGCCCGGTTTGTGCTGCAGGGACTGGATTCAAAAACAGGCGAAAGCGAGGAGATAGTGCTGCAGAGGCAGGCACCCTTTAGAAGCACATAATAATTATACCTGCTTGCTTCAGCACGCGGTGTTCTTCGAGTTCAGACGCTGTGAATATGTAAAAACATGAGCCTCCGCCTCTGCCACCCGGTGTATTTCTTCATACATCCGGCTTAAAACAACATGCTCTCTGTCCCTTATAAATTTTATTTCCCCGGCCGCGTTATTCAGCATAGCTTTATCAGGCGGCCGGCTGGCGGCGGAATTTTTTGACAAATCAAGCAGGAAGCTCAGTCTTACCCTGTTAATCCTTTCAACAAGCTCAAAGTATTCATCAAGAAGCTGCTTAAAGCCGTCAGACAGCGTATACCGCGACATCACATAGACCAGCCTGTCATAGATGCATTTTTTATGTTCGGAAAGCAGGTGTATTGCATTGTAATCTATCCCCTCCATGCTCTGCGCAAGCCTTTCAATACCTGAAATGACAACATCATGAAGCCTCGCTCCGCACTCTGTCTCATACCCATAATGGCCTGATAAATAGAACTTGTTGCTGTCGGGAATGGAAAATATATATTCTTTAAGATCTCCTGCAAATTTGTCAAGCCTGAAAGGGAAATCGGCATCAGCATCCTTGGGCTTTATAAGCTGTATACAGGACCACGCGCACCATGAGGCAGATTCCTTATAGTGGAGCTTGCCATTTTCAAAGGCCTGCCTGAATTTATTATACTCAAAATCTATTTTCGCAAACATGTGATCTTGATTAAAGCCTATGGCCTTTAGCTTTCCTTGCTCGTTATCATATCCATATATAAACGACGCGTGGACAAAATGGACTTTATTATAGTATGCCTTACAAGGCAGGTAATACTCGTCAACATTTGCGATGATGTAATGCCCCATGTTGATATTTTCAATTATAAACCCGACTATATCAGGAATATGGCTCAGCAGATTATATCCCAGCTTTACATTCTCTGCCACTTCATTGTAGAAATCATAGGGCTCAAGATAATCCAGCTCTATTACCCCTCTCCATCCTATGCGGGAATATATCTGTATAAACTTGCTGTAATACCATGGAATCAAGCCGGGATATGCAATAAAGGCGCATATAGGCATACTCCTGTGAAGGAATGTTGTAATGTCCCTCTGCATAACAACATTCAGCTTTTTAGAAACGGGATATGCTGACAGGCTGTTTTCTGAAAACGGCTGCTGTTGCGGTCTGAAGCATTTAATGATTTCATCCTTTCTGGCTTTAAGGGTCTTAAGCAATTCTTCATTCATAGCGCCTGGCGGCGCCTCATAGCGCAGTAAATTCCCTTCAGGCCAAAGCTTTATATTTTTGGCGTCAAGCCCCAAAATAAAATCCTCAGCAGTGCAATTTGTATAATCGACATTTGAATCCGGCATATATTATCCCCCCATAATATAAATATACAAATAAGAAAATCATATAGACATGCTTTCCAAATTGAATTATATCATTATATGTTCATAATTATTGTCGAATTCAGGATCTGCATTGGGGACGCTTCTGTTTTTTTCTTTCTTGATTTTTTAAGGAACGTTATATAAGATTAAATAATTACAGCGCAATTTTACTATATAGGATGCAATAAAGATTTTACAAACATAGAGGATATAATTGCTTACAGAAATTTTTAATAGCAACGAAAAGACGCCTTGCAGGGAAATGTCTCACGGGTATGTCATCAGGAGCTTTTCTTAGATGTATTCCTTACGGGTCAAAAAAATTTCTTCCATCAAATTATATCCTCCATGTAAAATCTTTATTGCTAAATATATAAAAAGAACATTCTATGGTTAGGAGGAGAATGATGAGGCTAACGGTTTTAGTAGACAACAACACTTACATAGATCAATATTATTACGGCGAGCCGGCTGTCAGCTATTATATTGAAGACGGCAATGAAAAAATATTGTTTGATACGGGATATTCGGATGTGTTTATTCGGAATGCCCGCGCGCTTCATATAGATTTAAATGCTCTTTCCAAAATAGTGCTTTCTCACGGCCACAACGATCATACAGGCGGTCTAAAATACTTTATAAAGCAATACGGCATGTCTCGGGTTGAGCTCATTGTCCATCCCGACGCATTACGGCAAAAGATTTTTGATAAAGAGAGCATTGGATGTGATTTGTGCAAGGAGGAAATCGCTTCAATAAAAAATTTGCTGCTGTCAACGACGCCTGTATCCGTCAGTGAAAATATTGTTTTTCTTGGTGAAATTCCATCTGTTCACGCTTTTGAAGCACGGGAGGCAATTGGCCGCCAAAAGGCGGGGGATGTTTTTATTGAAGATTATGTACTGGATGACTCGGCGTTGGTTTATAATGGCGCAAACGGGCTCTTCATTATAACGGGCTGCTCGCACAGCGGTATTTGCAACATAATTGAGTATGCCAAAAAAATATTCCCAGGCCATAATGTTATGGGAGTAATAGGCGGCTTTCATTTATTTGACGTAAACAGCAGGCTGAACACCACAATTAAATACCTAAAGGATACCGACGTCAGGGATCTGTATCCCTGCCATTGCGTATCCTTTAACGTTAAAGCGGAAATAGCCCGCTACATGCATGTACATGAGGTGGGCGTCGGCATGACAATAGATATTTGAATGTCAAAGCCACAAGCGTCCCGTTTTTATGTGACGGCGCA
The DNA here is from genome assembly GCF_003337415.1 of Anaerobacterium chartisolvens. GTDB lineage: Bacteria > Bacillota > Clostridia > Acetivibrionales > DSM-27016 > Anaerobacterium > Anaerobacterium chartisolvens. The sequence continues at coordinate 147,837 of NZ_QPJT01000011.1, read as the reverse complement.
GGTTAGAATCCTTACCGCCTGCTCCATATCGCTTAAGCTGACTGTTTCACAGGGGCTGTGTACATACCTGCACGGGATGGACAGCGTTCCCGCGGGTATCCCCCCCGCCGTTATGTGTATTGCTCCCGAGTCATTCCCTCCCCTGTCTAAAATTTCAAGCTGATAGGGTATGTTAAGCTTCTTTGCCGTGTCCTCCAACAGGCTGCGCACCTGTGGGTGACATATTATTGAGCTGTCCTTTATCTTAATAGCAGGACCTGAGCCGCATTTCACCTCCATAGGATTGCACCCCGGCGTATCCCCTGTCAGCGTAACATCAACGGCAACAGCAAGGTCGGGCTGAATCTGGTATGCCGCAGTTCTTGCGCCTCGCAGCCCCAGTTCCTCCTGAACGGTAAAGACAAAATACAGTTCATTATCTGTCTCCGGCAGTGCCCTAATGGTGCTCACCAGAACGGCACACCCGCTCCTGTCGTCAAGAGCCTTGGAGGTTATCATCCCGTTCTGCATGACCGCAGCCCCCTCAAAACATGCCACACTTCCTATCGCTATCATTTTTTGAGCATCCTCTCTTGTACCCGCTCCTATATCAATATACATTTTTGAAAGCTTTAAGCTTCTTAAGTCCTGCAGCTTCTCCTCGTAAAACACCGAGCCCCTTACCCCGTTTTGGAAAACCACTCTCTGCCCCACAGAACAGGACGGCGACACTCCCCCTATATTGGAAAACCGCACAAAGCCCTTATCATCTATGTAGGTTGCCATTACCCCTATCTCGTCCATATGCGCGGCAAGCATTATTTTCTTTCCATTTCCTTTTCCCTTTTTTAAGGCGATAAGGTTTCCGAGCACATCGGTTGTTATTTCATCTACACTATCCTTAATCTCTTCTATTATAGCGTCCCTTATCCCGCCTTCGCTTCCTGAAACGCCGAATGCCTTTGTCAGCTTATTTACCAGATTGAACATCAATATATCCTCCGTCCTTTAATTTTCCTATCAGCTTTACATCATCGCTCAAGCTCCGCAAAACTAGCCTTGTAATGCTAAGGCAGCTTTGAAAATCCTTTTTGCTCATAACTGAAACAGGGGAGTGAATATACCTGCAAGGAACAGAGATTGATGCCACACTGACTCCACCGCGGCTTCTCTGTATTTTGCCGGCATCATTCCCTCCGGTGGTTGTCTGCTTATACTGCACGTCAATTCCCGCTCCTTTGGCAAGCTTATATATATAATCCACAAGGTTGGGGGCGGCATAAGCTGTCCTGTCCATAATTGTAAGCGCCGCGCCTCCGCCCATTACAGTAGAATAATCATGCTTTTCAACTCCCGGCACATCCGAGCAGGTAGTGCCCTCTATTACCAGGGCAATATCCGGCTCCACAGAATATGCCGCAATCTCCGAGCCCCTGAGCCCAACCTCCTCCTGAACGGTAAAGCATACATAGAGATCAAACTCATAATCACCCTTTAGAGCATCCATCAATATGGCACAGCCTACTCTGTCATCCAGTGCCTTTGCCTTCACACAGTCGTCTCCAAGCTCTGCATAATCACTGCAAAAGGCGGCATATTCCCCCCGCGTCACAAATCTCTCCGCTTCCTCCCTGTTGTCGGCCCCTATGTCTATGTACATGCTTTTAAGTCTGGGATTAGCTTTCCGCTCCTCCTTATCCTGCATATGTATGGGCTTGCTGCCTATAACGCCGGGGATTTTTTTATCTCCTACAAAAACCCTTTTACCGGGGAGTATTCTTTCATCAATTCCCCCTACCGGTTTAAACTTTAGAGTCCCGCAATCCCCATACCCCGTTATTATAAATCCCACCTCGTCCATATGCGCCGAAAGCATAATCCTGTACTTGCCGGACCTTCCCTTTTTATATAGAATAAGATTGCCCATAGAATCTACTCTGGACTCATCTGCAAGATGTCCTGCCTTGCTGCTTATAAAGCGTCTTACCTCATCCTCATCGCCCGAAACGCCGTTTAACTCAGTTAATTCCTTTAAATACTGCTGCTCCATAGTCATATCCCTTCCCCCGAACCATCCGAAAAATCCCTTATAAACACTGCCGCAAGCTTTGCGGAATATTCCACATCCTCTATCTGAACAGTCTCCACCGGAGTATGCATATACCTTACAGGCACTGATATCAGAACTGTTGGAATGCCACAGCGGGTTACCTGTATAACCCAAGCCTCAGTGCCGCTGTCCCCTGCCTCTATATCAATCTGATACGAAATATTTTCCTGCTTGCTTATTTTTATAAGCCTGTCGGTAAGGCCCTTATGTAAATTGGGACCGACTGCTATGGCCGGGCCCTTGCCCAGACTGTAAACATCGTCCTTCGGCGCATCGGGCATATCTCCATGGCAGGCATCTATTACAACCGCTGCATCGGGATTAATGTTATAAGCGGCCGACACAGCTCCGGCAGCCCCTGTCTCCTCCTGTACTGTGGCGACGAAATACACGTCGGCATCATGGTTATACTTGCACAGCCTTTCCATTATCCCCTCCAGAGCAGCCACTCCCACCCTGTTGTCTATTGCCTTCGCGCTCAGTCTGTTCCTCTTAAGCTCAAATGGCATCGCCCTGAAAGTCACCGTATCTCCTACCGACACATATTTTCTGACATCTGTAGCCTTCATTCCCACATCTATATACAAATCCTCAAGCATTACCGCCTTTTTGCCGTCCTCAGGGCTTATAAGGTGGGGCGGCTTCGCGCCTATTACTCCGCTCAGTTCCCGCCTTCCATGCACCACCACCTCCTGTGCAAGCAAAATTTTACCGTCAACGCCTCCGATATTGGTTATCCTGAGAAAGCCTTCATCGTCTATGCTTCTGACCATAAGACCTATTTCATCCATATGCGCGGTAACCATTATTTTACTTTTGCCGGTATTGCCTCTCTTAATGCCTATAACATTAAAAAACTTGTCTATATACACATCGCTGCAATATTTTTGGAACAGACCCTTTATATAATCCGCAAGCCCTTTCTCGTTCCCGGTTACAGCCGCTTGCATACTCAGCTCCTTCAAAACGTCCGTATAATTCATAAATGCACCTCGTCTTAATATATGTATAGAATCACTATTAGGTTATGCCAAAAATCAGTGTCCTATAATTAAAAATGCAGAAAAACTCTACAGCAAGTAATTAACTCACCTTTGGCCCCGAAACCATTATACTATAATTTTGTGAATTCCCTAAAATAAAATTTTTATTATATTTGCTCTTGACGAACACAAAGTTTTGATTTATACTAATCATTGTCACTTTTGACGGGCCTTTAGCTCAGTTGGTTAGAGCAACCGGCTCATAACCGGTTGGTCCGGGGTTCGAGTCCCTGAAGGCCCACCAAATGCCCAGATAGCTCAGTCGGTAGAGCAGAGGACTGAAAATCCTCGTGTCGCTGGTTCGATTCCGGCTCTGGGCACCATCAAAATGTGACATTATGGGAGGGTTCCCGAGTGGCCAAAGGGGGCAGACTGTAAATCTGTTGTCTCTGACTTCGATGGTTCGAATCCATCTCCTCCCACCAAAAAGCCCCTCATTCCCAAAAAAAATTTTTGCGAATGAGGGGCTTTTTAAATTTGTCGCACTTACCATCGTCTCTTAGACATATTTAAAATTGATAATCCATAGAATACAGCCGCTGTAAATACTAAGATCAAGATACTGAGCCATGGTGAACTGGTATAGCCGCCAAAGTGAAATGTAACCCCCATATACTCTTTAAATTCATTCAAATAACTTGTAGGGATTTCTGCAAATGCGCTCTGCATAGCGTCCTCCATTAGAACCTGACGAAACAGAGAAGCTGCATGGGATACAGGAAACACTTTTATGACAGTTTGTACCCATTCGGGCAGCGCGCCTATGGGGAGATAGATGCCCGTCAAAAAACCAATTAAAGTACCGATAATCGTACTGGCAGTGCTAAATGCGCTTTGGCTACTGAAAAACGAAACGATAAAACAAACGATAGAAGTATTTGTCATGGTTGTGAAAATGACCAGCAGTAGCACTTTTATGAGCGCAAGGGGTGCAATCCACTCCCCGCCTCTGAGCACAATATAAATTTCTGATGCAAAAACCGTGATAACGGACATTATCACCCCAATTAAAAATGCACTTCCAATATATCCAACTGTGATTTGGCTTCTTTTAATTGGTGCAGAATAGAAATCCTTGTCGATCTTTCTGACCTTATCGTCGATCATAACGCCAAACGCACCCATGGTTGTTGTCACCGAGGCGACCGAAAGAAGTCCCGCGACAAGCCAGGTATTCATTAAAACATCCGCATTCTTAAGGCCCTTCATTGAGTCATTCAGCCAGACATCGCCTAAAAACACGGCGTATAACGCGATAATAATGAAAATCGCCAGAAGAGAAAATAACACTGCGCTTTTATCTCGAAAAAACAGTTTTAAATTGCGGTTGATCAACACACTCATTGTCTTAACTCCTTCCCTGTAATGCCGATAAAAGCATCGTCCATAGTGCCCTGCAACACCTGAAAACTGCTGATGCATGACTTGCATTTCTCTAATATAGGCAAGGCTTTCATGGTATCAGGAAGCTTGATGATAAATTCGCCTGCCGAAATGGTAAAGTCAAGCTTTGAATCCAGCAAAATTTGACGCAAGGCGTTTTCATCCGAAACGGCTAGCCTTAAACTGTCGCTTGCATACCGCGTTTTTAATTCGGCGGGCGTACCTTTTGCCGCAATTTCCCCATGGTCAAGCACAATAACATAATCCGATTCGGCCGCTTCCTCCATGTAGTGCGTTGTAAGAAAAATTGTCATACCGGTTTTATCCCGGAGCTGCTTGATTGCGCTCCAGATGCTTTTGCGTGTCTGCGGATCCAAGCCGGTCGTAGGTTCATCAAGGAACAGTATTTTAGGCGTGTTGATCAGCGCCCGGGCAATATCCACCCGGCGCCGCTGTCCACCCGAAAGCTTGCCATAAGGACGATCAATAAATTCACTCAGCTCGGTTGCTTGGGCTGCTTGGTAAACGGCCTTTTTAATTATGGCCTTCTCTGACAAGTAGAATCCAGCTCTGGCCACTAAATTTTCCCGGACGGTAAGCAGAGGGTCCAGCACACTGTCTTGAAAAACCACGCCTATTATATGTCTTATAGACTGACTGTCGCAGCTAAGATCAAGTCCATCTATGGTAATCTCTCCTCCGTTGTAATTCAGTAATGTGCAGAGTATGTCGATTGTGGTAGATTTACCTGCTCCATTAGGCCCGAGAAAAGAAAACAGCTTTCCCCTCTCAACGTAAAAGCTAATATCTTTCACGGCGGCGAGATTTCCATAGCTTTTTCGTAGATTTGACACCTCAATGATTTTATCCATTTATAGCTACTCCTTTTTTTAATAATCACAATAACAGAGCTTTTCGGCACTGGCAATAGGTGTGAAAGCATGCTGCGAATATGGTAAGGTAAGCTGCAAAAAAAAGATGGTAAGCTGTAAATAGCTTTCCATCTTAATCCATTCGTATTCTATTGCGAGCGGTAACGCTCTCTCAGACGGTGGGTTAGCTTGTCTGCCAGTTTTTTATCATAATATATAGTTATTGCAAAAACTATGGCATACACAATCAAAATCAGCAAAAGGAGTACTAAAACCTCCTTTGTGCTGTTAAGGTTGACCCAATCCCAAAGGTGGGCAAAATACAGCACTACGGCTAATAAAACCGGCAGGTGCACTGATTTGCGAAGATACATTTGTTTTTTGCTGAGTTCCTTGCCGGAATAGAAAAGGAGATATGGCAGATCGCTGATAACAGCCAGCAGAAGTATTCCGCCGATGTCATACAAGGTGAAGCTGGCATCTGGATAAAAAATCAGGCAAAATACATACATAGAAATTACAATTCCGGCTGTTATTATGAAAAAGGAACGAAACATTGTTTTTAACAGTTCTTCAGCATTCATGCTAACACCTCCTATATACCAAGCATTTTCTTTAAATCGCACACATACTGCCGGGAAATAATGATTTTTTCATTATTAACAAGAGTTGCTTCAAAGCGCCCGCTTAGCGCCGGACTCAGTGACTTGATTTTGCTTAAATTCAGTAGAACTGATTTAGACACTCTCAGAAAATCACTATTTGAAAGGCAGCTTTCCAATTCATATAGCTTCTGCTTCGAATCCAACACCTTATCCTCACAGTATAGAAAGGTTTTGTTATCCACAACTTCGATGTAATATATCTCTTTCGGCTGGACACGGTGGATTTCATTTCCATCGTAAGCTGTAACAGCACCTTGGGATTTTAGCATAGCTAACATATGAAGCAACTCGTCAGACATCTCCCGGCATTTAATAATGATTTGGTCTTCTTCTCCATCCTCTAATTCCTCAATAACAATTTTCAAGTTCATTCACCTGCCTGACGATTTAAGTTATAGACTGTTGACAATCTTTTTAAATGTTTTCCCTCTCTCCTCGAAATTTTTAAACATGTCAAAGCTGGTGCTTGCAGGAGAAAGCAAAACTATATCCCCCTCTTGAGCATTATCATATGCTGTTTTTACCGCCTGCTCATACGTACCGCACATAAACACAGGTATATCCGACCCCCTTCCCGACCTCTCGGACGCAGCCTTTAGCGCCCGCTGTATTTTCCCCGAGGTAGCGCCTATAAGCACCAGCACCTTTACCCTGTCTGCAATAGGCTGGCCTATGTCGTCATAGGGGATGCCCTTATCCTTCCCTCCGCAAATAAGTATAACCTTTTTATCAAATGAATTAAGTCCCGCTATGGTTCTGGACGGGCTGCTTGCTATGGAGTCGTTATAGAATTTTACGCCTCCGACCTCCCGCACAAGCTCAATCCTGTGCTCTACTCCCTTAAAGCTTCTTGCCACCTTCCTTACCGTTTCGGGGCTGACATAGCTTATAACAGCGGAAATAGCGGCAAGATAGTTCTCTATATTATGTACGCCCGGTATTGCTATATCGCCTACCTCGGCTATCCTCTCCTCAGCCTGTCCGCTTTTATAAACAATGCTTCCGTCTTTTACAAAGCAGCCCTTCTCAACAGCATTTACCCTGCTGAAATATTTGACCTCCCCATTAGCCTCCCCTTTAAAGCATTTTGTTATCTCGTTGTCATGGTTTAAAACAAGCACATCCGTTTTGTTCTGGAACCTGAAAATATTCTTTTTTGCATCAACATACTCCTCCATGGATTTATGCACGTCAAGGTGATTGGGTGAAAGGTTTGTTATAACGGCAATATGAGGGCTTCTGTCCATTGTATGAAGCTGAAAGCTGCTAAGCTCCAGAACAACCTTGTCATCCGCCGCTATTTCCTCAACCCTTCCCAGAAGCGGAATGCCTATATTCCCTCCCAGCCAGCACCTGTAACCCTCCTCCTTAAGCATGTTATATATTAATGTTGTGGTGGTTGTTTTGCCGTCGCTCCCGGTAACGGCAAATATTTCAGCGGGGCAAAGCTCAAAAAACACCTCCATCTCGGAGGTTACCTCAGACCCCTCATTTTTTGCATTAACCAGCTCAGGTATGTCAAATCTCATTCCCGGAGTCCTGAATATCACATCAAAACCGTTCAGACCTCTAAGATATCCCTCCCCAAGGCTGTATTTTATATCACATTCCCCGAGCTCCCGAAGCCCGTCTGCCAAGCCTTCCCTGTCTCTCCTGTCAAACGCCGTAATATCCGCCCCCGCTTTATGCAGAAATTTTATAAGCGGCCTGTTGCTTACTCCTATTCCTAATACGGCGACCTTTTTATTTTTGATGTGCTTTTTAAACTCCTCTATTTTATTATACAAAAAAATGCCTCCCAAATTTTATAATAAACGGCCCATGGAGCCTCACATATTAAAATATGCCTTTATTATGATATGATACTATATTTTTTAACAGCATAAAATATGGCGCACAAACAATTTTATCACCATAAACGGGATATATAAATATTTCCTGAATAAAATCTGAAAAAAATTAAAATTAGCACTTGAAATTCCGTAAGATATCTAGTACAATATCTATTGCGCCTTAAAAAAGCGTAATGCGCTTCAAAAAAGCGCAAACGGTTATTTTGCGAGAATGGCGGAATTGGCAGACGCGCTAGATTCAGGTTCTAGTGGTTGCAAGACTGTGCAGGTTCAAGTCCTGTTTCTCGCACCAAATTAAAGTCATGTTTGAGGATTTAAACTCATACATGACTTTGTTTTATGGGGACGCTTCTCAATTATCAGCCACTCTGCCACGTTGCATCAATTAAGCAAAAAAGGTCAAAAAACCCTCGCACATGAGTTTCCTGACCTTTTTTATATCTTATAAATTCATTTATTTATGGGGAAAATTATTTTTGCGAATATCTTGCAGAAATTATTTTACATTCTTTGTTATATAGTTTAAACTTATTTCTTATCAAACCCTTTAACTATTTCTCATCTCTTGAAGATAAACATTATGCACTAATCAGTCCTTCAAATAAGCTTAGGTACCTTTCTTCATTCTTAACAAGCTCATAGCCCCTGTTACATAATCTGGCACACCCTGAAATTGTCATGTTGTAAATATTGCCGCATATTTCTTTATATCCAAGTCCGCACAGCACTCTTAATACATAAGCTGAAAATGCTCTATACCCAAGCTGCCTGCTTCTTGCTTTTATACCTATTCCACCTTTTTCCCATATCATCATTTTTCTGATATATATGAAAGTACCTTTGCAGGTGTAAGCTCTCTTAATATTACTTTCCTTCCGCTTATATATTCATTTTCAACTGAACCAGACAGCTTCTTTCTAATCTGGGAAAGAGATCCGATATCTCTTTGGTGGCTTACAAATTCACGGTATCGTTGTGCAAAGGCTTTTTCATCGTATTCATTGAATAACGACATTACAAAGCTTTTATCTACAAGGTTGTGGCTATCACTCCTAATGCCAAGATAGATTCCGTAGGATGAGTATTCATAGGCCTCTTCTCTGCCGGTATAGCCTTCTATGTCACTTGGATTATTATGGATATATGCAGATACCGCAAAATTGTATTCATCCGTAGTCAAAATTCTGCTTTCAAACCGTTCTTGAAAGACATGCCCATGCCTGCAATACTTTTTATTGTAGTATCGGACATAGGCAGTGTTGAGGCTATGCATAAATTTGGACAAGTCAAAGCCCTTGGGATCAAGGTGCATGTGAAGATGTGTATCCATAAGACAATAGGCGTAAATACTGCATTTGTATTTATCTGTGTACCTTTTTAATAAACCAAGGTAATAGTCCTTATCATCATTATCCCTGAACAATAAGAATTCAAACACACTTCTGAACATTATATGGTAAATTGATTCGGGTGCTTTCTCACGGGCTTTTCTGGGCATATTCAACAACTCCGTTCAGTTTTACCATAATTATATCAGAGAACATGTGTTTTGTAAATGGTTTTTTCGAACAAACGTTTGATTGTTGAGAAGCGTCCCCATCCATCAGCGTCTCTTCTTCAGCTTTGCATAAATACCCCGCACTGTAAACAACGTTCCTTTTATGGTGTTAGACATGGATTTAACCAAATAGGGAATTCTGCTAAACTGGCCTGTGTCTTCGTTTATCATATAAGTCCAGGTAGCTGTAGCTCCCGAAAGTCCCGCTTCCCCCATGTCAATTCCATTTTCGTCTATTTTACATTTCTGCATGTGCTTCACGACATCGCGCTTAATATCCGCTGTCATTTCATTAAATGCAGAAACAGCAAAAATCTGGTATTCATTCAACAGATTTTTATTTGCAATAATCATAAGATGAATGCCGCTGCGTTTATCCTCCATTGCCATCAGATAAGAGGCCCAGTGCATGTTAATAAAATAAAGCACCAGCTTCCTTTCAGCAATTGTCACTCCGCGTTTTCCTGCACGGTCAACTAATTTCAGATAAATAGCGGGTTCTTCCTCCTGCATAATTCCGGGAGAGCTTACGTCCAGCAAAATCCGTCTGCGATAGTCTGCCACTACCTTTCTTTGCTCCTCCAAAACGCGCGAATACCGCTCCAGCATATACCGTGCTTCCGCATCTTTTCCCTCTTGCATCCTTTGAGCGCGTCGTAATAGCTTTGGATATTCCTTATACCTGTAAAACTCAATCTCAAAAAATGTTTCCAGAGTCAAGTCTTTTAAACAAACAAAGAATTGGCTTTCACCGGGATCACCCTGCCTTCCGGCACGCCCACGCAATTGATCATCAACACGCAAACTGCGGTTAATGCCCGTGCTTATCACACATAGTCCACCTGCGGCACGTACAAAAGCGGCTTCCTTTTCATTACAGCCATCGAGCCGTATATCTACTCCCCGTCCCGCCATATTGGTAGAAATAGTAACCTTATACGGCCTGCCCGCCTTTGCAATAATCGCTGCTTCCTCGGTGTCATTTCTGGCATTTAGAACACTGTGCTTTATATTATGTTTAGTTAATAATTCGGAAAAACATTCTGACTCCCGTACACTGCGTGTGCCTATCAAAACAGGCTGTCCCTTGGCATGTGAACGCTGTACACGCGATATAACAGCTGCTTGCTGCTCTTCTCTGTCCAAAAATATGGAATCGGGATGGTCGTTGCGGATACAGGGTGTGTGCGGCGGAATAACCTCGACTTCCAAATTATACATTTCTCTTAGCTCTGTCGCAGAGGATGCTGCCGTCCCAGTCATTCCGCAAAGCATTTTATACTGCAATAAAAAGTCATGTATGCTCATACTGTTATAGATAACAGATGACGCGCCATGTAACCCTAATTCCTGCATTTCTACCGCTTGATGCAGCAAATCATGAAAACGCCTGTTTTGAACAACACGCCCCGTAGACTCATCAATTACCAATACATAGCCGTTCTTTACAATATAATCCTTGTCTTTTTTCAAAAGAAACCTTGCTTCCAGTGCCGCATTGATCATAGCAAGCACATGTGCATTTTCGGTCATGTACAGGTTTTCAAGCTGTATTTTTGTTTCCATTGATTTAATGCCTGTCTCCGTTAGCCATACTTGATTATCTTTGGGGTTAACCTTTATATCACATTGCCGTAATTCCAAAACGGCCTTTGAAATGCGGGCAGCCATTGGGGGAGCCATACTGCCGTCACCTGCTAAAACCAGTGGAATTCTGGCTTCGTCAATCAAAATGGAATCAGCCTCATCAACCAGCGCAATGGGAAAGGTGTTGAACAGCAGCTTCTCCTTTTCCATACAAAGAAAGTCCCGCAGGTAATCAAATCCCGCTTCCTTAGCAGATACATAGACCACATCACAAGAATATGCTGCTCTCCTGTGCTCAAAGCCGGACGATTCCTCGATATAGCCACAAGTCAGCCCGCAAGCCAAATAGATGGAAAGATTTTCGTTATAATCGCGTCGTGCAAGATAGTCGTTGAACACCAGAATATGGACGGAATTTTTCTGCAAAGCAAGAACAGATGCAGTTACCACAGCCGCAAGTGTTTTGCCTTCTCCGGTGGGTAGCTCGGCGATACGGCCCTGCTGCATTGAATATGCCGCCATCAGCTGTGTGTCAAATAGGGAAAGGTCCTTTTTCCTGCGTATTATTTCCTTTAAAATGCTATAAGCCTCGGCAGTCCTTTCACCGCTCCCGGCACAATCCCGGAGCAATGCCACCAATCCACTTTCCGTCCAATCTTCCCAATTATAATTTTTAATCTTTTGGACAAAATCCGCATACAGAAAATTAAGCCCTCTTTGAGAGCGTTTAATTTTATTCATAGAAATACTCCTCATCAATAATTTATATTTTTAAATATGTTTAAGATGATGGAGTACCTATTCGTTTTTACACACTGTTAAGGCTACAGAAATATACCCTGTTTGACATTCAGGAATATAGGCTTTACAAGACATGCTTACTATGAATATGACAGGAAGCAATACGACAATGGGATTAATCAGCATCATAGCCAATACAATCAGCATGAGGAAATAAATGAGCCCACGATAAACACCGTTCTTAAAAAAATGCGGGGTCACATGAAATAAGTCCCGAATCATTTACTTTCTCCCTTCACTAACCATTCGTAATTGCCTGTCATGAAGCCTTGCTTTATAAATTGTATCATTTCCGGGTGTCTTTGTCTATTTTGCCGTTGAGGAATGTTGTGCTTGAACCATAAAAAGGATTGGCGTATAATGTCAATATATTGGTAAATTAATTCCAGAACGGATTTTTCTCATGGAATTGCACGGAGGCTTTATATGTCTGTATACAGCATTAAAAACAAAAACGTCATTTCACCATTGTTTGACGGATGGCAGGAAACCTTCATCTGGTCCTGCTTGCAGGATTGCATGGGTGAGGCCTATGCCGATGACTTAAATAAGCCTAGCTCGGCACAAATCATTGTCGGTGATTTTTGCGTGCTTGCAGGTTCTGCCAATCATGAGATATTACGCAACAGGCCGGAGAACCGTCAATCTGAATTTATTATTATGGTGCCGCAGAGCAAGCACTGGGAAGAGGCCATAGAGCTTGTGTTTCAAGGAAAAGCTTTTCGTTGTACGCGCTATGCCACGAAAAAGGATAAAACCGCTTTCGATAAATCGGCCTTGCAGAAAATAGTGTCTCAGCTGCCCGGTGAATATGAGCTCAGGATGATTGACAAAGCGTTATATGAGCAATCACTGGCGCTGCAGTGGTCTAAGGATTTATGCGGGAACTATCCCACCTATGAGGACTACCGGTTAAACGGCATGGGTACCGCTATTTTGAAAGATGGAGAGCTTGTCTCTGGGGCATCCTCATATTCCTTTTACAAAGGCGGAATAGAAATTGAAATTGACACCAGAGAGGATGAACGCCGTAAGGGTCTGGCCTTGGTATGCGGTGCAAAGCTGATATTGGAGTGCCTGGAAAGGGGATTGTACCCAAGCTGGGACGCGCACAATAAAGGATCGCTTGCGCTGGCCGAAAGGCTGGGCTATGAGCTTGACAGGGAATACCCCGCTTACGAAATCACAGGCTTTTAAGGCATGAGCAATGTTCGAATTAGCAGCTCTGCGCTCGAAAATGTCGATATATTATTTTTGCTATACTGCTTATACATAAATAACAGGAGGGACAGAAATGAGGAAAGAAATAACAGATATTATTGCTGCCTACAAACTTATCACCTTAGGCAATAAAAAAGCATTTGAAATAGCAGAAAAAGAAATTCCGCCCGATGAAAAGATTATTTATATTGGCCCTTCTAATATGACTGTAACGCTTAGGAACACAGATAAGCCTAAAATGCGTAGCGGAGTAATTGCAATTACAAATCGGAACATATATATTATACATAAAACTTTACTTGAATCAAGTGTGGATATTTTCTCTGTTGCCGAATTGGAACTGGTAAGCTATAAGCACAACGGTTTAACAGGTGCAACCTTTTGTTTAACTCTTTCAAGTGTATTTATATCCTTTCTTGCAAGTTACAAAAAAGAATACATAGAGCGTTTAAACAAAATATTATGTACTCTTATTCCACCGAAAACTGTTACTGATTAGTCAAAAGCCTAATAAAAAACAGCTTTTATCCCACCCATGTTTTCCCTATCTATGTGTTTTGATTCATTTAGGGCACTGATTAATATATAACTGAAAATTGATATCCTCAGATTATTCAGCTAATTTGTTTAAAGTCTAAATGTAAAAGAGCCGCTTAGAAAGCAGCTCTTAAGAAAAATCTAATCTCAGTAAAATTAAGTAGAGTAAATCTATACTCATAGTATATACAAAAAAACAAAAAAGTCAATGAGGAAATTTTATATGAAAAAAATTATTAAAGATGATCTATAAAAACATAATAAATACGCTTATCTCACAATTGACAACTCGGAACACAAGTTATATAATTATCTTGCGTTCCGAGTTATGGGGGTGGTTATTTGGTGGAACGAAAGAAACCGGGTCCTCATCCAGAGAAGCCTTTAGAGCATGACCTCAAGGTCAGAGTAAATAATGAATCTTTTTCAAAAATAGAATATTGCATGAAAAAGCTCAATATCACTCGGTCTGAAGTCTTGCGAAGAGGTGTTGATTCTTTGTATGATGAACTCCAGAAAAAATAAAGGAAGTAGCGCCCATCTCAGCAAAAGACCACGCCACTTCCAAACACGGCAAATGCTCTAAGGCATATGCGGCGTAAATATTATACCATGCGCCGCAGACCCTTTCAAGCAATGCCGTACAACATATTATGAAAGGATGCGCGTTATGATTGTACGCAAGTTAAAGCAACATCAATATGAAAGGCTTAATACATTTTTAGTGAAAAAGGCCAGTACAACTCCTGTGGATGCAAGCTACACCGTCGGTATGACATTAAACGGAGTGGAATATTCCGTTAAGGTACAGCCTGAAAGACATAATAAAATGGCTGTCTTGCAGGCTCTGCAAATTGACCGTAATGATGAAGCCCCGGGCTTTGAGCTTATAACAGGAGGCAATTTGTTGTCCTCGCTTCTTGAAATACTGCTCTATCAGGAGGCAGGCCGGTAAGCCCTGCGGCTTCCCTGGCTGAATTAAATTGGGCCAGGGAAGGGAATTATCCCTTCCGGCCCTCATAATTAAAAAAAGTGGGGTTATAAAAATCCCACTTAATCGCCTTCCTTTTCCTGTTCACAGTCCTCTGCCTTATCGCCCTGCTTCCGTTCCTTCCTCACAGTGACCTTCTTCTTTATGCCGTCGCTTGCCTTACGCATTAATTCCGGCATTACATCAAGAATTCTGTCCAGCGACGAGTTTATATTGACAGGCAGCAGCTTTATCTGATCCTGTCCCACTACCATAAAAGCAACAGGGTTTATGCTCACTCCCCCTCCGCTTCCTCCCGCAAACGGAAACTTTCCTTTGCTTTCGTCATCCTCTTCCCTTCTATCTCCCGAAGCACAGCATGAGTTGAACTCTCCTCCGCCTGCCGCAAACCCGAAGGCCACCTTTGAAATGGGGATTATAACTGTACCGTCGGGTGCCTGTACCGCATCCCCCACTATAGTGTTAACATCCACCATATCCCTGATGCTCTCCATAGCAGTTGCCATAAGCCCTTCAATAGGGTGCTGATCAGCCATCTGTATCACCGTCCGTCCTTTATTTTCTTTTTCGCTTACGCTTGTCAATTAAGATTATAAGTCTCACTACTATAATATGTACTATTCTGCCTGTTAATATGCAGCGCGAGTCAACATCAAATCCACTCCTGTCAAAATAGCTCATTATATTGAAACGCTTTTTTAAAACAATAAAGCTGTTTGAAATATATGCAGTCAAAACGCCTCCCAAGCCCCACAGCAGCCCGCTTAATATCCCTGTATAAAATGCGTCTCCCGTCCCGAAGCCCGCCTCCACTGAAAGCTCCTCTATTCGAACCCTTTTACTCAAATACTTCTTTAAGCGGTATATTATGAACTTATTTCGCCCGTACCATTGCCTGTACTCACCTGCTCTGGTCTCCGCCTCTTTAATATCGAATTTGCCGTCAGTATCCCTGTCACTGCCAAGGGGCACGCTACGCCTGTACTTCAAGATCCCTCCAAGCACAAAAAAATAAAACTCAAGCTTGCTTTCGTTCTTATCTATTACAAGCTCAATAACGGCGCGTACTTTTATTGAAAGCAAAAATGCGGGCACTGCGGCCAGTAATAAAAAAAACATGGCTAAATAAAGCATTATTACACCTCATTTAACCATTTTGTCCTTATAGCTTCAAACTTAGTCATATTTTATACATAATTTAGTTATTCAAACTCCCCGTTTTCCTGCTGAACACGCAGCTCGTTCATTTCAAGTCTGGGGAGATCGGCGGCCGAGCTGAAGCCAAAGCTTCTGTAAAACTCATCGGTTATTTCATATAAAAGAGGCTTGCCGGGAGAATCAAGCTTCCCCGCCTCTCTTATAAGGTTTCTGTCTATAAGCCTGCCGATGGCGCTGTCGGAGTTAACACCTCTTATTTGCTCTATGGCAGCCTTTGTTATGGGGCTGTTGTATGCAATTATAGCCAGTGTTTCAAACGCTGCCTGAGACAAACCCTGCTTCTGCCTGGGCTGAAAAAGCTTTTTAACATATTCGCCGTACTCGGGCCTTGTGCAAAGCTGATAACCCCCGTTAATCTCCCGTACCATTATACCGCGCATAGAGCTCTGGCAGCTTATCATATTGCTTATAATAAGCTTTGTGGTTTTTTTGTCAAGCTCTATAATCTCTGACAGCTTTTCTAATGGAACGGAATCTCCCGCCGCAAACAACAGGCTTTCAATAACAGCTTCAATTTCTTTAATCTCCAAGCCATCTCACCTCTAACTGCTTCATAGAATTACTATATAGGACGCGATAAAGCTTTAAAAGCTTTCCGGGCTTCGCCGGATTATAATATCTGAAAATTGCTTTTTCTGCTCCAAATGAACCTTCTTGAGCTTGCTCAATTCAAGTATGGCCAGAAATCCCGTGACTACCTCTGTTCTGGATTTAACCCTGACGCAAAAAAGCTCCGAAAAGGAAAAGAAGGCCCTGTCTATAAGGGTTCTCATTACCTCCCTTATTTTGCTCCTGATTGAAACCTTCTCATGCTGCATTATTTGTGTCATTTTGCCTGAGGTATCGTTTATTTTTTTCCTGTTTTTCTCCAGCATATCCTTATAAACCTTCACAAGCTCAAATGGTGACAAAGAAAGGAGCTCCCTTTCAGGCTCAAACTCCATTGCCTCGGGAAGCTTATAAAACACCTTTGCGTAAGTCTCCTCTCTTTGCTTTAAAGTCTTGGAAAATTCCTTGTACTTTTTATACTGCACAAGCTTTAAAACAAGCTCCTCCCTCGGATCGGTCTCTTCCTCGTCCTTTACCTTTTTGTCCGGCAAAAGCATTTTTGACTTTATGTGAAGAAGGGACGCCGCCATGACAAGGAACTCGCTGGCGATCTCCAAATCCAGCTCCTGCATGGCAAACATGTACTCCATGTATTGATCCGTTATATCATTTATAGGGATATCATATATATTCACCTTATTCTTTTCAATAAGATGAAACAGCAAGTCCAGTGGACCTTCAAAGTTTTGTATTTTTATTTGACAGGCCTTAGTAAGAGAACTTTCCATTTGTTCCTACCCTTCAAAAGCTACCAGAGCTACCAGTCTATTTTCATGGCTCTGCGTACATCCCCTATGGTTTTTTTGGCTATTTTGGAGGCATTTTCATTTCCATTTTGTATAATCTCCCTTATCATTTGGGGCTTCTGCAAAATGCTCTGCCGCCTTTCATATATAGGGGTCATATACTCCACCATTTTGTCCGCCAAATTGCGCTTGCACTGCACACAGCCTATTTTGCCGCCCCTGCACTGCTCCTCAACCTCAGCCACCTGACTGTCATTAAACACCTTATGAAATGCATAAACCGAACAGACCTCGGGGTGTCCCGGGTCGTCCTTTCTTATTCTGGCGGGATCAGTTATCATGGTACCGGCCTTTTTCCGTATTTCCTCCGGGCTGTCGGACAGCGCTATGGTATTCCCATAGCTCTTGCTCATTTTTCTGCCATCCAGTCCGGGCAAAACCTTTGCCTTGGTGAGCTTTGGCTGAGGCTCGGGAAATACCTCTCCAAAAAGGAAGTTAAACCTTCTTGCTATTTCCCTTGTAAGCTCCAAATGCGGAATTTGATCCTCGCCAACCGGCACAAAGTCGGCTTTATATATTAAAATATCCGCAGCCTGAAGGCACGGATACCCTAAAAATCCGTAAGTGGTAATGTCCCTGTCCTTTATCTGCGCAATCTGATCCTTGTATGTCGGACACCTTAAAAGCCATGACAGCGGGGTAACCATGGAGAAAAGAAGGTGCAGCTCGGCATGTTCCTTTACATTGGATTGCAGAAACATGACGCATTTTTCAGGGTCTAACCCGGCGCTGAGCCAATCAATTATAACTTCATTTATATTATTTTTAATTTCAGAGGTATCCTCATAGCCTGTAGTAAGGGCATGCCAATCAGCCACAAAAAAATAGCAGTCATATTCGTCCTGCAGCTTAACCCAGTTCTCAAGCGCACCGAAATAATTTCCAAGGTGCAGCGCCCCGGTTGGCCTCATGCCACTTAAAATAGTTCCCTTTTTCACTAATCTTCACTCTCCCGGTTAAATTTTACTTTATACGTAATGATAGGTTTAAAATTTGCTCTTTAATTATATTAGCACATAAGTCGGAAGTTTTACAAGAAATAATGTGTTTGAGACGGTAATAAAGCTGGACAATAAGACGGTCATCTGGTAAACTTTTGTTAAATAATTTTCATACTATATACGTAGCGATAAAGATTTTACATGGAGGATATAATTTGATGGAAGAAATTTTTTGACCCGTAAGGAATACATCTAAGAAAAGCGCCTGGTGACAGACCCGTGAGACATTTCCCCGCAAGGCGTCTTTTCGTTGTAGTTAAAAATTTCTGTAAGCAATTATATCCTCTATGTTTGTAAAATCTTTATCGCATCCTATATAATTTATAAATATAATATTAGGAGTGACTTATGTTTAATCTCGATCCTGTGAGAATTTTGATGGCGCTTCCCGCAGTGCTTATAGGACTTTCGTTCCATGAGTTTGCCCATGCATTTGCATCGGACCGCCTAGGAGACCCTACCCCCAGAAATCAGGGAAGGCTTACTCTGTCCCCGCTGCCCCATATAGATATAATAGGGCTTATTTTAATAGCTCTTGCAGGCTTTGGATGGGCAAAGCCGGTGCAGGTAAATACCAGCTACTATAAGAATCCTAAAAGAGATGATATAATTGTGTCACTGGCAGGCCCCTTTATGAACCTTGTCCTTGCATTTGTTTTTACAGTGCTTTTTAAGGTCGCTATAGATTTTAATGCCTCTTCATATACCGGCGGCGGCCTGTATGACATAATACTCAACATGCTGTATTACGCCATACAGATTAACATTATGCTTTTTGTTTTTAACCTGATACCCATTCCGCCTCTTGACGGGTTTCATGTGCTTTCCAATGTTATTTCCGCGAGAGGATACAGATTAATATATACCCTCCAGCAATACGGTTCTATTATACTCATACTGATAGTGGTAACACCTGTATCCCGGTATATAATTTCCCCGCCCATAAAATTCCTGTTAAACGGTATGCTCTCACTTATGGGCATAGTTTAAACCTTGAATCTCTTAAGGCTTGTCTGCAGTTCATCTGCCATTCCCGCCATTGCCTCGGCGGAATGTGCAATCTGCTGTATAACAGAGGATTGCTCCTCTGTAGAGGCAGACACCTCCTCGGTCCCTGCGGCTGTTTGCTCGGCAATGCTTGCCACCTCAACCATAAGCTGGCCTGTCTGCCCCGCCTTTTCACTTAAGTTTCTGGACTCCTCCGATACCTTTTTAACCTTTTCCGCAATAACATTTACTGAATCAGAAATTTCGCTGAATGCTTTTACCGTTTCTAAAAGGGCCTTTTCCTGTTCATCAGAGGTTTCCCGTGCCCTTTCCATTTCATTCACCGTCTCCTGTATCCCCGCCTGTACCTGCTTAATAATTGAGGCAATTTCATTTACCGAGTGTCCTGACTGCTCCGCAAGCTTTCTAATCTCCTCAGCCACTACAGCAAAGCCCTTTCCCTGCTCTCCTGCACGTGCCGCCTCTATTGCAGCATTTAAAGACAACAGGTTTGTCTGGTTTGCAATCCCTTTAATTACCTCTAATATTTTGCCTATCTCAGTGGATTTTACCGAAAGAGAATTCACCGATTCCGTCACATTTAACGACACCTGCTTTGTCTTATCCATTTTTGTCCTCTGGTCTTCAACGGATCTTCCTCCCGCCTCCACCTTAAGCCTTGCATTTTCAGACATCTCATCTGAAATATTCATCTCTTTGCTTATGTCCTTAAGCCCTTCAATAATTTCCGCTATTTTCATATTTGCGTTTTCAGTAGACAAGGCCTGCTCAGTGGCCCCCTTGGCAAGCTCTGAAACCGCATCCGCCACCTGCTCCGAAGCATTGCTGACCTCCTGTGTGGATACCATCATCTGCCCTGTTGAGGCGGCTACCTCTCTGCTCATGTGTCCCACCTCTCCAATCAGGTGCTTTATCTGCGCAAGCATCTCCTTAAAGCTTTTTGCCACATTTCCTACCTCATCCCTTCCCATGTCCCGGATCTCTACCGTAAAGTCCCCCGAAGCAACCTGCTTTGTGCTTTCCGCAAGCTGCGTCAATGGCTTTACCGCTCTTCCAACAATAATACAGACAACCACCAGCATTATTACCATAATTATGACACTCATCAAAATGACGAGGTTCCTTAAATGCTCTATACCGCTGCTGGCCTCCTTATATGAAACAACTGCCGCTACAGGCCATCCCGATACTCCCGCCGGAGAGTATGCTATTATCTTTCTTTCTCCTTCATAGTCGCCGTAGCCCACGCCCGTTTCACCGCCAACCATTTTTTTAGTTATATCTATAAACGATTTGCTGCTGTTTTCAAGCATATTTTCTTTAAGTATTTTTTCCTTCTTTCCATGCGCTATGACTATTCCCTGCTTGCTTATCATATATGCGTGGCCTGATTCTCCAAAGCTCTCATTATTCACAACATCGGATAAATAATGAAGTTCCACCGTTCCTGCCACCACACCCTGAATAATTCCGTCAGAGCCCTTTACAGGAGCAGCAATTGCTATAACAGGCTTCCCTGTGGCCTTGGATGTTACAGGATCCGATATGGCTATTTCTCCCTTCATAGCTCTGGGGAAATATTCTCTTTCCGCTATACTTCCGTCAAGTCCTGTTGTAGCCTTGAAATTACCCTCCTTGTCCGAAAGGACAAACATTTCATATTCGCCAAAAATCTCTTCTCTTTGCTCAACATACCTCTTGAATCCTTCAAAATCCATTTTCTCAACAGCTTCAGTCGTAGACAGCACTTCAATTTCTGACTTCCATCCCTCAAGCAGTCCATTAATTTTGGCAGTAATTTTTTCAACCCTGTTCTGCGATACATCTTCTATATCGCTCATAATAATTTGCTTTGCGTTTACATATTGGGCTGCAATTACTCCAACAAACCCTGCCAGCGTAAGAATCATAACAGGCAGCAAAATTTTTAATGTCATGCCCTTTAATTTTATTCCCTTCACCCTTTGGCCCCCTTTTGGCATAAAACAGATATAAGCCTTTTTTGTCAAAGAAGAAAGACCCTCGCCCTAGTAAAACAACTATGTGTGCTGCATAAGATTTTTTATATCAATTTATATCCATCTTATTAAAATTTAAGAAACTCATTGTTAATATATTACACTTTTTTGTCATATCCCGTCAATAAAAATAAACATATTTAGTTAAATATGTTTATTTGAAATAGAATTGTAAAAGCCCGCTATTGTCACAAAGCAGTGGCAATAGCGGGCTTTTAATTATTTAATGCCCATACCGATTTTGATAAGCAAAAACATCCTGTCCGCTCCGCTTCTCAACAATTCCTTTGAGTTGGCAATTGCGGTGTCCAGTGTCATAATTCCATTTACCGTTGTCATAATGCTCCCCAGATTGTCCCGCCAGAACAGCTCCGCTCCCTTTCCCATTCCGCCTGAAATTACCGCTACAGGCACTTTTTTAGGAGTACAACGCTTCATAATTCCTGTGGGCACCTTACCGAACCTGACGGACTGCTCATCAATATTGCCCTCTCCCGTTACAACAAAGGACGCGTCATCAATCAGGCCGTCAAAGCCCACCGCATCCAAAACAACATCTATTCCGGGCTTAAGCTCGGCGCCGAGGAATGCCATAAGAGCCGCTCCCATTCCCCCTGCTGCTCCCGCTCCCGGAGCATTGGCAATCTCCTTGTTAAGATTGCCTTCCACAACCTTGATATAGCCCGCCATTCCCCTATCCAGCCTGTCCAGAAGATCAGGCGTAACTCCCTTTTGAGGGCCGTATATATATGTCGCTCCATCCTTTCCAAGCAAAGGGTTTGAAACGTCGCATATTACCGTTATACTGCATTCGGAAGCCGCCGGGTTTAAGCCCGAAGCATCAATGCTTCTAACCAGCTCCAAATCTGAGCCTCTTCCTTCCAGCTCTTTTCCTTCGGCATCTAAAAACCTCACACCCAGAGCCCTCATGGCTCCCATTCCGCCATCGTTTGTGGCACTGCCCCCAATTCCTATTATAATGCTGCGGATTCCCTTGTCTAGCACCCTCCGTATCAGCTCCCCCGTCCCATAGGAGGTGGCGGCGAGGGGATTCTTTTTTCCTCCGGGAACGAGGAACAATCCCGATGCCTGCGCCATTTCCAGTACGGCAGTCTTCCCTTCATGAATGTATCCTATGACCGCCTCTACAGGGTTTCCCATAGGTCCGGTGACGGTAACCGTTTCTTTAGTGCCGCCTGCCGGAACTATCAGCGCGTCTATAGTTCCCTCTCCCCCGTCAGCCATGGGAACTGGCACTGTCGCCACATCCTCAAATATGCGCCTTGCGGATTCATTCAGCACATCAATAATCTCAAGCGAGCTTAAACTCCCTTTAAAGGAGTCCGGTGCAAATACTATTTTCATAATATTCCCCTTTTCAACTAAATAATCTGTATAAAGCTACTCACGACTATATTTTAACTTGTTGTGCCAATATCATAACCCTTCCCTGCTCATTTTGCAAGAGGTCAACATAATTATTGAATTCTGAGCCCTGCTGTACAAGGAATTGTACCGATATGTTAATTAATTATGTATACCTTGTCTATTTATCTTATACCATATAGGTCTTTTATCACAGTGTTTATAAAGAAATGTCCATGTAAAGTCGCTATCCACAATATATATATCCCTGCCCATTTCCAACCGTAGATGCTTTGAACTTAATTTATTATTTGTAGCCAAATAATATACTTGTTCTTCTAATTGCCAAAAAATATATACTTTATCTTTTTCCTCATCATCAAACGCTTTTTTAGCGTCATCTCCTTCTAAATAATCCTTCATACTTCCACGAGTAAAAGCATTCCACAAATACTCATCAAGATAACATTCTTCTTTTTGCTTTTCAGTCATATGTGATAGAAATTTCTGCTCCCACTTCTTTTTAAGTTCGCCTGAAGTATATTGGCATTCTTTACATACAACACCTTCACTTTTCAATTGTTTTTTTATCTCATTTTTATTTCGCTGCTTCTCCATTTCTTCAAGAATATTCATCTCTTTCATTACTCTGACTAACTGCCGCAATTGAACCTCTTTATCAGCCTCATCCAAAAGAGATATTCTTTGATACTCTTCATTATAATAACTTTTGTAATTAATAGAATGGTTTTCAATAATATCCTCCCATTCCTCTTCACTGGTCATATCGTCACACCATCTGCAATATTCCATGATCTACCTCCACAATAATCTCTTTAGTAATTATGTAATTATTCTTTTCTATCACCAGAATGTTCCTTCAACGTTTGCCGCCTTAAAATAAATAACGACCATGCCAATATAAGTTGTTTATAATTGACATGGCCTGTTTTTATTATAATAATATCATTTCCTTAAAAAAGCAATACTCCCCGCTTACCTTTGCTGCTGCAACGTATAATGAACGTCAAAGGCCTTTTCTTCGTCTGTGTATTTACGCAAGGTATTAATTACCTCACCATTGTTCCATTTGCGGTTCTCCACATTATCCGATGTTCCCATAACCGTAACGTTCAACTGCCTGCGGCGCGCGCGTACGTGATCCCAGTCCACAAAATAGACATGTGCAAATTCTCCGCCGTCCAATACCCCGTCCTTAATAGCCATAGTTTCACTGCGTCCAAAAAACACAGAGCGCAAATGCCCATCGGTATTCATGCTCGTAAAATCCCCCGGCTCATTGACATAACGCCCGAACTGGGTATGTACCGGCCCAGGATGGCGGTACTGGTGCTCTTTTTCAAAATCCGGAATCATTTTGCGCATTATATCCAGAAGGTCATGCTGCAAATATTCAATATCAAAGCTGTCAACGTCATGCGAGCATTCCTGAATCATAACCGAGCAGGTTGTGTGGTGCGACGATATACAAACAGTACCGTTCTTTACCCCCGATGCCTCGACAATTTCTATTATTTCCTTTGAAACATCATGAAAAGTGGGAATCCATCCCCTTGACTGCAATTCCAGCTCCTTTTGATATACTTTAAATTCCATATTTCAATCCCCCTTGTTTATTTTGTTCCACGCTTTTCTTAGCGAATAAATCATTTCCTCAACCATGGCTTCAGGATTCCCGGACTTGATTATTCCGCTGGTGGAGCCTGTGGCAACAGCCCCTGCCATAATAACGCTATATACATCCTCTCCCGAGCTGATTCCCGCTCCCTGAAGCACATGTATATCCGGATTAATTGATTTGACAGCATTTATAGATTCCCTTACATAGTTCATATCACTTGTATTTCCTGTCCCGATAAGCTCGGGCGGCTCAGCTACAATAATATTAGGTGCAAGATGCGCCACGGCGGCCGCTTCCTCCACTGTATCGGTGCAAACCATGGATAAAAGTCCCACCTCGTCAGCTCTTTTAATTGTCTTATTTATCTCAGAGAGGCTTATCCTCTTCTCAGCGTGGTTCAGCATTACGCCCGCCGCACCCGCCGCTTTCACAGCCTCCGGAAGTACAGACCCCTGACCCTTTCCTACAGGCAGAGAATCCATATGCTGGGCAAACACCAGAAGGTTTTCAGTCTGACTTGCAATTGTCGGGATATCTGTATACTGCGGTGTAAAAATAATGTGCACGTCATACTTTGCAGCAACACTGTCCGCAACCTTGGCAAGTTTTAGAGCGGTATCTCCATAAATCAAAGCTTTAGGCCCTATTTCAAAAAAAGGCAGTTTAATATTTATGCCTTTATACATATAACTCAACACCCCCTTTAATCCTTATTTTCTTTTATATCATTATATTATTATATTGGCTTTGTTTTGTCAATCTTTTGTTTTTGATATTGTTTCGTTTCTATTTCATTTATATTTTATTTTAACCAATATATTCTATATATTTAGCAATAAAGATTTTACATGGGGGATATAGTTTGATGGAAGAAATTTTTTTCACCCGTAAGGAATACATCTAAGAAAAGCGTCTGATGACAGACTCGTGAGACATTCCCCCGCAAGGCGTCTTTTCGTTGCTATTAAAAATTTCTGTAAGCAATTATATCCTCCATGTTTGTAAAATCTTTATTGCATCCTATATATATTCTTTTAAAATCAATTTATAATTCATTTTTCTTATTATATTTAATCTTACGATAAATTTATTATTGACTTTCGTTTTTTTAAGATTTATTATTATATTATAGCGCATACACAAATAAAACCCAAGTACAATATTATGTATTTGAACGCAATAACCAAGAGGAGGATATGCTATGAAGAATGAGGCTTTAAAAATGGCAATGGAGTCCCTTTCTATCGAGAGCAACGCCATTTCGGAGATAAGAAGCTATCTCGATATAGACGCTTTTAAAAAGGCAGTGGACGCTCTAAGCGTTTGCGAAAAGGTTATAACCTGTGCAAGCGGCTCATCAGGAATAGCAGCAAAAAAATTTCAGCATTCCCTCTGCTGCATAGAACGCCCTGCCTGCTTTCTTTCTCCTGCCGAAGCAGTGCATGGCGGACTGGGTGTTCTGGGGGAAAAGGATGTGATGGTTATGGTATCAAGAGGCGGCAAAACAGCAGAGCTGCTGCCTATAATCAGTGTATGTAAAAAAAAGAAGGCTACATTAATTGCCGTCACTGAAAATCTTGATTCACCCTTGGCTAACAATGCAGATATAGTACTGCCTCTGAAAATTGAGAAGGAAAGCGATAAATACAATGTAATGGCTACCGCAAGCTTTGTCGCAACAATCGCCCTTTTTGACGCCATGCTGGTATCAATAATGGAGGAAACCAATTACCGCAGCGAGCAGTTTGCCCTTATTCATCCCGGAGGAGCTGTAGGAGAATTATTAAATAAATAAAAATAAATTTCACTCCCGTCAAGACTTAAAGCTATTTGAATGGGATATTGGCAGGTACGCAATGAATTGTCTACTTGTCATTTTCTTTTTCAGTCATTTTTTCCATATGCCGCTTTGCTTCGGGGGACAGTGCATCCTCTAAATAACTTCGGTCAATTCCCCTGCTTTCCTCATACTCCCTCTTTATTCTTTCTCTGGCTCTCTCTACCTCGGCCTTCAAATCTCTGGCGGACAGAAGAGCCGAGCCTGCCCCGCGGATGATAATCTGCTGCACGCCGTCCGAGGTTGCGACAGCTATATTATATTTTTTTTGGTTGTCATAGGCAAACTTTTCAATATACTGATCCGCCGTCTGTGCCTCTTTAGTATATACCACATGAATGTTGTGGTAGTCTGACACTTCCTCCAGATGGCCCTCAACACGGTAGGCATCAAACACAACTATAATACGGCATTTCCGAATTCCCTGATAATTGCAAAGAGAATCAAGCAGCTTAATCCTCGCACCATCCATATTATCATCTGTAAGAGCATTAAGTTCAGGCCATGCATAGATAATATTGTAGCCGTCAACCAGAAGGTATTCCTCCTTACGGATGTATTCCTCCTTGCGGATGTTTTCCTCCTTTATTCCCTTCCGATCGTCAATATAATCAGAGCGTTGGTAATAGCTGTCTAATGCTGTTTTGCGCTTTTTCCAGGCAGACTTCCTGCCCTGGTTGGAATAGGAGGTATTATTAATAATTTTGTCTATCTCATCTAAGCTGATCCACCTCTCCCCTGCATGTGAGGCGCATTTTTCGGCTTCTTCTCCCTCTATGCCGTTTTTTTGCACAAGATAGCTCTCAACATGCATATGGCTCTTTACCTCATCCCATGCCACCAAAAAGCCAGCACCATGCGTACAGAATACAGAGCCTGTCGGATTTTCGGGATCTCTTTCGGAGTCATACCCTATGCTTTCTATAACCTCTGCGGCATTATGGCATGGCTCATATCCTTTAAAGCTGCTGAACAGCTTGCCAAAGCCTTTTGTGTACGCAGCTACGTCCTTTTGATAATTCTTCATGGTAACAACGGGAGCACTGCCGGTAAGAACAGCCGTCTCTCCGTCTGTCTGTGATATTTGGCATGTGCCATGCATTTTATCAATGTCGGACATCGCCCTTCCCACCATTTTTTCAGGCAGCTCAAGCTGAAAATCATAATACGGCTCCAGCAATACAGAGCTTGCTTCCTTTAAGCCCTGACGCACCGCACGGTAGGTAGCCTCCCTGAAATCTCCGCCTTCGGTATGCTTATTATGCGCTCTGCCTGAAACCAAAGTAATTTTCATATCGGTAATGGCTGAGCCTGTCAGCACCCCTTTGTGGGCTTTTTCCTCCAAATGGGTTAAAACAAGCCTTTGCCAGCTTTTACCCAGAATATCCTCACTGCATTGCACACCAAACTGCAAGCCACTTCCCCGTCGACCCGGCTCAAGCAGCAGGTGAACCTCGGCATAGTGCCGCAACGGCTCAAAATGGCCCACCCCCTCGACCGTTTCGGCAATTGTTTCTTTATACATAATCCTTCCCTCGTCAAAGCCCACCCCGACACCAAAACGGCTTTTTATAATGCTCCCCAGAATTTCAACCTGCACCTCTCCCATGATTTGCACCTGAATTTCCTGCATCTGTTCATCCCAAACAACATGAAGCTCAGGCTCCTCCTCTTCAATCTGACGCAGCTTAGGAAGCATTACCCTTGGGTCACAGCCCTCCGGAAGAACAAGCTTATACGACAGCACCGGCTCCAAGAGAGGTGCTTCCGAAGCCTTTTCCGCCCCTAAGCCCTCTCCCGGCCTGGTGTGGCTAAGACCCGTTACGGCACATACAGAGCCTGCTTCTATCTCGTTTACAGCCTCAAATTTCTGTCCTGAATATATACGGATTTGATTAACCTTTTCCTCCCACGCTTCATTTTTAAATACACCTGTCAAGACATCCCTCACCTTAAGCCTTGCGCCGGTGATCTTCATATAGGTAAGCCGACTGCCCTGCTCGTCCCTTGCTATTTTAAATATTTTAGCTCCGAATTGATCACGGTATGAGGGCATTTCAGAATAGTTTACAATACCCTGCATAAATTGCTCAACACCGTCCAGCTTTAACGCAGAGCCAAAAAAGCACGGAAAGACTCTCCGCTCCGTCACCGCCTTTTTAACATGCGGCTCTTCAACACATCCCGTTTTCAGAAAGTCCTCCAGCATTGCTTCCTCACACATTGCAAGCTGCTCGTAAAAGTCATCCGGCCTAAACCCTCCAAACTCGATGCATCCGTCATCCAGTTGCTTTTTCAGCTCCTTCATAAGCCTGTGCTTATCCGTTCCATGCTGATCCATTTTATTTATAAATAAAAAAACCGGTATGCGGTACGTTTTAAGGAGCCTCCACAATGTCTTGGTATGCCCCTGCACCCCGTCCGCACCGCTTATTACCAAAATGGCATAATCCAGAACCTGAAGCGTCCTCTCCATTTCAGCCGAAAAGTCCACATGCCCCGGAGTGTCCATTAAAATAATACTCGTATCTTCTATCTCAAGCATGGCCTGCTTGGAAAAAATGGTGATTCCTCTTGCCCGCTCAAGCTCATAGGTATCCAGATAAGCATCCTTGTTATCCACTCTTCCCAGCCTTCCGGTTTTGCCGCTCACATAAAGCATACCCTCCGCCAGTGTAGTCTTACCCGCATCCACATGTGCCAATATTCCGATGACCAATTTTTTCATAATCCGTTTCAAATCCCTCTTATTTGTATGCTGTTTATTTTATCGCTATATATTTAGGAATAAAGATTTTACATGGAGGATATAGTTTGATGGAAGAAATTTTTTTCACCCGTAAGGAATACATCTAAGAAAAACGCCTGATGACATACCCGTGAGACATTTCCCCGCAAGGCGTCTTTTCGTTGTAGTTAAAAATTTCTGTAAGCAATTATATCCTCCATGTTTGTAAAATCTTTATTGCATCCTATATATAATAACATATCTTGCGGCCCAACGCCTCCATGCCCGCTTTAAAAAGCCTTAGAACCATTCATTCCATACCGTCTGGCCATATTTTATCAATATTATTATTCTACATTTTTATCCGTACCTTTACAACATTTAACCAATCTTAATATAGCGTTAATTATATAATGGCAGGTGTATTTTAATATTTATAAATATAATACTTTATATTGACTTTAATATTATTATAGTTTATACTAAATAATATTAAAAAAAAGGTAGGTTGCCTATGTCAATAGAAGTTGTTCCTGAATGGATGCTAGGCCTTGATGATGAAGATGTTTCCTTCATGAAAAATTTTATTATGGCCTCAGGCTCGTTAAAAGAAATTGCCAGGCAATACAGCGTTACCTATCCGACAGTAAGGCTTAAGCTTGACAGACTCATACAAAAAATACAAATCAGCGAGGACACTTCTAGTGAGCCTTATATTGCCCTTATAAAGAGGATGGCTATAAACGAAAAAATTGATTTTGACACTGCCAAGATATTGATTTCCGAGTATAAAAAGCTTAAAAAAGGGGGCTAACAGGTGCAGCGGACTTTTATTGTACTGATTTTTTTACTGTTTATCATTGGCGGAGGCATCTGCCTTCAAGTTTTTCTCTCAAGGAAAAACAATAAATGGCTAGGGCTTATGCTGCCGATAATCAGCTTTTGCTTCTCTCTTGTTATAGTTTTAGGCTTTATAGCTTACAATGGGATGACAGGCCACGAGGTTCTTCAGCTAATTGCCTTCACATTGTTTATATCCAATATTCCCACGGTAATTCTTATCGTAATCTATTTCGCCTGCCGTGAAAAATTGAAGCGAAAGAAAGAGCTTGATAAAATGAATATTCAGGATTTGGAGTAATTCGGCATATATTCATAATAAAACTCTTAAATATTCCGATTATATATGTTAAAATAAGCTAAAATACAAGTACACATTATGGATATGGAGTATAAAATAATGGGTGTAGACAAGCAATATTTATCGGATGTTGAAGCAATATTGTCACATAGATATGATAATGGAGGCGATCTCTGGACTACCCCGGATAAGCGCCTGCTGAAAGGAGCTCCGTTCTCTACGTTGGAGAGCATCCTTTTGCTCTTGGAATTGGGGATGGAATCTACCTGCCCATTGCTTCAGGAAGCTGCCGAATTGATTTTCAGCACTTGGCGCGAAGACGGGCGTTTCAAGCTGTCACCTCAAGGTGCCATTTACCCGTGCCATACCGTTCACGCTGCCGAGGTGCTGTGCCGCATGGGATATGCCTCAGATGTCCGGCTTCAAAAAACCTTTGACCATCTTTTGGGTATACAGCATACCGACGGAGGCTGGCGCTGTAACAAGTTCAGCTTTGGGCGTGGTCCGGAAACAGAGCTTTCAAACCCCCTTCCCACTCTTAATGCTCTTAATGCATTCCGCTTCAGCAATTACTTCAATAGTGAGCCGTCGCTTGACAGGGCTGTAGATTTTTTACTGGAGCACTGGACGATCAAAAAGCCCTTAGGCCCATGCCACTATGGCATCGGAACATTGTTTATGCAGGTCGAATACCCTTTTCGCAACTACAACCTTTTTGTTTACGTATATGTCTTGTCGTTTTATAACCGGGCAAAGGAGGATGAACGGTTTTTGGAAGCGTTGGAAGCATTAGAGTCCAAAATGGCCGATGGGCAGGTTGTCGTTGAGCGCGTTGTTCCAAAGCTGGCGAAGCTTTCCTTCTGCAAAAAGGGCAAGCCAAGTGCACTGGCAACCATGCGTTATCACGAAATCATTAAAAACCTTGGCAGGAGCAGGTGACCTCTGTTACAATGACTATCAAACAGCTAATCAGCTTCATCTCCCGGCTCAAACCGACACAGGACAGCTGCAATCAGAGGCTGCCCTGTGTCGGTTTGCTATAAGGCAAGAATCGGCTTGGCAATACTTATATGAAGTGTCACCTGCAGAATGACAGTATCTCATCAATCAATCCGTAACTCTTCGCCTGTTCAGCCGTCCTATAATACTCCGTTTCCATATCCCCCTTTTTACTCCCTTTCTAAATAATGCAACCTTCGCAAGCAGTACAGCCACTTATTATAACCGGGCAGCGCTGATGGCATCACGACTGCATTTTTACCATGGTACCCATAGGCGCTGATTGCGATTTTTGCCGCAGCAGAGAAAACTCCTTACGCACCATAAACATCGTCCAGATAACTATTACAGCGTCAATAGCAAATGAGCCGTAATAAATCCCTTTAACACCAATTGTCTTGGGCAATAAAAGCATAACGGGGACATAAAAAACTAACTGACGGGCAATACCAATCACGGCTGCGGGTTTGCCCTTGTCAACAGATGGGAACAACGTCATAGCCATGAATATAAATGACAACACAGGCAAAATCGCCATGTAAACTCTAAAATACATAAGCTCCGCGCCGGCAAACACCGCATCCTTCATTATCAGCCCCAGAACCGCTCCGGGTGCTGCTATTGATAAAATCCAGAAGGGCAGTGTCAGCACCATAGCAGTCACAGCAAATATTTTATAGGAGCTTATAACGCGCTGGTATCTCTGTGCACCATAGTTGATTCCAATCACCGGCTGCAAGGCGCGCATCAGTCCAAAAATAGGTGTCATCAGAAAAGTGAATATCCTATACACCACACCGTAAAAAGCCACATCGGCTGTCGTGCCATATTTGGACAGTGCGTTAAATACAAATACCGCCTGTACCAAGCTCATAACACTCATAATCAGTGACGACATGCCCAGCCTCAGCATCGAGGTGCCGATTGCTTTATCCCATCTGACGGAGACAAGCCTTGAATGAAAGGTTGCCCAACCCTTTCCAAAATAAATCCAGCTTACAAGCGTATAAACCAGCATACCAATATTAGTTGCCCATGCCGCACCCTCAATGCCCCACTGAAATACAACGACAAACAGATATTTGAATACTGCATCGACTGCAAGTCCTATACCCATCATAACAGCTGCGGTTTTCATCCTGCCTTCGGCACGTATAATCATGTTTCCCGCAAGTCCGTAAACCCAAAAGAACGCACCATAAATGGTAATGCGGAAGTACTGGTCTCCCATCACCAGAGCCTCGTCCTTTCCGCCCATCATGGCAATCAGCTCTTTAGAAAACAACAGTCCCAAAAGCATATAGATTACAGTTACTATAAAGGATAGTAAATTAACATTACCCAGCAGCCGCTCCTGAGTCCTTTTGTCCTTTGCTCCTATGGCAATGCTTAAGGCAGAGCCTGCACCCACTCCGATTAACGAGCCAAAAGCAACACTAATTTGAGACAGCGGGTAAGCCACCGAAACACCCGCAAGAGCATCCTCACCCACAAACCGTCCCACAAAGAATGCGTCAAGCACAGAGTTCATACCATACAAAACCATTGCTACAATCGCCGGCCAGGATAAATTAGCCATGACTCTCCATAGATTCCCATTTAATATAAAATGCTTTTGCTTTTCCTTTTCATCAACTAATGCATCATTCATTCAAAAATCCCCTCTCTATAAAATTAAAATTACAAGCCAAAGTTAAACAAATCTAACTTTTAAATTAAAATATAACACTGTTATATAACAATGCTATATTAACTCTACTTTTTTCTTTTGTCAAGAATTATATATATAAATTACAATTCATGGTATTTTAGCATTCTGTTCACATATATATTGACATTTATATAACTGAAGAATATAATATTTCTTTAAATATATGAATGTGTTGTGGAGGATAATTGAATGCATGATACTCAAGAAGCTATAAAATGTGATTGTACTTCAATCCATAATGACATAGTGGACAAGGTTAGAGAAAATATTCCTCCTGAAGAGACGCTTTATGATTTGGCAGAGCTTTTTAAAGCATTTGGCGACACCACCAGAATAAAGATTCTTTATGCATTATTTGCTTCAGAAATGTGCGTATGTGACATAGCGGTTCTTCTTAACATGACTCAGTCTGCCATCTCTCACCAGCTTAGGGTTTTAAAGCAGGCAAGGCTCGTTAAATTCAGGAAGGACGGCAAGGTTGTATATTACTCTCTTGATGACGAGCATGTCAAGCGCATGTTTGATCAGGGCCTCCTTCATATTTCAGAAAAATAACTGCCAAGGCTGCTTAAAGCAAATTAATAGCCGGCAAAAGCTTTTTTTACGGAGGTGAAACTTTATATGAAATGGAATATACTCTATGATCAAAACAATCCTCCTGCCTTGAATGATATCGAAAAATATGTAGGCAGCGGATTATGGGAGAATTTAAATACCTTTTTAAAAAGCACTTATGGTATTCAGCCCAAATTATCTTATAGCCGTTGCTCAATGCAGCCCGGCTGGAATGTAAAATACCAAAAAAGCGGGAAATCCTTATGTACGCTTTACCCTATGGACGGTTTTTTTATTGCTCTTATAGTGGTTGGCAGTAAAGAAAGCTCCCAAGCCGAGCTGTTGCTTCCTTCCTTTAGCAAATACACCCAAGACCTGTACAAAGGCACCCCTTTTTCTGCCGGAGGCCGCTGGATGATGATAAATGTTACAGAGCATGAGATTCTGGAGGATGTAGTGAGGCTGATTCAAATAAGGGTAAAGCCAAAACAGCCTGCGTGACTGTCCCTGCTAAAAAAAGGAAAATTTAAACACTTAGGCAGCAGCATAGGAAAAACATTCGGTTGTTGACGGTATAGCTTAAAAATGGTATAGTGTTTTTATACCCCTATGGGTATAAAGGAGGTGGGATTATGCGCAAATGCATGGATTGCGATAACCTGCACAGGCGGCTCAATAAAGTCATGGGACAAATCAAGGCCATAGACAAGATGGTGGACGAAGACGTTCCCTGTGAAGATGTCCTCATTCAAATAAACGCTGCTAAAAGTGCCCTGCACAAGGTTGGGCAGGTTGTTTTAGAGGGTCACCTAACCCACTGTGTCCGTGAAGGGATTGAGCATGGCGATGCAGACAAAACCATTGAGGATTTTGCCAAGGCAGTAGAGCATTTTTCAAGAATGTCATAGAAAATTTAAAATGTTATGGATTAAGACAGCCGTTTAGTAAAGAAGCGGCTGTCTTTTTGTTGACATGGGATACCCATGGGGGTACAATATACGTATACCCCCATGGGTATAGAAAGGAGTTGCACTGCTTGATTACATTTTTAAAAAATGAAGAAAAAAGGACAGTACTTTTCCTGATACTCTCCGTTCCCGCGCTCATTATCAGCTTTTTTAATATTGGTAATCTCCCCATCGACGCGGCATGGATAGCAATCCTGCTCTGCGGCATCCCGATAGTTAAAGGAGCCGTTGCAGGAATAGTCACAGAGTTTGATATCAAGGCAGACGTTCTGGTATCTATTGCACTAATTGCAGCTATTTTTATAGGAGAAACCTTTGCGGCAGGCGAGGTGGCATTTATCATGGCTCTCGGAGCTTATCTGGAGGAACGCACCGTGGCTAAGGCCCGCGCAGGAATTGAAAGGCTGGTTCATCTGACACCCGCCACCGCCCGTGTTGTAAAGGATGGAAAGGAAGATATAGTTCCCGCCGGGCAGGTAAAAATCGGAGATGTTCTGCGTGTACTTGCGGGAGAGACTGTCGCCGTGGACGGAATAATCCTTAAAGGGCAGACCTCCATAGACCAGTCCGTCATGACGGGAGAATCTATTCCAGCGGATAAGAGTGAGGGTGATGAAGTATTCAGCGGAACTGTAAACCAATTTGGCACTTTTGACATGGTTGCACAGAAGGTGGGAGAAGACAGCTCTCTGCAACGTATGATTCGCCTTGTAGAGTCCGCCGATGCCGGAAAAGCCAAAATAGTTAAAATTGCAGACTGCTGGGCAACGTGGATTGTTGTCATTGCACTGTTGGCTGCCATCATAACCTGGCTCATAACAGATGAGATCATCCGTTCTGTAACCATTCTGGTAGTGTTCTGCCCCTGTGCGCTGGTGCTTGCCACCCCAACAGCCATCATGGCCGGTATCGGAAACGCTACAAAATTCGGTATTCTGGTTAGGGAGGGCGATGCACTGGAACGCCTTTCTCAGGTGAAGCGCATAGCCTTTGATAAAACAGGTACGCTCACTTACGGAAAACTCACAGTGGCGCAGGTACATAGTATTGATCCCACACTGGACAGCTCATCTCTTCTCGCTCTGGCCGCATCCTCCGAGCTGCGCTCAGAGCATCCTCTTGGAAAAGCAATTGTTTCAGACTACCGACAGAAGCACGGAGCTCCGGAACAGCCGGAGCAATTCAGCCTGTTAGCCGGACGGGGTGTTTTAGCCAAGGTTGCCGGGCAAAAGATTTTTGTCGGAAACAAGGCGCTTATGGAAGAGCAGGGCATTGCTCTTTCATCCGAGCTGCTCCAAACAGCAGCAAAGGCTAAGTCCAGCGGCTGTACCATAATTTATATTGCAAAGGACGGTATTGCCTGCGGAATGATAGCCTTGTCGGACACTATACGTCCCGATGCCGATAAAACAGTGGAAGCAATTCATAAGACCGGAGTCCAGACCGTTTTACTTACGGGGGATGCGGCAGCAGCCGCTTCTCATATTGCAGAAATGGCAGGTATCGGCGACGTACAGTGGGATTGCCTGCCTGAGAATAAGCTGGACAAAATCCGGGAATATCACAGCAAGGGGGATTCCGTCTGCATGGTAGGAGACGGCATTAATGATGCGCCTGCATTAAAGGCTGCTCTTGTAGGCATTGCCATGGGCGTCAATGGCAGCGACATTGCCATTGACGCAGCAGATATCGTTCTGGTAGGAGACGATATCAAGCAAATACCGCATCTCCTGCGGCTTGCAAAAAAGACAATGCAGACAATTAAAATAAACCTCGCCGCCTCCATGCTGTTGAATTTTATTGCCATTGCTCTGGCTATAACCGGGATTTTAAATCCGGTAGTCGGCGCTTTGGTACACAACGTCGGTTCAGTAGCCGTGATCGTCAATTCCTCGCTTCTGCTAAAATGGCGGAATTAATTTAGTTGTTTTTTTTTTAGCAGGACAGCCGTCCTGCTTTTTTATATGCCGGATTTCTTACGGTAAGCATTATATATACTTAGAAGGATCGACAGGGTTGCCGTTTTTGCGAACTTCAAAATGAAGGTGCGGGCCGGTAGCGTTCCCGGTGCTTCCGACCGTTCCGATTACATCCCCTTTAGCCACTCTCTGCCCCTTCTTTACTTTTATAGTATCGTTATGTGCGTAATAGGTGGTAAAACCGTTTCCGTGGTCAATAATTATGAGCTTGCCGTAATTACCCTCCCAGCCCGCAAACGTCACGACACCTCCATCCGCAGCCTTGTTGGGTGTGCCCCTAGGAGCCGCAATGTCTATGCCGGTGTGCTTCCCTCTCCATCTCTGCCCGAAGCGGGAAGAAACGCTTCCACGGTTTGGTCTGGCAAAAACACCCGTCGCAGCTGTTCGGGGCCGTTCCTTTGTACCTCTGAGCATAACTTCTGTTTTGGGCTCCTCTAAAACATCCTCGCTTATAATGTTGGTTTTCTCCAATATACCGTTGATGCTTACAAGCTCGGTTTTTACCAGCTTCTTTCCATCCGCCCCCTTAGCCTTTACCCTGCTTTCGCCCCTGTATAATTCTTGAGAATCCTCATATTCAACCCCATAGGGTATTTTCTCCTCTAAGGTTTTATAGGAGCTTTTTTTCACATTGACAGCATATTTTGGAGCAACTATTATCAGCTTCTGCCCAATGGAGATATTGTCAATGTCAATACCGGGATTCACCTTTTGTATCTCCTGTGCCGTGATACCAAACCTTTCGGCAATTCTGCCTACTATGTCCCCCTTTTCCACAGTATATTCCTTCTTGTCATTGCTCTCTATGGTCAAGCTGTCAAAAGCCTCCTGCCTGTCTTTGAGCTTGTCCACCGAAACCTCTCGCTCCACTATACCGACATTTTCTACAAATACAACATTTGGGCCGTCCTCCTGGCTTTGTATGTAAGGCTCTTTTATTTTATTCAGCACTTCCTCCGCCGAGGCTTGCTCCTTTAAGTATGTAATATCCTTCCCGTCTGCAGTAATTGCAAAAGCCTTTGCCGTTAATGCAACATTGCTCTCCAGCACACCCCGCAGCTCATTCTCCTCAATCCTGTCCCGGCCTGTAAAAAAAACGCTCTTATAGCTTATCTCTCCGGAAACAGAAATTTCAGTGCCATGCCTCACCTCTGCCTCCTTTACAATATCCTTCAATATATCCTGCACAACCCTCTTGGATTTAACCGTTCCTAAATATTTATTATCTATGTTAACCGAATAACTCCTTGTTGAAGCTGTAATAACCAACGCTGCCAATAAAGGGAGAAATACCACCGAAATCCTCAGTAATTTTTTGCGATTAAGCTTTTTAAAATTAAGCCTTTTGAGATTAAGCCTTTTGAGTCTAAGCATTTCGCGACTAAACATTTTATATAATAAATTCATTCCAATACTCCGTTTAAAATTTTTAAAATTTATTTTTCCAAGCCTTGCTTGTACCATTTAATTATACTTTTTATCAGCGCTATTATCAAGAACCTATTTGAATATCCTGTCATATGCATATTGACAAAACAGAGCTAAAGAAATATAATTCAACTAACACATGAATATGTACTCATGTGTTCAATCAATCTAAGGGGGAATGAAATCATGAATATTATTGAAATAGTTTTTGTAGTTACCTTGTTTATTTTTTATACTGTTCTATGGAAGGTAAAGCAAATGAGGCAAATAAAACGCAGCGGTATAAATCCCGGGGTAATGGCGGCGTCAAGCTCAAATGTTCAAAAATATATGGATAAGCTGACCAAGGTTTTAACAGTATACACGTTAATCATTATAGTTTTACATTCACTGCAAATTCAGTTAGGCTCCCTGTTTAACAGAATTGAAGCCCTCAGCTGTGTATGGTTTGATATAGCTGGCTATTTAACAGGCCTGGCAGGCTTATCCATTTGCTTATATGCTCAGTTAAAGATGGGAAGTTCATGGAGAGTAGGAATTGACGAAAGGGTAAAAACCGATTTAGTTACAACCGGCTTGTATAAATATATAAGAAACCCCACGTATTTAGGGCTATTTATGCTGAATATCGGGGTATGGCTCATCTGGCCGACATTCAGCATTTTCCTTTTAAACATTGTTTTTATTCTGTTTCTTGATATTCAGGTACGCTGCGAAGAGGATCATTTATATTCGGTGCACGGCAATAGCTATGATGAGTACAAAAAAAGAACCAAGCGTTATATCCCCTTTATTTACTGAATATCCGGCTTAGAAAACAGCCCCGTTTGTTCTTTGTTATTCACAACGGGGCTCAAGCTCTCCTGTTTTCAAATTAAGCTGAGAGCATTTGAACGAACCGTTTTCTATTATTTCTTTTAATTTAAGTCTTTTTATCTTTATTCCATTAGCCATGGGAATTTCCTGATTCGACACAATTACTCTGCCAACTCTTTTGAATACGGGAAGCTGCTTATTAATTGCGTTAAATTCCAGGGCTATTTTTTGTATTGCCTCCCTGTCGCCGGAGTCCACCGAAGGCTTAAGCACCAAAGCGATAATGTCGTTCCCTTCCTTCCCTTTAAGGCCTACCGCATAGACACCCTCGCAGTGCGGAAGGCCCTGAAAATACTCCTCTATCTCATCAGGATAAACATTCTCACCCGACTCAGTTATAATAACATCCTTTACGCGGCTCCTTATCCATGCAAGGCCGCTCTTGTCTATATATGCTATATCGCCGCTTTTATACCATACCCCCATATACCTTTCGGGCTGTACAAATTCCCCTCCCTTAAGCTTACCTATGTGCAGCATACCACCCTTTATAACAAGCTCGCCGGTGCCGCTCCTCTTTATTTCCTCTGTGCCTTCCTCACCGTCAGAGACCAGCACGGCATATTCCAGATTAGCTATAGCGCTGCCTATGCTGCCTGAAAGCCTTTTGTCCATATCGTATTCATTGCATGTCGATGTAAGCCCCACCTCTGTAGAACCATAACCGTTCATAAAGCAATAGCCCAAGCCGTTTAAAAGCCTTATGGTTTCAGACGAAACATGTCCCCCGCCGCTTATCCCTATTCTAAGGCTTGTCCCAAACAAGCTGTCAAGCTGGTTTTTAAATAGAAATTTTTTTACAAAGCGCGCTCCCGACATGCCAAAGACCTTTTGTATAAGAAGGCTGGCTTTCAGTGCCGATTCCAGCTTGGGCAGCTTGCCGGATTGCCTTGCCTTAAGCATTATCCTTTTAGCTACGTTATTCCAGAACAACGGCACCGACGGCAGCCAGCTTATCTCATGCCTCCTGCAGGTATCTAAAATGGTGCTGGGAGCCTTGTCTCTAAGGTATACAACAGTATCCCCCCATGTAAGCGCAAACAGCGTTACAATAAGTCCAAAAATATGGTGTGCGGGCAGCATAGCCAAAACTCTGTCCCCTTTTCTTGAAACAAAAGGATCAAATTTCAGGCATAAAAGCTTGGAGGACTGAAGCTGCTTTATAAAGGCCTTGCCGTCATATACAAAAATCTTTGAGGTGGAGGTGGTGCCCGATGTACATAACGCAATTCTGTCGGCCCAATTAAAATCCGTATCTTCATAATAATTCGCTCCCGCCTCTGTTGCATCCTCATAAGCTATGATTTTAAAAGGCAGCATACTCTTATCCTTCTGTGAGCATACAATGGCAAGCGCACCTGACTCCTTCATAAAGTGGCCTATCAGCTCATCGTTATGCTTAAAATCCACCAGAAGGACATTATACCCTGCCATCATAAGTCCCCAGAACACACTAAGCCAATAAGGTGTTGTATCATGCTTGAAGGCTACCCACGAGCCGGCCGGGACATCCTTAAGCAACGCTTTAAGATGTCCCGCCGTCCTTCTCGTCACCTCATCATACTGTCTGAAGGAAAGCTCTATAATCTCTCCGTTTTCATCATATCTCGTACAAATTCTTTCGGGAGAAGATCCATAAATGCTTTCATAAGCAGCCTTAAAGGTCTGCTCGCCGTTGCACATTCCATGGAAGGCTTTAAAACGAGGATCCTTTTGCATATTTGTTTTCATCTCCTTAATTTTATAGCATGTATTACCTTAATTATAGCATAAAATTACATTTATGGAGATATAAAAACAAAAAATTAGGACATTTATTTGTCGTTTTTGTCTTTCAAGTTAATAAGCCATATATTACTTTTTTGAAAGCTCCTTTATCAATTCAAGTGCAATAACATTTCTTTGGATCTGGTTTGTACCTTCATAAATCTGAGTAATTTTGGCATCTCTCATCATTTTCTCAACAGGGTACTCCTTCATATATCCATAGCCCCCTAGAATTTGAACTGCATCCACAGTTACTTTCATAGCTACATCAGAGGCCATAACTTTTGCCATTGCAGATTCCTTAGATATATTCTTGGTCCCACTGTCTATATGTCTGCATGTTTGATAAACTAAACATCTTGCTGCCTCTATTTGTATAGCCATATCAGCAAGCATGTGTTGAATAGCCTGAAATGAAGATATAGGCTGTCCAAATTGAACTCTTTCCTTTGAATATGCCAGAGCTTCATCAAAAGCCCCCTGTGCAATTCCTAATGCCTGTGCTGCAACCCCTGGCCTTGTCCTATCCAGTGTTTTCATCGCTACAATAAAACCTATTCCTTCTTTTGATAAAAGGTTTTCTTTAGGTATCCTGCAATTATCAAATACTAACTCTCTTGTCGTTGATGCTCTAATACCCATTTTGTTTTCTTTTTTCCCAAAAGAAAATCCTGGCATGCCTTTTTCGACTATAAATGCTGAAAAGCCTCTTGCACCTTTTTGCCTATCTGTGCATGCGATGACTGTATATATATCTGCATCTCCTCCATTGGTAATCCACTGTTTTGTACCATTTAGAACATACTCGTTTCCATCTAAAGCTGCTGAAGTCTGAATGCCTGCGGCATCGCTGCCCGCATTTGCTTCAGTTAAACCAAATGCCGAAAGTTTCTTACCGGATGCTATTTCCGGAAGGTACTTCTGTCTTTGTTCATCGGAGCCAAAGAGAACTATTGGAAAAGCTCCAAGTGCAGTGCCGGCAAAGGAAAGAGCTATGCCTCCGCATGCTTTGCTCAGTTCCTCCACAACAAGTGACATCTCTAATATGCCTCCGCCTAACCCGCCATATTTCTCTTCTATATAAATCCCAAAGATATCTGAATCTGCAAGTATCTTTATTGCTTCATCTGGAAAAGCCTGGTCTTCATCATATTTTTGTGCTATGGGTGCAATCTTTTCTTTTGCAATTTTTTTTGCGAGTTCTTTTATAATCAATTGTTCTTCACTTAAAAAGTATTCCATTGCAATATTTCCTCAACCTTCTATATATAAAATTATAATTATTTATACTAAAGTTCTTAAAGGATTATATCTTGTAATTTTCTCTTAGGAACATGCAATGCTCCGTCTTGATCTTTATAGTATTTAATTGAATCTTCACATTCCTCAGCAATAGGTTTTTCATCGGCATATCCAAGTGCTATCAATGAATTTAAAGTATAATTTTCAGGAATACTTAAAGTCGAAATTATTTTTTCCCTATTTATAGCAGCTAATAAGCAAGTTCCAATTCCTTCTGCACAAGCAGTAAGAAATATGTT
Organism: Anaerobacterium chartisolvens; assembly: GCF_003337415.1. GTDB lineage: Bacteria > Bacillota > Clostridia > Acetivibrionales > DSM-27016 > Anaerobacterium > Anaerobacterium chartisolvens. The sequence goes on along the minus strand of NZ_QPJT01000011.1, from coordinate 106,040 downwards.
TTGAACAGCAAGCCCAATATCTAAAAGTTCATATCCTGTGCTTTTAATCTCTTTGTCAATAAGCACCGCAATGAAAGCAACCGGTTTTTCATCTTCCTTCGGCGTACCTTCAGGATAAATATAAACAGCCCATTTCACATTTTCAAAAATTTTGCTTACAGTCTCCGGGTCATCTATAATTATATATTTTAAAGGCTGAAGATTTGCAGCAGATGGCGCATGTCTCGCAGCATTAATCAGCTTTTTTAAGATGTCCTTATCAATTTTTCTTTGCTTATATTTCCTAATTGTTCTTCGTTGAAGAATAATCTCATAAATACTCATATATACCTCTAAGACTTCTATTTCTATTCCTTTTCATTTACTTTTACTGTACCATTAAGAAAGTTAGCACCTGGAGACATTTCACCGTCAACAATAACATTAAGGCAAGCAATTTTATTACTATTAACAGCTCTGTTTAGAGCAGGAACAATATCATCCGGATCGCTAATCAATTCTCCATAACCACCAAAATCCTCAATAATTTTATCATATCTTGTAAAACCTAAATCCGTTCCATAATTACATGAACTATCTCCAAAAATAGTTCTTTGTGTTTCTCTGCAAAAGCCCCACGAACTATCATTGTGAATAATTATTACAACTGGTATTCCCATCCTAACCGCTGTGTTCACTTCAATAAGATTGAAGCCCAATGAGCCGTCACCAGTGTATAACACTACAACCTTATCAGGTTTAGCAATTTTCGCTCCAAGTGCCAAAGGTAATCCTGTTCCCATAGGCCCATAAGTACCGCTAGGCCCTATTACATGGTGGCCCGGTTTATAGCACTTGAATAATAAGCAAGCCCATAGCATTGCATTTGAGCCATCCATAACTATTACAGAGTCTTTAGGTATGACCTTTTGAATGTCACTTATAAGCCTTTGCGGATGTATTGGTTTTGAATTATTATTAATATCCTTTTCTAAATCTGACCAGAAATCAAATCGTATTTTCTTTAATTCACTAATCCACGAAGAATATTTATTTTTATTTACTTTTCCGCTTGCTTTCATTGAATCTAATATTTGTTTCAAAACAACATTACTATGTCCAACGATACCAACATCAATATTTCTGCAACTGAATCCAATTTCACTTGGATCAACATCTACTTGTATAAACACTTGATTCTGAGCAAAGACAGGAGGCCTTCCAAATGAAACTGAGTAATCCAAGCTGCTTCCGAATACAATCACTGTATCTGCATTCTTAAATGCGTATAACTGCGGCCCTGCTTCTAATGCCCTTCCCGGGCTAAAGCAAAGCTCATGATCATCGGGAAGAACGCCTCTTCCTGCATTCACAGTAAAAACGGGAATTCCTGTGTATTCGGCAAACATTTTCAATTCTTCTTCGGCTTTGGAGTAAAACACCCCGTTTCCAGCTATTATAATTGGTTTTTTTGCCTTTTCTATTAAACAAATCGCTTCTGCAATTTTCTCATTATCACCATAAATTTTAGCATCTGTCCTATATTTTTCTGGCCAAACAACTAACTCCTCATCAATTTCATTTCTAAGATAATTAATGGGAATTTCTAATACCACAGGCCCTCTTCGCCCTGAAACAGCATGCCTAAATGCAATAGCAATATACTCAGGTATTCTTGCAGTATCATATACCGTCCCACACCATTTGGTATACTGCTTTACTAAAGTAAGCTGATCCATGTCTTCTAGCCCACCGGCATCTTTACGCTGCGGCTCAAATCCTCCTGTTATTAAAACCAGAGGGGTAAATGATTTATACGCTTTTATTATCCCGGAAATAGCATTTGCAAAACCAGGACCTCCAGTAACTACAGCTACACCAGGATTACCTGTTAATTGAGAATATCCATCCGCCATATGGACGGCAGCCTGCTCATGTCTGGTATCATATATTTTCAGGCCAGTTTTTGAGCAAGCAGCAAAGATAGGGGAAACGTAGTACCCTATCAAACCAAATACCTGCTCTATTCCCTCTCTCTGAACAGCCTGTGAAACTAAAAAGCCTCCATTCACTTTTCCCATATCAACCCATCCTTTATTCAGTATCTTGAATTATTTTACTTGTAATATAAACAGGTTATCTTTATCTTCAATTTTCAAATTAACACAACTATTAGTATCATCTACAGAAAGCTTATAAATAGCCATCTTCGATAATTCAAAGAAATTACTATCAATAGAAATTGTCATTTTATCACCAACCATTAGAAAGTTCTCATTATACATTTCAAGCTCATATGAGTTCAAATCTCTAAAGCTTTGCCCCTTTAAACGTATTACCTTAATTTCAGGCAAGTTAAATTCATCGCCTTTATCTTGAGCAGGTTTTAATACATTTACATTAATGGTGTTACATAATTTTTCATGAATAGTATATTTAAAATCTATTGTATAAATCTCTTCTAATACTTCAGCGCCATGAACTATATCAGGTGTTAAATTATAAGAGTCATTTTCTTTTATCAGATACACATTGTTTTCTACACAAAAATTAAATCGTCCTGAAAAGCAATAGCCAAATTGTGCAAAGTGATGAGAATGATTTCCGAGCTTAACGTCCGTAGTTAAAGTATTAAGTAATATTTCATACCTATCCGATATTAAGTATTTTTGTTTGAATCCTTCACAAATTTCCCTCTCTCCAGATACATCAATTAAATCTATTTGCCTTCCCATAAAACCTCCTAAGCACTTATATAACAACCTTACCGGTTTTTCTTGCAGAATATTGACCATAGAACCTCAGCACTAAAGGTTCCAGAAACAAATTCCAACTCTTTGTTCTCTATCGATGTTTCATTAGTAACTGCATACTCAGCTATACCATTTATCACCATTTCCGCTGCTTTTGTTGTAGAATTGGCAAGTACAAGTTCATATCCCTCTTTACTATCTATAACTCCCCTTATCAGTTTATCAATTAAGCAAATTACAGGTCTACAGGAAGCAATCCTAACCTTTTCTTTAATAACACGATCTTTTTCATCCCTTTTTGTTGCAAGTCCATAAGCAGGAGTTTCTAATAAAAAGGAAAATAAATTTTTCAATTCAGGTTCCCAGTACATTTCTGTTATTTTTTCATAAGCGTTAGGTACGACAATTAAATCAACCTTTTTATCAAGAAGGTATCTGAATACTAAATCGAAATTATCCCATAACTGTATATCTATATATAAATCGTTTTTTATTTCTTTCAAATATTTGTAAAAATACATTGCTGCATTATAGCTAGTTGTTCCTACCGGCCCTAATGTTCCTATACATACACTTTTCCTTTGATATAAATACTGATTTAAATAATCAAGCTGCAGCCTGAAATTATCTAATATACTATACCTGCAAACATGATTATTATCTAGAGTGTTTCGTTCTTGTTTGATTTTATCTTTTTCATACATAATTATCCCTCACACTAACATCAATATTACAAGTCTTCCTGAGTAATACCATATGCTATAAATGACTGCAGAGCTTCGCTCGTACCACCAAGTATAGTCATAATTCTTATATCTCTGTATAACCTTTCTATAATGTAGCCTCTAATATATCCATATCCACCAAATAACTGTAAGCATTTATCACAAATTTCTTTTGCCTTTTCCGTAACGAAATACTTTGATATTGATGAATAGTATTTTACGTTACCCGGATTTTGGTCAAAGAGTTGAGCGGTATAAAAGGTGCTTAATTCCATAACAGCCAGTTCTGTCCTTATATCAGCAAGCTTAAACTGTACATTTTGAAGTTCTATCATAGGAAGAGCATCAATTTTTCTGATTTTTGTATAATTCACTGTTTCATCATATGCTCTTTGCGCTATCCCTAAAGCTACCGCAGAATTCGCAATCCTCATTAGCTCCATACTCTTTAATATAATTTTGAAACCATCCCCATCAGATCCTAGAATGCAAGATTTATGCGCCCTGACATTACTTAAGTGTATATCAGCAATCTTAAGCGACTGCAGCCCCATAGTTTCTTCTTCCTTGCCTAAAGATATTGCGTTATTATCCTTAATATCTATTATAAAAATATTATATCTTTCATTTCCGGTTACTTTATCTCGTGTTTTTGCAAATATCAGCCCATAATCAGCAATACTGGCATTAGTTATCATTGATTTTACGCCATTTATAATAAAATAATCCCCGTCCTCTTCGGCAATAGTGTTTATCTGTCCCATCCCTGCACCATCGGGCTCATTAAAGGCTAAAACTCCAATCTTAAATTTTTTCATGCTGGAAACTAAATAATCATTTTTTTGCTGCTGTGTTCCAAATAATTGTACTGGAAAGCACACCCCGAAATTTAAGCCCGCAAGTATATGCCCAATGGACGGATCAGATTTAGAAATTTCATTGATTACTAACATGCATGACACTGCATCCATATTTATACCGTCATACTCTTCATTTATTATCATTCCGTAGTAACCAAGCCGCCCCAGCTCATATAAAATATCTTTAGGAAAAATTCTCGAATTGATCCTCTCATTTGCATTAGGTTCTATATTTTCAAGAACAAATTTTTTTATAAGATTTTTTATTTCATTTTCTTGTTCATTGAATAAATACATTCCGCTCCCCCCACTGCATCTATTTTTTTGTCAACCATTAGACATTTCATTAATTATCTTTACTACTTTATTGGCATATCTTTCGACTCTGTTACTATCCCAATAGCCCTTGGTATAATTAAAACCAAGGTTTAATCTGCCATCGAATGTATTTGCTGTTATAAAGATGCCCCATTCAGTACCTTGAACATAATGTGTTGTTCCAGATAAGCTAATCTTTTCAAATTCAATATTCCCAAGCTGTCTTGGCATATTTTTATCTTCTATTATCCCTAAATTGCTTATAATAATATATTGCCCGGAATATTCCATCTCCTGAGAAAACTCTTCATCAGTTAATCCAAAAGCTTCACTGATAAAATATAGCTGTTTAAAAAGACCATGCTTCAATATAAAACTCTCCAGATCTCTTTTTGCATTTTTTGCAACCTCCCAAAGCGATTTCTGTTTACTAAAAACAGATTGATGTGTTTTTGCCATTAATGCTCCAAAACCCAACTGCTCATCACTAATAGGCTTATTCAGCAGTTGTCTCATATTTATTGCTGATATGCAATCAACAGCAACTTCTTCTATAGAAACATATCTCTCGCTAATTTCATCTGCCATTGCTGCCATAGCAAAGGCACACAAAGCTCCATAAACTGTTGTATTTTCATTCCTGCACTTTGAAGTCAGACTGCACGTTTCTTCTACAGATAGAGTGTGCTCAAAAAACCCGACTTTTCTTTGTTCTAAAGGAATGCGGTTTTTCTGAATAATATCTTGCTCTATCTCTGGTGGAAATATTGAAAAATCTTCGTCTATGCCTTCGGGAAACAATTCAAAGTCTAGTGCCATCTCAGGAATTTCTTTCAAACCAAAATCAGTCTCATTATTTAACAATTTGTTATAGACTTCAAGTATACTTCTTAACAAGTTTAACCCCGAAATGCCATCGGATACAAAATGGCAAAGGGTCATAATAATCTTACACTCATTACTGCTTCTTAGAATCTTCACTCTGGCATATGGAGCATTCTCAGCACTAAACCTTTTATTCAAATCCTCTTCTGCTTCTTCCGGCCATTGGTTTAAGCCTTTGTCATCAATAACAGTTAATGGTATAAATGGTGAAGCTTCAAATTGATTAAATTCAGCTTTAGTACTATCTACAAATACATTTAAGTAAAAATGTCTCTTTTGAATAATATTTAAAGCTTTTTGAAAGAACTCAATATTGACAATCCCCTTGCAATGAATAGTGATTTGAAGATTACATGCAATGGCTCTATCAAACTTTAGTCCCATGTGCTCTGCCGTACAAAGCGCCTTTCCCATAATATCCCCCTCCTATTTAAAGCTTTAACTTACAATTTTTTAAAACTAAAGTTAATATGCATACAATTCCGTATATGAACTAAAGCAATTAGCTGTTTAGCATCTTTTTAATCTCGTGTGCAATTTCATATACATCACCAATAATGCCGTAGTCAGCATATTTAAAAATTGGTGCATCCGGATCCTTATTGACAGCCACAATCAGCTTGCTTCCATTTGCACCTGCCATATGCTGTACAGCACCGGATATTCCAAAACACACATATAATTTTGGGGACACAGTTTTTCCGGTTTGACCTACTTGCATATCATAGCTGGCACAACCAGCATCTACAGCAGCCCTTGATGCTGCTACAGCACCGCCGACAATATCAGCAATTTCATATAGTATAGAAAAATCGTTTGAATTTTTTAGTGCCCGTCCACCCGAAACAACTATATCAGCTTGTGTTATGCCTATTTTCTTTTTCTCACCTTCTTTGATTTCCAATAATACGCCTTGCTGTTTCTCAATCTTTATAAATTGAATTTTCTTCACCTCAAACCCGCTGCTTTCTATTTTATTTATTTCAGCGGAATTTACCCGCAATGTAGCAATATATGGAGCGCCTTTAGTAAATCTTGTTTTTACAAATACCTTGCCTGAATAAACCGGTCTGGTTGCTATAATACTATTATTATTGCACTCTATATTTATACAATCAGACACCATTGTGACACCCAGCATAGCCGATAGTCTTGGAAATAGGTCTTTACCTATAACAGATGACATTCCTAGAACAATATATGGCTGAATCTCCTTTATTAGCGTGAACAAAGCCGGTGCATAAGTATGTACATGGAAATATTCCAGCTCCGCTGATTCGATATAGTAAATTTTCGATATTCCAAAACACTTAAGTTCATCTAATTTACTTTCAAGCCCACATCCCATTATAACTGCATGTAATTCCCCCCTACAATCAGCCGCAAGATTCATACCAATCGTTGCTAATTCAAAGGCACTCTTTTTAAAATTTCTATTCCCACTTTCTAAGAATAATAGTGTCACTCTATTCATGACTAGTTCCTTTCTCAAATTATAAATATCATAATAACCTTTCCTCAAACTTCAGTATTCTAACAAGCTCGGCAGCAGCTTCTTTCGGATCTCCTTCAATCAGCGTGCAATTTCCTTTTTCAGGGGGATAAAAAAATTTTTCATTTTCTAATCCTGTCAGCTCCGTATTGTTTAAGCCCAAATCCTCAATCTGAAGTCTTATTATATTCTTTTTTCTCGCACTCATTATTCCTTTCAAAGTTGCATATCTTGGCACATTTATTCCTTTAGTCACCCCAATAATACATGATTTATTAAGCTTTATTATTTCAATGTTGCTTTCCTCAGTTTCACGAGATACTAAAACGGATTCCATATTAATTTCTAATTTACTAACACCCATGGCTTGAGCCCATCCTAAAAGGCCGGCTACCATTGGCCCTACTTCATGGCTGCTATAATCCGTAGACTGTTCTCCTAAAAGCAGCATATCTATTTTTTCTTTTTCGATTAATTTTTGAATTATTAGTGCAATTCCCAAACTATCAATTAAAATACTGTCTTCCATAACTACATGCAAGGCATTATCAGCACCTGCTGCTAATGCAGCATAAATTGATTCTCTAGCTCTTTCCGGCCCTATTGTGAAAGTAATTATTTCAACGTCTGAATTTTTTTCCTTCAATCTAAGTGCTTCCTCAAGTGCAAATTCGTCATATGGGTTAACAATATGCTTTTGCCCTTCAGTAGCAACCCTATTATTACTTAAATTTAGCCTGATGCTGCAATTTGTATCCAATACCTCTTTTATACAGACTCCTATTCTCATATTTCACAACCTCATCTATATTGTAATATTGAGTTCAGATTACTTTTTATTTAATATTTCTATTAGTTCTCCTTTTCTAATCTTTCCAAGTGGAGTTTTGGGAAGTTCATTAATAAATTTTATCCTTCTGGGTCTCTTAAAAGCAGCCAGTCTCTTTATACAATAATGCATTACATCCTTTTCAAATTCTTCAAGATTTTCTGTTTTTTCAGGAACTACTATGACATATATTTCTTGATGTCCAAATTCATTTTCGACACCAATAGCTATAGACTCCTTAACCCCAGTAATTTCATTTATAACTTTTTCAATATCTGCAGGATTCAATTTATTGCCACCAATATTTATAAAATCGGAAATTCTTCCTGAGTAATACAAATAGCCTTCTTCATTTATTCTTATAATGTCCTTTGTATAAAACCAGCCGTCTTTATACATAGCCTTTTGTTCTTGAGGATTTTGTAAATATCCCCGGGACACCATATTATCCCTTTTTACTATAAGCTCTCCTAATTCTCCACTGCCACATTCCTTGCCTTCGGCATCAATTATTTTCAATTGTAGCTCTCTGAATGGTTTTCCAATTGAATTGGCATCTTTTAATTCTTTATTAAAAGCAATATATCCTACCTCGGTCATTCCATATACCTGATTAAACTTTCTACCAAACCTATTTTCAAATTTATCTATTGTTTCTTTTAGTAACGGAGCTCCCCCACATATCATATAACGAACTGATGCAAAATCATAAAGCTTCTTTGTTCTTATAGAAGCCATCATATCATACATGTATGGCAAGGTTCCAAAAAAAGTAATTTTTTCTTCATGAATAATATCTAAAATAATCCTTGGATTCATCATGCTTATATTTGGAAGATATAAAGTTGCTCCAATCATCAAAGACGTTAAAGCATGGTCAAAGATACCATAACTATGAGCAAGGGTAACAGGACATAGGATTCTGTCGGAATCAGCCATCTCAAAATGTTTAGAAGAAATTATAATTTGATTTATTATAATATCTTGAGAAAAAACTACACCTTTAGGCCCCCCTGTTGTTCCGGAAGAAAACAATATTGTAAAATCGTCCTCATTCAAATAAGGGTTTCTGCTAGCTCTGTCATTATAGTAAATTAAATTCATATTGTTTCTATAAAAAATCTTTTCTTTACTGACAATATCTTTAGAGCCCTCCGAACTAAGCATCTTATATCCAATATTGTGAAACCTATTTTCACAAATAACTGTATTTGGCTTAACAATCTCTGAGATTCTGTATATGTCATCACCTGTTAGTCTGGAATCAATAGGAACAAAGCATATGTCATTTTTGCATGCAGCTAGATAACATACAATGTAATCAATAGAATTATCACAAATAAAGCAAATTATATCTCCCTTTTTAAACCCTGCTTCCTTATAATATAAAGCGGTTGCTGATACCATATCTTTAAGGAGCTTATAGGTAACTGACTCCTCTTGTGCAACTACAGCAGGTTTATCTTTAAATACATAGGCTTTCTCTTCAAATTTCGAATATATATTCCCCATTTTAACCTCACAGCTTGTTTATATTAACCTAAACCCTATTTGTCTCTTTGCTGGCTGATTATTATAATATAAGTCTTTCTATGCTATACTTCCTTCTTCTTCATTACTAAGCTTGCAATCGTTGAAACATTCTTAAAGTTTGCCGGATTAAAATCGGCATCTTCAAATTCCAAATCAAAAAGATTCTCTAGCTCTATTGTAAGTCTAACAAATTCTATTGAACTAATTAGTCCTTCATTAACGATACTGTCACCGGAACATAATATTTCCTCTGTCAAATTAAATTTACTAACAAATAGTTTTTTTATATCATTTTCTATACTCATAATATATACCTCTTAAATTGAAAGCCTTCTGTTAAAATAACATCTAAACTGATTGTAAAAGCATTACATCCCATGAAGTACCAAACCCCATACCAAAAAGGATAATATATTCTCCTTCTTTTAAGTTGTTTTTATCTATTATTGATTTTAGATTTCTTATTGTATCCACAGCTCCCATATGTCCACCATCAATAATATTATCCAAAAACACCTTGTCTAAAGTACATTTGAGGGCATCACAATACAGGCTCCACGCTTCCTTACTTGTATTTAATGGTACAATGCACGCTATATTATCAAGAGTCATACTATTTTTTTTAAGAATAGCTTTTATAAGCTTAGCACCTATATTTACAATTCTTGCAGGATTTCCATTCAAGTGAAAGTTATCTTCATTAATTCCCCCATTTGTCTTCCCCATAAAGTCAAGCATTTGAAATACTCCATCAGATCCAGTAACCTCCATTAAACCAATACCGTCACTTAAAATAGTTGAACCAATAAACCTTTCGGAATCCTTTTGAGTAAAACAGCTTGTTAGTATGAGAACTCGTCTGGCTGCCCTGTTATTGATTAATGCCGAAGCCACTTTCATAGCTATTAGAGTTCCGGAGCAGCCCTGATTAATTGAAAACACCTGCGCATTACTCAGATTTAATTTATATTGAATACTGTAAGCTACACTTAATTTGTTCTCATTAGAATCACTTTGCGTGTATATTAAGTAATCAATTTCACTTCCATCTAATCTCTTATATAGTAAATATTTTTTGACTAACTGTTCAAATATATGTTCTTCCATATTGCTATCAATTTTATATATTGAACTAATAAACTTATTATTGCTAATATTATAAGGATCATAACTGTTTTCAAAGTTCATGCTTTTTAAAAAACTATCTATTGGTATTGCTTCATCTGGCAAATGAATATCAATGTACCCTACCTTTATACTCATAAATATCCCTTTCCTTAAGATTTACTCAAATACTAATTATACAATTATTATAATTACTTATTAACACGTAATAAACCAATATTTACCCTACATCACTAAAAAGCATTTATTCTTCATTAAAATTAATTTGAAACATTGCATACATTTTCATTTAGATTAGTTATTAGTTTCTCAAGGCCTTCCATATCACAGTTGTTTCGAATTCTTTGGTATTTTAAAGCAAAATCCATAAAATCCTCTTTGACTATCGATGCAAAAAGCATTTCTTCTTCAGTTACCTGTGTAGCTAACCCTATTTTTTTTATGTCATCTACAAATCTTCCGCACTCCAAACCCTGTTGCCTAAAGTCAAGATTATTTATTTTATGAGATCCGAAATTCCATAAGATTGGATGCCCATTGTATCTAACATGGTATGTCATCATAAAACGTATGTGTTTTTCTTTTGAAGGAATATCGATTCCGTATTTGTCTGAATCAATAAACCAGCTTGTCCTTGGTACAATAAACGGCATACAAATAAACGCACCATCCGGCTTAATTTTTCTCAGGTATTCAAGAGTCTCTTTTCTTGTTTCTTCAGTTTCTTTAGGATTTGGATATATAACGCTTACAACTGTCTTGATTCCACTTCTTTTACAATCATTCAATACTTTTTCTGCATCTTCAACCTTAATTACTTTATTTATTACATCCTTCTGCAATCCATAGTTTCCTGTTTCAAGACCGAATAGCAATGATTCACATCCGGCAGCTCTCATTAAGCTGTAATCGCAATTTCTATAAGCGTTTATATGTCCAAAACTACTATATCTAACTTTAATATTCCTTTTGATAATTTCCTGTGCAATTTGAGTTTGTAACAAATTAGGAGTATTAGAACCACTAAATCTAAAATACCTTGAATTATGCGTATTAATAATATTCTCAATTTCGCTAATTATTCTTTCAGGTTTTTTAATTCTCCAGCGATCTCCGGATTTAATCGGGTGTATACAAAAATTACAGGTATGTGGACACCCTCTGCTCTCTTCAAGCATAAAAACCTTTAATTTATTGTTTGCTTTTAACGCCGGATAGGTTTCATACGAATAATCCGGTAACGGTAATTTATCCAAATCCTTTACCATTCTTGAATCATTAAAGCAAACCTTGCCATCTTTTTTATATAATATGTTTGGAATAATCTCAATATCTCTTTCGCCAATACAATACTCAGCTACTTCAATAATAGTTTCGTCTCCGTCTCCAAACGCCAGCACATCAAAAACATCAGTCACATCATAAATATGTTCCTGAGACCAATCAACTTGTGGTCCTCCCCCAATAATTCTTAAATTCGGATAACGCTTTTTTATCTCTTCAGCAATTTCTACTGTCTCTATAAAACATTCTCCTGACCAAAGCTTAAACCCTATAAAATCTGGCTTCATAACTTGAATTTCTTTATCTATCTCATTTATTATTTTTTTAATTTCCCTGCTTTTTTCTTCTTTTTCCTTTTCCAGTAGACCTTTATATCTGGATAAATCAAAGTTATTTAATAAATCGCTATCAATAAATTTACTTTCCTGAAAATAATTTTCCAAATCACCTGAAATTTCTCGAAATTCTTCTTGTAAATGCTTCGATGGGCAAAACCTTTTAATTGTTTCTAAAGTTGAATAATCCAGAATTTTTGTCAAGTGATCTTCTTTTTTTAGCGCTCCGGCCAATAGAGCCAAACCTATATCGGGAATTAAACAGCTTAAGAGTTCAGGTACGCTTACATAGTTTATTAACAAACTTTTTGATTTATAGTTCATTCTTTAACCCTCACCTCAAATATTTAATACATTTAATAAAAAATATATGACCCCTTCATTTTATCAATCATTTCTTCAAATGAGTTTTCGCTTTTCCCTGCATAAAACACCTTTTCCTTATTACCATCTTTCTTTCTGTTTTGCGCACATTTAAACAGCTCTGCAAATTCATAATAAAACTCCTTCAAAGGAAGCGCAGTCTTCATAAAGGTATGGTAGCAATCGAAAAATTCGAGCTTCTCTATAATAAACTTGTCCTTTACTTTCTCATACTCGTCCGTGCCATAAAATGGTGTAAGAACGGCAAATGTGGGCCTATCAATATCATATTGCTCAACCGCTTTCCTTACCAGATGGAATTTTTCTTTAGAGTAATCAGGCTTAATAATGAAATTCGCCCTTACCTCAACTCCATTTGAATGCAATATCTTTAAGCTTTCATATGCTGTTTTGGAACTAATGCTTTTATTATATTCATTCAAGTCATCTTCAAATATTGATTCAAGTCCCATCAGAACTGAATCCAATCCGATACTTGCCCATTTTTCAAATAAGCCGGGATTTTTTGCAACCGTATCGGATCTGACGTACATATGATATTTCTTCTTAATATTGTTTTTTTGTATTCTATCCGCCAAGTCATTCATGTTATCAGTGTTTATAAACGCCTCATCATCAACAACATAAATATTCTCATTATCCAGTTCCAACAATTCTTTAACAACGAGTTCATTGTTTCTGGATATATATTTTCGATTACATAATTTCCACAGCACACAGAACGAGCAATTATATGGACATCCATAAGAAAACCTCATTAAAGCTACAGGCTTATAGTGTGCATGGAAGTATTTATCCCTGTATTTTGCAGTAAGATTTCTTGCCGGCTGAGGATAGTAATCTAATGTTTGCAATTCATAACTTTTGTTATAAATAAATTCTCCTGAAGCTTTAAATGCCAAACCGTTTATCTCTCTGAGGTCTCCATTTTGAGCGATAGCTTCAAGCAGGTTCCGAAGGGTTTCTACCCCTTCTCCGACAATTACATAATCAACATATTCTGTAGATATGTGCCTCAATCCAACTGTTGGATGATGCCCTCCTATAATAACTTTAATATTAGGATTATAAGCTTTTATTATTTTCAACAAATCATTGCAAACATTTACCGTTGTAGTATATGGGATTGACAATCCCACTATATCAGGTTCTTTTTGTTTTAATACCTCCAATAAGTTCTTGTCAAAACGCATATCCAGTATTTCAACACCAAATTTATCAATAACGGGTGCTGCTATATATTCAAGTCCCAATGGCTCGCAACAGCTAAATTCTTGGGTTAATACACAGTACTCAGGTAATGGAGGCCATATTAACAAAATCTTCATTTTACCTCTCCCCATTATCAAGTAATATAGTTAGCATTTATTTTGATGTAGTCTATAGAGTAGTCACATGTCCAGACTGTTATTTTATCATCGCCTTGTTTGAAATCAATTAATATGTCAATATTCCTATCGGAAAGTGATTGTTCAGCCTTTTTAAATTCTTCTGAGCTCAATGCCGGTTCGCCATCTCCAACCACCCTGAATCCATTTACATAAATATCAATAATATTACAATTCAATCCAGTTTGTGCCTTTCCTATTGCCATTAATATACGTCCCCAGTTCAATTGCTGTCCGTAAAATGTAGTTTTTACTAACGGAGAGTTACCAATGGAAAATGCTATGCTCTTGGCATTCTCTCTCGTAGGGGTATTAATAACTTTTATAGTAATGAATTTAGTTATCCCTTCACCATCATTAACAACCTCTTTTGCCATATGTTCCATAAGAAGATGAAGCTTTTGTGTAAATATGCTGAAATTTTCTCCCTCAGAGTCTATAATTTCATTATTTGCTAAACCGTTGGAAAGTAAAAATATGCTGTCATTCGTGCTGGTATCTCCATCAATTGTTATGCAATTAAAAGTATGCTCAACTGATGCGTTTAGGGCTTTTGACATCATAGTCGGTGTAATTTTGGCATCAGTAGTAATTACGCAAAGCATTGTAGCCATATTTGGCATAATCATTCCTGCACCTTTTGCGCATGAAGCGATATTAACCGGTTTGCCATCTATTTCAAAGCTTATTGAGGCCTGCTTAACTCTGGTATCGGTTGTCATGATAGCTTCGATAAAGTCAAGAGCTTTATTCTCACCTTCCATTAAATCTTTAGCTGATTTTTTAACACCATTTAAAATGGAATCAACATCAAGTTCGCGACCGATAATACCAGTGGACCCTATATATACTTCTTCAGGCTTTATATCAAGCAGAATGGCAGCTTTATTAGTACAGCTTTTTGCATCATTAAACCCTTTTTTCCCAGTAAATGCATTCGCATTCCCACTATTTATTAGAACAGCTCTTTTTTTATTTGTTATAGCATCATTTTCCTTGGATATCATTACCGGAGCCGCAAGAACATCGCTCTTTGTATAAACTGCAACTCCATAAGTTTCTTCAGTAGTTGAGTATATAAGCCCAATATTTTTCTTTTTACTGTCACCAGCATTAATTCCGGCATATTTAAATCCTTTAACCGCAGTCAAACCAGCTTTGTTAATCATAATTATCGTCTCTCCAATCTTATTAAGGTTATTTAATAAAGCTTAAATTTACGCTATATATTTTATACCTTAATTATAAAAAACCTAGCTTTTTTTTCTAAAGCAATACAGCCTTTTTTTGATTCAAATAATCGAGAATATAGCCTTCATGAGGATCAAAATAATTATAGCCTCTTTCTATATTCACTCCGGAAAACACTTTCAATATACTCTTTTCGTAACACAAATCATTGATTAGGTTATCATTTCCCGATATAACACTCAGTATTAAAGTGTTTTTTGAGTATTCAATAATTTCATCCTCGTCTTCCAACTGAATAATGGATACAAATGGAAACGGCAATTCCAAGCCGAAGACCTTACTTTTTTTATTCTTTATTAACAATACCGTAGGATAAAGTATTCCTTTATTATTGACTTCAATTAGCCGAGACTTATTTCTTATTTTCGAAGTAACATCAACAGCCTCGCCTCTTGACACAAATTCTTCTATCATGTCATTTAATAGCTTTGCTTTTTCAAGTGAAAATGCGGGAACCATTTCCTCAGTATTTTGTTCAATATTCATGATTATTTTCATCGACAAATCATTCGCAATTGCTTCTGCATTGTTTGTAGTAATTACAGAGGTTAAACCGGTACAGGTTCTGCCGTTATTCCATGTCATCTTACGGAATAACATATCTGCAAACTCAGATTTATAGCTATCTGTTATCAGAAACTTACTGCGTCCATAATGAATAAAATAAGTTTTACAAAGTAAATCCTCTGAATTTTTCATCAAAGACATTGCACTTTCAGGAACCATTATCTGGTCAGAAATATTAAATAAATTCGACTGAAACTGATTTTTGCACGGCAAAAAGGTAATAAAAGAGGCAAGAACCGGATTAACCTTTTTTATAGCCTCCACCAACAAAAAATGTGTAAACAGGTCTTCTTTTGGCGGTATCAAAAATACCGGCCTTTTTTGTGCAAATGGTATTAACCAATAAAGGCAAATAGTTGGAATATTCCCCGGAAGCTTGATTGCTAATGTCTTCCCTGCAGGATAATATCCTATGCAACTATTATGATTGAAATACAGCCTTTTATCTAATGCATCATCAATATTTCCCGGAATCTGTACCTTCAATATATCTTCCATGTTATATAAAATATCTGCGATTTCATTTATTTCGCTCTTTACAATAACAGGCGTCAGTCCGGTACTTTCAGAAACCAGCCTTACATAATCACTCTTGTTTATCTTAATGTTTCCAATTTCAAACTCCATTTTTTTAAAAACTTCTGCAGCTTTTTTAAGATCATCCAATACATTCCTGATCGGTATTGATTGGAAGTTTTTAAAGCATTCTTCTCCATGCTTTTTAACCTGGCTGAGCCTAATAATGGGAAAAACAGATGATTGAGCAATTAGTCTATTATTGACTGATACTATATCATCCTTCTCCATTGTGTAAATATAATCGTTATTTAAAACAGCAGGAATACAAATCATTAGTATACTCCTTCCATCTTCTGCCCTGATAACGAAGCCGGGCTTTGAATATCACAAATCCAATCCCAATTGTACCTATCTGCTACTTTCCCAAAAGGTTTTATTCTTATTCCTTTATCCCTTTCAATGAAGCCTGGTATAATAGAATCCTCAGTAAATCTAAAACAGCGCACATCCCCTTGCTTGTCGTAATCAGCTAATGTTCCGTCTTCATTTATAGCCTCCAGAGAAATAAACGGCTGGGATGGTATATAAATAATCCTGTAGTCATCTTCCTTTTCATAGGGCTTTTGAAATGAAATACCAGAAACAGACGTTCCATAAATTCCTACAACAGGCTTGTTCGGGAAAAGATCCTCTTTTAAAAATTTATATGTATCTCTGGACATGGCTAGACCGGCATGAGTAACAGCCTTAACCTTTTCAAAGAGAGAAACATCTACATATTGCGGTAATAGCTCAAGTAAACTTGCAGTACAGAATACAACTCCTATATTCTGATATTTAATTATTGGAACAACCTGCTCCCACAAATGCTCAACATATCTTTGAACAGCTTTTTCATTGCCTTCTGCAAGATAAAGCCTTACAATTCTAGGGTCCATATCAATGCAATAAATCATTCCACCTCTATTTTCTGCAATAGAAATCAATAACCTTCCAGTTGTATGCGGTCCGGTTGGACCTATAAAAAGCCAGTTCTCATTTTTAGGAACCCCATGCAAATCTAAAAACTCATTCGAGAAATCTAAAATATCATCCCAGTATTGACTTCCCCATGTCCCACGCTTCGCAATACCGGTTGTACCTCCTGTTTCAGAAGCCCAAATCCAGGGAGCTTTCTTCTTTACACTTCTAGGTATAAAGTCTTCGAGCTGTCTCGTTCTTAAATCATCTTCATATTCAGCCATCTCATTTCTTGTTTTAAAAGCAAACAAATCCTTAAATACCTCAAATGAATTTATTTCACTCAAAACATCTATATTTTTCTCTTTAGCCTTTTCCAACCAATACGGAGATCCGTTATTCCTATCAAAATGGATGCTTAAAATTCGTTTTAAATATTCATCATTTAATTGGTAAACAGTCTTCTTTTCCATATAAAGTTCCCCTTATAATTAATTTATAAATTCTTATTAAGCATTACAGCAAACATATTCATTTGGCTTAGGATGACACAAGAACTCCAAAGAAGCTACATTATATCCGTAAGCTCCAACATGCGAGATAACAACTAAATCACCTATGTTTGCTTCCTTTATAAAAATATCCTCATCAATCTTATCCTCTCCAAAGCAAAGAGGGCCTTCTATTTCAACAAATTCATCCTTTACAGCAGGCTGCTTATCATATATTAAGCGATTGCCCATAGGTATAATGTTTATTGGGTGTTTTCTTATTAATCTTATGTGATTAATACCTCCGCCTATAATAATATGTTTTTTCCCCTTGGATTCTTTTATATCAATTATTTGTGATATATAATAGCCTGCTTCTGCAGTAATAAACCTGCCTAACTCCAATACCAGCTCCTTATTATTATATTGGAAATTATCTACCAGCATTTTTAAATGATTAAAGAATGCTTCAACATTAAATTTTTTATTTGCGCACGAATAATCAATCCCAAAACCGCCGCCAAAGTCAATAATCTTAAACTCTCTGTTGCATATGCTCTCTATTTTTGAAACCAGTCTAAAAATATACTCTACATATTCTAACAGATCCTTATGCTCAATAATTCCGCTTGCTGCAAAAACATGAACTCCAGCCACATTGATATTTTTAAATTTTAAAACCTCCTCTAAAACATCAATAATCCTGTCTTCATCAATTCCCATTTTAGAAGAGATTCCCCCCATTTTTTTGAGTGAATTCTTTATATCATAATTAGGATTAATTCTAATTAGAATATCAGCCTTTCCCAAGTTATGTATCTCAATCAGTTCACTGATACGATACACTTCTGTCAATGACTCAGCACTTAGGAACCGAATCTTATTATTTAATGAAAGCTCAAGCTCATAGGGTCTTTTGCCTGGCCCGGTATATATAACCTGAAGTGGTTTAAAATGACTAAGTGCAATATCTAATTCACCTGACGAAGCGATCTCTACTCCTTTTACATTCGGATGCTTTTTGATAAGTTCTAAAATTTCAAAGTTGCTATTAGCCTTCATTGCGTAATACAAAGATATATTATCGGCAGCATAAGTATTTAGCAGTTCAAGTTTACTAGTAATATTACTTAAATCATACAGGTAAAAAAAAGGATGCTTTTTAAAGGCTTCACCTTTTACTTTGATTAAGATCTGCTCTTTTATACTCTCTTTCAACATGTTAAATTACCATTCCTTGTTTGAACTCTTTGTCCAATTATATGGTAGTAAAGCTATTTTATCGGCTTATAACGAGTTGTCTACACATCCAAATTCAGCAAAAAATCTCTTTATGGTATCTCTTTATAATATTTTTATAAGTATCCTCATTCTTTGATCTAAGCTTAAATTCTTCTTCGATTGCTTTACATAAATATGATGTAAGTCCTGTTCCCTGATGTGCACCTTTCTTAATTCGCCAAGCTATTGAGTGAGGCAATTTGGATTCCATTATGCTCCTAAAATAGTACTTATCCTTTCCATCAACCACCTTATATTTACTAGGCACCTTTAATGCTTCCAGTATAACTTCGGTCTTCCAAAACGGATGAACAGGCATAATTCCCATATCAAGAGCTGACAAGTTGCAAAATTCATTTGATACTTGAGTCTTTCTAAGGTTAGCAGTTATTTCTGCTGTTAGCTGGCTATAATTATCAAACGGAGAAAATATACCTGCATTTAAAAGATCAGAGCCATATCCGGAAGCAAATAACATATTATCTTTTTTATTGCCTGCTATTTTCTTATATAAGCAAAATGCAACCAAGGCTATTTCTATAGATACATTGTTTATAAACCCAAAATATCTTATTACATTAGGGACTTCCTTAGTTATTTCACTAATACTTAAATGGATTTTTTCAAGTGGTATCCCCAAGTAGGCTGCCGTCTGCTTTGCTTCTTCATATTCATCAGACCAATCAGTTCCTAAAGTAAAAGCATAAACCTTTTTACCAAGTTCTTTTAAGATATAAGCTACAGTTCCTGAATCAATACCGCCTGATAGTGTAATATAGATATCGTTGGCCCCTTGGGTCAGTATATTGGTTGAATCAAACAATACATTATAAAAGCTGTTTTTTGACTGTTCAATTGTTAACTCCTGTTCATTTTGAAGAAGTATATTGGAAAAAGAAGCCTTGTTAAATGCTAATTGCTCACCGTTATTTTTAATATCAATTCTTTCGCCGGCATATAGTCTGTTTACATATTTAAAAAACTCTAAATTTGTTGCGTATTTTTCTAAATCATATGCTGCTTCTAGTTCCAAAGATTTCAATATGTTTTTAGCCAATAATAAATCATTAAAAACAACAAAGCATTTTTTTTCAGGCAAACAAATATAATAAATTGCCTGTGTATTCATATCACTTCCAACAACAGACAACTCGCAGTCCTTAATAGCTATATAATTTTGTTCGGATGGAAGATTGCTCATGCTTTCAAACGAAATGTAAAAGCATTCATTATTTGATTTAAATTTATTATTATCTGGAAAATACCCAACAAAAGACTTACCTAAGCATTCCTCTGCTAAGCCTTTTATTCCTCCATTGAGTTTCTGCGCTGATATGGCAAAACTGTTTAAGTACTTACTCATTATTATTTTTCACCTACAATTTTTTTCATAAATTTTTGAGCATGTCCTGCTCCAAACGATGCCCTATGCACAGCTTTTGTATTTTCCATAACATCCTGTAATCCTTTGATATATGATTCGTTTATAACCTTTTTAGTTTTTCCAAAAGGCACTTCAGGATAATTCGCCAATCTTTCGGCTAGCTTTTGGGATTCCTCAAGTAAGTCTTCTACCTTCGTAACTTTATTAATCAACCCATATTTAAAGCATCTTTCTATTGAAATTGCTTCAGAATCATATATGATCTCCATCATTGCTGCTCTTCCAAGTGACTTTTCAAGCATATACTGTCCTAATGTACAAGCAATACCATGTTTAAGCTCAGGCATTATAAACTGACACCTTTCTGTGGCTATTCTCCAGTCACATGTCAGAGCTAATTGGAATCCTATCCCTATTGCGTACTTATCTACAGCGGCTATAGTAGGCTTCGTTAGTCTGAGGGAAGAAATATAAAGGCCAACAACACCGTCAATCCATTCCTCAACTTCCTTTCCACCTTTCAGCTCCTTAACCTCATTAAAGTCTCCGCCTACACTGAAAGAGCGATCTATCCCTCCTGTAATTATAACTGCCTTAACATCGGGATTCTCCTCAGCCTTAGTTAGACTGTAAGATACTGCACTTTCCAGTGCATCACTAAATGGATTATTGTAATGGGCATGATTAAATTGAACTGTTAATACCCCATTTTTTATTGTCTCAATAACAAGCTGACTATTTACTGCATTTTGCATAAACTCACATCTCCTTTTAATCTTTTAAACATATATTGTTTGATGTATAACTCTCATCTGCAATAAATAATAATTAATAAGGCTGTGACCTAATCTTCATAAATTTAAATATATTTTACTAAGGGCTTTTCCGACAAAGTTTGAGTGTAGCTGGATCTAAGCACTTTCTAAAAGTAACTATTAATAACATTTTGATTAATAATAACATATTAGACCAAAGATTGTCAAATAATTTGTAATATTTTTGGTTTTTTTCTTGCTTTTTAATATTACTATATCGTCACTATTGAAAGGCTAAAAATTAGATGTAAGGTTATTGCTGAAATGTCGAAACAATGTAAATGCAAAGAGAATTACCAATATTCGGTACACGACAATAAGTATGCTGCAACAAAAAAGACCCAAGCTGTCAAGCTGTTTTCACCATATCCCGTGCAAATTCTTTCAGGAGCAGACTTAAAGGTCTGCTCCCCTTGCACATATCATCAAAAGCTTTAAAACGAGGATCATTTTTCACATTTATTTGTCGGTTTTGTCTTTTTCCGTTCCCGCCTTATCCAGTATAAATGTATTTATACCGTTTATAAGTGCAAGTGCGCTTGCCTTGATAATATCGGTATCTATAGCCCGTGCTGTATAGACCTTTCCGTCGCAGCATATTTTTATATTGACCCTTCCAAGGGCTTCCTTTCCTCTTGACATACTGCTTATCTTATACTCCTTTAATGAAACGTCCATTCCCGCAACATCCTTTATGGCGGTATAAAGCGCGTCAATAGGCCCATCTCCGACAGCGCTCTGCTTAAATATTTCCCCTCCCTTTTTTATTTTGACTGTGGCAGTGGGGAAAATATCGTTGCTTACTACCTGAAAGGAAAGCAGCTCACACAAGCCAAGCTTCTCAAGGCTGCTTGCTCTCATGCCTCCCTCCGACTTATCCCTGTTATGCTTATCTATTAAATAATAGACATCGTGATTGTAAACCTCTTTTTTAGTATCGGCAAGCTGCAGAAACTTTGAAAACAGCTCCTCAAAATCCTTTTCATTTTGAGCCTCATATCCCATCCTGCTTACCGTATCCTTAAACGCATGTCTGCCCGAGCGTGCGGTAAGCACAAGCTCCATTCCCTCTACCCCCACATCCTCGGGGCTGATTATTTCATAAACATCCTTTGACTTAAGAAGTCCGTCCTGATGTATTCCCGAGGAATGGGCAAAGGCGTTATCTCCGGTAAGGGCTTTATTAACCTGCACATCCAGTCCGGTAATATTGCTCACCATTCTTGAGGTTTTATAAATTTCCTTTGTAATTATGCCTGTGTGTGCCCCATAGTAGTCAGGCCGCAGCCTTATTCCCATGACAGCCTCCTCAAGAGCACAATTTCCCGCTCTTTCGCCCAGCCCGTTTATTGTACACTCTATTTTGTCGGCCCCATTTTTGACGGCAGCCAGGGTGTTTGCCGTTGCCAGCCCGGTATCGTTATGGCAGTGTACGCTGAGTATCACCCTGTCATTTAAATTTTTCAGCCTGTAGTTTATCCTTTTAACCAGCTCGCCAAATTCCTCCGGCACCGCATAGCCCACGGTATCGGGAATATTAATCATTGTGGCACCCGCCTTTACCACCGCCTCAACGGTCTTCCACAGGTATTCAAAATCCGCCCTTGACGCGTCCTCAGTTGAATATTGCACATCAGGAAGCAATGATTTGGCATACTTTACCGCTTCCACTCCCATGCTCAGAATATCGTCCTTTGATTTGCCGAACTTCTTTTCGACATGAACGTCCGAAGCACCGAGAACAATATGAATCAACGGCCTTTCGGCCCACCTTACACTTTGGTACACAGAATCTATATCACTTCTTACAGCTCTGCTCAAGGCCGTTATCATAGGCCCGTCACCCACAGCCTTAGCTATTTCGCTTACCGCATTGAAATCTCCGGCTGAAGAAGAAGGAAAGCCCGCTTCTATAATATCTACGTTAAGAGCCTTAAGCTGCTGCGCAATCTCCAGCTTTTCATACAAATTCAGCTTTGCCCCGGGAACCTGTTCCCCATCCCTTAATGTGGTGTCAAGCACCAGTATTCTTCTGCTCATAAACCCATCCTCCTCATTAAATTTTTAAAAGCAATAAAATATATAATTAACGTTTGATGGCCGAACCCGGAATCCGGCCATCAAAAAAGCCTCATCTCTATAACTTAGAGACGAGGCTTACTCGCGGTACCACTCAAATTGATCCAAAATGAATCCACTTTTTCGACAGCTAACACCATCTATCCCTTTAACGGTAGAAATCCGGCTCACCCTACTGTAAAAGTCAGGCTGCAGTTCATGGACCAGTTCAAAACCCCTAATGCTGCCGATTCACACCACCCACCGGCTCTCTGAAAGATTATGGATTTCTAATATCTCCAATCATCACTTTTCTTGATATTGATTTCTATTATATGGTTTTTTATTGCATTTGTCAAGAACATTTTTTTATTCTATTATTTAACACATATATATAACAGAGAATAGTTTAAAGAAATAAAGACGCTATAGAAATCGTAGGGGCAGACCTGCGTGTCTGCCCTGAATTACCCACAAACACGAACCGTACAGGAATTTGAGGGCAGACACATAGGTCTGCCCCTACATTAATACCACTACATTAATAGAAAAGAATATCCCCCGAAAATGCAATTTAAAAGGGGCTTTCATCCGGCAAATTCTTTCTTAAAAAAAATCTTCATGCTTGAAACGCTAAAATTTTGGAATTTGATGTCACTGAGTTTGCCGGTCTATAAGATAAATATATTTATCAAGCTCCGCTTCTTCCAAACTCCCAATCATCCCAGAAAAATCATCCAGAATTCCTTCCGAGGCGAATTTGTCAAGAGCATTATAGTAATCCAAACGGCTTTCCTTTGCTATTGAGACAGGCAAAAAGCCATTTATCATAAGCTGGTAATTCAGGATAAGCCTTGATGTTCTGCCGTTGCCGTCAAGAAACGGATGAATTCTTACAAACTCGGCGTGAGTCCAAGCAGCAAGCTCAATTGCATTCAAGCCTTTCTTAATCGGCATCTGTGAGAAAAAGTCCTTTATCTGGCTATACATTTCATTTCGTGCGGGTGGTGTGTGTCCGGCTCCGCTGATAAATACTTCTTCATTCCGATATATGCCGCCCACCATAATGTTCTCCATAACAATTGCATGAATTTCTTTAACAATTCTCTCATCAAGCAAACGCCCTTCTTTTATACATTGCAGCACATAGCTAAAGGCTTTTTTGTGATTAACAATTTCATATATCTCCCTAAGTGATTTCCCGCCGATAGAGATCCCGTCCTCCAATACAACCTTTGTTTCCATAAGCGTAAGGGTATTTCCTTCAATGGCTGTGGAATTATGAGTAAATTCCAGCAAAAATGCCTCCTTATATGATGTAACAGTCACTTCACTGAGCTTGTCTTTTCCCTCATCATACCTTTTTTTCTTTTCCAATAATTTATTAAAATCCATAACTATACCTCTGCCCGCTTTTTAATATTTACCATATCCATCATACTATAGTTTCTGTTAATTTTCTAACATTAATTAGAAATTTGTATTATATAGGATGCAATAAAGATTTTACAAACATGGAGGATATAATTGCTTACATCAAGCTATATCCTCCATGTAAAATCTTTATTGCTAAATATATAGAATAAATTTATTGACAAAATTTAATTTGATACATATACCGAATACATATCAAATAATATATGATTTTAAACAGGCTGTTGGATTTGGCCGTGCAGGTTCGGGTGGCTCAGGCTCTAAAGCCCGCCCCCTTTATTAAACTCGTTAATAAACGCGGGAATTATCTTTTTCACATCCCCCACTATGCCTAAATGGGACACCTTGAATATAGGGGCATCGGGATCACTGTTTATTGCCACTATGAGCTTTGAGGCGGTAATGCCCGCTAAATGCTGAATGGCGCCCGAAATTCCACATGCGAAATAAACCTTGGGTCTGACGGTCTTTCCCGTCTGCCCTATCTGGCAGCGGTAGTCAAGCCACCCCGCATCAACAATTGCCCTTGAGCCCCCCACAGAAGCACCCAGGACTCCGGCAAGCTCATATATCATTTCCAGGTTCCGGGGCTCTTCCATTCCCCTGCCTGCCGATACAATAATATCGGCCTCGGATAAATTTACCCTTTGCCCCGCATCCTTTATAATATCAATAACGGACGCATTAACCGCGCCGGGTATGACAACGCGTGGGGCAATAACCTCCGCGCGCCTTAAATAGTCCGGCGAAACAGCCTTCATAACCCTCGGCTTTATGGTACACATCTGTGGTCGGTGGTAAGGGCAAATAATGCTTGCCATAAGGTTTCCCCCAAAGGCAGGCCTTGTTTGGATTAATCTGCGACTCTCAATATCAATGTCAAGGCTTACACAGTCCGCGGTTAAGCCTGTGCCTAGCCTTGAAGCCATTCTGGGCGCAAGCGAGCACCCTATGGATGTAGATGCGATAAGAAATATTTCAGGCATATACCTTGAAATAATATCGCATACCACCGCGGAATACAGCTCGTCGTTATAGTTCTCAAGCCTGGGATTATCTACTATGTACACCCTATCGGCGCCATAGGCCGACAGGGCTTCAACCATAGGGCCTACATTATGGCCGACAAGCACGGCGGACAGCTCCACGCCCAGAGCTTCAGCCAGCCTCCCGCCTTCTCCCAGCAACTCAATAACCGCACTGCCCAGCACCCCGCTTTTTTGCTCGGCAAAGACCCACACACCCTTAAAAGCGGTAATGTCATTGGCTTGAAGCACACCCGCCCGCTCTATTGATATTGCCCCATGCCTGCACGCTTCCCTGCATGAGCCGCAATAATTGCAATTGCCGTTGACTTCTATTTTATTATCGGTAAGGTCAATGGCGTTATACAGGCACTTCTTTATACATATTCCGCATTTAGTGCATTTATCATGTAATATCCTTATACTGTTCACATCAATCACCCGCAAATATAAATATATTAATACCCCTTACAAAGCTTTTTTCAGTTCCTCTAAAAGAATTGCCGCCTGCTCCTCAGGACTTCCCGCAATTATCCTGCTGTCCACCCTGCGGTCAGGCACAAAGGACTTAAAAACCTTCGTGGGTGAGCCGGAAAATCCGCATTGCCCGGCATCAGCGCCTATATCCTCACAATTCCATATGGGAATTTCAGCCTTTTTTGACCTCATAATCCCCTTTAGCGTGGGCAGCCTCGGCTCATTTATTCCCTTTACAACCGTTATCAGTCCGGGCAATTTCATTTGTACTATTTCATAGCCTTCATCAGCTATTCTCCTGCACTTTATGAAGCCCTCGCCCGTTTCTTCAATCTTATCAACACAGGTTATATGAGGTATGCCCAGCTTTTCTGCAAGGCTTGGCCCTACCTGTGCCGTATCTCCGTCTATAGATTGCTTTCCGCATATTATCAAGTGATAATTGCCTTTTTTCTGCACACCCTTCGATAAGGTATAGGAGGTTGCAAGGGTATCTGCTCCGGCAAACAATGGATCACTTAAAAGAACAGCTTCATCAACCCCCATGCCCACAGCCTCCTTAAGAAGCTGTGAAGCCTCCGGTATCCCCATGCTTAAAGCCGTTACCCTGCCTCCCGTTTTATCTCTGAGCCTTAACGCTTCCTCGATAGCGTTTAAATCCAAAGGGTTGATTATGGCTTTTACGCCTTCTCTCATAACGGTATTGCTTTTTTCATTAAAATTTGCATTTTCAGGATTGGGTACCTGCTTAACGCATACTATTATATTCAAGTTCGGATCACTCCCCCGCTACCTGCTGTTTATAATTCCATCTATATATTCCGCCATTGATACTATGGTGTTGTAATAGTAAATATCCGATATATCCATTACGTCAGGATATTCATCATTAATGGCTTTAAGAAGCTCAGCGGTGAGAATGGAATCTCCGCCTACCGTCTGGAAATCATCGTATACATCAAGCTTGCCGACATCCAAAACCTGCGCCCAAATCTGTATCAGCACCCTCTCAATTTCAGTCAATTCCTCCATTGGCTTTCCCGTTATGCTGACCTCGACAACCTTTCTGCCTCCGCTTT
Organism: Anaerobacterium chartisolvens; assembly: GCF_003337415.1. Classification (GTDB taxonomy): domain Bacteria; phylum Bacillota; class Clostridia; order Acetivibrionales; family DSM-27016; genus Anaerobacterium; species Anaerobacterium chartisolvens. Next base: position 78,809 of record NZ_QPJT01000011.1, on the reverse strand, counting down.
GCTGACTGTCCTTCTCCATTCTCCTTACCTCCTTCGATAAAGCCTTTCTTATCGAGTCCTCCATATTGAAGGTAATGGAATCCTTTCTGACAGCCAGATATTTATAATTTATCTTACCGGGTATAACACGGCATTTTGATGAGCCCGCTATAACGCTGAAGGCCTCAAAGGCTCTCTGATTATCCAGAGACTTGAATATTGTGTAATCATCAGTTGCCCCATACTCAACCGCCATTCCCGTTTCAGACCAGATGGGCCAGTTTATTGTTACAGTCCTCATACCCCTTTTATTGCGGCAGAAGCTGAAGGAGTCCATATAGCAGCCGGCAGCGGTATAATCCCCCTGCCCCGGATCACCGGTAAGGGAGGTTATTGTTGAGAACAGTACAAAAAATTCCGGCTTTGCCTCCCGTGTCAAAATATCCAACAGCAGTGTTCCCGTTGTTTTAGGTTCAATAACACCGGCAAACACATCCTCATTCCTGTTTATAATAAACCCGTTTCCGGCAACACCCGCACAATGTATAATTCCGTCTATGCCTCCGTGCTCGCCGATAATTGAAGCTATGACCTCTTTCATTCCGCCTTCGTCATAAACGCTTGCGCTATAGCAAAACACCTGAGAGCCTGCCTCTTCCAATTGACACAGCTCTTTTATTTTTGCGGCCTCCTTTGAGCTGCCGCCCTCTGAAATGCTTTTCCAATGCTGCCTGTCAGCCGTCTTAGTCCTGCTTACAAGGCAAAGCCTTGCTTTAGCCTGTGATGCAATATACCGCGCCATCGCAAGCCCCAAGCCTCCCGTACCGCCTGTTATAACATAGACTCCGTTTTCTTTAAGCTCCAAGGGCTTTTGCTCTAGCTGCTCCTTTTCTATAGCAGCCAGCTTTTCCATATAGCGTTTGTTATTCCTCAATGAAACAATGCTGCTGCCGTCGTCTGCCAATATTTCATTTACTATGCTGCCGGCATCGGTCACACCATCCACGTCAATCAGTTTACATCCCAAATGCTCATATTCCAGCCCGACAACCTTCGAAATTCCGAATAATGCAGCGTTATGAGGCTTTATTGTCTCCTCGCTGCCATCCACCTCATTGACATAGTCGGCCAGAACGGTTATTCCGTTCACAGGCTTGATCTTGCTTGCAACCGCAGCCCTGACCAAATGGTACATGCTGTACACTCCAAGGCTCTGCTCATGCTTTAGATCCCCTGCCGTCTCTACCTCATTGCCGTTCCATGCAAAGGAGTGTATGATTCTGTTAAAGCGGTAGTCCTTTAATTCGTTAAACAGCCTTTGGTAATCCCCGTCACTGTCACCCACCATATATTTATCGTCGGCCACCCGTTCAAACCCGCCGCCATACTCCACCTCTACCAGCTTAAAGCTTTGTCTTAATTTATTTACGACACTGTCCGCGGCATTACAAGCTCCTTTAAATATCAAAATGCTGTCCCCGGAATTTAATTCATGGCTTTGGGCAAGGGCCGTCTGCTCCCAAATCATTTCAAAGTAATCTATTTTGCTGTCCGAACCGGCAGAAATTGCCGCGCCTACATTATCAACCCTTTTGATGACATAATCGGTAACCTCACATAATACAGCTCCATTTTCACTTAAAAGTGTTATGTCAAAGTTAACGGTTTCGGCATTTTCTGTCTTACCGGCCTTCCTTCTTATATGGCTGTATGTCCTCTTTTCCATAGGAGCGAAGCTCTTAAAGCTCTTATATGTAAATGGAAGATAGGTATTATTCTCACTGCTTTGGCTCATATAGTTCATTGCATTGTCCAGCATTCCGGGGTGAAGCTCTAATGTATCTAAGTCTGCCGCAATGTCATCAGCCAGCACCAATTCAACCAGTGCCTCATTATCACCGTGATATGCCGTTACAACATTAGCCCATCTTTGTCCGAATGAAAAAACACCGAAGGTATTCTCCTGCCCCTTGCCGCTGTAATCTGCCACCTCAGCACTGCTTGCCTTGATTTCATCCAGGCTGCAAATCCCTGCGTCATCCTCTTCAAGCACTAAAATAGTACCTTCACAATTCTTAAGCCACCGGCCTTCCTCTTCCTTATCGGATAAGCTTGCAATAGTAAAGCCGTATTTATCGTCCCTGATATGCCTGATTACAGTATGAACCTTTACAGAGTCGCCTTCATCAACCATAAGCGGAGTTATAAAAAATACATCCCTTAGCTCCAGTCTGTCTGAGCCTGTGGTAAATGAAGCGGCTGCTCTGGCCATTTCCAGATACGTAGTTCCGGGTATCACACAGTTGTTCATTATTTTATGGTCACTTAACACCCAGTGCTTATCAACGGCAAATTCTGTGGAGTATATGCTTTCGTCTATCGAATTTATAAGGCGGTGCTCAACAAGGGGATGAGTAAGCCTTTCCCCAAGCTGCCGGCTCTTTATTTTGGACACCTTGGACTCTGTCCAATGCCTTGTTCTGTCCATTGGATAATTGGGTACGCTTATTAGACAGCGTTGCTGCCCCAAATACATCTTGTCCCAATCAATGTCTGCACCCTTTATGTATAATTTGCATAATTGCCTCAGCCCGTCCCCGGCATTGCCGTCATTGATATGCTCCTTTATAAGCCTGTCCGCCATGTCTGTAAGCTCCTGCTGCTCTGTCTCGTCAATATACCCCTCCGAAGCCGCGCCTGATTTTTTTGAAATGATTTTATGGGCCTGATAATAGCAATCCTCCGCCTTTATTGAGCCAAGTCCGCTGCTTATAATGGAATCCAGCTTACTTACAAGCTCCTCCCTGTCACTGAAAATAACGGCAAGCCTGTGAGCGTAATGATCCTTTCCCGTGTTGGCGCTGTAGCACATATCCTCCAATGAAATATTCCCGCTTTTATTAACAAAATCCCTGTATTTATCAACAAAATTAATTGCGGAGTTTTCATTTTTAGCCGAGATAGTCAGGCAATTCAAGGTGGCTTTTTCCTGCTCTTCCTCTTGCGGCTTTATATATTCCTCAAGAATAACATGGCAGTTTGTCCCGCTAAAGCCAAATGAGCTTATTCCCGCCCTTCTTGGGTCATCCTGCTTATTCCATTCCGTCAGCCTGTCGGTTATATACAATGGGCTGTCACAGAAATTGATATACGGGTTTGGGTAATTAAAGTTTATTGACGGAGGGATCTGTGCATTTTTCAATGCAAAAACCACCTTAAACAGCGAAGCCATGCCCGACGCCGCTACAAGATGCCCAAGGCTTGTCTTTAAAGAGCCGATGCCGCAGAACTGCTTATTTTTTGTATGGCGTCTGAAGGCATTTGTAAGGCCCTTGAACTCAATAGGATCGCCCAGCACGGTTCCCGTACCGTGTGCTTCGATATAGCTTATTGTTTCAGGCCTGATTTTTGCCTTTTCCCATGCCTTAATTATAAGCTCCTCCTGAGATGCGGCATCCGGGGCTATTATTCCGCTTGAGGTTCCGTCGTTGTTTATTACGCTCGACTTAATAACGGCATGAATATTATCCCTGTCCTTAACAGCCTTGCTCAGAGGCTTAAGCAGAACGATCCCCACTCCTTCCCCCCATACTGTGCCTCCGGCATTTTTATCAAAGGTCTTAACTAAAAAGTCTGTGGCCTCGACTGAACTCAAATCCTTCCCATCCTTGTGAACATCCTGAGGCGCCAGAATATTCAGGCAGATGCCTCCCGCAACCGCCATATCACATTCTCCCCTATGAATGGATTCACAAGCCATATGAACCGATATAAGTCCCGACGAACATGCGGCGTCAATCATCATGGCGGGGCCCTTTAAATTGAGAAAATAATTGAGCCTGCTTACGGTAATGCTTTCCCACGATCCGGTAAGCTGGAGCGCGTCGGCCTTGGACATATTTTTATAAAAGGATATATTGGTGTTTTCCTTTCCCAGAAACACCCCCGTTTTTGTCCCTGCAATTTTTTTCCTGCTATAGCCGGCGTTTTCAATGGCCCCGAAAGCAACCTCCAAAAACACCCTTTGGTGAGGGTCCATATACTTTGCTTCTCTCGGGGGGATGTCAAAAAAGTCTGCGTCAAACTTATCAATTTCATTTAAGTAAGACCCCTTTGCATAAATGCCCTTATTATAATAGTCCTTCTCATCAATGGGCCCGCCTTCCACAAACTCACAATAGCAGGGATTGGAATACAGATGAGTGATTGAGTCCTTTATTCTTTCTGTCGGAAAATCCCCTATACAATTCAATCCGTTTCTTAGGTTAGTCCAAAAATCCTCCAGATTGTCGGCATTTGCAAATCTTCCATCTGCGCCAATGATAGCAATTGGTTCATCAGAGCCTGTATTTTTGTCCTGCAGCTCCATGAGCATTTCTTTGGCCCGCTCATGTGACAGCTCTTTATTGGCAATTTTTTCATAAATAAACTTTTTTATTTGTTCCATGGTTCACTTCCCCTTTTATCATATTTATAATTTGCTGATTAATTTGTCTGCCTCTTCAGGAGTTATTTCTCCCTCCTCAAGCCTGATAAAAATATCCTCCATGGTCAAGGGGCCGCTATTGCCCTCTTCAGTGCGGCCTTCACACTCGTTTATGCCGTCTATGTAAGCCGCCATTGACGCTATTGTGGGGTATGAAAACACATCGGCTATGTCAATCATTCCTGGAAAGTCCGATTCCATAGCCTTCAGCAATTCCGTAGCAAGTATGGAATCACCGCCTAAGCTTTGAAACTTGTCATTTATGTTTACTTCATCCAAACCCAGTATTGCCGACCAAATCCTTGCCACAGCTTTCTCTGTGACGGTAATCTTTTCTGCCGGCCTTCCCTTTATTATTACGGATATGCTTTCACCGGCGAAGCCCACAGCGGCACTGCCGGAGGTCTTGGGCTTCCTCATTGCCTGCTCTGTCCTTGCCGGCAGAGTAAAGGGCAGCTTGTACCTTATCTGCTCCAGATTCTTATAGTCAATGGCTGTGGGAATTATTGAATCAATTTTTCTTTCCAGCACCTTACCCATAACGGATAAAGCCTTTTGGGTTTCAATCGGAATAAATATCTCTTTGTCAAAATCAATATCAAAATCGAAGGCCATCCCAATTTCCTTCCATGCAGGCCAGTTTATGGACACAGTCTTATATCCCTTCCTGCTTCTTGCGGCAGCAAAGGAATCCATATAGGCGTTTGCAGCCGAATAATCTCCCTGTCCCATTTCACCCATGAATGCCGATATTGATGAGAATAAAAGCATGAAATCCATATTATCCTCTCTGCAAAGCTTATCCAGCATCCAGGTGCCTGTTATTTTAGGGCCTACAACCTCTCTGAATGCCCCGTCCTCCTTGTTGAATAAGAAGCCCTTGCCCGCTACTCCGGCTGCATGAACAACTCCGTTTATCTTTCCATGGTCATCCCTTATGCTGCTTATAGCCCGTGATATTGATTCCTCATTGGCAACATCGGCACTGATTAAATATACCCTGCTGCCGTTTCTCTCAATATCGGCTATAGCGGCAATCTTTAGTGCATACCTCATTGCCCCGGCACCTGCGTTCTCTTTTTCCGCAATGCTCTCCCACTCTTCTCTCGGAGGGAATTCTGAGCGGCTTACAAGACAAAGCTTGATTTTACCTAGACTTGAAAGATATTTTGCGACACTTAATCCAAGTGCTCCCGTTCCCCCCGTTATAACATATACTCCATTTTCCCTGATTTCAAAATTGCTTTCCTCAAACCGGTTTATATCCACAGGCCTTAGTTCCTTAACATACCTTATGTTATTCCTGTACGCTGTAACACAAATATCGCCTCTGCCGGTAATACCGTCAGCAATTACATCCGCATCGGTTCTGCGGTCTATATCTATGGCTTTTATCTTCAAATTTGAATACTCATTTGACGCAACCTCGGCAAGCCCTAACAGCGCGGCATTTAAAGGCTTGGTCCCTCCATCGTCATGGGAATTGATATCATAGGCATAATCACTTATGACCACCATATTACGATTTATCTTTATGCTTCCGTTTACTGCCGCCTTTATAAGATTAAAGAAGCTGAAAATGCTTTTATGCATAGATAAGTCCATTTCCCCGGATGTTTCATAGCCGACCGGGCTGTCAACCGCCAGAGAGTGGATAATATAGTCCGCAGAATTTATGCTAAGCCGTTCAAACAGCTCCTTATATCCGGCTTCACTGAAATTAGCGGCATACAGGCTTTCATTGGTCTTTTTGAAGCATTCTCCTTCAACTACCTCAATAACATTGCCGCCTTTGTTTCTAAGCAAATCACAAATCCGGCTGTTTAAATTGTCCTGTCCCTTGAAATAAAGAATGGTGCAATTTGAAGAGTCACTTTGCTCCTCCATAGCGTCTGCTTCCTTCCAGCCTAATTTGAAAAGCTTGCCGTCCTGGTGATTATCCGGCCCGAAATCCAGGCTGTTGACCTTTTTAATGGTGTATTCCTCTATTTCCGCCAGCAGCTTACCATCACTGCTTACAAGGTCAATGTCAAAGCTAATGGTTTCACCGCTTCCCTTTTCCTTCCGCCTCAGGCAGCACCAGAAGCCTTTTGGCAGCGGCTCAAAAAACCTTATTCTCTTATATGTAAATGGAAGGAATAGCTCACTGCTTATTTCCGAATTTAAAACATTTACCGCACAATCCATGAGCGAGGGATGAATAATGAAGCTTTCAAGATCCTTTTCATACTGCCGCGGTATCTCGATATATGCCAGATACTCCTTGTCCCCTGAAAAAATTTTTCTGGCACAGTCCCATCTCGCTCCAACCTCAATATCACTCCTGCTGCTTTCAACCTGAATTATACTGTCCATGCTTAATTCCTTTAATGAGTCCTTCATCTTTTCAATATTGGGAGAATTCCTCCCCGCTTTATTTGGTGAAAGATTGATTTTTCCGGCGGCATGGACGACAGACGCACCGCTGTATTCCGGCTTGCTTGATACGGTAAATTCCAAAGCATTTCCCCTGCCCTGCAAAACTGTGTGTACGTCCCTCGCTTCTCCGGGCTTAACTGTCATAGGGCTTAAGAAGGTAAGCCCCAAAATCTCAAAGCCGGCGTCATTATAGTGACAGCGGATTATTTCCCTTATCATTTCAATGTATGTGGTTCCCGGAGCCAAATACTGCCCTAATATCTTGTGCTCGCTCAGTACCCAGTTATTTTCAACACTGAACCTTGTTTCATACACAAAGAAGTCATTCATGCTTATCTTCAAATTATCTATAAGAGGCATGTCAATTTCTTTTTTGTAAAATGCCTTTCTGTTTTTGATTTTATCCGATGTTTTAACCCAGCATTGCCTTTTTACAAAAGGATACGCCGGAATTGACATTTTCTTTATGTCTCTGCCCTGCTTTAAATAATATTTCTCCCAATCGACATCCGCTCCGTCAACATACAGACTGCATAACCGCGATAAATTATCAATTGTATTAAAGGCTTCCGCATCAAAGTCTTCGCCCTCCATCCGCAGGATATACTCTTCCACCCTGGATGTCAGCAGACTCTTATTGCTTTCGGTGATCTCCCCGTCGCCTGTAACAAGAGAGTCCTCTGCGACAACTCTGTGCTCCTTGTACATTATACATGTGTCATCAGCCATGCTTTCAGGATCGCTTATCCTTTCAAGCTTTGCAAGCAAATCCTCCTTGCCGGACACAATCAATGCCAGTCTGTATATATAATGCCCTCTTCCCGTATTTGCGGTATAGCACAGGGAATCTATATCTATTTGCCTGCCGGATGCAAGGAACGCCTTATAGCCGGAGATTAAATCAATTAATGCCTCCTTGCCGGACGCGGATATTGTCAATATTTTATAGCCCCTTGCTTCTTCCGCGGCATTGCCGCTGCCTTCCGGCGCCTCCTCCAATATTATATGGCAGTTTGTTCCGCTAAGCCCGAACGCGCTGACTCCGCAGCGTCTCGGATAATTGGCGGCCTCCCATTTCCTTAATACGTCGTTTACAAAAATGGGAGAATCGACAAAATTAATTTTTTTGTTTGGATAATTGAAATTGAGGCTTGGCGGAAGCTCGCGGTGGATTAATGACAATACCGCCTTGAAAATACCCGCTGTGCCTGCCGCGTTATCCAGATGCCCTATGTTTGTCTTAAGAGAGCCTATTCCGCAGAACTGCCTTTTGCCGGTAAACCTTCTGAATGCTCTTTGCAGCCCGTTAATCTCAATAGGATCTCCCAGATTTGTACCCGTTCCGTGTGCCTCCACATAGGAAATAGTTTCAGGCTTCACACCTGCATCCTTCCATGCGCTTATTATAACCTTGGACTGCGCCTCGGAATTAGGCGCGGTTATTCCCACCGAAGCACCGTCCTGATTTACGGCGGAGCCTTTAATTACGGCATATATTTGATCGTTATCCTCAATTGCATTGCTTAAAGGCTTGAGCATGAGCGCACCCGCACCTTCCCCCAGCCCCGTCCCGTCGGAGGTTTCGTCAAATGTCCTTGCATGTCCCGAGTCCGATTCAACCCCCAGTATTTTTTCCAGCCCTATTCTTAACTCGTCATCCTTCTTGGTGGGAATAAGCAACAGCCGAATGCCCCCCGCTATTGCCATATCACATTCATTTTGCTGCAGTGCTTTGCACGCAAGATGTATAGCCATGAGAGAAGATGAACATGCCGTGTCAACAACCATCGACGGGCCTGTCAAATCGAGAATATAGGCAATTCTGCTTGCGATAATGCTCCTTAAGTTGGGCACAACAGAAAGCTCAAGAGCCGCGGGGTCATTTGTCCTGATGATTTCCCTGTAATCCTCCCCGAAATCCGCGCTATACCCGACAAATATGCCCGTCCTAGTGCCCTTTATTTTATTGCCTCCGTAGCCCGAATCCTCTATGGCATTCCACGCGGTTTGCAAAAATATTCTTTGATGAGGGTCCATCAATTCCGCTTCCTTTGGAGAAAGTGAAAAATGCCTGTAATCAAACTCATCTATCCTGTCAAAGTAAGCTCCGAGAAAATACTCCTTGCTGTACCCGTCACCGGCTCCCTTATTGCGGTAATACTGATCCACATGCCCTTTCCTTGCCTCGGGGAACTCCCTCACCAGACTGCCTCCCGATCTTATGGCGTCCCAGAACTCATTATAGTCCGCAGTACCTCCGAATTTCCCGGACATGCCTATAATGGCTATATCCCTTCTGGTAATTTGGGTTATGGAACCGCTACTATCACTGTCCTTTGAAAAGCTCAAATTTTTAACATTCAATAAATCCTTTTTCATGATGTTATACCATAGCTCCAATCCATTATTCAAATTTCCATTTGTCAATCAACCAGCATTTCAATTAATTCCTGATAGTTGCTTAATATCTTTTTGATTTTGGACTGCTTAAACACTGAAGCGTTATATTCCAATAGAAACACCGGCGCGCCGTCTTTATTGTCGATTTGGAAAATCAAGTCGAAAACATTTTCCAGCCCCTTGGTCTGAGTGCCTCCGACAGCCACCAATACCGAAGCGGGGGTATTGTTAATGCCCTTTCCAAGCTCTCTTACCTGTTCAACAGGGTAGCTCAAGCAGCCGGAATACCTCTCGGTTATCCCCTTCATCTGCATTAAAACCTCAGCTAAGTCTTCAATGCCGTTAAAATCCAGCGATATGTTCCTTATGGCATTTTCGCCCGTTAAAATAGAAGCAACTGAAAAGGCCTTTTGATTTGTTATCTGTGATATAAGGAAAAGGAACATTGCCGCAAAGAGTATCTCATTAGTAATTTCATAACTTAAGGAAATCTCTTCAAAGCCTCTGATTTTATTTTCATCTACATTCAGGCATAGCTTAATACTGTCCTCATATGAATCCTGCATAAAGGCATCCGGGAACTCTATAACCGGGGCCTCATATAATGGTTCGTCATTATTTTGATACTTTGATTCTATGAAGCCGGCCAGACGCTTTATGGTAGGATTTGCGAATATATCCGCCACCTCGACCTTATCCTCATATACCTCATTTATCATGTTGCTCATAATGACAAGCTGCATGGAATTGCCGCCTATATCAAAAAAATTGTCATTAATTCCTATGCTCTTAGCAGGCAGCAGCTCCATCCACACTTTTAAAATTTCTCTTTGTACCTCATTATCCACCGAAACCTTTTGGGTATTATCAGACGATGTCTCATTATTAAAGCCTTCAGGCGAGGGCAGAGCCTTTCTGTCAAGCTTGCCGTTAGGCGTCATCGGGAATTCATCTATCCTGATGAACACCGACGGCACCATATACGAAGGCAAAACGCCGTGCAGCTCCTCCCTGATCCCCGACTTGTCCAGCTCCCCGTTTGAAGTATAGTATGCGGCAAGATATTTATAGCCCATTTTATCGTCAAGTGCTAAAACCGCACAGCCTGTTATGCCTTCATATTTGCCCAGAGCTTCTTCTATCTCCTTTATTTCTATGCGGTAGCCCCTTATCTTTACCTGTGAATCATTCCTGCCTATAACCTCTATATCTCCATCGGGCAGCAGTCTGGCCAAATCCCCCGTTCTATACAGCCTTGTGCCTTCCTTAAACGGGCTTTCAATGAAGCTTTCATCTGTTTTTTCGCGATCATTCAAATAGCCTCTTGCCAGTCCGTCACCTGAAATGCAAAGCTCACCCGGTTCACCAATCCCCGCCGGAATATTTCTGTCGTTTAATATATAAACCTGCGTGTTTGCTATAGGCCTTCCTATAGTGATTTTTTCTCTGTTTGTAAGCTCCATGACGGTTGACCATACAGTTGTTTCGGTAGGCCCGTACATGTTGAAAATTCTAAGGGAGCTGAATTTTTGCAGCTCGGGCAAAAGCTTTTTTACAAACGCTTCTCCCCCAACCATAATTTCTTTAACGCAGCTTAAGGCTTCCCGGCTTTTTGGGTGGGACATGAGCATTTGCAGCCTGGACGGCGTTATTTGAAGCATGTCTACCCGGTGCGTTACTATAAGGCTGCTAAGAAGCTTTGAATCCATCTGCTGCCGTTCATTTGCCAGTATTATCCGCGCTCCCGTAAAAAGAGGCAGAAAGGTTTCCAACACAAAAATGTCAAAGGAAACGGTTGTTAACCCAAGTATCTTTTTTGAAGGATTAAAATCAATAAGCCGTGTTATTCCCGCAAAGAAATTATTTACCGCCCTTTGCTCAATCATCACACCCTTTGGCTTCCCTGTGGAACCCGAGGTGAATATGACATAGGCAAGATCCTCCGGCCCGTTTAAAACGGGAGGGTTTATCTCCTTCTGTCCTTCAAGGGCTGTGTCGTCAGCGTTCAAGACATTGCCATGTAAGTCTGTTCCCTCCGAAATATTTTGTGACGATATGACAAGGGCGGCATTACTGAACGAAAGCATGTAACGCACTCTTTCGGGGGGATAATCGGGGTCTATGGGAATATAAGCCGCGCCCGATTTCAAGACACCCAAAATAGCCGCAAACAGCTCAATGGAGCGGTTTAATATGACTGCAACCAGGCTGCCTCTGCCAATGCCCATATCCCTTAATTTCCACGCCAGCTTATTGGCTTTTATATTCAATTGGCTGTAAGTAACCGTTTTATCCTCAAACACCACAGCAATACTATCGGGTGTTGACCGGACCTGGCATTCAAACAGCTCCGCCAGAGTTTTATCCCTGTCGTATTCCAAATCGGTGTCGTTTAAGCGGGAATACATGGACAATATATCCTTTTCATTTAAATTCAATTGCAACTCCTCATTTCTATATGCAGCTATCTCCCCCTCTTTTGAAAAGAGAGGGGGCAGGGGGGTGAGTACGCATGGAATCATATCCCGAATATATCGGAAAATTTAAATTCCGGGTAATATTTATCCGCCTCTTCCTGGTTTAAAAGCCCCCCAACACAGGCCGGAACATTATTTATGCGTTGAATGTTGTTGATTATGTGGAATACATAATCATAGTTATGACCGAACATCTTTATGGCGACAGACTGTGTAAGCAGCCCTATAATAGCAAATATGTATGTGTTTGTATTAAATATTTTCAACCTTCCCGACGGCTCTACCGCCTTTTCCAGAAACGGCATACACTCCACTATAAACTCGGTAAAATTGGGAAAGCTGTTGTCTCTGGGGTTGACATTAACCCTTTTGCTTTTTACAGCCTCTCCGTTAATAATAAATTCAACCTTTGCTCCTTCATAAACATGCATTGCGCCGTTCTCGTCAAAACAGACCTTTTCAAATATATCCTCAAGTCTTAATGCATACCGTATGCTTTTTTCATTGTTATAGGTCTGCAAGCCGGACAGGTATAATGCTCCGTCCTCAATATATGAATTAAGGTTCTCCTCTTCATAGAACAAAGCGGGTTCTTCCATTTTGTCACAGCCCTCATTCATATACAGCTTATATGCGGTAAACACGCCCCTTAGCACCTCGGTGACATGAAAGCAGTGTGTGTCGCTTGTCTTTGTCTTGCTTAAAAACAAGTTGTCAATTTTATACCCTAAAAGCTTCTTGACTATTTTGTCGAAATATTTAGCCGAGCAGACTATTCCCTTGCTCCCGCGGAATGAGGGATCTACATCAATGGTTTTTATTTTCCCTTCCCCATCTATTGTAAGGGTCAAAATACAGGGGGCAGAGCTATAGCCGCTTCTTACCTTCAGTATGTTTCTCTGCCACGCTATGATTTTCGTATCATTCCCGGTGCTTTTAAAAATAATGTTGCCCCTGTAGCGCGCCATAGCAACACTATCGTCTAAAAGGCTATAATTCTCTTTTACAATTTTATTTATAAAATTGTCGTTATTATTTAATTTCCCCAGTAGCAACGATGGCTGCCTCACCGATATAGCTCCCATTATAAATGTCCCCCTATAAAACTACCATGTTATATACATGCACGCAAAGGTTAAACCGCACGCACTGCTCATCAGCACCACATTCTTACCTTTTTCCAGCAACCCGGCGTCATTTGCCATTCCTATAGATACCGGCAGGTTTGCGGCGGCTAAGTTGCCAAACTCCTTGAAGGTATGTATGGGAGCCTTTGATCTTTCTACTCCCAGCTTGTCCAAGGTGGCAAAGGTAATATTGTCTCCAAGCTGATGAGTAAAGAATAAATCTATCTTATCCTTATCAATGTCATTTTCCTCAAAGCTTTTTAATAAAAAGCCGGGCATATTCTGTATAATCAGAGCCGAAAGGCTGTAAGGATCTGCCCATATTCCATTCAATATCTTTTCATATCTTGTCTTGGGCAGTGTTATGCCCGGCAGCATGTATAGAGATATATCCCAGTTTTCGGTTTCCCTGTACTGGAAGTAGTGCTTTATTTCGGGCCCGTCACCCTCTTTAGAAAGCAAAAACGCACCCGCGCCGCTTCCAGCAAAAAATGTGGAGAATTTCTTGTCTATATCCTCCACAACATCAATCCTCGCAGTATTCTGAATGCTCTCCCCCACTTCATACGGGTGCTCGCTGGCTACCACTAAAACATTCCTGTATTTCCCCGTGGAAAGATAAATGCCGGCAATTTCAATACCCTTCATAAACCCGTTGCAGGTATCGCCTATATCAAAGAAATCGCCGGTTTCTATTCCGATTTCCTTCGCTATGACAGTGGCAAAGGAAGGCTCAAAAAAAGGATTGCTTACCGCTGCAAAAATAAGGCAATCAATTTCTTGGGGAGTGACATTGGCTTTTGCCATAGCATCCTCGCAAACCTTGACGGCCATTCCCACCGCATTATCCCCGTTAATGCCTATGGAGCGGGTCTGAACTCCTAAAAATTCAAACTTTCTTTTACAGCTATATGAAATATATTCAATGTCTTCACTGCTTAAATGGTCCTTGTTGACCTCAAGAAACGGCTCTACTACCTGATCATTCGTAATTCTTCCCTCCGGAACATAATATGAAAAAGCTTTTATTCTTATACTATCCATTGCCATCCTCTTTCCCCTCTTTCCTTTTAATATGGACTATTTCGTCTCCTTGGCCGCCATTGCCTCACTGATTATTCTAAAGGTCGCTTCCATGTCCCTCATCTCCACCAGTTGTTCTGTGGGAATCTTAATTCCCAGCTTCATTTCCAGCTTGATAATAAAATTTACAAGTGACAAAGAGTCAATCCTGAAATCATTTATAAAGTTTGATTCCGGTTTGATATCATCAATGTTTATGCCTAAATGATCGGATATGATCTCTTTAAAATCTTCCATTGTTATATCTGCCATTTCTATTCTCCTTTACCAAAATTAGCTCTGGCCCTGTTGTTAAAAAACAGTCTTTGATTATCGGGTGTGCCGGATAATGCCCATTCTCTAAGCACATTCTTCTTTACCTTTCCCGACTCCAAAATAGGCATCTGTGATATAAAAACAACATCATCGGGAATTTTATAATTGGATATCTTTCCTCTGCAAAACCTCATAATGTCACCTTCTTTTAATACAGCCCCCGGCTTTGGAACAACAAAGGCAACAAGGCTTTCTCCGAGTATTTCGTTGGGCTTGCCTACGACGGCGACATCATGAATTTTATCAAAGCCATACAGACATTCCTCTATATCGCTCGGATAAACATTAAACGCGCCACGCACCACCATATCCTTTGATCTCCCCACAATGCTGATATTTTCTTCATCATACATTCTGACCAAATCTCCTGTGTAGAGCCATCCCTCGTCATCTATCACTTCCTTGGTCTTTTCAGGATTTCTGTAATACCCCTTCATATTGAAGCCTCTTAACGCAAGCTCTCCGACCTCACCCTTGGGCACCTCTTTTCTTTCCGAATCCACAATTTTATATTCAATTCCGTCTACAGGCTTGCCTATTGTGTTAAAAGTGATGTCGGGCAAATCCTCCAGCCTGGTAATAGTTGATATGCATGTAGCCTCAACAAGCCCGTATGCATTTATGATTATGCCCTTTGTAAGTTCTGCTATCTTTGCCGCCAGAGTGGGCGAGCATAATGATCCCGATACGACGCATCTTTGCAGGTGGGTCAGGTCTAAATGGTGGAAGTAAGGGACCGTCAATAAAAGGCTCCAGAAGGTAGGCTGGGTGTGAAATGCTATGACGTTTTTATTGTTGAGATACCGTATTATCTCATTTGGTATAAAGCTTGAGCACATCTGAATTGTCTCTCCCGTCAGAAGCTCAATGAATAACGCCATAAAGCCCTGCGCGGCATATAAGGGAGCAACGGACATTGTTATTCCGTGGGACTGCCCGCCCTCTTCCTTTTTTCTTTCACCGCTCCATATTTCATTAAGATTATGGCATATCGTTACAAAATAATCGTGCTGGAGCATCACACCCTTAGGGTTTCCCGTAGTACCCGACGTATAGGCTAAAAGGAAGGTGGCATCCTCCTCAACCTGCGCCTCCAATTCCATCACCTTATTGAAGGCATCATGGTAATTCTCATCATCCTTTAGCCTCAGCACATCTAAAAACAGAGTTTTGTCCTCAACCTGCTCTTCCATTTGGCATACTATCAAATTCCTTAAGTTTGGCAATTCATGCTTTATCTCGTCAATAACCCTGTAAAAATCAAAATTGTCTATTTGCCTTTCATATATAACGGTAGACGCCTCGGCATTTGAAAGGACATTTTTCAATTCTCCCGCCTCATACCGAATGTTGACGGGTATCACCCACGCCCCCAGCAGCGCCAGCGCATAATAGCAAAAGATATATTCCACCCTGTTATTCATCACAATGGCAACCCTGTCACCTTTTTTAATTCCCAGCTTAGATAAATTATAAGCTATGATTATTGCCGTTTTCTGTAAATCCTTAAATGAATAGTGTGAATCATCAAACATCAGCACCGTTTTGTCCTGAAACTTTTCGGTATATGAATTAATAACATTACCAATGGTTTTTCTACCTTTAAACATTTACTTATCCCCCACTTAAATATCTGATAATCACTCACGCCAGCTTTCTGTCTATCATTTCCTTTAATTTGCCGATATCTCCAAAGTTGTCCTCAATCATTTCCTCCGGCAAAATGACAATGCCGTATTCCTTCTCAACAAAGCTCATAATTTCCAGCATAGACAGAGAGGAAACCACTCGTGAATTGTACAGCCTGAAATCCATTTTCACCTCTTCCTTTGGAAACTTTGCAATCCTTGCTATGTTGTCAATTAAGCTATCCAAATTAACACCCGACTGTGTTGACATAATACCATCCCCTTATTTTTTATATAAAATTATTTTTATCCTATATGTCTATATAAATTAGGATATAAACTATCTAAAAAGGCTGTAAAATAATTTCCAGAATAATAATTTCCCCGGAATGCGTGACCGGGATATAATTTAAGCTAACTAAAATCACAAGCGCCTTCTAAAGGTATACATGCTTTTATAGTTAGAGTAGAAATTATTATGGAGGATATTATTTTACATCCTCTATGTTTGTAAAATCTTTGTCACGTCCTATATACATCTATGCTTTTCTGTAATGGTTATCAAATACAAACGCGACATGCTTTACTACATACCTTCCCATATCGGTGACCTTAATTTTATCGTCCTCAAGCGTTACTATACCGTCGCTTGCAAATTTATCCAGCTGCTTTATTTCACTTGCGAAATACTCATCAAAGTCAATATCAAAATCCTTGTTTATTGCCGTCTTGTCAATTTCATAGTACGTCAGCAGATATTTAAGAATTACCGCCGCCCTTATTTTATCGTCCTGATTCAGCTTGTGCGCTCCATTGCAGTCCAGAGGCATTTTATTTGAATCAAGATCCTCAAAATATTCCTCCGCGGTTTTTTTGTTATGGCAATACGTACCGTCAATAAAGCTTATTCCCGAGCTTCCAAACGCCACGACCTGCCTTCTGTCTGAAATTGAATACCCCATAAGGTCACGGTTAATCTTTTTATCCTCAAACGCAATATGCATGTTATTTCCCTGCTTGACATAGTGATCCCCTATTCTGACATAACCGCCTTCAGTTAAAAGCTCATTTGCCAAAATGGAAAGAACTATTCTATTGAAGGAATTTGGGACAGAGCTTGTAGGAATTAGCCTTTGCAATGGGTAATAGGCAGGAAAGTGCGAATAATTTTCCATTGCTATCCTGTCCGGCTGCAGCATCAATATTTTTTCCAGTGTATTCCGAAAACCTGATATCTCCTGAAACGGAAGCCCGTAGCACAGATCGACATGAATCCTCAGCCCCAGCTTTTTTGCTTCGTTAAAAAGCTTCTCCACAACCTCAGGCTTACAGTCCCTGTTAATAATCCTCTGGACTCTGTCATCAAAGTCCTGAATACCAAAGCTTATTTCGGTAAAGCCAAGCTCCTTTATAAGCTTTAATTTATCTATGCCTATTAGCGTGTCATCAGGATAGGACTCAATTGAAATACTTGATTTTTCGCCGGAGGTAATATTAAAATTGTCCGATATGACTGTAAAAATTCTTTCGAGCTGCCTTGGAGTGAGATTTGTCGGAGTTCCTCCGCCCCAGTGCATCTGGCTTATATTCATTTCGTCTAAGGGCATATACTGTGCCTTTAAACGAATTTCTCTTTCCATATAGTCCAAATACCTGTCTATGGTTTCTTCCGATGACCCAACCATTTTATAGCACAGGCAATAATAGCATGCCGATTTACAATAGGGAAAATGGAAGTATAAGAACGGGTTTCTTTCACTTCTTATTCCTTCGATATACTCGGCCTCAGAAGAATTGCCGTTCCAGCAGGTCAGTGTGGGATAGCTGATATACAATGGTATGCTTGCTTCATTGTATGTTTTTGATAAATATTCAATCTTAAGATAATCCTGATTATCCATCTCTCTTAAAAGTTTCATTATTATATTGCACTCTCCATTTCTCTATATGCTTTCTATAATATTTAGCGATAAAGATTTTACATGGAGAATATAATTTGATGGAAGAAATTTTTTTGACCCGTAAGGAATACATCTGAGAAAAGCGCCTGATGACAGACCCTAGAGACATTTCCCCGCAAGGCGTCTTTTCGATGCTATTTAAAAATTTCTGTAAGCAATTATATTCTCTATGTTTGTAAAATCTTTATTGCATACTATATAGCAGCTTTTTTGAATCAATTTTGCCGTTGGCATTCCTCGGCATTTCATCCAGCACCACAAAGGCTTCAGGTATCATATAATAAGGAAGCTTTTCACTGCAATATTCCTTCAGCATCATTATTGAGCATTTATGTCCCGGCCGTACCTTGATAAAGCCGTGCAGTATCTTGCTTCCCCTTTCTTCATTATAAACAGCCTCCACAGCCGCCTCTTCAATAAAATCCACCTTTAAAAGCGCAGTAACTATTTCCTGCAATTCAATCCTGAAGCCAGATATTTTAACCATATTGTCAATGCGCCCGATAAAGCGGTAATTCCTTTCATCAAGCCTTACGACCAAATCCCCCGTCCTGTATAGCCTTTCACCGTTGTGCCGCTTAAGCGGGCTTTTGATATAGACAAGCTCAGTCCTTTCACTGTTTTTGTAATAGCCCTTTGTTACCGTGGTGCCTCTTACAAAAAGCTCTCCCTCTTCTCCAATATCTGCCGGCTCCATTTTGTCATTAAGGACGACAATCTCTGTGTTTGCACATGCCTCTCCAATCGGTACCGGCTCGTCCGTAACCTCCGAGGCAGCTTTTACATGATAGGCGGTGCATACATTCGTTTCAGTAGGCCCGTATAAATTGTAGTAATCTGCCGCAGGGAAGGCTTCCATAAGCCTTCTAAGGTACACATTGGGAAACTCCTCTCCCGCAAAAAGTATTTTTTTCATGCTCCCGATTTTAGTAAAATCGGGATTGGCATGATTCATTATTGCAATCCACACGGAAGGCACCGAATACCACAAGGTAATACCACTTTTTGATATCCAGTCGAACAGCAGGCGCGGGTTTTGACCTGTCTGGAACGGAATAAGATTAACAGCTCCGCCAGAGGATAGTGCAGCGTATATATCAAATACCGATAAGTCAAAATGGAACGGAGCATGGCTCGAAAATATGTCGCTGTCATTTGTATTAAAATAGTTAACAGCCCAGTTTACAAACGTTAACGCGTTTAAATGAGAAAGCATAACACCCTTGGGAACACCTGTGGAGCCGGATGTGTAAAGTATATACGCCAAATCCTCGCTGACCGCCGGCACCTCAACATCAACGCCGTCATACCCGTCACTCTCCCCAACAAATACGCATTTGCCTTTCAAGTCGATATCTCCCATATAGGACAGTGGTGAGGATTCATTATATAAATTGTCGGTAAATACGATATTTAATTCATCAAACTTGGAGCGGTCTTTGCAATTGCTTAAAAAATAATTCCAATTGCCGGTATTTGTCAGCACAAATGCCGTCTCGCTTATATCTAAAATAGTGCTTATCCTTGTGCAGGGAGAATAATTGCCGTCGATCGGAATGTAGGCGGCTCCCGCTTTAAGCACCCCCAGAAACGAAATTATTGCTTCTATTGATTTATTAATATAAACGGCAACAACCTCTCCGGGCTTTAATCCCGATCTAATAAGAGTACGGGCCACCAGGCTGCTTTTTTCGTCCAATTCCCTGTAAGTAATCCTTTTATCCCCCTCAATAACGGCTGTATTGCCGGGGTATTTAATTGCCGAGTCTTTAAATAAATGATGCAGCAAATACTTATCCATCTATTTTCTCCAAGCCTTCACTAATAATTTTTTTCTGTATTTCCGAGGTGCCGGAATATATTGTCGCCGGAATTGAATCCCTTAGCTGCTTTTCCACCATATACTCCTTCATGAAGCCATATGCTCCAAAAATCTGTACCGCGTCAAGGCTGTTTTTAATCTTTGCATTGGATACCACAAGCTTTACCATCGACGCATCGGCAAGATTTTCCATTCCATTGTCAAACCTCCAGCAGGCATTATACAGAAGCCACCTTGATGTTTCAATATTCGCCCGCATTTCTACCAATTTGCCTGATATGCTTTGGAAATCCTTTATCCTTGTCTCAAACTGCTTTCTGTTATTTGCGTATTCAAGGGCAATATTAAATTGCTGCTCCATTGCTCCCAAATGATAAGCGCTCATCAGTATGCGTTCCCAATACATGGATTTATTAAATCCCATCATCCCCCATCTTTCCCTGCCCAGGAGATTTTCTTCGGGAACCCTGCATCCATTTAATATTATTTCCGCAATAGGGCTTGTCCTGAGCCCCATCTTGTGAAACACCTGTCCCACACTCACACCCTCAAAGCCCTTTTCAACAATAAAGCCGCTTATGTTGGCAATTTTAATACCGTCCTGATGTATCCCGTATAGAATCAAAACATCTGCCACAGGGCCGTTGGTTACAAATATCTTGGCCCCGTTCAATAAGTAGAAATTTTCTTGCCTTGTTACCTTAGTCTTCATTGAAGACAGGTCGGAGCCGGCTTCGGCCTCGGTTGAGCCATTACCTCCTATATGCTCTCCGCTTACCAGTTTAGGCAAATACCTTTCTTTCTGCTTTTCTGTGCCAAGCTTCCAAATAGGAACTATGCAGGTGCAGAAATGCGCGCATATGGAAAAAATGAGGCCCTCATCCTTGCAATACCTTCCAAGTGCTTGTATGGCCATTGCCATAGTAAGCATAGTCTCTCCCATGCCTCCGTACTGCTCCTCAAGCGGCAAGGCCAGTATGTCGAGAGCTGCACATTCATTCCACTTATCTCTTGAGAAAACCTGCTTTTCGTCATCCTCAAAAACATTTTCGTTAAGCTTTTTATTTGACAGCTCCTTTATCAGCTCAAGCATTTCCTTTTGAAAATTCGATATATTGAAATCCATTTATCCACACCTCATTTTTCCTGTCATTATATAATGAGCTTTAATTGCCTGTATTTACTCTATCTAAACCTACTCAATATCCCTTTTGCTTTTAATCAAATTTATTACATTATTTATTGAACTAAAGTTTTTTAAATCAATCTCATCGTCACAAATTTCAATTTCAAATTCCTGCTGCACAAAACTCAGCAGCTTCATTGCGAACAATGAATTGACAAACCCCATTTGAAAAATATTATCCTCATCAGAAAAATTTACTTCGTCATCAAATACCGAAAGGTTGTCCTCTATGTATCCCCTGATTTTATCCTTCGCCTTCATTGCATCCACTCCTAACATTAATATTAATGAAAATACAGGCCGTTATTTTATCTCTAATTTTATATATGGCGGAAATTCCTGAATAAATGACAAATCATTCTCTAAAACAAGGTTTCCGTTGCCGTCATCCTCCTTAACGTTAAAGTTGGCAAACTTATATGCAACATACATTTGCTTGTTTCTGTCGTTTTTCTTAAAATCGGCCACAAGCCTTTTACCGTCCTTTTTGGCCTCCCTCATTATATATGACAGCAGAACGGTGCCCACACCTCTTGATATGACCCTGCACGACATAAGAATAAGCTTTAAGTGCCAGTGAGCTTCCTTTATTTCCACTAAAGCCAAACCGATTTTTCCATATGAGCCATAGCAGTCATTCAATTCACAAATATACAGCCTGTGGGAGTGTGAGCTTAAAAAGCCCTTAAGGTCATCATAATCATACGTAACGCCGGTGGAATTAAGCTGATGTGTCCTGTATGTCAGCTCTTCCGCCCTTTTCAAATCCTCTTCCGCGGCATTTTCAATAATGAAATGCATACTTAAGGAAGCAAGAAACGCCTCGGGTGTTCCCTCGAAGGACTCCTCGACTTCCTTCCTTTTGATATCGTCGCTATACATCTTACGCCTCATTTTTGAGTCAACGGTAACAAACCTTGGGTTTAACCTATCAAGCGACAAAAGCTTTTGATATTCCGACGCGTCAAAGCACTCAATATCATGGTGGACAGCCTTTACCTCGTCCAGCTCAAACGGCTGATCGTCAATAAACATAAATGTATCAATTGCAATATTCAGATTTTTTTGAATTTTTGATATTGAAGATGATTTGGCATTCCAGTTGATTTCTGGATACAGAAAATACTCTAAAAGCCCCAGCTCGTTTAATTTCCTTACCGCATCGTCATGGTTATTCTTGCTTGCAACAGAATTCAAGATGCCTCTTGAATCAAGCTGGGCAATTATCTCCTTCATCCCGGGCTTTAAAGTGACATTACAGGACTCAGTTAAAACTCCGTCCCATATAGTATTGTCCAAATCCCAAACAACGCATTTTATATCCTTATTGTTTATTCCCTTTTTAATATCCTCTACCGCAGTGTGTAAGCTCATAACATTCACATTCTCTCTCCGCATTTATTCGGCTTTTTCAATCCTTATATATGAACAAAATCCTTTCTCCCATTTGCTTATCATCTTCTATACCGGCAATTTAAAGCCCGGTACCGCTCCCCATGTGTCAGTGTCGTCAAACAACTGTGTAAACCTTTCCGCCTGCTCGTCTATAGGCGTCCTTTTACACGTAAACACCGAACTCAGCATATCCACCGCAATTTTCATTTGCTCCTCCGTTGCCTCGGCTCCTGTTTCCTCCAGCCTGCTGTTTATGCTTTGAACCTCATTATATGGCTTTATCACGCCTGCTTCATATTCGGAATTATCCCAATTGTTGTTTTTTGTACAAACGGCAATTGCCATTGCCTTGGGCAGGAAGGATATTTTAGGCTTGAAGGGGTTTACAGGATACTCATTAATTATGCTTTCAAGCTCCTTAGGCTTATCAAAGGCATATGCCTGTGCATCGGGGATGTTTTTAGAGGCAAGATTTTTAACAACCTGTCCCGGCCCAATATCTATAAAGGTATTTACATTGTGATTTTGCATAAACGACATGGTTTTTTGCCATTGAACGGGACTGATTAGCTGCCGGTACAGCTCCTCAGCCAATGTCGAGGAAGCTGTTATGGGTTTTGCCGTGACATTTGATATTACAGGCCAGCTTGGAATTCTAAAGACTGTATTTTCAAGCAGTTCTTTAAATTCATCAGCCGCGTCCGTCATCAGCGGACTGTGGAAGGCGGCGCTTACGTTAAGAGCCTTAACCTTGACTCCCATATTTGACAGTACCTCCCCGGCCTTTGCAATTGCCTGCTTATGTCCCGATATGACAATCTGATCGGGAGAATTGTTATTTGAAACAACCGCAAAGCAATCACGCGTCGATACTTGCTCACATACCGCCCTTATTTCGGCTTCACCGGCTCCCATAACAGCGGCCATACCGCCTTGCGAGGCCTTGGCCATGAGCTCTCCCCTTTTTCTCACCAGCTTCAAGGCATCCGAAAAGCTTATGGCCTTAGAACAGACCAGAGCCGAAAATTCTCCCAGGCTGTGTCCCGCCAAATAGAACGGAGTTACCTCCGATATTTTCCTTAATACCTTGAAGGCCGCAACGCTGGCTGTCAACAATGCAGGCTGGGCATTTTCCGTTTTTGTAAGCTCGTCCAAATCACCTTCAAAGCACAATGCTTTAATATCAAAGCCCAGTATCTCATTTGCCTCATTGAACATGTAATCGGCAGCCTTGAAATCCCGGCAAATTGTCTTTCCCATTCCTATATACTGAGCCCCCTGCCCAGGAAACAATACAGCTATTTTATTCATATTGACTCCTTTATACATTTATTAAATGTTTATTGTTTAAGTGTTTTTTTATTTATTACTTAAGGCTTTATCATGAAATGAATTTTGATCGCTAGTATCATTAACTGTAACGATAAAAAATGCCTGTGATATGCTTAATATAAATTTAGTAATGTAATATATTAAGCATATTTGATATATTAAAGAGTTATTAATAATAATTTTTATATTATGCCAAACAAGGGCTATTCCAGATGAACTGATATACGGTATCTAAAACCTGTACTTATTTTTTATTACCAAACTTGCCTTTTATAAACGTCATGACCTGCATCATCAAAGAGGTCTTTGCTCCCTTGCTTCTCTTTTTAGCTATACTCCACCAATTCGGCGGTCCATTCTTCTCAGGTTCCACCGTCATAAAGCTTTCCTTAAAGGAAGCAAGCATTTTTAAAAATAAGGGGTAAGGCGCAGTGAAGGTCATTTCTTTGGGCTCGAGGAACGGTCTTCCCGTCAAATCGTAAAAGCCTATCTCGGCACTTTCCCTGCCCTTTTGAATATTCATCATGGGCCATGCAAATATGCTTGCACATCCCGCCGCAAAATGAGTTTCCAGTAAATTTTCACTATCACTTGAAAAACGCGCAAGTGTAACCAATCCCGCCAGCACCTCCGGGTTGACAAAAAACACAACGACATCAGGCTCTATATTTTTGTCTATAACATTATCCATTCGATCAAAAACAAGATATTTGCCCTTGGGAACTCGCCCCTCCAAAGGCTTGCTAAAAAAACGGACGGCATCCTCCGGCCTTTTAATATACCTTTCACCTTTATTAAAGCCGGGAACACCGGTGGAAAGGTAATGATGGTTAAAGCCGCATAATCTTTCAGAAAAACCAAAAGCAAATTTACACCCGGCGCATCCGAAATTTTCGGCATCAAATGCCGAAGGCATGCCATTTTTAAGTGTTCTTACCAAAAAGCTGAAGGCACATTTGTGCTTGTCGGCATCAACCACCTTTACTTTCCCGCTGGTGATTTCACTTATATCGTCGCATTCTATACAAAAGCCGCCCTTAGGTCCGATAGCTTTTTCCGGCCTTGTATCGGTATAATATGCTGCCAAAGGATGTTTGCAAGGACCCAGCATTTCAATCAGCTCTGCGTAATTACTAACAGCACTATTCAATTGACTCCCCCCAATCTAAAAAATAGATATCATGTTTTATGTATTGTATTTGTATAAAATTGTAGCATTTTTATGAATAATCACCATAAATACTTAATAATTTATATTTGACATCATTCTACCAAAAAGTTATATACAAAATCAAGCACTTTTTTACAATGTATTCTCAATAAAGCCAAAAATTATATCAATTGTAAAGTTAATATTAAGCTATTCTTTGAATTTTAGAGTAAAACTTACTATATTTTACATTTTTACATGTAAAATATAGTAAGTTTTTGACGATTTTTTGAGCTTTTTGTTATTTATATTGTCTTTTTTTCTATCTTTTTGTATAATTATGTTTTATTATTCCTCTTATTGTTTATAAAAAGTAAATTCTTAAATTTATATTATTTCATTACATAATTCTTAAAATTATTGCAAAAATAACTCTTAATTTTTATTCTCCTGTAATTTTAAATACTTTGATGAGATTTAAAATTAAATTAATGCTGAATTAACTTGACAAAGTTTTGTCTGATATGGTACTTTATAGTCTATAATCCCATCTTTGGTAACTGAAGAGGATAAAAATCCTTGCAAGTATTGTAAATGGCGGTTTTAAAGTGTTTAGTATTTTAAAAAAGTGTGTACTTTTTTTGAGGCATATGTTATAGGCCCTGAGAATACTGTATTTATTCATAGTTTATTTCATTTTAGTTACGTTTGTAAATAGAATTTAAATTTAAACGTAAATCACAAAAAAGTACGCAGTTTTTAAAAGTAAAATTTGACATAATAAATCCAGTGATGGCAAAGCTTTAAGTAGTGTTTAAAAAGTTTTAACTGTCAAAGGCTCAAGTTTTGCCGTGCATTGTACTTTATAGTCTATAATTGTTAGTTTTTGTACTTTTAAATGCTGTACGTCATCTTCCACACCCAAAGCTTCAGAATATAAGGTTTCAAATTTTTATTTAAAATAACTTATGGAAAGAGAAAGCTTATGAGACACTCAAATCAAGAGAAAGACCAAATCGCAATAATCGGAATAGGCTGCCACCTGCCGGGGGGTGTACAATCACCCGAGGAATTATGGAGCCTCTTAATTAATAAGTCCGACGCAATTACTGAAGTCCCTAAAGATCGCTGGGATAAAAGGTTATTCTTTGATGCTGACAAGGAAAAGCCCGGTAAAACATATGTCGTTCAGGGAGGCTTTCTTAAGGAAGACATAACGCTGTTTGATTCCATGTTTTTTGGAATTTCCCCAAGAGAAGCCCCAAATATCGATCCCCAGCAGAGAATGCTGCTGGAGGTAACATATGAGGCCATAGAAGATGCGGGGCTGCAGCTTGAATCACTCAGAGGCAGGAATGTGGGGGTATTTATAGGAGGATTTTTTGCAGACTTTTTTTTAATGCAGTTCAATCCGATTAACCGTGATGCTATTAATATGCATACGGCAGCCGGATTTTCTCTGGGAAACCTCTCCAACAGAATTTCCTACACCTTTGATTTCAGAGGCCCAAGCCTTACCATAGATACTGCCTGCTCCTCATCTCTCGTAGCAATACACCATGCATGTCAAAGCATATGGAATAATGAAAGCTCTCTGGCAATAGCCGGAGGGGTTCATATTATGCTCAGGCCGGAGTCCTTTATAAGTGTGTCTAAAGGCGGCTTTCTGTCTCAGCATGGCAGATGTAAAACCTTTGACATTGAAGCGGGAGGCTATACGCGCAGCGAGGGGGCTGCCAGTATTATTTTAAAGCCATACAGTCAGGCGTTGGCGGATGGAGATGCTATATATGCGCTGATAAAAGGGACGGGCGTCAATCAGGATGGCCAAACTCCTGCAATTACAATACCCAATGCCGAAGCTCAGGAAGCTCTCATAAGACGAGTTTATAAAGAATGCGGTGTCAGCCCGTCGGATATTTATTATATCGAGGCACATGGAACGGGAACTCAGGCAGGCGATCCTGTGGAATTAAAAGCTATCAATGCTGTCATAGCTGAAAATAGAAATGCTGATGAAAAGGTTTTGGTGGGTTCGCTGAAGTCAAATATGGGGCATATGGAAGCCGTCGCGGGAGTAAGCGGGCTTGTAAAGGCTGCGCTGTGCCTTAAGAAAAAAATGGTTCCTCCAAATATCCACTTCAAAGTGCCCAACCCAAAGCTGGAATACGACAGCCTATTCTTAAAAGTGCCTGTGGAGGTTGAAGAGCTTCCCAAAAACAAGCTGTTAACAGCCTCTGTAAACAGCTTCGGTTTTGGCGGAACAAATGCACATGCAGTATTGCAAGAGGCTCCCGCCATAGCCCTCAATGCTCCGGCAGAGTCGGGGCAAAGACCCTCCTTATCCATTCTTCCTGTTACCGCAAGAAGTGAGGACGCGCTTATTCAGTTGGCAAAGGACTATATTGACATCATAAAAGATGATGAATTTGCAACAAACGACATAATATATACCTGCGCCAAGCGCCGTTCCCATCATCAGCTAAGGCTTGGTATAGCCGCGCAGTCCCGGGAGGATATGGCAAGGCTTCTTGAAGCATATGTAAACGGCCAATGTGTTAAAGGGATTGTATCAAATAATGCCGATATTAAAACCCAGCCTAAAATTGCCTTTATATATACCGGCATGGGGCCGCAATGGTGGAAAATGGGACGCGAGCTGTATGAAAATGAGCCGGTATTCCGCCAAATGCTTGAAAAATGTGATGAAATATTCAAGGGCTTCTCCGGGTGGTCTATTCTTGAGGAAATGCTTAAGGATGAGCACACCTCAAAAATGGCAGAGACAAAGGTTGCCCAGCCTGCGAACTTTCTTATGCAGGTGGCATTGACAGAGCTTTTAAAAAGGTTCGGTATTACGCCTCACGCAATTGCAGGACACAGCGTGGGAGAGGTTGCCTCGGCGTATTGCTCAGGTGCCCTGTCGCTTGAGGACGCCATATTGGTCAGCTACACCAGAAGCCGTTTGCAGCAGACAACAGCGGGTCAGGGAAAAATGCTTGCAATAGGCCTTTCAGAGGAGGAGGCTTTAGCTGTGCTTGTCTCCTACCCGGATATATCCATTGCCGCAATAAACAGTGCAAACTCTGTCACGCTTGCAGGGGAAGAGGATCATCTGCTTGAAATATCCAAAGCCCTTGATGAAAGGCATGTCTTCAACAAGCTCATGAATGTTGAGGTTCCGTATCACAGTGCTGTTATGGATCAAATAAAGGATGAGCTGCTTGAGTCGTTGGAATTCCTCAAGCCATCAAAGGAAATCTATCCCCTGTATTCAACCGTCACAGGGGATGTTATTAACGGCGGCTCAATAAATGCTGAGTATTGGTGGAATAATGTCCGCCAAACAGTACGTTTTGCAAAGACATGCAGCAAAATGGTTGAAGACGGGTACACTCTGTTCTTGGAAGTGGGGCCGCACCCGGTATTAAAGACCTCTATAAAGGAATGTCTGCAAAATGCCGGCAGCAAGGGCATATGTCTTCAAACCCTTAACCGCAAAGAGCCTGAGCTTGTTTCTTTCTATGAAGCAGTCGCACAATTCTATACTTTGGGAGTTAATATTGATTGGAGTCCTTTTATCTCAGGCGGTAAAATGGTAGATTTGCCAAGATACCCTTGGCAGAAGGAAAAATGTCCGTTTAACGAAACTGAAGCATCCAGAAATGACCGTTTAGGCTCGGAGGGACATTTATTCTGCAATAAAATTGTATCCTCTCCTCATTTATCATATGAGGTTGAGCTCAATCAACACCTGCTACCGTTCCTTAACGACCACAGGGTGGAAAGCAATATTGTTTTCCCCGGAGCGGCATATGTTGAAGGGGCATTGGCGCTGTTTAACGCTGAAAGACCTGACAGCACCGGCTGCTGCCTTGAAAATTTAAGATTTCACAATATGCTGTCCATTAACGGCAAGGAGGTTCAGCTATTACATTCATATCTTGATACCAAGAACAGGGATTATGGCATTTACAGCCGCTCAAACAGCAACAACGGTTGGATGCAGCACGCAAGCGGGCGTATTCTTCATGAGCCGGTATCAAAAAACGCAAAGCCTCTGGCTGAAATATCCCGGTTAAAAAATCAATGTCCCGAGGTACTCAGTGTAGAACAGTTCTATAAGGATCTGGCTTCCTTAGGACTGCAATACTATCCCTACTTCAGAACCGTTAAGGAAATCTATCGCGGTGACAAAGCTATAGTGGCAAGAATTGAGGCCTCCGCTTCACTTACCGATGTTGATAAATATTTCCTGCACCCCACCGTGCTCGATGGAGCAATACAAACTCTGGCGGCTTTATTTGATAAATTGGTCATTCCGGCTAAAATAGGCAGGGTAAATTACTACAACTCACCGGGAGGCTGCTGCTGGAGCTATCTTAACATAGTTAATACAACACAGGCTTCAATCACGGGGGATCTATACCTCCTCGACGGAGACGGAAATGTATTTGCCGAGCTTCTGGATTTGGAGTGCCAGCGTGTTCCCAAGGATGAAGCTTGGAAAGACCACGTTATGGATTCATGGATATATGATATTGTATGGGAAGAATCGCAAAAGCCCAAAACAAGCTCCTGTGACCCATATTGGCTGATATTTGCCCATGATAACGCTGAAACCGACGCAATAGCCGGCACAATCTCAAAGCATGGGCATGAGTACAGGCTGGTAAACGCAGGCGATTTATCCACAGACGGCTATGAAAAAATCCTATCTGTTTTTTCCGATATAAAAACAGATAAAAAAGTAAATATTCTTTACATCCCCTCCCCTTCCGCCAATGATACAGAAGATACCGACACGGCAAGGCGGGCTATGGATTACAGCCTGCAAGCGGTATATATTATACAGGCCTGGTCCAAGTCCCATGGTGATGAAGATTTAAAAGTGGGGATTATTACATATAACGCATATGAAGTGACAGGCAATGAGACACGGCTTAATTTGCAGGCAGGCGGCCTTACAGCTTTAAACAGGCTTATAAGCAATGAACACCTGAACATTGTCTGTAAAAACATAGATCTTGATGTGAATCCCGATGAGCCAGTGCTGTCATCGGCAATAGATGAAATGCTGTCCGACAATAATGACGAAGATGTGGCATACAGAGACCATACAAGATATGTGCGGCATATAATTCATACAAGGCTTGCTGAAAACGACGGTTCGGTTCCCCAAAAAGAGGTTTTTACAAATGATGCTAATATCAGCCTTGAAATAGGTAATGTCGGAAAACCCGACAGCTTATACTTCAGGGAATTTTCCGACAGGCACCCGGAACCTGATGAAATAGAGATCATGGTAACGGGCTGTGGTATAGCCGCTCAGGATGCTTATGAGCTTATGGGCAGAATTCCTCCTAAAATGGCGGGCGCAAAGGAAGCAAAGCAGGTATTGGGCACAGAATGCTGCGGCACGGTAAGCAGAGTCGGCCGGAATGTAAGCCTCTTTTCTCCCGGAGACGAAGTAATCGCCTGTGTTGAAGGCGGCAGCATAAAATCCCGCGTGAATGTAAATCAAAATGGCTATGTTATGAAAAAGCCTCCGTATATGGCATCCGGAGATATAGTCAGTATAGCTCCATTTATACTTGCCGTCCATGGGCTTATCAATATTGCCGGTATCCAGAAGGGCTCAAAGGTGCTTATTCACGATGCCGCCGGAGCAGTTGGATTGGCAGCGGTTGAGGTAGCCCGGAAAAATGAAGCGGAAATATACGCAACCGCAAAAAACAGTAAGCAGATTGAATACCTTAAGGCGTTGGGAATAGGCCATGTAATGGATATTAACTCTCTGGATTTTATAAATGAAATATATACGGCAACCGACAAAGCCGGAGTTGACATAGTGTTCGGGGAAATTTCCGGAGAAAAAAGAACTCAGAGCTTAAGACTTTTGGCTCAATACGGCTGCTTTATACAGGTGGGTAAAAATGATTCCTCTGAAGAAATACGCTTAACAGGTAATTTACTGAATAAAAACATATCAATTTCATCAATAGATTTAGAAAACATCTGCAATAACAGCAGGACGGGTCTTAAAGTCTGGAATCAGGTTCGCGAAGGCTTTTTAAGCGGAGCGTATGCCCCGCTTCCTCAAACCGTCTTTGACGCACAGAACGCCGCCGATTGCTTTACTGCGGCCTATCAGTCGGAAAGCATAGGCGCGGTCAGTCTTAAAATTTCAGACTGTAAAATTCATTTGCCCTCAGAGGTGTCAAAAGAAATTGTTAAAAAGGATTCCACATACATAATAACCGGAGGCACAAGGGGGCTTGGTCTGGAAATCGGCAAATGGCTGGCTTCCAAAGGTGCAGACAGCCTTGTGCTGATAAGCCGTACAGGAGCTTCGACCGATGAAGCAAGGGAAGCCGTTGCAGCTATGGAGAAATCGGGAGTAAATGTTATGGCAGCGGCAATTGATATTGCGGATTATAACGAGGTTTGGAAGTTGATTAACGAAACGGCTCAAAAAATGCCCCCCATAAGAGGAATATTTCATGGAGCAATGGTGTTGGATGACGGCTTTATTGAGGATATGACCCAAGCCAGGCTCACGAAGGTTATGCTGCCAAAGGCGGCGGGGGCCATGAATCTGCACAATGCCACCTTAACACAGCCGTTGGACTTCTTTGTTTCATTTTCTTCCATAGCCTCTCTAATAGGCAATACAGGGCAGGTTAATTATGTTGCCGCAAACTCCTTTCTGGAAGCCTTTGCGTATTACAGAAAGTCTCTGAGGCTTCCGGCGACAACAATAAACCTTGGGGTGCTGGCAGAGGTGGGTGTTACCTCAAGAAACAGCGAGGTTATGACTTTATTGGAGCAAGCCGGTATCGGCGGCATGAGTATAGAGCAGGTAATGTATTCCCTTGAAACCATTGTTGACAGGAAACCGGTACAGACAGGCTTATTTAAAGTGGATTGGAAGCTGTGGTCGCAAAAAAACCCCGGGACTGCCAGGTCTGCGAGATTTAGCAGGCTTGTAACACAGGATTCGGGAAGCGATATCCCCGGGCATCTCAGAGTTCATTTGGAAGCAATGCTTGAATTGGATAATGACGCGAGAATAGGCTATATTGAAAATCTTCTTGTTAAGGAGCTTGCAGCGGTATTAAGACTCCCGGCGGATAAAATAAATAAGAAAAGGCCCGTCATGGAGCAGGGAGTGGACTCGTTAATGACAGTGGAGCTAAGAAACAGGCTGTGTGAATTGTTTGCTGCTCCATTGTCTGCGGCACTGTTTTTCAATTATCCTACAGTTGAAAAAATGGCCGAATATTTTATAAAAAATGTTATCAGCTTTGAGGGGATATTAAGCAGCAGCGAGGGCGAGGAGGAAGCATCGGGATCAGATGCCTTGAAGGACTTGGAAAGCCTACTTAGCCGCATAAGCGATTAGGCTTTTTATGAATAAAAATTGCTTGCATCATTATAAACATTTGTTGTATGGATTGAGGAGGCAGGTTTTTTGATATGGCTGGTATTGAGGAAAAATATGAAAAGGCCTTAAAAAAGGCAACCGAAACAATAGTTAAGCTGGATGAGGAAATAAGGTCGTTAAAAAAGCAGCATTCTATCGCTGTTGTTGGAATGGCGTGCAGGTTCCCCGGAGGGGCGAATTCCCCAGAAGAATTCTGGCAGCTTCTTTCCCAGGGCAGGGATACGGTATCGGAAATACCAAAGAGCAGATTTGATATAAATAAGTATTACAGCCCCGATATGGATGCCCCCGGCAAAATTTATACAAGGTACGGCAACTTCCTGAATGTTGCTGTGGACGAGTTTGACGCCTCTTTTTTTGAAATAGCCCCAATAGAAGCGGAAAGCATGGATCCGCAGCAGAGGCTGTTATTGGAGGTTAGCTGGGAAGCCCTTGAGAATGCGGGAATTTTTCCGGCAAACATAAGGGGCAGCAAGACGGGTGTTTTTATCGGAAGCATGGGTAATGAGTTCCAGAACCTGTTGCTTGGGACAAGCAAGGAAATAACCCCTTATTGTGCGACAGGCGTATCTCCGTTTGCCGCCTGCGGAAGGCTGTCATACTTTTATGATTTTAACGGCCCCAGCATGTCCGTTGACACAGCCTGCTCCTCATCTCTTGTGGCACTGCACTATGCCTGCGAGAGTCTGAGAAATAAAGGCTGTGATATGGCAATGGTTGGAGGAGTCAGCCTTATTCTGATACCTCAGTATTACATGGCGCTTTCCAGGCTGAAAGCAATTTCCGCAGATGGCAAAAGCCGGAGCTTCAGTGCGGATGCCGATGGCTATGGAAGAGGTGAGGGCTGTGGCTTCGTAATAGTTAAGAGATTATCCGACGCCCTTCGTGACGGGGATAATATTCTAGCTGTCATAGAAGGCACAGAGGTTCTTCACGACGGTAAAAGCAACGGCCTTACGGCTCCTAACGGGCTGGCACAGGAAAGGCTTATAAAATCCGCATTGACAAAGGCAGGTGTATCGCCAAAGGATGTCGACTATATTGAAGCACATGCCTCGGCTACTCCCTTAGGTGATCCCATAGAAATAAATTCACTTAACACAGTTTACGGCGGCGAAAGGATTAAGCCGCTTCTTGTCGGCTCTGTAAAATCCAACATAGGGCATCTTGAAGCAAGTGCGGGCATGGCAGGCCTTATAAAGCTAATACTCAGCATACAGAACGAAATGCTCCCTCCCAGCATAAACTGCGGGCAATTAAATGCCGAAATCCCATGGAGTAACATACCCGTTGAAATAGTAAAATCTCCTACGCCATGGAAGCGTGGAACTAGAACCCGTATCGCAGGCTTAAGCTCATTAGGCTTAGGAGGTACGATAACACATGTTATTGTCAGGGAGCCGCCCCAAGTAGATGCTTTGCCTCAAGCTCCGGGGCTTGAGATGATCCTTACCCTGTCGGCAAAAACAGATAATGCAATCATGGATATGGCGAGGAAATACCTTCGGTATATTCAAAGCACATCCGACAACATTGCCGATATCTGCTACTCCTCTAACATCAGCAGATGCTATTTCCCTGTAAGAGCTTCTTTTGTCGGCTCTACCAGAGAGGCGTTAGCAAGGAAACTGGAGGCATATATAAGCAGGTCAAAAAATACCGCCCCGATAGGCTTGGATAATAAATCCATTGTATTTCTTTTTACCGGCCAGGGCTCCCAGTATCCCGGCATGGGAGGAGAATTGTACCGGCTTTTTAAGGTTTTTAAGGATTCCATGGATGAGTGTGACAGGCTATTTAGCCGGCATATAGATAAATCCGTTATAGATTTATTATACTCTGAGGCTTCAAATAAGGAAACCCTTGAAAAGACCGTTTACACCCAGCCCGTTATTTTTTCACTTGAATACTCACTCTCTAAGCTGTGGGAATCCTTCGGAGTTAAGCCGGACTACGTAATGGGACACAGCATAGGATCCTTTGCCGCCGCCTGCATAGCGGGAGTATTTACACTTTCCGACGCTGTTTATCTGGTCGCTTCCAGAGGCAGTATTGTACAATCCCTTCCAGGCAATGGAATGATGGGTACAATACTTTCCAATGAGGAAACGGTAGCCTCGCTGATAAAGGAATCGGGACTTTGTGATGTTTCAATCGCTGCCGTAAATAACAGGGACATAGTCACAATATCAGGTGCAAAGGACAGTGTTGAGCTTATTCTGAATAAAGCGCGGGAAAACAAAATCTTCACCGAACGGCTTTCTATATCTCATGCCTTCCATTCGCCAATGATTAATGCCGTACTTGGAAAATTTAAAGAAGCGCTGGATGTTGTTACATTCTCCAAGCCCAAAATCACTATAATATCCGATCTGACGGGAAAACCGGCGCAGCCCGATGAAATAACAACACCCCAATACTGGTTGCGTCATATTTCAATGCCTGTCAGGTTTTATGACGCCATACGTACAATAGAAGCCAAAGGGGCCTCCATTTTTATTGAGGTTGGCGCAAAGGCATTGCTTTGCGGCTTCATACAGGAAAGCGTCAATAAAAAGGATATTTTGTGCCTGCCCTCCTTAAGAGAAGCAAAATCCTCCTGGGAACAAATGCTGACCAGTATTTCTTCATTATATAAAAACAATATAGACATTAACTGGAATTCCCTTTCGGAAATTTATAAAAACGCAAGAAAAACAGCTCTGCCCAACTACCCCTTCCAGAAAAAGAGCTTCTGGTTTAAATCAAATACCCAAACAGCATCTGAGCCTACGGCAGATAAAAATGTAAAAGGCTTCAACAACTTAACGGCACGAGAAAC
The DNA here is from genome assembly GCF_003337415.1 of Anaerobacterium chartisolvens. Classification (GTDB taxonomy): domain Bacteria; phylum Bacillota; class Clostridia; order Acetivibrionales; family DSM-27016; genus Anaerobacterium; species Anaerobacterium chartisolvens. Next base: position 43,782 of record NZ_QPJT01000011.1, on the reverse strand, counting down.
GGAGGACGTTCATATGGATATCACAGCCCTTGAGGAACAGCTAAAGCTATTGATAAATGAGATAACCGGCCTTGAAATAAATGAGATAAAATCAGATACGGATTTATTCACTCTTGGATTTGATTCATTAATGCTGGTTCATTTAAGAAATAAAATTGAAAAGGAATACAGTGTTGATGTGACGTTGAATAAATTTATGGTTGACTTACGCTCTGTAAAGATGATCGCCGAGTACCTTAAAGAAAAGATGCCGGTAAAATCAATGTCGGAGGAGGCCTGTGAATGCATTCCCTTAAGCAATACAATTCCCGCAGCCGTCGACAGCAATTTACAGAGCAGCGGCTTACAAGGCATTATAAATCAGCAGCTTGAAATTATGCATAAGCAGCTTGATACATTAAACAGGCTAAACGGCGTTGACACGGTGGCAAACAGCGGCACCTCACTTACACCCGCACCCGCTTATCAAAGCTCCTTGGATAATCATGCAAAACCGGTGGACAAAGCACAGTCTGCATCCTTTACCCTGCGTGCTATGAAATTTGACGACGATCCCTTTACCGAGGAGCAGAAGCTATTTGTTGACAGCCTTGTTAAAAGGTATAATGAGCGCACCAAAAAATCAAAAGAGTATTCTCAGAAAAGCCGTGCGGTTTTGTCAGACTGGATAAGCTCATTAAACTTCAGAATGAGCTTTAAAGAAATGATATACCCACTTCAGGCATTAAAATCCAAGGGCTCCCGTTTCTGGGATGTCGACGAAAATGAATATATTGATATGGCAATAGGCTATGGTGTAAACTTTTTTGGAAACAGCCCCCAGTTTATTATAGACGCTGTTCAAAATCAGCTTAAGGAGGGATGGGAGCTCGGCCCCCAAACAGACCTCGCAGGTGAAACAGCCGCGCTTATATGTGAAATGACGGGCTGTGAAAGAGTGGCCTTCGCAAATACCGGGTCTGAAGCTGTTATGACGGCAGTGAGGATCGCAAGAACTGTTACTCAAAGAAGCAAGGTGGTTCTTTTTAAGGGTGCCTTTCATGGCAACAGCGATATTATATTGGGTATCTCCATGGGAAATAAAACAGTCCCTACCTCCCCCGGAATCATGCAGGGTGCGGTAGAGGATGTGGTTGTTCTGGAGTATGGCGCGCCTGAAACCCTTGAAAAAATCCGTGAAATCGGGCATGAGCTTGCGGCTGTCCTTGTAGAGCCGGTGCAGAGCAGAAACCCCGAGCTGCAGCCCAAGGAATTCCTGCATAATGTCAGAGCCATTACACAGCAAATGGGATCGGCATTAATTTTTGATGAAATTATTAACGGCTTTAGAATTTGTCAGGGCGGGGCTCAGGCGCATTTTGGCGTAAAGGCCGATATCGTGACTTATGGAAAGGTTATAGGAGGCGGCTTCCCTATCGGCGTAATAGCCGGAAAGGCAAAATATCTTGATGCCGTTGACGGAGGCTGGTGGCAATTCGGAGATGGCTCATATCCTGCAAAAGAGGTAACCTCCTTTGCAGGCACCTTCTGCAAGCATCCTGTCTCACTTGCGGCGTGCAGGGCGGTTCTTCTTAAGATGAAGGAGGAAGGCAACGCGCTTCAGGAAAGGGTCAATAAGCTCACTTCCGACACGGTAAATACTCTGAATAACTATTTTGAGGACAATGACGTTCCCTTAAGGATAAAATACTTTGCCTCCCAATTCAGATTCGACGGCTATGGAGGCTTGGATTTAAGAAAGCTCCCTATTGAAATAGAGCTTTTCTTCTACCTGATGATTCACAAGGGAATTTATGTCTGGGAAAAACGCATATGCTATTTCAGCACAGCCCATACGCAGGAAGACGCAAACAAATTCATAGACGCAATAAAGGAAAGTGTCTCAGAGCTTCGTTCAGGAGGATTTGAGTTCACTTCAAAAAAAAAATCAACCGAATCAAGGCTGATCCAAAGCAGGCTTGGGGACAATTACTTTAGCATGTCGGCACTTCAGAAGGGCCAATTTATACTTGACAAAATGGTGAAGGACAACCTTGCCTATCATATATCCGGCGCTATGATGGTTGAGGGGCCTTTAAGCCTTGAAAAGGTCTCCCTAGTGCTTGGGCAATTGGCAAAACGGCATAAGCTGCTCAGCACAGGCTTTGAGCTTAAGGACGGAAAGCCGGTTCAGAAGGTTCATGAAAATGTCTGCTTTGAGCCAATATATAAAAAAGGAAATGAGGAGGACCTTAAAAAGCATATTGAAGAGTTTATCACGGCATTTGATTTGGCTAAACCTCCCTTGGCAAGGGTTTTAATTGTTGAAATAAGCCCCGTAAGGTTTTTGTTTGCCGTAGATTTTCATCATATAATTTCCGACGGCATATCAATGGGTATATTCATTCAGGAATTTATAAGCCTGTATGAGGACAGATACTTGCAAATGCCCGCCAAATGCTACAGGGATTATATTGAGCTTGAAGAAAGGTATTTTATGGAGGGAGAATTCAGCTCTCATAAAAAGTTTTGGAAGGAAAAGCTTTCAGGTGAGCTTCCGACTCTTATGCTTCCCACCGATTTCCCACGCCCCGAAAAGCAAAGCTTTAGCGGCAACAGGATATGCTTCTCAATACCTGAAGAAAAAACCGAAAATATGAAGGCTTTTGGCAAATCCACCGGCACCAGCCTGTTTATGATAATGTTTTCATTGTTTGACGTTTTACTAAACAGCATTTCAGACTGTGATGACATTATTATAGGTATACCGATGTCGGTACGCCTTGAGCAAGGCTTTGAGAATTGCTTCGGACTTCTTACAAACTCGGTGGCCTTCAGGACATATCCGTCCTCTGAAAAAAGATTTACAGACCTTTTAACTGAAGTAAAAAGCGAAATGCTCAATATGTTTGCTTATGGCGGCTATCCCTTCAGCCATATGGTAGAGGAGCTTAAAATTAAAAGAATTCCGGGACGCAACCCCGTTTTCGACGTAATGTTCAGCTTTGAAAACGCAAACGATCAAATTTTAAAAATCAGGGATTTGACCTTTACCAATTACCAGTACGACTTAAAGCATGTAACATTTGATATTAATTTTGAGTCAATGGAAAAGGAAGGCCGTATAGATGTATATTTTAACTATAATACAGGCTTATTTAAGAAGGAAACGGTATCAGCATTTATTAAATGCTTTGAAAAAATTGTCGATTTGGTTTTATCCGATAACAATATCCTTATCAGTGATATAAAGTCACATATTGATAGCGCATATTCAATAAAAAAGGTAAACAAACTTATGAATATTTCAAAAATCAGCTTTAATTGTTAAATTATTTAAACAAGTGCTGAATAATATTAATATTCCATATATAATATTGTTTGGAAGCCGTTACATGAAAGGGGAAAATTTATGTCAGTAAAAACAGCAAGAGCATCCGGTGTGGCAAATGTTGAAATTGATTATTCAAAATGTACCGCCTGCGGATTATGTGCGGATATATGCGGGGGAGGTCTTGTCGGGGCGATATTTAAGGAAAATGGAAAAATGGTAGTGGATCAGCAAAGGCATTTCGGCTGTATCGGCTGCGGTCAATGTATGGCAATTTGCCCGGAAAATTGCATATCTGTTGAAGGAAGAACCATATCTAAAAATGACACCATAGATTTTGTTAAGGAACGCAAGCCTTCCTATGAGGAGTTTTTCAGTCTCCTGTCCTCAAGGAGAGCGGTAAGAAACTATTTGGAAAGGGACGTGGAGCAGGAAAAGATTGATAAGATAATTGAGGGAGTTAAGCAAGCGCCTGTTGGGCTGCCGCCATCAGATGTGGAAATTCTGGTTTTAAAGGGGCATAGCAAGGTCAGAGAATTCGTAACAGATATTATAAATGCTATTGACCATAGAAAGTGGATTTTCGGGCCTGTTATAAGATCCTTTATAGGTCTGTTTTCAAAAGAAACAGCAGATCTGTTCGAAACATACCTTTACCCTACAGCACTATTTTATATCCGGGATCTTAAGGCTGGTAAGGATGGGCTTTTATTTAACGCCCCGTTGGTTTTATATTTTCATGCCTCCAAGTATGCAGACCCGGCGGACGCTTTCATTGCCGCAACATATGCAATGCTTACGGCGGAAGCCTTAGGTCTTGCAACTTCTTTTGCAGGCACATCCTCAAACTTCCTGCGGCACAATGGAAAGCTGAAAAGAAAGTATAATATCGGAAAAAACAACAGGCATGGAATCGCACTTCTTATAGGATATCCCAAATATGAATATAAAAGAAGGCTTCATAAGTCCTTATCAAATGTTTTCTATTACTGATACTATAATTTTTAACCAATTGCTTTTTGCCTGTTGTTAATGTTTAACCGTTAAGCACCAGAAAAATTAAAGATTATTTAGGGAGGCGTTAATATGAATTTAATTGAAGTAAAGGATGTATCAAAAAGGTTTGGCAGCTTGATAGCGGTAAACGGAGTAAGCTTTGAAGTTAAAAGCGGAGAGGTTTTTGGATTATTAGGACCAAATGGTGCCGGAAAATCCACTCTTATATCAATGGTCACAACACTGGTCAGGCCGGATAGCGGCCGGATAACCATTGACGGAAACGATGTTATGCAAAAATCCAAGGAAGCACGAAAGGCTATAGGGCTGGTTCCTCAGGAAATAGCTCTTTATCCTACCTTGTCGGCCAGAGATAATTTGGTTTTTTGGGGAAGGATGTATGGGCTTGGCGGTAAGCTTCTTGATGAAAGAGTTGATATGGCTTTGGAAATAGCGGGATTAAAGGACAGGCAAAATGACAGGATTGAGACATATTCAGGAGGTATGAAAAGAAGAATAAATATTGCCGCCGCTCTGCTGCACAAGCCTAAAATATTGGTAATGGATGAGCCTACGGTGGGCATCGATCCCCAGTCAAGAAATCACATATTAGAGTCAGTTCTGAATCTTAATAAGGAAGGCATGACAATAATATATACAAGCCATTATATGGAGGAAGTTGAGTATTTATGCTCAAGAATAGCAATAATGGATCACGGCAAAATTATTGCATCCGGCTCCAAGGAGGAGCTAAGAAAGCTGGTGGGTGAATTTGACGTTATCAATGTGGATATTGCTAACCCTCCTTCCGGTCTGGAAGAGCTGGTGCAGCCCCTTAAGGGCATAACAAAAGTAATTTTAGACGGCAGCAAGCTCAGCGTATACGGAAAAGAATCCGGCGCAATGCTGGCGCCCCTAATATCAATCCTTGATGAATCAAATTGTAAAATCCATAATATCGGCATACAGGAATCAAACCTTGAAAGCGTATTTCTCCATTTGACGGGAAGAGCCTTGAGAGATTAACAGCTTGATATATCTGCTTAAGGGCTCCTTTAAAAATTTTTGTGTAGTTATTAAACTTATTAGGCGGGAGGATAGTTATGGTTTTACATATTGCATTAAAAGATTTAAAAATAATAGCCAAGGATATAAAAGCTCTTATAAGTCTCCTATTAATGCCGGTATTTATAATGCTTATTTTAGGAACTGCACTGGGGGCAATATTTGAAGAAGACAATGGCATCAGCAAATTCCCTATTTCTGTTGTTGACAAGGATAAGGGCTTCGACTCTCAGCTTTTCGTCGGAATCATCAGAGATTATTATGGCAGCATATTTGAGCTGGAGGAGGACACCGAGGAAGCTGCAATGAAAAAATTGAGATCCAATAAAGTAGCAGCCATAATTTTAATTCATGAGAATTATACTGTTAACCTCAGTAATAACAGAGAAGTGAAGGTAGACGTGCTCTCTAATAATGAAGAGGCATTAAAGGGAACCTTTACATTTGGTACGGCAAATGGCTATATGAATATACTCTCTATTAGCAGAAAGGGATATCATGCCTTTATGGAAACAGCAACGGCCTCAGGAAATAAGGATTTTATTGAAAGAGGCTTGAATGGAAATATTATGATGAAAATAGCCACAAGACTCAGTGAGGAGTTGATTGAATTTAAGGAATCAACTCAAAAGGAGACAAAGCCCATATCCTCACTGCAATATTATTCTGTTGCTATGCTGGTAATGTATATTCTTTTCAGCTCTGTCACCGGCGTGACCCTGATGCTTCAAGAAAAAGAAAACAGAACTCTGGGTAGGATAATTGGAGCAGGGGTATCAAAATTTGAATTGATTTTAGGCAAATGTATCGGTCTTGCAACCATCGGCGCTCTTCAATCAATAATACTGGTGATTTTCACCACGGTATTTTACAGGGTGGATTGGGGCGGCCCACTATATGCACTTATAATTCTCAGCCTTTGCCTTGTGTTTTTCAGCTCAGGATTCGGTATGTTTATAGCCGCTATAGGCAAAAATGTTAAAGCGGCAAATAATTTAGGTGAAGTTTTAATCATGATATTTACAGCTTTAGGCGGGGGTATGATGCCGTTCTACTTATTCCCGGACTTTATGAAAACAATATCAAGTATTACCCCTAACAGACATGCCATGGATGCATACTACAAGCTTATGCAAGGTACGGATTTTTATGCAATAGCTCCAAATTGCATTATACTTTTTGCAGCAGGCCTGTTATTTCTCATAATAGGAATTTCAAAATTTGAAACGGTGTGAGGTGATAGATTTGATGAAAGTACTTAATATATTAATGTTTGATTTAAAAAAATTAATACGGGATAAAAAGACCCTGTTATTTATGATATTAATTCCATTTGTAATGATAGTGATTTTTACTAATATTAATTATACAAATGAAACAAAAATCCCCTGCGGTATAGTTGACTTTGATAATAAGGAATTTTCCAAGGAGTTTATCAAGGAATTAAACAACGACGATATAGCCTCATTTACTGAAATGAGTGAAGAGGAGGTTGTAGGCCAGGTTCAGAAGTCTCAGCTTGAATTGGGCTTTATATTGCCCAAAGGGTTTACAGACGATATAATAAATGGGAAAGTTCCTCAAATAACCTTAATCAAGCTTACCGAATCTCCAAATTCCAAGGCTCTGGAATATTCCTTAAGAAAAGCATTGGTAAGAATGAGAACCAATGAAATAATCATTAACTTTTTTAAAGAGGTTTTAACCGACTTAAACATGGGCGATGACAAAGCCACTCTCGAAGCATTAACAAAAAACGTTGACAAGGCCTTAAGCATTCCTAATATCGTTACCGTTGAGCATATAAAGTTTACAGAAAATATTAAAAGCAAAAAGAATGGGAATAAGCTGACAACTACCATCGGGCTTATAGTAATTTTTTTAATGATGACTATGATGTTCTCCAGCGGCGGGGTTATTCTCGACGAGAAAAAAGACTATACCTGGTATAGATTGATTGTAACCCCCACCAATAGCTCTATAATCTATCTGGGCAATATTTTAAGCACATTTGTCAAGGGCTGGATACAAATTGCACTAACCATACTCTTCAGCCGGTTTGTTTTAGGTGTGGACTGGGGAAGCTCAATACCTGCCCTGATGTGTGTTATGACAGTATTTATATTAAGCGCCGCGGCAATGGGTATATTTTTATCCACAATAGTAAATACCAATGCACAGCTTACCTCCATAGCTTCACTGGCTGTTTTATGCACCTCCATGGTTTCGGGCTGTTTGTGGCCTCTGGAGCTTCAGCCGGAATTTATGCAGAAAATTGCTGTAATCTTGCCTCAATACTGGGTTATGAAGGGAATGAGAAGCATTATAGACAACGACCTTGGATTTGAAGCCATTTTAAGGCCTTCGGTTGTTTTGCTTATAATAAGCATAGCCTTCTTTATCATCATACTTGCAAAGGAGAGATTCGTTAATAAATTCCTGAAGAACACCTGATATTAAAATAAAAGAGGGGCTTCACCATTTATGGCGGGGCTTCTTTCTTTTCAACTGGTTTCAGGCAAGCCGCAAAGGATACATTCCAAGCCTACCTCTTTTGCTTTATGAGCTTGTCAACAAACTCCTCCACTTCCTTAAGCCCCACGCCGCTATTTTTTATCTTTAACGCAAGCTTAAAGTATGGGACAAATTCCTCATTGTCCTTACATTCCTTGCCTGAAAGAGAAACCTCATCCAAACCCTCCTGCTTATGATTGCTGTCTAGCTGATCGGTTATTCCCAATATGTAGTCTGCTGAAACATTAAAATACCTTGCTATAGATGTGATTGCATGTAAATCCGGCTCTCTCTGGCCCATTTCATACTTAGTTACAGCCTCTCTGCTTTTTCCCACAGCCTTGCCTACCTGAACCTGCGTTTGCCCCTGCTTCTCTCTTAAGTTTCTTAACCTCTCTGCGAAAACTGACATATTCGTCCTCCTATAAAAATAATTATATGATAATTTTTACGCAAAAAGCAACAACTCTTATCTTGAAACGCATATGCAAAGAATGCTCTGTACCGTACCGGCAGAATAGAAGGCACAATTAGAACGCAAGGAATCGCTATGCTTAAATAAATGTTATCCTTACGAGGCCCACCCCTTAAACTTGCTTATTTTAAAAGTATATCTATTTATTTCATATACCCCGGAATGCGTATTACCAATCATTATCTTTCCGTCAAAAAACTGTATATGCAAGGGGCTTCTGACGGTTTTTCCCGCATCGTCTCTTAATGCCGGGCTATAAACAGCGGAATACCCATTCTCACCCTCCACCGTTATCTCATCAAACGAGGTCACCAAATTCTTAATTCTTCCATCCTCATATAAGCCCAAAGAATTTGTATCGCCGTGTACTCCAACGGAATTTATGTCAAATGCAGCTATGCTACCTATGGGCGTGGGCACGGGTACAGACTTGAACGGCTCTACCGACTTAATGCTTCCCTCCGGGTAAAGGGCTATTCCGGTACGTACCGATATATTCCCAAAGGGCAGCCGCACCTCAAGGGAATCCTGAGGCCAGAGGGTAAGGCTCTTTACCGTGCCGCTTTTGTAAAAACAAATCCCTATCATCTTCTTTGTAAATTTACCGAAATCAAAGCTGAAATCAAACTCCTGCGCCATACCGTATTCATTTTCTTCCGACCAGTATCCCGTTATCCGTCCATTCAAGTGGAGTATTCTCTTTATGCTCCCATCCTCGTAAAAGCTGATAAACTCAACTGTAAAATCTCCTATAGGAGTTTTTACAACAGTTTGCTGCTGGAGCGAAATACTTTTTATAATGCCATTATCATAAAAATCTATCGGAGTAATAGGTTTTCTTCTATGCTCATCGTCCTTATAGTAGGGTATAAGCACCCCGTACTTTGTAACAAGCCTGTTTTCCCTGTTAACCATGCACTCCCGGACGCCCCCGTGAGCATATTCCTTTAAATATGTTATCCCTTCCAAAACTCCATATTCGGTAGTTATTGAATTCATCTCCCGACCTCCTTAAAATATTTTATAATATATACCACAATTACAGAAAATAAACTCCAAAGCTAAATATTTTCTCTTTCTGAAAAATTACTATCCATGATACTAGATTATACCACAAAATTCATTAAAAAGCTTGTGCCGCAAGCCCTATTGTATTTTTTATACAGAAAGCCTCTGATAATTGTATTGACACATTGCCGGGTTTGTGCCATTATATATTTAGGCCGCATTAATGCAGTACTGTTAAAACTGAATACAATCTTCAGGGTAGGGTGTAATTCCCAACCGGCGGTAAAGCCCGCGAGCTTAAAGAATATCATTTTAGGTTTTTTTAAGCAGATTCGGTGAAATTCCGAAGCCGACAGTAATTTGTGCATTGTTTATATGCATTTAATCAGTCTGGATGAAAGAAGATGGTGACGACTATGTGTCTTTTAGATGCCCTGAAGTAATATCTCAGGGTATTTTTATTTTGTAAAGGAGAGTCGTGATGTATAAAAAAAGGTATGCAACAGCATATATAACCAAAATTGCCATATTGTCCGCAATGGCTGCCGTGCTTATGTTTTTGGAGTTTCCCATTCCATTTATGCCCCCGTTTTTAAAGATGGATTTAAGTGAAATACCCGTACTTCTGGCAGCTTTTTCATTAGGCCCTGCAAGTGCCGTTATAATTGAATTGATAAAAAATCTTATACACGTACTTACAACTCAGACAGCAGGCATAGGCGAGCTGGCAAATTTTCTGGTAGGCATTGCCTTTGCAGTACCTGCCGGTATAATTTACAAGCGTTTCATGAACAGGAAGGGAGCGGGCATTGCCCTTTCGGTAGGAAGCCTTTCCATGGTGCTTTTTGCATCTGTTTTTAACTATTTTGTCCTGCTCCCCCTATATGCCGCAGTCCTCAATTTCCCTATTGATGCCGTCGTAGGCTTAGGCAGAAGCGTAAATGGCTATATTGTGGATGTAAAAACCTTTATCGCCTTCGGAATAGCGCCGTTTAATCTCATAAAGGGTATCATGGTTTCAATAATCGTCGCTTTAGTATACAAAAAGCTTTCTCCCCTTCTGCATAAAAATTCAAAGGAAGAACTCTCAGCTTAGGCTGGGAGTCCTTCTCTTAAGAGAAGATGAGCATGAAATGCTAATGAGCTTTGGAAATTATAGAGCAGGTACGGCTGCCCCTGCCTTCCATTATGTCTTTAAAGCAGACTACAAGGACTGTTTCGGTAGTTTTAACATGTATGCTTCCTATATCCACACCCTTTTCCATAAGTGCTGCGGCAAGGTCTTTTTTTATTCTATCAGCAGGTACATAATGTAAGCTGCTATGTATTTTGGGCTTTTGTCTGAAAAACATGCTCCTTCCCCCCGTCTGAAATTATTTGCAGCAAAACCGATATATATAGGATGCGATAAAGATTTTACAAACATAGAGGATATAATTGCTTACAGAAATTTTTAATAGCAACAAAAAGACGCCTTGCGGGGAAATGTCTCACGGGTATGTCATCAGGCGCTTTTCTTAGATGTATTCCTTACAGGTCAAAAAAATTTCTTCCATCAAATTATATCCTCCATGTAAAATCTTTATCGCTACATATATAGATTTAGCACTAATTAAGCCATGTCATTATATTAATAATTTTACATCATTTCCCTGTGAATGTATAATATTTTTGTATAATAAAAAGGCTCCAAGTTTTCCGGAGCCTTTTTATTATACAAAATCATCACCCTATTTTCACCTTTTTATCGAGGGCCTTGCCAAGACTGTACCATGAGTCTCTCAGCTTAAAGCGTATGTCCTCATCCACGGTTCTTTCTATTACATCATTAAAATTCTTACGCATTTCATGAAGCTCTTTAATATTGAACTCCGAGCTTTCAAGCATCTTTTCCATCTGCTCAACCCATTCCTTTAAATGCTCTGCACCTATAAATTCTTCCGGCACTTTCTTCTTTAAATGCGAAATAACAAGTTTTACAGCTTTCTTTTTTACGTCCATATCTGTTTGTATTCTCTTCACAGTTCCCTTTGGCATCCTAATCACTCCTTACAGCAAAATATTTAAATATACCGAAGAATATAAATATAACAAACTATAAAATATCCCAGAATTTGGAAAGCTCTGCTTTGCTATGAAATATATATACACAATCTATAATATTTTCTAATTACAACATATTATAGCATAGTATTAATGAAATATCCATAAGGTATAAGCATCAAAAAACCTCTCCCGGCTTTCATCGGAAGAGGCTTCAATTGATAATAGAATCACAATAAGCTTCAATAAACAACCAGTTGCTTGCCTTTTAGCTTATCCTTATCTATACTGTCCTCCTTACCGCTTGGAAGCGTTACCGTGTCAGGATTTCCATCACTTATATACTGCTCGCCCTCCGAAATATTTTCCAGCCACCATTCCAAATCCGCGTCCACAGTTTTAATTCCTGCCGCTCGTACCCTTGGAAGGCTCATTAAATCAAGCTTTTTACTGACAGGAGACGGCGCGGGATTTGCACCGACCAGCAATATACACTTGTTTTCATAGGCCACTCCGTCATACTCTCCCTTTATAACATATTGCTTAAGCTCCTTCTTTGCACTGCGCCCTAAAGGAAGTGCAAGACTTTCCATTTTGTAGCCCGGAACAGATTCTAGCAAAGCCTTCTGATTTCCTCCCACCTCTTCCATTATTCCCCGGGAGCTGTCTATGGATCTCAAATTACTGTGGTTTAATGTATGATTTCCTATTTCAAAGCCTTTGTCAATGAGATAGCTCAGTCTTTCGGAAATTGTTCCCTTTCCTGAAAATGTGCTACCGCCCAGATTGACGTAAAACGTAGCCTTAAATCCAAAATCAGGATGCTTTTTATTAAATTCCTCCATTACTCCCACCGCAGATTTTCTGTTCGCCACAAGCCTTCCATTCTCCTCAATCAGATTGAACTGCCCCGCACTGCCGTCATCAAAGGTAAATACCATGGGAATACAGCCCGCAGGAACATCAATGTTGTTTTCAATATAGTCCTTCATGCTTATCAGACGGTAGCCCCTGCCGTACAAATCCTCTAAAAGCTTCTCAAACAATGCAAAGGTTGTGGTGTATTCCTTATCCCCGGATTTGTATTCCTCCACAAAGTTATGAAACATAACAACCATAATCTTTCCCGACTCATTTGGCTTTACCTTGGAAAGGTCAATTGGCTCCTCCCCTCCCTTAGCATCGCCGCCTGTAGAGGCCTCGTCACCACTGCTGCCTTGCTGAACACCCTGAGTCACAGAAGGAGCTGTAGATGCTTGATTTTCCACTTCTGTTTTAGTGTTGCTATCTTGAAATTTAGTATTTCCCGCACATCCCGAAAGCAAAAAAGCCATGGAAAAAGCTAAGATAACCCCCGCTGCTGCCTTTTTCATTTAAACACCCCGTCTTAAATATTATTGATTCCCCTATTGCTCGGCTCTTCCGTTTTTATGTAAGCAATCAGTAAGTCTTTTGGCAGAAATATATTCTTCCCCCCAAGACATATTTTAATTATAGCAAAATTCTACATTATTACATATTAAAAAAAAGTAAAATAAAAAAAAACTACATAGCTCTATGTAGGGGACAGCTTAAAGAAGAAAAAACCTCTAATTTTATTATTTGATGCACAGGGTATAATATCTATAATGCCCTGCACACTATTTTTAGAAGTGATCACTTTAAAAACCGCTTTCGTGACAGTTAAATCAGGACAAGCTTGTATCTGAAAAGGTCTGCGTATACCTCTCTTTACAAGCTCAAAGAGCTGATAGCCTCAGCTTTTGAAGATTATATTATTCAAGCCTCATTACGTTAAATAATAAAAAGTCCTTTATTTCACTCCGGGAGGATATACATTGCAGCGTGCAATCCGTCCCAATCCGTAAGGCTTTTCTTCTATAGCCGTCCCTTTTTCTACATTATACTACATATATCCGCAAAGGTTCAAATGCAATTTATGGCTTTATTCAGGCTATAATTGGGGATTTACAAAATAAAGCTCCATGGCAGCCATTTATATCTATATAGTTTAGGTTTTTACATATCGGATAACGGAGGATGTAAAATAATATCCTCCATAATAATTTCTACTCTAACTATAAAAGCATGTATACCTGTAGAAGGCGCTTGTGATTTTAGTTAGCTTAAATTATATCTCGGTCACGCATTCCGGGGAAATTATTATTCCGGAAATTATTTTACGTCCTTTTTAGATAGTCTGTATCCTAATTTATATAGCGATCAATGGAGCCAAATCGCTATTGCATGAATTTAAAATAAATAATTCTGTAAATTTTTCCGATATAAAGATAAGCAGCAGTGTTTTACAAGGATGAACAGTAATATATGCAAGGAGGCATTTTTATGAAAATTGCAAGCTCGGGAATTTCCATGACAGGGCAATCGGCTCTGGTCGAAGTAAACTCAAAGGAAGAGACTCTAAGAGCGTGGATAGGGAATGAAAGGCCCGATTTTGAAGGCCAAAAATCCGCCGCTCCGCCGCCACAACAGCCCCAAACAGACACTTTGGAGCTTTCACAGGCTGGCAAGGCCTTTATGGAGGAGCATAAGGCTTCAATCACAGAGGCCGACACCGGTAAAGACATTCTGTTTGCCATTTCGGACAAGGATATGCAAAAGCTCCGGTTAATTCACGATATGGTTAAGCTGCTTACCGGCAAAAGGCTGAAATTTTATCTGCCTGTGAAAATTAAAGCTCCTTCCGGCAATGAGTTGCCACCGGATTTGAGGGGCGGGGGTGTGCGGCTGTCTCCCCTGCAGGGGTGGGGACTTGAGTACAGCTATAATGAATTTAACTATGAAAAGGAGAAAATGGATTTCTCTGCCCAGGGAGCTATAAAAACCGCCGATGGAAGGGAAATAAATTTCTCAGTACAGCTAAGCATGAGCAGAGAGTTTATGTCACAGAAAAGCATAAGCATACGGGCAGGAGATGCGGCGAGAGTTGACCCTCTTATAATTAACTTAAACAACAACGCACCCTCCCTGACCGATACAAAATTCAGCTTCGATCTGGACTGTAACGGCAAGCCGGACCAAATTTCCTTTTTGTCCTCCGGCAGCGGGTTTCTTGCATTGGATATAAACAATGACGGTATTATAAATGACGGCAGCGAGCTTTTTGGGCCCAGCTCAGGAAACGGCTTCTCCGAGCTGTCCAAATATGACAGCGACAATAACAACTGGATCGACGAAAATGATGATATTTATGACAGGCTGCGCATATGGACAAAGGATGAAAACGGGAATGATATTCTTTTTGCTCTGGGTGAAAAGGGTATAGGGGCGATATACCTTGGAAATATCGACACCGATTTCAGCATAAAAAGCGCCTCAAGCAACGAGCTGCAGGGGCAAATAAGAAAAACGGGAATTTACGTTAATGAAAGCGGGTCTGTGGGAACGATCCAGCACATAGATCTGGCGATTTAGAAAATTGATGCAAAACCTATGCGGAACGCCACGGGGGGCGTCAGACTGTGTGAAAACGCTGAACCTGCGAGAAAAATTGCAGCCCGCCACCGCTGCGGCATCATGGGGTACGGTTCCTCCGCTTTCCCTTCGGTCCTTCGCTACGCTGCGGAAGCGGACGAATCCGTCCCCAAGATTCCTCCGCTACATTTTTGCAAGAATTATAGCTTGAAATTTCACTCAAAATAATTTTCACACAGTCTGCCGTTCCGTACGATTAGAAGCCTCTCCCTTACAGCACCTTCTGCAAAAATGATTTTGTTCTTTCATTGCGGGGATTTGAGAATATGTTATGTGGTGTGTCCTCCTCCAGTATTTCTCCCCTGTCCATGAATAACACCCTGTTTGCAACCTCTTTTGCAAAGCCCATTTCATGAGTGACAACAATCATTGTCATCCCTTCCCTTGCAAGGTCCTTCATAACCTCAAGCACCTCTCCCACCAGCTCAGGATCAAGCGCTGAGGTTGGCTCGTCAAACAGCATTATTTTAGGCTTCATTGCAAGAGCTCTCGCTATAGCCACTCTTTGCTGCTGCCCGCCCGACAGTCTGGAGGGATATTCGTCGCGCTTATCCTCAAGTCCAACTTTTTTTAAAAGCTCTAAGGCGTATTTTACAGCCTCTTCCTTAGCAAGCTTCTTTACGGTAACAGGTGCCTCTATAATGTTTTCAAGCACAGTCATATGCGGAAAAAGGTTAAACCTTTGAAATACCATTCCAAGCTCTGTACATATCTCCGAAACCCTCTTGTGGGATATCTTAAGCTGATCCCTGCCGCCAACCCTCTCGTCCACCAGCTCGCCTTCAATATACACCCTTCCCGCGGTTATCCTTTCAAGGTGGTTTAAGCACCTTAAAATGGTGCTTTTGCCCGAGCCGCTCGGCCCGATTATACACACCACCTCGCCCTTGGTGACCTGAAAGTTTATATTCTTAAGTACCTCCAGAGTTCCGAAGGATTTTGCCACATTCTCCATTTTTACCATCATCCTTGCGTCCCCCTATTCATACACAGAATATTTTTTCTCAAACTTTTCAAACACATAGGTAAAAACTGTTGTCATTATTAAATACAATACCATTGCGGGAATATATATTATAGCGTTAGACTCTCTTGCAGAAACTTGCGTAGTCACCTTCATGAGCTCCGTCATACCTATGATGGACACCAGTGACGAGTCCTTCAAAAGAGCAATCAGCTCATTTCCAACAGGAGGTATCAGCCTCCTGTACGACTGAGGCACAATTATCCTTTTCATAGCCTGTCCATAACTCATTCCAAGCGCCTTGGCAGCCTCCATCTGTCCCTTGTCTATGGACTGTATTGCCGCTCTGATGATCTCGGCAAGGTAAGCCGCAGAATTAAGGCTTAACGCCAGGAGAGCGGGTATCCACTGTCCGGGAAGCGTCAAACTTTTATGAATAAGAGGTAATGCGTAGTAAATAAAAAACAACTGCATCAAAAGCGGTGTTCCTCTGAACAGCCATATATAAGTCCAGCAAACCTTGTCAACCATTTTATTTTTAGACAGCCTCCCAAGTGCCAGAAAAAGCCCCAGTACTGCACCGAAGCAAACCGAGATTATTGTCAATAAAACAGTGTTTAAGGCTCCCTCAAGAAGAGCAGGCATGTACCCCATCATTTTAGTAAGCAAATCCAAATTTAACACTCCCCATATTTATGCTTTTACATAGCAAGGTGCCGCGCTGTGACTCTGTAAGCTCCGGCAGTACGGCACCTTGCCTTTAAATAATTCTATTCCAAATTCTTTGTAACATCCTCGCCGAACCACTTTTCGGAAATGGTCTTCATTGTTCCGTCGGCCTGCATTTCGTCAATTATCTTATTTACCTTGTCTCTAAGCTCAGTGTCCTTTTTAGGAAAGCATATGGCTATAGGCTCAGCCTCCTCACTCTCCCACGCAAGTAGATACTTGCCCTCGTTGTTTGAAAGGTAGTATTTTGCCACTACTATGTCAACCATAATGGCTTCTATTCTTCCCGCGTCCAGATCCATAAATGGCTGCGTTACCAGAGGATACGCACTGAGATTTGCCTCGTCAAGCTTGAGGGTGTCCTTGCAAAATTCCTCGGAGGTGGTACCCGCCTGAAAGCCCACCTTTTTGCCCTTTAAATCATCCGGGGACTTTATAGAGGTATTGTCCTTTAAAGTAACTATAACCTGCTTGTTTGCTATATAGGGCTTTGTAAGAGAATGCTCCGCGAGCCTGCTTTCATTTATGCTTACGGAAGAAATGATAACATCGAACTTGTCGGCCTCAAGAGCCTGGAATATACCCGTCCAGTCGTTTGAAACAAACTCTACATCCTTTTTGCCCAGCCTCTTTGCCAACTCCTTTGCAACATCAGCATCAAAGCCTATTGTGGTTTTGCCGTCGGCATCCTTGTACTCCATAGGAGGGTAACTGTCGTCAACCCCTACGCGTAAAATATCGCTCTTGCCGCCTGTAGTTCCGCAGCCGCTTACGGCAAATGCCATAACCAGCATCAATGCCATTACAGCAGCAAAAATTTTCTTTCCAGACCTCATCATACAAATTCCTCCTGTTTTTGAACTTTTTATTTGGGCTTAAGCCATAAACAGTTTATGACTTTACCATGTTAAAGCAATATAGATCGTTTATCAACACAAAAAAGATCTTCTACACCGTTGTAAACAATCTATATCAAGCTTATTACTGCCAATTCTCCACAAAGCATAAAGCACGCAGGGAGTGTATTAAAATGTTATAAATATATTATATCAAAAGCCCGTATTTTACAACATTTAATATTATACATAAAAATTTATAAATATACAGCAAATATAAATTAGTTAACATAAAGCATGCACTTGCTTATTTTTACCCTAGAGGCATAAGTCTGAGTATTTAATCAATCATTAAGCTTTTTAAATATTGCATCCTTAATTTTATTGCTTACACGGATTGTGTTTGAGCCCTCATTAATCAGCGCCTGACGTATGTACTCCACCTCGGCCTCGGTAAGCACAAGCACCCTGCCCTTTTTATCCGGCTTCATTCCGTCCAGTATTTCCGAAATGCTATTCTTTGCATCCTGTATACCGGGAAAGTAGTAAACATCCAAAGCATCGTCATACACGGCACCGTTCTTTATGTATATCTCCTTTATGCCGGAAGGCTTTATGCCTGTCTGCTTCGATATGTCATCTACCCTGTACATCCCTATGTAGTCTATATAGAAGCTGCCCTCCCTCCTGCCGGATGTCCTTATAATAAAGTTTGTCTGGTTTATCATGATGAAGCGCCTCCAGAATTTATAATTTAATATAATTTATATTACGCTATTACTATAATAATACAGGTTATCGCAAACAACAATACAAATGCCTTAAATTTGTTCTCTTGTAATTTATGACAGCATAATTATATATTTAGCAATAAAGATTTTACATGGAGGATATAACTTGATGTAAGCAATTATATCCTCTATGTTTGTAAAATCTTTATTGCATCCTATATAGCTACAATTTATGCAATTGTGATATACTTTTTATAAGCTTTATGGTAGAATATTCTGTGGCAATGGGGCTCACACTGACCACGTTATGTTGGAGGCTCCTGCTTTGAACAATGGAGGTTCATTCAAGGTAGGTGTCTTTTTGTTTGCATAAAGCTGTGCGTAATTTATACTTTTTTGCCATAAATATGGTCTTTATAAAATTTAAATATATTTTATAAACACAAAACAAGGATCAAAATTATTACGAAAGGGGTCATAAAAAATGATTTACACTTCAGAAGTTGAGAAGATGTGCTGCGTTGCCAAAGGTGCCAATCATGGACCTGCACCCATCCCACAGGAAGGCAAGTGGACGCAGGCTAAGGAAATTAAAGATATATCGGGGTTAACTCACGGAATAGGCTGGTGCGCTCCCCAACAGGGCACCTGTAAATTAACCTTGAATGTCAAGGACGGTATAATACAGGAGGCTCTGGTAGAAACTGTAGGATGCTCCGGCATGACTCACTCAGCCGCTATGGCCGCTGAGATACTTCCCGGCAAAACTGTTTTGGAGGCACTGAATACAGACCTTGTATGCGATGCAATAAACACTGCCATGAGGGAGCTTTTCCTTCAGATAGCCTACGGCAGAACCCAAACGGCATTCTCTGAGGGCGGACTGCCGATAGGAGCGGGCCTTGAGGATCTTGGAAAGGGCCTTAGAAGCCAGGTAGGAACAATGTACGGAACTCTTGACAAGGGCCCGAGGTATCTTGAAATGGCAGAGGGCTATGTAACACATATCGCTCTGGATGAAGGCGGCGAAATAATAGGCTATGAGTTTGTACACCTCGGCAAAATGATGGACATGGTTAAAAAGGGCACAGATGCAAACGAGGCTTTGAAAAAAGCAACCTCGACCTACGGAAGGTTTACAGAGGCCGCAAAGGTAATAGATCCCAGACATGAATAATTTAAAGGAGGGTTAGTTAAAATGGCATTATTTGAAAGTTATGAGAGAAGAATCGGCAAAATTACAGCCGTGTTGAATGAAAACGGTATAGCTTCCATTGAGGAAGCTGGTAAAGTCTGTCAGGACGCGGGCATCGATCCCTATAATATTACAAAGGCCATACAGCCCATTTGCTTTGAAAACGCGTGCTGGGCATATGTTGTAGGCGCGGCAATAGCCATAAAAAGAGGCTGCAAAAAGGCGTATGAAGCAGCCGAGGTTATAGGCGAGGGCCTTCAGGCCTTTTGCATACCCGGCTCCGTCGCAGAAGACAGAAAGGTGGGCATAGGCCACGGAAATCTTGGAGCCATGCTTTTGAAGGAGGAAACAAAGTGCTTTGCATTCCTTGCCGGACATGAGTCCTTTGCAGCGGCCGAGGGTGCGATAGGAATAGCAAGATCGGCAAATAAGGTCAGGAATGAAGCCTTAAGGGTTATTTTAAACGGCCTTGGAAAAGACGCAGCTCAGATAATTTCCAGAATTAACGGATTTACATATGTTCAGACAAAGTTTGATTACTACACCGGCAAGCTGGAAATAGTGCGCCAGATACCTTATTCAAAGGGTGAAAGGGCAAAGGTAAATTGCTATGGCGCCGATGACGTAAGAGAGGGCGTTGCAATAATGCATCATGAGGGAGTAGATGTTTCCATAACCGGTAACTCCACAAACCCCACCAGATTCCAGCACCCTGTGGCAGGCACATACAAGAAGGAATGCTACGAGCTGGGTAAAAAATACTTCTCCGTTGCTTCAGGAGGAGGAACGGGAAGAACTCTGCATCCCGACAACATGGCGGCAGGTCCTGCTTCATACGGCATGACGGATACCATGGGAAGAATGCACTCCGACGCACAGTTCGCAGGCTCCTCCTCAGTACCCGCCCACGTTGAAATGATGGGCTTCTTAGGGATCGGAAACAATCCCATGGTTGGCGCAACGGTTGCCGTTGCGGTAGCGGTTGAAGAAGCGATGTCAAAATAACTGCTTGTTAGAGCAGACAAAGGGCATGGAGGCTTATTACTTGGCTCCGTGCCTTTTTTTGTGCCGAATTGCGGAATAAGTGATATACTCACCCCCCGGCCCCCTCTCTTTTCAAAAGAGGGGGGAGAAAGAAAACCAGTTCCCCTCTTTTGAAGAGAGAGGGGCTAGGGGTGAGTTGAGCACTTGATTTGATTTAAATGAAAAATATTATTCTATAAGTGATATACTGTGTATATACCGTTTAAAGGAGGTATTATTGTTTGAAAAATTCCAGAGATTTGCAGCAATTGCTGTACGCGATAGATGGAAGAGGGTACCCTTCGTATAAGGATATAAAAGGCCAGTACCGCTTTGAAAAGCACGTTCTTTTTATAGACCACGTCCAGGGTGACCCATTTGCCTCTCCCACAAGAGCCCATGTAGCGGTATCGAGGAGGGAGGCGGGCTTTCCCCCGGAGCTTTTGGATTCAAAGCATAAGCTCATTGCAGCCGCGGATTTTTTAACCAGAGTATTTAGAAGCAATATAAGACGGTTTTACAACGGTGTGGACGGCTCGGGCAAAAGCGGTGTTTTAAATATTGACTTCTGCGGTCAGGAAATGCTCCCCAGAACCTCGGTAGTCATAAAGGACGATATAATCGAAGCAAGGTTTGAGGTAGGGCTTCCCGCCGCAGGAAGAAGGGTTCTCGGCAGGGCGGCGGACTACATTTTCTCGTCCGCCCTTCCCAAAATTACAGAGAATTCCCTGTTCTATAAAAGTATTGACGCGATAAAGCTTAAAAGACAAATCGATCTCTTTACCGATCAGCAGCATATAAGAAGCGAGCTGCCAAAAAGAGGTCTGTCGGCATTTATAGCCAACGGCTCAATACTTCCAAGGGAAAGCGGAATATCGGACAGGCCGATGCCGGAATGCGCAGTGCCCTTTAAAAGCCCCCCCGGTCTTGAGGTGGAGTTTGTCCTTCCGAATATGGGAAGCGTAAGGGGAATGGGAATCCCCGAGGGCATAAGCCTTATTGTAGGAGGAGGGTATCACGGGAAGTCAACCCTTCTTAAAGCTCTGGAGCTTGGGGTATACAACCATATTCCCGGTGACGGAAGGGAGCTTGTTATAACAAGAGATGATGCTGTAAAAATCCGTGCAGAGGACAGGCGAAGCGTTGAAGGGGTTAATATAAGCCCCTTTATCAACAACCTTCCCAATAAAAAGGACACCGTCCGCTTTTCAACCGACAACGCCAGCGGAAGCACCTCTCAGGCATCAAATATTATGGAGGCTCTGGAAGCCGGCGCAAAGCTTATGCTTATAGATGAGGACACCTCCGCCACAAATTTCATGATCCGCGATTCGCGTATGCAAAGGCTGGTCTCAAGCGGCAAGGAGCCCATCACTCCCTTCATTGACAAGGCCAGAGAGCTGTACGAGCAGCATAGTGTTTCGTCCATCCTTGTGGTAGGGGGCTCGGGAGACTATTTCGATATATCCGATGTTGTTATTATGATGGATGAATACATACCAAGGGATGTTACAGAAGCCGCAAAAAGTATTGCGTCGGAAGGCCCGGGCAGGAAAAAGCCTGCTGGGAAAGCCCGTTTTGGAGACATAACTCCGAGAATACCGCTTAAGTCGGGGTTTAATACCCGCTCCAGAGATTCAAGAATAAAGCCCAAAGGACTTCACACCCTATTATACGGGGATTTTCAAATTGATCTGTCATATGTTGAGCAGCTTACAGACAGCAGCCAGACAAATAGCATAGCGCTGATGCTGGAATTTATGGCGGCGCATATATTAGATGACAGCCTTACACTGTCGGCTGCGGCAGATAAGCTGCTTGAGCTGGCAGAAAGGTCGGGGCTGGATGCAATATCGTCACATAACAGCTACCCGGGAAATCTGGCAATGCCCAGAAAGCATGAGCTGTGCGCCGCTATAAACCGGTTCAGAGGACTTAAGGTAAGGCTGTAAAAGAGGGGATTTACTTCTCCCCTCTTTTCACATGCCATTATAGTCTTAATCATCATAATCCATTTTTCTTATTGCCATTGTGGGACAAACAGAGGTACACTCCCCGCACCCGGTGCATTTCTCAACGTCTATTTTAGCCAGAGAGCCCTCCATGCTTATGGCTCCATAGCGGCAAGCCTTCACACAGCGTGTACAGCCTATGCACCCAACCTCACAGTTCTTTTTTGTTACAGCACCCTTGTCGCGGGATCTGCACAGCACCGAATACTTTTTCTCCTTGGGCACAATCTCAATAAGCTTTTTAGGACATGCAGCAACGCATTTACCGCAGGCGCGGCACCTGTCCTCTATAACCCTTGCAACTCCACCCGTTATTACTATGGCATTAAAGGGACATGCCGCCATACAGCTTCCATGACCTAAGCACCCATAGGCACAGGATTTATGCCCTCCAAAGAGCTGAGCCGCCGCAAAGCAGTCATTCAGCCCGCGATAGATATACTTTTCTGTGCTGACACTGCAGCGTCCGTTGCATAAAACCCTTGCAGCCACTCTCTTTACCCCGGCGGCTTCAACTCCCATTACAGCCGCAATCTTTTGTGCCGCCGCATCTCCTCCAACAGGACATCCGTTCACCTGTGCCTTGCCCTGAACCACCGCATCAGCAAAGGAGTCACAGCCTGCAAGCCCACAGGCTCCGCAGTTAGCCCCCGGAAGCACATCTCTTATCTGTACAACTCTTTCATCTATTTCCACGGCAAAAACCTTCGAAGCATATGAAAGTCCTATTCCAAGCAACGC
The DNA here is from genome assembly GCF_003337415.1 of Anaerobacterium chartisolvens. Classification (GTDB taxonomy): domain Bacteria; phylum Bacillota; class Clostridia; order Acetivibrionales; family DSM-27016; genus Anaerobacterium; species Anaerobacterium chartisolvens. Next base: position 20,645 of record NZ_QPJT01000011.1, on the reverse strand, counting down.
TCCCATACCTCCCAGAACAGAAGCGGCAACTACAACCTCATACATACTCAGAACCCCCCTCCGGTTATTATTTAATCAGACCCTGAAATCCAAAAAACGCGAGAGAAACCAAAGACGCCGATATCAGCGAGATAGGAATGCCTTTTAAGGATTGCGGCACATCGGCATACTCCAGACGTTCCCTTATGCCGGCAAACAGCACTATTGCCAGCGTAAAGCCCACTCCGGCAAATATTCCGTAAAGGAATGAATTTAAAAGGTCGGATCCCTTCTGAACATTTATCAGGCATACTCCCAAAACAGCACAATTAGTTGTAATTAGAGGAAGATATACTCCCAATGCCTGATAGAGCTGCCTGCTGGTCTTTTGTATAACCATTTCCACAAACTGAACAAGGGCTGCAATGACCACTATAAAGCCTATTGTCTGAAGATATTCTATTTTAAAGCTTTTGAGAACATACTCCTGCAAAAGCCATGTCGCCCCTGAAGCAACGCCCATTACAAAAATTACCGCGGCACCCATTCCAAGGGCGGTGTTTATTTTTTTGGACACTCCCAAAAACGGACATATTCCAAGAAACCTTACCAGCACAAAATTTTCAATAAGCACAGCCGATAAAAAAGCTGTTACAATACTCTGTATCATGCCATTTCTCCTCCCTGTCCCGCCTCAAGCTTTTTGCAGTTCCCCCCGCAGCCTATGCAGCCTGAAGCCTTTATTTTCACAGAAGTAAGCCTGTTTACCAGACCTATTATTATTCCAAACGTCAGAAATCCTCCCGGCGGAAGAATCATTGCAAGGGCAGGGCTTGCTTCAGCCCCAAACAACTGTACCCCGAAAAAGCTTCCGTTCCCCAATATCTCCCTGACGCCGCCCATAACCACAAGAGCAGCGGTAAAGCCTATTCCCATACCCAGACCGTCGGCAATTGCGGCAACAGGCTTATTTTTTGCGGCAAAGGCTTCCGCTCTGGCAAGTATTATGCAATTAACCACAATAAGGGGAATAAATATTCCCAGTGCCTTGTCTATGGCAGGCAGATAAGCCTTTAAGAGCATCTGCACAATAGTAACAAAGCCTGCGATAATAGTTACATACGCAGGAATTCTTACTTTTTGAGGTATGAACTTCCTAAGAAGTGAAACAGCTAAATTTGATCCTATAAGGACAGCCGCTGTGGAAGCACCCATACCAAGCCCATTTGCCGCAGAGGTAGTCACGGCCAGTGCGGGACACATCCCCAGTACCAGCCGGAGGCTGGGATTCTCATCAATTATTCCGTTTTTCAATATTTTAAAAAGACTCATCTTACTCCCCTCCGTCCTTTAAAAGTCTTTCAGCCAGCTCTGCCGACGCCTGGATTGCATCTGTAACCGCCTTCGACGTAATAGTCGCTCCGCTTACCGCTTCAATTTCATTTTCTGCCGAAGCCTTGCCCTTAACCACCTCAAAGGGCTTCTCAATGCTTTTGCCCTCATACTGACCCTTGAACTTTTCCTCAGCAACCTTTGAGCCCAGCCCAGGAGTCTCTTTGTTATCTCCTATAGCCACGCCCAATACCTCTTTATATTTTGAAATCCCGACAATTACCTTAAATTCCCCGCCGTAGCCTTTAGGGGCGGCAGTAAAAACATATCCCAGCAGTTCATCTCCCTTATACGCGGAATACACATCCCCGATCATACCCTCCTGCCCGTTTTCCTTCCACCCCTCCAGCTCTTCGAAGCTCTCGGCCGTCTTTATAACCTGCCGTCTTTGCTCTTCATCGGCAGCTTTTATCCTTCCGGCGATAACCTCCTTTGTCGCGCTGTTTACAAGGGCAAGGCACAGAGCCACAACAAAGCATATGACAAACAATTTTAACGCAGGCTTTACCATATCACGCATTTACCTTCACACCCCCAAAGCTCTTAGGTACCATGTATCTGTCTATAAGCGGCACCACCAGATTCATCAGCAAAATAGAATAGGACACACCCTCTGGGTACCCTCCATACAGGCGTATTACAGAGGTAAGCAGTCCGCAGCCCACACCCATAATAATTCTTCCCCTTGCAGTTACAGGAGAAGTGCTGTAGTCGGTAGCCATGAAAAACGCCCCGATTATAAGCCCTCCCGCCATAATGTGGTACAGGAAGCTGCCTGTAAAAAGCCTGTCTCCCCCGAATATCCATGTCATAACACCCACAGTGCCTATAAACGCAGCAGGTATCTCTATTGAAATAACTCTTTTTATGAGTAAATATGCAGCCCCTATAAGCAGGGCAAGCACAGAAGTCTCTCCTATGCAGCCCGCCACATTTCCTGTAAAAAGATCCGTGAGTGAAGGAAGTGCATCCGCCGCTGCTCCCATTTTAAGCATTGCTAAAGGAGTAGCCGAGCTTACGGCATCGGCTCCTGCATATGTTGCAGAGCTTATAGGATCCGCCGCAGGATTTTGCCATGTTGTCATATACACAGGCCATGACGCCATAAGGAAGGCTCTGGCGGCAAGTGCAGGGTTAACAAAGTTGTGCCCAAGCCCCCCAAAAAGCTGTTTAACTATGACAACGGCAAAGGCGCCCCCGATAGCCGCCACCCACAAAGGAACGGATGGAGAAAGGTTAAACGCCAGAAGCATCCCCGTGACCACCGCACTTAAATCACTTATTGTGCTGGGCTTTTTCATCAGCCGTGTCGATATATATTCCGATACCATGCAGGAAGCAACGGTAACAATGATAATAAGCAGTGCGTTAAGCCCGAAAAAGAACACAGCGGCCGCCGCTGCGGGCGTCAGCGCAATAATAACATCCAGCATGAGTTTTCTCGTGCTTTCACTGCTCCGTATATGAGGTGAAGAGCCCGCCAAAAGATTATACTCCATTTTTAATTGCCCCCTCCTGCTTTTAAAGTCTGCCTTCTCTTAAGCTCTGCCTTTGCATATCTTATAGACTGCACAAGGTATCTCGAGGCGGGACATACATATGAGCAGCACCCGCATTCTATGCAGTCATTCAAATGGTATTTCAACGTCTCCTCTACCCTTCCAAGCTCCACGTTTGCACTTATATAAAGGGGCATCAGTCCCATAGGACAGGCCGATACACATTTCCCGCAGCGTATGCACACACCCTCCCGGGCGGTATTTGCCTCTTTGTCTGTAAGCGCCAGAAGGGCATTGGTATGCTTAACCACTGGATTATCCAGAGAAAACTGTGCGACCCCCATCATGGGGCCTCCCATTATTATTTTTGCGGGCTTTTCCTTAAAGCCTCCGCAAAACTCAAATACATCCTTAAGACTGGTGCCTATAAGCACCTCTAAATTCATCGGCTTTGCAACCGCAGAGCCCTCCACCGTAACCCTTTTCTTTATAAGAGGCATACCTGTGCTTATATATTCAGCAATATTTGACACTGTATTAACATTGTGAACAAGCACTCCTATATGCGAGGGCAGTCCTCCCGCGGGAACCTTTCTCCCTGTAACGGCATAAATAAGCTGCTTTTCTCCTCCTTGCGGATACCTTGAGGGCAGAGACACCACCTTTATTCCATTAAACTCCCTTGCAAGCTCTGAGAGTCTTTGTATTGCCTTCGGCTTGTTTGATTCTATGCCTATATATGCCTCGGGTATTTGAGTCAGCTCCATCAATATCCGCGCTCCCTCAAGCACTCTTCGGGAATTCTCCATCATTTCCCTGTAATCGGAGGTAATATACGGCTCACATTCTGCGCCGTTTATTATAAGCGTGTCCAGCTTTTTGCCGGGAGGAGGAGACAGCTTTACAGACGTAGGAAAGCCTGCTCCCCCAAGCCCTACAATCCCTGACTCTCTTATCTTCTTGATTATACCTTCCCTGTCGGCAGCCTTTACAGGTACTACACTGTCATCCGGCTTCTGCTGCCCGTCCGGTTCAATTTCTGCCGAAACCACTTCAAATCCTCCGGGATACAGCATGGGCCTTACATCCGTTACAACACCTGAAACACTTGAATGAACAGGCGCTGAAATCATAGAATCGGAATCTCCTATTTTCTGTCCCACCAGAACACTATCGCCTTTTTTAACCAGTGGCGTACATGGAGCTCCTATGTGCTGAAGCATGGGAATAACAACTCTGGATGGCAAGGGAATTTTCACCGTTTCAAATTCAGATGTTTTTTTGTGGTGTGAAGCTGTTATACCACCCTTGAACCTTTTTAGCGTGTTAATCATTTAAAGACACCTCACTCCTTTTGTATTTCTCTGTGTCGCATAAAAACCCCTATGGAAGCTTAAAAGGATTTTTTACAGGCACCCGCCAAAAGCAGGCGCTTTTTAATTTCATGCGTTGACCCATATACTTTGTTAAATAATTGACATAAAACTAAAGCCACAAAGCGGTAACAGCTTCTGCCGTCATACCGACCTTCGTGGCTCAAATTACATCATAACGAACCTGTTAATCATATTGTGCAGAGACTTATAAACCTACACCGTGTCTTATTATACGTTAAATCGCGACATTTGTAAAGAAAAATAGCTTTCCAAATTACTTGGCCTTTTCCAAAGCCTTCTGAACTGATATTTTCCAGTTTTTCGTTGTTGTTGTGGCACCTGAAATGGTATCCACATCATAGCTCTGCTTTTTAATCATATCATTTGCCATGTCCGTCCTATACTTGTTCAAATCGGGATACAGCCTTCCGTCTACCTCCTGTCCCTTCCAGTCTTCATAATCCACTTCAACCCCATCGGTGCCAAGTCTTTTTAAAACAATGCTTTTAATTTTACCGTCTGCGATTTCTACGGTAGCACTCTCAGCACCATGATCCCATGGCTCTGATGCACCTTCATATATACCGTCCTTGTACGTTTGAGGCAAGCCCCCTTCCTGCTGTCCGTCATTGCCCCCCGTGCCACAGGCCCCAAGGCTCAATGCAAGGAATCCGGCTATTGTCAGGCTTATAATCTTTTTCATAAAATCCCCCTGTTATAATATATATTATTTGCGCCGCACCTATTTTAATAAAGGCTTGGCCGCTAAAAATAAAACCCGTTTAAATGACTTTAAAATGCCGTCTCTTTTAAAGAAGACCTGTTACTCCGTTTTAAACACATAAAGCTCCTCTTTTAAACGCGTGGCCATAAGCAAAAGCTCCTCAGCCCTTGCCGACATCTCCTCCGAAGCTGCCGTCTGCTCCTCTGTCGCCGCCGCTACCTGCTGGGAATGAGCCGATGCCTCCTGTATAATTGCAGATATTTCAAAAACAGCATTTACTATATCATCGGACAAGGTTTGGATAGTCTTAAAGGAGGTATGTATTTGCGTTACTCCGTTTTCTGTTCGTACAACCATGTCAACAATTTTCTCAAGTGCTTCTCCTCCAAGCTTGATTTGATCCACCTGAGTATTCACCTTATCCATACTGCCTTCCATTGTTTTAACGGTAAGCTCGGTTTCCCTCCTGATATCATTGATTAGCTGCTTAATGCTTCTGGCCGCTTCTCCGGATCCCTCCGCAAGATTGCGGATTTCATCGGCTACAACAGAGAAGCCTCTTCCCGCCTCACCCGCACGCGCCGCCTCAATAGAAGCATTTAATGCCAGCAAATCGGTCTGTGAAGCAATTCCCGTAATAACCCCGACAATCTTTCCTATCTCCTTTGAGCGTACACTTAAGTTTTGCATGGATCCGGCAGCAAGCTCAACCGTTTTGCTGATATCGGAAAGCTGCTCCATGGAAGCAAAAATGGAGTTTCTTCCCTCCTCGGCTATTTTTGTGGATATTTGGGCGTTATTAAGAGCCTGATCTACCATTTCAAAGCCCTTTCCCACCTCATCCTTGTTTTTGTTTATAAGCTCCATAACAGTGTCTACAAATTCACTTTGCTTCGATGTGCCCTTTGCAACCTCCCCGCTGGAAACGGCTATTTGCTCGGCTGACTCTCCCGTTGCCTTGGCAGCCGCAGATATCTGCCCTGCACTCTCGGTTGTTTTTGCCGCGGTTGCCTTTATACCATGGACAAGCGCACGGATTTTAATAACAAAGATTGAAAAAGCCCCGGCAAGCTGTCCCACCTCATCTTTCTGTTTTATCAGATTGTCGGCAATATCCTGACTGAGATCGAAGCCCTGCAGCAATGACGCATATTTCTTCATGCTTGAAAGGTGCCTTGTAAGGCGCGTTGAAAACAGATATACAGCCACGATGCCTGCAATAAGGAAAATGAGCGATATCCACAGGTATGTTATTCTAAGTCCCGAAAGGCTTGAAAGCATTTCTTCCTTATTTGCCTGAATGGCTACCGACCAATTCAGATCCTTCACCGGAGCAAAGCCAAGATACATACCCGCACCTCTGTATTCATATTCTCCGAAGCCGGTTTCACCGCTTATCATGCGCTTTTGAAGCGTATCATAATTTTTAAAGCCGGCGTTGCTCTGCGCCTCTCCCGCTTCCACCGATGCCGAGGACACAGCGTCCGCCTTTTTGCTCCCCGACTGTATTAGCTGCTTCTGAAGCTCTATGTCTGCATGGCCTATGGTACGCGCAGCGCTATCCACTATAAAGGTTTTCCCCGTTTTGCCTATGACTATTTCCTTAGCAAAATTACTGAGCTCATACCCATCTCTTACTGCGGCAAGCACTCCGACAGTCTCACCGTTTACCGTTATTGGAACGGCATACATCATAACAACAGCATTGCTTTCTGCATCTATAAAAGGGCTTGACATGGCGTGCTCTCCTCCGGCAGCCTTTTTGAAATAATCCTGCTCTCCGATATCAGCCCTGCTTCCGTCACTGTACACTGCATTCCCTGCTGTATCGGCAACTCCCATTTTTATATGCCCCATCCTCTTTACTTCCTCTGCCAGCACTAAATTTGACTGTATTCTATCGGCATCATCCTTTATAATAGAATCCAATATATTGGATTCGGCAAGAATTTCCAACGAATTAAACTGGCTTGATATCCTTGCTTCAACAGTCCTTGACGCTTCTACAGCCAGCCTCTGAAGCATATCCTGAGTATTTTTCTTAACTACGGCAGACGCATTGTAATATGATACGGAGCCCAGCCCTGCACACACTATAATTAATATACAGCTCATGAGCATTATAATTTTAGTTTTAAGACTCTTCATGAATATTTTCACAGCTCCCTTTATTTTATGCCTCTATACTCTTTAAGCAGGTTTTACCACCATTATTCAAAATATAAACCTAATTTTAGATATATTATATAAAATATTAGTAGTTTTAGGGATATCTCTTTAATATAATATAAAACACTTAAAAAATTTTGTGCCACTGGGTATTTAGAAGCTTGGTGCATATGCTCCATTATATTCCGTTATTCTCAAAATACCGTAATAAAAGCATGATTGATCTCATATAAAAAAAGAATTATTATAATAATATATGCCAATATTTGATTTCTGCTGAAACAACAAAATTCAAATGGAGGGTTTTATGAGTTTTTTTTCTTCTCTTGATTCAAACTTATTTTTATGGTTTATTTTGCCTTTGCTTATATTTATTTCAAGAATTTTTGATGTTTCTCTAGGCACAATGCGTATTATTTTCGTATCGAGAGGTAAAAAGCTTATTGCACCTCTTCTGGGCTTTTTCGAGGTATTAATATGGTTAATTGCAATAGGCCAGACCATGCAAAACCTAAGCAATATATTCTGCTATATAGCATATGCCGGAGGCTTTGCAATGGGCACCTTTGTAGGAATTCTTATAGAAGAAAAGCTTGCTATAGGGATTCTGGTTGTAAGAATAATTCTTGTAAAGGACGAATGCCATTTAAAGGAAAGGCTTGCCGCTTCGGGCTATGGTGTCACAGTGGTGGACGCAAAGGGAATAACCGGCGAGGTTAAGCTTATATATACAGTTGTGCGCAGAAAGGATATCGACAATGTGATCTCCATTATCAGGCACTGCAATTCAAAGGCCTTTTACTCAATTGAGGATGCCAGAACGGCAAAGGACGGAGTATTCCCTTTAAATAAGCCGTCGCGCCTTAAACATTGAATATAAATATGGTATATAATTATTTATCGGTGTCCATAACCATAATATCGTCTTATATAAGGATGTAATTTTTTAGCAGATACAATTTATTTCGGAGGGAGTGTTTAGTAATGAAGGTACTTGCCATAAACGGGAGCCCCAATAAAAACGGCAGCACCTATACTGCCATAAGCCTTGTAACGGCAGAGCTTGAAAGCGAGGGAATAGAGACGGAGATTGTACATATAGGAAAGGGTGCTATCCATGGCTGCATAGCATGTGGGGCATGTAAAAAGCTAGAGGATAAAAAATGTGTCTTTGGTGATGATGCGGTTAATGAATGTATTAATAAGGCTAAAGCAGCCGACGGCATTATTATAGGTTCGCCGGTATATTATTCGGGTATAGCGGGCTCTATGAAGTCCTTCCTTGACAGGCTTTTCTATGCAGGCAGCCAGTACCTGCACTACAAGCCGGGAGCAGCGGTAGCCGCCCTAAGACGCTCGGGAGGGATGGATACCTTTCACCAGCTCAACAATTATCTCAATCTGGCAAACATTATTATAACACCGTCACATTATTGGAATGTAATACACGGCTCAAATGCCGGGGAGGTTATGCAGGACTTGGAGGGCGTGCAGATCATGCAGAATCTGGGACGCAGTATGGCATGGCTTTTAAAAATAGTGGATGCCGGCAAAAGCAGCATTGATCTTCCCAAGCCCCAGACGCGTGTTCGTACAAATTTTATACGCTAAGCCGCCGGACTTGCCGCAAAGCAAATTCTCTAGGCGAAATATGCCTTAAGCTTTTAAAAAATGCCTCTGCAAGCCCATTGCAGAGGCATTTTGCTTTATTTCATATTCTGTATCTCTTCCACTGTAAGACCTGTGGCCTTTGCAATATCCGAAGCTGCCATTCCCAGAACACGCATATTTTTAACTATCTGAATATTTCTCACTTCTATGCCTTTCTGCATACCTGATAAGAAATGCTGCAGGCTTTTGCTGTGAAGCGGCAGGAAAACGCATGAAAACCTTGCTATTTAGAGTAAGCATTCCGTTTTTAGTAAGAAATCTCCCGGACATTCACTTCCTTATGCTTTCAAGCACCATATTATAAAGCCTTTCAGTTATGAAAATGCATTCGTCTGCCTCTTCGTCAGACACTTCAAGCGGAACATCAGCAGGATAACGGGTTTCAATGTAATACTGATTTACAAATGCACAATCCTTAAGATTTTTTTTAAATTCTATATTATAGTGTGAAGCTTCTTTGCAAAGATAAACAAGGCTGTGACCCTCTGTTATTTGTCCCGTTTGCTTGAGCAGAAATCCTTTAAATGATTTTTCAATGGCCTGCTGGCAATGAAAGGCCACCATATCATTTCCACAATCATTTTGTTTGAGTACTTTTGCAGACTTTAAGTCCCTGTGTGCCTTTTCAAGCCACTCATTATGCCTGATACTGTCAACCATAAATCACTATTCCCTTTCTATTTATAAGATAGGCAAAGCTTGTGCTATCCATGACACACCGATTCCATTCCTCCTCAGTATATAAAAGAAGGTCAAACGGCCTGCTGCTTTCAATGTTAAGATACATTTCATTCAGCAATGCTCTTTTGTTATCTGTATTTTTTATCACGCAGATATCTATATCGCTTTTTGACGTGGCTGTCCCTTTTGCGTATGAACCAAAAAGCAGTATTTTTGAAGGAGCATAATCGGAAAGTATCTGCTCTTTGATGGAATTTATTTCACTTTTGACATCATATGCAGTCAGCATTTCCCTATAGCCTCCAGCCTTAATAATTTTCCCCGAGCCTTTTTAATTTTGCAATAGCATTATTATAATCCCATTATAATAAAAAGCAACGACATTTACCAGTGCTTTGTGTTCCGATCTCTTTAAGGGGTAGGAGTACGGCGGTGATGCGAGTCTTCTATGCTTTTTGAAGCTTATTTTATATAAGCTGCCGCTTCCTTTTCATTTAAACTCCTGCTCTCCCGCTCTCAGCACTGTACCAAAGCCTCTCGATACCGATTTGCCTATGCCCAGATAGTCGGGTATCAGAAAATTAGTCATGAACTCACCCTTGAAGGCCAGCATCTGCCTGCTTTTGAAATTTACATTCACAGGCTCAAGCTTAATCAATACATTTATGGGCGTGTCTACCCTGTAAGACAAGGATTTTGACATAGAAAGAATATTGCCTGTCAAAATCCTTTTAAGAAGCTCCTGCCTGTCCTGCTCACTCATTCCGGCATATCTGCGGTGGTTTTCCTGATTCAGCGCCATCCACGGCGATATAAAACGGTACAGACCTAAGCCCTCTCTGCTTCCCAAGTCATAGCTTTTAATTTTATATGCCTTTTCAAAAACCTTTATAAGCCTCCCGCCTACGTCAACCTCGTCTATATTGTAAAGTGCTTCCACAAGCCTTTCCGCATATTCGTTTATGCCTATAACCACAGGCACGCCCTGCAGTGTCTTGTATTGAATCATGGGATAGCCGTATTTGAAGCCATTGCTCTCAGTATGGTTATGAAGCTCGGTAAATTCCGGGAATTTACCCGCAATATACCCCCTCAATTTTGGCACATCCCTCGGGCTTATCCTGTCCTCACCAAGCTCTATCAAAAGCATCCTTACTTTCATTTCCCCACCCGCTTCACATAAAATAGTCCGTAATTCCGTCTCTTAAAAATCCTGTATCCATATCATACGTGTTTCTCAACTCCTCAAAGGAAACCCTTAAAAGCATATCCATTTCCGTCACTCCCCTGTAATGCAGCTTTACCGCCTTTTCAGGTATGCTTACAACATAAGAATAGAAGTCCTTTTTTATTTTATTGAATTCTCTTTTCCTCTGCAGGCCGTCACAACTGCTGTGCCTTATCTTTTGGTATTCTCTCCATAATTCCTTTGCCCTTTGATCTGTCTCTATAAACATGTCAATAGTTTTAAACTCATTCTCAATAAGCTGAAAAGCATCCTTCTCATAACCGCTTTCCTTTCTGCCCTTAAGCTCAAAAGCCTCATCATAATCAAGCCCCGAAATTTTTTCTATCAAAAAAGTGCTTGCATCATCGCTCCCAGTGTCCTTAAGCTGCCGGAAGTAAAGCTGGGAAAGCTGGGAAATATCCCTTTCCTCTATAATATCTTTTCCCCCCAAAGCCTTGTGTGTGGCTTCCCGTAAAACTTCATCGTATATATATGCACAATACTCCTTTGAGCAGGTGGTATCCTCCTCTGCAAGCCTTACCACAGTGACAATTCCCCTGCTGCCCCCCCACTCACGATTGCACCTTCCCGCTGTCTGCGTTATGCAATCCATAGGAGCAAAATCCCTGTACACTCTCTCAACATCAATGTCAACTCCCGCCTCTATGAGCTGAGTTGAAACAATTATCTTCCTCCCACTGCTGCTTTTTATCTCGTTAATCCTTTCTATTCTGTGCTTAGGGATTATATTGGTAGAAAGATAGCAAACCTCAGCCTCCTGTCCGAATTTCTCCTTAAGAAACCGAAACACCTTTATTGAGCTTTTTATTGTATTCATTACTATTAGAAAGCTGTCTTTAGTATACTTATTTATATCCATGCACAGCCGGCACTTGAACTCCGGCAAAGACATCAACCTATCCAAAAGCCTGACGTCAATGTCTATCCTGTTAAATGCATTAAAGTAGATCTCTTTGCCCGATGCCAGCTCATATATTTCCCCATTTTTCTCAGAAAATATAAGAGGCATTGTTGCCGTCATAAGCAAAAAAAAGCAATTCAAGGTTTTGGCCATATCCGAAAATATCTCCTTAATAAGCCTCCAATACTTAAACGGTATGCTCTGAACCTCGTCAAGTATGATTATGGAATTTGAAAGGCTGTGAAATTTTATAAGCTGCCTGTTTCTATTAGTAAATATGGAATGGAGTAGCTGTACAAAGGTGCTGACAACAACCTGTGAATCCCATGCCTCAACCAGATGCTCGCCCAGCTCTCCTTCATAGCTCTCGGTGCTTCCCACATTGTAGCATTTTTCCGCCAGATGGTGGTGCTTCAGCAATACTCTGCTGTCATGCGCCCCCAGTACCTTTTGAAGCACCTCATAATTCTGCTCTATAATGGAGGTATATGGTAGTATGTATACTATTCTTGCCTTTATGCTTTCCTCATTATTCAGCCTTTCCCTTATTTTCAATGCGGCCTTGAGTGCGGTTAGTGTTTTCCCCGCTCCTGTGGGAACATTCAGCGACAATATCTTATGCTTTTTAAGATCAATACCCGACACGCTTTCTGTCGCATCATCGCAAATCCTATTTCTCCACCCTGCCATATCCGCATTTTTTATATCCAGACCCCTTATATATTCATCCACCAGTGAAGCGGGCAGCTCTCTCCATTGGACAATTCCTTCAATATATTCTTTCAGGTCGTAATGCGCGTTGTGTGAAATTGCCTCCATTTTGTCTGAAAAAATCAATATTGAAAACAACAGATTTATTAAAATAAAGGTTTCCTTATTTCTTATTATCCCTCTTACCTTTGAATTAAAAGCACGCGAGGACATAAAATCCAGCTCCTGCCGGAAAGCAGAGGCATCATAGCCCTTTATGTCAAATTCTATCCCAGCCATATCAAGCTCCTGCTGCAGGCTCGCTCTGTCAATGCTTTCAAATTGCCTTAAAAGAAGCTCTCTGCTTGCTGTCGGCTTAAGCTTTTTAAAATAATCCGAATAATTTATTAAGGCACCGTGATGCCTTGATACAGTCATATAAGCAAAAAAAGCCATTGTATCACTGCCTGTTATCCTTCTGCATATTGCAAAGGACAGCACTCCCGACAAAAGCCCGTGCTCCTTTTCTTCTTTTCCTTTATGCCTCGGCGGCTCTATTCCCGCCTCAATATCCTTAATATACTCCTGAAAAAACAGCGTACCCTTGCCAATATCATGTGTAAGCAGGCTTAAACCGCAAATTCGCTCAATTTCAGCTTTTGAACACAGTTCAAAATCAAGCTTCATTTGCTTTAGAACATTAATTCCTATAAGCATGGAGTCTTTAAGATGGCTGCATAGCCTCTTTTTAGGATGTGAAAGCAAAGTTATTTCCCTCCGTCCAGAATAAGGCTTATACTTTCTTCAAGCCCTTTTATGTCTATGTATTTCTCAAGCCTTGCCGCAATTCTCCCGCAGCCCCTCTCAAACAGCACATCGCCATAGCTTTTTACCATCCTGTCATTATTCATCTCCAAAGGAAGTCTTTCGGTAAAATACTCACCATCATTTGTAAAATTCACATCACCCTTGCCTAAAAGCCCTGCAGGCAAAGCACATGCAAACTCCTTGAACTCATGACCTCCTTCTATATCCACAGACTCATATTCTCCCACAAACCCATAGTTTGCAAGAAGCTGGCTAAGGCCCATGCTGAGCGTATACACGGATTTATGCTTTTCAAGCATTGCCTTTAGGGCAGAATATATACCTTCATCCGAGTGACGGAAATAAACCCTGTAGCATGGATCCTTCAAGAATTCAAATTTTATCTGCGTTCTCTCATAAATCCTGTTCATAGACTTTTTTGTATTTATAAGGTTTTCACTTATTCTTACCTTCTTTACAGGCCTGAGCAGAGAAATTCCAAAGCCCGCCATTCCGTTCCCGAAGAAACTGCTATACTCCCTTTTGTCCAGACCGATTATCGCAGATACCATACCAGCCAGAGCCGTACATGAAGGCATGGAGTATGTGAGGGGAGAGGTTGTGGTATATGGCTTTTTAAAATGTCCGTAGTCTGCCCATATATCAAATACCAGAATATTATTTTTCACTTTCAACATCTCCTAATTTAATAGACAGCCTCTTCAAGCCTGATACTCTCTATTTTATTCAAATCCACCTCTTCCCCTTTGCTCACAAGCTTAAGTGCTTTATCCGCAATAAAAATTACCTTCTCTATCTTTTCAGAATGTAGAGACAGCTCCTCTAAAAGCTTTCCAACATCCAGAACAAAATCCTCGGGCCCTCTTATCTTCTCATCCTCTATTAACGAGCTTATTTTTATCTTTTTCTGCAGCTCTCCTATAAAAAAGTTATCCTTCTTATACACAACCCTTATCATCATCCTGGGCATATGTCCCATCTTAGACCGCGTTATTAGATTTTTGGTCCCCATCCACAGGGCCTCTTGCATAAGCTCCACATCCGACTCCTGCAGTTGGGTTTCTCTGGCGGCATTTTCGTTTACAATGCCGTGGAAGGCTATTAACGAATACGGCAGAATGTATTCATCCCTAAAGGTTTTATTACCGGCTCCTTCTTTAGAGGCAAATGCCCCGGTTCCCTTCATATGGGTAAGCGTAACTCTATTTAATGACCTTCCCATATTAAACTGAACCGGGCCTGTAAAGGTTATTGAATCCTCGGGAAGAGGTATTACTCCTCCAAACAGTCTTATATCTATGGCATTTTCAAGAATAGCACCTGCTTTTTCACCAAAATCTCTGGCCCTTGCTTTTCCATCCTTAATCCCACCCTTATCGGATTCCACCTCTCTTACAAAAATATCCTTTCCGTTCTTTCCGTCAAAACCCTTGTATGAATAAAGGTAATCTCTTATTGTCCTTTTCAGCCTTACGTCGGTAACAATATTAATGCCAGTCTCCTCGTCTATCCTTGGCTTATTTTCATCTAAAGGATCTCCGTTAGGATTTGCGTCCGTCACATCATATATAAAAAGAATTTCCTGTCTGCTGTTAATCATCCTTACCTTCCTCCTTCTTTTCCTTTTGGAATTTTTTCGACATCGTCATTCCCATCGTAAAATAAAAGCTTATATCATCATCAGATATTGACTGAGGCTCCAGCATAAATTCGCATATAAGCAGCTCAAGCTCCCTGTAATAGTTCTTTTTATACTCTTCCAGCTTGTTTACTGCCTCCCTGTAAATTCTTTTTACAAGCCCGGTGTTAAGCTTTAAACCGTTTAGCCTGCTGTAAAAGGGCTTGCTGCTCCTTTCCTTATATTGAATTGACATAAGCTTGTCAGCCAGCACTCCTGTAAGGAAAACCGCTTTCCTGTAATCTGAGTCGAAAACCACGGAATGTGTTTCAAAAAAATTCAGATACTCTGCATTTTTTTCATTTTTTTCTGCCATTACACAGCTCCTCCCATCCTCCCTGTCGCTGAAAAGCCCCAGCATTTGTATAAACAATATGCTTATAAGTGCTTCAAGCACCAGCACATCAATATACTGCCCGCTTAAAAATGCAGACCGTATTTTCTCCGTCATCCTTCTTAAAAGAAACTTATAGCTTATTTTTTTATGGCTGAAGATGTTGTCCAGCACCTCCAAAAAGCTCTTGTCAAAGCTGCCCTCAATCCTTGTGTTGGGCAGAAACCTCCTTATTCTTTCAAAGCTGAAGGGCATGTTATAGACAGTCTTATCCTTTCCCGGAAGATTTCTAAACAATGCTATCTCTTCTACCCTGTCCTTTATCCTTAGTATCCTTTTCAGCCTGCTGGGAACTATATCCTCTATATAAAGCAATATCCTGAAAACCTTTCCCGACTGTTCCTCCTTAAAGATTAGCAGGTTATAATTCATGCTGTTTCCGCTGTTTGCCATGACCTCAATAAACTCATCCTCGCTGGCCAGAAGATTTTCCTTCTGGGAGAGAGAGAATTTATGCCTTTCAAAATCCTCAATTATTTCACTTATAATATTCTGCTGCTCATTATCCTTAAAGGTTATTTTGGGTATAACGGAATAATTGAAGCCTGAAAACCTTGATGTGAGATTGGCTGAAATATATCTTTTGCCCCGCTCAAGAGTATGTGAGCATCCCGAGCAAACAGGATAATTCTTCCATGCCAGCTCCTGTCTGAAGCCTCCGCTTACAAAGCCTATTTTATCTACAGTATATGAATTGTAGGTATTTACAAACCCGTAAACCTCCGTACTCCGCCCGCAATAATAGCATATCCCCTGTCCTCTGGATACCTTGCCGTACCTGTCAAAATACTGCTCGTCATACATCTTAAGCAGACGCTCTTTCACAACCGAATAGTCACCCATGTACTTTTCACTGTCCCTCTGCCTTACGGCAACTGTCAGCAGCGAGGAATCCCTTTTCCCGAAGGCCATACCTGCCAGTTTCTCCTCAACATGCTTTACAAGCTGTGGGGCATTTTCATCAAAGCAGCTTAATATTGCCGCGAACATGTCCCGTTCCTTCCCCTTAGAAGCCCCGGCAACCAGATCCTTTAAAGCCGCCTTTATTTTTGTCACTGTTTTTGACGGCTCAGTAAGCTTTGAGACGGGGGTCACGTCTCCACCCCTTGCTCCGACCCCCTTTTTATATGCATATCTCTCTATGCGACTTTCGGAAAACTCCTCATAGGCTATTTCCTCAAGAAACCTTCCGTCCTCGTCAAATATTATTTTAATTACGTGCTTTAAGCTTCCCTTCTCATTGGGGTTTTCGACCACACCCTCCAGTTCCCCTCCCTGTATTCCCGCATTCTCTCCTAGATACTCTCCGAGCTGATATACCCCCGTAAGCATTTTTCACCTCCACACCTGTACTTCGTTTGATTTACCCAATGCAAATGTTTTTATAGCAGCAGTCCGTACATCTTGCCTTATAGCGCGTGCCTTTGGGAAAGTAGCCGTTTAATACATCCTTATACTCTGCAACGCATTCCGAAATCTCACGCTTGTCCTTTTGAGAAATGCCCACCTCTACAAGCCTGCTTCCATCCCTGCAGTACACAAGAAATCCCCTTTCAACAGCTTTGTTGAATACCTCCTCAATCATAAGCGCATACAGAATCAACTGATTTTTATATGTTTGATATATTTTTTCATCAAACTTTGAAAACTTATAATCCAGAGGAGCCATTGTCCCGTCATTCAGAGTATGAACCTCATCCACCTTTCCTCTTATACCCCATATTCGGGATACAAGGCTTACATCGTTCATCCTTTCAACAGTTCCTATTTTCTTCCTCAAATAGCTGCTGTTCTCATCCTGACGCCTCTCATGAATTTCCCTGCCCACCTGAACCTTATATCTGTTTTCCTCATGCTGCTCAATCCCAAGGCACTTCATAAAGTATATAAACCTTTTGCAGTAGGAAAATTCTATAATTTCAGAAGGCGTTATAAAGTTCCTGTATTCATCAAAAAAACCTTGAGATAATTTCATCGGTGATCAGCTCCTTGTCAAATGCCTGACCAAGTAAGCCGGCCTTGTTTAACTCAGCCCTGCTCATAGGGAAGATATATACAGAATCCTTGTCATTATTAATCATATCCCCCAAAACAAGCTTCAGTTCATCAAGCTGGTTATCTTCCAGCTCCCCCAGAAAAACACTTTTCTGAACCCTGTAAAGCCCTGCATTTTTACATTTTTTTATAATATTATTGCGTGTGCGGGTTGATACTATATCATAAATTACCCATATCAGCAAGACACTGCCTCCTTTAATATCCTGTTTGCAAGCTGATGGCAATCATATTGAATTATATTTGCAAATTCTATATTTCTTCCCCTGTACTTTATCTTTTTTTCCAATTCCTTGTTATACTCTCCTATTACAGCCCTTTTACCATCCTTATTTAAATAGTAGCCTGACTCAATAACATCAAAGAAGCTGTCCTCCACCTTTTTCGTGCTGAAAAGCCGGAATACAATCTCGTCCATATATCCCCTGTAAATTTCAACAAGATCAAAAACCAGAGCCTTTTTATTGTAATTGTCGGTATGCATAATGCCTATATACGGATCTAGGCCTGCAATAATACAGGCCTTTTCGACGCTGGAATACAGAATTCCATAAGAGTAGTTCAGCACACAATTAAATTGGTCAAGTGCCGGACTCCTGCTCCGTCCGTTAAATTCATACTTAGGAGGTATAAGAATTGAAAGTGCCTCAAAATACATTCTGCTTGCAGTGCCCTCGTAGCCCTGAATAGACTCTCTTACATCATCTATGCTTTTATCGGTAGAAACTGCCATAATGCTGTCCTTGCAGTTCCTGATTCTCTCCGCAGACTCTTTCGCCATGCTCCTGCGCTCGTCCCTCCTGTTTGAGGACAGCTTACTTAAAAGCTCCATCTGATTATCCAGCTTTTCCCCGATCCACTCCTTAACCAGACAAAGGCCAAGAGGCTCATCCTGCAGAAAAAGCTGCTTTCTTCTTATTGTTGTTATGCTTCCCAGCTTGGAGTGCCAGATTCGGCCCAAAGGCTTGCCAGTATTTTTAAGAAAGACAATGTCTATGTTATTTTCCAGAGCCAGCTCTATGGCATCAGTAGAAAGAGCGGCCCTTGTTGTTATAAGTATCTGATCGACCTTTCTTGCAGAAATATCCTGTTTCTCCCCATCCGTCTGTATCTGAAAGCACTCTCCCCTTTTGCACAGATACAGACCCGGAGTATTAAGAATTAGCTTCAAAAGCGATACCTCCCGTGCTTTAAGGTTTATAACAGATCTATTCTACATTATTTCATGTTTTCCTCCATTTACAGGAAAATTTATTGTTAATTTTTCTGTTTTTATCACTTGTTTTAATGGAACTTGCATTTAAACGAAGAGCTTACCCGTCCAGCGTAGCGGATGTTATTGCGTTTCAATCCTTGTTTTAATGGAACTTACTCTTAAACCCCGAAAGTATGCGGACATTATGCGCCGGTCATAATGTTTCAATCCTTGTTTTAATGGAACTTGCTCTTAAACTTGGATCGACACTGGTATACTGTGACTATGGTCCTTTGTTTCAATCCTTGTTTTAATGGAACTTGCTCTTAAACATAGTAGAGGCCAAAGATATATTCGACATGAATTTTAGTTTCAATCCTTGTTTTAATGGAACTTGCTCTTAAACCAATGCGGAAAATGATAAGCCAGTTATCGGCTATAAAGTTTCAATCCTTGTTTTAATGGAACTTGCTCTTAAACGAGGCTATAAGCCTATGCATGAAATAACTGAAAACGATAGTTTCAATCCTTGTTTTAATGGAACTTGCTCTTAAACTAGAGATATAACACCAGAGTATAGAAGAAAATTATTTTGTTTTAATCCTTGTTTTAATGGAACTTGCTCTTAAACTTTGTTGTAGCCGCCTCATACGAAAATACAGACTTATGTTTCAATCCTTGTTTTAATGGAACTTGCTCTTAAACTAGCACTAAGCAATGGATGAGCCTCACGGATATACTGTTTCAATCCTTGTTTTAATGGAACTTGCTCTTAAACACAGATTTAACGGATTTATTCCTGTCCTTCTTCTTGTTTCAATCCTTGTTTTAATGGAACTTGCTCTTAAACAACATTTGATTGAGGATGAAAACGATTTACAAATATGTTTCAATCCTTGTTTTAATGGAACTTGCTCTTAAACTTGAGAATGAAATATAGATTATCAAAGAAAAAATAGTTTCAATCCTTGTTTTAATGGAACTTGCTCTTAAACTCATATGATGTAGGAGTGTCAGTTTATGACACAACTTGTTTCAATCCTTGTTTTAATGGAACTTGCTCTTAAACAAGCCCGTTAAGGCTTATTGGGGTTTGGGGATCTGCTGTTTCAATCCTTGTTTTAATGGAACTTGCTCTTAAACAATACGTCTGCTATTTTTATTAGCATTACTATATCTGGGTTTCAATCCTTGTTTTAATGGAACTTGCTCTTAAACTTAAAATATACAGGTGATAATATTATTCCTAAATGGTGTTTCAATCCTTGTTTTAATGGAACTTGCTCTTAAACTCCCGGAATGATGTTGTTAAGATGATAGAGGAGGCTGGTTTCAATCCTTGTTTTAATGGAACTTGCTCTTAAACTAGTACTCCGTCCCGCACATGCCCATTTGTTGTTATCTGTTTCAATCCTTGTTTTAATGGAACTTGCTCTTAAACCCTTTAACAGTAGATTCGGTGTAAATATAAGTAACTTGTTTCAATCCTTGTTTTAATGGAACTTGCTCTTAAACAAACTTATGCTGCAAAAAGAAACTAATCCTATCCTAAGTTTCAATCCTTGTTTTAATGGAACTTGCTCTTAAACAAACGGGGGGAGGGGTTGTTTCCCTCCCTAAACCCGTGTTTCAATCCTTGTTTTAATGGAACTTGCTCTTAAACGATGGGCAGTTAACAATACAAAGCTATTGAGTGCAGGGTTTCAATCCTTGTTTTAATGGAACTTGCTCTTAAACAAAGCATGGGTGTTTCTCGGCTTCGCAGCAATTGTAAGTTTCAATCCTTGTTTTAATGGAACTTGCTCTTAAACCTGCCCACGTTAAGTGCGGAGGGTCAAAAACCACAAGCTGTTTCAATCCTTGTTTTAATGGAACTTGCTCTTAAACATAAGACAATCAATAATATCTATAGCCGGCAGGTGCTTAGTTTCAATCCTTGTTTTAATGGAACTTGCTCTTAAACAGACCTTTTGGGCAAAATCCTCACATATCAGCCATTACAGCCTTTTCTTAGCCCCTTAAATATTGTACTTTTTCCCGTACACCAGACCCTTTCATCCCGTTTTTTGCCCATTTTCTAATCAGTAACAGGGCACTTAAACCTTACAGCCATATGCCTTTGCGGGGCTAGATCCGTAAAACTCCGATAATTTCTCAAGAACAG